>NZ_JAQQCH010000016.1:0-182945 GCF_046030555.1 Paraburkholderia sediminicola | reverse complement strand
AACAAGGAAAGGCCAAAGAAGCAGGCACACAACAATAAGCGCCGCGCAGGCAACCCAAAGAGGGAAACGCCAACACCATAAAAACACAGACAAACAAAGCGCCGAGCAGCCCCACCCCCTCACTTCCCTCCCGACAACCCACGTTCAAGCGCCGCGACGCCAGCCGGCAACTCAACCTTAACGCCAAGGTCCACCATCGTCCGCCCAAGCGCATGCAATGTCCTGAACAGGTTGTGCTCCCGGCACTGCTCGCCCATCTGTCCGATGCGAACAATCGGCAACCCGAACGAACCTGAGATCTCCACCTGGTGATGCCGCGAGATGTGGCCACAGATATCGGCTGGACTCAACCGCTCCGGCACAACGATCCCGACAACTGAATTCAGGCGGCAAGGCGCGGGAGCATAGAGTTGCAAGCCCAGCGCAGTGATCCCCGCCTGAAGCGCTACCGAACACTTCAAATGCCGCGCAAAGCGCTTTTCAAGCGTCTCCGCGCACACGAGACGCAGCGCCTCGTGCAAGGCGAGCACACCGGACACCGGCGCCGTGTAGTGATAGCCCGCGTTGTGCCAAAAATTCTCTGCAAGCGAGGCATCAAGGCACCAATGCGCGTTCGGCGCCGTGCGGCCCTTCACACGCGCCCACGCCTCATCCGAAAACGCGATCAGCGATACACCCGGGATCGAAGACAAACCCTTCTGCCCTCCCGTAATAACCGCATCGATACCCCACGCGTCCATCTCCAACGGCATCGTGCTTAGCGTACACACCGCGTCGACAATGACCAGCGCGCCGGCTGCTTTCGCGAGCGCCGCGATGTCCTTCAAATGATGGTTCCACACCGTATTGGACGTCTCACCCTGCACGATCGTCACGATCTCGGGACGTTCGCGGCGGATCGCATCAGCCACACTTTCGAGACTCGCCACCGTGCCGTCGTCGACGTCGAGCGTGCTCACGTGCGCGCCGACGCGTCGACCCATTTCCGCCATCCGCTCGCTGAAAAAGCCGTTCCTGATGCTCAACACGCTCGTGCCTTCCCACGCGAGATTGGAGATCGCCATTTCCATCGCGGCAGAACCCGGCCCCGCGACGCCAAGCACCCACTTCGAATTCGTCTGGAATACGTAGCGCGCCATGGTCTTCACCTGGCCAATCACCTTCACCATCGTGGCGCCCAGGTGATTGATCACCACCGTATTGGCCTTCGCGACGGCGGCGGGAATCGGCACGGGGCCGGCGCCCATCATCAGCAACGGTTCTTCGGGAAGGATAGCGTCGAGTGATTCGACAACCGGACAGGGCACTGCGAGAGGAGTAATGGTCGCCATGATCGATAAGAGGATTTCAAGGTGCAACGGCCTCGCCAACGTTGACGCTGGCAAGGCCGGGTTTTCGATCATTCACCGATCAGGGAAATTACGCAAGTTTTTTAACAGCACGGGCGGCGAGTCGTTTCGTGCCGCGTGTTCATCCGCAGAAATGACAGCGGGATAACGCTTCATCCGATGTGAGATCGCGTTGTCACCGGCAGCGTTTCAATACCGACGAGTAATAGCGCCGTACACAGCGAATTTGTCCGCGCCGCCGCAAAACCAAGAAACTCTTGCGTGTCGGAGAGCAAGGCTTGTTGCCACATGCCCTCGCTATCGCAGCAGATGCAACGCCTGATGCCAAGCAGATCACCACCATTACGCAAATCACCGACTATGTCCTCGATACAGTCAACCGCACTCATCGCGCCGCCCATATCGACGATGCACACTACGTCGCCGATCCGATGAAAACTCCACTTCGCATCAGGGTTATGCATCGCTCCTCCCCCTACGTCGTTCGGCGTTCATTGCCCACCCTTCTTATTCAGCTCAACTGAACCCGGGATGTCATATCGGCACTGCACGCGCAACGAACTTCCAACGCCAACGAAAGGAGCGGGGTGAGCGTCGCAGCCCACCCGTTAGTTGTCGCCCGTTACTTCACCTTGGTCTTATCGAGCTTCTTGCCGGTTGCGGCGTTATAACGCTCGACATATTCCTCGATCAGCTTGCGCATCGCACGGCCAATCTGCCGATAGTCCGACTCGTTCAGATTAGCCAGCGACACCCGTCCGGACGGGTGCTGCGTACCGAAGCCGCGTCCTGGCAACAGCACCACGCGGGCTTCACGCGCGAGGCGGAACAGCAATTCGGACGGCTCGGTGTTCTTCAGCAGCCAGTCGACGAATTCACGCCCGAACATGCGCTCGCCAAGGAACTCGATGTCGAGAATCGTGTAGTAGTCGACCTGGTTCGGATCGTTGTCCTCGAAGGAAATACCAACCTCTTCGTACAGCGCCTGCTTGCGCTTGCGGATCAGGCGCTTCAACGCGTTCTTGTATGCGTCGGGCGTGTCCATCAACGCGAACAACGAGAACAACACCATCTGAACCTGCTGCGGCGTCGACAGCCCCGCCGTGTGATTCAGTGCGACAGTGCGGCTGTCGGCGACCAGCCGATCGATGAACTTGAGTTTTTCCGGTTCGGTCGTGATCGATTCGTAACGCTCGTGCAACTGCTTCTTCGCGTCCTTCGGCAGCTCGCCGATCAGCTTGTCGAGCACGTTGTCGCGATGCGTCGCGATCGCACCGAGACGCCAGCCGGTTGCGCCGAAATACTTCGAGTACGAATACACGAGGATGGTGTTCTTCGGCGCGAGCGCGAACAGCGAGACGAAGTCGTCGGCGAAGGTGCCGTACACGTCGTCGGTCAACAGGATCAGATCGGGGCGTTCCTTGACGATGTCGGCGATATATTGAAGGCTCTCGTCGTCCATCTTCACCGAAGGCGGGTTGCTCGGGTTCACGAGGAAGAACGCCTTCACCTTCGGATCGCGCAGCTTGTCGAGTTCCTTCTTCGAATATTGCCAGCCGCTTTCAACCGTGGCTTCAACATTGACGACGTTCAGCTGATAGTCGTTCAGGCGTGGAATTTCAATGTACGGGGTGAAGATCGGCAAGCCAAGCGCAATCGTGTCGCCCGGCTTGATCAGGTGATTCTCGCGCATCGTGTTGAAGATGTACGTCATCGCCGCCGTGCCGCCTTCCACTGCGAACACGTCGAACTCGCCGACGAACGGATGGTTGCCGATCATCTCCTTGCGCAGGTACTGCCCGACGATGAGTTCGGACAACTTGAGCATCCGGTCCGGCACCGGATAATTCGACGCCAGAATGCCCTCACACATTTCATAGAGAAAGTCGCCCGCGGAGTATCCGAGCTGGTCGCGCACATACGACACCGCGCCGCGCAGAAAGTCGATGCCGGCCACGCCCTTGTTTTCGCGCAGGAACAGATCAAAGCGCTCCGTGAGTCCTTCGCGGCGCGGGAAGCCGCCGACCCCCTCGGGCATGAACGCAAACGAACGCTCCGACTCGCGCATCGCAAAGAGACCGAGCTGCCAGAAACCGTGGCGCGGAATCGTCGCGAGGAAGTTCGGATTGCCGCGGCCGGCGTTGAGCATCGATGCATTGGCGGCACGCTCCACCGCGCCGCCGCCCGCGGCCTTGATCAGTTCGTCCTTGAGTTCGAACGGGCTGAGCGCCGCCAAGCCGGCTCGCGCCATGTCGCCTTGTTTCTTGTCGCTTTTCTCTTTTGCCATGATGCGTTCTCCAATGTGCAAGTGAATGACGCCGGCGTCGTGAGTAGCCGTTCAGTCGCCGCCGGCGTGAGAGAGATCGATAGATACGTGTGCTAAACCGGACTAAACCAGCCCCACCACAAGCGGTCCAAGCAACGTCAACGCGACGTTCGCAATGGCATAGGTGATTGCGAACGGCACAGTCGGCACGGCGCTTTCCGCCTTGTCGAGCACGCCGCCGAACGCCGGGTTGGCGCTGCGCGATCCGGACAGCGCGCCGGCCAGAATTGCCGCGTTTTTGTAGCCCAGCACATAGCGGCCGAACAGCATGGTCAGCAGCAGCGGGAACAACGTGACGAACACACCGAGCAGGAAGATCGTCATGCCGCTCGCCTTGACCGTCACGACTGCCTGCAAACCGGAATTCAAGCCGACCACCGCAACGAACGCCGCGAGACCGAAGTCCTTCAACAACTGCGAAGCCGCCGCCGGCATCGCGCCGTACATCGGATGCTTGCCGCGCATCCAGCCGAATAGCAAACCGGCCAGCAGACAGCCGCCGCCCGAACCGAGCGTAAGCGGAATGCCGCCCACATTGACGACGATCAGCCCGATCAGCAGACCGAGCACGAGGCCGACGCCCATATAGATGAAGTCGGTCTTGTTGCTATACGGCAGCTCGTAGCCGGCTGCATCGACGGCGCGTTTGGTGTCCTTAGGCGAACCGTAGAAAGTGATGACGTCGCCGTGCTCGAGCTTGGTTTCGGGCAGAATCGGCAGCGGCTGGCCGGCACGCGAGGCGCTCTGGATGAAGACGCCGTGGCGCATGTCGCGATCCACGACTTCGCGTGCGGCGGCGATCGTCGTGTGGTTCATGCCTTTGCGCGTGAACACGCCTTCGCGTGTCTGCATCACGACGCCAATGTCGTCGACGTTGGCGATCTCGTTGCCATTCGCGCCGAAGGCGACCACCGCCTCACGGCGGCCCACGACAAGCACTTCGTCGTTGAGTTGCAAGGTCAGATCGGGTGTTGGCTCGAGGTTCTTCCCGTCACGCCTGATCTTCTCGATCGTCAACATGTCCTGATGCTGGGTCTCGATTGCCTTGACCGTTTTGCCGGCGCTGACATCGATCTTGTACGCACGGCCCACCAGTTCGGGCAAAGCACGAATTTGCCCCGCGCCGAGTGACGACGAACCTGAAGACAGTTCCTTTTCCGCCTCGATCGACGCCTCTCGCAAACCTTGCCCCATGAACTTCGGCAGGATGTTCACGCAGACGATGATCGCGCCGAGCGAACCGAACACGTAGGTCACCGCATACGCGATGGCCACGTCGGATTGCAGCGACTTGACCTGATCGGCAGGCAGACCGAGACGCGCGATGGCATCGCCGGCCGTGCCGATGATCGCCGACTGCGTCAGCGCACCGCCCGCGAGCCCCGCCGCAAGGCCCTTGTTCAAATGGAACAGCTTCGCGCAGACCACCACGGTGACCAGCGCGGAGACGGCGAGAAACACCGCCATCGCGATTTCACGCAGCGTCTTGCGGTTCAACGAGTTGAAAAAGCCCGGCCCGGAGTCGTAACCGACCGCGTAAATGAACACGGCGAACATCACCGACTTCACGCCGTTGTCGATCGTCACACCCGCCTGACTGATCACGACTGCCGCCAGCAATGAACCGCCTACGCCGCCTAACTGGAATTTACCGAAGTTGATCTGCCCGATGAAGTAACCGGCTGCAAGCGACAGAAACAGCGCAATCTCGGGTGATTTCTGAAAAATGTGATGTAGCCAGTCCATCGTGCCCTCGCTAGATAGTTTGCGATATTGAGTACTGGATGCTGCATGTGCAAACGGACCTCATGGCATCCGCATGCGGTCGGCTGCGCGCCACGCCGCGCGCAGCCCATCTGCTCGCCTAGCCGAATTTCCCGGCGAGGCCGACCACGACCGGCCCCATTAACGGCAACAGAATGTTCGAGAGTGCGTAGGTGATCGTGTAGCCGATCACCGGCGTCGAATTGCCGGCTACGCCGACCAGCGCGCTAATCGCCGGCGTGCTGCATTGCTGCCCGGCAATGGCGCCGAGCAGCATGGGCGCTTCGAGTTTGAGAAACACGCGGCCGATCCAGAGCGACAGCAAGCCGGGCACGAGCACCATCAGAATGCCGGCAACGGGCAGCGCCAGACCGTATTCACGCACCAGCTTGATGGCGTCCGGTCCCGCAGACAGACCGACCGCCGCGATGAAGGTGGCAAGGCCGAAGTCCTTGAGAATTTGCGCGGCGGCCGAAGGCAGCGAGCCGACTAACGGATAGCGCGACCGGATCCAGCCGAACAGCAGGCCCGACAGCAGGCAGCCGCCACCCGTGCCGAGCGCGATCGACACACCGCCAATGCGTCCACCGAGATGGCCGATCGCCATCCCGACCAACACGCCCAGGCCGAGATAGACGAAGTCGGTTTTCTGGGTCGCGGCGAGCACATAGCCGAGATGCCGCGCGCCGCGCTCGACGTCGGCTTTCGCACCCACCAGTGTCAGCACGTCGCCGCGATTGAGCTCGGTGCCGGGCAGCGCGGGCACCGTGGTTTCGAGCCGCGTGACAGCCGCGATATAGACGCCCCGGCCTTCTTCCGGCTTTGCCCGTTCGCGCACCTGCGCGACCGTCAGCCCGTGCGCCTCGCGGCGCGTCAGCACCACATCGAGCTTCTCCGCGATGAGCTGACCGAAGGTTGCACCCTCCACTTCTTCGCCGAGGCTGGCGGCCGCTGCGACAATCGCTTCACGCCGCCCTGCCACGAAGATGAGGTCGTCGATCGCCAGCGTCAGTTGCGGCTCGACCGGCACGGCCGCGCCGTTGCGCTGGAGCTGCGCGATCGTCAGGTTGAAGCCGTGCTGCTGTTCGAGCGCCAGGATCGTGGAACCAGCCGCCGTGCCGACCCGAAAGGCGCGGCCGACGAGCGCCGGCGCGGCGGAACGCTGTCCGTCGCCGAACGCGCTGTCGCCGCCGAGCTTGTGCCACACGCGCTCGGCTTCCTCGCGCAAATTGACACGCAGCAGGAGCGGTGCGAACTGGCTGGTGAACAGGACGATGGTGATCAGGCCGAACAGGTAGCTCACGCTGTACGCGGTCACAATGTTGGCCTGCAGACGCAGCGTCTCTGCGTCGCCGAAGCCTAACTTGGCAATCGCCTCTGAAGCCGTGCCGATCACGGCCGACTCCGTGGCGGCGCCGGCGAGCAGGCCGGCCGCCGTGCCGGCGTCGAGCCGCATCGCGAAGACCGCGATCAGGATCAGCATCAGCACCGACACGATCTCGACGACCGACAACAAACCGTAGCGCCAACCCCGGCCGATATTGGCAAAGAACTGCGGGCCGCCGGTGAATCCCAGCGCGAAGATAAACAGCGCAAAGGCAATGTTCTTCAGATCGGGGGCCAGCCGCGCGCCCGTCTGGCCCAGTAACAAGGCCACGATCAACGTGCCGCAGACGCCACCGAGTTGAATTGGCCCCACGCGAAACGAACCAATGAAGTATCCGATTGCGAGGCTTGCGAACAGCGCGATCTCCGGTTGAGATCTCAGCAATTCACCGATCATGTTGGCTCGCCGATTTACGGTTTATTGGCAGAAAGATGAAAAATCTCTCTGGCATTTAAAAAAATTTGATCCGATTCGCCACGACACAGGAATTACGCATCCGGCATAACTGGATGCCATTGAATGAAAAGTTTATGGCAATGACATGACGCTCCAGGCGCCAAAGAAGATACGCCGCGGTGCAGCGACGATAGTGGGATGTTTTCAGCAAGCTCGACAGTCACGCATTCCTCGCGAAGTTTACCCAACACCTTGAAAAAGGCTGCTCTGCTGGTGGCCGGTCTTTTAGCACGATTTGTACATGCTTTTTTGGTACTGCTTTTTTATAATTATTGTAGATCGGCATCGCTGTCAATATGATTTTCGAGTGCGGCCCTTTCCACTTCGCAAAAGATGATCTTTAGTAAAGACTGAAATGATTTTCGGACCGTGCACCGCACGCGGCGGCCATTACGATAAAGAGCCGATATACTGACCTGCCCGCATACCACGCGTGGGTCGGCATTCACCACGCGGCACGCTTCTTTCGGAGCCATCCATGCGCATGATCCTGTTCAGCAGCCGCCAATACGACAGCGATACCTTCGGCGAAGCCAACGCCGCGCATCGCTACGAACTGCACTTCCAGGAATCGCATCTCGATGTCGAAACCGCGATCCTCGCGCAGGGCTATGAAGTGGTCTGCCCATTCGTTAATGACAACGTCGACGGCGCTGTACTGGAACGTCTCCATGCCGGCGGGACGCGCATGATCGCGCTGCGCTCGGCGGGCTTCAATCACGTCGACTTGGCGGCTGCCGAACGTCTCGGCATCACAGTTGCACGGGTGCCGGCCTACTCGCCACACGCAGTCGCCGAACATGCCGTCGGTCTGATTCTGGCGCTGAACCGGCGTTTGCCGCGCGCGGTCGCTCGCACACGCGAAGGCGATTTCTCGCTGCATGGGCTGCTCGGCTTCGACCTGCACGGCAAGACCGTGGGGGTGATCGGCACCGGCATGATCGGCCGCGTGTTCGGCCGCATCATGGCGGGCTTCGGCATGCAGGTGCTGGCCCATGATCCCGGCACACCGGCCGACGACCTGCTCGCGCTCGGCGCCCGCTACGTGCCGCTCGACACGCTGCTGGCTGAAAGCGACGTCGTCAGCCTGCATTGCCCGTTGGTGCCCGACACGTACCATCTGATCGACGGTCCCGCACTCGCGAAGATGAAGCGCGGCGCGATGCTGATCAATACCGGGCGCGGCGGCCTTGTCGAAAGCAACGCGCTGATCGGCGCGTTGAAAGACGGCCAGCTCGGCCATCTCGGACTCGACGTGTACGAGGAAGAAGGCGGCCTCTTTTTCGAGGACCACTCGAATCTGCCGTTGCAGGACGACGTACTGGCACGTCTGCTGATGTTCCCGAACGTGATCGTCACCGCGCACCAGGCCTTCTTCACACGTGAGGCGATGAACGAGATCGCGCAGACCACGCTCGAGAACGTCGCGGGGTGGCAGGCCGGCACCCCACGCAACGTCGTGCAGGCGCGAAGTTAGGCGTTGCCGTCGCTGTCCACGGTGGTCGGGCGGAGCGCCGTGCGGGCGTCGTCCGCTGCGCCGCAAACTTCGCGCAGCAAACCTGCCTCGCGCTCGTGCACTTCCACCGGAAACCAGCGCGCACCCGCATCGGCCAGATAGCGCGCGCGATGCTGTCCGTTGCGAAACGCCACCACGCCCTCGCGCTCGAGACCGAACCAGCCCAGCAAACCCGGCGCCCGACGCGTCGAGATCGTCACGTACGGCATCTGCGGAATGCGCGGATTCTCCGGATCGAGAAACTCGCGAATGCCGCGCACCTTGCCCGAATGCCATTCGGCGACCGGCTTCAGCACGTAATCGGTGTTGTCGCGATCCGCGCAGGCTAGCAGCTTGCGCACGTCGACAAGAACCACTTGATGCCGCGTGCCGTCAGTCACGAAGACACGTTTCAGGCGCACATGGTCGTACCATGGATGTTCATGCAAAGGCACGATCCAGACCGTCTCGGCACAGGCCGGCGCGGCTGCGGGCGATGAATTGGACAGAGGCAAAGGCAGGCTCGATAAGCTGGCTAAACAACGCCAGCGCGTTAAAAGAGCGCTAACGCTACGAGCCGATTGTGAAAGATGCATGACAACCAACGGTATTAATCGCAGCGCATGAACACACTGCATGGGCATCCGACAGGTGCGGCCGGACGCGAACCCTTACGGACATAACGATGATAACCACGCAAAACCTGAATGAACATGTGCGTATCGAAGCCAACGAGGACACCGGCGTCGCGACCATCGTGCTCGAACGGCCCTTGCGGCGCAATGCGGTCGACCGTCCCACGGCGGAAGCGCTCAGCGCCGCCTTCCAGCGTTTCGAAGCGGCGCCGGAATGGCGCGCGGCAGTGCTGTTTGGCGCGGGCGGCACCTTCTGCGCCGGCGCGGATCTCACCGCGCTCGCCGACGAGACGCGCCGCAATGAACTGCACGCCGATGGCAGCGGTCCCGGTCCGATGGGACCGACACGCATGAGCTTCAGCAAACCGGTGATTGCCGCGATTGCTGGATATGCGGTCGCGGGCGGCCTCGAACTGGCCGCGATGTGCGATCTGCGAGTTGTCGAAGAAGATGCCGTACTGGGCGTGTTCTGCCGACGCGTCGGGATTCCGCTGATCGATGGCGGCACGATCCGCTTGCCGCGTCTGATCGGGTTGTCGCGGGCGCTCGATCTGATTCTGACCGGCCGCGCGGTGGAGGCACAGGAAGCGCTCGGCATCGGTCTTGCCAACCGCCTCGTGCGCAAGGGCGAAGCACGCGTGGCGGCTGAGCGGTTGGCCGCTGAACTGGCGGCCTTTCCGCAGGCGGCGCTGCTGGCGGACCGGCGCTCCGCGCTGGAAAACAGCACGCTTGAGTATCTCGCCGAGGCGCTGCGGCGCGAAGGCGCGGGCGGCTATCAGGCGGTATTCAACGAGGGTGCCGCAGGCGCCGCACGTTTCGCCGAGGGCGCCGGCCGTCACGGCAATGTCCTCAAGTCAGACGAAAGCACCCCGTAGAAGAGTGCCATTTCATAGCGAGATGCGCGGCAAAGCGGCATGCCGGAGTGCGCCCCGGGGTGGCACGCCAAACCGCACGCCAAGCGCGGCTTTCAGCAAAAAACAACAGCCTGCTTGACGCTCTGCAAGGCGGTTTTGACTTAGGTAGAATCCCCTACTGTTTTCCCCTCGTATGGCGCATGCGTTCTCGCCCCGAAAACGCGCGCCTGCCGCACGACGCTTCCCGTCGCGCCGATTCACGCTCCGTCACCATGCCTTTACCCCTGCTCGCCCTTGCCGTTGCCGCCTTTGGAATCGGTACCACTGAATTCGTGATCATGGGGCTGCTGCCCGATGTCGCACGCGATCTGTCCGTGTCGATCCCGGCCGCCGGCATGCTGGTGTCGGCTTATGCGCTCGGCGTCACCATTGGCGCACCGATCGTCGCGATCGCCGTGGCCAACATGCCGCGCAAAAAGGCGTTGATGAGCCTGATCGGCGTCTTCATCGTCGGCAATCTGCTGTGCGCGATTGCTCCGGGTTATGCGGTGTTGATGGCAGCGCGTATCGTCACGGCGTTTTGCCATGGCGCGTTCTTCGGTATCGGTTCGGTGGTCGCTGCGGGTCTCGTCGCGCCGAACCGCCGCGCGCAGGCCATCGCGCTGATGTTCACCGGCTTGACGCTCGCCAACGTGCTCGGCGTGCCGCTCGGCACCGCGTTGGGTCAGGCGGTGGGCTGGCGCGCCACCTTCTGGGCGGTCACCGGCATCGGCATTCTCGCTGCTGGCGCGCTAGCTGTCTGCCTGCCGGCCAAAATCGAAATGCAGAAGGCAAGCCTCGTCCACGAGTTCAGCGTGCTGAAAAACCCACAAGTGCTGATGGTGCTCGGCATCAGCGTGCTCGCCTCGGCCAGCCTGTTTTCCACCTTCACCTACATCACACCGATTCTCGAAGACGTGACCGGCTTCACGCCGCACGCAGTCACGTTCGTGCTGTTGCTGTTCGGCCTCGGCTTGACGGTGGGCAGCACGCTCGGCGGCAAGCTCGCGGACTGGCGGCTGATGCCCTCGCTGGTCGCGTTTCTGCTGGCGATCGTTGTCATCCTGACCATTTTCGCCGGCACGATGCACGCGGAGATCCCCGCGATGATCACGATCTTCGTATGGGGCATTCTGGCCTTCGCAATCGTGCCGCCGCTGCAAATGCTAATCGTCGACCGCGCGAGCCATGCGCCGAATCTGGCCTCGACCTTGAATCAAGGTGCATTCAACCTCGGCAATGCAACAGGCGCGTGGCTCGGCGGCATGGCGATCGGCGCAGGCGCGCCGCTCACGACGCTGCCGTGGGTCGGCGTGGCGACATCCATCGGCGCGCTGGTGTTGACGCTGTGGTCGGTGTCGATCGACCGGCGCGCGCAGCGGATGGCGGTGGCGGGGTAATCGTTTAGCCATGCTTTTTGCGTAGCACGCGACGATATAGCCGGTCGCTTACGACTCGAGGCCGTAGTAGCATCTCGGCCGATGAAAGTCATCTTCACACGCGATTTCCTCGCACTCATTCTCAGCGTCGCTGTCGTCGGACTCGGCAGCGGCGCCACGCTGCCCCTCACTGCCCTTGCGCTGACGCAAGCCGGCTATGGCACCGACGTGGTCGGCCTGCTAACCGCCGCGCAGGCAGGCGGCGGCCTGATCGTCGTGCCGCTGGCCGGCTGGATCGCGGCGCGCTTTGGCGGCCGCCAGGTGATCGTCAGTGCGGTGCTGGTGGTTGCGCTCGCCACCGCAATGATGCAACTCACCTCGAACCTGTGGCTATGGGCCGTGTTACGCGTACTCTGCGGCGCGGCGCTGATGCTGCTCTTCACGATCGGCGAAGCATGGGTCAATCAGCTCGCCGACGACGCCACCCGCGGTCGGGTCGTCGCGATCTACGCGACCAACTTCACGCTGTTCCAGATGTCGGGCCCGATACTCGTCAGCCAGATCGATATGCTGACTCACTGGCGCTTCCTGATTTGCGGCGCGATCTTCCTGCTGGCTTTGCCGGCGCTCGCCAGCATCCGCAAAACGCCGCAAGCGTCGGAGGATGAACATGCCGCGCACGGCAGCTGGCGCCATGTGCTTCCGCAGATGCCGGCGCTCGTCATCGGCACGGGTTTTTTCGCGTTGTTCGATACGATCGCGCTGTCGTTACTGCCGCTCTTTGCGATGGCGCATGGCATTACTAGCGAAGTGGCCGTCCTGTTCGCGTCGGCCTTGCTGCTCGGCGACACGACCATGCAGTTTCCGATTGGATGGCTCGCCGATCGGCTCGGGCGCGAACGCGTGCATATCGGCTGCGGTGTGATCGTTGTGGTGCTGCTGCCGTTTCTGCCGTGGGCGATTAGTTCACCGTGGCTGTGCTGGCCCCTGCTCTATGTGCTCGGCGCTGCGGCTGGGGCGATTTATACGCTGTCGCTGGTCGCTTGCGGTGAGCGTTTTCGCGGCGTCGCGCTGGTGTCGGCGAGTTCGCTGGTGGGGGCGTCGTGGAGCGCGGCGAGTTTTGGTGGGCCGTTGGTGGCCGGCGCTCTGATGAAGGGGGTCGGTAATGATGCGATGGTGGGGGTGTTGCTTGTTGCCGCGATTGCGTTTTTGGCTGCCGTTTGGTGGGAGAGGCGGCGTGCGGTGATGCGGGTTGTTGGGTCGTGAGGTTGGTTTTTTTGCCTGCTCGGCGCGTTGTGTCTGGTTGCCTGTGGCGTTGGCCTTTCCTTGAATTGTTATTGGTCTATTAGTGTTGCCCCTGTGCGGGGCGGCACTTACTTTCTTTGCCGCCGCAAAGAAAGATAAGCAAAGAAAGCGGCTTTGCACCGCTAATTCTTAAGCGGGTCCCCCGCGCAGTCGCGGTAGTGGCACATCTGGAATCTGTGTTCTCGCACATTCCGCCTCGGTGACAAAGCCGTCTCACCTCCCGTCTCGCACTACGTGCTCGCCGGAACGGTCCATCCCTTAGCCAAGGGCTTCGTCTATGCGTCAGCGCAAGCCCTCGGCTTTGCCTCGGCGAGATGCCCCGGCACACCTCCGTGTTTGACGTCGGGACGCGTTGTGCGCGTTGTGCGCGCTGTGCTGTGCTGTGCTGTGCTGTGCTGTGCTGTGCTGTGCTGTGCTGTGCTGTGCTGTGCTGTGCTGCCGATACTCAAACGGGGAAGCCATCATGGCTTCCCCGTTTTCTTGCGTGCCGGCGGCTTCATTGGTGCCGTTACTTTTGCCCCGCTCGTTACTTCCGCGCCGGCAAAATCTCTCCCACACATGTCCCGAAGCCCACACGGTACCCATCGCCCTGGCACCAGCCGGCGAGCTTCAGTTCGTCGCCGTCTTCAATAAACCCGCGGGTGCCGCCTTCCTTCAATTCCAACGGATTCTTGCCGTTCGATGTGGACTCCAGCAGGCTGCCGCATGAATCTGCAGTGGGGCCGCTGATCGTGCCCGAACCCATCAGGTCGCCAACCCGCGTATTGCAGCCCGATACGGTGTGATGCGCAAGCTGCTGCGCCATCGTCCAGTACATGTGCTTGAAGTTGGTCCGCGAGATCGTGGTTGCCTGCCTCGCCGTTTTGGGTCGCAGGGTCACTTCCAGCGAGATGTCGAACGCATGCTTGCCATCGTGGCGCAGGTAAGCCAACGGCTGCGGCTCCTGCGTCGGCTGCTCGACGCGGAACGGTTCAAGCGCGTCGAGCGTCACGATCCAGGGCGAGATCGTTGTAGCGAATGTCTTCGCGTTGAACGGGCCGAGCGGTACATATTCCCATTGCTGAATATCGCGCGCGCTCCAGTCGTTCAGTAGCACCACGCCGAAGATGTGCGCCTCGGCATCCGCACAGGCAATCGGTTCGCCCAGCACATTGCCGCCGCCGATCACGAAACCCGTCTCCAGTTCGATATCCAGCTTGCGACATGCGCCAAACACCGGACGCTCCTGATCCGGCAGCTTCAACTGGCCGTTAGGACGCCGCACCGGCGTGCCGCTCACCACCACCGACGATGCGCGTCCGTTGTAGCCGATCGGCATCTCCGACCAGTTCGGCAACAACGCATTCTTCGGATCGCGGAACATCGAGCCGACATTCGTCGCGTGTTCCTTCGACGAATAAAAATCGGTGTAGCCTGGGATCTGCACAGGCAGATGCAGTTGCGCATCAGACTGACGCACAAGCGCCTTCGAACGCAAGGCTGCGTTGTCGCGCAAAGTGGCCGTGTCACGCGCTAACAGATTGCTCAGCTGGATGCGCACGCTGCGCCATGCATCGCGGCCAAGCGAGATGAAATCGTTGAGGGTGTCCTGCTCGAACGCCCGATCCTTCACCGCAATCAAGGGATCGGCCGAGGCGATCGGAAGCTTGAGCAAGCCGGCAGACTTGAGGACAGCCAGATCGACGATCTCATCGCCGATCGCCACGCCCACACGGCGTGTGTCGTTATTCCTGTCGCTGAAAATACCGAACGGCAGGTTCTGGATCGAAAAATCGTTGGTCGAGTCGTTAGCCGACTCGACCCAGCTCTTGCGCGACGGATCGAGCGTCGCCTGAAGATCGCTCAATGCGTTCATCGTTGCTCCGGGTTGAAATGTTTCTTGAGACCTTGCCAGCACTCGTAGTAATGCGCCTGCAGTTGCGCAGTTTCGAGCGCGAAACGGGTCGGCTTGATCAGCGTGCGTGTTTCGAACATGAAGGCCATCGTGTCGCCGACTTTCTTCGGCGTGGACGTATCGCTATGCGACGCTTTCTCAAAGGTATCCGCGTCCGGCCCATGACCCGACATGCAGTTGTGCAGACTCGCGCCGCCCGGCACGAAGCCCTCAGCCTTGGCGTCGTACACACCGTGCACGAGGCCCATGAACTCGCTCGCGACATTGCGATGGAACCACGGCGGACGGAACGTATCTTCAGCCGCGAGCCAGCGTGGCGGGAAAATCACGAAGTCGATCGTATCGACGCCCGGCGTATCGCTTTGCGATTGCAACACCAGAAAGATCGACGGGTCCGGATGATCGAAGCTGATCGAGCCAATCGTGTTGAAGCGGCGCAGATCGTATTTGTACGGCGCATAGTTGCCGTGCCACGCCACCACGTCGCGCGGCGAATGACCAATGTCCGCGCGCCACAAATTGCCGTTCATCTTGGCAACGAGTTCGAAGTCGCCTTCGCGGTCTTCATACGCGGCATGCGGCGTGAGGAAGTCGCGCGGGTTGGCCAATCCGTTCGAGCCGATCGGGCCGAGATCCGGAAGACGCAGCAACGCGCCGAAGTTTTCGCAGATATAGCCGCGCGCGGTGCCGTCCGGCAGGCTCACCGCGAAACGCACGCCGCGTGGGATCACCGCGATCTCGAACGGCTCGACATCGAGTTGGCCCATTTCGGTCGCGATATGCAGCCGGCCTTCCTGCGGCACGATCAGCAATTCGCCGTCGGCGCTGTAGAAGAAGCGATCCTTCATCGAGCGGTTTGCTGCGTACAGGTGAATCGCGCAACCGTTCATCCCTTCGGCTGAGCCGTTGCCCGCCATCGTCAACCAGCCGTCGACGAAATCGGTCGGTGCGGTGGGCATCGGCAACGCATCCCAGCGCAGCTGGTTCGGGGGTGTCGGTGGCACCTCGGCGAAGTTGGCGACGAGCCGGTCCGAAGGCAGTTGCGTGAACGGCATATGGACTGCCGCCGGACGAATCCGGTACAGCCACGAACGGCGGTTGTGGCCACGCGGCGCGGTGAACGCGGTGCCCGACAGTTGCTCGGCGTACAAGCCATAGGCCGCGCGCTGCGGCGAATTGCGGCCTTCGGGCAACGCGCCCGGCAAGGCCTCCGTCGCGAATTCGTTCGCGAAGCCCGACTGATAGCCCGGCTCGATTTCGAGCCGCGAGCTGGCGGTATTCGGTGTGCGGGTTGGGGTATCCATGCAAGGTTCTCCGTTAATACTTGATCTGTCGACTTGCGCGGCCTGTCTCAGGCCGTTTGCGGCTCGGATGGGCGCTCGCGCTGCCGCGTTGCCGCGGCCAACGCGATCACCAGCAACGCGGAGCACAGCACCGGCACCGCGGCCGCATGAAACAGCGATTCGTTCGACCAGTTCAGCGCGATCAATTGTCCGCCGACCAGCGGCCCGATCACCGAACCGATGCGTCCGATACCCAGGCTCCAGCCGATGCCGGTGGAGCGCAGCGTGGTCGGATAAAAATGACCGGCCAGTGCGTTGACCGCCGGCTGCCCGCCGACTACGCAGAAGCCGCCCGCGAACACGACCAGCAACAGCCACGGCAACGCATGCGCCACCGTACCGATGGTGCCGACCGCCAGCGCCGCGCCCGCGAAACACACGAACAGCACGCGCACAAAACCAAAACGCTCGATGAACCAACCGAGCAACAAGGTGCCCACCACGCCACCCGTCTGCAATACGGTACCGACGATCACCGCCGTGCTTGGCGAGTAACCGGCATCGCGCATCACGGTGGGCAGCCAGTTCGACAGAAAGTAAAGATCGATCAGGTTCATGAAACTGATCGCCCACAGAATCAGCGTGACCGGGCCGCGGCCCGAGCGGAACAGTTCAGCGACGGGTGCGCCGCCGTTGCCCTTCTCTCTTACGACGACACGCGTATTCGCATCGATCGGCAACGTCGGATCGAACTTTGCGAGCCAGCGCAACGCGCGCTCGCTGCGTCCTTTGATGACGAGGAATTGCAGCGACTCCGGCAACGCCGCCAGCATCCCGAACGCGAGCAGCAAGGGCACTGCGCCACCCACCCAGAATACCGCGCGCCAGCCATACGCAGGAATCAGCGCGGCGCTGATGAAACCACCTAAAGCCGCGCCCAGCGTGAAGCCGCACGACACCAGCATCATGCGCTTGACGCGATGCGCGGGGGTGGCGAACTCACCGACCAGCGCCATCGCGTTCGGCATGATGCAACCGAGGCCGAGCCCGGTGATGAAGCGCAACGTGATCAATGCGGGGATCGTCGTGACGAAGGGCGTGGCCAGCATCGACAACGCGAAGAAAAACGTCGCGCCGATCAATACCGGACGCCGGCCAATGCGGTCGGCCAGCACCGACAAGCCCAACGCGCCCAGCAGCATGCCGAACAGACTGGCGCTGAACACGGGCCCGAGGGCCGCCTTCGAGACATGCCATTCGCCGATCACGCTCGGTGCGACGTAGCCCATTGCTTGCGCGTCGAAGCCGTCGATCACGAGGCACAGCCCGCATAGCACGAGCAGCATCAACTGAAATGCCGGGTGATGCGTTTCGCCGAGCACGCGCTCGACTTCGATCACATTGGCGGCAGCCGCAGCCGGTTTGGCGCTCATTGGGTCGTCCCCTCTTCCTGACTGAATTGTTCGGTCACGGCGCAGGCTCAGGCGGCGATCAGGAAACGCTCCCTTTCCGGCGAAGGCAACGCAGACGCAACCGTCACTGCAGCCGCGCTGCAATTTACGTATAGTAAAACCAATTACGAATAGTGAAATTAACGTATACCCTGGAAGCGTGCCGCGAAAACCCCGGCAGCCTGTGATGACAAGCGTTCGACCGATAACGTTATGAGCATTTTGTTCAAGTGCGCGCGACGCGGACTGCTACCATCAATGGATGCGGCAACTGAGTCGCGTTGCCGAGCGCTCAGCGCGCACCTATTGCCATCCATTTGCCTACATGATTCCGCCGACCATCCGCAACCTGATTAAACGCGCCGCCGATCACCCCTTTCTCGGCGAACATCTGGTGATGGGAACAGGCGTGCATAGCGAGATCGCGCTGGCGCAGTTCGGCGGCGTCGAACTCGCCAGTGCCTATGAGCCGATCTTCGATATCAGCGTGCATGCGTTGGCGCAGTCGTTGTCGTCGGGTGCGGAAGGCGTGGATCGTTTCGGTGACGAGCTCGGGTTTCAGGCGGTCACGCAGCGTCTCGACGGCGCGCCTTTCGATGTCTTCGATCCATTCGACCGTGTCGCCGACGATCAGGAACTGGTCGCACTCGACCGCATGTCACGTGCGCTGCACGCGATCAATTTCTTCGGCGCGCAACGGCACGGGCTGCTGTTTCTGCGCGTGCACGAGCGGCTGCTCAAGAGCGTCAAGTACGACCATGGACGGCATTTTTCCACGGTGCTGGTGTCGTTCGGCCTGAACCCTTCGCGGGTAGTGATCGAGTTGCCGGCGGCAGCGGTCGCGCACAAGACATTCCTCGGCTATCTGACCACGAGCTATCAGCGCTATGGCTTCAAGGTGGCGGGCAATCTGTCGAACGCGGGGCAGATTCTGTCGGTGTCGGAAACGGCGCGGCTCGACTTCATCAAGATGGATGCGGCGATCGCGTTGCGCGATGCGATGGTGAAGCCGCTAGTCGGCTATGCGAGCCGGCTGCGGATTCCGCTGATCTTCAATCGGGTAATGGATGAGCCGCAGTTCCTCGCGCTGCAGCAGTACGATGTACGCTTCGTGCAAGGGCCGTTGTTCACCGCGCATTATCATGACCGGGCGGTGTGATTGGGTTAGCTGCTACTCGCCTCAACCGGTATCCCCCAGACGGCGTGCTAATGCCTTCAGGCGCGGTGCCACGGTTTCCCGAAACACCTCCTCCCCCATGGACGACGCCGGCCCGCTGCAACTCAGCACCAGCCAGCGGCCTTCGCGCGGCTCGCGAAACGGCACCGCGACCGCATTCACGTCGTCATGCCATGCGCGGAACGAATAGCAGCAGCGTTCCTGTGCGAAGGCCTCGATTTCCTTTTCGGCATCTGCCAGCAATGCAGCACCCTCTTTGCCGGCGCCCTTCCTAAGCTCGGCCAGCAATGCGGCGCGCACGTCCAACGGCTGCACTGCCAGATATGCACGCCCCATCGAACTGGTCAGCATCGACAGTTTCGAACCGGAGGCGAGCCCGAGCGTCAGCGCGGTCTCGCTGCGAATCGTCTCCAGATAAATCATATCGAGGCCGTCGCGGCATCCGAGCGACACCGCCGCGCCCACTTCGCGCGCAAAGGTGCGCATATGCGGACGCGCGAGTTCAAGCGTGTCCGTTCCCGAGAGCAATGCGAAACCGAGCGACAGCACGCCGGCATCCAGCGCATATTTGCCCAGGGTTTCGTCGAGCCGCAAATAGCCGAGCACGGTCAGCGTGTAGGCCAGACGGTTGACGGTCGCCTTCGGCAAACCCGTGCGTTCGACGAAATCGCGATTGCCGAGCATCGTTTCGCCCGGCTTGAACGCGCGCAGCAAGTCCAGCCCACGTGCGAGGGCGACGACGAATTTGCGCTCGTCGAGTGGTTCGGAGAGAGTAGATACGGGCGTCATGGGGTGGTACACTCGGACGTGGTTTGCAAAACATTGTTTCGCATAGCGGAACTTAAGTCAAGCTCAAGCAAGTTTTAGCCAAGCAAGGAATCAGGAGATACGTCATGGCAGAGGCCGCGCAGTTTCACTGGGAAGACCCGTTGCTGCTGGATCAGCAACTCACCGAAGACGAACGCATGGTGCGCGACGCCGCCGCCGCTTACTCGCAGGACAAGCTGCAACCGCGCGTACTCGAGGCGTTCCGTCATGAGAAGACCGACATTGAGATCTTCCGCGAGATGGGCGAACTCGGCCTGCTCGGCCCGACGATTCCCGAGCAATACGGCGGCCCCGGCCTGAACTACGTGGCGTATGGTCTGATCGCGCGTGAAGTGGAGCGCGTCGACTCCGGCTACCGGTCGATGATGTCGGTGCAGTCGTCGCTCGTCATGGTGCCGATCTACGAATTCGGCTCGGAAGCGCAAAAGCAGAAGTACCTGCCCAAGCTCGCCACCGGCGAATGGATCGGCTGCTTCGGCCTGACCGAACCGAACCACGGCTCCGACCCGGGCAGCATGGTCACGCGGGCGAAGAAGGTCGACGGCGGCTATTCGCTGTCGGGCTCGAAGATGTGGATTACCAATTCGCCGATCGCCGACGTGTTCGTCGTGTGGGCGAAGCTCGAAGAAAACGGCAAGGATTCGATCCGCGGCTTCATTCTCGAGAAAGGGTGGAAGGGGCTGTCGGCGCCGACCATCCATAGCAAGGTGGGCTTGCGCGCGTCGATCACCGGCGAGATCGTGCTCGACGAAGTGTTCGTGCCGGAAGAAAACCGTTTCCCCGAAGTCAGCGGCTTGCGCGGTCCGTTCACGTGCCTGAATTCGGCGCGCTACGGTATTGCCTGGGGCGCGCTCGGCGCGGCTGAAGCGTGCTGGCACACGGCGCGTCAATACGTGCTGGATCGCAAGCAGTTCGGCCGGCCGCTCGCCGCGAACCAGTTGATCCAGAAAAAGCTCGCCGACATGCAAACCGAAATCACGCTTGGCCTGCAAGGTGTTTTGCGTCTCGGCCGCATGAAAGACGAAGGCACTGCCGCTGTCGAAATTACGTCGATCATGAAGCGCAACTCGTGCGGCAAGGCGTTGGACATTGCACGGCTCGCGCGTGACATGCTCGGCGGCAATGGTATCTCGGACGAGTTCGGCATCGCACGGCATCTGGTCAATCTGGAAGTGGTGAACACGTACGAAGGTACGCACGATATTCACGCGCTGATTCTCGGGCGCGCGCAGACCGGCATTCAAGCGTTTTTCTGATGCGCTGATTGCTTCGACGGCGATTAGTCCTGGCTGTCGGGTCGAAAAGTATGAAAAGAAAAAGGCCGGTTCTTTTGAACCGGCCTTTTCCCGTTGCCGCGCCGCAGTGAGGCTAACGGCGCGCTTCGTGACGCATCAGCTGCTTACTTGTTCGGCTGCGGTGTCATACGCAGGTACGGGCGCAGCGCCTTGTAGCCTTTCGGGAATTTCTGCTTGATCACTTCTTCGTCCTTCAACGACGGCACGATCACCACGTCATCGCCCTGCTTCCAGTTACCGGGCGTGGCGACCGAGTGATTGTCAGTGAGTTGCAGCGAGTCAATCACGCGCAGCACTTCGTCAAAGTTGCGCCCGGTGCTGGCCGGGTACGTAATGATCAGACGCACTTTCTTCTTCGGATCGATCACGAACAGCGACCGGACCGTGAGGGTTTCATTGGCATTCGGGTGGATCATGTCGTACAACTCAGCGACCTTGCGATCGCCGTCGGCGAGAATCGGAAAACCGACATTGGCCGCTTGTGTCTCGTTGATGTCCTTGATCCATTCCTTGTGCGACTCCGCGCTGTCGACCGACAACGCAATCGTTTTCACATTGCGCTTCTCGAATTCGCCGGCCAGCTTCGCCGTCAAACCCAGCTCGGTCGTGCAGACCGGCGTGAAATCAGCAGGGTGCGAGAACAGCACGCCCCAACTATCGCCCAGCCATTCGTGGAACTTGATGCGGCCGACACTCGACTCCTGTTCGAAATCCGGTGCGATGTCGCCAAGACGTAGACTCATGATGCAGCTCCTTGATTGTATTCGGACATTCAGCGCGAGCGATGCTCTGCTAAAGCGCGCCTACCCAAAGTACAGCATACGGGAGCGGCGGACCATAACGAACGAACATCGCGTCACTACTTTATGCGTTTTTGTAATTTTCACCGATTTAGTGGAAACTTTGCGGGACAGATCAACTCCATCTTAGGCAAACTTTGCTGCAGGGTGCGGCAGATGTGGAGTTTTTAAGGCGTTGCTCCAACCAGGAACGGTTCATGCGTTCGTTTTCATGAATCGAGCACTGCGCTCGCCAGCAGCCGTTTCTTTGGTTACGATTCACGCGTGGCGTGATACGAAGGGAGCTGTCAATGTCGGAAGTCAACAAGGAGAGATTGATGTCGGATATCAAAACCGTCCTCGCGGACGCTGAAGATTTGCTGAAACAGGCCGCGAGCGCCACCGGCGAGCGCGCTTCGGAACTGCGTGAAACGGCGCTTACGCGCCTGAAGCAAGCCAAAGAAAAGGCGGCTGACGTCCAGGTCGTGGTGGTTGAGAAAGGCAAGAAGGCCGCCCGTGCCACCGACGACTACGTGCATGAGCATCCGTGGGCATCCATCGGCATCGCCGCGGGCGCCGGCGTACTACTGGGGCTGTTGATCAACCGCAAGTAACATGGGTTACGCTGCCGGGCGAATCGCGTCCGGCACATCAGCGAATCGAGTTGACCGGCGCGCGTATGGCCGGTCCGCTTCTCTTGGCGCGCTCGTTTTCACGCGCCGGTTAGGTTTTCACGCGCAACGCCCAAAGCCATGACGATAGAAACACAATCGCAGCACGGCGAACATAGTCCGTTGCGCCGCATCATCGGATCCGTGTTTGCCATTATGCAAACGCGGCTTGAACTGGTCGGCATCGAACTCGCCGAAGAAAAAGACCGTCTGATCGGTGTGCTGTTCCTCGGTCTCGCGGCCATGATGCTCGCAACGATGGCATTGATCGCATTAACAGCACTGATTGCCATCGCGTTCTGGGACACCTACCGATGGCAAGCGCTCGCCGGCATCACAGCGGTTTATGCGATTGCAGGAATAGCCTGTGCACTGAAAGCGCGCAGCGGTTTGCGCAATGCCCCAATAGTGTTCGAAGCCACGCTTGCCGAGTTCGAAAAAGACCGCGACCTGTTCCGCAAGCCGTGATACGGCAGGCATAAGAGGCTTATGCGCGTGCGTCGACCGCCCTCTGCGCCTTTACGGATACTTAGCATCATCAAACACCTCGAGCGATTTGCAGCACTGTTGTACCGCCCCATTTCCACTGCCGCCGACACGCCATGAGCCAAACCCATCCCGATACCGCATTCCGCAACAAGCGCCACCAGGCCAAAGATCTGAGTGCGCCGCACCTGCGAGCGCTGCGCAAGGAATTGCTGCTGGTGCGCGCGGATGTCGAGCGCATGGAACTTGCCCAGGCGACCATCGAATTGCGGCAGGCAGTCACGCACTTCAGCTGGCTCAAATTCATTCTGCCGGGGTTCGGTGGCATGCGCGTGGGCACTGGACCGAAGGCGCGTTTCCTCAACGCCGGGAATATCGGCGCGCTCCTTAAACAGTATCCATTCATCAGTTCGATCGCTTCGCTGGTGTTGGCCAAGCCGCTGCGCGCGACCATTGCGGCGGGCGCAAAACCCGCGCTCAAATGGGGCGGCCTTGCGCTTGCTGGCTGGGAGGCGTATCGAATCTGGCAGCAGATGAAGAATGAATCCGCTGCCTCTACCGACAAGGAAAAGGCTGTCGATAGCGGTTACTGAAGCGCCAGCACCCTTCAACTCGCCGACACCGCGCTATCCAGTAGCGCTATCCAGTAGCGCTTTCCAGTAGCGCTAGCTCGCGTTCCAGCATTCGCCGCTTGCCGGCGCCGTACCGTTCGCGCCGCTTCTATTGCCTCGCAGCCCCGTTCCGTCCAGGGTGAAGGTGCCGCAAGCATCGTCGCGCATGGGGCCGATTTCGGTCGGCGCGGCCTCTACCGAATAGCCACCGTTCGCGTCGTCCGGCGGCAGCACGTGCAACCGGTAGATTGGCGTGCCGAATTGCGGCGCCTGATCCAGACCCGGCGGCAATGTCGCGGTGCCATCGCTTGCCGATCCCTCGACGAATTGCGCTGCCCGATAGAGGGCGGACGCCGCGTCGACCCGGTGTGTCCGCGCGACATGACTCCGGTACGAAGGCACGGCAAACACCACCAGCGTCGCAGCTATCGCCAGCGCGATCATCAGTTCCAGCAGCGTAAATGCCGATGTGTGCTGCCTTGTCATGAGCCTCCCGTCAAAATGGGCGTGCGGCGACGCGACGCCAATGGCGTTCGATCTGTTCGCCTGTGATCACGAGTTCCATTTGCAACCACACCTGCGATTCCTTGGTCCGGCCGAAGCCGCGCGAAGTCAGTAGATAGGCTCGTGCATCGACGCGAGTACCCAGACGCCACGCTTCGATCAGACATTGCGGCGCTCGCAGCGATCCGGGCCATCGCGCGACGGGCGCCACGGCCCCGGCATCGAACGCGGCTTCTTGCTTCCATTGCGTGGGCTCGCCGGGTGAGAGCGACGCCACTGGCGGCGACTCGAAAGCTGCCGCGGCGACCACATTCCGGGCACATAAGGTCAGCGCCGAATCCGCGGCATGAAATGCCTGCAAATAGTCGCGCACGTTGCGGCTACCGCGCGCCGCCGCAAGCGATGTTTCGAACCAGGCCGCGGAGGTGGTCAACATCATCGCGGAAATCAGCAGGACGATCGGCAGGACGGTGCCGCTATTGCGAGCGCGTGATCCGCGACTGACGCGGATAAGCGGCGCCAGATGTCCCGGCTGCTCGCGGCGCGGCGCGCGTTCCCTGCATACGAAGCGTCCCCGGCATATTCCGCGAGTCAGTCGCACGAAACGGCACTGCGTATTTGACAAGCCCGGGCGCTCCAGTTGCGTGATGCGCTTTCCCCTTCCATCTACTGTCGCAACATGCACGTCTGGATTCCGCTGAACCGACTGCGCGCGGTGCATTGAATGGCAAGATCCTCCTGTCACAGGGAATCCTCCGCGTGATTGCGTATCGCTACCCGCCGCGAGAAGGCCTGACGCGCCCGCATATCGGTACCAAGCGCGCTCACACCGTCGCAATCGACATAGCGCACGCGCCGCCCTCCCGGCGCCCCGCGGACGAGCACGCAGAGATCGACGGCGACAATCCTTGCCCATTGATCGGCCGTCACTGCCACCGCATCTATTGCGGTCTGCCCGCCGGGCAGCCAATACTTGAGTCGCACGCGCTCGACGCCCTCGACCAGCGGCTGAGCGGACCCCGTCTTGCCATTGCCTTCACAGTAAAGTTCGGGCTCGCCCGTCGACCCGCTGATCCTGGCGAAGTATCGATTGACCACCAACACACCCTGCCCGCCGAGGGCCGCGTTATTGTTAGCTACAGCCTGACCGAGGCAGTCAGTTGATTGGCCGGTGGTTGACGGCCACGTCGAAACATTGTCCCCTACATAACGAACCGCGATGCCGTCCGAGCGGCTCGGCAAGGCCTCGCAAGCAACGCTGTCGTCCGCACCGATCGGACGGCCGCCCGAACAACCGAATAGCGGCGGCGGACTATTGAACCTCACGACGTCCGCCGGCACGAAGCCGGCCATTTGAAGTTGCTGGCCCATCAGCGTAAGCGCGGTCAGGCCCGCTTCGCGGATCCGCATCGCATCGGCCGAGCGCTCAAACACGTTACGCTGCGTTGTATAAAGCGAGACTGCACCAGCGGTCACCACTAGTCCCAGCGCAATTGCAATCACAAACTCAACGAGCGTATGGCCACGCGCGATATACATACGTTGCGTCATTTTGCGAACGCCAAGGCTACGCAAGAGGAGCCCGCAGGGATATTCGCAGCGCCACACGACTCGGGCTTGTCGATGACATCGTCGGCGCGCGGCATGTCACGCAGCGCAGTCCACGTGACACGTGCGGCGGACACACCGCTGCTTTCCTCCACCGACGCTTCGCCGTGCGGCAACAGGGCCGTTGCGCGCGCGCTCCATGGCCTGATTGCAGAGTCGCCTGCTGAGGGTTCGCGCATCGCTTCGGCGACGGAATCGGCTATCCATGCTGCGTGCTCGCGCATTGCCATCGCACGCGCTTCGCGCGCGGTCCACAATTGACCGGCGATCAAGCCGAGCGCAGTCACCGCCATCAGGGCAACGGCCAGCATCACCTCAATCAGCGAACTGCCAGTGCGCCTTGTCAAGCGCCTCATCGGACAGTTGCGCTTCCGTGAATTCGACGGGTATCGGCTCACGATGCGGCTCCACATGCGCCCTCGACGATCCGCGCGCGCCCGCCCGCCGCAACGCGGATGCAGCGCCGCCACCTGTCGCCCTGAGTCGCTTTCGACGGCACGCGCGGCGCGATATCAAAGCTGCGGAAGGTGCCGATCAGCTGTCCCGCTGGCGGCGTAAACGTGAGATTTGTCTGCGTCCCCGTGATGCTGACCGCTGCGAGCAAAGGATGCGCGCGCAGTAGCGAGAGCGTGCCGTCTCGATCGGCCAATACGGCCCAGCCGCACGACCAGTCGGTGACGCCGTTGCCGCAGGCTTGTCCCGCAGCAAGACAATGCCGCGCGGCGTCGATTCGGCACACCGTGACGCGCGCACCGCGGCGCAATGCTTCGCTGCGCGCATAGGCCAGTGTCGAAGCGAGCGCTTTCGCACGCGCGTCGACCTGGTCTCGCAAGTGCCACGCAACGAACGATGGCGTGGCCATCACCGCAATGATCGCCAGCAGCGTGACAACAGCCAGCGTTTCGACAAGCGTAAAGCCGCGGCGCGGCCGCAAACAGACTGCATCCCATTTCATCTGCATCCCTGATCGTTTCAAAGAATGCAACCAATCTATCGATTCGCAAACGAGTCAACAATCGGCCGAATGGCCAGGTGGCACTCAGACGCTGGCCCGCGCAAAAATGCACGCGTGACGAACCATAACGGGAACGGAAATGCAGATGCGCGAACCTACGCAGCGGAAAACAGAATCTGGAGCGCACCCTCAGGCGCGGCAGCAATCAGCGCTTGCGGGTCGGCTTGGGAGGAGAAGAGGCACGGCGAAATTCTTCGATCACGTCTTCGAATTCGGAGACGTCTTCGAAGCGCCGGTAGACAGAGGCGAAACGAACATAGGCAATCGTATCGAGCGCACGCAACTCGTTCATCACGAGTTCGCCGAGGCGCTCGCTGCGCACCTCACGCTCGCCGCTGCCGAGCAGTTGATACTCGATGCGGGCAACTGCCGCGTCGATCGCGTCCGCTGCCACCGGACGCTTGCGCAGCGCCAGTTGCATGCTCGCGACGATCTTGCGGCGGTCGAATTCCGTGCGGCTGCCGTCCTTCTTGACGACCGACGGCAACGCCAGCTCGACCCGCTCATACGTCGTGAAACGTTTGTCGCAGGCCGGGCAGCGGCGGCGCCGGCGAATCGTCGCGCCGTCTTCGGATACGCGGGAATCCACAACTTGCGTATCCGCGTGACGGCAGAAGGGGCAGTGCATGGTGGCTTAGCGGTAAACCGGGAAGCGCTGGGTCAACTCGGCGACTTGCGCACGCACACGTTCGATCGTGGCTGCGTCTTCCGGGTTGTCCAGCACGTCGGCGATCAGATTACCTACCTGCTCCGCTTCCTTGACGCCGAAGCCACGCGTGGTCATGGCCGGCGAGCCGAGACGCACGCCGCTCGTGACAAATGGCTTTTCCGGGTCGTTCGGAATCGCGTTCTTGTTGACCGTGATGTGCGCGGCGCCGAGCGCAGCTTCCGCCGCCTTGCCCGTGATCTTCTTCGCGCGCAGGTCGACCAGCATCACGTGGCTTTCGGTGCGGCCCGACACGATGCGCAGACCGCGCTTAACCAGCGTTTCAGCCAGCACGCGCGCGTTATCGACGACTTGCTGCTGATACGTCTTGAACTCCGGCGACAGCGCTTCCTTGAACGCGACGGCCTTGCCGGCGATCACGTGCATCAGCGGACCACCTTGAATGCCCGGGAAAATTGCCGAATTGATCTGCTTTTCGAACTCGGCCTTCATCAGGATCACACCGCCGCGCGGGCCGCGCAGGCTCTTGTGCGTGGTGGTGGTGACGAAGTCGGCGTGCGGCACCGGGTTCGGGTAGACGCCCGCGGCGATCAGGCCGGCATAGTGCGCCATGTCGACCATGAAATACGCGCCGACCGACTTCGCGATCTTCGACATCCGTTCGAAGTCGATGCGCAGCGAAAACGCCGATGCGCCGGCCACGATCAGCTTCGGCTTATGTTCTTGCGCAAGCTTTTCAGCCGCGTCGTAGTCGATGTCTTCGGCTTCGTTCAGGCCGTAGCTCACCACGTTGAACCACTTGCCCGACATGTTGACGGGCGAGCCGTGCGTCAAGTGACCACCGTGCGCGAGGCTCATGCCCATGATCGTGTCGCCCGGCTTGAGCATGGCGAAGAACACGCCCTGGTTCGCCTGCGAGCCGGAGTTCGGCTGCACGTTGGCGGCTTCGGCGCCGAACAGTTGTTTGACACGGTCGATCGCCAACTGCTCGGCGATGTCGACATATTCACAGCCGCCGTAGTAGCGCTTGCCCGGATACCCTTCGGCGTACTTATTCGTGAGTTGCGAGCCTTGCGCAGCCATCACGGCCGGGCTCGTGTAGTTTTCCGACGCGATCAGTTCGATGTGCTCTTCCTGACGGCGGTTTTCCTGCTCGATGACCTTCCAGAGTTCAGGATCGACGTTGGCGATGGTGCTTTGGGCTCTATCAAACATACGGATTCCGTTGAGTGTGTTCAGGTTGACCGGATCGTGCGCCGAATCTTGCGTAGAGGGTACGCAGCGCTGCTGGCGGCTGGGCCAGCCCTGACGTGGCGGATAGAGAGTCGCCGCACACGCGAGGCAGGACAGCCACCGCCAGCGCAGATAAATGCGCGCGGATCACGGCTGCCCAGGCGAACGGCAAAACGGCACCCTGCGCTTCACGGTGGGTTGTTCCACCTTGAACCCGATTGCTTGAATCGGTTCTATCGCCAGTCACGCAGGGGTGAGCGCGTTAGTTTATTGGAAGCGGATCGAATAGGCAACCAGCTTCCTGTAGGCCCGAAGGGCCCTCGGAAAGCCGGTTGCGGCGTCGCCGCGAGCGGCGCGCAAACATCTGACGAAAGCACCCCCGGAACCCGTTCCGCGTCCCTGCCGCAGCCACTCGTACGGCTCGTTCATCCTTGCCGCAGCGCCGCATTGGAAGTAGGCTTGGGTCCTTTCTCTCCTACCAACCAGGAAACTGCAATGATCGTGTTCGTCACCGGAGCGTCCGCGGGATTTGGCGCCGCTATCGCTCGCGCTTTCGTCAAGGGCGGCCATCGCGTCGTCGCCACCGCGCGCCGTAAGGACCGCCTGCAGGCGCTCGCCGACGAACTCGGCGATGCCCTTCTGCCGTATGAGCTCGACGTGCGGGACCGCGCCGCCGTCGAAGCCGTGCCGGCCTCGTTGCCCGCCGATTTCGCCGCGCTCGACGTACTCGTCAATAACGCCGGCCTCGCGCTCGGCGTCGAGCCGGCACAAAAGGCGAGTCTGGACGAATGGAACACCATGATCGACACCAACTGCACGGGCCTCGTGCAGATCACGCATGCGCTCCTGCCCGGCATGGTGGAGCGCAACCGCGGCCACATTTTCAATCTGGGTTCGGCTGCCGGCAGCTGGCCGTACGCCGGCGGCAACGTCTATGGCGCCACCAAGGCGTTCGTGCGCCAGTTCAGTCTGAATCTGCGCGCCGATCTGGCCGGCACCGCGCTG
Source organism: Paraburkholderia sediminicola (assembly GCF_046030555.1). Taxonomy (GTDB): domain Bacteria; phylum Pseudomonadota; class Gammaproteobacteria; order Burkholderiales; family Burkholderiaceae; genus Paraburkholderia; species Paraburkholderia sediminicola_E. The sequence continues at coordinate 153,449 of NZ_JAQQCH010000016.1, read as the reverse complement.
CGGGTGACCGACATCGAGCCGGGCCTGTGCGGCGGCACCGAGTTTTCGAACGTGCGTTTCCGTGGGAATGACGAAAAAGCGGCCAAAATGTACGAGAACGTACAAGCGCTGACACCCGAAGATATCGCCGACTCGATCTACTGGATCGCCACCCGCCCGGCCCATGTCAACATCAACACGATCGAGCTGATGCCGGTGGCCCAATCGTTCTCCGCTTTGTCGGTTCATCGCGGTTGAAATTCCAGCTAAGACCCGCCAGGCGGGACGCACATCTTGAAACAGACCTGCGGGTGTGCGTTCCGGTAAAATGCGCCGCATGAATATGTCGACCAGCCAGCCCGGCACGGAAATCGGCTTCACGTGGCCAATCCGCGTGTACTACGAAGATACCGACGCCGGCGGCATCGTGTTTTACGCGAATTACCTGAAATTTTTTGAGCGGGCGCGCACTGAATGGCTGCGCGCGTGCGGTGTCGACCAGAACCGGCTCGTCGACGAAGTGGGCGCAATCTTTATTGTGCGCAGCACCGCAGTCGACTATCGGGCGCCGGCCCGGCTCGACGACGTCGTCAACGTGGTGAGCCGAATCGAGCGTCTTGGCCGCGCATCTGTCGATTTCGCGCAGGAAGCGTGGCGTGACGGCACGCTGCTTGCTTCCGGTTCCATCCGGGTCGGCTGCGTCGATCGCATTGCGCTGCGGCCGGCCGCGATTCCTCCGCCGGTTCTCGCTGCTTTGCGGCGCGGTCCGAGCGTGAACGATGGCGGCATGTCAACGGACAACGACTGAACCCCGTTGTTACGGGGCCAGTGAACTCATACCGATCAAGCAACACAAAGCATGGTTCGGCTTGCAATATCGCCGATGCTTCCGTTTTGCTCACGGCAAGCTTCGAGTGACCTTGCAGCCGGACGCCCCCTTCCGGGACGTTAAAACGAACCTTTATGAACACTACACAAGATCTGTCGATCGTTTCACTCGTACTCAATGCGAGCCTGCTGGCGCAGGCCGTCATGGCGCTGCTGCTTCTGCTGTCGCTATTGTCGTGGACTTTTATCTTCCGCAAGTGGTTTGCGATCCGCCGGGCCCGCGCGCAAACTGAACGCTTCGAACGCGATTTCTGGTCGGGCGGCGACCTGCAGGCGCTCTATCAGAGCGCCGCGAACAACCGCCACACGATCGGCGCACTGGAACGGATTTTCGAGTCCGGCATGCGCGAATTCCTGAAAGGCAAGGAAAAGCGCCTCAACGATTCAGGCGCGATTCTCGACGGCGCACGCCGTGCAATGCGCGCTGCGTTCCAGCGTGAAATGGACGTGCTCGAGGCAAATCTGGCGTTTCTCGCGTCGGTCGGCTCGGTCAGCCCGTATATCGGTCTGTTCGGCACGGTGTGGGGGATCATGAATGCGTTTCGCGGCCTCGCCAACGTTCAGCAGGCTACGCTTGCGAACGTCGCGCCGGGCATTGCCGAAGCGCTGACCGCCACCGCGATCGGCCTGTTCGCCGCGATTCCGGCCGTGGTCGCCTACAACCGCTACGCGCACGACATTGATCGTCTCGCGATCCGCTTCGAGACCTTCATCGAAGAGTTCTCGAACATTTTGCAGCGTCAGGCACAGTAAGGAGTCCACGATGGCAGGCTCTTCCTCCAGCATGCGCGGCTCCCGTCAGCGCCGCGCGATGGCCGACATCAACGTCGTGCCGTACATCGACGTGATGCTCGTGCTGCTCGTGATCTTCATGGTGACCGCGCCGCTCGTCGCTCCGTCAATCGTCAATCTGCCGACAGTCGGCGGTGCTGCGCCGCAGCAGCAGACCCCGCCTGTGATCGTCAATATTCGCGCGGACGGCAATATGAGCGTCAAATACAAGGACGACGCGGGGGTACAGCAACAGGAAAACATGACGAAAGCCGACCTGAGCGGCTTCATCGCCGATCGCGCGCAGTCGCATCCCGATCAGCCGGTCGTGATCGCCGCCGACAAGACCGTGAAGTACGAAGTCGTGATGAATGTGATGTCCGAGCTGAAAGCTCAGGGCGTCAAGCGCGTTGGACTGCTCGTCAAATCGCAATGATCCGCCAGAATTCCGAATACCCGCTCCAGCCACCGCGTGAACGCGGCACCGGGCGAGCCTTTGCGTTCGCGCTGGTAATGCATGCGCTGCTCGGATTCTTCCTGTACCACGGCATTCAATGGCAGAACAGCACGCCAGCCGGCGCGGAGGCCGAACTGTGGACCGAGGTGCCCGATACGGCCATCCCGCGCCAGCCGCCTCCGCCGCCCGTGCCGGTAGCGCCTGCCCCGCCGCTGCAGGACGAACAGGCCGACATCGCGCTGCAGGAAAAGAAACGCCAGCAACAGGAAGCAGCGCGCCAGGCGCAACTCGCCGAGCAGCAGCGTCAACAGAAGCTGCAAGCCCAGCAGGAAGCCGACGCGAAGCGCCAGCAGCAACTGGCGGCCGATCAGGCAGCGCAACTCGCCGCGCAAAAAGCAGCGGCGATCAAGCAGAAACAGTTGCAGCAACAGCAGGCCGATAAACAGAAGCAGCAGCAATTAGCCGATCAGCAAAAGCAGCAGCAGTTGAAAGAACAACAGCAGCAGGAGCAGGCTCAAGCCGACGCGCAAAAGAAGGCTGATGCGCAGAAAGCGGCGAAGGCCAAGGCTCAGGCCGATGCTGCGGCGCAAGCAAAGAAGCTGGACACGGAACGCCGGGCGCGGCTTGCCCAGATGCAAGGTTCGGCGGGCGAAAGCTCGAGCGGCAATGGGCTTGCGAAGAGCGGCACGGGCAGCGGCTCGGGTGGCACGGCGACATCGCCGGGTTACGCGGACAAGGTGCGTCGTCTGGTACGCCCGAAGATCTCGTGGGGCGGTGAAACGGAAGGCCTGGAGACGGTCGTCTCCGTGCGCTGCTCGCCGACTGGCACGCTGTTGGACGCGCAAATTTCGCGCAGCAGTGGCAACTCGGCGTGGGACGATGCCGCGCTGCGGGCTGTCCAGCTTTCGAATCCGATGCCTCAGGATATCGATGGGAAGACGCCGACCAGCTTCAAGATTACGTTGCGCCCGGCAAGTTGATAGCAACAGTTTGACAGTCAGTTGACAGCAGACGCGGCGCCCCGCCCAGCGCGGCGCGCCCGGGAACGAATTAGATATTTGCGGGTCTCTCTGCTGTCATGAAGTGTTAGTAAAACCGTTTTTGGGGAAACCATTCAGCATGAGTTTGATGACCAAGCTAGGCCTGCGGACACTTGTAGCGTCGTGCCTGATCGCCGTCGGCAGCGCCGCCAACGCACAACTCAACGTCCTCGTTACGGGCGTCGGGTCCACACAGTTTCCGATCGCAACGGCGAATTTCGCCAATGAAGCGAACTCGCCGCAGCAGGTCAGCACGATCGTGCGCCAAGATCTGCAGCGCAGCGGCAAATTCACGAATATCGACGCGGGCAGTACGCCAGTTTCCGAAACCGATTCGGTCGACCTCGGCAGCTGGAAAGCCAAGGGCGCGAATGCATTCGTCTCGGGCAGCGTGAACCGCCTGCCGAACGGCCAGTACGAAGTGCGCTTCAAGCTGTATGACACGGTCAAGGGCGAAAGCCTCGGTGGCCTCGTGCTCGTGAGCCCGGAGAGCGGCTTGCGCATGAGCGCGCACAAGGTCGCGGACTATATCTACGCCAAACTGATGGGCGGCCGCGGCGTGTTCGCCACGCGCCTTTCGTACGTCATCAAGACGGGCGGCCGTTATCAATTGCAGATTTCCGATTCGGACGGCCAGGACGCGCACATCGCGCTGTCGAGCCCCGAGCCGATCATCTCGCCGGCATGGTCGCCTGACGGCACCAAGGTCGCTTACGTTTCGTTTGAAAAGAAGAAGCCGATCGTCTACATCCACGATCTGCCTACAGGCCGTCGCGTGGTCGTATCGGACCAGAAGGGTAACAACAGCGCACCGGCGTGGTCGCCGGATGGCCGCACGTTGGCCGTCGCGCTCTCGCGCACCGGCAACACGCAGATTTTCGCCGTCAATGCAGACGGCAGCGGCCTGCGGCGCCTGACGCAAGGCAGCTCGATCGATACGGAGCCGTGTTTCTCTCCTGACGGCCAGTCGATCTATTTCACCAGCGACCGTGGCGGCCAGCCGCAGATCTATAAGATGTCGGCCCAGGGCGAGAACGCCGGCGCCGCGCAACGCGTAACCTTCACGGGCAACTACAACACCAGCCCGCGGGTCAGCCCGGACGGCAAGCAGCTCGCTTACATCTCGCGTGTCGGCGGCGCGTTCAAGCTCTATATCCAGGACCTGCAAGGCAATACGGCCACGGGTCTGACGGACACCACACACGACGAATCGCCGAGCTTCGCGGCGAACGGTCAGTACATTCTTTACGCCACACAGGTGAACGGCCGTGGCGTGTTGGCCGCAGTATCGACCGACGGTCGCACTCGGCAGGTCCTGTCCGTTCAGGGCGGCAGCGTACGCGAGCCATCCTGGGGCCCGTTTATGCAGTAACGTTGATGCAATAACACAAGGAGAGTAACAAAATGACGTCAAAACTTCGTTTCACATTTGCCGTATTGATGGTCGGTGCGCTGGCAGCATGTCACTCGGGCGTCAAGCTCGACGAAAACGCTAACAAGGGTGGTGCAGTTTCGACGCAACCGAATCCGACTGATGTCGCTCAGGTCAACGTCGATCCGCTGAACGATCCGAACAGCCCGCTCGCCAAGCGCAGCATCTACTTCGACTTCGACAGCTACTCGGTCAAGGACGACTACCAATCGCTGCTGCAACAACACGCGCAATACCTGAAGAGCCATCCGCAACGTCACGTCCTGATCCAGGGCAATACCGACGAACGCGGCACCAGCGAGTACAACCTGGCTCTCGGCCAGAAGCGTGCTGAAGCTGTGCGCCGTTCGCTGTCGCTGATGGGCGTGACGGACTCGCAAATGGAAGCCGTGAGCCTCGGCAAGGAAAAGCCGCAAGCGACCGGTCATGACGAATCGTCGTGGGCACAAAACCGCCGCGCCGACCTCGTGTACCAACAGTAAGTAACGGGTGATTAGCCGAATGACGCATCGTTTCTCCTGGCTGCGGTTTGCCGCAGCGGCCTGCGTCGCGGGCACGGCCTTCGCGGCTGTGCCCGCGCATGCGGGCATGTTCGACGACGATCAGGCCCGTCAGGCCATTCTCGATCTGCGTTCGAAGACCGATAGCCTGTCGAGCCAGCTATCGGCCGCACAGCGCACGATCCTCGATCAGTCCAACCGCCTCGATCAGCTGAATCAGCAGGTCGCGACGTTGCGCGGGCAGAACGAAGATATGGGCAACCAACTCACCACGCTGCAAAAACAGCAGAAGGACTACTACACCGATCTGGACACAAGGCTGAAGAAATTCGAGCCGCAGCAACAGACGGTAGACGGCGTCCAGGGCGAGGTGCAGCCGGGTGAAACCGATTCGTTCAATGCGGCTTCCCAACAGTTCCGCAACGGCGACTTCAAGAATGCGGCGGCGTCGTTCCGCAGCTTCATCTCCAAGTTTCCGAACAGCCCCTACCAGCCGACCGCGCAGTACTGGCTCGGCAACGCACTGTATGCGCTGCGTGACTACAAGGGCTCGACGGCAACCTGGCAAGGTGTGGTGAAGAACTACCCGCAGCATCCGCGTGCACCGGACGCGCTGCTCGCTATTGCGAACAATCAGCTCGAGCAAGGCCAGAAGGCTGCGGCCAAGAAGACGCTGGAGCAGATCGTCGCGCAGTACAGCGGCTCGGACGTCGCACAGTCGGCTCAGAGCAAGCTGTCGCAGATCAAGTAGTCGTAAAGGGTTTAGCGGTTGACGTAACGCGCAGTGGCCGTGCAGCTTCCAAAATCAACAGTCACGCGCGCCTCTCGCTGGAAAGCCCGGGGTAGTCATACCTCGGGCTTTTCACTATCCGAAGTGCGGATAGCTCGACTAACCGCCATGGGTTGACAGCTCGTCGGTGCTATCGCTATAATTTCGCTTCTCTTTTGGGTCGTTAGCTCAGCTGGTAGAGCAGCGGACTTTTAATCCGTTGGTCACAGGTTCGAATCCCGTACGGCCTACCAAAAGATTCAAGGGCTTGCACGCGTCAGCGTCGCAAGCCCTTTTCTTTTTGCGGCCCGCATGCCGCCCTCCTCGCTCGATCCCCCGAATAGTTCGACACCCCACAGACCGTCCGCGTCTTCCGCAAGCATGATCGTTTCACGGTGCCGGACGAGCACCCCCAAAAAGACCATAAGACAGGGCTGCCAGGCCAAACGACCCCGCGGCCCAACCGCCCAGGGGGGCGCCCATGAACACTGCAAAAGTAATCTGGGTAGTAGGTTTAGGTTTGGCAGCCTCGATCGAAACATCGCACGCTCAGGAAATATTCCTCGAGGGCGGGACGCTCGGTGTCGGCATCGGCGCAGCGCTGAATGTCACGTCCTGGTTCGGCATGCACGCGGACTTCAACGCGATCAACATCTCGCATGACTTTACGGTGGGCGGAAATCGCTATGCCGATGGCGTGCGTCTTCGCCAGGGCGGCCTCTACGGCGATCTGTTTCCGTGGTCGAACAGCGGGTTTCGCGTCACAGCCGGTCTTCGCTTCACGGACGATGAAGTCAGCGGAAATTCCGTTCCCACGAACGGCACTTACACATTCAAAGGCAAGACCACACCCGCCTTTCCGGGCGAATATGCGACCGCCACCGTCAAGTACCCGACTGCGATGCCCTATCTGGGGGTGGGCTATGGCTTGCAACCCGCGGCCAAAGGATTTGGCCTGGTGGTCGATCTTGGCGTCGCTTATGGCCTGCCGCACTCGTCCTATACATTGTCACCGGCCCTCACTCAAGCCGCGGGTCCTGCAATGAGCCAGGAGATTATCGCGACCGGCCTGCAACAACTGAGGGACAAGGCCTCGCCTTATCGATGGTATCCGACGCTGCAAGTTGGCCTTTCGTACCACTTTTGATCGCACGGGTAGGCGCACTTGCCGTCGCTGCGGCCTCTCGTACGCAGCGAAACATTCTCACAGCGCAAATCACAATAACTCACGCGACCACGAGACCCCTCTCACATGGCGCCGCCTAGATGCAGAACAGATACAACGGACTCCGAACATTGATATTTATTGAGACATAAAGACGTGCAATGATCGCCGCCGGTTCTGCGAATCACCCCGCAAGGCTGCGTGCGCAGACGCTCTGGACACCGCAGATTCCCGCACCCTCATTCCGTCACCATGTCCAATTTTCTGTTCGACCTCGTCTCGAACCTTGCTTTGCTGACTATCGTGCTGATCGCGTGTCATCTGTGCAACCGGCTTGTGCCCGGCGCCGCGCTCAATGGCGCGCACATTTTCGTCGCACTGGTTTCGGCTGCCTTGCTGCTCGATGCCGCGCTGACCTTTCTCGTGTTCGCCGATGCGCAGAGCCGCTATGGCAAGTTCGGCGCGTCGAGCGCGTTCTTCGAACGCACCGGCGCGTACGTGCTGGCAGCCACGGCCGCATTGGCATGGCGGTACGCGGCACGTCGCACGCGCCCCGCCAAATCTCACAACGCGAACACCCTGATCATCCGCACGTCACCGTATTCTGAATCACATCTGCCGATGTAATCCCACGCGGTCCGGACACGAGATTTCGTCAGCGACAAACCCACAACACGAGCGCGTGCCAAAGGGCGCTGAGGGCACCCTCGGCTCCCCTGGAAGGGCACGCCTCACCCTTCCAGAGCGCCGTAAAATGCGGTTCGTTTTCTCCCCTCACGCAATCCGCATCATCAACAGGAACGGACCTTGCGTATGGGCGCGCCGTCACCTATAACTTCCGAAGACCGAGAGTTACCGTTTGCGCCCGCCACCGGGCATTTGCCGCTGTATTGCGCTACCGCCGTTCAATCAGTCGAAGGCAACTTAACCAACGAGGAACATCTTGGATCTCGAAACCGTACGCGTGTTCATCATGACCCGAGGCATCGACCTCGGTACCAAGGTACTCGGCGCGATCGTGTTGTGGATCGTCGGCCGCTGGGTCATTGGCCTGATCACCGGCTTGCTGCGCAAACTGCTATCGAAAAACGGCCGCGTTGATCCAACGCTCGCTCATTACCTCGGTTCGATTCTCGGCGCACTGCTGAACCTGATGCTGATCCTTGCGATCCTGCAAGTGTTCGGCGTCCAGACTACTTCGTTCGCCGCCTTGCTCGCCGGCCTCGGTCTCGCAATCGGCACTGCGTGGGGTGGCTTGCTCGCCCACTTCGCGGCAGGCATCTTCATGCAGGTGCTACGGCCGTTCAAGGTGGGCGATTTTGTCACGGCAGGCGGCGTTACCGGCACGGTCTCCGAGTTGGGGCTGTTCGGCACGACCATCGTGACGCCGGACAACGTGACGACCATCGTCGGCAACAATAAGATCTTCTCCGACACGATCTCGAATTACAGCGTACTGCCGGTGCGGCGTGTCGAGTTGACAGCGAAGATCGCCAACGGCGTCGACCCTACGGATGCGATGAGTCGGCTGAAGGCGGCCATCACGAAGATTCCGAACGTGGTCGAAAGCCCGGCGCCGGATATCGAAGTGCTGAGCTTCACGCCGGAAGGACCGTTGTTGTGCGTGCGGCCCTATACCAGCAACGAGCATTACTGGCAGGTCTACTTCGACACCAATCGCGCGATCGTTCAGACGTTCAAGGAAGCCGGCTATCCGACACCGGAAACGCCACTTGCGCCGCGTGCTGTGACGTGAGCACGACTGGGATTTAGGTCAATGGCCGAAGCCTGACTCGCTGCCAGGCGACAAGCTTGCTCACAACTTCCGCGATCCATTCATCGGAGTCAGGAGCGCAAAATAAAAACGGCGTCGCGAGATTCGCGACGCCGTTTGTTCGTCCTGCTTCGCACTACCTGATGCCTCAGCGGCTGCCGGCCTTGGACGCGTTCTTGCGCGTCATTTTCCATACCGCACCCAGCACAACCGGCACAACGGCCGCGCCGATACCGACCAGCACGATCAGATTCAGATACTGTCGAATGAACGGAATGTTGCCGAAGAAGTAACCGAGCAACACCAGCAGCAACACCCAAAACAACGCACCGATGATGTTGAACAACTGGAACCGGCTAACCGTCATCTCCGAAGCGCCGGCAACGAACGGGGCAAACGTCCGCACCACCGGAATGAAACGCGCCAGCACGATGGTTTTGCCACCATGCTTTTCATAGAAGTTATGAGTCTTCTGCAGCGCGCTGCGGTCGAGGAAGCGCTCAAGAAAAGGGATGTGTGAATTAAACACCCGAGGCCCTATGGACCGCCCGATCGTGTAGTTCACCGTGTTGCCAGTGACCGCTGCTACGAGCAGCAGCACGATCAGCAGACCGAGGTTCATTTCACCGGTCGCGCAAAAAGCACCGCCAATGAACAACAGCGAATCGCCAGGCAGGAACGGCAGAACGACCAGCCCGGTTTCGCAGAACACAATCAGAAACAGCACCGCATAGACCCAGGCGCCGTACTCGTGAATAAAGACTCCCAGAAACTTGTCGATGTGCAAGACAAGGTTGGCGAACTGTAGCAGCGTGTCCAAAAAGCGTCCTTTATTAAGCGAATGTGGGTGTGGCGGGAACGGCCGCGTGAGCAGCCTTGCGGGCGACGAGCAGCGAACGCGTGCTCGCTGCCGGAAATTGACCGCGTCATGATACCGAAAGTGCCCGGGTGCGATTAAAAATCTGCCGCGCGTGGGCAATTTCGATGCTTTGCGTCAGTCCGGCCGTTCGGCTGTCGCCGGCCGCAAGAGCGCGGCGATCCATGCCATCGGGCCACATCCGGCCTGCTCGCGCCGAATCGCTATAATTTCGCCATGTCAGAATTCTCCGAAACGCCTGCCAGCACCACCGACGCGGCCGCAGTTTCCGCCGCCGTGCCCACCCCACGCCCGTTGCGGGCGATCCTGCCCCTTCCCGATCAGTTGATCAGCCAGATTGCCGCCGGCGAAGTGGTTGAGCGGCCGGCCTCGGTGGTCAAGGAATTGCTGGAAAATGCGCTCGACGCCGGCGCGCAGACGCTGCGCATCCTGCTCGACGAAGGCGGCGTCAAACGCATTTCGATCACCGACGACGGCTGCGGCATCCCCGAAAACGAACTCGCGCTCGCGCTGATGCGTCACGCGACCAGCAAGATCCGCTCGCTAGCCGAACTGGAAGCGGTCGCCACGCTGGGGTTTCGCGGCGAAGCGCTGGCGTCGATTGCGTCGGTCGCGCAGATGGCCATCACAAGCCGCACCGCCGAGGCTCCGCACGCCGTGCGTGTCGATGCGCAAACCGGTGTGCTGAGTCCCGCTGCCGGCACCCAGGGCACGACGATCGAAGTCCGCGAGCTGTACTTCAACACGCCCGCACGTCGCAAATTCCTGAAAAGCGAACAGACCGAACTCGGCCATTGCCTCGAACAGATTCGCCGCGCTGCGTTGGCGCGGCCGGACGTGGCGATTTCGGTCCTGCATAACGGCAAAGCGGTCGAACACTGGAACGCCAGCGAGCCGCCCGCGCGGGTCGCGAAAATTCTTGGCGAAACCTTTGCGACAGCGCATTTGCCGCTCGACGAATCCGCCGGACCGCTCGCTGTCTACGGCTGTGCCGGTCTGCCGACCGCGAGCCGCGGGCGCGCCGATCAGCAGTATTTTTTCGTCAATGGACGGTTCGTGCGCGACAAGCTGCTCACGCACGCCGTGCGGGCCGCCTACGAAGACGTGCTGCACGGCGACCGCTATCCGTCCTACGTGCTGTTTCTCGACCTGCCGCCAGAAGCGGTCGATGTGAACGTGCACCCCTCGAAAATCGAAGTGCGGTTTCGCGATTCCCGTTCGATTCACCAGTTCGTGTTCCACGCCGTGCAGCGTGCGCTGGCCCGGCACGCGGGTGCGTCGCCGGAAACGACAGCGGGTGGGCATGCTGCGCATCTGGAAGCGTCGGCGGGACCTGCTTCGTTTGGGGCGACGCCACTGGGTGGCGCGGGTGTGGGAGGCGGCACGGGTTTCGGTGCCGGCATGGGTGCGGGGATCAGCGCAGGCGGCCCTGGCGGCGGCTTCAACAGCGGATTCGGTTCATCGCAGCCAGGCAACACCTGGATGCGCCAGGCACGCATGACGCAAGGCACGCTGCCGGTTGCGCAACCCTTGGCGTTCTACGACGCGCTTTTCGGTCGTAGAGACACGAACACCGGCACAGCGGAAGGTGCGACGCTATTCGAAGCGCGCGACTCTGCAGCGGAAGGACCCTTCCCGTACAACGCCTCGGGGCCATACGCATCGCCTGCGTTCAATGCCTCAGACGAACAACCGCTCGGCTTCGCTCTCGGCCAGATTCACGGCATCTATGTGCTCGCGCAGAACGCGCATGGACTCGTGATTGTCGATATGCACGCCGCGCACGAGCGCATCCTGTACGAGCAGTTCAAGAACGCATTGGCCGATCGCACGATTGCCGTGCAGCCGCTGCTGATCCCGCAGACGATGCAGGCCGATCCGATCGAAATCGGCACCGTCGAAGAAGAGCGCGACACGCTGGACGCACTGGGTTTTGACCTCGCCGTCCTATCGCCGACCACGCTCGCGATCCGTGCCGTGCCTGCCTTGCTGAAAGACGCTGATCTGCAGGTGCTGGCACGCGCGGTTCTCTCCGACCTGCATGCGTTCGGCGGTTCACGCGTGTTGACCGAACGCCAGCACGAACTGCTCGGCACCCTCGCGTGCCATCACGCGGTGCGCGCGAACCGGCGCCTGACCCTCGATGAAATGAACGCGCTGCTGCGCCAGATGGAGGCAACCGAGCGCGCTGACCAGTGCAACCACGGGCGTCCGACGTGGTATCAGTTGACGCTATCCGATCTCGATCGGCTGTTCATGCGTGGGCAATGACGGTGCGCCTGATTACGCTTCTTCGGCGCGCGCCGTTTTGCCTATGACTTCACCCACTCCCACGCCGCTCCCTTGTTTGCTGGGCCCAACCGCATCCGGCAAAACCGCTGCTGCGCTGGCGCTGGCCGCGCGGCGGCCGGTAGAAATCATCAGCGTCGATTCGGCGTTGGTCTATCGCGAGATGGATATCGGCACGGCCAAGCCGACAGTTGAAGAACGCGCGGTGGCACCGCATCATCTGATCGATATCGTCGATCCGGCGGACGCGTACTCGGCGGCGGAATTTCGCAGCGACGCGTTGCGTCTGATTGCCGAGATCAGTGCGCGCGGGCGGCTGCCGTTATTGGTCGGCGGCACGATGCTGTACTACAAGGCGCTCACCCAGGGGCTGAACGACCTGCCCGCAGCCGATGCCGACGTGCGTGCAACGCTCGATGCCGACGCCGCACGTGATGGCTGGCCGGCTATGCATACCCGGCTTGCCGCTGTGGACCCCATTACGGCTGCCCGCCTCGCACCGAACGATTCGCAGCGGATTCAGCGGGCGCTTGAAGTTTTCATGCTGACTGGGCAAGCGATGTCCGCTCTGCTGGCCACGCCCGTTCGAATGGATGACGCCGCTTCAGCGTGGCGCTTCGTGCCGATTGCTTTGGAGCCTTCCGACCGGAGTGTGCTGCACGCGCGCATCGAAAAGCGCTTCGATGCGATGCTGGCCGACGGTTTTATCGACGAAGTAGTGAAATTGCGCGAACGCGGAGATTTACTGCCCGAGATGCCGTCCATGCGCTGCGTGGGGTATCGGCAGGTTTGGGAATATCTCGACGGGGCGGTCGATTATTCGACCATGCGGGATAAAGGGGTCTTTGCTACCCGGCAATTGTGCAAGCGGCAACTCACGTGGCTGCGCAGCATGACAGAGCGGGTTGTGGTTGATTGCTGCGATCCCAACGCGACTGCGCAGGTCGTCAGCTTGATTGAAGCGTTGATTTGAGGTTTTTTACCCACGCGGCGCTTACTTCCTGTGCGCCGCGCGGGCAAACCAGCCTTGCGTCAAGCGGGTTAATCTGGCTGTTTAGACCACGACCGTCTGAGCTTCACCGGCCGCGCTCTCGCGGATCACACCGATTTTCCAGACCTGCTCGCCGGCAGCCGACAACAGGCCGATCGCTGCGTCCGCATCAGCAGCAGACACAACCACCGCCATCCCGATCCCGCAGTTGAACACGCGATGCATTTCCGCATCCGCCACGCCGCCGTGCTTCTGCAGCCACGAGAACAGCGGCGGCAGCGGCCAGCCACGGTGATCCAGCTCAGCCGTGAGACCTTCACGCAGAACGCGCGGAATATTCTCGACCAGGCCGCCACCGGTGATGTGCGCCATACCCTTCACAGCGATCTGCTGCATCAAGGCCAGCAAAGGCTTCACATAGATATGCGTAGGCGCCATCAACGCGTCGGCCAGCGAGCGGCCATCAAAATCCGCATTCAGATCCGGCTGCGCACGCTCGATGATCTTGCGCACCAGCGAAAAACCGTTCGAATGGATGCCGCTGGAAGCCAGACCCAGCACCACATCGCCCGGGGCGATCGTGCTGCCGTCGATAATCTTGCTCTTTTCCACCGCGCCGACCGCAAAACCGGCCAGATCGTATTCACCGTCCGGATACATGCCCGGCATTTCAGCCGTCTCGCCGCCGATCAGCGCGCAGCCGGACAGTTCGCAGCCATGTGCGATACCCTTCACGACCGTTGCCGCCGTAGCGACGTCCAGCTTGCCGCAAGCGAAATAATCGAGGAAGAACAGCGGCTCGGCGCCCTGAACCAGAATGTCGTTGACGCTCATCGCCACCAGATCCTGGCCGACGGTGTCGTGTTTGTTCAGTTGAAACGCGAGGCGCAGCTTGGTGCCGACACCGTCGGTGCCCGACACGAGCACCGGTTCCTTGTACTTCTTCGGCACTTCAAACAGCGCGCCAAACCCGCCGATGCCGCCCAGCACGCCGTCGCGCATCGTCTTTTTGGCAAAGGGCTTGATCGCGTCAACAAGGGCATCGCCCGCGTCAATGTCCACGCCGGCGTCGCGATACGACAACCCTTGGGCCGAATCACTTGAATTCGGGGCGGATTTCGGTTGATTCATGGGGACGAGCTCGAAGGTCGGTAAAATGCGATTTTACCCGATGCCGACCAGAGTTGGCGCTTCAGCGCTTACTCTGGTCCCATACAGAGTTGCCGGCCGTCTGGCTGGAATTTGAATCATCCTGAATCTTCCGGTCGGGACGACACCTGGGAAACAACTTTGCAACAGAACCCCTCGATCCTGACGCCTGTGCAGCGCCGCGCCTTCATTTGGCTGGCGATCGCGCTGGGCGTCGGCATTCTGCTCTGGCTACTGAGTCCGGTCCTCACGCCGTTCCTGCTCGGTGCCATTCTCGCGTACATTCTGCAACCGGGCGTCGCGTGGATGGTGCGCCGGCGTGTGCCGCGCGGACTCGCCGCCTTGATGATGATGCTGCTCTTCTCGTTGGTGATAACGCTGCTCGTGCTGCTGGTGCTGGCCGTCATCCAGAAAGAAGGTCCGCAGTTGCGGCAACAGGTGCCCGTTTTCTTTGCGCACGTGAGCGCCTGGCTGCAACCCAAGCTCGCCATGCTGGGCCTCGCCGACTCGCTCGATTTCGCCAGTATCCGCGATCTCGTGATGGGGCAGCTGGAAGGCAGCGCGCAAACCGTCGCGCTGTATGCATGGACCTACATCCGCACCAGCGGCAACGTGATGATGACGGTGGTCGGCAACGCCGTGCTGGTGCCGCTCGTGCTGTTCTATCTGCTGTACGACTGGAACCGCATGCTCGCCCGTATGCAGATCGTGGTGCCGCGCCGCTGGCTCGACAAGACGCTGCAACTCGCGCGCGACATGGACCAGATGCTGTCGCAATACCTCCGCGGCCAGTTGCTCGTGATGGGGGTGCTCGCGGTCTATTATGCAATTGCGCTGACCATCGCCGGCTTCGAGATCGCGCTGCCGGTGGGTATTTTCACGGGCCTTGCGGTGTTCATCCCGTACATCGGTTTTGCAACCGGTCTCGCGTTGGCGCTGCTCGCGGCACTGTTGCAGTTCGGCGACTGGTACGGCTTTGGCGCGGTCGCGTTGATTTACGGCGTCGGCCAGATCGTGGAGAGCTTTTATCTCACGCCGCGCCTCGTCGGCGAACGGATCGGCCTGCACCCGCTCGCGGTAATCTTCGCATTGCTCGCGTTCGGTCAACTGTTCGGCTTTTTCGGCGTGCTGCTGGCGCTGCCGGTCAGCGCCATTCTGTCGGTAGCGATGCGCGAGTTGCGTCAAAGCTATCTGGAAAGCACGCTTTACAACAACTGAGTCACTGACTGCTCATTGACTGTCCATTCACGTTTTAGGGCCCGAAGTCTGGGCCAATTGCGGCCTAGGCCTCATTTTCGGCATTAACCTACTGTGCTTCGTCAACTGACGCTCGATCTCGGCACACCGCCGCCATCGACATTCGACAATTTCTTCGCTGGCGCCAACGCCGAGCTGGTCACGCGGCTGCGCGAGCTCGACAACGCGCTCGCAGCCGGGCCAGTGGCCGATCGCACCTTCTACATCTGGGGCGAAGCCGGCAACGGCCGCACGCATCTGCTGCAGGCGCTGGTTCACGAAGCGCCGCCGGGTCATGCACGCTTTGCCGGCCCACAGAGCAGCCTCGCCGCCTTCACGTTCGACCCGCGCGTCGCGCTGTATGCGATCGACGATTGCGACGGCCTGTCCGCGGCACAGCAGATTGCCGTGTTCAACCTGTTCAACGAAGTGCGCGCGCACCCCACCAGCGCGCTCGTCGCCGCGGGCAATGCGCCGCCGATCGGCATGACGGTGCGCGAAGATCTGCGCACGCGCCTCGGCTGGGGCCTCGTGTTTCACCTCGCGCCGCTGCCGGACGAAGGCAAAGCCGCAGTGCTGAAACACGCGGCGCGCGAGCGCGGCATCATGCTTGCCGACGACGTCCCCGCCTACCTGCTCACGCATTTTCGCCGCGATATGCCGAGCCTGATGGCGTTGCTCGACGCGCTCGACCGCTTCTCGCTCGAACAGAAACGCGCGGTGACGCTGCCGCTCCTGCGCACCATGCTGGCCTCTCCCGACGCCGATGAACGGCGAGCGGCGCCCGCCTCATCCGTGTCGGCCGCCGCTTCATCCACGTGCCCCGACGCCGCTTCAAGTAAAATAGGCCCCCATGGCTAATCTCGCACTCTTCGACCTCGATCACACGCTCATTCCCACCGACAGCGACCACGAATGGGGCCGCTTCATGGTGAAACAAGGCATGGTCGACGCCGAAAATTTCGCCCGTGAAAACGACCGCTTTTTCGCCGACTACAAAGCCGGCAAGCTCGACATTCACGCTTATCTGATCGCCATGCTCACGCCGCTCGCCAAGTACACGCGTGCGCAACTCGCCGATCTTCACGCCCAATACATGCATGAAGTGATCAAACCGGCGATCTTTCCGGTCGCGCTGGAACTGGTCAGGGAGCACCGTGAAGCCGGCGATCTCTGCTGCGTGGTCACGGCGACCAACGAATTCATCACCCGCCCGATCGCTCAGGCGTTCGGCGTCGATGCGCTGATCGCCTGCGAAGCGGAAACCGTCGACGGCCAGCCGCATTCGCCGTACACCGGCCGCCCCACCGGCACGCCGAGCTACAAAGAAGGCAAGATCGTCCGTACCGAGGCGTGGCTGGCATCGCTTGGCAAGACCTGGAGCGACTTCGAGCACAGCTATTTCTATAGCGACTCGCACAACGACATCCCGCTGCTCGAAAAGGTCACCGATCCGATCGCGACCAATCCCGACGACACATTGCGCGCCCATGCGCAGGCCAAAGGCTGGCGCATCCTCGAACTCTTTCAACCCTCGTGATCAAAAAACTTATACGCAAGCTATTCGGCCAGGACTCGGCGCCCGCTGACAACACCACGCCCGCCGAAGCCGAATCAGACGAAGCCGGCGAGGCACCGGCACGCAACGCGTCCAGCGCCAGCAAAGCGCGCCGCAAACCGGCCCGGCCGGCCGCCAAAGCCGTGCGAGACCCCGACGTGCCGGTCATCATTCCGCACGACGTGCATGGCATCGATCCGTCGCTGATCTCCAGGAACGCGATTCGCGTCACCGAGGGTCTGCAGGAGGGGGGGCACCGCGCGTTTATCGTCGGCGGCGCGGTACGCGATCTCCTGCTCGGCATCAAGCCGAAAGACTTCGACGTCGCGACCGACGCTACGCCCGAACAGGTGCAGAAGCTGTTCCGCCGCGCGCGCATCATCGGCCGCCGGTTTCAGATCGTGCATGTGCAGTTCGGCCAGGAAATCATCGAAACCTCGACGTTCCGCGCGCTGGTCGATCCGCCCGCAGCCGACGCCGCGCCGCCGCGCCGCCTGAAGCGCGACGAGCTCGACCGCCGCACGCATGCGGTGGATGCAAGCGGCCGCGTGCTGCGCGACAACGTCTGGGGCGAGCAGCACGAAGACGCCACCCGCCGCGACTTCACGATCAACGCGATGTACTACGATCCGGCCACGCAAACCGTGCTGGACTATCACAACGGCATGGCCGACATGCGCGCGCGTCTGTTGCGCATGATCGGCGACCCGGCCACGCGTTATCGCGAAGACCCGGTGCGCATGCTGCGCGTGGTGCGTTTTGCCGCCAAGCTCGACTTCGAGATCGAAGACACGACCCGTGCACCGATCGCCAACATGGCCGATCTGATCAACAACGTGCCGGCCGCGCGTCTGTTCGACGAGATGCTCAAGCTGATGCTGTCGGGTCACGCGCTCGCCTGTTTGAAACGTCTGCGCCAGGAAGGCCTGCATCATGGCCTGCTACCGCTGCTGGATGTGGTCCTGGAGCAGCCGATCGGCGAGAAATTCATCACGCTCGCGCTGACCAATACGGACTCCCGTGTGCGCGCCGGCAAGCCGGTTTCGCCGGGCTTCCTGTTCGCCACCCTGCTGTGGCACGACGTACAGACGCGCTGGCAACAATTTGAAGCGAAAGGTGAATATCCGGTTCCGGCCCTGCATCGCGCAATGGACGAAGTCCTCGACATGCAAACCGAGAAACTCGCGATCCACAAGCGCTTTTCGTCGGATATGCGCGAGATCTGGGGGCTGCAACTGCGCCTCGAGAAACGCTCGGGAAGAAGCGCGCTAAAGCTGCTGGAACACCAAAGATTTAGAGCGGGGTATGATTTCCTCCTGTTGCGCTGCGAATCGGGCGAACTCGATGAGTCGGTCGGTGCGTGGTGGACGGATTTCATAGAAGGAGACGTCGCTGCGCGTGAGACATTGCTCACGCAAGGCGGGAACGACCGAAGCCCCAGAAAACGACGGCGGCGCAGCAGTGGCGCCAGGACCCGCAAACCGGGCGACGGAATGGAGGGCGGTTCGCCAGAACGCACAGCCAGCGACGTGGGCCATGACGGCCCGCACGAAGACTGACACAGCGTTGGCGGTTACCGTCGAACGATAGTCGCAGGAAGTTATGCCATGACGGTTGCTTATCTCGGCCTCGGCGCGAATCTCGGGGACGCGCGCCAGACCCTGAAAGACGCGGTGGTGTGTCTGGCACAACAGCACACCATCAACGTGCTCGCCAAGTCGAGCCTGTATCGCACCGCCCCGATCAACGCGGGCGGCGACGATTATTTCAACTGCGTCGTGAAGGTCGAAACGACGCTCCCCGCGCGGCATCTGCTCGCGCTGTGCCATAAGATCGAGCATCAGTTCGGCCGCGAGCGGCCGTTTCGCAACGCACCGCGCACGCTCGATCTGGACATTCTGCTCTACGGCGATCAATCGATCGACGAAGCCGATCTGATCGTGCCGCATCCGCGTTTGATTGAACGCGCCTTTGCCCTCGTGCCGCTCGTCGAAATCGACGCAGCGCTGATCATCCCGCAACACGGCCGCGCCGAGGCCTTGCTTGACGGCGTGAGCGATCAGTGCATCGAAAAGGTGAAGGGGCCTTGCCAGTGTCCAATGCTCAATGCATTGACTGCTGACGCCCCTGCCAGAGACAAAGGCCGTTGCGAATGAATTCGCCGCCACTCACCGTCACTGCGCCGCAATTACGGCCGCCTTTCGGCTATCTCGCGATCGAAGGACCGATTGGCGTCGGCAAAACCTCGCTCGCACGGCGGCTCGCACAGCGCTGGTCGATGCAGGAACTGTTCGAACGGCCGCAAGACAATCCCTTTCTCGAACGCTTTTATCGCGACACCGCGCGTTATGCGTTGCCCGCGCAATTGCATTTCGCCTTGCAGCGCGCGCAGCAGGCCCAGGAAGTGGTGGCCGCGCATGTGGCGGGCACATCGCTTATTGCCGATTTCATGACGCAGAAGAACGACATCTTCGCGCGTCTGACGCTGCAGGAAGACGAGTGGCAGTTGTATCGCGCCCTCGCCGCACGACTCGACGTGAGCGCGCCGGCGCCGGATTTCGTGGTCTATCTGCAAGCCAGTCCTGAAGTGCTGTTCGCACGTATCCAGAAGCGCGCCGTGCCAATGGAGTTGCAAATCTCTGATGCGTACCTGCACGCGCTCTGCGACGCCTACAACGAGTTTTTCTATCACTACGACCGCGCGCCCGTGTTGACGGTCAACGCTGAACATCTGAATCCGCTCGACTCGGACGCGGACCTTGCGCTACTCACAGATCGCATCGAAACCATGCGCGGTCGCAAGGAATTCTTTGTCAAAGGCACGTCGATTTAAGCGGCGTGCCCTCTCTTTTTTCCAACGGATTTTCCCCATGACCTATTTGCAGGAAGCGAGCCGGAACGCCATCACCGTGCCGAAACTGCAGGCGATGCGCGACGCCGGCGAAAAGATCGCCATGCTGACCTGTTACGACGCGAGCTTCGCCGCGCTGCTGGATCGTGCGGGCGTCGACGTGCTGCTGATCGGCGACTCGCTCGGCAACGTGCTGCAAGGCCAGACGACCACGCTGCCGGTGTCGCTCACCGACATCGCGTATCACACGGCGTGCGTCGCGCGGGCCAAGCCCTCGGCGCTGGTGGTAGCCGACCTGCCGTTCGGCACGTACGGCACACCGGAGGACGCCTTCAGGAGCTCGGTGGAACTCATGCGTGCCGGCGCACAGATGGTGAAGCTCGAGGGCGGTGAGTGGCTCGCGGACACGGTGCGCTTTCTGGTCGAGCGGTCGATTCCGGTGTGCGCGCACGTCGGCCTGACGCCGCAATCGGTGCATGCGTTCGGCGGCTTCAAGGTGCAGGGCAAGACCGACGCCGGCGCGAGCCAGGTACTGCGCGACGCGCTCGCCGTGCAGAATGCGGGTGCCCAGCTAATCGTGATCGAAGCGATTCCGACGCTGCTCGGGAGTGAAGTCACGAAGCAGTTGCGGATTCCGACGATCGGCATCGGCGCGGGCGTTGATTGCTCGGGTCAGGTGCTGGTGCTGCACGACATGCTGGGGATTTTCCCCGGCAAACGGCCGCGTTTTGTTAAGGATTTCATGCAAGGGCAGCCGAACATTCAGGCTGCCGTGGAAGCGTATGTGCGCGCCGTGAAGGACGGCTCGTTCCCTGGTCCGGAGCATACGTTCTGAACGTGTGGTCTGATAGCGGACTACGTTGAGCGGGCGCGGTTGCGCCTGTTTGGGAGCCGTCTGATGTCGGCTGAAAACCTGGTCATCTATCTTCGTCTACCCATTAACGCGGCTTAGCCGCGAGCCGAAGAGAGATGACCATGAGCCCCTTTTGCCTGATCGACGTAGCGGGAATTCGCGACCACGCCACCGCACCGCATGTCGTGCGGAAATCGATATGGCAAGCACGCCTGTCCGGATGGATGGCCCGCTTGCTGCGCGTTCCCTACGGTTGATCTACTGCTGCGGCATGTAACGCTCAAGGCCGGCTGTGTAGACGTGTTCCGCTTTGGCTTTGGCTTTGGCTTTGGCTTTGGCTTTGGCTTAGTCCAGCACGTGCGCCTGTACCGCGCCTCGCAGTGCGTTGCACACCAGCAGCGCTTCGGCATTCAGCACATCGACGCTTGTCAGCACGCGTTCAGTCGCCTGAAGGCCGGCATCCTCCAGAAGCACACCTCGCATGATCCCGGGCAGCACGCCTGACTTTAACGGCGGCGTCCACCACTGTCCCGCCAGCTTCACAAATACGTTCGACCGGCCACCTTCGGTCAACTCGCCGCGCGCGTTAAAGAACAGTGTGTCGAAAGCACCCTTCGCTTCCGCTTCGCGCCAGCCGCGATCATATTCGGCGCGGCGGGTGGTTTTGTGACGCAGCAGCAGATCGTTGGCGTCCATCGCGGGGAACGCGTGGTACGGCCCGAGCAGCACGCCGACGGTCGAGTCGGGCAGCGGCGTCAGCATTGCCGTGGTTATTTGCACCGTGCCGTTTTTGCTTAACGCGAGGCGCATACGGTGTGGCGTTTGCGCTGCCAACGCCGCACATTTCTCCGCGATTTGCGCGCGAATTTCGTTTTCATCGTCGAGCTTGAAACCCAGCGTCGCGGCGCTCTCCGAGAGTCGTGCGAGATGGCGCGACAGATGGCGCACGCCCTCTTCCCGCGTCGCATACATCGTTTCGAAGAGCTCGAAACCCGGCTCGGCGCCGGTCAGAAAGCTGGCCTTCAATTGGCACTCCGCATATTCGTCGGCGGCGACGCTGTCGAGCACGATGCCCGCGCCGACGCCCATCTTGCCTTGTAGTTCGCCCATCTGCATCGCCGGGCTTAACGTCAACGTGCGGATCGCAACGGATAGGCAAAAGTCGCCGCAGGTGTTTTCGTTTGTGGTCGCGGAGGGGGTATCGGCAGCGGCGGTCGTGGTGGCCGCCGTGGCTCCTGCGGTGGCAGTGGCCCCGGCGGCAGCGACAGTGGGGGCGGGGGTGATAGCCGCACCGCAAGCAGCCGTGGGATAGGCTAAGACACCCGGGGCGCCAGAAGCAGCAGCGACATCGGCAGCAATCGCAGGGGCGTCGAGCCAACCGATCGCGCCGGTATAGAGACCGCGCGGCGTGCTTTCGAGTTCGTCGATCAATTGCATCGTGCGATGCTTCGGCGCGCCGGTGATCGATCCGCATGGAAACAACGCGCGCATGATCTGGGCGAAAGATGTGCCGGCGCGCAGCGTCGAATGCACCGTCGACGTCATCTGCCAAACCGACGCATACGGCTCGACCGAAAACAGCGCCGGTACATTCACCGAGCCCGTCTGCGCCACACGCGACAGATCGTTGCGCAGCAGGTCGACGATCATCACGTTTTCGGCACGATTCTTCGGGTCGTTTGCAAGGAATTCGGCGGCGTGCCGATCGGCCACGGGATCGGCTGATCGCGGCGCCGTGCCTTTCATCGGCCGGGCGCGCAACATGACGCCGTCCTTCTCGATGAACAGCTCCGGCGAGCATGACAGCACCCAGTTGCCGCCCGATAGCGCGATCAGCGCACCGTACGGAACCGGCTGACGCGCGCGCAGGCGCCGATAAAGCGCGGTCGGCGAGCCGAATACATCGAAACCAAGTCGGTACGTGTAGTTGACCTGATAAGAATCGCCCACATGCAGGGCGGCATGGATCGCATCGATCGCTTCGTTGAATTGCCTGGGGTCGACGCTCGCGCGTACGTTCGCCGTGCCCGCCACCGACGCCTCGGCCGCGCCGCCGTCGCGTCCCATGAGCCACGCGTCCACGCCGTCGCGTGACAGTTTCTCGCAACGTTCAAACAATAAAAAACGCAGCGTGGCATCGCCACGCTGCGTTTCTTTCAATGCCCGGTGAGCAAGGCCGCCGTCGAGAAGATGCCGGCCAAACTCATAGTCGGCGAGCACGACGGCATGCAAACCACGCTGTGTGTCCGCGACTACGGTCTCGCACACGGTTTCGAGTTGCGCGGCGTCCGCGCAAACCCGTTCATGCACAAAACCCGTGTACAGACGACTCGAACGGCGCGCCGCCGTCGCGTCGCAATCGTCGAGCAACGCGAAAACTGCGTCGCGCTCATCTGCCGTCATGCTTACCGCCAAATCAAACTGCTATTAATCGAAGAAGCTCTTCACCCGATCAAACCAGCTCTTGCTTTGCGGGCTATGCCGCGCGCCGCCTTCCACCAGCGCCTTCTCGAATTGCTGAAGCAACTCGCGCTGCGGCTCGGTGAGCTTGACCGGTGTTTCGACTTGCACATGCACGTACAGATCGCCGGCAATGCTGGAACGCAGCCCCTTGATACCCTTGCCACGCAGACGGAACGTTTTGCCCGACTGCGTGCCTTCCGGCACCGTGAAGCTCGCGCGACCCGCGAGGGTCGGCACTTCGATTTCGCCGCCGAGTGCCGCCGTGGTGAACGGAATCGGCATCTGACAATGAAGGTCGTCGCCGTCGCGTTCGAACACCGAGTGTTGCTTGATGTGAATCTCGACGTACAGATCGCCCGACGGACCGCCGTTGATCCCCGGCTCACCGTTGCCGGCCGAACGGATACGCATGCCATCGTCGATACCTGCCGGGATCTTCACTTCCAGCGTCTTGGTTTCCTTCACCTTGCCCGCGCCGTGGCAATGGCCGCACGGTTCGGGGATGTAGGTGCCGGTGCCATGACACTTCGGGCAGGTCTGCTGGATGCTGAAGAAGCCTTGCGACATCCGCACCGAACCCGAACCGCTACAGGTCGGGCAGGTTTCCGGCTTGGTGCCGGGCTTCGCGCCCGAACCGTGACAGATTTCACACGACACCCAGCTCGGCACGCGAATCTGCGTGTCGTAGCCGTGCGCGGCCTGTTCCAACGTGATTTCCATGCTGTAGCGCAGATCGGCGCCGCGATACACTTGCGGGCCGGCACGGCCTGCGCCGCCGCGTGCTGCACCACCGGCAGCCTGGCCGAAGATGTCGCCGAAAATATCGCCGAACGCATCGGCAAAACCGCCGAAGCCTTGCGCACCGGCTCCGCCCATGTTCGGATCGACACCCGCGTGGCCGTACTGATCGTACGCAGCACGCTTTTGCGAGTCCGACAGCATTTCATAGGCTTCCTTCACCTCTTTGAAATGCTCTTCCGCATCCTTGTTGCCCGGATTACGGTCGGGGTGATGCTTCATCGCAAGCTTGCGATAAGCCTTCTTGATTTCGTCGTCGCTCGCGTTCTTTGCGACGCCCAGAACCTCGTAGTAATCCCGTTTCGCCATATCGGTTCAACGCCACTCGCGCAATGGGGCGCGGTGGCTCCTCTTGAATGCTGGAGTCTTGCGACTCGTCCGGCCGCTGTTCACACCGTTTTGACGCGGTTCAAACAACGCCCTCCATAAAACAAATGTGCCCGGAGAGCCCAAAAAGGCTCACCAGGCGCGATAACCGCTTTGCAGGTTCATGCACCCGGACGGGAGCAAACCGTTTTGCAGCCAGGCCGCGCACATCGCTGTGCGCGGCTTTACGGTCAAATTGCGACCCGGCTTTAGTCTTTCTTCACTTCCTTGAAATCAGCGTCGACCACGTCGTCCTGCTGCTGGCTCGCACCACCCGCCGATGCACCCGCACCGGCCGCGCCCGCGGCCGCTGCTTCGGCACCTTGCGCAGCTTGCATGTCGGCGTACATCTTCTCGCCCATCTTCTGCGAGGCCGTGGCCACCACTTCGATCTTGGCTTCGATCGCCGCCTTGTCGCTCGAACCGCTCTTCAGCGTTTCTTCAAGGTCCTTCAGCGCGGTTTCGATCGCTTCCTTCTCGCTGGCGTCCAGCTTGTCGCCGTATTCGGTGAGCGCCTTCTTCGTGCTGTGGACCAGCGCGTCGCCCTGGTTGCGAGCATCGGCCAACTCACGCAGCTTGTGATCTTCTTCCGCGTTCGCTTCGGCGTCCTTCACCATCTTTTCGATTTCGGCTTCGGACAGACCCGAGTTCGCCTTGATCGTGATGCGGTTTTCCTTGCCGGTCGCCTTGTCTTTCGCGCCGACGTGCAGAATACCGTTCGCGTCGATGTCGAAGCTCACTTCGATCTGCGGCGTGCCGCGCGGTGCCGGCGGAATGCCCTCGAGGTTGAACTCGCCCAGCAGCTTGTTGCCCGCTGCCATTTCGCGCTCGCCCTGGAACACCTTGATCGTCACGGCGCCCTGATTGTCATCAGCCGTCGAGTAGACCTGTGCGTGCTTGGTCGGGATCGTGGTGTTCTTGTTGATCATCTTCGTCATCACACCGCCGAGCGTTTCGATGCCAAGCGACAGCGGGGTCACGTCGAGCAGCAGAACGTCCGTACGGTCGCCCGACAGAACCTGACCTTGAATCGCGGCGCCAACAGCCACCGCTTCGTCCGGGTTCACGTCACGGCGCGGATCCTTGCCGAAGAATTCCTTAACCTTTTCCTGCACCTTCGGCATGCGGGTCATACCGCCGACCAGAATCACGTCGTCGATTTCGCCAACCTTCACGCCTGCGTCCTTGATCGCCGTGCGGCACGGTTCGATCGTGCGGTCGATCAGTTCCTCAACCAGCGCTTCCAGCTTGGCGCGCGTGATCTTCAGGTTCAAGTGCTTCGGACCCGACGCGTCGGCCGTGATGTACGGCAGGTTGATTTCGGTTTGCTGGCTCGACGACAGTTCGATTTTCGCCTTTTCAGCCGATTCCTTCAGGCGTTGCAGCGCGAGCACGTCTTTCGACAGGTCGACGCCTTGTTCCTTCTTGAACTCGCCGATGATGTAATCGATGATGCGCTGGTCGAAGTCTTCACCGCCGAGGAACGTGTCGCCGTTCGTGGACAGCACTTCGAACTGCATTTCACCGTCAACGTCAGCGATTTCGATGATCGACACGTCGAACGTACCGCCGCCCAGGTCATACACCGCGATCTTGCGGTCGCCCTTTTCGGCCTTGTCCAGACCGAAAGCCAGAGCGGCTGCGGTCGGTTCGTTGATGATCCGCTTTACTTCCAGACCGGCGATGCGGCCTGCGTCTTTGGTGGCCTGGCGCTGGCTGTCGTTGAAGTACGCGGGAACCGTAATCACCGCTTCCGTGACCGGTTCGCCGAGGTAGTCTTCAGCGGTCTTCTTCATCTTGCGCAGCACTTCCGCCGAGATTTGCGGCGGAGCCAGCTTGTCGTCGCGCACCTGGACCCATGCGTCGCCGTTGTCAGCCTTCATGATCTTGTACGGCATCAGGCCGATGTCTTTCTGCACTTCTTTTTCTTCGAAGCGGCGGCCGATCAGGCGCTTGACGGCGTACAGCGTGTTACGCGGGTTCGTGACCGACTGACGCTTAGCCGGCGCGCCGACGAGAATCTCGCCGTCTTCCATGTAAGCGATGATCGACGGCGTGGTGCGCGCACCTTCCGAGTTCTCGATCACTTTGACCGAATTACCTTCCATGATCGCCACGCACGAATTGGTCGTGCCGAGGTCGATACCGATGATTTTGCCCATTTTTACTAATCTCCTGACTTTGATCGCTGCGGGAATCGCCGTTTTTTGCCCATCTGGCGGTACGGCGATCCGCTCTCAATTCCTACCTGCACTCAACATAAGTGCGTCCGCATCGTTTTCAAGACCTCTTTTACGATGCGGTCTTTAATTTTTTTCAATCGGCCGAACTTTTGCCGCTTTTTTCACCATTTGTCGCGCTGCCGGCCGCATTGGCCGCCCGGATCTTTTCCCGCGCGGCTGCGACCGCCGCCTCGAACTGCCCAAGCCCGTGCCAGCCGGTTGCCCGGCCGAGCCGTTTGCCTCGGTAAAAGAAGAACCAGGTGGGCACGCCGTGAAGCATGAAACGCCTGCCCAGTTCGCGATGCTCGTAGACGTTGCTGTGAAACCATCTGAGACCGAGCGCACGAATCGCGTCCGGCTGAGCCAGCATCGCTTTCTTGGCGATCTCGCAGTTGAAGCAGTCGAGACCCCAGAAAAACACCACGGCCAGCTCATCACCGGCTTCGGCGAGCCCCGCGTCGAATGACTCGGGGCTGAGCTCCTGCATGCCAAAGGCGGTGAACGCCGTGGCGTCGACGGGAATGTTGGCCATGACGGTGCCTGTCAGGCGGAACGGCAATAAGCGGCTGTGATGCCTACTTCGGTGCCGCGACGGTCACAAGGGCCGGACGCAGTACGCGGTCGGCGATCACGAAGCCTTTTTGCAGCACAGCAACGACGGTGTTCGGTTCCTGATCGGCCGGCACCATCGAAATAGCCTGGTGACGGTGCGGGTCGAACTTCTCGCCAACCGGATTCAGGGCGACGACACGGCCCTTCTCCAGCGCGCCGCTAAGCTGGCGCAGCGTGAGTTCGACGCCTTCCCGCACTTTCTGCAGGTCGTCGGAAGAGTGGGCAACCGCTGCTTCGAGGCTGTCGACCACCGGCAGCAAATGCTCAGCGAAGCTTTCGATCGCGAACTTGTGGGCCTTGGTGACATCTTCCTGGGCGCGGCGGCGCACGTTCTCAGTCTCAGCCTTTGCCCGCAGGAAGCTTTCCTGCAGCTCGACGATTTTCGCCTCTGCTTCGGCCAATGCGGCTTCCGCACCGGTTGCCGGTGCTTCAGGAGCGTTTGCAGCCGCGTCCTGCTGGGATCCTGCGGCCTCGGCGGCCTGGCGCGCGGTTTCGTCGGCGGGGGTGGGATTCTGGCTCGTCGGGTTCTCTTGCGTGTTTTCCATGTCGCTAAAAGTCGTTAAAAAGTTAAAGCTAACGGTGGCGGGAACGCCTCAAAAATTGTCGCAATTGGTGCGTTGCAAAATAGCGACAGACAACTTGATGCGTTAACGCGTATCGAAACGGCAGATGGGGCCGGAAACACCCGATTCAAGCGCCTCTCCCGGAACTTTTCGCACCACGAGCGTGCGGCAGAAATGCCCGGTTACAACCATTATTGCGCCGCAATCAGATTGAGATTGAGTGCGCCCGGCAAGTGGCCTATGCTCCATTAAAGCATCGGAAAAGACGCGTTAACCCTAAGCTGACGTATACCTTTCCGATATTTTGCAATTCCACCTGATTAGCCTGTTTCCATCCTGAATCTTCCCAAGGGGAGTACCGTGAAACTGACCTTTGCAATATCGGTGGTCGCATTGGTACTGATCGCGGGCACCACGACCATCTGCATGTCCGGGGCCGTCAACGATCACACCACCGAGTACGGCGGTGTGCACGCGACGATGGAACAACTGTTCAATCCCCACCTGAAAGTTTGTCGATAGTGCGCCGGTCGCGCTTGGTCGGCCTGCCGTGTAAAGCGGCGGCCGGTTCGCGGTACGTCTTGCGCCGCTCCTGTTCGACCTGCCGCTTCAGCTTGCTCTCCTCGGTTTCCGCATAAAGCGTCTGCGCGATGCTGGCTGGGCCACGCACGTCGCAAACGCCCAGCACTTCCACGTGCCACACAATCCGCTCAATCTCGATCTCGACCAGATCGCCGACGCGCACATCTTTGGCCGGCTTGACGCTCGCGCCGCCGATCCGCACATGCCCTTTGTCGACGGCATCCGCCGCCAGCGAGCGGGTCTTGAAGAAGCGCGCCGCCCACAGCCATTTGTCGATGCGCAGTTTCGCGCCCGGTTCAGTTGAAATCCTGTAATTCATGAGCCTGCTCAAGCCCCGCTCGTATGCGGCACCGGCACCGCTTGCACGGGCCAGCCCTGCAGATTCTGCGCGACGATTTCGCCTAGCGCGGCGATCCACGCGTGCGAAGCGTTCACGCAGGGAATCCGATGAAACTCCTTGCCGCCCGCCCGCAGGAAGTCGTCGCGCACTTCCATGCCGATTTCTTCAATCGTTTCAAGGCAATCGGCGGTAAAGCCCGGACAGAACACGTCGGCACGCCGCACGCCAGCCGAGCCCAATTCCTTCAGCGTGGGGGCGGTATACGGCTGCAGCCACTCGGCCTTGCCGAACCGCGACTGAAACGTGATGCGGCATTCCACCTGCGTCAACCCCAGCGCCTGCATCAACAACGCGCCGGTCTGCTGGCATTGCTCGTGGTATGGATCGCCGAGATCCATCGTGCGCTTGGGCACCCCGTGAAAGCTCAGTACCAGCTTGTCGCCCGCCGCGAAGACCGGTCTGCCGTACTGATGCCAGTACTGGTGCACCTGCGCGGCGAGCGCGGCGATATACGCCGGATGATCGGCATACTGGCGCACCGTGCGGATTTCCGGCTGATTGCGCATGCGCTTGAGGGCCGAAAAGGCGTCGTCGAACGCCGTGGCCGTGGTCGACGACGAGTATTGCGGGTACATGGGCACCAGCAGCACGCGCTCGGCGCCGGCCAGCTTCAGCTGGTTCAGCATGGCCGGAATACCGGGCGTGCCGTAGCGCATGGCGTAGTCGACCAGCACCGTGTAGTCGTTCAATTGCAACAGATGGCGCAAACCCTCCACCTGCTTCTCCGTGAAAACTCGCAGCGGCGAACCTTCCGGCATCCACACGGCCGCGTATTTCTTCGCGGACGAACGGCTCCGGGACGGCAAAATCAACAAGCGCAGAATCACCTGCCAGAGCAGCGCCGGAATTTCGACCACGCGAGGATCGGACAGGAACTGCGCAAGATAGCGACGGACCGCGCGCGGCGTCGGCGCGTCAGGCGTGCCGAGATTGATCAGCAACACGGCGACACGATGTGACGTGGCGTTCTGCGATGGCCGCTCGAGGTCGAAGCGCATAGGCAGCAGGGATAACCGCCTTAGGCGGAAAGTCGGTTCAGGTGGGATTCATTATAGCGGCGCAGTCCATTGCGAGGTCCGCCAGGGACCCCTGGCCATTCGGCCAATTGGCAAGCGGCGCGCCGTCGCGCATCATTTGCAGCACGCGGTGTCACAGCTTGGAGATACCGCTGGCTATTGCTGGTTACTGCTGGTTACTGCTGAGCGTCAGGGAAAGCAGCCGCGCGGTGATGTCCACAATTGGAATCACGCGGTTGTAGGCCATGCGGGTCGGCCCGATCACGCCGAGCGTGCCGACGATCTTGCCGTTCACCTCATAAGGTGCGGTCACCACGCTCATTTCCTCGATCGGCACGAGATTCGACTCGCCGCCGATGAAAATCTGCACGCCCGCGGCGTGACTCGACACGTCGAGCAACTGAAGGAGACTGGTCTTTTGGTCGAACACATCGAACAGCTTGCGCAAGCGCGCCATGTCCGACGAAAGGTCGGCGACTTCGAGCAGGTTGCGCTCGCCGGAAATCAGCACGGTCTCGCCGGTGTCGGATTCGTCCGTGCTGGCCGTGACCGCGGCATGCATCAGCGTGGTCATGTCGCCGCGCAGCTCGTCGATTTCTTCACGCAGGCGGCGGCGCACGTCGTCGAAAGAGAGACCCGCGAAGTGCGCGTTGATGTAATTGGAGGCTTCCACCAGCTGCGACGGCGAAAAGTCGCGCTGGGTCGCCATGATGCGGTTCTGTACGTCGCCCTCGGGCGTCACGATGATCAGCAGGATGCGCTTGTCCGACAGGCGCATGAACTCGATCTGCTTGAACACGTGGCTGCGGCGCGGCGTGAGCACGACACCGGCGAACTGCGACAGATTGGACAGCACGCTGGCTGCCGCGGCGACGACTTTCTGCGGGTCGCCCGCCTGCAGCGTGGTCTTGACGATGCGCATCACCGCTTCTTCGTCCGCGGCGGATTCCACCGTCAGCATGGTATCGACGAACAGGCGGTAGCCGCGCGGTGTCGGAATCCGACCCGCTGAAGTATGCGGACTGATCACGAGCCCCAGGTCCTCGAGATCGGACATCACGTTGCGGATCGTTGCCGGACTCAGTTCGAGACCGGAATAGCGCGACAACGTGCGCGAGCCGACCGGCTGACCTTCGGCGATGTAGCGCTCGATCAGCGTTTTGAGGAGGGTTTGTGCGCGAGGATCTAGCATGACGGAAAATTTTAGCTCAATGATGCAACTACAGCGATCGCTAACGTCGCCGACCCCAGACTGTCGTGCTACCGGTTGGCGGGGCGGCGCCTGGTATTCTGTGCGGCGCCTTGACCGGCGCTGTGTCCAGCATGCTTGCAGGCACCTCGTCCAGACCCAGGCCCGGCGCCTCGCCAGCCGCCCGTTCCACGAGTCCGCTCGCCGCACACCGCCGGACTATAACCGGCGCGGATGTCATCAAAGCTTCACCATTCTAACGATAATCGCCCAATGCGCTGAGAGCCCGTCTGCGCAGGCCCGCCACCGGGTCTGTCTGCGGTTCTTTTCAGGCCCTACCTATGGTGTAATGCCGGCATGCAAGTGACTAGCCAGTTCAAGACCGTCGCGCTCGTCGGGCGCAACAATACGCCAGGCATCGGGGAGCCGCTGACCGCGCTCGCCTCGTGCATCGCGAAGCGCGGCTTCGAGGTCGTGTTCGAAGCCGACACCGCCGCCGAAATCGGCGTCACCGACTATCCGGCGCTGCGTCCCGCCGAGATCGGCGCGCGTGCCGACGTTGCCGTGGTGCTGGGCGGCGACGGCACGATGCTGGGCATCGGCCGCCAGCTTGCGCCCTACCGCACGCCGCTGATCGGCATCAACCACGGGCGGCTCGGCTTCATTACCGACATTCCGATCTCCGACATGCGCGAGATCGTGCCGCAAATGCTCGCCGGCAACTTCGAGCGCGAAGAGCGCATGTTGCTCGAAGCGCGCATCATGCGCGGCGGCGCCCCGATCTATCACGCGCTTGCCTTTAACGACGTGGTGGTCAACCGCAGCGGTTTCTCGGGGATGGCGGAACTGCATGTCTCGGTGGACGGGCGCTTCATGTACAACCAGCGCTCGGACGGCCTGATTGTCGCCACGCCCACGGGTTCGACCGCTTACGCGCTGTCCTCGCAGGGGCCGATCCTGCATCCGCAATTACAAGGCATCGTGCTGGTGCCGATCGCGCCGCATGCGTTGTCGAACCGGCCAATCGTGCTGCCGGACGATTCGAAGGTGAGCATCCAGATCGTCTCGGGCCGCGAAGTGAACGTCAATTTCGACATGCAGTCGTTCACTTCGCTGGAACTGGGCGACACGATCGAAGTGCGCCGCTCGCGTCATACGGTGCCGATGCTGCACCCGGTCGGCTACAGCCATTTCGCGACGCTGCGCAAGAAGTTGCACTGGAACGAATACCCGTCGCACGAAGAAGATCCCAAGCCCTGAGCGGCCAGACCGCCCGCCACCGGCCACCGGAATGCCGGCCACCGGAATGCCGGCCACCGGAATGCCGCCCGCCTGACTGTGAACGCCGCCGCTACCGAACCCTCAATCTCAAGCCCAATCGACGACCTCCATGCTTCGCCACCTCTCGATACGCGACTTCGTCATCGTCGCCGCGCTCGATCTCGAATTCGACAGCGGCTTTACCGTTTTCTCCGGCGAAACAGGCGCCGGCAAGTCGATCCTGATCGACGCGCTGGCCCTCGCGCTCGGCGCCCGTGCCGATGCGAGCGTGGTGCGCACCGGCGAGAGCCGCGCCGACATCACCGCGGAGTTCGAAGCGCATGCGCAAGTCGAGCAATGGCTCGACGAGCAGGCACTCGGCACGACCGCCGACGAGAGCCATCACGGCAGCACCGTGATGCTGCGTCGTGTGGTGGATGCGAACGGCCGCTCGCGTGCCTTTATCAACGGCACGGCGGCGACGCTTGCGCAGTTGCGCGAAGTCGGCGAGATGCTGGTGGACATTCATGGGCAGCATGCGCACCAGTTATTGATGCGCCCAGACGCGCAACGCGAACTGTTCGACACTCATGCCGGCCTCACGGAAACCGCGGCAACTGTCACGCGCGCATGGCGGTCGTGGCGTGAAAAGGTTCAGGCCATCGAGCATGCGCAAACGCGCGACCGCGAACTGCAACTGGAGCGTGAGCGCCTCGCCTGGCAACTCACCGAACTGGACAAACTTTCGCCACAACCTGGCGAATGGGAAGAGGTCAACAGCGAGCACCGTCGCCTGTCGCATTCAGCTAACCTGATCGATGGCGTTCAAGGCGCGCTCGGCGCGCTGTCCGAATCCGACGAGGCAATGATCACGCATCTCGCCTCGATCGTGTCGAAGGTGCGCGATCTGGCTGACATCGACCCGGCGCTGAACGACGTCCTGGCTGCGCTGGAGCCAGCCGAGATCCAGTTGCAGGAAGCGGCGTATTCGCTCAGCCATTACGCGCAGAAGCTCGAACTGGATCCTGACCGGCTCGCCCAGGTCGAAAAACGTCTCGACGCACTGCACTCGGCCGCACGCAAATTCCGCTTGCAACCTGAGACGCTGCCTGAAGAACACGAAGCGCGTCGAGCGCAACTTGCCGCGCTCGACGCCGCAGCCGATCTCGACAGCCTGCACGCAGCCGAAGCGAAAGCTAAAGAAGGCTTCCTCACCGAAGCGAAAAAACTGTCGAAGGCGCGCGTCAAGGCCGGTAAGGCTCTGGGCGCCGCAGTAACCACCGGCATGCAGGAATTGTCGATGAAAGGCGGCAGCTTCGAAGTGGCGCTGGTGCCGTTGCCGGAGGGTGGTGCGCACGGACTCGAGCAGGTCGAATTCCGCGTCGCCGGCCACGCCGGAGTACCGTTGCGGCCGCTCGCGAAGGTCGCTTCAGGTGGCGAACTGGCGCGGATCAGTCTCGCGTTGGCTGTCATTGCGAGCGCCGCGAGTCCGATACCGACACTGATCTTCGACGAAGTGGACACGGGGATCGGCGGTGGCGTCGCCGAAGTGGTTGGACGGCTGCTGCATCAACTCGGACAGGCGCGTCAGGTGTTGTGCGTCACGCACTTGCCGCAGGTCGCCGCGCGTGGCGATCATCATTTCCAGGTGGCGAAGGCAGGCAATGGCAAGGGCGGCACGGTTAGCAGCGTGACTTCGCTGGACAAGGCAAGCCGCGTCGAAGAAGTCGCACGGATGCTCGGCGGACTGGAGATCACCGCGACGACCCGCAAGCATGCAAAGGAAATGCTGGCGGCCTAGGAACCCGGGCTGAAAATCATCGCGGCCATCCGCGCACGCAAGACACGGTCGGCGGCCGGCGCCGTGGTGCACGCCACCGCTACGGGCAGTGCCGAGCGAATTCAGTTAGTCGCGGCGCGGGGGCAGCGCACCTTGCACCTGTCGTCTGGCACCTGGCCTCTTCCGCCTCAGCCAAACACCCGCTTCCAAAGCCCCAGCACCGCCTCTCGCTCAGTCACCACCAGCGCCGGGTCGACGCGCGCCTTCTCCATCCCGTCCAGCCGCAGCTTGTGCTGCAACTTGCGGTAGGTCCGATACGCCGCGCCGACGGTCTCCGCCTCCCCCTCACTCATCAAGCCGAAGCGCGACACTTCACGCAACAACGCGATGTTGCCGGTATTGCGGATCAGCTCGGGATCGCTTGCCGCATGCAGCAGCACCCAGTACTGCACGGTGAATTCGATATCGACCATGCCGCCGCGATCGTGCTTCAGGTCGAACAGCGCCGTATGATTCGGATGCCCCGTCTCGACGCGCTCGCGCATCTCGACGATTTCCTTCGCGAGCGGCGCAGCCTCGCGCGGCGTGGTCAGCACCTGTTCGCGAATCTGCTCGAATTTCGCGCCGATGTCGGCGTCGCCGGCACAGTAGCGCGCGCGACTCAACGCCTGATGCTCCCACACCCACGCGGTATTGGCGGCATCGCCTTCGCGCAGTTGATAACGGCGGAATGCGTCCAGATCGGTGACGAGCAGGCCCGACTCGCCGTTCGGCCGCAACCGCAAGTCGACATCGAACAAGGTGCCCGCACCGGTTGCCGTCGTCAGCCAGCTAATGAGTCGGCGAGTGTAGGTGGCGTAGACGTCGGCGGCGGCATCGTCCGGATCGTCGTAGAGGAAGATGATGTCGAGGTCGGACGCGTAACCGAGCTCCTTGCCGCCCAGCTTGCCGTAGGCGATCACCGCAAACTTCGGCACCTCGCGATGGCGTTTGGCCAACTGCTTCCAGACGGCTTCGAGCGTTACGTCGAGCACGGCGTCGGCGAGCTCGGACAGGCGGTCGCTCACATGCTCGACACTCAGCTTGCCGGCCAGGTCGATCAGCAGGATGCGGAACACCTCGGCCTGGTGCGCGTGACGCAGCAGATCCATCTGTTGCTCCACACCATCCGCCGCGGCCAGACGCAAGCGCAGCGTGCGCTTGAATTCAGGCCAGTCGAACGGACTGTCCATCGCCTCGTCGTCGAGGAGTTCGTCGAGCAATTGCGGGTGGCGAATCAGATAGCCGGCGGCCCAGCGCGAACCACCCAGCACCGACAGCACCCGATGCAGCGCTTGCGGATATTCGGTCAGCAACGCAAGGTACGCGCCACGCCGGCTCACGGCTTCGAGCAGGTCGAAGAAGCGCGCCACCGTATCGCCGCGCCGTTCGGGCGGCTCCAGCGTACGTGCGGCTTCCAGCGCCCGCTGCGCGACAATGTCGAACCGTTGCCGGCTACGCTCGGCGAGCCCCGCGTAACGCGACGACTGCCACACCGCGCGCAAGCGCGCCAGCAGTTCGCCCGGCTCGGGCACGCCCAGCTCGACCAGGCGCGCGCGGAGCGCT
Organism: Paraburkholderia sediminicola; assembly: GCF_046030555.1. GTDB lineage: Bacteria > Pseudomonadota > Gammaproteobacteria > Burkholderiales > Burkholderiaceae > Paraburkholderia > Paraburkholderia sediminicola_E. The sequence continues at coordinate 118,014 of NZ_JAQQCH010000016.1, read as the reverse complement.
TCGTCAGCACTGTCGTCGGCGAGCGCGCTGCTCCATACCCACGCCGCCGCGCCGTCTTCCGGCGCGCCGCAACCATCGCGGCCACTCACCTTGTCGGCGAAAATCTGGTCGAACTGCTGTTCGACGAACTCGCGATGCGTGTCGAGCTTGAGCATCAGTTCGGCATAGTCGTCGCAACCCATGGCGTGCGCGAGCGCCACACGCTCCTCAGGATCGACCGGCATCGCGTGAGTTTGCGCGTCGTTGCGGTATTGCAAACGGTGCTCGAGTTCGCGCAAGAAACGGTACGCCTGGGAAAGCTTCACGCAGACCGAGGTGTCGATCAGTCCGTGCGTGGCCGCGTGCCGCAAAACGGCGAGCGTCGGACGCACCCGGAAGCCGGCATCCTGGCCGCCGCGGATCAGTTGAAATACCTGCGCGCTGAATTCGATTTCGCGGATGCCGCCGCGGCCCAGCTTGATGTCGTCGGCCTTGTCGGGCCGCATCGAGGCGCGCCGCTGCGCTTCCTGGCGAATCTGCAGATGCAGCGCGCGAATCGCGCTGATCACGCCGAAATCCAGATAGCGCCGATAGACGAACGGCATAACGATCGCGTCCAGCTGCTTCTGCAGCCGCTCCGCCGCCTCGCTCGCGCCTTCGGACACGAGCCGGCCCTTGATCCACGCATAGCGCTCCCACTCGCGGCCCTGCACGTAGAAATACTCTTCGAGCATGCCGAGGCTGCATACGAGCGGCCCCGAATCGCCGTTCGGCCGCAAGCGCATATCGACCCGGAACACGTAGCCGTCGGCGGTCACCTCGGCCAGTGCGCCAATCAGGCGCTTACCCAAACGCGCAAAAAAGTCCTGCGTCGCGATCGGCGAACGCTGACCGCCCGCGGTCTCACCGTCTTCTTCGTAGATAAAGATCAGGTCGATATCCGACGACACATTCAGCTCGCGGCCACCCAGCTTGCCCATCCCGACCACGCCGAGCGCGAGCCGCTCGCCCTGCGGTCCGCGCGGTTCGCCATAGAGCGTTTCGAGCTCGGCGGACACGACCGCCAGCGCACGCTGAATTGTTGTCTCCGCCAGATCGGTCATCGCGCCAGTGACTTCGGCGACATCCGCCTCGCCTGCCAGGTCACGCTCCATCACGGCGCAAAATACCTCAGTTCGCAACTGACGCAAGGCCCGTTTGAGTGCATCCTCGCTCAATGGACCCGCGCCCGCGCCGGCCGCCTCGGCGCACAGCACGTCGAAGCGCGCGTCGATCCGTTCACGTGTGAGGGGGGCGGACGCGAGCGCCGCCACATGGGCCACGATTTGCGGACGAGCCGCCGCGGCGCGTGCCGCGTAATGTGAATAGTTGGAACTCAGGAGAGTGGCGTCGGTCATCAAGGGTCTGGCTCGCTCGTTGCTTTATCAGCGTTGTTCAGTTCGCCGCAACACACAGGTCCGGTGGCCTCGCGCAGGTCGCGAGACGGCATGCAGAAAGGGTTTGCCGGAAGTTCGCCGACGCTTTCCCGTGTGTTACATTTCGTCGTTAATTCGCAAAACTACCATACGCCCACCCGCCGCAGCATGTCCGAGCGAAACGAATCCGCCGACCCGCACGAAACCAGGCAGGTCCGGCCCGCGAGCGGAAGCGCCCACGTGCTGCTGCATCGGACGTCCCACGTGGTGCTGGCGCTCGCGCTCGCCTTCTACTTCATCGCGGCAGGTCTCTTTTTCGGCTTGCGCTACGTGCTGCTGCCGCGCATCGATTCGTTCCGGCCGCGCATTGAAGCCACCGTCTCCGGGAAGCTGCACACGCAGTTCACCATCGGCAAGCTGGCGCCGCATTGGAGCGGCTTTCAGCCAGGACTCGACGTCACCGATATCGTCATCCGCGACCCTGAAGGCAAAGCGGCGCTGACCATTCCGCACGCCACCGCCACACTCTCGTGGAAGTCGCTTTGGCAATTCCACCCTGCGCTTTCCAGCCTGATCGTCGATCAGCCCGACGTGCTGGTGTCGCGCGGCAGCGACGGCGTGATTTCGGTAGCGGGCGTGCCGGTGCCGACCCGGCACAGCGGCAACGACACCCTCTCCACGTGGCTATTGCGGCAACAGGCGATCGTGGTGCGCGGCGGCGTGCTGCGCTGGCGCGATGCACAGCATGACGCACCGGAACTCGCCCTGCGCGACATCCGGATCGCGATTCTCAACGACGGCTACGATCACCGGCTCGCGTTGCAGGCGCCCGCCGACGGCCACGTCTTACACGGTCCGATCGATTTCCGCACGCATTTCAAACACGCCCGGCTCTCCGCGATCGGCAAACCCGTCAACTGGGCCGGCCAGGTCTATATGTCGACCGGTCCCGTCGATCTGCCGACCCTCGCGCGCTACATCAATTTCCCGATCGAGATGTTCGCCGGCCGCATCGACAATGCGATCTGGGCCGACTTCGCCGATGGCCACATGAAGTCCGCGAGCGGACAACTGGCCGGCATGGATGTCTCAATGCGGGTGCGCCCCACCCAACCCAAGCTGGTCGTGCCGGTGGCCAATTTCGCGTGGCGCCTCGAAGCAGACCAGGGCGACTACAAGCTGCAACTGAACGACTTGCACGCAGAACTGGGCCAGCCGCCGCTCGAAGACGGCACGCCGCTCACTCGCACCCTTGCACTATCCACACTGAGCGGCCGTTACCGGACGGCCTCGCTGCAGCATGGGCAACTCGTCAGCGTCAGCGGCGACCGTGTCGATCTGGGGATCCTCGCCGAATTCAGTCGCGCGCTGCCTCTGCCGCCGCGTTTGCTGAATAATCTCTTACGCTTCAATCCACGCGGACTCGTGGCGAACTATGTGATCGAGGTCGAACGCGGCAAACCGGAGTCGGGCGAAGCAGGCGTCGAACACCCGCCAAGCGGCGCCGAGCCGATCGAGCGCTATCGTTTCAAGGGCGATCTGCAGGGCATCAGCGTCGCCGCGCAGGAACCGCCGCCGGGGCTCACCCCATTGAATCACCCGCGCGCGGGTATTCCCGGTATCGAAAATCTGTGGGGCAGCGTCGACGCCGACGAAAATCACGGCACCGCCATACTCAACACCTCCAACGTCGCAATTACGCTGCCGGGGGTATTCGACGACCCGCGCCTGAAACTCGACCGTCTGCATGGCCGGGCAGACTGGACCATCACGCCGAAGGCGCCGGGCGAAAATCACCCTGCGTTCACCGTCAAGCTGGCCGACTTCGGCATCTCGAACGCGGACGCCGATGCCACCGCCACCGCCAATTACAGCAACCCGGGCCATGGGCGCGGCTCGCTCGACCTGAAAGCCGACTTCCAGCGCGCGCAGGTCACGCGCATCGTCCGCTATCTGCCCACCAGCATCAGCGAAAAGCTGCGCATCTACCTGGGCCACGGGCTGCAAGCCGGTGTATCGCGCGGCGCGACGATCGAAATACATGGCGATCTGACCAAATTCCCCTACTCCCGTGCGCCTGACGCCGGCATCTTCCATATCGTCGCGCCGTTCAAGGGCGGCAAGTTCGACCCTTCGCCGTACCCGCCGCGCAAGATGAAGAACGGCACACCGAACGTGTGGCCGCCGCTGGATGGCATCGACGGCGTGTTCGAACTCAAGCAGAACCTGCTGCGCTTCGACATTGACCGCGCCCATTACAAGCAGGTTGCACTGACCAGGGTGAACGGCAAAATCGACGATCTCGGCACTAAGGCGTCCAACCTCGTCATCGATGGCAACGGCCGGGGGCCGCTTGCGGACATGCTCGACTACGTCAACGAAAGTTCGCTCGGCATCATGGCCAAACATGAGACCGAGAAAGTGCGGGCCGAAGGGTCCGCGTCGCTGGCGCTCAAACTGACCGTGCCGCGCACGCCGCAGCCGCATATCGGTGTGGAAGGCGCGGTCGGCTTCCAGAACAATCGCCTGACTGTCGACAACGTGCCGCCGTTGTCGCAACTGAACGGCAAGGTGCGCTTTACCGAACATACCGCGCAGGTCGACCGGCTCTCGGGCCAGTTCCTCGGCGGCGACGTGCACGCGAACGGCGGCCTGAAACAGGACGGCACGTATGCGCTCGACCTCGGCGGCCACATCGCGGTCGACGCCGCGCGTGGCCTGAATCTGCATGGCCCGGCGGCGCAAGTGCTGACGCGCATGAGCGGCAGCGCGCCCTATGCGCTCAACGTGCGCGGCGCCAAGGGGCGGTTGCCGCAGGTCACGGCGAACTCCGATCTGAGCGGCCTCGCACTCGACTTCCCTGCGCCGTTCAACAAACCGGTCGGCACGCCCATGCCGCTGCACTTCGCGGTCAGTCCGTCCACCGACGCGAGCGAAGCCGGCCTGGAACGCGCCGACCTCACTTTCGGCCCGATCGCCGCCACTTACTTGCTGCGTTACCAGCCGAAAACGCCGCCGACGGTCGTGCGCGGCGCGATCGGCGTCAATAAGCCCGCCGACTTGCCGTCCGACGGCGTGATCGCCGCCGTCGATGTCGAAGCGTTCGACGCCGATGCCTGGCGCGCGCTTGTCACGCAGATGCGCAACAAGGATGCGCCAACGCCTGCGCCCGCAGCCGCCGCAGCCGCGCCGGCTGTGCCGAATCCGACCCTCGCGCAGTTCCTGCCGAGCCGCTTCGCGTTGCACGTCGGCACGCTGACGCTGCTCAAGCGGCACTGGGACAGCGTGATCGTCGGCGCGTCGCACGCGGACAATAAATGGCAGGCCAATATCGCCTCAAACCAGGTGTCGGGTCACGTTTCCTGGCTGCCGGGCGCGAACAAGGAATCTCCTGGCACGTTGCAGGCGCGCTTTGCTCGTGTAGTGATTCCGTCGGCCACCGACAAGGACCTGCTCGGCCAGGCCATGTCGGCGCCGGCGCAGAACATGCCGTCAATCGATCTGGTGGTCAACGAGTTGATCGTGCGCGATCGCGACATAGGCCGGCTTGAAGTGGACGCGCACAACTTCGAAGAAGACGGCGTGCCGGTCTGGCAACTCGACAAGCTCGACATCACCAACCCCGCCGCCACGCTGACCGCCACCGCAAACTGGCGTACTTCGACCGGCCTCGGCAACAGCGCCGACGAAACAACACCGCGCCGTACCGTGTTCGATTTCAAACTCGATATCAAGGACGCCGGCGGGCTGCTGGAGCGCTTCGGCCAGCCGCACACGCTCAAGGCCGGCAACGGCACGCTGTCGGGCAAGGTGGTGTGGCGCGGCGGCCCGACCACCATCGACTATCCGACGCTCAACGGCAATCTGGCCGTCGACCTGCGCCATGGTCAGATTCTCAAGGTCGACCCGGGCGTCGCGAAACTGCTGGGCGTGCTTAGCCTGCAAAGCCTCGCGCGCTTCGCCACCCTCAATTTCCGCGACGTGGTCGGCGAAGGGCTGCCATTCGAACGCGTCACCGGCACGGGCCAGATCCACAATGGCATTGGCCGCACCGAGAACTTCGAGATGGTGACAGCGCCGGCCCGCGCTGAAATGAAGGGCTCGGTGGATCTGGCGCAGGAAACCCAGGATCTGCACGTGCAGATCGTGCCAACCGTCAGCGCCGGCGCCGCCGTGATCGCCGCGACCGTGATCAATCCGCTACTCGGGCTCGGCGCGCTGGTGGCCGATCTGGCGTTCAGCAAATCGGTCTCCACGGCGTTTGCGCGCGAGTACGCGATCACCGGTCCGTGGTCGAAACCGCACATCGAGCGGGTGAAGAGCGATCGCGGTAAGATGGACGCTCCAGCTTCGACCGTGGAAGCGCACTGAGCTCGATCCGATCCTGTGTTTGATCAGAAGAGCGCCGTGGCGCGCCGCAGGCCCAAGCCAGTCTTGAACGACGTATGCGGTGCCAGCGGTTCGCGCCGCCGCCTTGCCGGGAGTTTTTCGAAACGCTCATGAGCGAAACACACGTCTTTTCATCCTCGTCCACCGCCTCGCCCAATGCGGCGTCCAGCGGGTCTTCCGAAAGCCCGTTCCGGGTTGCCGCGCTGCAAATGGTGAGTACGCCGGATCGCGAACGCAATCTGGCTGAAGCAGAGCGCCTGATCGCCGAAGCCGCCGCCGACGGCGCGCAACTTGTCCTGCTGCCCGAATACTTCTGCTTCATGGGCTTCAAGGACACGGACAAGCTCGCCGTGCGCGAGCCCTACCAGGACGGCCCGATCCAGCGCTTTCTCGCCGACGCCGCGCGCCGCCACAAGCTATGGGTGATCGGCGGCACCTTGCCGTTGATGTCGCAGGAACCGGCGCGCGTGCTGAACACCACGCTGGTGTTCGACCCGCAAGGCAACGAGGCCGCGCGCTACGACAAGATCCATCTGTTCAACTTCGAAAAGGGCGAGGAATCGTTCGACGAGGCGCGCACCATCTGCCCCGGCGGCGAAGTCCGCACCTTCGAGGCGCCGTTCGGCCGGGTCGGCCTGTCGGTCTGCTACGATCTGCGCTTTCCTGAGCTTTACCGGCGCATGGGCGACTGCGCGCTGATCGTGGTGCCGTCGGCATTCACCTACACCACCGGCCGCGCGCATTGGGAAATGTTGCTGCGCGCCCGGGCGGTCGAAAACCAGTGTTACGTGCTGGCCGCCGCACAGGGCGGAAAACATGAAAACGGCCGCCGGACATGGGGCCACAGCATGCTGATCGACCCGTGGGGCGAAATCGTCGCGGTGCGTGACGAAGGCGCCGGCGTGGTCGCCGGCAATCTCGAGCGTGCGCGCATCGACGAAGTGCGGCAGAGCCTGCCCGCCTGGCGTCACCGCGTGCTGAGTTGCTGATGTGTTACCTGACATTGAAAGTGCGGCGCCTGTCACTCATATAGTGATCGTGGTGCTAACCGAATCCTTCGTATCGAGCAGAACATACTTCGCATGAACATCATCGAACCCGGTATCCGTAATCTCGCCACCGCCAAGGACATCCTCCTGACGCCCTACGGTCTCGACGAATCCCTGCTGACCCGCACGCTCGCCGAAATCTTCACGCACAAGATCGATTACGCCGACCTGTACTTCCAGTACACGCGCAGCGAAGCGTGGAGTCTCGAGGAAGGCATCGTGAAGTCGGGCAGCTTCAGCATCGACCAGGGCGTTGGCGTGCGCGCCGTGTCGGGCGACCGCACGGCCTTCGCCTATTCGGACGACCTGTCGCCCGAAGCGATCCGCCAGGCGGCGCTCGCCACCCGTTCGATTGCCAAGGCGGGCGGCGGCAAGCAGAAGATCAAGGCGGCCTCGTCGCTGACCGGCATTGCCGGGCGCGATCTGTACCTGCCGTCCGATCCGCTGCATTCGCTCGACGCAACCGCCAAGGTCAAGCTGCTCGAGCGCATCGAAAAGATGGCGCGTGGCCGCGACCCGCGTATCCAGCAAGTCATGGCAGGCCTCGCCGGCGAATACGACGTGGTGCTGGTGGCGCGCAGCGACGGCGGTTTTGCAGCCGATATCCGTCCGCTGGTGCGTGTGTCGGTCACGGTGATCGCCGAACAGAACGGCCGCCGCGAAATCGGCAGCGGCGGCGGCGGTGGCCGCTTCGACTACGGCTACTTCACCGACGAAGTGCTGTCGAGCTATGTCGACGACGCGGTGCATGCCGCACTGGTGAATCTCGACGCCCGCCCGGCTCCGGCCGGCGCAATGACCGTCGTGCTCGGACCGGGCTGGCCGGGGGTGCTGCTGCACGAAGCAATCGGTCACGGCCTTGAAGGCGACTTCAACCGCAAAGGATCGTCGGCGTTCGCGGGTCGAATCGGCGAGCAGGTTGCCGCCAAGGGTGTCACGGTGGTCGACGACGGCACGCTGCCGAATCGCCGCGGCTCGCTGAACATCGACGACGAAGGCAATCCAACCCAATGCACGACGTTGATCGAAGACGGCATCCTGAAGGGCTACATCCAGGACACGCTGAACGCGCGCCTGATGAAAATGCCGGTCACCGGTAACGCGCGCCGCGAGTCGTACGCCGCCCTGCCAATGCCGCGCATGACCAACACGTACATGCTCAACGGCGACAAAGACCCGCAGGAAATCATCGCGTCCGTGAAGAACGGCTTGTACGCGGTGAACTTCGGCGGCGGCCAGGTCGACATTACGAACGGCAAGTTCGTGTTTTCGGCGTCCGAGGCGTACATGATCGAAAACGGCAAGGTCACCTACCCGGTCAAGGGCGCGACGCTGGTCGGCAGCGGCCCGGAATCGCTCAAGTTCGTCAGCATGATCGGCAACGACATGAAGCTCGATTCGGGCGTCGGCGTGTGCGGCAAGGAAGGCCAGAGCGTGCCGGTGGGCGTCGGTCAGCCGACGCTGCGCATCGACCGGATGACGGTCGGCGGTACCGCCTGATTTCGATGTAGACGCATACTTCGTGCACGCAATGCGCAAAGTATGCGGATTTACCGCATTTTTGTACCTTGCAGCTTGCCAGCCCAGCTTGCCCGGGTTATAAAGTCATTCACCCTTTTTGACCAGCGACCTATTTCGCCATGTCCGCCAAGTTTTACTTTTACTTTTTTTGGCATCTCAGACCGCTGGCGGATCGAGAGGGGTGTTAGTGCACGCAAGACACCCAGAATTCACGAAAACCGCCAGCTAGCCTGGCGGTTTTTTTTCGCCTCACGTCTTTGAAATTTTTGCCGTTGAAATCTTTTTGATTGTTGTTCGCCGTGGCATCGCTGCCTGATTGCCGTCTGATCGCAGCCTTCATTGCCCGCGCGAACACGCTACGACCGATTCAGGAGAACAAGCATGCCCCCGCACAACACCGACGATGTCCGCATCCGCGAATTGAAAGAACTCACGCCGCCCGCTCACCTGATCCGCGAATTCGCTTGCGACGAAACGGTGTCCGACGTGATCTACAACTCGCGCAACGCGATGCATCGCATCCTGCACGGCATGGAAGACCGTCTGATCGTCATCATCGGACCGTGCTCGATTCACGATACGAAAGCGGCGATGGAATACGCCGGGCGTCTAGTCGAACAGCGCAAGCGCTTCGCCGGCGAACTCGAAATCGTGATGCGGGTGTACTTCGAAAAACCGCGTACGACGGTGGGCTGGAAGGGTCTCATCAACGACCCGCATATGGACAATAGCTTCAAGATCAACGACGGCCTGCGCACCGCGCGCGAGTTGCTGCTGCGTATCAACGAACTCGGCCTGCCGGCCGGCACCGAATACCTCGACATGATCAGCCCGCAGTACATCGCCGATCTGATCTCATGGGGCGCAATTGGCGCGCGTACGACCGAATCGCAAGTGCACCGTGAACTGGCTTCGGGACTGTCGTGCCCGGTCGGCTTCAAGAACGGCACGGACGGCAACGTCAAGATCGCCGTCGACGCGATCAAGGCCGCCTCGCAGCCGCACCATTTCCTGTCCGTCACCAAGGGTGGCCACTCGGCGATCGTCTCGACCGCCGGCAACGAGGATTGCCACATCATCCTGCGCGGCGGCAAGACGCCGAACTACGACGCGGACAGCGTCAATACGGCATGCGCCGATATCGGCAAAGCGGGTCTCGCGGCGCGTCTGATGATCGACGCAAGCCACGCCAACAGCTCGAAGAAGCACGAAAACCAGATTCCGGTGTGCGCGGATATCGGCCGCCAGATTGCTTCGGGTGACGAACGGATTGTCGGTGTGATGGTGGAGTCGCACCTGATCGCGGGGCGTCAGGATCTGCAGGAAGGCTGCGCGCTGACATACGGCCAGAGCATCACCGATGCGTGCATCGGTTGGGATGAAAGCATCGCTGTGCTGGAAGGTCTCGCCGAAGCGGTCAAGCAGCGACGTGTGGCGCGCGGCAGCGGCAACTAGAACGTCGCTTCGCGCCCCTGCGCGATTGCTGAAGTTGGCTCAACGAAAACCCGGCTCAAGCAGCCGGGTTTTTTATTAGCCGAACGGACGAATGGTGCGCCATGCGCCGCCTCTGTACCGTAACAACTCGTTGCCGGGTCGGATACGACTTGACCAGGCTGGGTGTTGCGTATAATATTTTGTACACGAAGGGCGGCTATGGAGCAGGAAAAAGAACTCCGCTGGATGGGCTCCAGCTATTGCGATTTACTCGCCTTTCCCGAAGAACCGCGTCGTCGGGCCGGATTTCAGCTTGGCAAGATTCAGGCAGGACTGGACCCCGACGATTGGAAGCCGTTTGATTCGATCGGCGCTGGAACACGCGAGATTCGCATCAAGGAGGCTGACGGTATTTACCGCGTGATGTATGTCACCAAGTTCGTGGAGGCGTTGTATGTGCTGCACTGCTTCCAGAAGAAAACGCAGAAGCTGGGGCCGCAGGATAGAAAGATTGCCGAGATGCGGTACCGCGCCATTATTAATGATAGGAAAACTTAGCAAATGACGATCGACACGAAAATCCGTCACGTAACAAAGCCTGGCGCGAACCTGTTCCTCGAACTCGGTTTCTCCGCCGCAGAGGCGAAGCGCTTGCACGCGGCGTCGCAGAAACAGATCAACGACACGCGGCTGCTCAAGGAGCAGTTGATGACCGAGCTGTCCAGCTGGATAGAACAGCATCATCTGAAGCAGGCTGAGGCGGCTGAGATTCTGATGGTGTCGCGTCCGCGCGTGTCAGATGTGGTCAACAAGAAGACCACCAAGTTCACTATCGATACCCTGGTCGAAATGATGAGCCGGATCGGCAAGCCGGTCACCCTGGCTGTCGGGTAAAGCGCACGCACGCCCTCGCGTGCTTTCACACGTAGCTCGCCATGCGTCCTCGCTTCACTGCACCACGCCTGAACCGAACACTTCGGTATGAATCCGCGCAGCATCCACACCGAGCGTGGCCAACGCCTCGCATTGCGCGCGCATGAACGGAACCGGCCCACAGATGTAGTAATCCGCATCGGAAACGATCACCTTGCCGGCGACTTTCGCGAGATCGAGGCGGCCTTCGAAGTCGTAGTCGGTACCAGCGCGATCACCTGCTTCAATGGCTTCGTAGAACACCGCACGCGTCACGTTGGGATGCACCGCAACCGTATCGTTCAGCCACTGCCGGAACGCATGCACGCGGCCATTGCGGCAGGCGTGCACGAAGCTCACATCGCGCTCGCTCCGATCGGCGAGTAACGTGGACAGCATCGAGGTCATTGGGGTCACGCCTACGCCGCCGCTCATCAGCACCACGGGCGTCGTCTTTTTGCGGTCCAGCGTGAAATCGCCCGTTGGCGCGCTGACGTGCACCACCGCGCCCACGTCCACATCGTCGTGCAAGAGATTCGATACATGGCCGGGCGCCGTGTCTTTGTGACCGGCCTCGCGCTTCACCGAAATCCGCAGCCAGTTACCGTTAGGTGCATCCGACAAGCTGTACTGCCGCGGCTGATCGACGCCGAGTTTATCCACGAAACGCTTCACGCTCAGATATTGGCCTGGCTCGAAGTCGCAGGCCGGCGAGCCGTCGGCGGGCGTCAGATAGAAAGATGTGATTTCATCGCTCTCCACTTCCTTGCGCGCAATCCTGAACGGCCGGAAGCCGCTCCACGCCGCACCTTCGTAGAGCTTTGCCTCCGCGCCGATGAAAATATCCGCGAGCTGCCCATACGCGACTTCCCATGCGCCGAGCGTCTCCTGATCGACTGCGTCGCCGAGTACATCGACCATTGCGCCCAACAGGTGGCGTCCGACGATCGGATACTGCTCCGGCCGGATATTCAGACTCGCGTGCTTATGAGCGATTCGCGAGACGGTCGGTCCCAGCGCACCGAGGTTGTCAATATTGGCGGCATACGCATACACCGCCTTCGCCAGCGTTTCCGGCTGATTGCCGCTCGTCTGATGAGTCTGGTTAAACACATTCTTCAACTCAGGATGGTGCGCGAACATGCGCTTGTAGAAGTGTTTGGTGATGATCGTGCCGTGCACGGCAAGCACGGGAACGGTGGCTTTGACGCGGGCGATCTGGTCGGCGGTGAGAGCGGTCATAAAACTTCCCCTTAAAGATTCATTTACAATACCTTTTTAAGGGGAAGTTTTATCCCGGACAGATTGTCGCAGCGCTTAAGGGACTAAAACGCGGACTAAAACGTGGACCAAAGCGCGGCGTTAGCCGGCGCCGCGATCGTGCTGCCATAACACGTCGCTGCCGCCGTCCGCGCGATTGAGCACGCGCGCGAGCACGAACAGCAGGTCGGACAGCCGGTTCACATACTGGCGCGGTGCTTCATTGACAGCCTCGCCTTCACCGAGGGCGACGATCGACCGTTCGGCACGCCGGCACACCGTGCGGCACACGTGCGCAAGCGCGGCCGCGCGCGAGCCGCCCGGCAGAATGAATTCCTTCAACGGCGGCAGGGTCGCGTTGTAATCGGCCAGCCAGTTGTCGAGTTGGCCAAGATGCTTGTCGGTAATTATCGTATGGCCGGGGATGCAGAGTTCGCCGCCAAGATCGAACAGGTCGTGCTGAATCGCCACCAGCGCTGCCCGCACGTTGTCGGGCAGCATTTCGCACAGCAGCACGCCGAGATTCGAATTGAGTTCATCGACGTCGCCGATTGCCGCGATACGCACGCTGTCTTTGCGCACGCGGCGGCCGTCGCCGAGACCGGTGGTGCCGTCGTCGCCCGTACGGGTAGCGATCTTGCTCAAGCGATTGCCCATGGTGTCTCCGATCCATTCATTCAGTGACGATGCGCCAACGCGGCGCCGGTGAGTCCATCCAGCGAACCCGGCAAGTCAGCCAAGGGGGGTCACCGCGTTAGCCACCGCGTTTATCCATATTGCGCGCATCGTGGGGTCGCCGCCATTATAAAAGCGGGGAGCCGCCTCCGACGCCGGTCCGTGGGCGATCGGCGTAAAATGAAACACAAGCTGCAGAACAGCTCCGCCCCAATATCAGGAGACATGCGTGAATCATCCCGTGCCGCCGGCCCCGCTACGCCGGCCGTTTCCCGCCGAGTTGCTGACTGCACTCAAAGCCGCTTTCGGCGAACGCGTGTCCACGGCAGAAGCCGTACGCGCCCATCATGGCCGCGACGAATCGCCGTTCGATCCCCAACTGCCCGACGCCGTCGTATTCGCGCGCAATACGGAAGACGTGCAAACCATCGTCAAGCTGTGTGGCCAGTACAACGTGCCGATCATTCCCTACGGTAACGGTTCGTCGCTCGAAGGACATCTGCTGGCGGTGCAAGGCGGTGTGTCGATCGATCTGTCGGAAATGAACCGCGTGTTGTCGATCAACGCCGAAGACCTGACCGTCACGGTCGAACCCGGCATCTCGCGCAAGCAGTTGAACGAAGCGCTGCGCGACACCGGCCTGTTTTTCCCGATCGATCCGGGTGCTGACGCGAGTATCGGCGGCATGTCGGCTACGCGCGCCTCCGGTACCAATGCCGTACGCTACGGCACGATGCGCGAAAACGTACTCGGGCTGACGGTGGTTCTCGCCGACGGCCGCGTGATCAAAACCGGCACGCGCGCGCGCAAGTCGTCGGCCGGTTATGACCTCACACGTCTGTTCGTCGGCTCGGAAGGCACGCTCGGCGTCATTACCGAAATCACCGTCCGGCTGTATCCGCAGCCGGAGGCGGTCTCGGCCGCGGTCTGCACGTTCCCGTCGATGGGCGATGCGGTGCGCGCGGTCATCGAAACGATTCAGATGGGCGTACCGATTGCGCGCGTCGAGTTCGTCGACTCGCTCGCGATCCGCTCGATCAACCGCCATTCGAATCTGACCTTACGTGAAGCGCCCACGCTCTTCTTCGAATTCCACGGCACCGAAGCCGGTGTGAAAGAGCAAGCCGAACTGGTGCAGGAGCTTACCGCGCAGAATGCCGGCGAAGATTTCGAATGGGCGACCCGGCCGGAAGACCGCAGCCGTCTGTGGAATGCGCGTCACAACGCCTATTTCGCGATGCTGCAACTGAAACCCGGCTGCCGCGCCGTCACAACCGATGTCTGCGTGCCGATCTCGCGTCTCGCGGAATGCGTGGTGGAAACCGAGCAGGATCTGAAGGCGTCGCCGCTGCCCTGCCCGATCGTCGGCCATGTGGGCGACGGCAACTTCCACGTCGCGATCCTGATCGACCCGAACAAGCCTGAAGAGCTCGTCGAAGCTGAGCGCCTGAACCGTCGCATTGTGCAGCGCGCGCTGCGCATGGACGGCACCTGCACGGGCGAGCACGGTGTCGGTCTGCACAAGATGAACTTCCTGCTCGAAGAACACGGTGAAGCCGCCGTCGACACGATGCGCTCCATCAAGCATGCGCTCGATCCGCGCAATCTGATGAACCCGGGCAAGATCTTTTCCTGGGCAGCTTGAGGCGTCATCAAGACCGGGATACGGCAGTGGCGACGCCGGCTGCCGTATCACCCGGCTTGACCGGGCACGCAGGGTGAAAGACACGAGGAGACAAGTCATATGAACGCACCCGTCGAACTGACGGCCGAAGTTCTCGCCCAGCGCCAGCGCGAAGTCGTGCAGGCGCTGATGGCCGTGCTGCCAACCCACTGTCTGCTGTATCGCGAAGAAGACACTGTCGCCTACGATTGCGACGGCCTCGCCGCCTATCGGCGTCTGCCGCTCGCGGTCGCATTGCCCGAGACGGAATCGCAGGTGCAGCGCATCGTGCAGATCTGTCATCGGCTCGATGTGCCGATCGTGCCGCGCGGCGCGGGCACCGGTTTGTCCGGCGGAGCGATGCCGATTCGTCACGGGGTGGTGGTGTCGCTCGCGCGCTTTCGCAAGATCGTCGAAGTCGATTCGTACGCCCGAACCGCCACCGTGCAACCGGGTGTGCGCAATCTGTCGATTTCCGAAGCCGCCGCGCCGTATGGCCTTTACTACGCGCCCGATCCATCGTCGCAGATCGCCTGCACGATCGGCGGCAATGTCTCCGAGAATTCGGGCGGCGTGCACTGTCTCAAGTACGGCCTCACCGTGCACAACGTGCTGCGTGTACGCGCCGTGACGATGGAAGGCGAAATCGTCGAATTCGGTTCGCTCGCGCCCGACGCGCCAGGGCTCGATCTGCTCGCGGTGCTGATCGGCAGCGAAGGCATGTTCGCAATCGTCACCGAAGTCACCGTCAAGCTGATTCCGAAGCCGCAAACGGCACAGGTCATCATGGCCAGTTTCGACGACGTCGTGAAAGGCGGCAACGCGGTTGCTGGCATCATTGCAGCGGGCATCATTCCGGCTGGCTTGGAGATGATGGACAAACCGGCTACGCGCGCCGTCGAAGAGTTCGTCAAAGCCGGCTACGACCTCGACGCGGCGGCAATCCTGCTGTGCGAATCGGACGGCACGCCGGAAGAAGTGGCCGACGAAATCGTGCGCATGACCGCGGTGCTGCGCGAACAGGGCGCAACGCGCATCCAGATTTCACGTTCGGAAAACGAACGGCTACGCTTCTGGTCCGGGCGCAAGAATGCGTTTCCGGCAGCAGGCCGCATCTCGCCTGACTACTACTGTATGGACGGCACCGTGCCGCGCCGCAGTATCGGACCGTTGCTGGCGCGCATTGAAGTGATGGAGAAGAAATACGGCTTGCGTTGCATCAACGTATTCCACGCCGGCGACGGCAATATGCACCCGCTGATTCTGTTCAACGGCAACGATAAGGATGAGTGGCACCGGGCCGAAGCCTTCGGTTGCGACATTCTCGAAACGTGCGTCGAACTAGGCGGCACGGTGACCGGCGAGCACGGCGTGGGGATCGAGAAAATCAATTCGATGTGCGTGCAATTTTCACCCGAGGAGCGCGACGCGTTTCACGCGGTCAAACGCGCCTTCGATGCGCCGGGCTTACTCAATCCCGACAAGGGCATTCCCACCCGCGCCCGCTGCGCCGAATACGGCAAGATGCATGTGCGCGGCGGTCTGCTGCCACATCCGGACCTGCCGCGGTTCTAAGGCGTCTGCGGGCTTGCCCGCGCACCGCGCGGCTGGGGGCGCCTATGACGGGGGCGCGCCGCCGCGCCGCCTATTCCCCCCGCCCGGCGCAGTTCCTTCACCCCGCTCTTACTGCTCCCACGCCTCTCCGACGCACCGCGCATAGCCCGCGCTGGCGCTTCTTCCCAGCTCCCACCCTGATTACCCGATGCGGGTCCGCTCCGGGTTGCCAGCGCGCCGCCGCCCGGTACAATCAATCGAAACACAACGAAGCAGGACACCATGGAAGAGGACGACATCGTCGCCGTTTGGTCTGAACGCGTGCGTTCAGCCAGCGCCGAAGGGCGCACACTGCGCATCCGTGGCGGCGGCACCAAAGACTGGTACGGTCAGACGCTGGAAGGTGACATCCTCGACACGCGCGCTTATCGCGGCATCATCGCCTACGATCCGGCCGAACTGGTCATCACGGCGCGCGCGGGCACGCCCCTGCTGGAGATCGAGGCCGCGCTGGCCGAACACGATCAGATGCTCGCCTTCGAGCCTCCACATTTCGGGCCGCAGGCTACCTTCGGCGGCTGCATCGCGGCAGGCATCGCCGGCCCGCGCCGGCCGTCCGCCGGTGCGGCGCGCGACTTCGTGCTCGGCGCGGTCATCATGAACGGCCAGGGCCAGAAGCTGCATTTCGGCGGCCAGGTGGTGAAGAACGTCGCCGGTTATGACGTCTCCCGTTTGATGGCGGGCTCGCTGGGCACCCTCGGACTGATCCTCGAACTGTCGGTCAAAGTGCTGCCGCTGCCGCAAGCCGAAGCCACGCTCAAATTCGATATGAACGGCACGGACGCGGTCCGCAAGCTCAATGAATGGGGCGGCCGTCCGCTACCGATCACGGCGAGCGCATGGCGCAACGGCACGCTGGCCGTGCGCATGGCCGGCGCGGAAGCCGCGGTCAAAACGGCGCGCACCGCGCTCGGCGGCGAAGTCGTCGATGCCGTTGAGGCGGAGCGCTTCTGGGCCGGCCTGCGCGAACAGACCGACTCTTTCTTTTCTGCCATCCCGCCGAAGGCCGCACTGTGGCGCCTAGCGCTGCCGTCGATCACCGAGCCGCTGCAATTACCCGGCGCACAACTGATGGAATGGGGCGGCGGCCAGCGCTGGTGGATCACCGACACCGACGCGCAAACCGTGCGTATCAGCGCCAAACAGGCCGGCGGCCACGCCACGATTTTCCGTACCGGCCACGGCTACGACCGCAGCGCCGGGGTGTTCACACCGCTGCCCGCACCGCTGATGAAAATCCATCGCGGCCTGAAAACCGCCTTCGACCCGGCCCGCATCTTCAATCGCGGCCGCCTCTACCCCGACTTCTGAGCGACGCGATGCAAACCAACCTCGCGGACTTCATTCGCAACACGCCCGATGGCGACGAAGCCGACGCCATCCTGCGCAATTGCGTGCATTGCGGTTTCTGCACCGCAACCTGTCCGACGTATCAGATACTGGGTGACGAACTCGACGGCCCGCGCGGTCGCATCTATCTGATCAAGCAGATGGTGGAAGGCGCCGAGGTCACGCGCAGCACTCAGGTCCACCTCGACCGCTGCCTCACCTGCCGCAGTTGCGAGACCACCTGCCCATCCGGCGTGCAATACGGCAGGCTGGTCGAGATCGGTCGCAAGATCACTGAGGAAAAAGTCACGCGCCCGCTCCGTCAGCGGATGGTGCGCCGACTGCTCGCGAGCTTCGTGCCGAACAGCGCGCTGTTCACGCCGGTCATGCGCCTCGGTCAGCACTTCCGCCCGCTCCTGCCCAGAAAACTGCGCGACAAGGTGCCCGCGCGGCAGCGTCCGCTCGAATGGCCAACCGCGAAACATCCGCGCAAGATGCTGATGCTCGCAGGCTGCGTGCAACCGTCGATGATGCCGAACGTCAACGTCGCGACGGCACGGGTGTTCGATGCACTCGGCGTGGAAACGTTGATCGCGCCCGAAGCAGGCTGTTGCGGTGCGATCCGTCTGCACCTGGGCTACAACGACGAAGCGCTCGACGACCTGCGCGCCAACATCGACGCGTGGTGGCCGTATATCGAACAAGGGGTGGAAGCAATCGTGATGAACGCGTCCGGCTGCGGCGCGACGGTCAAGGAATACGCGCATCTGCTGCGCAACGATCCCGCGTATGCAGAGAAGGCACGCCGCGTGACCGAGCTGACGCGCGACGTCGCGGAGATCCTGCCGGAGTTCGAAGAGGCGCTCGTCGCCGTGACGCGCCGCCGCGCGATCCATACGGTGGCGTTCCATCCGCCGTGCACGTTGCAGCACGGTCAGCAGGTGCGCGGCAATGTCGAACATCTGCTGGCGGCACTCGGCGTAGAAGTGCGCCTGCCCGCCGACAATCATCTCTGCTGCGGCTCGGCCGGCACGTATTCGCTGACGCAGCCCAAACTCTCGTACGCGCTGCGCGATCAGAAACTCGAGCGGCTGCAGGCGCAGGAGCCGCAAGTGATCGTGTCGGCGAACGTCGGCTGCATTGCGCATCTGCAAAGCGGCACGTCGACGCCGGTCGCGCATTGGATCGAACTGGTGGAACATATGCTGTCCGCCTGAGGCGCTCCATTTTTGACGCAAGCGTGGCACGTGCTTGCTGCCCGTCACGGTGTCCGCCTTCGCCGCGCCTGCCGCAGGCCGCCACCCAGTTTTGCAACGGAGTTCGCGACCCGGTTGGCCACATTGCCGATCTGGCCACAACGGCATGAAGCGGTGGCATCCGTATAATTCACACATTGTCTTTCGCTGGACTTCCGGTTCTGCCCATGCCCGATCTGATCCACAACCTCGAAGCGGTGCAGCAGCGCATCGCCCTCGCCGCGCACGTGGCCGGACGCGATGCGCGTTCGATCACCCTGCTCGCCGTCTCGAAGACGTTTCCAGCCGAAGACGTGCGCGCCGCCTACTCAGCCGGCCAACGCGCGTTCGGCGAAAACTACGTACAGGAAGCCATCACCAAAATCGAAGCGCTGGCCGATCTGCGTGCGACGCTCGAATGGCATTTCATTGGGCCATTGCAATCGAACAAGACGCGGCCGGTCGCCGAGAGCTTCGATTGGGTGCATTCGGTCGACCGCCTGAAGATCGCGCAGCGGCTGTCGGAGCAGCGCCCGGACAACCTGCCGCCGTTGAACGTGTGTCTACAGGTCAACATTAGCGGGGAAGCGTCGAAAAGCGGCGTGAGCATTCCCGAGGCCGTCGAGGTCGCGCAGGAAATCGCCGCGCTGCCGAAGCTGAATCTGCGCGGTCTGATGGCGATTCCGGAACCGGCTGGCAATATCGAGGAGCAGCGTGTGCCGCATCGGCAACTACGCGAGCTGTTCGAGCGCCTGCGCAATGACGGCCTTGAACTCGATACGCTCTCCATGGGCATGTCGAGTGACCTCGAAGCCGCCGTGCTGGAAGGCGCGACGATCGTGCGCGTGGGCACTGCGATCTTCGGCGCGCGAGATTACTCTAACTGACCGTTTCGCGCCTTTCTTTCCTTTCCTGACGCCTCACGGGACTTCTTTCGGAACATCATGAAAATTGCTTTTATTGGCGGTGGCAACATGGCCGCCGCGTTGATCGGCGGCCTCATCAAGCGCGGCGTCGCGCCCGCTGACCTATACGCGATCGATCCCAACGAAGACGTGCGCAAGCGCAATGAACAGCAATTCGGCATCAAGACCGGCGCGGCCGCGGACGCCGCGCTCGCACCGTACGACGCCGTCGTGCTGGCGGTGAAGCCGCAGATCCTGAAGAGCGTCGCCGAGGCACTGGCGCCGCATCTGAAGGCCTCGCAACTGGCGATCAGTATCGTCGCGGGCATTCGCATGGATGACATGTCACGCTGGCTGAACGGCCACGCGCGCATCGTACGCGTGATGCCGAATACGCCAGCGTTGATCGGCATGGGCGTGACGGGTCTCGTGGCAACTGGCAGCGTCGACGAAGCAGGTCGCGCGCTCGCATCGCAAGTGTTGGGCGCAGTCGGCCAAACCGTCTGGTTCGACGACGAAGCGAAGATCGATGCCGTCACCGCGATCTCGGGTAGTGGTCCCGCTTACGTGTTTTATTTCATCGAGGCGTTGCAGGAAGCCGCGCGTCAACTCGGCATGGATGAAGCACAAGGCCGTGCGCTGGCAGTCGCGACCTTCACCGGCGCGGCGCAACTGGCCGCGAACTCGGACGAGCCGCCGAGCCTGTTGCGCGAACGTGTGACGTCGAAGGGCGGCACCACGGCGGCCGCGCTGACGTCGTTCGATGCAAGCGGGATCAAGGACGCGATCGTGCGCGGCGTGCTCGCCGCCGATGCGCGCGCCAAGGAAATGGGCGACGAGTTCGGCAAGCTGTAAGCGCGGTGTGAAGCCGGCGCTTCAGCAGCCGGGAGCAGAGTGACGCAGATGAACGGACCGCCTCGAATCGAAACGAATCGAGGCGGCGTCGCAGCGCAAGTGACCTGCAGAAGAAACGCGGAAGTATTGAGGGCCAGCCACCGCGCGAAACAGGCGCGGAAGAATTAAAAGGACGCCGCCGCGTAGTGCGCAGCAATGCCGACAAACAGTGCCCCACCCAGCCAGTTGTTATGGCGGAACGCCGCGAAGCATGCCATCCGTTCGCGGTTTCGGATGAGCGTGTAGTGATAGATCGCGCAGCCCACTGCTGCCGCCCATCCGATCCAATACAGCACGCCGAAACCGAGCATCACGCCGATGCCGGCGTAAATCCCCAGCGTCGCCGCATAGCAGAGCATGATCGCCGCTACGTCGAAGCGGCCGAAGGTCAGCGCCGAGGTGCGGATGCCGATCTTGATGTCGTCGTCACGATCGACCATCGCGTATTCGGTGTCGTACGCAACCGACCAGAACACGTTGGCCAGCAACATGACCCAGGCGAGCATCGGCACGTGATCCTGAATCGCGGCAAACGCCATCGGAATGCCGAAGCCGAACGCAATGCCAAGGTAGGCCTGCGGAATCGCAAAGAAGCGCTTCGTGAACGGATACGAACCGGCGACGAACAACGCCGCCACCGATAGCTCCTTGGTCAGCGTATTCAGCGGCAGAATCAGCAGAAAGGCCAGCAGCGACAAACCGGTCGCCAGCGCCACCGCTTCCCATGCCTTGATTTTGCCCGACGTAATCGGCCGGTTTTCCGTGCGCTTCACGTAGCGATCGAAGTCGCGATCCGCGTAGTCGTTGATCGCGCAGCCCGCCGAGCGCATCAGCACCGTGCCCACCGTGAAGATCACCAGCAGCGGCCACGAAGGGTGACCGGCGGATGCGATCCACAGCGCGTTAAGCGTCGGCCACAGCAGCAGCAGGCTGCCGATCGGCTTGTCCATGCGGACGAGGCGCAGATACAGGGGAAGTCGGGCGAACATGGCGAATTCGGTGAAGTGCAGACGGTGCCGCTATTTTACGGGATGCGCGCAACAGGCCGCCTCCAGGCCGGCGAGACTGCCATGCTGAGCGCCAAAACCGAGGCCGCTGCGGGAACCACGATCGAGCCGACAACCCGCGCCACAAAAGACAAAGCCTCCCGCAAAGGGAGGCTTTGTTCACGCTGCCATTCAGCGCGACGCTCAGGCGCCGCGCTGAAATCCGGGGCACTACGCCCGGACATCAAGGCATTTAAGCCAACATCGAGCGCAGCATCCACGCCGTCTTTTCGTGCGTTTGCATGCGTTGCGTCAGCAGGTCGGCGGTCGGCTCGTCGTGGGCGGCTTCCGTCGACGGGAAAATCGCGCGCGCGGTACGCACCACGGCTTCCTGGCCCTCCACCAATTGGCGGATCATTTCTTCCGCAGCCGGCACGCCGTCCGCTTCCGGAATCGACGACAGCTTCGCGAATTCCTTGTAACTGCCCGGCGCATGCACGCCCAGCGCGCGAATACGTTCAGCGATCGAATCGACCGCGAGCGCCAGCTCGTTGTACTGCGTTTCGAACATCAAATGCAGCGTATTGAACATCGGACCCGTCACGTTCCAGTGGAAATTGTGGGTCTTCAGGTACAGCGTGTAGGTGTCGGCGAGCAGACGCGACAGACCTTCTGCAATCTTCTTGCGATCCTTGTCGCTGATCCCGATATTGACGTGCTGTACGGCTTCTTTCTTGGCCATGACGACTCCTTTGAAGAGTGATACGAACCGGTCGGCAAAGTGACGGTGTGCGGCTGGCAAACCCGGCACAACGAACGTCCGCCAGTTTATCTTAGAAAGCAGCTGCGTTCGTGTGACGCGTGGTCGCTTGCCGCACCCACGGCCTTGTGCCCGTTCACGCGCCGAACGCGTGTTGCAGGGCTTGCGCAACGATCACCACGAGCCCGCTCGAGACGATCGCGAAGCCCACTATCTTGCGCAGCATCAAGGCCTGCCGCTGTTGCGCGCCGCGTGCGGCCGCCGAGCCGCCAATGGTGGACATCATCATCTGGATCATGATCGTGGTCTCCCGATTCGTATCAATACTGGCGGGGCGCCGATGCACCCCGTCCTACATCAATTCACTTCAACTGCTTACTTCTTGCCGCCTTCAGCGAGGGCGGCGATCGCGGCGATCACGCCTTCCGCATAGGCCGGATCGGCGCGGCGGAAATGCTCGATCTGACGCGCGACGATCTCGTGCGGCACACCGTTGATATGGCGTGCGATGTTGCCAAACAGACGCTGACGTTGTGCCGCATCGAAGAGCGCGAACAACATACCCGGCTGCGCGTAGTAGTCCTCGTCCACGCGATGATCGTAGCGATCGACCGCACCCGCTGCGAGCGGCGGCTCCGACGCGTTGGTGTCCTGCGCGAAGTCACCCAGGCGGTTCGGCTCGTAATTCAGGTTGCCGCCGAGGTTACCGTCGGTGCGCATCGCACCGTCGCGATGAAACGAATACGGGCTCGCCACACGCGACGCATTCACCGGAATCTGATGGTGATTGATACCGAGGCGGTAGCGCTGCGTGTCGCCATACGAGAACAAACGGCCTTGCAACAGACGGTCCGGCGAGAAGCCGATACCCGGCACCACGTTAGCCGGCGTGAATGCTGCCTGCTCCACGTCCGCGAAGTAGTTCGCCGCGTTGCAATTCAACTCGATCGTGCCCACGTCGATCAACGGGTAGTCCTTCTGCGACCACACCTTTGTGATGTCGAACGGGTTGAAGCGATAGTTCGCCGCTTCAGCTTCCGGCATCACCTGGATGGCGAAACGCCATTTCGGGAAATTGCCAGCATCGATGTTGCCGACCAGATCGCGTTGCGCGCTTTCACGGTCTTGTGCGACGACTTGTGCCGCTTCGGCATCCGTAAAGTTCTCAATGCCCTGCATCGATTTGAAGTGGAACTTCACCCAGAAACGCTCGTTGTTCGCGTTGATGAACGAGTATGTGTGCGAACCGAAGCCGTGCATCTGGCGGTAGTTCTGCGGGATGCCGCGATCGCTCATCAGGATGGTGACCTGATGCAACGACTCCGGATGACGCGACCAGAAATCCCACGCCGCGACATTGCTGCGCATGTTGGTGTACGGGTCGCGCTTTTGCGTATGGATGAAGTCCGGAAACTTCAGCGGATCGCGGATGAAGAACACCGGCGTGTTGTTGCCGACCACGTCCCAGTTGCCTTCTTCCGTGTAGAACTTGATCGAGAAACCACGCACGTCGCGTTCAGCGTCGGCGGCGCCGCGTTCGCCTGCTACCGTCGAAAAACGCATAAAAAGCGGCGTGTCCTTGCCGACCTGGGCGAACACCTTCGCCTTCGTGTAACGCGAGACGTCGTGCGTGACCTTCAGCGTGCCGAATGCGCCCGACCCTTTGGCGTGAACGCGACGTTCCGGAATCACTTCGCGGTCGAAATGAGCGAGTTTTTCGAGCAGCCAGACGTCTTGCAGAACGACCGGACCGCGCGCACCGGCGGTCATCGAATTCTGGTTGTCGGCGATGGGTGCGCCGGCTGCATTGGTGAGCTTACGTTCGGACATGCGTGACTCCTGGGTGACTTTTATCGGAAACAGAATGTGGTAAGAGGCACGGCGTGCTGATGCCTATGGCTTAAGCGGACAGAGCCCGATCGACCAGCAAGGACAATGCAACCGTGCGCATGCTGCTCACCGAGGCGGCGAAGGTGCCGGTAGTTACACGAGGGGATTGGGCGGCGACGGTTTGGATTTGCTGCGAGTTCGATTGCGTCATGATTTCCTCCGGGTCTTATGGGATCGGGCGATCCATGGAGGAAACTATATCAACCCTATTGAATTTACGTGGTTGATTAATTTTATCTATTCGATAGGGATTACGACTATCGGCGCCTTGAGCGGTCGCCGGACCGGCCGCCGACGGTATACGGCGGGCCGGCTTAGAGCGTGGGAAGCGCTCTTAATTGACTGCGAGGGGCAGATCGAGCTTTTTGACGCCCGTCAGATCGCAAGCGTTGATGGCATCGCAGATGGCTTCGATAGCGGGCATCCGCGTGAAACTCTTGCGCCAGGCGAGCACGACGCGGCGATCCGGTACCGGCTCATCAAAAGCGACGTAGCTGAGCAGGCCCGCGTCGATACCGCCCGCATGGGGCTTGACCTCATGCACCGACATGCGCGGCAGCACGGTAATGCCGACGCCGCTCGCCACCATATGACGAATGGTTTCCAGCGACGAACCTTCGAACGTCTTCTGAATGCCGTCCGCGTTCTGCGAGAAGCGCATCAGTTCAGGGCAAACGCCCAGCACGTGGTCACGGAAGCAGTGGCCGCTGCCGAGCAGTAGCATGGTTTCCTGCTTCAGATCCTCGGCGTCGATCTTCGCGCGATTTTCCCACGCGTGACCGGACGGCAGTGCGACGACAAACGGTTCGTCATAGAGCGCGCGTTGCATCAGGCCCGTTTCCGGAAACGGCAACGCCATGATGGCGACGTCGATTTCGCCCTGCTTGAGCAGTTCGATCAGCTTGATCGTGTAATTTTCCTGCAGCATCAGCGGCATCTGCGGGACGCGCTTGATCATCTGCTTGACGAGCGTAGGCAACAGATACGGCCCGATCGTATAGATGACGCCGAGGCGCAACGGCCCAACCAGCGGGTCTTTGCCCTGTTTCGCGATCTCTTTGATGGCGAGCGTTTGTTCGAGGACGCGCTGAGCTTGCGTGACGATCTGTTCGCCGATCGGCGTGACACTGACTTCGCTGGTGCCGCGTTCGAAAATCTGCACGTTGAGCTCGTCTTCGAGCTTTTTGATTGCCACCGACAGGGTCGGCTGGCTGACGAAACACGCTTCGGCGGCCCGGCCGAAGTGCCGCTCGCGGGCAACCGCGACGATGTATTTCAATTCGGTGAGCGTCATTGGGGGACCAATCAGTGCGATGAGTTCGATAGGTTCTAGTTATACACCTATAGGGTCGGTTCGCCAACCTTTTGGTCTTTAACTGCCGCCAAAGGCATGACCCTAAGCCTTCAGATATTGCTCTCGCGTCCCGAGCCAGCGGGCCAGATGCTGCATTACCACGTCGGGATACTGCTCGAGCAAAGCCGCCGCGGCCTCTCTGGCCGGCTCGATTAGCCACTGATCGTTCTCGAGATCGGCAAACCTCAACATCGCCGCGCCCGACTGCCTCGCGCCCAGAAACTCCCCTGGACCGCGAATCTCAAGGTCGCGCCGCGCGATTTCGAATCCGTCGGTTGTTTCCCGCATGGTTTGCAAGCGCGCCCGGGCCGTCATCGACAGCGGCCCGGAGTAGAGCAACACGCAAACCGAAGCCGCGCTCCCGCGCCCCACCCGCCCACGCAACTGGTGCAACTGCGCGAGGCCAAACCGCTCGGCATGCTCGATCACCATCAGCGACGCATTCTGCACATCCACGCCCACTTCGATCACCGTCGTCGCCACCAGCAACTGGACCTCGTTGCGCGTGAACGCGTCCATGACCGCAGCCTTCTCCGCCGGCGCGAGACGTCCGTGCACCAGACCGACATTCAACTCGGGCAATGCGGCCACCAGCGTCTCGTAGGTCTCCACCGCGGTCTGCAACTGCAAGGTCTCGCTTTCCTCGATCAGCGGACACACCCAGTACACCTGCCGCCCCGTCAGCGCGGCCTCGCGCACACGGCCGATTACCTCTTCGCGCCGCGCGTCGGAGACGAGCTTGGTCAGAATCGGCGTGCGCCCAGGCGGCAGTTCGTCGATGGTCGAGACGTCGAGGTCGGCGTAATAGGTCATCGCCAGCGTGCGCGGAATCGGTGTGGCGGACATCATCAATTGATGCGGCTGGAAATCGCGCGCGCCGTCGGCCGCGTTCCGCGCCTTGGCGCGCAAGGCGAGACGCTGCGCCACGCCGAAGCGATGCTGTTCGTCGACGATCACCAACCCCAGCCGCGCGAACTCAACCGCGTCCTGAATGATCGCGTGCGTGCCGATCACGAGTTGCGCCGTGCCGAGCGCCGCGGCTTCGATCGCGGCACGCTTTTCCTTCGTCTTCAGGCTGCCGGCGAGCCACGCGACGCTCACGCCCAGTGGCTCCAGCCAGCCGCGCAATTTGCGCGCGTGCTGCTCGGCGAGGATTTCGGTCGGCGCCATCAGCGCGGCCTGGTAGCCGGCGTCGATCGCTTGCGCGGCGGCCAGCGCGGCGACGATCGTCTTGCCGCTGCCGACATCACCTTGCAGCAGCCGCTGCATCGGATGAGGCTGGGTCAGATCGAGCGCGATCTCGCCGCCCACGCGCTCCTGTGCCGCTGTTAGCGAAAACGGCAGCGCCTTTAACAAACGCGCCACCAGCGCCGAGTCGTCGCCCAGCTTCCGGCGCGGCATGGCCGGTGCCGCACGCGTGCGTCGTTCGTCATGCGCGCGCTTCAACGACATCTGCTGCGCCAGCAATTCCTCGAACTTGATCCGCACCCACGCCGGATGCGTGCCGTCGATCAACGCGGTCTCGTCGGATTGCATACCCGGGTGATGCAGCGTGCGCACGGCGTCCATCAGCGCCGGCACGCCGAGCGGCTGCAAATAAGCTTGCGCGATCGGCTCGGGCAGCAACTCCGGCAACGAGGTGCGCGACAACGCGTTGTCGATCGATTTGCGCAGGTACGCCTGCGTCACGCCCGCGGTACTCGGATATACCGGCGTCAATGCCTGCGGCAGCGGCGTGTCTTCGTCGACCACGCGTACCGCCGGATGCACCATCTCCATCCCGAAGAAGCCGCCACGCACGTCGCCGCGCACGCGCAGCCGCGCGCCGATCGCCATCTGCTTGACCTGCGAACCGTAGAAATTCAGAAAGCGAAGGACGAGCTCGTCGCCGGCGTCGTCGCGCAGTTTCACCAGCAACTGGCGACGCGGACGATAGGCGATCTCGTTGTCGAACACCACGCCCTCGGTCTGCGCAATGCCGCCCGGCAGCAGATGCCCAATCGGCGTCAGCGAGGTCTCGTCTTCGTAGCGCATCGGCAGATGCAGCACCAGATCGATGTCGCGTGTGAGGCCGAGTTTGGCGAGCTTGTCGACGGGTTTGGCCGCGGGCTTGGCGCTGGCTTCGGCAGCAGGCTTCCTGGTGGCTTTGCCAGCGGGTTTGCCCGCGGGCTTGCCACCGAATGGGTCAACCATTTCGCCTTCACGCACGGCCTTGTCGCTCTCTGGCGCGACACTCGCGCCGAGGTCGGTCAAGTCTGCCGCCGCTGCTTTGCCCCGCGAGACACGGCGCTTCGGCTCGGCGCTCACTTCATCGGTGGCGGAGGGCAATCGGCGTTCGGACAAAGGCATGGGTTGCTTCGCAAGTACAATATCGGCTGTCAAAGGTGTCGCCGCCAACCAGCGCGCGGGCTCGCGGGCCGCTTTGGCGTCCCGCAATCATAGCCGCCCGGCTCCGGCTTCGGCTCAATTCAGTCCCAATTCGCTTCCAGTCGTCCGCATGTTTACGCTTTCCGATTTCGATTTCGATCTGCCACCTGAGTTGATCGCGCAAGTGGCGCTGCCCGAGCGCAGCGCCAGCCGTCTGCTCGAAGTGGCCAACACCGCCGATGCCGCTGGCACGGCGCGCCTGATCGACCGCCGCTTTGCCGAGCTGCCCGAATGCATCGCGCCCGGCGATCTGCTGGTCTTCAACGATACCAAAGTCCTGAAGGCACGCTTCCTCGGCCAGAAGGCCAGTGGCGGCAAGATCGAAGTGCTGGTAGAGCGTCTGACCGGCGAACGCACCGCGCTCGCGCAGATCCGCGCGAGCAAGAGCCCGCAGCCGGGCACGACGATCCGTCTAGCCGATGCATTCGACGTGACGGTCGGCGAACGCGTCGAGCCGTTCTACACGCTGCATTTCCCCGACGACTGCCTGACGCTGATCGAACAATTCGGCCGCCTGCCGTTGCCGCCGTACATCGAGCACGATCCCGACGCGACCGACGAAACCCGCTACCAGACGGTCTTCGCGCAAAACCCGGGCGCAGTAGCCGCGCCCACCGCCGGTCTGCATTTCGACGACGCGCTGCTGGCGCGGCTCGATGCTCGCGGCGTGGAGCGCGCGACGCTAACGCTGCACGTCGGCGCGGGCACCTTCCAGCCGGTGCGGGTCGAGAATCTGGCCGAACACAAAATGCACAGCGAGTGGTACCACCTGCCGCAATCGCTCGCCGACAAGATCGCGGCGACGCGTGCGCGCGGCAACCGCGTGGTCGCGGTAGGCACGACGTCGATGCGCGCGCTCGAAGCCGCGGCGCGCGATGCTGAAGCCGCCGGACGCCCGCTCGGCGCGGCCAGCACGGAAACCGACATTTTCATCACGCCTGGTTATAAATTCCGCGTGGTCGACCGGCTAGTGACCAATTTTCATTTACCGAAGTCGACGTTGCTGATGCTGGTGTCGGCGTTCGCCGGTGTCGAGACGATTCGCGAAACGTACCGGCACGCGATCGAGGAGCGTTATCGCTTCTTTAGCTACGGCGACGCGATGCTCCTTACGCGGCGCGAGGTCTGAACCGTTTTCTGTCGCAGGGCGATATACCGTGCGACAGCGTTGCGCGCCGGCAGCGCGCGCGGTAGTCTGCCGCTCCTTGCTGTGTTGACGCAGCGGCAGTCGTTGCCGCCTTTCTGTGCTAGCGCACACCGGCAGATCGATGCTGCGTCCTGAGTTTTCTTTACCCAGCCGCCGTGCCCTACCCGGCGGCATTTCAACGTTGCGCCGGACTGTTTTCCGGTAGCACAGGAGTTATTTCATGACCGAAGGTCATACCCACGATACAAGCGGTGCCTGCAATACCTGCGCAAGCACCCCCTCGCGCCCTGACAACGGCCTCAAATTCGAACTGCTCGGCACCGACGGCCAGGCGCGGCGCGGCCGCGTCACGCTGAATCACGGCGTGGTCGAAACGCCGATCTTCATGCCGGTCGGCACATACGGCACGGTGAAGGCGGTCCAGCCGCGCGAGCTCGAAGAAATGTATGCGCAGATCATTCTCGGCAACACTTTCCACCTGTGGCTGCGCCCGGGCCTGGAAACGATCGAGGCACACGGCGGCCTGCACGGCTTCATGGGCTGGAAGAACCCGATTCTGACGGACTCGGGCGGTTTTCAGGTCTTTTCGCTCGGCGATCTGCGCAAGATCACCGAAGATGGCGTCACGTTCGCATCGCCAATCAATGGCGACAAGCTCTTCCTGTCGCCGGAAGTGTCGATGCAGATCCAGAAAGTGCTGAACTCGGACATCGTCATGCAGTTCGACGAATGCACGCCGTACGCGACCAACAACGTGCCGACTTCGCATCAGGAAGCCGCCGACTCGATGCGCATGTCGATGCGCTGGGCCAAGCGCTCGATCGACGAATTCAACCGCCTCGACAACCCTAATGCCCTCTTCGGCATCGTCCAGGGCGGCATGTTCGAAGACCTGCGCGACGAGTCGCTGGCGGGTCTCGCGGAGATGGATTTCCACGGTCTCGCAATCGGCGGCCTGTCGGTCGGTGAGCCGAAAGAAGACATGATGCGCGTGCTGAATCACATCGGCCCGAAGCTGCCGGCCGACAAACCGCACTACCTGATGGGCGTCGGCACACCGGAAGATCTGGTGGCGGGCGTCGCCGCCGGCGTCGACATGTTCGACTGCGTGATGCCGACCCGGAACGCACGCAACGGCTGGCTCTTTACCCGTTTCGGCGACATCAAGATCCGCAATGCCGCGCACAAGAACTCGCTGCGCCCGCTCGACGAGCAATGCGGTTGCTACACCTGCCGAAATTTCACCCGCGGCTACCTGCACCATCTGCATCGTGTAGGGGAAATCCTCGGTGCACAGTTGAACACGATCCACAACCTGCACTACTACCTGGAACTGATGCAGGAAATGCGCGACGCGATCGACGCAAAACTGTTCGAGCTCTTCCGCAAGCGCTTCCACGAGAACCGCGCGCGCGGCATCGACTAGCCGTCGATCGGCAATCAGCTGACGAATTTGCCGGAGGAATCCGTCCGCTTCGCGCAGAAAACCTTACAATTAACTTTCGAGCATGGCAAAAAAGGCTTTAAACGGTTGATCGCAAAGCCGATTCGCCGCGCCGACCCTTGTCTGGCCGGTGGTAGAATAACCGGCTGATTTTTTTGATTGTTTTGATTTATAACGGAGAGACCAACGTGTCGTTCATTACCGATGCCTTTGCCCAAGGCACAGCAACAGGTGGCATTGAATCGAACCTGATGAGCTTCCTGCCGCTGATCCTGATGTTCGGCGTGCTGTACTTCATCATGATTCGCCCGCAAATGAAGCGCCAGAAGGAACATCGCAACATGCTCTCCGCCATGGCGAAGGGCGACGAAGTGGTCACAAATGGCGGCATCGTCGGCAAGGTGACCAAAGTGGGTGAAGCTTACGTCGGCGTCGAAATCTCGGAAGGCACGGAAATCACCGTGCAAAAAGCGTCGGTTACGACGATTCTCCCGAAGGGCACGATCAAGTCGCTGTAAGGCCTGCTCCCTCGCGTCCGGCGCGGCCTCGCCGGCGGTTCTCGCAGAACAACGCTGAACTGCCCGCGCTCATCGCCGGACGCATCGCTTCCAAGCCAACCTTCCCGTTGGACCACTCATGAATCGTTACCCCCTCTGGAAATACGCCGTGATGCTGGTGGCTCTGGTCATCGGCCTCGTGTACACGCTGCCCAATCTGTTCGGCGAAGCGCCGGCGGTGCAGGTGTCGAGCGGCAAGGCAACGGTCAAGCTCGACTCGACCACGCTGTCGGCAGTCGAAGCGGCGCTTGCTGCCAATCAGATCAAGCCTGACGAAGTCACGTTCGACAATTCGTCGACCAATGCGAACATCCGCGTGCGCGTGCCCGACACCGACACGCAGTTGCGCGTGAAGGATCTGCTGCAGAAGTCGCTGAACAGCGACCCGACCGATCCGCAGTTCGTCGTTGCGCTGAACCTGCAAAGCGCGTCGCCGCGCTGGCTGACCGCAATGCATGCGCTGCCGATGTACCTCGGTCTCGATCTGCGCGGCGGTGTGCACTTCCTGCTGCAGGTCGACATGGCAGGCGCGCTGAACAAGAAGCTCGATTCCGACGCTTCGGATGCGCGCACCATGCTGCGTGACAACAACATCCGCGACGGCGGCGTAAACCGCGTCAACCAGACGGTGGTGATCAATTTCGCCGACCAGGCCACGGCGGACGCCGCGACCAAGCAACTGGGCCGCGGCATCGGCGAACTCCAGTGGGCCTCGCAAGCGAACCCTGACGGCGGTGTGCAACTGGTCGGCACGTTCACGCCGGCGGTGCAGAAAGCCGTGCAGGACGCCGCGCTCAAGCAGAACATCACCACGCTGCATAACCGCGTCAACGAACTCGGCGTGGCCGAGCCGGTGATCCAGCAGCAAGGCTCAGACCGTATCGTCGTCGAACTGCCGGGTGTGCAGGACACGGCGAAGGCCAAGGACATCATCGGCCGCACGGCAACGCTCGAAGCGCGCCTTGCCGATCCGGTGAACACGCATCCGAATCCGTCCGATCCGGTGCCGCCGGGCGACGAGCTGTTTACTCAGGGCAACCAGACGCCGGTGCTGTTGCGCAAGCAGATCATCTTCACGGGTGACCGCATCATCGACGCGTCGGCAGGTTTCGACGAACATCAGCGTCCGTCGGTCAATATCCGTCTCGACTCGGCGGGCGGCCGCGCGGTGCGCAGCGTCTCGCGCGACAACATCGGCAAGCCGATGGCCATGGTGCTGTTCGAGAAGGGCAAGGGCGAAGTCCTGACGGTGGCGACCATCCAGTCGGAACTGGGCGACCGCTTCCAGATCACAGGCCAGGCCACGCCACAAGGCGCCGCCGACCTCGCGCTGCTGCTGCGCGCCGGTTCGCTGGCTGCGCCGATGGACATCATCGAAGAACGCACGATCGGCCCGAGCCTCGGCGCGGACAACATCAAGAAGGGCTTCCACTCGGTGGTGTGGGGCTTCGTGGCAATCGCCGTCTTCATGATTGCGTACTACATGCTGTTCGGCGTGATCTCGATGATCGGCCTCTCGGTCAACCTGTTGCTGCTGATCGCCGTGCTGTCCATGTTGCAGGCCACGCTCACCCTGCCGGGTATCGCGGCTATCGCGCTCGCGCTCGGTATGGCCATCGACGCGAACGTGCTGATCAACGAACGGGTGCGTGAAGAACTGCGCAACGGCGCGCCGCCACAACTGGCGATCCAGAACGGCTACGCGCATGCATGGGCGACGATTCTCGACTCGAACGTCACCACGCTGATCGCCGGTCTCGCGCTGCTCGCCTTCGGCTCCGGCCCGGTGCGCGGCTTCGCGATGGTCCACTGTATCGGTATCCTGACTTCGATGTTCTCGGCCGTGTTCTTCTCCCGCGGCGTGGTCAACTTCTGGTACGGCGGCAAAAAGAAGCTCAAGTCGCTGGCGATTGGCCAGGTGTGGCGTCCGCAGCCGCAAGGTATCGACGGCGCCGCGGCCTACTTCGGTAACGACGACGCTGCGACCGACACAGCACGAGCCGTCGCCGCGGCTAGCGCCAAGCCCAAGGCCAAAGCTGCGGCCCAGGCACGTGCCAAGCCGACCGTGCGCCGCCGCGACGCGTCCAATACGCCGCAGAAACCGGGTTCATCCCGCTGAGCCCCGGAGAACTAGACCATGGAATTTTTCCGCTTTCGCAAAGACATTCCGTTCATGCAGCGTGCGTTGATTTTCAACGCAATCTCGCTGCTGACGTTCCTTGCCGCCGTGTTCTTCCTGCTGCATCGCGGGCTGCATCTGTCGGTGGAATTCACCGGCGGTACCGTCATCGAAGTGCAGTATCCGGGTGCCGCGCCGCTCGAACCGGTGCGCGGCACGCTCAACAAACTCGGCTACCCCGACGCGCAAGTGCAGAACTTCGGCACCTCGCGCGACGTGCTGATCCGTCTGCCGCTCAAGCAGGGCTACACGTCGGCGCAACAGAGCGATCAGGTGATGGGCGCGCTGAAGGGCCAGGATCCGCAGGTGCAGTTGCAGCGCGTCGAGTTCGTCGGGCCGCAGGTCGGCAAGGAACTCGCTACCGACGGCCTGATGGCGCTGGCCTGTGTGGTGGTCGGCATCGTGATCTACCTGTCGTTCCGCTTTGAGTGGAAATACGCGGTGGCCGGCGTGATCGCGAACTTGCACGATGTGATCATCATTCTCGGCTTCTTCGCGTTCTTCCAGTGGGAGTTCTCGCTGTCGGTGCTGGCGGCGGTGCTCGCGGTGCTCGGCTACTCGGTGAACGAGTCCGTCGTTATCTTCGACCGGATTCGTGAAACCTTCCGCCGCGAACGCAAGATGACCGTGATCGAGGTGATCAACCACGCGATCACCAGCACGATGTCGCGCACGATCATCACCCACGGCTGTACGCAGATGATGGTGCTGTCGATGTTCCTGTTCGGCGGCCCCACGCTGCACTACTTCGCTCTGGCGCTGACGGTCGGTATTCTGTTCGGTATCTATTCGTCGGTGTTCGTCGCAGCGGCGCTCGCCATGTGGTTCGGCGTGAAGCGTGAAGATCTGGTGAAGGACAAGAAGGAACGCACCGATCCGGACGATCCAAACGCAGGCGCGCAAGTCTGATCTTGCTGTCGACGCGTCGCAATGAAAAAAGGCCGGTTCTCTCGAACCGGCCTTTTACGTTTACCGCCTTTGCCGCGCCGCACTGCTCTGCCCTGTCTCGCTGTTCTCGCGTCCTACACGCTCGCCGAGCCCTGTCGCGCAGCGGGATAACGCGGCAAGATATTAGCGGAACCCAAGCTTGCGCCGCGCCGCCATCAGCGCCACGAGGCTAATGGCCGCGGCAAAAATCATGTAGTAGCTCGGCGCGGCCTTCGAACCCGTGAAGCTGATCAGCCACGCGATGATGAACGGTCCAAAGCCGCCGAAGATCGTCACGGCGATGTTATAGGCCAGCGACATGCCGGTCGTACGCGTCTGCACCGGGAACATCTCGGAAAGCAAACCCGGCAGCGCGGCGAAGTAACCTGTCATCAGAAAGCCGAACACGATCTGCAACACCATCAGCGTGCCGAAGGTCGGATGCGCGACCAAATACACGAACGCCGGATTGATCAGCACGAGAAGCAGGAGTGCCGATATCAGCATGATCGTTGTGCGCCCATGGCGGTCCGACAGATGGCCGACCAACGGCGAAAACACCATCTGGATCAAACCGGTCAGCGCAATCGCCGCGAACGCGACCGAAGGCGCCAATCCCAACTGCTTCACGCCGTAGGTCGGCATGAACAGCACCAGATACGTCGACACCGTACCGAGCACCACCACGCCGATCGCAATCACGAGGCTTAGCTTCTGGCTTGTGAAAGTGTCGCGCAGCGGCGTCGTGGTGGTTTCCGCTGCGAGAAACTCAGGCGTTTCGTCGAGTTTGGTGCGGATGTACCACGCCACCGGCCCGATCAGAAGACCAAAGAAGAACGGCACGCGCCAACCCCACGAGCCCATCTGCTCAGGCGAAAGCTTGCCGGTCAGCAGCACGCCGAAGCCGGCCGCGAGCAGCGTGGTGAGCCCCTGGCTCGCGACCTGCCAGCTCGCGAAGAAACCACGCCGCCCCGGTACATGTTCCGCAAGAAAAGCCGTGGCGCTGCCGAACTCGCCACCCGCCGAAAAGCCTTGCATCAGACGCGCCGCCACGAGAATCACGGGCGCCGCAATGCCGATGCTTTGATACGTCGGCAGCACCGCGATGATGAGCGTGCCGCACATCATCAGCAGGATCGACAGCGTGAGCGCCGCCTTGCGTCCGGCGCGGTCGGCGTAAGCGCCGATCACGATCGCGCCGAGCGGCCGCATGAAGAACGACACGCCGAAGGTGCCGAGCGTCAGCAGCAGCGAGACCGTGTCGTTACCCGCCGGGAAAAACAGCTTCGCGATGATGACCGCGAAAAAGCCGTACACCACCAGATCGAACCATTCCAGCGCGTTGCCGATCGAGGCGGCGACCACCGCGCGCCACGAATTCTGCCGGCTCCCCGCCAGGCTTGCCGCTGTTGTTGCATTCATGCAGATCTCCAATGCGCGCTAAATATTATTAACGTAGGCTTAACGCTCCCACTTTGCCGAACTGGATGCGCGCACAGCCAATACGGCGTCAGCGCTCTATGTACCTGAAAAATTAAAACGAGGCGAGCGACAAATAGACGATGGCCACGGCGTAGGGCTTCCGGCGCGTCGAGCAGACAATAAAAAACCGCTTCATCGCCAAAGCGAATGAAACGGTTTTTTTGTTGCGGCGCAACGGCAGCGCTGCGAGCGGCCTTAAATACGAGTGCGTAAAACGCTCATTAAAGCGTTTATTGCTTGATGCCCTCAGATTGAATATGCAGCTTGGTATCCATGCTGAAACCGTACTTCGCGCCGAAATCCATGCCGTAGTCGGCCCGGCTGAAATGAGCGCTCGCTTCCACGCCGCACACTTCGCGTTTGAGCACCGGGTGCTGCATGCACTTGAACGAATCGATCTTCAGATTCAGTGGCTTGGTCACGCCACGAATCGTCAGGCTGCCGACCACTTCGACTGGCTTATCGCCGTCGAACTTGATATCCGTGCCTTTGTAGGTCACCGACGGATACTTGGCCACGTCGAAGAACGCGTCCGTCTTCAGATGCTCGTCGAGCTTGCTGTTACCCGTATCGACCGAAGCCGGGTCAACCGTGACGTCCACCGTGCCGGTTTTCGCCGCGCGGTCGAGCGTGACCGTGCCGGAGCTCTTGGTGAACTTGCCGCGCCACACCGAAAGGCCGCCGAAGTGATCCGCTTCGAAGCTCGGATAGGTGTGGGTCGGGTCGAGCTGATAGGTATCGGCAGCAGCAAACGCGCCGAGCGAGAAAGAAGAAACCAGTGCGCCGACGGCGATCAACAGGGAAGTTTTCAATTCATGCTCCTTTGTTCTGGAAGGAAAGCTGCTGCGCCCGAACGGCGGCGCAGCGTACGTCACTTGCGTGCTGCAACGATATGAAACTTGATCACCACTTCATCGGCGACCACTGAGGTGTCTTTCCATTCACCGGTGCCGATGTCGAATTGCGAACGCTTGATCGACAGTGAGCCATCGAAGGTTTGCGTCGCACCCTGCTGGGTGACCATGACCGGCACCACCACAGTTTGCGATTTACCCTTGATGGTCAGCTTGCCGGTGACCTTGAACTGGTTGCCGCCGGCCGGCGCGATCGCGCTCGACACGAAAGTTGCAGTCGGGTAGGTCTTCGCGTCGAACCAGTCCTTGCCGCGCACCTGGTCGTTGTAGCTTTCGTCGCCGAGATCGTAACTGCCGACGTCGATGCTGAGCTGCGCACTGCCGTCAGCCGGCTTTGCCGGATCGAACTTCACTTGTGCGGTGAATTTACCGAATTTACCTTCCACCGGCACGTTCATCTGTTTCGACGTTGCCGTCACCGAGCTCTTCGAGACGTCGACCTGCGCGAGCGCACTGCCGGCGGCTGTCAGCGAGGCCGCCGCAAACGCGGCGAGCATGTAGCGATAAAACGAAACTTTCATGGTTATCCTTATTTGATGAAAGGGAGCATGCGCGACAGCAGGCCGTCGCGGTCCAGCCATTGATGCTTGAGCGCCGCCGCGACGTGCAGCGCGACCAGCACGAGCAACGAGTAATTCAGCGTGATGTGGACGTTTTTCAGCAACTCCTTGAGATGCGGGTCCGGCGCGATCAGGCGCGGCAGCGGGATCAGTCCGAGGTACACCACCGGCACATTGGCCGCCGAGCTATACAGATAGCCAGATACGGGAATCGCGATCATTAGCACGTAGAGCAGCAGATGCATGAGATGCGCGGCGCCGCGCTGCCAGGACGGCATGCGACGCGGCAGCGGCGGGGCCGCGTGGGTGGCGCGCCACAGAATGCGCAGCACGGCGAGCGCGAACACCGTCACACCGATCCATTTGTGCCAGGAGAAGTAGCGCAGCTTGGTGGGCGTGAAGCCGGGGATGTCGGTCATCACCCAACCGAGCGCGAAGCCGCACACGATCAGCAACGCGATCAGCCAGTGAAAGGCGATGGCCGTCCGCGTGTACGACTCCCGGCCACCGAAAGAAGGATTGAGTGCCATGACAGGTCAGCGCAAGTTAAGAGAGGTTAACGGCGCAGCCGGCCCTGCTATTCCACGCTGCCAATGCATGTTGCATCGTGCGAGTCGATAGAAAGCATGGCGGCCGCAGCACACGTCAAGGCCGCCATGCTACCGCAAGCGGAAAAAGCTGGCTTCGTCGGCCCGAAATGCAGCCAGACAGAAAGATTCCCCGCGTGCAGAACGGTATTGAACAATTGGGGACGGAATCTGTCAGAGTCCGTTAATTGTGTGCAAGACTAGTCCTGATGCCGGCGCCGCCTGCCCCACCGCGGCGCCAGGCGCAATGGCCTACCCAGCGGCGAAGCGCGTTTGGTACTATTGCTCCACGTTTTCTGCAGCGCGGCCCTAAAATCGGCATCGCACGCCTCCCCTCATGTCGTTAGCCCTTCTGCCGTATGGAACATGACAACCTGATCGCGTGCCATGAATGCGATACGCTGTTCCGCAAGCCCCGGCTTGTCGGGCGAGCGGTCGCGCGCTGTCCCCGCTGTGGCGCAACGCTCTATCGTGGCGTCTCCCGCAAGCTCGACAGTATCTGTGCAATGACGCTGGCTGCGCTGATCACCTTCCTGATCGCCCAGGGCTTCCCGATCGTCGAGCTCGAAACCAACGGCATCACCTCGCAGACCACGCTGTTCGGCGCGCTCGTCGCGCTGTGGGGCGAGGACATGCAGATCGTCGCGGTCATGGTGTTCTGCTCGACCATCCTGTTCCCGCTGACCGAGCTGGTCGCGCTGCTCTATGTGCTAATCCCGCTGCGCGCCGGCTACGTGCCGCCCGCCTTCAACGGCGTGTTGCGCGCCGTTCAATTCGTGCGGCCGTGGGGCATGATCGAAGTGTTCATGCTCGGCGTGCTGATCACCATCGTGAAGATGGTGAGCCTCGCGCGCGTGATTCCCGAAGCAGCGCTGTTCGCCTTCGGTGTGCTGACGCTGATGTTCGCCGTGGTTGTCACATTCGACCCGCGCATTCTATGGGACCTCGCCGACGAACTGGGCGCGCGCAGCCAGAGACCGCTGCCGCGCACCTCAGCGGACAGCGCGGCGGTTGCCGTCAGTTCGCTTGACGACCCCGCGGTCCAATCCGCATTGCCGCCGGCAGCGCCGCATCAGGGATGAGCGCACGATGAAATACGTCACCGCGAAACGCGCGGGTCTCGTCTCCTGTCATGCGTGCGGGCGCGTCGAGCCACGAATCCGCTCCGTCACACCGCAGCACTGCAGCCGTTGCGGTGCCGTCCTCCACGTGCGCAACCCCGATAGCCTGATGCGCACCTGGGCGCTGCTTATCGCAGCGGCCTTGCTGTATATTCCCGCGAACCTTCTGCCGGTCATGCACACAGCGTCGCTGCTCGGTTCGGAAGACGACACCATCATGAGCGGTGTCGTGTACTTCTGGACCTCGGGCGACTGGCCGCTGGCCGTGATCGTGTTCATCGCCAGCATCATGGTGCCCATGCTCAAACTGAGTGTGCTGGTGCTGCTCACCGCCACCGCGCAGCGCCGCTCGCGCTGGCGGCCCGAGCAACGCACCACGCTCTACCGGATGGTCGAACGGATCGGTCGCTGGTCGATGCTCGACGTATTCGTCGTCACGCTGACCGTCGCGCTGGTACGTTTCAAATCGCTTGCTGTGATCACGGCCGGACCCGGCGCGATTGCCTTCGGTTCAGTGGTGATTCTGACGATGATGGCATCCATGCAATTCGATCCACGGCTCATCTGGGACAACGTGGAAGGCAGCACTCAAAAACCTCAGGACCTCAACCATGACTAGCCCGCAAGGACCGACGCCCGCCTCCGATGCGCCGCGCAACGATTCGAACGGACCCAGACTGCCGCCCCAACTGCCGGATCCCGACATCGAGCCGCGCAGCCGCTGGCTGCCCTCGCTGGTCTGGGTGATTCCGCTGATCGCCGCGCTGATCGGCCTCGCGCTCGTGATCAAGTCGGTGACCGAAAAAGGCCCGACCATCACGATCACGTTCGTCAGCGCCGAAGGCCTCGAGCCCGGCAAGACCAAGGTCAAGTACAAGGACGTCGACGTCGGCTCGGTGAAGACCATCACGCTGTCGAAGGATCTGTCGCACGTGCTGGTTCAGGTGCAGCTCACCAAGGAAGGTGAAGACTTCGCGGTGAAGGATTCGCGCTTCTGGGTGGTGCGCCCTCGCGTCGGCGCGAGCGGCGTGTCGGGACTGACCACACTGCTCTCGGGTGCGTACATCGGCGCGGATGCCGGCCATTCACCGGACACCGAGAAAAACTTCGTCGGCCTCGAAACACCGCCGCCGATTACGGGCGACCAGAAGGGCCACCAGTTCATTCTGCACGGCGAGTCGCTGGGCTCGATCGACATCGGCTCGCCGATTTTCTATCGGCGCGTGCAGGTCGGTCAGGTGGTCGGCTTCTCGCTCGACAAGGACGGCACAGGTGTGACGATGCAGGTATTCGTGTCGGCGCCGTTCGACCAGTATGTCGGCACCAATTCGCGCTGGTGGCATGCGAGCGGCGTCGATCTGCGGCTCGACTCGAGCGGCTTCAAGCTGAATACGCAGTCGCTTGCGACGGTGATCGTCGGGGGCCTGTCGTTCCAGTCGCCGCCGGGCCAGAGCGTGGGCGCGCAGGCACCAAACAACATGACGTTCCGCCTCGCCCCAGATGAATCTGACGCGATGCGCGAACCGGACGGCGTGCCGTTGCGGGTGGTCATGAACTTCAATCAGTCGTTGCGTGGGTTGTCGGTCGGCGCGACGGTCGATTTCCGCGGCATCGTACTGGGGCAGGTGACCAACATCGGCATCGATTACGATCCGAAGACACGCAGTTTCACGATGCCGGTAACGATGAACCTGTATCCGGACCGCCTCGGCAAGCGCTTCCGCGAAACCGCGCCGACGCCGGGCACCCTGGCGGGTCAAAGCCTGCTGCAACAGCTCGTCAAGCATGGCCTGCGCGGCCAGTTGCGCACGGGCAACCTGATTACGAGCCAGTTGTATGTGGCGCTCGATATTTTCCCGAAAGCGCCACCGGCTACGGTTGACGTAACGGGCGATCCGCTCGAGTTGCCGACCATTCCGAACTCGCTCGACGAACTGCAGGTGCAGGTTGCCGACATTGCGAAGAAGCTCGACAAGGTACCGTTCGATCAGATCGGGACGAACCTGAACAGCGCATTGAAGAATGCCGACCAGCTGTTCACGCGACTCGACAAGGAAGTCGTGCCGGAGGCGCGCGACACCCTGGCCGCGGCGAGGCAGACCTTCGGTTCGGCCGAGGCGACGTTGCAGCAGGACTCGCCGTTGCAGTCGGATGTTCATCAGGCGTTGCAGGAACTGACGCGCACATTGCAGTCGCTGAATGCGCTGTCGGATTATCTGGAGCGTCATCCGGAATCGCTGTTGCGCGGTAAATCAGGAGATAAACCATGATGTTTGCCCGGCTCCCCCGCCCGCCGCGCGGGTTCTTGCGCGGTGCTGCCTGTGTTGGCGTTCTGGCCGGATTGCTGACGATGGCGGCGTGTTCGTCGCCGTCGAGCCGGTTTTATACGCTCGGCGCGGATGGTGCGTCTGCCGGCTCGGCAGCGCCGGTTAGCGCTCGAACGACGGCGGCACCGGCGTGGCTGATTGAAGTCGCGCCGATCGATGTACCGCCGCAAGTGGCGAAGAATCAGCTTGTTGTCCAGACGGGACCGACGCAGGTCAAGGTGCTCGAACAGGAGCGTTGGGCTTCGTTGCCGGGTGACGAGATTCGGCGGGCGTTGTCGACCAGCCTTACGCAGCAGTTGGGTACCATCGATGTGTACGGCACGGCTTATCCGGATGGGACGCCTGTGTATCGGGTCAGCATGAATGTGCAGCGGTTCGAGTCATGGCCGGGGTCGCATGCGTTGATCGATGCGGTTTGGAGTGTGAGGGCTGTACGTAGTACGGCTGTGATGACCTGTCGGAGTGTGGTGAGTGAGCCGGTTAGCGGCGGCTATGACGCGCTTGTTGATGGACATCGGGCCGCGTTGCAGCAGATTGCCGGGCAGGTGGCTAGCGCTGTGCAGGCCATGGCCTCTGCTGCTCCCAAGGGTGCCTCGGCCGGCAAAGCGGCGGATTTTGTCGTGCCGGCGTGTCCTTCTGCTATTGCAGCTGCTGCGAGTAGTTGACGGTTTTGTTTGCCCTGCGGGCGCCTGGTTGTTTGGGGGCGCTTCGCGGGGGTGATGTTTTCGGTTGTGGGCTTTGGGTGGTGACCTCGCGGTGTTGGCCTTTCCTTGATTTGGTTGCCTTGGCGGTGCTTTGTCTGTTTGCCTACGGCTTTGGCCTTTCCTTGCTTTCTTAGTGGTCTATTAGCGTTCGCCCCTGTGCGGGGCGGCACTTACTTTCTTTGCCGCCGCAAAGAAAGATAAGCAAAGAA
Organism: Paraburkholderia sediminicola; assembly: GCF_046030555.1. Lineage (GTDB taxonomy): Bacteria > Pseudomonadota > Gammaproteobacteria > Burkholderiales > Burkholderiaceae > Paraburkholderia > Paraburkholderia sediminicola_E. Next base: position 76,165 of record NZ_JAQQCH010000016.1, on the reverse strand, counting down.
AGCGGCTCGCACCGCTAATTCTTAAGCGGGTCCCCCGCACAGCCACGGTGGTGGTGCATCTGGAATCTGTGTCCTCGCGCATTCGGCATAAGTGACAAGGCCGTCATTCTTCCGGCGGCGCTGCGCGCCGACGCGGTAGTTCATCAAACCATGCGCTATTGCCGATGCCCAGCTCGCCCCAAAATCATCCGGCGTTTTCACTACAGCCGATGGCGCCCGCTACGCGAAGCAAAACCATGGGTTTGCGCGGTCAACCCTTCCGGCGAGCACGCAGTGCGAGGCGGGAAGTATGACTGCCTTGTCACCAAGGTCAAATGCGCGAGGACACAGATTCCAGATGCCCCACTACCGCAACTGCGCGGGGGACCCGCTTAAGAATTAGCGGTGTGAGCCGCTTTCTTTGCTTATCTTTCTTTGCGGCGGCAAAGAAAGTAAGTGCCGCCCCGCACAGGGGCAAACGCTAATAGACCACTAAGAAAGCAAGGAAAGGCCAAAGCCCAAAGAATCCAGATCAAGGAAAAGCCAACCCCACAGGCGCACAGACACCAAGCGCCGCGCAGACAACCCGATCAACGAAAGCCCACCGCCGTAGGCATACAAACGAACAAGCGCCGCAGGCAGCAACCCCGTAGGGTACAAAACAAAATGTTCACTTCCATCAAAAGATTCATAAAAAAATGGCGCGCCTCCCGCGACAGCGGCCACCAACTAGACGCGCTACTAGCGATCGCCGACAAGACAGCGCCATACCCAGACCGCAGTGAATGGCTGATCGAACTCGCCCACTGGATCCACCGCGGCCGCGCGGTCCAGGCCGAGCAACTCGACAACACCGTCGAAAGCAACCCATCACGCTCAACCCCAGCGCACACCAGAATCCGCTATCTCCTCCACGTGCTGGACCGTAACCCCACCTGGAAGGCCAACGTCGCCGGCATTCTCCGCGCGCTGCTCCGCGAAAGCGACGGCCTCTCGCTTCTCTGCGATGCAGGCATGCCCGTGCACTCAGGCTTCTTCGGCGCACTCTTCGAGCGCCTCGAAGCCGCACTGATCCCGCCCGCGCCGAACCGGCGCGACCTGAGAGCAATCGTCACGCTGATGTTCGCCCAGGAGCGCGATGCCGAATGGATCGCCAATCTGCCGACCGATCTGCTCACCCGCATCCGCGCCCTCTTCGACTACGAAGAGGACGACAGCGAACAACGCGACACCACCCCGTTCTCGCTCGACCTGCTGGCCGCCCTGCACAACCTCACCTGCCAGATCAGCTCGACCGGTCTGTCGCAGACTGTCCGCAGCCGCCTCGGCGAAGTGGACATCCGCAATGCCAGCGATGTCCGCGTCGCCATGGAAAAGCAACCGTTCTACCGGCTCACGCGCGCCATGCTCGCCGTCGAAGCGGCCCATCAGGCAGTCGGCGCAGGCGCCCCGCAAGACAAGCTGCTGCATGAGGTCAACTATCTGCGCGCGCTGCTCGACGAATGCCGCAACGCCACCGATAACGTCTTCGCCCATCTCTACCGCAACGGCGTCAGTGTCGATATCGTGTTCCAGGTCGAACGGATGCGCATGCGCATCGTGCGCGCGGAGCATCTGCTGAATGCCTGGATGACGCAGGACGATCCGCACGCTGGCGCGCGTCTCACCGCCGAACTGGTGAACGCCAATCACGCGAGCCAGAGCGTCGCGCATCTCGTGCGTAGCAATTTCTCGTTGCTGGCGCGCAAGGTCGTCGAGTACAGCGCCGATACCGGCGAGCACTACATCGCGCGCGATCGCGCCGAATACCTGAAGATGATGCGCATGGCGGCCGGCGGCGGGCTCGTTACCGTCGTCACGGTCTGCGTGAAATTCGCCATCACCGGCATGCATTTGCAGTCGATGCTCGAAGGCCTGCTCGCCGGCATCAACTACGCGGCCAGCTTCCTGCTCATGCACTTTCTGCACTTCTCGCTCGCCACCAAACAACCGGCCATGACCGCGCCCACGCTCGCCCGCGAACTGGACGACGTCGGCACGCCGGCTGGTGTCGACAGCTTCGTGAGTTCGGTGACCGCATTAATGCGCACGCAGGCCGCCGCGGTGCTCGGCAACGTTCTACTGGTCTTTCCTGTGTGCTTCGGCGTGCAATTGTTGTGGCATGCGCTGTTCAACGCCAACATCATTTCGCCCGAGAAGGCGCACGTCACACTGCACTCGTTCTCGCTGATGGGACCGACGCCGTTCTATGCCGCGCTGACTGGTGTGTTGCTGTGGTCATCGAGTTTGCTGTCAGGTTGGGCGGACAACTGGTTCGTCCTGCATCGCGTGGCCGATGCGCTCGCCTATAACCGGCGCCTGCGCATGACGCTCGGCGCGGCCGGCGCCGCCCGGCTCGCGGCGTTTTGCCGCTCGAATGTGGCGGGCGTCGTGGGCAATATCACGCTCGGCCTGATGCTCGGGCTCGTGCCGGCGATCCTCACCGCCTTCGCCTTCACGTTCGAGGTGCGTCACGTGACGCTCAGCGCCGGCTCGATCGGCGTGGCGCTCGGCGTACTCGGCATGGACGCGTTGAAATTGCCGGAGCTGTGGTGGGCGGTCGCAGGCGTCGGCAGCATGGCGATCCTCAACGTGGCCGTGAGTTTCGCGCTCGCCTTCTACATGGCGGTGAAATCGCGCGACCTGCGGCGCAATGCAGTGCGCTCGCTGCGTGGCGCGATCTGGCAACGGGTATTCCGGCATCCGCTGGAGCTGGTATGGCCGGCCAAAGCGGCGCCACACCCCGACCGCGTACAATAGCGCCTTATCTAACGCCTTCCGGCAACCTCAATGTCCTTCGATTTCTTCCTTCCCTGTCCGCGCGGTCTTGAAGCCTCGCTCGCCACCGAGCTCGCCGAAATTGCCGCGAAGCACCTGAACGGCGCGCCGTTCACGGCCGGCGCGCAAGTGCCCGGCGGCGTGCATTTCCGCGGAGGCTGGGCCGCCGGCATGGCCGCCAACCTGCACTCGCGCCTCGCGAGCCGCGTGCTGCTGAAAATCGCGCATCGGCCCTATCGCAGCGAACAGGACGTCTATGCGCTCGCGGTCGAACAACGTTGGGAGCAGTGGTTCTCGGCGAACGAAACACTGCGCGTGGACGTCACCGCGATCAAATCGCCGCTGCGCAGCCTCGAATTTACGACGCTGCGTGTCAAGGACGCCATCTGCGACCGGCTGCGTGAAGTCAGCGGCGCGCGTCCGAGCATCGACACCGCCATGCCCGACGTGCGCGTGTTCGCGTTCCTCACCGCCACCGATTGCACGCTCTACCTCGACACCTCCGGCGATCCGCTCTTCAAGCGGGGCTGGCGCCTCGACAAGGGCGCGGCGCCGCTGCGCGAGAATCTCGCGGCGGGCATCCTGCGTCTGACCGGCTGGACCGCCGGCATGCCGCTGTACGACCCGATGTGCGGCAGCGGCACCTTCCTCGCGGAAGCCGCGCAAGTGGCGCTGAATATCGCGCCAGGCGCGGAGCGCCGCTTCGGTTTCGAAAAGCTCAAGCAATACGACGCCAAGACCTGGCAAACGCTGAAGGCCGCCGCGCTCGACGCGAAGCACGCCGCGCGCAATTCGCGCGCCGATCTGCAGATATTCGGCAGCGATATTTCCGGCGATATGCTCGACAAGGCGCGGGCGAACTTCCAGCGCGCCGGTCTCCCGTCAATCCCGCTCAAGCAGGTCGATGCGCGCGGAATGACGGCACCGTCTCTGGATGCCGGCATCCTCGTCGCCAATCCGCCGTATGGCGAGCGGATCGAAGTGCGCGGCCGCAACGCGCGGGGCGAAATCCGCGAAGGCCGCGCCACGCGTGAAGGCCGCGACGACGAAAGCTTCCACCGGGCTCAGGAAGAAGCACCGGACAGCGAATTTTTCCAGTCGCTCGGCGATGCGCTGAAGCAGCGCTTCACTGGCTGGCACGCGTTCATCCTGACGTCGGATCGCAAGCTGCCGGGCCAGCTGCGCCTGCGCGAATCGACCAAGACGCCGCTCTTCAACGGTGCACTCGAATGCCGGCTGTTCCGCTTCGACCTGATCGCAGGCAGCGTTCGTCAGCGGCCGCAAAACAACGACACGCCGGCAGCTTAAGCCGGCGCAGAGCAGCATCAAAAAAGCCGCGGATCCAGGTCCGCGGTTTTTTTCGCCGATATCTCGGTGATCGGCCGGCGTCGGGGGCCTACATGCTGGCATCCCGACTTCTCCGTTCTTTTGTTCGCCTCCGCCGCACCATCGTCCGCCACGCCCTTTTTCCACATCAGCCAACCCCTACTGACACTACGCTGTCAGTAGCCCCCACGCACACTCCTCCTCACGCCATCCGGCGCTTTGCACGGCTTACCGCCATCCACAGGAGAGTGTCATGTCCGCATCATCATCCAAAGTTGTTGCATGGTTCGAGATCCCGTCGGTCGATTTCGAACGCGCTGTCCGCTTTTACGAAACCGCCCTCGACGTCAAACTGAATCGTCAGGAAATCGGCGGCCAGCCGATCGCTATCTTCGGCTACGAGGAACCGGCCACCGGCGGCGCGATCGTCCATAGCCCGTCGATGAAACCGACCAACGACGGCGTGCTCGTCTATCTGAACGCGCAACCGAACGTGGACGCCGTGCTCGCCCGCGTCGAGCAGGCCGGCGGCAAGACCGATGGTCCGGTGATCAAGCTGCCGCAGGACATCGGCTACATCGCGTTCTTCACCGACACGGAAGGCAACCGCCTCGGTCTGCACTCGCGGACCAACGGTTAACTCGCGGCGCGGCGGCCGGCAGGCGCCGCGCGAAACGCCGACCGGAGCGCGACATGCGGCGCTATCATCGCGGAACTGTCCCCGTCCTTTTCTACAAGACGCCCACGATGACGCGCCGCGCCGACCGCCTGTTCCAGATCGCCGAACTGTTACGCGGACGGCGTCTGACCACCGCGCAACAACTCGCCGACTGGCTGAATATCTCGCTGCGCACCGTCTATCGCGACGTGCGCGATCTGCAACTATCAGGCGTGCCAATCGAAGGCGAAGCGGGCATCGGCTATCGCTTGAGCCGCGCGGCGAGCCTGCCGCCGCTCACCTTCACCGCCGATGAACTCGCCGCACTCGCAGCAGGCGCGCGAATGCTCGAATCGTGGGGTGGCGCCGGCTTCGCGAGTGGCGCGCGCGGGGCGTTGGCGAAGATCGCTTCCGCGATGCCCGCCGACAAGCGCGCAACGCTCGAACGTCTGGCGATCTTCGCGCCGTCGTTTCACATCAAAGCGGATTTTTCGGCGAAGGTGGACGCGCTGCATCGGGCGATCGACGCGCGCCAGGTGGTGAGCTTTGCCTATACCGATGCGAATGGCGCAGCGACCGAGCGGCGCGTATGGCCGCTTGCACTGGCTTATTGGGGCGCGCGCTGGACACTCGGCGCGTGGTGTGAATTGCGGAGCGATTTCCGCAATTTCGGACTGGAGAAAATCCAGAATCTTCAGGCGCTCGAACCGTATCCGGATCGGGAAGGCAAACGGCTGGCGGATTGGCTGCGGCACGTGAACGCCAAGCCACGGTGACGATGCGGATGCGGATGCGGAGCGGATGCATAAGCGACGGTTCGCCGCCCGCCACGAGGCAAGCCGCGAACCGCCGAGGTACGTTACTCCACCGCCTTCACCATATCCTCGATCACCTTCTTCGCGTCGCCGAACACCATCATCGTCTTGTCCATGTAGAACAGGTCGTTGTCGAGACCGGCGTAGCCCGCCGCCATCGAACGTTTGTTCACGATGACGGTACGCGCCTTGTACGCCTCGATGATCGGCATGCCCGCGATCGGCGACTTCGGATCGTTCTTCGCCGCCGGGTTCACCACGTCGTTCGCCCCGAGCACCAGCACCACGTCGACCTGACCGAACTCGCCGTTGATATCGTCCATTTCGTAGACCATGTCGTACGGCACTTCGGCTTCGGCGAGCAGCACGTTCATGTGACCCGGCATCCGCCCGGCCACCGGGTGAATCGCATACTTCACCTCGATGCCCTTCTCGACCAGCTTGTCGGTCAGCTCCTTCAACGCATGCTGGGCACGCGCGACGGCCAGACCGTACCCCGGCACGATCACCACGGTTTCGGCGTTGCCGAGCATGAATGCCGCATCGTCGGCCGAACCGGATTTCACCGGACGCTGCTCCGCCGACCCACCCGCCGCCGCCGCACCCGCCTCATTACCGAAGCCGCCGAGAATCACGTTGAAGAACGAGCGGTTCATCGCCCGGCACATGATGTACGACAGGATCGCACCGGACGAACCCACCAGCGAGCCCGCGATGATCAGCATCGGATTGTTCAGCGAGAAGCCGATGCCCGCCGCCGCCCAGCCCGAGTACGAGTTGAGCATCGACACGACCACCGGCATATCCGCGCCGCCGATCGGGATGATGATCAGCACACCGAGCACGAACGCGATCAGCGTCATGATGATGAACGGCAGCCACGATTGCGTGAGAAAGAAGATCACGCCGAAGCCGAGCATGCCGAGCGCGAGGAACAGGTTGATCAGGTGCTGTCCTGCATAAACAACCGGTGCGCCCTGGAAGAGCCGGAACTTGTACTTGCCCGACAGCTTGCCGAACGCTATCACCGAACCGGAGAACGTGATTGCGCCGACGAACGTGCCGATGAACAGCTCGACGCGATTACCGTACGGCAGGAAGCCCGGAATCGCATTCTCCGGGTCGACCAGGCCGAAGGCGGACGGCTCCGACACCACCGCATACGCAATACACACGGCGGCAAGACCGATCAGCGAGTGCATCGCCGCGACCAGTTCCGGCATCTTGGTCATCTCGACGCGCGCCGCGACGAACGCGCCGATCGCGCCGCCGATCACCAGCGCGACCAGCAGCAGGCCGAGCCCTAACCCAAGATTCGAGCCGAGCGCATTCGCCTGTTTGACGATCAGCGCGATGGTGGTGAGGATCGCAATCGCCATCCCGACCATGCCGAAGGTATTGCCGATACGCGCTGTCTTCGGATTCGACAGCCCTTTGAGCGCCTGGATGAAGCAAACCGACGCGACCAGATAAAGCAGCGTGACGACGTTCAGACTCATTACGCGTTCCCCCCGGCCGTCTTGTCCGCAGTTTTGCCACTGATGAGCTTCTTCGGCTCTTTCTTCCTGAACATCTCCAGCATTCGCCTCGTCACGAGGAATCCACCGAACACGTTCACCGCCGCGAGCGCGACGGCCAGCGTGCCGAAGAACTTGCCGGTCGTGCCCAGCGTGAGGCCCGCGGCCAGCATCGCGCCGACGATCACGATCGCCGAAATCGCGTTGGTCACGGCCATCAGCGGCGTGTGCAGCGCGGGCGTGACGTTCCAGACGACGTGGTAGCCGACGTAGATCGCCAGCACGAAGATGATCAGGTTGATGACGGTATGGTTGATGACTTCCATCGCCGCTCTCCTATGTAGGGGTTTGCTTCAGGCCTTGCGCGTGACTTCGCCGTCACGCGCAAGTAGCGTGGCCGCGACGATGTCGTCTGCGAGATCGATGTTCAGGGCGCCTTCCTTGGTGATGATCAGCTTGAGGAAGTCGAGCAGGTTGCGTGCGTAGAGGGACGACGCGTCCGCGGGCACCATCGAGGCCAGGTTCGTATAGCCGACGATCTGCACTCCGTGTTTGATCACGACCTTGTCGGCCTCGGTCAGCGGACAGTTACCGCCGTGCTGGCCTTCATATTCGGCGCCACGCCCTGCCGCGAGGTCCACCAGCACGGAGCCGGGTTTCATCGCCTGCACGGTTTCCACCGAGATCAGCGTCGGCGCGGCCCGGCCCGGGATCAGTGCGGTGGAGATGACGATATCGGCCTGTTTCGCCCGCTCGTGGACCAGTGCCGACTGACGAGTCAGCCACGACGGCGGCATCGGCCGGGCATAGCCGCCGACGCCCTGCGCGGCTTCGCGCTCCTCGTCGGTTTCGTACGGGACATCGAGAAATTTGGCGCCGAGCGATTCGATCTGCTCTTTCACCGCCGGACGCACGTCGGACGCTTCGATCACGGCGCCCAGGCGCTTGGCCGTCGCGATCGCCTGCAAGCCGGCCACGCCCGCGCCGAGAATCAGCACACGGGCCGCTTTGACGGTACCTGCCGCGGTCATCAGCATCGGCATGAAGCGGGGATAAAGCGTGGCCGCCAGCAGCACCGCTTTGTACCCGGCGATGTTCGCCTGCGAACTCAGGACGTCGAGGCTCTGCGCACGCGTGGTGCGCGGTGCGGCCTCCAGAGCGAACGCGGTGACGCCCGCTGCCGCGAGTTTTGATGAGTTTTCGGTATTAAAAGGATCGAGCATGCCCACCAGCGTCGCGCCTCGTTTGAGCAGCGGCAGTTCGGCATCGGTCGGGGACTGGACCTTGAGGAGGAGTTCGGCGCCAAACGCGGTGGCTGCGTCGACGATTTCCGCGCCGGCCGCTGTAAAGGCATCGTCAGGAAAGCTCGCGCCGGTGCCGGCGCCGCTCTGGATCGTGACCCGGTGGCCCTGGGTCACATACTTCCTGACCGTTTCGGGCGTCGCGGCGACGCGGGTTTCGTGCGCGCGCGTCTCAGCTGGCACTCCGATGTGCATCGTTGTTCCTCCTCGACTTCCTGTTTTACGACAGATGCGCCGACGAGGCACGCCGGCTTGCAAGTGCAACGGCTAACCGCGTCACTTTAACCGAAACCTGGGGGTGTGCCGAAATCGGGGACAATCCGGGGGTCTTCGCCCAGCGGGCGCCCCTACCCGCCCCTACCCGTCCATACCGGCCGCCGCCCGCTTCCCGGCAGCCCCGGCCCATAAACGGTAAAATGCGCACCCATGAAACCGGAATCCTGGCTGCCGCACGTCACCGTTGCGGCCATCGTCGAGCGCGACGGGCGTTTTCTCGTGGTCGAGGAACATACCGCCGACGGCCTGCGTCTGAACCAGCCCGCCGGCCATCTGGAGGCGGGCGAAACGCTTCTGGAAGCGGTCATCCGCGAAGCGCTCGAGGAAACCGCGCATCCGTTCACGCCTGAGGCGCTGGTCGGTATGTATATGACGCATTTCGAGCGGCCCGGCAGTGAGGGCGTGACGTATTTGCGCTTCACCTATTGCGGCACGAGCGGCGCAGCGGATGCAGAGCGCGCGCTCGACTCCGACATCGTCCGCACGCTGTGGATGAGCGCCGACGAATTGCGCGCCTGCCCCGAACGGCATCGCACGCCGCTCGTCATGCAATGTCTGGACGATTACCTCGCCGGACGGCGTTTCCCGCTCGACTTCGTGCACACGCATTCGGTCGGGCAGAAACAGGCGTAAGCAGGCCTGGCCCGGCCTAATCAGTCACAAACGGGCCTGAGCCGTCATGAGCGGCCAACCAGGCGACCGGGCAACACGGTCAACCCACGATCAATGAAGTCACGCAGTACCCAGTGAGCACCTTATGAGCAAGCAGAAAGTCGTAGTAGGCATGTCGGGCGGCGTCGATTCGTCGGTTACCGCGTGGCTGCTGAAGGAACAGGGCTACGACGTGGTCGGCCTGTTCATGAAAAACTGGGAAGACGATGACGACAGCGAGTACTGCTCCACGCGGCAGGACTGGATCGACGTCGTCTCGGTCGCGGACCTGATCGGTATCGATGTCGAAGCGGTCAACTTCGCCGCCGAATACAAAGACCGCGTGTTCGCTGAGTTCCTGCGCGAATACTCGGCCGGCCGCACGCCGAATCCGGACGTGCTGTGCAATGCCGAAATCAAGTTCAAGGCCTTCCTCGATCACGCAATGTCGCTGGGCGCGGAAACCATCGCGACCGGCCACTACGCCCGCGTGCGCGAGAACAACGGCCGCTTCGAACTGCTGAAGGCCTTCGATCATACAAAGGATCAGTCGTACTTCCTGCATCGGCTGAATCAGGCGCAGTTGTCGAAGACGCTGTTTCCGCTCGGCGAGATTCCGAAAACCAAAGTCCGCGAGATCGCCGAACAGATTGCACTGCCGAATGCGAAGAAGAAAGATTCGACCGGCATCTGCTTCATCGGCGAGCGGCCGTTCCGTGACTTCCTGAACCGCTATCTGCCGACCCAACCCGGTCCGATGAAAACCACCGACGGCAAAGTGGTCGGCGAACACATCGGCCTCGCGTTCTATACGTTCGGGCAGCGCAAGGGCATTGGCCTCGGCGGCAGCAAGGACGGCAGCGGCGAGCCATGGTTCGTCGCCGGCAAGGATATTGCGTCGAACACACTGTATGTCGCGCAAGGCCACGAGCATCCGTGGCTGCTGAGCCATACATTGAGCGCGGGCAATACGAGCTGGGTGGCGGGTGAAGCGCCGGCCGACGGTTTTGCCTGCGGCGCGAAAACCCGTTACCGGCAAGCGGATGCACCGTGCACGTTCAGTGCGGCTGCAAGTGCGGCTGCAGGTGCGACGGCCAGTAATACAGGTGCCGGCGAAGGCCTTTTCGAACTGAATTTCGACGCCGCCCAATGGGCTGTCACACCAGGGCAATCTGCGGTGCTCTACGATGGCGACGTGTGTCTCGGCGGCGGCATCATCGAACACGCGGTAACCGGACAACCAACGGTGCGCCCGCCGCAAAAGGCAGCGCTGCTAACCGCCCGTTGAACCAAAAGTTTTATCCGTGCGGCAACGCCTGGCGTCGCCGCACGCGCTTCACCTTCATGTCTCAACTTCAGGCTTCACCCGCGCGTTCATCTTCGAACCGCAGCTAGCTTCACCATAACAAGCAGGTGTTCGTTTCCCTTCGCGGCGGATTCCGTCTGCGCCGACAGCGTCGACGATCCCTCCGCGACGATCCTCACTGCACTGGAGTCCCCATGTTTTCTCGACGTTATCTGGCGATGTGGTGCGCAGTCGTGCTGCTCGCCGTCTGTGCGGCGCTCGCCGCGACACATCACCTTTCGTGGTTCTGGATCATCGTGCCGGTGGCGCTCGTCGCGCTGGGCCTGTTCGACCTGACGCAAGACCGCCACGCGATTCTGCGCAACTATCCGCTGTGGGGCCACTTCCGCTTCCTGTTCGAATTCATCCGCCCGGAAATCCGCCAGTATTTCGTCGAAGGCGATACCGACGAAAAGCCGTTCTCGCGCGCGCAACGCAGCATCGTCTATCAGCGCGCGAAGAACGACGTGGATAGCCGTCCGTACGGCACGGAGCTCGACGTCAAAGCCGTTGCGCACGAATGGATCAGCCATTCGCTCGCGCCGACCACGCTCGATAACCACGACTTCCGTATCGTCGTCGGGCCGGACCGCGCACTGCCTTATTCGATGTCGATCTTCAACGTCTCCGCGATGAGCTTCGGCTCGTTGTCGGCGAACGCGATCATGGCGCTGAACCTCGGCGCGAAGAAAGGCAACTTCGCGCACGACACGGGCGAAGGCTCGATGTCGAAATACCACCGCGAACATGGCGGCGACATCATCTGGGAAATCGCCTCCGGTTACTTCGGCTGCCGTAACGACGACGGCACCTTCAGCGCGGAGAAGTTCGCGAAGCAGGCCGCCGAGCCGCAAGTAAAGATGATCGAGGTCAAGCTCTCGCAAGGCGCCAAGCCCGGTCACGGTGGCGTGCTGCCGGCCGCGAAAATCACGCCGGAGATTGCCGAGACGCGCGGTGTACCGATGGGTCGCGATTGCATCTCGCCCGCCACCCACTCCGAATTTTCGTCACCGCGCGGCCTGCTCGAATTCGTCGACCGTTTGCGCACGCTGTCCGGCGGCAAGCCGACCGGGTTCAAGCTGTGCATCGGGCATCCGTGGGAATTTTTCGGCATTGCGAAGGCGATGCTGGAGACGGGGATTCTGCCGGACTTTATCGTGGTCGACGGCGCGGAAGGCGGCACGGGCGCAGCGCCACTGGAGTTCACCGATCACGTCGGCGTACCGTTGCAGGAAGGACTGCTGCTGGTGCACAACACGCTGGTCGGCATCGGCTTGCGTCAGCGCATTCGCATCGGCGCGAGCGGCAAGATGATTACCGCATTCGACATCACGAAGACGCTTGCGATCGGCGCGGATTGGGTCAACGCGGCGCGCGGTTTCATGTTCGCGGTCGGTTGCATCCAGGCGCAGACCTGCCACACCGGCCGCTGCCCCACGGGCGTCGCAACACAGGATCCGGTGCGTCAGCGTGCTTTGGTGGTTCCGGACAAGGCCGACCGCGTATTCAACTTCCATCACAACACGCTGCATGCGCTGAAGGAAATCATTCAGGCCGCGGGGCTCAAGCATCCGGCGGAACTGCGCGCGCATCACATCGTCCGGCGCGTATCGTCGCATGAGGTGCAGTTGATGTCCGAGCTGTTGAAGTATCTCGATCCGAACGATCTGCTGAACGGCAACTATCGCTACACGTTGTACGGGAAATATTGGCCTTTGGCGCAAAGCGATTCGTTTGCACCGAAAGTCGAACTGGCCGCGACGTAATCCGGCTGCCGCGATGATCGGCTTATGAGTCGATCATCGTGGAGTCTTAGGTTTTGACGGCGAATTCCTGCAGAAAAATAAGAATCCTTGAGAGCTCGTCTCATATACAAGGACAGCGGCGGACCGTACATTTGCGTGGTCTCTTTTCCCGCTCAATGTCCATGGTTACACCCTCCTTTGTTCCACTGCCGCTCGGCGAGCACACGCAACTCGTCCAGACTCGCCATGGCTGGATGCTCGCCAATCCGAACGACTTCTATCTCGGCCGCGCACTCATCGAATACGGTGAATGCAGCGAACTCGAATCTGCCGTGTTGCGGCAGTTGCTGGTGCAGCCGGGCATCGTCGTGGAAGTTGGTGCGAATATCGGCGTACATACGATCATGCTGGCCCGTGAGGCGCAGGCGCGCCGCCAGGTGCTGGTCGCATTCGAGCCGCAGCCTGTGATCTTTCAGAACCTGTGCGCGAATCTCGCGGCCAACGGTGTACGTAACGTGCTGGCCTGGCCGTATGCGTGTGGGGCGGCTGCCGGGACACTGCATTTTGCGCAGCCGGACTATGACGCGCCGGGCAATTTCGGCGGCGTGTCGATGCAAACGGAGGCGGCGGCGAACACGCTCCCGGTTCCGTGCGTCCGGCTAGACGATGTGCTGCGCTCACATGTCGTGGGCCTGCTGAAGCTCGACGTCGAAGGATTCGAGTTGAACGCGCTGCAAGGGGCGGAGGAAACGATTGCCCGCTCGCGGCCTGTGATTTATGTGGAGAACGACCGGCTCGATCGGTCACAGGCGTTGATCGAGTGGTTGTGGTCGAAGGAATACCGATTGTGGTGGCATTTGCCGCCACTCTTCAACTCTGAAAATTTCTTTGGGCGAACGGAGAATATTTATGGCCGTGTGGTGTCGTGCAACATGCTCGCACTGCCGCGGGAGTTGGAGATGGAGATCGATGGGTTTGTCGAGGTGACGGATTCGGGAGCGCATGCGTTGATGGGGTTGAGCAGTTAGCCGATGAACGCATCCTGAGGCGCAAACGACAAAGGGCCACTTTAAGCGGCCCTTTGTCGTTTAAAGAGCGCGCCAGGTTCGTCCGGCCCCACCAAAACGGACGCCCCCCTCCCTTTCCGTTAAAATCTACGGTTTAGCACTTCGCTCCACGGCCACCTCGCGCGCCCCGGCGTTTGCGGCGCGGCCCTATGCCCGAAAGGCACTTCATGCTCACGTTTCAGCAAATCATCCTGACACTGCAGTCCTACTGGGACAAGCAGGGTTGCGCGTTGCTCCAGCCGATCGACATGGAAGTCGGCGCGGGCACGTCCCACGTCCATACTTTCCTGCGCGCAATCGGTCCGGAACCGTGGCGAGCCGCCTATGTGCAGCCGTCGCGCCGCCCGAAAGACGGCCGCTATGGCGAGAACCCGAACCGTCTGCAGCATTACTACCAGTATCAGGTCGTGCTGAAACCGGCGCCGGAAAACATCCTCGACCTGTACCTCGGCTCGTTGGAGGCGCTCGGCTTCGATCTGAAGCAGAACGACGTGCGTTTCGTCGAAGACGACTGGGAAAATCCCACGCTCGGCGCGTGGGGCCTCGGTTGGGAAGTGTGGCTGAACGGCATGGAAGTGACCCAGTTCACCTATTTCCAGCAAGTTGGCGGTCTGGATTGCAAGCCGGTGCTGGGCGAAATCACTTACGGTCTCGAACGTCTCGCCATGTATCTGCAGAAGGTCGAGAACGTTTATGACCTCGTGTGGACCGAGTGGGAAGAGCAAGGTCCGAACGGCCCGGAACTCCGTCGCCTGACTTACGGCGACGTGTACCACCAGAACGAAGTCGAACAGTCGACGTACAACTTCGAGCATGCGAACGTCGATCTGCTGTTCACGTTCTTCAACAGCTACGAAGCGGAAGCGAAACGCATGATAGAAGCGCAGATCGCGCTGCCCGCTTATGAACTGGTGCTGAAGGCCGGCCACACGTTCAATCTGCTGGATGCCCGCGGTGCGATCTCCGTCACGGAACGCGCGGCGTACATTGGCCGGATTCGCGCGCTGTCGCGTCTGGTCGCGCAGGCTTACTACGACTCGCGCGAAAAACTCGGTTTCCCGATGCTGGGTAATCCGGTGCATGGCGTGCCCGGCCTGACGACCGACGCGCAAGATGCTGCGATGCCCGCGTGGGCGCCGCCGCTCAAAATCGAACGCAAGATCGATCCGGACTGACGAGAACATCAAGAAATGACTCAACCCCATCAAGCTACCCTGCTCGTCGAGCTGCTGACCGAAGAACTGCCGCCGAAAGCGCTCGCGCGCCTCGGCGACGCCTTCGCCGAAGGCATTGCGCAGCGCCTCGCGGCGCGCGACCTGGTCGAAGGCGAACTGTCGTTCGAACGTTATGCAACGCCGCGACGCCTTGCCGTCACGATTCGGAACGTGCGTTCGGTCGCGCCGGAAAAACACGTGCGCGAAAAAGTGCTGCCGGTTTCCGTCGCGCTCGATAAAGACGGCCAGCCCACTGCGCCGCTCGCCAAGAAACTGGCCGCGCTCGGCTTCCCCGATTTCTCGGTGAACGATCTGGAACGCGCGCAGGACGGTAAGGCCGAAGCCTTCTTCCTGCGCTACGCCGCGCCGGGCGCCACGCTTGCCGAAGGTCTGCAAACCGCGCTCGACGAAACGCTCGCCAAGCTGCCGATCCCAAAGGTGATGACGTATCAACGCCCGGACGGTACCAATGTGCAGTTCGTGCGTCCGGTGCATCGCCTGACTACGTTGCACGGCGAACAGGTCGTGCCGGTCACGGCATTCGGCATCGATGCCGACGACACCACACTCGGCCATCGCTTCCTGTCCGAAGGCTTCGTGCAGATCCAGCACGCGGATTCGTATGCCGACACGCTGTTGCACAAAGGCCGCGTGGTCGCGAGTTTCGCCGACCGCAAGGAAACCATTCGCACGCATCTGCTCGCGCAAGCCGACGGCGACCAGGTCGTGATGCCGGAATCGCTGCTGGATGAAGTGAATTCGCTGGTCGAATGGCCCGTGGTCTACGCCTGCCGTTTCGAGGACGAGTTCCTGCAAGTGCCGCAGGAATGCCTGATCCTGACGATGCAGACGAACCAGAAATACTTCGCGTTGACGGATGCGAACGGCAAGCTGCGCTCGCGCTTCCTGATCGTGTCGAACATCGAAACGGCAACGCCGGGCGATATCGTCGAAGGTAACGAGCGCGTGGTGCGTCCGCGTCTGGCCGATGCAAAATTCTTCTTCGAGCAGGACAAGAAGAAACCGCTCGCCGATCGCGTGCCGCTGCTCGCGAACGTCGTGTATCACAACAAGCTGGGGTCGGCGCTGCAACGCGTCGAGCGCGTCGAAGCGCTGGCCGGCGCGATTGCCGAACTGATCGGCGCAGATGTGGCGCTCGCGAAACGCGCTGCGCGTCTCGCCAAAGCCGATCTGATCACCGACATGGTCGGCGAATTCCCCGAGCTGCAAGGCACGATGGGCACGTACTACGCGCGCCACGACGGCGAGCCGGAAGAAGTCGCGCTGGCGTGCTCGGAACACTATCAGCCGCGTTTCTCCGGCGATGCATTGCCGACCACGGCAACCGGCACCGTCGTCGCGCTCGCCGACAAGCTCGAAACGCTGGTCGGTATCTGGGGCATCGGTCTGCAACCGACCGGCGAGAAAGACCCGTTCGCGCTGCGCCGTCACGCGCTGGGCGTGCTGCGGATTCTGGTCGAGAAGCAATTGCCAGTCGATCTGATCGAACTGCTGCGCACCGCTCACGCGCAATTCGCCGCTGTGCCGGGTGTCGCCGATTCGACCCAGGCGATCTACGAATTCAGCATGGACCGTCTGCGCGGTCTGCTGCGCGAGCGTGGCTACGCGCCGGGTGAAATCGACGCGGTGCTGGCACTGAACCCCGCGCGCCTCGACGACATCGTCGCGCGTCTGGATGCGGTGCGCGAATTCGCGGCGCTGCCGGAAGCGGCATCGCTCGCGGCAGCCAATAAGCGCATCTCGAACATCCTGAAGAAATCGGAAGGTTCGGCGACCGGCGGCGTGCAGGTTGCACTGCTGACCGAAGCGGCCGAAAAAGCCTTGTACGCACAACTCGAACAGGTTGCACCGCGCGTGCAATCGCAGCTCGCCGCACGCGAGTACACGGGCGCGCTCACCGCGCTCGCCGCGTTGCGCGAACCGGTCGACACCTTCTTCAACGATGTGATGGTCAACGCCGAAGATCCGGCGTTGCGCGCCAACCGTTTGGCCTTGCTCGGCGCGCTGCATCAGCAGATGAATTGCGTCGCCGACATTTCCCGACTCGCCGCCTGAGCACCGCGCCATGCCGACCAAAAAAGTGGTGATCCTCGACCGCGACGGCGTGATCAACGTCGATTCCGACGCGTTCATCAAGTCGCCGGACGAATGGGTCGCCCTGCCCGGTTCGCTCGAAGCGATCGCGCGGCTGAGCCAGGCGGGTTATCGCGTTGCTGTCGCGACCAACCAGTCGGGCATCGGCCGCGGTCTCTTCGACATGAACGCGCTCAATGCAATGCATCTGAAAATGCATCGCATGGCGGCGGCGGTCGGCGGTCGTATCGACGCGGTGTTCTTCTGCCCGCATACGGCGGAAGATCATTGCGAATGCCGCAAGCCGAAGCCCGGCATGCTGAAGATGATCGCTGAACGTTTCGAAGTCGATCCGCAGAATACGCCGGTGGTCGGCGACGCAATGCGCGACCTGCAAGCGGGCGCGTCGCTCGGACATCCCACTCATCTGGTGCTGACCGGCAAAGGCCGCAAGACGCTCCAGGCCGGCGACCTGCCCGAAGGCACGCGCGTGCACGACGACCTGCGCGCGTTCGCACTCGACTTCCTTTCCGCCGCTCATGAGTGACGCGCATCACGCGCGTCCGCAACCCTCACCGACCACGCCGATGCGCTTCATTCGCTCTTTGCTGCTGCTGATCTACTTCGTGCTCTTCACTGTGCCGTACGCGACCGCGTGCTTCATCGCGTTTCCGTTCATGCGCGCCGACAATCGCTACTGGATGGCGGCGGGCTGGTGCCGCGCCACGCTCCACACGGTGCGCTGGCTGAACGGCATCCGCTACCGGATCGAGGGCTATGAGAATCTGCCTGACGGCCCTGCCGTGCTGCTGTCCAAGCATCAATCGGCATGGGAAACGCTGGCGTTTCCGGCGCTGATGCCGCGGCCGCTGTGCTACGTGTTCAAGCGCGAGCTGCTGTTTGTACCGTTCTTCGGCTGGGCGCTCGGCATGCTGAAGATGGTTCACATCGATCGCAAGGAAGGCAAGTACGCGTTCGATTCGGTCATCAAGCAAGGCAAGGCGCGCATGGCCGAAGGCGCCTGGGTCATCATGTTTCCGGAAGGCACGCGCACGCCGACCGGCAAGCAAGGCAAGTACAAAACCGGCGGTGCGCGTTTCGCGATTGCGACCGGCGCGCCAGTCGTGCCGATCGCGCACAACGCCGGACGTGTGTGGCCGCGCAACTCGTTTCTCAAATATGCGGGTATAGTCACAGTGTCGATCGGCAAGCCGATCGACACGACGGGGCTCACGCCCGACGAAGTGAACACGCGCGTCGAAAAGTGGATCGAAGCTGAAATGCGTCGCCTCGATCCTACCGCGTACCGCGCGGCGGAAAGTACTTCCGCCGCCGCACCAATCTGACGCGCCCGCGCCCTCGAAGGCGCATTTGCGCGAAGCCGAATCCGATGCAGAAGTCTCCTACGTCGCAGCCCGCTGCGGCGCTCGATAACCGGCAGCTCGATCTCCCGCTCTTCGCCGAGCCGGGGTCGACGTCGTCGTCCCCTTCACCTTCGGCAGGCTCGCAGGGCGGGCAGCAGCCGGCCGTGCCGCTCGCGCCGGACGGCAGCAAACTGCGCAGCCTCACCATCGGTTCGCGCACGCTGCACTATGTGCTGAAGCGTTCGGCACGCCGTTCGATCGGCTTTGCGATCGACAGCACCGGCCTGATGATTACCGCACCACGCTGGGTCACGCTCGCCGATATCGAAACCGCGATCACCGAAAAGCAGCGCTGGATTTTTACGAAGCTGATCGAATGGCAAACGCGTGTCGAACAGCGCGCGTTGCCCAAGGTCGACTGGAAAGATGGTGCGGAGGTGCCGTATCTCGGGCAGCCCGTGCGCGTAAAGCTCGGTTCGCCACAAGGCACGCTCGCGTTCAGTGCGGATGACGCCGCACTGCAAGTGCCGCTGCCGTTGCAAGCAGACCCGCAGCAGATCAAGGATCGCGTGCAAGGCTGGCTGCAAGGCGAAGCAAAACGCCTGTTCGGCGAACGCCTCGAGATCTATGCGGAGAAGCTGGGCGTCAACTATCGCGCGTATGCGCTCTCTTCGGCGGCCACGCGTTGGGGCAGCTGTTCGAGCGACGGCAAAATTCGTCTGAACTGGCGGCTGATCCACTTTCCGCTGTCGATCATCGACTACGTTGTCGCGCACGAACTTGCGCATCTGCGCGAGATGAATCACAGTCCGCGTTTCTGGCAAACGGTCGAATCGATTTTTCCGGAATTCCGCGAAGCGCGGCAGACGTTGAAGTCGCATCCGCCGGAATTGCTGCCGACGCTTTAAAGCCTTCGGCCCTTCAAGACTTCGGCCTTCGGTCTTCGGCTATAAAGCCTCGAAGCCGGCCGCCTCAACTCGAAGCGCCGGCCCTCTGAAACCCACCACTCAGTCCGTGCAGAAGGTTTCCTGCAGGTGACGCCACGTGACCTTGCCGTGCGCGTCCAGATCCATCACCGCTGTCGAGCGCCGCACGTTCGCATTGCCCGCCTTATCGCGCTGATACTCACGATATTTGACCACTGCGCCCGACGGATACTCGGATACGATCTCCATATCGCGGATTGTGATTTGCGAGCCAGGACGCGCGCCGTTCAGCTTCGCAAAAGTCTCACGCAGGCTCGTGTGGTCCAGTGCGAGACCGGACGGCATGACCAGCGTGAATTGCGGAGCGAAGCGCGCCATGATGCGCTCCAGCGCGCCGTGATCCGCGGAACCGTCGAACAAAGCCTGGATCTCGACGTGGATATCGTCAAGTTCTTTGAAGTAGGGATTGCTGTTATTCATTGCTTGTCCTCGCCCCGCCGCTTACGTTACTTTTTCTTCTGGATGAATTCGATCTTGTAGCCGTCCGGATCTTCGACGAAAGCGATCACGGTGGTGCCGTGTTTCATCGGACCGGCTTCGCGCACAACCTTACCGCCTTGTGCCTTGATCTTGTCGCATGCCGCGTACGCGTCTTCGACTTCAACGGCGAGGTGCCCAAAGCCGGTGCCGAGGTCATACGCCGGCGTGTCCCAGTTGTGCGTAAGTTCAAGGACGGTGCCGTCGCGTTCGTCTTCATAGCCGACGAAAGCAAGCGTGAACTTGCCGTCCGGATAGTCATCGCGGCGCAGCAATTTCATACCGAGCATGTCGGTGTAGAAGGCAATCGAGCGGTCCAGGTCGCCGACCCGGAGCATGGTGTGAAGCAGGCGCATCGTGTACTCCCTAGTGCGTGATGTCGAGAACGACAATGTACCCGGAATCACGCCGCGCTGCAGCGCATGCCACACGCGGCGAGACGCGCGGCACGCCCGTTTTCAGCCCGCGCTCTTCGCCTCGTCGCGCAATGCGCGCCGCAAAATCTTGCCGACGTTGGTCTTCGGCAGTTCGCTGCGGAACTCGATGATTTTGGGGCGCTTGTAACCCGTCAGTTGCTCCTTGCAGAACGCGAGAATGTCCGCATCGGTGAGCGCCGGATCTTTCTTCACCACGTAAAGCTTCACAATCTCGCCCGCCTCTGCGTCCGGTACGCCGACCGCCACCACTTCGAACACGCCCGGGTGTTTCGCCACCACGTCCTCGATTTCGTTCGGATAGACGTTGAAACCCGACACCAGAATCATGTCTTTCTTGCGATCGACGATCTTCACAAAACCCTCTTCCGTCATCACGCCGATGTCACCGGATTTGAAGAAACCGTCCGGCGTCATCACCTTCGCGGTTTCATCCGGGCGATTCCAGTAGCCGGCCATCACCTGCGGCCCGCGAATGCAGATCTCGCCGCGCTCGCCGAGCGGCACTTCGTTGCCGTCGTCGTCGCGAATCGAAATATCCGTGGACGGCAACGGCAAGCCGACCGTCCCGGTGAACGCAGTGGACGTCGGCAGGTTGGTGGTAGCGCACGGCGAGGTTTCCGAGAGCCCATAACCTTCGACGATCGGCACACCGGTCAGCGCCTGCCAACGTTGTGCGACGGCGTGCTGCACGGCCATGCCGCCTCCGTTCGACTGCACCAGCTTCGAGAAGTCCAACGTTTTGAAGTCGGGTTCGTTCAGCAGCGCGTTGTACATCGTATTCACGCCGGGGAACGAGTTGATCGCGTAGCCTTGCAAGACTTTGATCATTCCGGGCAGATCGCGTGGATTCGGAATCAGGATGCCCAGGCCACCGCAACGCATTGTCAGCAAGCCGCAGATCGTCAGCCCGAAGATGTGATACAGCGGCAGTGCGACCACCGTGATGTACTGCTTGATGTCGGTGCGCCCGCGATAAACCGGCTCGCGCCACAACTCCGATTGCAAAACGTTGGCGATCAGATTGCCGTGCAGCAAGGTGGCGCCCTTGGAGACGCCCGTGGTGCCACCGGTGTATTGCAACACCGCCACATCGCCTTGCGTCAGCGTGACGGGTGTAAAGCCCGCGTTCGAACCACGCGCGATCGCATCGTTCAGCGCAATACACGACGTTGGCGGAACATTGTCCGCAACCTCAGGGCTCCCCGCACCGAGCATCTCGCTGATCGAGGTCAGCACGACATGCCTGATCGACGTATGTGCCTGGACGGTCTCGAGCGTCTTCGCGAATGGTTCGAGCAGCACGATCGCTTCCGCGCCGCTGTCTTTCAACTGATGCTCGAGTTCTCGCGGCGTGTACATCGGATTGACATTCACCACCACGTAACCGGCACGCAGGATCGCCGCCATGACGACCGGATACTGCAACACGTTCGGCAGCATCACGGCGATGCGCGCGCCGCGCGCGAGACCCAGCCATTGAAACCACGCTGCAAGATCGCGCGACTTCGCATCGAGTTCGCCATAGGTCAGTTCACGGCCCATGCAGACGAACGCGCGCTCTGCCGCATGCGTTTGGAAGCTTCGCTCCAGCAAGTCGGCAACGGAGCTGAACTGCGTAGCGTCGATCTGCGCGGGCACGCCCGGCGGATAGGATTTCAACCAGATTTTTTCCATGTCTCTTCCCTTGATTTCGCATCGCGATGTGCCGATGCACAATGTGCCGTTGCGCCGACGCGCCAATGCGAGCCGCGTGCGTCTATCGCGTAGTAAGTGCGGGCATGCGCCGCGCGGGCCGGTCAAAGCAATCGAAGAAGCTGCGCAACTGATCGACCGTGCCACACTCCAGCACTACTGTGCCGCTCTCGAGACACTTCGGCAACTGCGTCGCCATGTTGCTCAGCATGCCGTACAAGGTGCTGGTTTCAAGCGCGAGTTGGACGTCGATCGTGGGAGGCATGCGCTCGTGAATCTGCAACACGCCACGCCGTAGTTCGAGCGCGTGCGTTTCATTGCGATCCGTCATGCGGAATGCAAGTGTCATCCGCACATCGGCGCAACGTTCCGGATCGACATTTACGCTGAAACGCTGGAACACATTGCGCAACGGTTGGGCGCGCAACACATCCACCGAGGCGAGACTCGAACTGCCACCAAACGGCAGTTCGTCGTAGGCGTGTTCCAGTTCGCGCGCCGCGCTCAGATACCAGTTGCGCCAGTTGGTGTTCACCGTGCGGTAGCCCAACTCGCGCAACGCAGCCGCCTTGATGGTGCGGGCGTCGGCGTCGCTTGTATCGAGGCGCACCAGCAGCGTGGCCAGTTCCGCGGCCCAGCGCCAGTCGCCATCACCCAGGGCGATACGCGCAGCGGCGCGCACCGCCTCCACGCCGCCCATCATCTTGATCATGCGTTGCGAACGTTCAACACGCGGCAGCGGATCGAGCGACGCCGGATCACCGTCGAACCAACCCAGCTGGCCGCTATACACCTGCCGTACCGAATGTTTGACCGTGCCGTAGTACTCGCCGAGCCACGCATGCTCCGCGAGATGCGGCGGCAGCGCGGGAATGGCCTCGGCAAGTTCGTCCGGGCTCAGTCCGAAGTTCATATGGCGGATGGTCTGATCGTGGATGAACTGGATGGCGTCGCGATACACGCAGAGCACCTCGGCGACATACTGTGCGCCCGATACCGGACGGCCATGCGCCGGCACCATATGGGCCGCGTTGAAGCCGCGCATCATGTCGATGGTCTGATACCAGCGCACCGGGTCCCGGTAACGCGTGCCGCGCAACGTATGTACGTTCGCGAGACACTCACCCTGGATCACTTCAGCCGACAGCAGCACGCCGAGTTCGGGCAGCCACATGACGATTTCGTCGTCGGCTTCCGAAGGCGCGTAGCGGAACTCGAAGCGCACACCCGCCAGCACGACATCAAGCTTGTCATCGAACACGCGGGTCGGTGCGAAAAAACTCGCCGGCTCGGCGATCAGCACCGGCCCGATACCCGCGTTGACCTTACCGGTCGCGCCGGGCGGCAGCAGCGTGCCGAAGCTGTAGGCCGAACGCGTGGCGAGAATCGGTGCCACGAGGTTCGCGTTGTTGATCACGGTGTCCATCAAGGAGCGGTGCGCAATGATCTCGACGCTTCCCGCCTCAAGCGCGGCTTCATCGACGAAAGCGCGTACGCCGCCGGTGTGATCCGTGTGATTGTGCGTGTAGACCACGGCCCTGACCGGAAGCGCTGCGTGCCGCGGATCGATCGCACAGAAGTCCTCATAGATGCGTTTCGCCGCTGACACGGCTTCCGTCGCATCGATCACCACGACGCCGTCGTCGCCCACCACGAAGATGATGTTCGCAATCGCGTAGCCGACCGCGCAATACACGCGTTCGGCTACGCGATAGATGCGCTGCGCCATGCGCCGCGAGTGCTCAGTGAGGCGCGGCGGCACAGTCGGCGCGGCGACGGCGAAGGCGAGATTCACACCGGCGTCGAACGCGACATCGAGCGGTTCGCCGATATGCGGCGCGTCGAAGGCAGGATTACGGACCAGTTCGGGGCAACATGAGTTCATACGGTGTCTCCTTGACTATTCGGCTGCACGTCGTGGGAATCGCGCGGCACGTGAGAATCAGTCTTTGATGAATGAAACCGGAATTAAGATTCCGATTTTTAGGCAAAAAAATCAGCTGTCCGGCAATCCGAGACAGCGCCGTAGCCGGATTTGCAGCCACGACCGAAGTTGCCGGCTGGAGAGCGACAACGGGCCGGGGTCGTTCAGCACGCTGTTGACCAGCATGCCGAGAATCATTTGCAGCGTGGCGCGTACTTCGAATTCGAGCGACTGGGTGGCGTTGCCGGCGGCCTTGATGCCGCGCGACTGCGCCAACGCGTTGACGAGACGCGGCACGATCATGGCCAGAACCTCGTGATTGGTCGACTTCACGGCGTCCCAGCTGGCTTTGCGCTGCGACGCCCGCAGCAACGACGCGTGATACAGCCCGCGATTGCGCCGAAACGTCATGATGTAAAACGAAATGACCGCATCGGCAAGCGTGCCCGCATCATTCGAGCGCCAGGCCGGATCACGCTCGACGGTCTGGCGCACATGCTCAAGCCCCTCTTCCATCGCCGCGTCCTGGACGACTTCGAAGAAGCTGTCCTTGCTGTCGAAGCGCCGGTAGAACGCGCCAATCGACGTACCCGCTCGCTCGACGATGTCGTTGATCGACAGATCGTCAAGATTACCGCTCGCTTCGATCAACTCGCGCCCGGCTTGCAGCATGCGAACGAGCCCCTGCTGGCTGCGCGTCTGGCGCGGCGCCGCGATGGTGCTGGGCTGCGCTTCGCGGCTGCGCGGTGAAGTCGTCGTCATGCGGTGTTCAGCCTCGGTTTGCTGCTTTGAAAAAATGAAGATTCACGACAAACCGGAATCTGGATTCCGGATCGTCCGCGATCGGGATCGCCTTGTCAACCGCATCCAGGGTAATCACGGAGCAGTTGCAAGGCCACTCGGTCGCCGTTCAGCGGCCCATTCATGTCGCCAGAACGTCGGGGTGCAGCAGGCCCTGCGCATCGCGGTTGGCGTCCTCCATCACCTGTTCGGCGAGACCCAGCGCGGAATACGCGGCGGGCGAAGGCGTGCGCTCGGCCAGATACACCAGCGCGAATTCCAACGCGAGACGTGGCGGATTGACGAGCGGAATGCGCGCCAGACGCCGCATCCCCAGATCGCGCCGCACCGCGGACGCCGTCGCGAACAGCACGGCATCGGTCTGCGCAACGACGTCCTTCAGCACCGCCACGTCGTTGCATTCGATCTGCAATGGAATCTGCTCGTGCGCGCGGTACTTGAGCAGGCGATGCAGGGCGTCCTTCATGAACGCGGGCAACGTCACCGAGACCAGCGGGAACTCGCGCAACGCCGCGAGCGGCACCGTGTCGCGCGCAAACAGGGGATGGTCCGGGCGCGCGAACCAGCCGCCCTCGTGACGCGGCAGGCGCTGCAACGTGACATCAGGCGTCACGGGCGGCACACGGCGGTCGGTGACGAGAAAGTCGATCTGCTCGGCGCGCAGCTTGGCGAGCAGCGCATCGCCTTCGCCGAGTTCGATCGACACCTTGATCTTCGGAAAGCGCCGCGCGAACTCCACCAGCAGGTCCGGCAGTAGCACGACGGCCGCATAGGGCCCGAGACCGATACGTACCTCGCCGAGCTCGTGCGCCTTCAGCAGTTCGACGTCGCGGAACAGGCAGCGCGTTTCGAACAGCACGCGCCGGGCGCGCTCGACCAGCAGCCGCCCGGCCGCTGTCATCGCGACGCCGCGTGCGGCGCGGTCGAACAGCTTCATGCCGACTTCCTCTTCGAGCGCCTGAATGCTGCGACTCAATGCCGGTTGACTCAAATGAACCCGCTCCGCCGCGCGCGCAAAACTGCCTTCCTCGGCGAGCGCGATCAGATGAGTAAGGCGGCGGGAATTGACCTCATGCATAGTTTGCAAGCTCCCGATAACGAGAATGCACTTGAACAATTGAGTTATACCACCTCAAATGGGCGAAAACCCAGCGCCCCGCGCCAGAAATGGAGACACGTTTTGCCCACTTTCCTCAGCAGCACGAAGCGCTGCACGGCGCTTGCCGACACGGCGCCGGCTCATCCCACCCACGCACGCGAGACCGCGCAAGGTCGCCGCTGGGTAATCGTCGCCTCGCTATTCCTGTTCATGCTGATCAATTTTGCCGACAAGGCCGTGCTCGGTCTGGTCGCGATCCCGCTGATGCATGACATGCAGTTGACGCACGGCCAGTTCGGCCTCGTCGGCAGCGCGTTTTTTGTGTTGTTCTCGATCTCGGGCATCGCCGTCGGCCTGATCGCCGACCGCGTCAACATGAAATGGCTGCTCGCCGCGCTCGCGCTGATCTGGGCAGTGGCGCAATTGCCGCTCGCGTGGCCGACCAGCTTTGCCGTGCTGCTGCTGTGCCGCGTCCTGCTGGGTGCCGGTGAAGGACCGGCCTCGCCGCTCGCGCTGCACGTGGTCTATACCTGGTTCGACGACCACGAGCGCAATCTCCCCACCGCGATCGTGCAACAAGGGGCGACTGCGGGCGTCATCATCGCGGGGCCGTTGCTCACCTATATCTCGCAGCGGTGGCACTGGCATGCGACGTTTCTCATGCTCGGCGCGGTCGGTATCGGCTGGACCGTCTTGTGGCTGTGCCTCGGTAAGACGGGCAATCGTCAGCACAACCCATCACCCGCGTTTGCCGTCGAGCCGGCTGGCCCTCGCGCTGTGTCATTGCGCTTCCGGCGCATGCTGAGCGACCGCACGGTCATCGGCGTGATGCTGCAATGCTTTGTCGGCTACGCGGTGATCGCGATCGGCTTCACCTGGGTGCCCGCGTATTTCCGGCTCGGCCTCGGCTTTGGCGCCACCCAGGCCGGTTGGCTGTTCGCGCTGCAAGTCGCGGCGCAGATCCCGCTCGGCATCGCGCTCGCGATGG
This sequence comes from Paraburkholderia sediminicola, assembly GCF_046030555.1. GTDB lineage: Bacteria > Pseudomonadota > Gammaproteobacteria > Burkholderiales > Burkholderiaceae > Paraburkholderia > Paraburkholderia sediminicola_E. The sequence goes on along the minus strand of NZ_JAQQCH010000016.1, from coordinate 49,592 downwards.
CTTCGCATCGAATGCTCAAGCGCGGCGTGCCGTCGAAGGTGGCGCGCGGCAAATTGATCAGCGCGGCATGCGTGGTGAGTGGATTGGCGTACTGCTCACTGTTATTCGGCGCGCCGCCGTTCGTCAAGGTCGCGCTGATGGGGCTCGCCAGCGCGTTGGCGATCCAGACTTTCACCTTCGGTCCGATGCTGGTCGCCGAAGTCGCACCGGCGGCGCGACGCGGGGCCCTGCTCGCGGTCACCAACTCGATCGTCACCACTGCCGGACTGATTGGACCGGTCGCGATGGGCAAGCTGCTCGGCGCGGCAGGCGACGCGCGTGGCTATGAGATCGGCTTCATGGTGACCGGCGTGTTGCTGCTGATCGTCGGCGCGGCGGGTTTCGCACTGATCGATCCGCAACGATCGAAACGGCGCATGGAAGGCGCGGCTGGGTGAGACTCGCGGCAGCGCCGCGTCATTCGAGCCGTTGACTAATTTCATCCGACGATACATTCTCTTGAACACCGTCCAGCAGCGGCACTCAAAGAGACGGCGCATCACACAGAGCAAACCCAGCAGGAACTGACCAAACCTGTTCTACTGGAGGATCACTGTATGCGTCGTACATGCTCGAGGCATGTGCCTGTTCGTTTGCGTCTGCTCGAGGCCCTTTCGTCCGCACTCGGAATCGCGGTTCTTCTGCCATGCGAGTCTGCGTTCGCAGCCTGTGACAATGCCGCGCCGATCAGCGGCCAGACCGTCACCTGCAATAGCAGCGCCCCCAATCCGTCCACTACGCCCATTGCCGCAATTGCCGGCAGCACCAACGTCACGGTGAACGTGCAGGCGGGGGCCGAACTCGACGTCACCGGCAACAACGTTATTCTCGTGCGCGACGGCAGCACCGTCACCAACCTCGGCACCTTGCACGGCGCCGGCGACACCTTCGATGCCATCTCGGCACAAGGCACGAGCGGCGGCGCCGGCCATGACGTGTTGATCAACCGCGGCACGATCGTCACGAGCGGCGTCGAATCGGAGGGCATGTTCAACAGCTCTGCTGCGGTCACGATGCTCAACGACACCACCGGGGTGATCAGCACCACCGGCACCAATTCGGTCGCGATGCACGATTTCGCGAGCCCGGGCGGCGGCACGCTGACCAACAACGGCATGCTGACGACGAGCGGCGACGGTTCGCACGGAATGGCCGCGTTGACGAACAACGACACGCTCGTGAACAACGGCTCGATCACGACGACGGGCGCCGGTGCGTATGGGATGCTGGCCAACGGTAACGCCGTCGGCGGGACCGGCAACAACGTGCTGACGAATCACGGCACGATCAACGTCTCGGGTACGAATGCACACGGCCTCGTTTCGTTCGATACGGCGCCCGGCGTCGTGACGAATACCGGCACGGTGGCCGCACGCGGCGCGGGCGGGCTCGGCGGCTTCTTTTCCGGCAACGTCACACTGAACAATGCGACCGGCGCCAGTATCACCAGTCAGCAGGCCAACGGCATCGTCGCAAACGGCGGCGGCACCTTCAACAATGCCGGAACGATTGCCGGCGCGGTCAACGCGATCTCCATTGCCAACGGACCGGCGACCATCACGAACAGCGGCTCGATCACCGCGGCAACAAGCCAGGCAATCAGTTCCACCGGCGCATTCAGCATCGTCATCAACAACACCGGCACCATCGCGGGCGGCAACGGCCGCGCGATCTGGACCGATGCCGGCAACGACACCTTCAATTGGAGCGGCGGCACCGTCACCGGCTTCGTGCGTCTCGACGCAGGCAACGACACCGCCAACCTCACCGGCCTCACCGACGCCAATCTCGCAGGCGTGCCGAGCTTCGACGGCGGCACCGGCAACGACGTGCTCAATTTCAACCGCACGGCGGCGAGCGGCCTCGGTCGCTTCATCAACTGGGAGACCGTCAACGTCACCAACGGCAGCCAGTTGACGCTCGATGCCAACGGTCTCGTGCTCGGCGACAGCGGCACGCTGACCGGCGCGCTCAACGTCGATTCGAGCAGCACGGTGTTTGCGGGCGGTTTTGGCGGTACGGCGACGATCTCGCCGGCGGTCGCGGGTCAACTCGTGAGCGTCAGCAATGCAGGCACCATCGATCTGACCAACGGCGCAACGGCTACACGCAATACGCTGATGATCAACGGCAACTACACTGGGCTCAATGGCCGCTTGCTGCTACAGACGGTGCTCGGAGGAGACGGCTCGCCGAGCGACAAGCTGGCGATCGCGCAAGGCGTCGGCTCGGGGAATACGTCGATCGGCGTCACTAACGTCGGCGGCTCCGGCGGCGCCACGCTCACGGACGGCATCCTCGTCGTGCAGGCGAGCAACGGTGCGACCACGACGGCGACTGCCTTCACGCTGCCGAAACCGCTGACCGCGGGCGCCTACACGTACTACCTGTTCAAGGGTGGCGTGAGCGCAGGGACGGCGGACAACTGGTATTTGCGCTCGAGTCTGGCTGCGACGCCGGCGCCGGCACCGACTTCAACTCCGACGCCGACGCCGACTCCAACTCCAACTCCAACTCCGGCTCCGACACCGACACCAAGCGCCGCAGCCGCGCCGATCGCAGCGCCCGGCACGCCACCTCTGCCTGCGGCGCCACCTGCTGGCGCCGCCGCGACCCCGCTCTACCGGATGGAAGTACCTGTCTATGCCGAAGTCCCGGTTCTCACGCGCGAACTCGGTATCGCGCAGATCGGTACCTTCCACGACCGCCAGGGCGAGCAGGCACTGTTGAGCGAAAGCGGCCCACTAGCCGCCGCATGGACGCGTGTCTGGGGCGAGCACAGTTCGCAGAGCAACGGCGGGGCGGCCAACCCCGAATTCAGCGGCACGATGGCCGGCGTGCAGGTGGGTCACGATATCTACGCGGATCGCAGTGCAAGCGGCCAGCGCAATCACTATGGCTTCTTCATCGGCTTTGCGCGCGCCCAAGGCGACGTGAACGGTTTCGCGCTCGGCTTCCCCGATCTGTCGGCCGGGCGGCTGTCGATCAATGCCTACAGCGCGGGCCTTTATTGGACGCACATCGGTCCGGGCGGCTGGTACACCGATGCGGTCGCAATGGGCAGTTCGCTCACGCTCGATCCGTCGTCAAATCAGGGCATCGGTGCAAGCACGCATGGACATGCGGTCACGACCTCGCTGGAAGCCGGTTTGCCTATTCCACTGCGCGCCAATCTCAGTCTCGAACCCCAAGCACAACTGATCTGGCAGCACGCGTCGATCAACGATCTCAACGACGGTATTTCGAACGTATCGTTTCCAGCGGCAAACGGCCTGGTGGGCCGCGTCGGCTTGCGCCTGCAAGGCAGCTTCGAGGGCGCGGGCGCGCAGTGGCAACCGTATCTGCGCGCGAATCTGTGGCGCTATTTCAATGGTACCGATAGCGCAACCTTCGCCGGCACGACCGTGATTCCTACCGATGTCGCCGCCACAGCCGCCCAGTTCGGCGTCGGCATGGTTGCGCATTTGAGCGCTCGCGGCAGCGTGTTCGCCACCGCGAGTTACACCATGAATGTGAACGGCGAGCACCGCAGCACGGCGGAGGGCAATCTGGGCGCGCGCTGGAGTTGGTGAGGGCTCAGAACTGATGCCGTATGCCGGCCATCAGGCCGATCTGGCTACCCTTCTGCGCAAGCCCGACACCGTTGACGCCCTGCAACTGCGCACCGATCAGGTCGCCCCGGTATAGCGAGTAATCGCCTTCCAGATAGACATCGGTGCGCAGGGACAGGTTGTAGTCGGCGACCAGTTGGTACTGCCATGCGGACCCGTCCTGCGCGGCGGTCTTGCCGTCCTGCAGCGTGCGCCAGACGTTCGCGGCGAAGTGCCACTTGTTGCCGACCTGCTGCGTGATGCCGCCCATGATCATGCGACGCCGCGAAAAGTCCGTGTACTTGAGCGCAGCCAACGCGGGCGCGGTGAACGGACCGTTGGCAAAATTCGAAAAGCCGGCGTCATTCTGATCGACGATATAGCCAACGGAGAATCGGGTCATGTTCCACGTGTACGACCCGCCGAAGGTCCACGCCTTCGCGGCTGCGCCGTTGACCGAATCTTTCGACTCCTGATACGCGCCGCCGAAGGTAAACGGGCCACCCGGTGCGTAAGCAAGCGCCAAGCCGACCTGGCTGCCATACGAATTGCCTGCGTTACCGCCGAATGCGTAGCCGGCGGCAAGATTGAAGCCGGCATATTTCGCCTGATACTGCACCTGGTTGCTGGTCCAGATACCACCGGTCATGGTCACTTCCGGCTGGAAGCTGAAATCGTACGGAATCCAGAGATTGCTGCCGTAGCCGCCGATGGTAATGCCCTCGATCATCACGTTGTACTGACGGCCGAAGATCACCTGACCATAGGAGTCCGAGCGCACGCCCACTTGCGCCTCATTGAAGAACGGCAAGGTGGGATCGCTTTGGCCGCCGTTCATGTAGAAACGGTTTTCGAGCTTGAAGAACGTGGACCAGCCGCCGCCCAGATCCTCGACGCCCCTTATGCCCCAACGGCTTTCGGTCATGCCGCCGTTGCCGAGCCCGACGGACGAATCGCCGGCTGTGTTTGCGTGGGTCAGATATCGCACGCTTTCGTCAATCACCCCGTAGAGCGTCACGCTCGATTGGGCATGCGCCATCTGGCACACCAACGCGGCGGGAACAACTGCCATTGCCCACCTGGATACGTTCTTCATACTGTCTCCTCGTACAGGTTCCCGCTTTTCGCGGGTATTTCGACACCGCCACGCCTGATGCAAAGTACCGGCCCGCTGCTCTTTGAGGCCGCGCAAATCGACAGTTAAGGTGAGGGGCCCACGTAAGACCCTTGCACGACGGCCAATACAGGTTGTTTGAATGACCTGACGAAATGCGCGTGGGTGAACCTTAGCGCGAAACCGGGGCAGTAAGAAAGTAGACTGACGTAAGTGTTGTTATGTCATCGAAGTGCTTGCAGCTTGCAGGAAGCACGCGTAGACGGTGAGGTCATCGCCTCGCGGCGCGGACGGTTTTGATATCGTATGAACTATCGTCGCTCTTGCGCTCCTGTTGAGCCGGTTAAAAAGTCAGACTAGCCATTCGGCCGACTACCGCGATCCGCACCGCGACCGCATACTGACCGCCGACCCTTCACACCGCCCGTTCTTTTCGCCACGCCACCAACCCATGAGCACCACCGCCCTGCCCGCGCGCCGCACCCCAGATAGCTTCGCCATCCTGTTGATGATCGGCTTGTGCGCGATCTGGGGACTCCAGCAGGTCGCGATCAAGAGCACCAACGCGGCGCTGCCGCCGGTATTCCAGGCGGGCCTGCGCTCGGCAATCGCGGCCTTGCTGGTATGGGGCTGGGCACGTTCGCGCGGCACACCGCTCTTTCGCGATGACGGCACACTGGGCGCGGGTTTGCTCGCGGGCGTACTGTTCGCGGCGGAATTCGTGTGCATTTTTCTCGGCCTGACGCTGACCAGCGCATCGCGTATGGCGGTCTTTCTGTACACCGCGCCGTGCTTCACGGCGCTCGGGCTGCACTGGTTTGTCGATGGCGAGCGGATGCGGCGCATTCAGTGGCTCGGCATCCTGGTGGCGTTTGCGGGTATGGCGCTGGCGTTCGCGGACGGCTTCCTGCACGGCCATGCGGCGCAGGGGGCGACGCTGACGGGTGTCGCCGGCGACGCGCTCGGCGTGCTGGCCGGCATCGCCTGGGCCGCGACCACCGTGGTGGTGCGCGCCACGCGCCTCGCCCAATCGAGCGCCAGCAAGACGCTGTTCTATCAACTGATCGTGTCGGCGGTGGTCCTGCTCGCACTTGCGCTGGGGCTCGGCCAGGCACACGTGGCAACGGTCACCCCGCTGGCGGTGGTGAGCCTCGCGTATCAGGCGGTGGTCGTGGCGTTCGTCAGCTATCTGGTGTGGTTCTGGCTGTTGACGCGTTACATCGCGTCGCGCCTGTCGGTGTTCTCGTTCCTGACACCGCTGTTCGGCGTGACCTTCGGCGTGCTGCTGCTCGGCGAGTCGTTCAGCCTGCGCTTTCTGATGGCGGCGGTGCTGGTGCTGACTGGCATCGCGCTGGTCAATGCGCCGGTGAAGCGGCCGGCGGTTTAGGAGAGTGGGATTTCATGCGCGCCGCAGGGCGCAGCACGCATGATTTGATTCAAGACCGCGCAACGCGACTCAGGCGTCGTCGGTCCCCGTTTCGGCAGCCGCTGCGCCCCGCGTCGGCGAAGCCGCCACGATCTGCGCCACACGCACATATTCGGCCACCGGCACATCTTCGGCGCGGCGTTGCAGATCGAAGCCTAGCGCCTCGAAATCCACCGAGTCACGAAATGCGGCCAGGGTGTTGCGCAGCATCTTGCGCCGCTGCGAGAAGGCCGCTGTCACCACTTCGCCAAGTACGCGCTCGTCCACGGCCGGCAATTCGTGCAGTTCGTACGGGATCATCCGCACGATTGCCGAATCGACCTTCGGCGGCGGGTTGAATGCTTCGGGCGGCACGTCGAGCTGCTTGTCGATCACGTAGCGGTATTGCAGCATCACCGAGAGGCGGCCGAACGCCTTGGTGCCCGGCTCCGCCACCATGCGCTCGACGACTTCGTTTTGCAGCATGAAGTGCTGATCGATCACGCGATGCGCGAACGCGGTCAGGTGAAACAGCAACGGGCTCGAAATGTTGTACGGCAGATTGCCGACAATGCGCAGCGACGCCTTTTCACCGGGTGCGGCCAGCGTTCCGAAGTCGAACGCGAGCGCATCGCCCGCGTGCAGCTCGAGCAATTCGCCGAATTTCGTCTTGAGGCGGCCGATCAGATCGCGATCGAGCTCGACGGCGTGCAATGGCGCTTCGGGCGTCGCCAGACGCTCGATCAGCGGTTGGGTGAGCGCGCCGAGCCCCGGCCCTATCTCGACCATGCGCTCGCCGCGCTGCGGCCGGATCACGTCGACGATCGAATCGATCACGCCCATGTCGACCAGAAAATTCTGTCCGAAACGCTTGCGCGCGGTATGGCCTTGGTGCCGGCCCTGCTGCTGTCTGCTGGTGGACATCGAAGAAACGCTAAGAAAGAGAACTGCTTAAAAAAGAGTAAGCGGAACAACTCGCCATCGCGGCAAACGCTGATGAAGCCGTGCGGTCTCGCCGCTGAAGCGGCCTGCCCAGCAATGCTACGCCATCGACGCCGCGGGGATCAGACCGCTCGGCAGGAAGACGCGATAGACACGGCAGTATCAGCCTGCGCGGCGGTGCTGCGCCATCGACACCGCCGTATCGATCGCGGCGATCAGACTGCCTGCGTCTGCACGGCCGGTGCCGGCCAGATCGAGCGCCGTGCCGTGATCGACCGAGGTGCGGATGATCGGTAAGCCGAGCGTGATGTTGATGCCTTCGCCGAACGTTGCGTACTTCAACACCGGCAGGCCCTGATCGTGGAACATGGCCAGTACACAGTCGGCCTGTTCCAGATAACGCGGCTGGAACAGCGTATCCGCCGGATAGGGGCCGGGCGCGTCGATACCTTGTTCGTTCGCGAGCTTCAGTGCGGGAGAAATCACCTCGATTTCCTCACGGCCCAGATAACCGTTTTCGCCCGCATGCGGGTTCAAGCCCGTCACAAGAATACGCGGCGCGGGCAAACCAAAATGGTGACGCAGATCGTGATCGACGATGCGCAGCGTCTCAACGATGCCTTCGATCGTTAGCGCGGCGGAGACGTCTTTGAGCGGCAGATGCGTGGTAGCAAGCGCGACGCGCAACGGGCGCCCGCCGGTGCCGGCCAGCATCATTACCACGCGCGATGTGTGCGTGCGCTCGGCCAGATATTCCGTGTGGCCGGTGAACGGCACGCCGGCATCGTTGATGGTGCTTTTTTGCAGCGGCGCGGTGACGATCGCGTCGAACGTGCCGGCCACGGCGCCGTCGATCGCGCTGTCGAGCAGATCGAGCACGTAGCGGCCGTTAGCGGCGTCCAGCTTGCCGGCCAGCGAGGGAGCGCCAAGCGGCTGATGCTGCACCCGCACGCGCTTGCCCTCCGCCACCAGCGCAGCCCAATCGACGCCAACCGCGCGCGCGCGTTCAGCCAGCAGATCCGCATCGCCCAGCACGGTGAACTGTGCTCCCGGCCAATGCGCCGCCGCGCCCGCCAGCGCCTGTGCGGTCAGCTCGGGGCCCACGCCGGCAGGCTCGCCGGTCGTGATCGCGATCTGCAACGGAAGGCTGGTGGACTGCTCGGCGGTTGTCATGGTGGTTATTGCAGGCTTGCCTGGACAGGCTTCACTTCCACGTAGGCCGTATCGCGCAGTTCGCGCAGCCAGTCAGCGTAAGCCTGTTCCGCCTTGCGCTGACCGATCGCCTGACGCGCCAGATCCATCTGCTGCGAAACCGAACCTTCCGATTCGCGACGGCCCAGCACCTGAATCAGGTGATAGCCGTATTCGCTGCGCACCGGGTCGCTGATCTGACCGTCCTGCAGGCTGTTCATGGCGCGCTCGAATTCCGGCACCGTCTCGCCCGGGCTGATCCAGCCGAGGTCGCCACCTTGCGACGACGAACCGTCTTGCGAGTAAGTGTGCGCGAACTTCGCGAAGTCGCCACCCGCGGCGATCTGGTTCTTGATTTCGAGCAGCTTCTGACGTGCCTGCGGTTCGGACACGCCGTCGCCGACGCGCAGCAGGATGTGGCGGACGTGCGTCTGCACGAGCTTCGGTGCATCGGAGCTGGTGCCCTGCCCCGCGCGACGATCGACGAGGCGCACGACTTCGAAGCCGTCGTTGGTGCGGATCACATCCGGATTGACCTCACCCGGGCGCAGAGCCGAGCCGGCCTTGACGAACTCAGGCGGCAGCTTGGACGGCGGCAGGAAACCCGTGTCGCCACCTTTCGACGCATCCGGTGCTTGCGAATTCGACTTCGCCAGCTTTTCGAAGTTGGCGCCGCCCTTGGCTTCGGTCAGCAGGGCCTGGGCTTTTTTCTGGGCGGTTTCAATGTCGGTTTCCGAGGCATTCAGCGGCGCTTTCACGAAGATGTGCTGAAAGTGCAGATCGCTCGTCAGGCCGGAGTTCGGGCCGCGTTGGCTAGCAATGTAGTTCGCGACCTCGGCGTCCGACACCGTGACCTTGCTGTCCACTTCCTTCTCACGCAGACGCGAGAGCGTGAGCTCGGTGCGCGCGTCGTTCGTGAAGGTGGTCCAGGGCACGCCTTGCGCCGCGATACGCGCGCGATATACGTCGAGCGTCATGTTGTTCGCCTGCGCGAGCCGCTCGAGCGTTTTTTGCACCGCGGCGTCGTCGATGTTGATGCCGTCTTCTTTCGCCTTCTGCAACTGGATGCGTTCCAGCACCATCTGGTTGAGCACCTGCTGGCGCAACTGGTCCATCGGAGGAACCGGCGCGTTCTGCTGGTTCAGCCGGTGGGTGATCAGGCCGATGCGCTCGTCAAGCTCGCGCCGCGTGATGACACCGTTGTTGACCACTGCGGCAATAGTGTCGACCGTCTGACCGCTATTGCTGGGGAGCCCCTGCGCCTGAACCGGCGCAACCGACAGGAAAGACGCCACAGCGGCAAGACCGGCCGCAAGCGTTGCCAAGCGAAGCTTTTTCATGATTGCCACAGATACTCCAATGATGTCGGGCGCGCCTGGCCCGTCTTTTCGCATTCTATAAATGATCGGGCGAGCGTCATTCGTAATTGGTGAAACGCGCTTCCGGCGGCGGCGGCGGCGGCAACGGCGTGTACCCCGCCACGCTGGCGCGGAACGCGGAAATCAGCCCGTTGTCGACGCTCGACAAGCCCTTGAACGTCAACTGCGCGAGAAACCGCGTGCTCGACTGATTCTGCCCCGACGTGTTCAGACCGTTCGCATAGCGCTGAATCCCGGCGCCAAGCGTCCAGCAGTCGGCGTCGTATTGCAGGCCGACCAGACCGTCGACGATCCGATGGCCGCCCAGGTCGTAATTGAAACGGCCTACCCCGTACACACGGTGCGTTAGCGGCCACTGCCCCGAGATCAGCACCTGATTGATCGGCTGGTTGTCCAGCGTGGTGTTCGCGCGGGTGTAGCGATACGCGACGTTGATCACCTTGCTGGTACCCGGACTGAACCCGAAGCCGACGCTCGTCTTCACCAACTGGTTGTTGTCGGCATTATATTGGAACGCCGTTTCCGACGCGAAACCGGCGCCGAGCTTGAGCGACGCACCCACGATCAGGTCCGAATGCGTGGCCTGCGTGCTGGTCTGCGTAGGCAGCAGCGTGACGCGCTGATCCTGGAAGTAATACTGCTGCGCGATCACGAACCGCGCGCGTTCGTCGCCCGTGGCCGGGTTGATGAAGCGCGTGGTGATGGCCGCCGTCAGACGGTTCGCGTCGGCGATCCGGTCGTTGCCGACGAACGTGTTCGGCGTGAAGATTTCCGCCAGCCCGAAGTCGGAGTCGGCCGTATCGAACAGCGGCGCGGATTCCTGGTTGCGGTACGGCGTGTAGACGTAGTAAAGCCGCGGCTCCAGCGTCTGGATGTAATCCTCGCCGAAGATCCGCACCGAACGGTCGAAAATCAGCCCGGTGTCGAAACTCAGCGTCGGGATCGACTCGGTGAAATTCTTCGGCGTGCCGACCGGTACGTCGGTACCGATATTGTTCAGGTTGTACGACGCAAAGTGCCACTGCACCTTCGGCGTCACAAAGTAACCTGGCCCGACCACCGAATACGACAGGTACGGGTTGAACATCACCCGCTGACCCTGGGTCGCGTCCGCGGTGGTGATGCGGAAATTCGTGTAGTCGGCTTCCGCGCCGTAGTCGAAGCCGCCGACGTTGTACTTCGCGTACTTCACGTTCAACTGCGGCTCGCGGCCGTACGGCGCCACCGAAGGCGTCAGCGTCTGCCAGTGCTGTTCGCGGGCGAGCACCGACCACGGGCCGTTGTTATAGGTCAACCCTGCTTCCTGTTGATACAGGAGCTGGGTGCCGTTCATGAACTGACTGACCGACGACGACAGGTCTTCCGGATACGTATTGTCCGAGACCTTGTTGTAGTAGATGTAACCGCCGAACCCGTTGCCGAAGTTCTGGTTGTGCTGGATATACAGCGCGTAGCGGTTGGTATGGGTCAGGTGGTCGTCCGGCAGATACTCGCCGGTGATCGAACCGGAATACGTGGGGGACAGGTAGCGGAACGTGGTCTGCAACTGCACACCGCGTTTCGAGATCAGGCGCGGCGTGACCGTCAGATCCCGATTCGGCGCGATGTTGAAGTAATACGGTACCGACAGTTCGAAGCCGTTCGACGAACTGAGCGAGAACGTGGGCGGCAGCACCCCGCTGCGCCGTTCGCCCGACAGCGGGAACGACAGCCACGGCGAAGCGAATACCGGCAGGCCCTGGAAGAACAGCACGCTGTTGTACGCGACACCTTCGTCCGCGCCGGTGTCGAAATCGAACTCGCTGCCCTTGATGTACCAGGCCGGATTGTCCGTGCAGGAGCAAGCCGTGTACGTGCCCTTCGTGAACACCGAGCGCTCGTTGTCGAGCAGGTCGACGCGCTCCGCGCTGCCCGAACCACCTGTCACATTGAAGTGGTACTTCGGCGCGGACATGAAGCCTTCGCTCGAGTCCACCCGCATATGCGCTTCCGGGCCGGCGAACGTGGCGCCGTTGTTGTTCAGGTGAACCTGGCCGTATGCATCGGCCATGTCCGTGTCCTGATCGTAGTGCAGCGCGTCAGCCTTGATCACGAAGGTATTACGCCGCACCTCGGCCGAGCCTTTCGCGGCCATGTCCTGGTCGGTGGTGCCGCTCGTCGTGTCGCCGAGCACGAAGGTGGCCGGCTTCTGGCCTGATTGCAATGGATGTTCTTCGAGCTGCGGGGCAAGCTGCATCCCCCAGGGCGCGTCGATAGGTTGCGGCTGTGCGGCTTCCCCCACTAGCTGGGCGTGGGCGAGCGCGGGCATCAGGCCCGGAACGGCGATCAACGCCGCTACGAGCCGCCTTTTGCGCGGCACTACGGCACAAGAGGGAGTCGTTTGGGAAAGCTGTCTAGGCGGCATGTATCGTTTGGCGAATCGGCCCGTCCGTCAGCTCCTGCAGTCACGATCCACCGCCTGCACATCCCGACCGTGACAGTCGGCTGCACATCAATGTTTACAAACTGTCGAACGATGAGGCGGGCGGTAAAGCGAAATGCGCGAAAACTGGCGTGAGTCGCGTCAAAAAAGTCGTGGGGTATTATATGGCAAGACGTTGCCCCTCTGAATTTGCCGCCGGTTTTCATGACGCTCCCCCCTTCCAAAGACACTACCCAAGATTTCACCGACAGCCGCCTCGAACTGCTCAAGGCGTGGCTGAACGCCCATGCAGCGCGCTATGCGCTTGATCTCGACACGCTTCTCCCGGCTTCGTCCGACGCCAGTTTTCGCCGCTATTTCCGGCTCGCCGGTAAGGCCGCGGAAGGCGAAAGCATCGGCACCCTGATCGCCGTCGATGCCCCGCCACCCGAAAAGTGCCGCGAATTTGTGCAGATCGCGCGATTGCTCGAGGCTGCCGACGTGCATGTGCCGCGCGTGCTGGAGGTCGATTTCGACGCCGGGTTCATGCTCGTCACCGATCTGGGCACCGATTCGTACCTCGGCGCGCTGGCGGAGGCGCAAAGCGGGGATGACCCCCGCCGTGCCCGCTCCTTGATGCACGACGCGCTCGATGCACTGATCCGGTGGCAGCTCACGTCGCGCGAAGACGTGCTGCCGCCGTTCGACGAAGCCTTCCTGCGCCGCGAGATGGAGTTGCTGCCGGAGTGGTTCATCGGCCGCCATCTGGGCCGCGAGGTCGACGAAAAGACCCGCGGGCTACTCGATCGCACCTTCGCGCTGCTGATCGCGAGCGCCCGGGCGCAGCCGCAGGTATTCATGCTGCGCGACTTCATGCCGCGCAATCTGATGATCGCCGCCGCGCCCAAGCCCGTGAATCCCGGCGTGCTGGACTTCCAGGACGCGGTATACGGCCCGATCACGTACGACGTCGCCTCGCTGTTGCGCGATGCATTCCTCAGCTGGGACGAAGAATTCGAGCTGGATTGCTTCGTGTACTACTGGGAACGCGCAAGAAAAGCGGGGCTGCCGGTCGATCCGGATTTTGGCGAGTTCTACCGCCAGCTCGAATGGATGGGGCTGCAACGGCACATCAAGGTGCTGGGCCTGTTCTGCCGGATCAACTACCGCGACGGCAAACCGCATTACATGAAGGATCTGCCGCGTTTCATCGGCTATGCCCGCAAGGTCGCGGAACGCTATGCGCCGCTGCGTCCGTTCGCCAAGCTGCTCGACGAACTCGAAGGCCGCGCGAATGAAGTCGGCTACACCTTCTGACCGATGACGATGTCTCTGAAGAAAGCGATGATTTTCGCCGCCGGGCGCGGCGAGCGCATGCGTCCGTTGACGGACACATGCCCGAAGCCCTTGCTCGAAGTGGACGGCAAGCCGTTGATCGTGTGGCAGATCGAACGCCTCGCGAAGGCAGGGTTTCAAACCATCGTGATCAATCACGCATGGCTCGGTGAACAGATCGAGGCCGCACTCGGCAACGGTTCGCGCTGGGGTGTGCAACTGCGCTACTCAGCCGAGCATGAAGCATTGGAAACCGCGGGCGGAATCGTGCAGGCATTGCCGCTGCTCGAAGATGACGGTACGAGTGAAGTGTTCGTCGCGGTCAGCGGTGACGTGTGTGCGGATTTCGATTACGCGACGCTGAATGCTCGCGCTGAAAAACTCGCGGCAATGCCCGAGCCTGGTATGCACCTCGTGATGGTGCCGAACCCGGCATTCCATCCGAACGGCGACTTCGGTTTGGTCGACGGAACACTCTCGCTCGATGCCCAGCCACGCTTCACGTTCGGCAATATCGGTCTATACGACACCCGCATGTTCCGCGATCTGCCGCGCGGCACGCGGCGCGCGCTGACACCCTACTACCGCGAGACGATTGCACGCGGTCTCGCGAGCGGCGAATTGTATGAAGGTTTGTGGGAGAACGTCGGCACACCGGCGCAACTGCAGGCTTTGGATCAGCGTCTGAGCGAACGCTGATCGCAGCAAGAGGTTGTTCGGCACCATGCGATAACGCGCCGCTCAACGTACAACGACCAAAGCCAGGAGGTCGGCGCTGAATGCCAGGCGCTCAGCGCCGAGCACGCTGCACGTGCCGTCCAGCAAGCACACGCGGCGCACCCCGGCGCCGCTTGCTCACCGCCCTCCGTCCCCCGCCCCCACCGTTTCAGCCGACTCCGGCGCCTCTGCGGCACGCTGCTGTTGCAACGCCCACATCTGCGCGAAGAGACCGTTCGCACGCAGCAATTCGGCGTACGTGCCGCGCTCGACGATGCGCCCTTTATCCATCACGATGATCTGCTGCGCGTGCACCACCGTCGAAAGCCGGTGGGCAATGATCAGCGTCGTGCGCTCGCGGGCGATCTGATCGAGCTCATGCTGGATCGCGCGTTCCGAACGCGAATCGAGCGCCGACGTAGCCTCATCGAACAGCAGGATCGGCGGGTTCTTGAGGATGGTCCGCGCAATCGCGACGCGCTGCTTTTCTCCACCGGACAACTTCAGGCCGCGCTCGCCGACCGGCGTTTCGTAACCCTTCGGCAACCCTTCGATGAAGTCGTGAATATGCGCCGCGCGCGCCGCCGCAATCACTTCTTCACGCGTGGCCGACGGTCGGCCGTAAGCGATGTTGTAGTAGATCGAATCGTTGAACAGCACCGTATCCTGCGGCACGATGCCGATCGAAGCACGCAGCGAATCCTGCGTGACATCGCGGATATCCTGACCGTCGATGGTGATCGCGCCGCCCGTTGCGCGGTCCAGATCATAGAAGCGGAACATGAGCCGCGCGAGCGTCGATTTACCCGAGCCGCTATGACCGACCACCGCCGTGGTGGTGCCCGCCGGAATCGTGAAACTCACGTCGTGCAGAATCTGCCGCGCCGGCTCATATGAAAAGTTCACATGCTCGAAGCGCACCTGCGCACCGCTCACCCGCAACCCGGGCGCGTCCGGCACATCGGGCACCTCCTGGGCCGCGCCAAGCAGCGTGAACATGCGGTCCATATCGGTGAGGCTTTGCTTCAGTTCCCGATACACGACGCCGAGAAAATTCAGCGGTATATAAAGCTGCAACATGAAGGTGTTGATCAATACCAGATCGCCGAGCGTGAGGCGCCCGGCCATTACGCCTTCGGTCGCGCGCCACAGAATGAACACGAGCCCCGTGCCGATGATCGCCTGCTGCCCGAAGTTCAGCGCCGAGAGCGAACGCTGCGATTTGATCGCCGCCGTGCGATAGCGTTTGAGATTTTCGTCGTAACGTTGCGCTTCCCACTCTTCGTTGCCGAAGTACTTCACTGTCTCGTAGTTGAGCAACGAATCGATCGCGCGCGAATTCGCCTTTGAATCGAGGTCGTTCATCGTGCGGCGAAAATGCGTGCGCCATTCGGTGACTTTCACCGTGAATACGATGTACGCGGCGAGCGCAATGAACGTGACAATCGCGTAATAGGCTTCGTATTTGATGACGAAAAAGCCGAGTACGAGACCGACTTCGACCAGTGTCGGCAGGATGCTGTACAGCGAATACGAAATCAGCTGCGTGATGCCGCGCGTGCCGCGTTCGATATCGCGCGACATGCCGCCCGTCTGCCGGTCGAGATGAAACCGCAACGACAGCGCATGCAAATGGCGGAACACTTTCAGCGCGAGCTGCCGCACCGCGCTTTCGGTCACCTTCGCGAACAGAATTTCGCGCAGCTCGGTGAAAAGCGAAGTGGACAACCGCACCACTGCATACGCGACCACCATCAAACCGACCCCGCCAAGCAGCACGATGCCAGGCGAATCGTGCGCACGGCCGAGCGCGGTGAGATGCTTCACCGAGGCGAGGCCGTCGATGATCCGCTTCATCACGATCGGCACGCCGAGATTGGCGACCTTCGCGCCGATCAGGCAGCTCAACGCGAAGCCGACGCGCCATTTATAGGTGGCGAGATAGGGGAGCAGCGACAGGATCGTTTGCCAGTCGTTGCGCGGCTGGGTTGAGATCGGAGAAGGTTCGGACGAGGGCGTACGGCGCATGGGATCGGCTGGGAAGAGTGTGGAAGCGACGGAGTTCGCAGCGGCGCGCCGACCGGCAGCGTGCAAACCTGGCACCCTGCTTTATGTCGCGCGACCCGGCTGGGCGCTTTCCCGTACAATTCCTGATCTTTCTATTGTCGCAGAAGCTGGCTGGCGCCGCTTTTCATGGGTTGTCCGGCCGTCGGTTGCACGTGGGTCGTGCGGCTGTGTGGTGCCGCTGTGTCGTGCAGTCGTCGTGAAATCCCCGCCAGCCAGTCGAGCCGACCGAGCCATTACGAATCTCAAGAGTGCCCCGATGACCGATATTCTTCAACTTCCGCAAAAACCTTGCGCACTGCGCGTCGTGCCGCAACCGTCGGACGCGAATGTCCACGGCGACGTGTTCGGCGGCTGGATCATGGCGCAGGTGGATATTGCCGGTTCGATTCCAGCAAGCCGCCGTGCCAACGGGCGGGTGGCGACCATCGCGGTCAACTCGTTCGTCTTCAAGCAGCCGGTGTTCGTCGGCGATCTGCTGAGCTTTTACGCGGATATCATCAAGACCGGCAATACGTCGGTGACGGTGTCGGTCGAGGTCTACGCGCAGCGCATGAGCCTGACCGAAGACCTCGTGAAGGTCACCGAAGCGACCCTGACCTACGTCGCTACCGATAGCGACCGGCGCCCGCGCGCATTGCCGGTACTGGATTGAGCGGCAGACATTAAACGAAAACGAGGCGCCTGAGCGCCTCGTTTAGTTTCATACGTTGTGTTTGCCGGCTCGTGTTTGCCAGCTTGCGGTTACCGGTTACCGGTTACCGGATCGCCGCAGCGCAAGCACGGCGCAACCGGCAACCCCTGTCCGGCCTGCAGCCGCTTACTGGCTCGCTGCCGCGCCCGCTGCCGCCTTCTTCTGCGCGTTCTGGAGATCGGTCGGATAGTTCGGATCGTTGCGCGACGGGTTATACCCGTTGCTCTCCAATTGCTTCAGCTCAGCATTCTTCTTCGCCCGCGCCTGCTTGCGCGCGGCCTTGCGCTGGGCCTTGGTGGTGGTTGCCTTGGAAGCGGCCACCGGCTTGGCGGCATCGGAGTCGCTACCCGCCGAACCACCACCGGCGCCGCCGCTTTGCGCGAACGCCGGTGCAACAGAAGCCACGCTCAGTACAACCGATGCCAGCAACACAGCCCATTTCTTTGCAGGTGAGGAAGTCATTTTTCTCTCCAGTCGGATTGGCAGATATTCGATGACGGAACGCCCATGACAGAGTGCGAGCAGCGAAAAGCGGGCGCAACGCCACGTGAATCGATGCTTCGTGGTTCCCAGCGAAGTCTGAGATGGGAAATCTGAATATATACGACTGTCACTCGCCCGGAAACCGCTTTGCACCGTGAAACGCCGCCGAAGTGCCGCCTGAAAGGCGCGAGGCGATACTGGCGCTCAGGCGTCGCCATGCAAATAAGCGTCGACCTGCGCTTCGATCCACTGCGCAAAATGCGCCTGTTTCGCGTTCAGAATTTCGCGTTGCTGCCACACCAGCCAGTACGGATACGGGTACGGCACGCGAATATCCGTGATCTGCACCAGATCGCCGTTTGCCAACGCATGCGCGACCAGACTGCGCCGTTCGAGCGCGATACCCTGCCCCAGCAAAACCGCGCCCAGCACGATGTTCGAATCGTTCGCCGACAGCACGACCGCCTCGACGGCCGGCTCCGCCACCTGCGCCGCCTGACACCACTCGGTCCACGGCGTGTTGGGGCTGGAGATCAACGGACACGCGATCACGTCCTCCGCGGTGACGGGAAGGCGGCCGCCCGGCGCGAGCGTGAAGTGCGGCGCCGCGACGACCAGCACTTCGTCGTCGAACAGTTTCTGCTGTGCAACATCGGGCCAATGCCCTTGCCCCATGCGAATGCCGATATCACTCACGCCCTGGCGCAAATCCTCGACCTGCAAACTCGTCAGCAGACGGATTCGATAGTACGGATGTGTCTCGCGGAAACTTGCGAGACGCGGCACGAGCCAATGCTGCGCAAACGACGGCACGGTTGCGATGATCAGCTCGCTTTCGTGTGGGCGCGCCTGCGCGCGGCGCGTCGCCCGCGTGATGTCGCGCAACGCCGACCGTATTTCCAGCGCGTAGAGCCGGCCTTCCTCGGTGGGCCGCAAGCCGCGCGCTTCGCGCACGAACAGTGCGACGCCCATCGAATCTTCCAGCACCTTGATCTGCTGACTCACCGCCGAGTGCGTGACATGCAATTCGCGCGCGGCCTGGGTCACGCCGCCCAAGCGGGCGACGGCTTCGAAGCAGCGAAGCGCGGTCAAGGGCGGAATCTGTTTCATGTAAGAAATTCTGACGTAAACCGTCGATTAATGTCGCTTTTTTTGACCTGCCAAGCGCCTTAATCTATTGGTCTGACGCACCACAAGAACCGCCTGGTAAGCGAACAACCGCCTCCCCGCCCGCTCGGGCTAGCCATATAGATCTTCTAACGGATACGAGATGAAACTGATTGGAATGTTGGATTCGCCCTACGTGCGTCGCGTTGCTATCTGCATGAAGTTGCTGAAGCTCGACTTTGAGCACCAGTCGATCTCCGTGTTCAGCACGTATGAGGCGTTCGCGAAGATCAACCCGGTCGTGAAAGCACCCACCCTGATCCTCGACAACGGTCAGCGCGTGATGGACTCGACGGTGATCCTGCAGTACCTCGCCACGCTCGCCGCGCCGGACCAACGGATCTTCCCGTCGCAACCGGAGCATTGCCTGCGCGCCGCGAGCCTGACGGGCCTTGCGCTGGCCGCGTCTGAAAAGAGCGTGCAGCTCGTTTACGAACGCAATCTGCGTCCAGCGGACAAACAGCATGAGCCGTGGGTCGAGCGCGTGACCGAGCAATTGCGCGCTGCTTACCGCGAACTCGAAGAGGAGCTCGCATCGGCCCCGCTGCCGGTCGAACCAAACCATTTCGGCGCAGCAGACGTGGCGGTGGCCGTTGCGTGGAATTTCACGCAGATGTTCTTGCCGGAGATCATCACCAAGGCGGACCATCCACGCTTGCAGGCATTTTCCGAGGCAGCCGAGCAGTTACCGGTGTTCGTCGCAACGCCAGCGGTATAAATGGCGCGCGGCCGGCAACTGGCTTCACTCACGGCCCATTGCAGACACCGAGACGCCCTGCTGTGGTTTTGCCGCCGGCTCGCACGCGGCCGAGGCGTACAGCGTTAATGCCGATACACAGCAGTGTGCCAATCAACAGCGCAGCCGCCACCCACGGCAGCGCGACCGCGCTGTACCGGTCGATCGCCATGCCGCCGAGCGCCCCGCCGACCGCGATCGCGAGATTCCAGACCGTGACGATCATCGATTGCGCGACGTCGGCGCCCTCGCCCGCAGCGCGCGCCGACGCGGTTTGAAAGAGCGTGGCGGCGCCGCCGAACGCGAGCCCCCACAGACCCACGCCAACATAGACAACAGCCGGCAGATCGCTCGCCAGACCGAGTATCACGGCTGCTACGCCGAACAGCACGACACTGATCAGCATCAGCCGGCGCAGATACCGGTCCACCAGCACGCCGACGATCGCGATACTCGCAAGGGCCATCACGCCGAACACGAGCAACACGGCGTCCACGCGCTGCTGCAAATGCGCGAGCGCGAGGAACGGCGAGATGTAGGTGTAAAGGATGGTGTGCGCGAGCACGTAAGCGAACATCACGCCGAGTACCGCCTTGACGCCCGGCGAGGCGAGCACGCCACTCAACGTCGTGCGCCGCCCTGCGGGCTGACCGGCGAAATCGGGCACCTGCCAGCGCACCCAGCCGAGCAGCACGACTGTCAGCACACTCATCGCGCCGAACGTGTAACGCCATCCAATCGAAGCGCCCACCAGTGTCCCGAACGGAATACCCAGTGACAACGCCACCGGCACGCCCGTCATCACCAAGGCGATTGCACGGCCTTGCAAATGCGCGGGCGCCATACGCGCCGCGTAGCCGGCGAGCAGCGCCCACACCAGACCGGCCGACACGCCGGCAAAGAACCGAGCGACCAGCGTGAGCGTGTAGTTCGTCGACAGCGTCGTTACCGTATTGACGACGACGAAACCCACGATCGCCATCAGCAGCAGCGAGCGACGGCGCCAGCCCCGCGTCGCGATCGCGAGTGGAGTCGCCGCCAGCAACGACCCCGCCGCGTACACGGTGACGAGCTGGCCGATGAGTGCCGCCGACACCCCGAAGTCACTGCTCATTTCACGCAGCAGGCCGGCGGGCAATGCCTCGGTCAGGATGGTAATAAAACCGGCCGTAGCGAGCGCGAGCAAACCAGACAGCGGCAAGCGATCGGACAATTGTGTCGATTGCGCCGCAGCGCCTACCTGATCCAGGTCGATTTCGCTCATGGCCGGCTCGCCTCCTGAACGCCGGATGAAGGCCGCGCGGCGTACTGAGAAGCGTTGGACGGCTCGGACAATTCGAACATGGCTGTTCCAATGAAAGGGGGTGCGGCCATCATACGAACCCGGTAATCAAAGAAAAACTGGGATAGAGTTCCTCAGTCTGCGGACATTCATGTCCGGAATCGGAGGCGATGGTGGAAAGTTTGAGCGGGTTTCTGGTATTCGTGCAGGTAGCCGAAACACGCAGCTTCGTCACGGCCGGGCGGCTGCTCGGCGTGTCGGCGTCGGCGGTCGGCAAGCGCATCGCGCGCCTCGAAGAACGGCTCGGCGTGCGGCTCTTTCATCGCAGCACACGCAGCATCACACTCACCACCGACGGCATGCAATTTCTCGAACGCAGCCGGCGCATCCTCGCTGAAATCGAAGCAGCGCAACTGGAGATGTCGCAAAGCGCCGGCTTGCCACGCGGCCGCCTGCGCGTGAGTCTGCCGCTGGCCGGTTCACTGGTGCTACCGGTACTCGCCGATTTCATGCTGGCGTATCCGGAGATCGAACTGGATCTGGACTTCAGCGACCGCGTGGTCGACGTGATCGACGAAGGTTTCGACGTCGTCGTGCGCACCGGCGCGCTGGCGGATTCACGCCTTGCCGCGCGGCAAATCGGTTCGTTCGGCGTGGTGCTGGTTGGCGCGCCGGCTTACTTCGCCCGGCGCGGCACGCCGCAAAAGCCCGCCGATCTCGCGGACCATGTCTGTCTGCACTATCGCTATCCGACGAATGGCAAGCTAGAGATCTGGCCATTGCGGCGCGAAGCGGGTGAGCGCGAGGCGAGCTTGCCGATTTCGATGGTTTGCAACAACGTTGAAACGCGCGTGTGCTTCGCCATGCGCGGCTTGGGAATCGCCTGTATGCCGGATTTTTCGGTGCGGCAGGCGTTGAAAGACGGCTCGCTTTGCACGGTGCTCGACGATTACGTGGAGCGGGCAATCAATCTCAGCATTGTCTGGCCCGCCGGACGCAACGTGCCGCCTCGGTTGCGAGTGTTCATCGATTTCATGGCCGCGCGGATTCTGGCGGACAGCGAGCCGCGGCGCTACGCGAATCTCGCGTAGCGTTGTATTGAGTTACACCGCCGCGGGCTCGCGTGCGGCGCCATCCAGGAACAACGCCGAAATCGCGTCCGTCGACAACGGCTTCGCAAAGTAGAAACCCTGCATCTCGTCGCACGCACGCTCTTTCAGAAAATCGAGTTGCGCCGACGTCTCCACGCCTTCGGCAATCACCTGCAATTTCAGCGAATGCGCGAGCGCGATAATCGCTGAGGTGATCGTTTCGTCGTCGCCCGACACGCCGATATCCGACACGAACGAGCGATCGATCTTCAAACGGTCCACCGGGAAGCGCTTCAGATAGCTGAGGCTCGAATAGCCGGTGCCGAAGTCGTCGATGGCAAGGCCGATGCCGAGTGCGTGCAGTTCGTTGAGCATCAACACCGCCTCCTCGGCATTGCGCATGATGGTGCTTTCGGTGAGTTCGAGTTCGAGATATTGCGGCTCAAGACCCGTCTCGGCGAGCACCTGCATGACAAGCTTCGCGATATCGCGCTGCTGAAAAACGCGTGCCGACAGATTCACCGACACCCGTGCCGGCGGCAAGCCTTCGTCCTGCCACGCCTTGTTCTGACGGCATGCCTCGTGCAACACCCATTCCGACAGCGGTCCGATCAAGCCGCTCTCTTCGGCGACGGGAATGAACAGCGACGGCATCACCAGCCCGACTTCCGGATCGTGCCAGCGCACCAGCGCCTCGGTACCGACAATCTGTCCGCTCTCAATATCCACCTGCGGCTGGTAGTGCAGCAGAAATTCGTTGTCACGCAAGGCGCGGCGCAAACGCCGTTCGAGATTCAGGCGTGCACCCGCGCTCGCATTCATCTCCGGCTGATAGAACTGGAACGTGTTGCGGCCCATGTCCTTCGCGCGATACATCGCGAGGTCGGCCTTTTTCATCAGCGTTTCCGCGTCTTCGCCGTCCTGCGGGAAGAGACTCGCGCCCATGCTGCAGCCGACATACAACTCGGTCCCGTCAAGCCACACCGGTTCGGAAATCGACGCGCGCACCCGTTCCATCCACGCGATCAGCGACTGCTCGTCGACGGTATCGGTCATCACGATCACGAACTCGTCGCCGCCGTGCCGCGCGACTGTGTCGCTGGTTCGCGAGCAGCGCGCGAGCCGATCGGCTACCACGCTCAGCAAGCGGTCACCGACGCTATGGCCGAGGCTGTCGTTGACGTTCTTGAAACCGTCCAGATCGATGAATACGACCGCAACGCCCTTGTGATGCCGCTGCGCAACAATCAACGCGTGCTGCAACCGATCGCGTAGCAGGTTGCGATTGGGCAGCCGCGTGAGACTGTCATAGTTGGCCTGATATTCGAGCTGTTCCTGATAGCGGATCAGATCGGTCACGTCGTTGATCACGCCGATGTGATGCGTGATCACGCCCTCCGCGTTCGGCACGGGTGCAATGAACAGCTGATTCCAGAATAGCGCGCCGTCCTTGCGATAGTTGCGCACCACGGCGCTGACTTCGCGGTTCGCCTCGAGCGCTTGACGAATCAACGCGACGCCTTCCTGGGCGCGATCGTCGCGCTGCAGCACACGGCAATCATGGCCAATCACTTCGGCGGGATCGTAACCGGTGATACGCATGAATGCGGGGTTCACGTATTCGATCAGATTGCCCGTTGGCGACGGCGCGGTAATCAGGATCGCGTTGACGCTGGCATCGAGCGCGCGGCTTTGCAAACGCAACGCCAGATCGGCGCGCTTGCGCTCGGTGATGTCCGTGTAGGAACCCAGCACGCCGATCACGCGGCCGTCGTTGTCGGTGAACGGCAGCTTGCTTGTGACCGTGGTGCGGTGCACGCCGTCGATCACCACATCGACCTCGAAGTTCATCTTCGGCACGCCGGTACTCACCACCTCTTTATCGTGCTCGTTCAGCAGGTCGGCGAAGGCGCGCCACGGCATATCGCTGTCACTCTTGCCCACCACCTGCTCGGGGTAAGAGAGCCCCGCATCGCGCGCGAACGCCATGTTGCAGCCAAGATAGCGCGACGCCTGGTCCTTCCAGAAAATCCGCTGCGGAATGTTGTCGATCACCGTCTCGAGCATCTGGTTTGAGCGCTGCACTTCGGCTTCGGCGTTGATCTGTTCGGTGACGTCGTCGGCCAGCACGAAGAAGGAGGCGTGGCCCATGAAGTTGATCGCGTGATACGAAATGTCGACGCTGATCATTGTCCCGTCCTTGCGCCGGTGATGCCAGACGCCCGCCATTGTGCGGCCCTGTTGCAGGACGTCGCTGCGCTGCAGGTGCGATTCGAGGCGCGAGATTTCGGCATTCGGCCGGATCGCGCGAATCGTCATGCCGAGAAATTCGCTTTCTGTGTAGCCGTATTGCTGGATCGCGGCCGCGTTCACAGCGAGAAAGCGCAGCGTCTCGCGATCAAAAATGTACATCGGTACCGGATGATCATCGAACAGGCCGCGAAACCGCTCATCGTTGCGGCTGAGTGCGCGGACGGTACGCAGTTTCTCGCGCGCGCTGCTTTCACGGGCGCCAAACGTGAAGATCAGGAGCGCACTGCCGGCCAGCATCGTCACGATCAGCAGGAACATGGCGCGTTGGGTCTCGCTTGTGGACGCCGCGAGCGACGCCTTCAACGCCTGGTCCTCCTGCTTGCGCAACGCCGCCAGACCGGCTTCCACGTGGCCGAGCCCCAGCCCCAGATGCGTATAGGTCGACGCCGCCCATGCGCGCGATTCGTTCGGCGTGGCGCTGCTGCTCTTCAACAGCGCATCGTCAATGTCGCGTTGCAGCGCGTGACTGTCCGCACTCAGCTTCGCAAGCGTGTCGAGCATGGCCGGTTCGCCGGCGAGCTCTTTGCGCAATTCGCGCTCCAGACCGGCCAGCGAGACCGCCGTGGCAGTCACCTCATTGACAGGCGCAGCCTCACCCGAGGCTTCGAAACGGCCGAGTGCGGCCAGCCCGCCGTCGAGCGCCGTATGGTAGGCGTCGAGATGCTGACGCACGTTCGTCGAACGCAGCATTCGCGCGTCGGCGTCGCGCTGCCCGCAAATCTGCGTATAGGCGACGAACGCGTTCGCGCCGACTGCCGCGGCGACGACTGCCAGATTGATCAGCAGCCGCTTCGATAAAAAAGGAGTCATGGGTTCCGAACGTCAATCGTTCTGAGGGCGGGAGCACGGGGGTCGCTTTCGATGCGTCGGGCCGCATCGAGTCGAGTCTTTTTACGCGCCAACCCATGGATAACGGCAGGGTTCGGAACAGATTGAGGGGGGGCAGCGAAATAATTCGCGGGTTAGGCTGAGGGCGCCTGGCCGGCCGCGCCTAGCCGGCCGCGCCAAATTCCTTCATCGCGGTGATGAAGTCGTGGTTGGCTTCCGCCTTGCGCGACAATTTGGCAAGTACGTACCGCTTGAACGGCGCGAGTTCGGCCCACTGAGCGACGCCAGGCGCGGGCAGGCCGGCGAGTCCCGCCTGGTGCGCGACAGCATCCGGGACGGCATCGGCGCGACGCCAGGCGGGCGCTTCCTCGGGCGTGAACCACTCCGGCTCGACGTTGGCGTGCGTGCGCAGCATTTCGAACAATGCATGATCGAAATTCGGCTCGATTTCCGCGTCTTCTTCGACTGGAAAACGCGCCAGCAGCTTGCGATCCTCGAGCGGCAGCAATTGCCACTGTTCGAGCGTGATGCGCAGCCCGAAGCGATCGAGATTGAAGCGCACCGACATCGGGATGTAGGTGAAATTCTCCGAAGACGCGACTTCGAAGTTGAACAGAAGCGGTGCTTCGTTGAGTCCCATGACAGTATTCCTCTTGAGTGACGGGCAACGCGCAAGCCCGGCTTGAGGTATTTTAGAACCTTATTCGCGCGATAGCGGCATGGTCTGGCGCTGCTTCGCGCCGCCGGGCAAGGCTGCAAGCCACACAAACGCGCGCAGCATGAAAGGAGTGAAGTCGCTTGAACGAACTGGACACAGACGGGCAGACGGGCGCCGTGGAGCGCCAGGTCCACCGGCATCGCGGCGCAGCGGTCGAAACCGTCACCGATCACGTCGGTCAGGAATGGCCGGTTGCGCTCGTTTTCAATGGCATCTCGCACGCGGTGATGATGTGCACGCCGCGCGATCTGGAAGCGTTCGCGGTCGGTTTTGCGATTTCGGAGGGGATCGTGGAACGCGGCAGCGACATTCAGGACATCGAGGTCGAGCTACACGACGATGACGAATTGCCGCATGCCGAAGTGCAATTGAAGGTGGTGCAGCAGGCGTTCGTCGCGCTGAAGGAAAAGCGCCGCGCGCTCGCCGGACGCACCGGCTGCGGCGTATGCGGCATCGAAAGCATTGATCTGCTGGATCTGAAGCCGGAACGCGTGCCGGACACCGGCTTTCTGCAACGTCTCGCGCCGGATGCGATTGCGCGTGCCGCTCGCGAGTTGCCGGAACACCAGGCATTGACGCGCCTGACCGGTGGCCTGCACGCTGCCGCATGGTGCGATGCGGCAGGCGCGATCCGCTACGCGTTCGAAGACGTCGGCCGTCACAATGCGCTCGACAAGCTGATCGGCCAGCTGGTGCTCGATCGCGTGGATACCCGGGAAGGTTTTGTGTTTCTGTCGAGCCGAGCCAGCTACGAGCTGGTGCGCAAGGCAGCGCGTGTCGACGTGCCGATGGTCGCCACGATTTCGGCGCCGTCGTCGCTCGCGATTACGATTGCCCGCAAGGCAGGCGTGCGGCTTGTCAGCTTCTGCCGGGAAACCAGCTACGTCGACTACGACACCTTGCAGCCGACGCAACCTTGAGCGCGCGAGGCGCCTGAACGCAGGCAGCTCAGTCGAACTGCCGGAAGTCCGGCTTGCGCTTCTCGAAGAACGCCTTGAACGCCTCGCGCGCTTCCGGCGCGAGCAGCATCTTGCCGAAGTGCACGGCTTCTTCGGTCATCTGCGTTTGCAGTTCCTGGCGGCTCGCGCGCTTCATCAGACTCTTCGTCACCCGCAACGACGACGCCGGCAGCGCCGCCAGCTTCGCCGCTTGTGCAGCTGCGAATGCATCGACTTCAGCCACAGGCAGCACGCGATTCACGAAGCCCATGCGTTGCGCCTCGGCGGCGTTGAATGCTTCGCCGAGCAACAGCTTTTCTGCTGCGGCCTGATAACCGGCCACGCGCTGCAACAGCAAACTCGACGCTGCTTCCGGGCACAGCCCGAGTTGCGTGAACGGCAGCGAAAAGCTGGCCGTATCCGCTGCATAGACCAGATCGCAATGCAGCAACAGCGTCGTGCCGATGCCGACCGCCGGGCCTGCCACCGATGCCACGACCGGCTTCTCCGCCGAACTGATTGCGCGCAGAAACTGGAACACCGGAGAGTTCTCGCCACCTGGCGGCGTCTTCATGAAATCTTCGAGATCGTTGCCAGCGCTGAAAATGCCGACGCTACCGCGAATCAGAATCGCCCGAATCGACGCATCGCCGTGCGCTTCGACCAAGGCATCGGCCATCGTCTGATACATCGCGGCCGTGATCGCGTTTTTTTTGTCGGGCCGGTTGAAGGCAATCGTCAGTACGCCATCGGCGCGCTCGACCAGAATATCCATTGTCATCTCCTCGTACTCCTGGTTGCTGCTGAATGGAAAAAACGGTTCGCAAGCCAGGCGGCCTGCGAACCGTTTCCGCGGTCCTGGGGGATCACCGCAAGGACCATGGCAAACTCGATTACAGACGTTCGATGATGCCCGCTGCGCCCATACCGGTGCCGACGCACATCGTCACCATGCCGTACTTGAAGTTGCGGCGGCGCAGGCCGTGCACAACGGTCGAGGCACGAATCGCGCCCGTCGCACCCAGCGGGTGGCCGAGTGCGATCGCGCCGCCGAGCGGGTTGATCTTCGACGGATCGAGACCGAGGTCCTGAATCACTGCCAGCGATTGCGCGGCGAACGCTTCATTCAGTTCGATCCAGTCCATGTCCTCGATCTTCAGGCCGGCGGCCTTCAGTGCGGCCGGAATCGCTTCCTTCGGACCAATGCCCATGATTTCCGGCGGCACGCCACGCACGGCGAAGCTGACGAAACGGGCGAGCGGCGTCAGGTTGAATTCCTTCAGCATCTTTTCCGACACGACGATCAACGCGCCCGCGCCGTCCGACGTCTGCGAGCTGTTGCCCGCCGTCACCGAACCCTTGTTCGCGAACACGGTGCGCAGTTTCGCCAGACCTTCCATCGACGTGTCCGCACGCGGACCTTCGTCGAGGGCGACTTCGCGCGTCTTGATCCGTACTTCGCCAGTGGCGAGATCCGGGAAGCGCTCGGTGATCGTGTAGGCGGCGATTTCGTCGTTGAACTCACCGGCTTGCTGCGCGGCGATCGCGCGACGATGCGATTCCACCGAGAACTGGTCTTGCGCTTCGCGGCTGATCTTCCAGCGCTCGGCAACCTTCTCGGCGGTCAGGCCCATGCCGTAGGCGATGCCGATGTCTTCGTTGCGATCGAAGATATGCGGCGACATTGACGGCTTGTTGCCCATCATCGGCACCATGCTCATCGACTCGCAGCCACCCGCGATCATCGCGTCCGACTCACCGACGCGAATCCGGTCCGCCGCCATCGCCAGCGCGGTCAGGCCCGATGCGCAGAAGCGGTTCACCGTGACGCCGCCGACCGTGTTCGGCAGGCCGGCCAGCAATGCGCCCATGCGCGCGACGTTCAGCCCTTGTTCCGCTTCCGGAATCGCACAGCCAATGATCGCGTCTTCGATTACCTTCGTATCGAGACCGGGCACTTGCGCCACGGCCGACCTGATCGCGTGCACCAGCAGTTCGTCCGGGCGCGTGTTCTTGAACATCCCGCGCGGCGCCTTGCCGATCGGCGTGCGGCTCGCGGCGACGATGTATGCGTCTTGCAATTGCTTTGTCATTTAAAGCTCCTATGTCGACCGGAGTTAGCGCTTCAGCGCTTACTCCGGTCCCATGCAGTCTTATCGCGGTCGACCGGAGTTAGCGCTTCAGCGCTTACTCCCGTCCCATGCATATAGATGCGGTCCGCTCGTCGCTTAGTTGCGTACCGGCTTGCCGGTTTGCAGCATGCCCATGATCCGTTCCTGCGTCTTTTGCGTGCCGAGCAGATCGACGAACGCTTGACGCTCGAGTTTGAGCAGCCATTCTTCGTCGACGAGACTACCCGCTTCCACGTCACCGCCGCACACCGCTTCCGCGATACGGCTGGCAATCAGATAATCGTGCTCGCTGATGAAACGGCCGTCGCGCATGTTGACGAGCGATGCCTTGATGGTCGCAATCGCCGAGCGGCCCGCAACCGGTACTTGCGTAACACGCAACGGCGGACGGTAGCCCGCGGCGGACAACGCACGCGCTTCTTTCTTCGCGATATCGAGCAGTTCGAACACGTTGAAGACGATCGTGTCGGACGGCTTCAGGTAGCCCATTGCGCGGGCGTCGAGTGCGGAGGCCGAGACCTTGGCCATTGCCGCATTTTCGAACGACTTCTGCACGAACTTCAGCAGATCGTTGGTCGCGCCCGCTGCGGTTGCGGCTTCCGCTGCGCGCAGTGCCGCTTCCTTCAGACCGCCGCCTGCCGGTACGAGACCAACACCGACTTCAACCAGACCGACGTAGCTTTCGATGTGCGCAACACGCTTCGCGCTATGCAGCGCCAGTTCGCAGCCACCGCCGAGCGCGATGCCCGACATGGCCGAGATGACCGGCACGCTCGCGTACTTCACGCGCAACATCCCTTGCTGGAATTTCTTCACGAACGGCTCGATGCCCTTCGCACCGCCCATCATAAACGCGGGCATGGCTTCTTCGAGGTTGGCACCTGCGGAGAACGGGCCACCCGGCGTGCCGAGTTTCAGCGACGTCGGCTGCCAGACGACCAGACCCTTGTAGTCCTTCTCGGCCAGTTCGATGGCTTGCGTCAGACCGTCGATCACCGACGGTCCGATCGTGTTCATCTTGCTCTTGAACGACACGATCAGGACATCGTTCTCGCCTGCACGGTCGTCGACCCAGGCGCGCACAGCGTCGGTTTCGAACAGGGTCTTGCCGTACGTCTTCGGATCAGCCGAGGTTTCGCCGACTAACGGTGCACGGAACACCTGCTTGTCGTAGACGGACAGCGACGAACGCGGCACGAACGTCTTCGAAGCCGGCGACCACGAACCTTCGTTCGTATGCACGCCGCCCTTCTCGGCAACCGGACCTTCCAGCACCCACGACGGCAGCGGCACATTCGACAACGCCTTGCCTGCCGCGATGTCTTCCTGCACCCATTCGGCGACCTGCTTCCAGCCGGCCGTTTGCCAGCCTTCGAACGGACCTTCGTTCCAGCCGAAGCCCCAACGGATGGCGAGGTCGACGTCGCGTGCGTTGTCAGCGATCGATTCCAGATGCACGCCGATGTAGTGATACACGTCGCGGAAAATCGACCACAGGAATTGCGCTTGCGGGTGCTCCGATTCACGCAGCAACTTCAGACGCTCTGCCGGCGGACGCTTCAGAATGCGGCCCACCAGATCGTCGGCTTTCGCTCCGCCGTCGACATACTCGCCCGTCTTCGGGTCGAGCACCTTGATCGCCTTGCCTTCTTTCTTGTAGAAGCCGCCACCGGTCTTCTGACCCAGCGCGCCCTTCTTCACCAGTTCAGCCAGCACAGGCGGCGTTTCGTAGACCGGGAAGAACGGATCGTCCTTCAGCGTGTCCTGCATCGTCTTGATGACGTGCGCCATGGTGTCGAGACCGACCACGTCAGCCGTGCGGAACGTTGCCGACTTCGCGCGGCCCAGACGTGAGCCCGTCAGGTCGTCCACTTCGTCGAAACGCAGACCGAACTTTGCAGCCTCGGTAATCACGGCGAGGATCGAGAAAATCCCGACGCGGTTGGCGATGAAGTTCGGCGTGTCTTTCGCCCGCACGACGCCCTTGCCGACCACGCTCGTCAGGAACGATTCGAGTTGATCGAGGATTTCCGGACGCGTCGTCGCGGTCGGGATCAGTTCGACCAGATGCATGTAGCGCGGCGGATTGAAAAAGTGCACGCCGCAGAAGCGTGCTTTCAATTCATCCGAGAAACCGTTCGACAGTTCAGTGATCGACAGACCCGACGTGTTGGTCGCGAAGATCGCATTCGGTGCGAGGTGCGGCGAGACCTTCTTGTACAGGTCGTGCTTCCAGTCCATGCGTTCGGCGATCGCTTCGATCACGAGGTCGCACTCGGCGAGCTTCTCGATGTCGTCGTCGTAATTCGCGGGCTGGATGTACTGCGCGTCGTCCTTCACGCCGAACGGCGCGGGCGACAGCTTCTTCAGATTCTCGATCGCCTTCAGGGCAATCGCGTTCTTCGGGCCTTCCTTGGCGGGCAGGTCGAACAGCAGCACGGGCACCTTGGCGTTGATCAGGTGCGCAGCGATCTGTGCGCCCATCACGCCGGCGCCGAGTACGGCTACCTTGCGAATGATCAGATTGCTCACGTCGTTCCTCCGGGGAGTTATGCGGTGTCGCGAAGGTGTCTCTTATGTTTCGCGATGTGTGTGACTTGTGGCGTTGGAAGGCGCCACGCCTCTTGCGGGCGTGGCGCTTGCCGTGATGTGGCTTTAGAACAGCGACTCTTCGACGTCCATCATCGACTTCGAGCCGGCACGTGCCTGACGAATCGTCATTGCCGTTTCCGGCAGCAGCTTCGCGAAGTAAAAGCGTGCGGTAGCGAGCTTCGCCTTGTAGAACGGGTCGCCCGATGCTTCGTTGTCCAGCGCGATACGTGCCATGCGCGCCCAGAAGTACGAGAACACCAGGTGGCCGACGGTGCGCAGATACGGCACAGCGGCGGCGCCGACTTCGTCCGGGTTCTGCATGGCCTTCATGCCGATTTCCATCGTCAGCTTCTGCACCTTTTCACCGATGTCGGCGAGCGGGTTGATGAATTCCTGCATTTCCGGCTTCACGCCTTCCGCTTCGACAAAGTCCGACACCAGCTTGCCGAACTTCTTCATCTTCGCACCCATGTCGCCGAGAATCTTGCGGCCCAGCAGGTCGAGCGCCTGAATCGCGTTGGTGCCTTCGTAGATCATGTTGATACGCGCGTCGCGCACGTACTGCTCCATGCCCCACTCGGTGATGAAACCATGGCCGCCGTAGATCTGCATGGCGTGGTTGGTGCTCTCGAATGCGTTGTCCGAGAGGAATGCTTTCAGAATCGGTGTGAGCAACGCGACCAGATCCGCGGCTTCTTTACGCACCGATTCGTCAGCGTGCGACAGTTCCTTGTCGATATGCAGCGCGGACCAGTACGAGAACGCGCGCGCGCCTTCAGCGTAGGCCTTTTGCGTGAGCAGCATACGGCGCACGTCCGGGTGCACGATGATCGGGTCGGCGGCTTTTTCCGGCGCCTTCGGCCCGGTCAGCGAGCGCATTTGCAGACGCTCTTTCGCGTACGTGAGCGAGTTCTGGTAACCGATTTCGGTCAAGCCCAGGCTCTGCATGCCGACGCCCAGACGCGCGGCGTTCATCATCACGAACATCGCGTTCAAGCCCTTGTTCGGCTCACCGACCAGCCAGCCCTTCGCGTTGTCCAGATTGATCACCGCGGTCGCGTTGCCGTGAATGCCCATCTTGTGTTCGATGGAACCGCACTTCACGCCGTTGCGCTCGCCCGGCTCGCCCGCTTCGTTCGGGATGAACTTCGGCACGATGAAGAGCGAAATACCCTTGGTGCCATTCGGTGCGCCCGGCAGACGCGCGAGCACCAGGTGAACGATGTTCTCCGCGAGATCGTGTTCGCCGCTGGAGATGAAAATCTTTGTGCCGCTGATCGCGTACGAGCCGTCGCTGTTCGGTTCGGCCTTGGTGCGCAGAATGCCGAGGTCGGTGCCGCAATGCGGCTCGGTCAGACACATCGTGCCGGTCCAGACGCCAGCGACCAGCTTCGGCAGATAACGTTGCTGCAGTTCCGGCGTGCCGTGCGCATGCAAACATTCGTATGCGCCATGCGACAGACCCGGGTACATCGTCCACGCCTGATTTGCCGAGTTCAGCATTTCATACAGCGCGTTGTTGACGAACGCGGGCAGACCCTGGCCGCCGTATTCCGGATCGCAGCCGAGTGCCGGCCAACCGGCTTCCACGTATTGCTTATAGGCTTCCTTGAAGCCCTTCGGCGTGGTCACGACGCCGTCGCCGACATACGTGCAGCCTTCCTGGTCGCCGCTGTGATTGAGCGGGAACAGCACTTCGGAGCAGAACTTGCCAGCCTCTTCGAGCACGGCGTTGATCGTGTCCGCATCGAGATCCGCGTGCTTCGGCATCTGCTTGATCTCGGCTTCGACGTTAAGCAGCTCGTGCAACACGAATTGCATGTCGCGCAGCGGCGCGGCGTACTGTCCCATGACTCTCTCTCCCAAGTTTGACAAGGAGCCAGGCTGTTAGCTGAGTCCGTGGATCGGATCTTTCAGCGCCGCTGAATCTGTTTAAGTTCGACGGCCTTGCTAACGGCTTTCGCTCTGATACGAAACAATCAATTTTTCCAGCGCGGCCCACGTGAGACGCACCGCATCCGGCAAGTGCAGGAAGCGCGCGTCGTGATGCAGACCGAGCGTGAAGCTGTACAGTTCGAACAGCATCAGCTGCGGATCGGTATCGGCGCGCAGATGCCCTTCTTCCATCGCCTGCGAAATTGCACGAGTAAGCGCCGCACGCCAGATCGTCACGCTCGACACCAGTTGCTCGCGCACCGGGTTGTCTCCGCGATCGTCGTACTCGACCGCGCCGCTGATGTAGATGCACCCAGTCGTGACTTCCTGAATGCGTTTCTCAATCCAGCGGGAGATCATCGCGCGCAAGCGCGGCAATCCACGAGGTTCGCGCAAACTCGGGAAAAACACCTCGTCTTCAAAACGACGGTGATATTCGCGCACGACTTCGACCTGCAAATCCTCGCGCGACCCGAAATGCGCGAACACACCGCTTTTGCTCATCTGCATGCGCTCGGCCAGTAATCCAATCGTCAGACCTTCCAGTCCGTCGCGGCTTGCCAGATCAAGTGCTGCTTCGAGAATCGCGACTCGTGTTTGTTCGCCTTTTCGCATAGCTTTTTACCGTTCTAATGTGACCGAAAGAAAATCGAACGGCCGTACTATTATTGAGTGCTGCCGTCCGCGAAACAAGGACTTTATTAGAAACCGGTTTCTAACCCGGTTTCAATTCTGCGGCATCCGTCAATCGGAGGAAGGAGATTTTTTAGAGGCGTTTGCCTTCTTTTGTTTCCTTCCATTGGCGCCGCGCCCTTGCGCCTTATGTGAGAAAGAAAGAAGCGCTAGTCATAGCCGCCCACCGTCAACAGCTTCATCACAGCCCTGTAGCTGGTGTAAGCGAGCCAGTTGAGGAGGCGCTCGCCGGCCGGACGGGCCTCGTAGCGCGCCTCGTCGATCCGGCGCGAGTCCCTGAATGCGACAAGGATCGCTTCGCGCAGCGCGTCGATCGAGGGGTCGTTGACCAGCACCACGTTGGCCTCGTTATTGAGCATCAGGCTCAATGCGTCGAGATTCGACGAGCCGACCGTTCCCCAGTTCGAATCCACCACCGCGACCTTGCCGTGCAGCAGGGTTTTCTCGTACTCGGCGATCTGCACGCCAGCTTTGAGGAGCGCACGATACAGGAACGGCACCGCGTAATCGAGCGCCCTGAACTCCTTGCGCCCGATGATGAGCTTCACGTCGACACCACGCCGCGCCGCGAATACCAGCGCGCGCCGCAGCTTACGGCCCGGCATGAAGTACGGGTTGGCCAGCAGCACTTCGCTGCGCGCCTGGCCGATCGCGGTCAGATAGGCCTTTTCGATGGCGCGGCGGTTGATCAGGTTGTCGCGTGCGACGAAAGCCACGCACGGCTGACCGCCGGCCCATAGCGCCTCGTTGCGGTTGCGGCGCCGTCTGCGCAACGTGCCGAGCGACGCCATGGTTTTCGGCGCGAGATCGGGCTCAAGCGACTCCAGAGGCCGATGCCCGAGACGAATGCGCCGCCATTGCACCTCGAACGCCTCGCGGATATCGGCGACCACCGGCCCATGCAGTTCCACCGCGAAATCCCAGCGCCGGTAAGGCAGCTTCTCGCCATTGTTCTCGTAGTCGTCGACAATGTTGATGCCGCCGCAGTAGCCGAACTGGTCGTCCACCACCGCGATCTTGCGGTGCGTACGCGAGAAGCCGAAGCGGCCGAACAGATGTGGGTTGTAGATGCGATGGTCGATACCGGCTAACGGCCACTCGTTGAACATCTCGAGACGCGCGGTGCCGATCCCGTCGGTAATCACGCGCACCTTGACGCCGCGCGAGGCTGCGCGCTGCAAAGCCGCGCTGACGGCCTGCCCTGCGCTGTCGTTACAGAAGATGTAGGTTTCGAGAACGACGTCGCTCTGGGCCGCGTCGATGCGTTCGATCAGCGCGGCAAAGAACTCGTCGCCGGAACGCAGCAACTTGACGTCGTTGCCGCTGGTGAAGCGGTAGCGCTGCCAGTAACGGCGGCCGAGCAGCGATTGCCGGAGCCGCGCGAAACTGCGCGCGCCGCCGACGCTCACCGGGCACGCTCCTCGGGCTGGCCATTCAGGCGCCCAGCGAGCCGCTTCGGCAATTGCAGGATCGCATCCGCATTCGACGACGAAAAACAGCGCGAGGCGGCCTCTTCATACGGCAGCCACAGGAACGCGGTGTGCTCGCGCGGCGCGAGTGTCACCTCGAGTTGCTCGGGCACTTCCAGGCTGAACCAGTGCTCGGTGTTGTGGATCACGCCCTCGGCATAGCGATGCCGGAACTGGGGGTAAATCTCATATTCGATTGAGTACTGCCAGTCGAACAACGCGCGTTGCGGCACGAGCGTCGTGCCGACCACGATGCCGGTTTCCTCGGCAACTTCGCGCGCCGCTGTCTCAATGAAGGGTTCGTCGACCTGGTCTTTCGAACCGGTCACCGATTGCCAGAAATCTGCGTGATCGGCGCGCCGGATCAACAGCACGTCGAGCGCGGGCGTATGGATGACGACGAGTACGGATTGCGGGATCTTCGGCGGTTTCGGCATGGCGTAAAAACTGGGCGCAACGCTTACGCGGTACATGTCGGCGAGTGGTCCAATGATCGGTGGGGATCGGTTGCTTCGACTGTAACGCAAAAAACGAAAAAGGCGCATCACGCGCCTTTTTCGTTTGCTTCTCCGTTCCACTGTGGCTGCCAGTCTTCAGGCAGCCAGCGTTTGGCTCAGCTTAGACCTTCGGTTCCGGCTGACGCAGACGGATGTGCAACTCGCGCAACTGGCGCTCGTCCACTTCGCTCGGCGCCTGCGTGAGCAGACACTGCGCGCGTTGCGTCTTCGGGAACGCGATCACGTCGCGGATCGAATCGGCGCCGGCCATCATCGTGATGATGCGGTCCAGACCGAACGCGATACCGCCGTGCGGCGGCGCGCCGTATTGCAGCGCGTCGAGCAGGAAGCCGAACTTGGCTTGTGCCTCTTCCGCGTTGATCTTCAGCGCGCGGAACACCTTGCTCTGGACTTCTTCACGGTGGATACGCACCGAACCGCCGCCGATTTCCCAGCCGTTCAGCACCATGTCGTAGGCCTTGGCGAGGCAGCGCGCCGGATCCGTTTCCAGATACTCGAGGTGCTCGTCCTTCGGGCTCGTGAACGGGTGATGCGCGGCGACGTAGCGGTTATCTTCCTCGTCATACTCGAACATCGGGAAATCGACCACCCACAGCGGCTTCCAGCCGGATTCAACCAGGCCGTTGGCTTTGCCAAATTCGGAATGACCGATCTTCAGACGCAGTGCGCCCAGGCTGTCGTTCACCACCTTCGCGCGATCCGCCGCGAAGAAAATGATATCGCCGTCTTGCGCGCCGGTGCGCTCGATGATCGCCTTGACCGCTTCGTCGTGCAGGTTCTTGACGATCGGGCTTTGCAGACCGTCACGGCCCTTCGCCACTTCGTTGACCTTGATCCAGGCCAGACCCTTCGCGCCGTAAATGCGCACGAATTCCGTGTAGCTGTCGATGTCGCCACGCGAGAGCTCGCCGCCCTTCGGCACGCGGATCGCCGCGACGCGGCCGTCTTTCGTGTTGGCCGGCGTGCTGAACACCTTGAAATCGACGTCCTTGACGGCGTCCGTCAGGTCCGTGAATTCGAGCTTGACGCGCAAGTCCGGCTTATCCGAACCGAAACGCCGCATCGCTTCCGAGTACTCCATGACCGGGAATTTCTCGGCCAGTTCGACGCCGATCGTTTCCTTGAACACGTGCCGGATCATCGCTTCGAATAGATCGCGGATTTCCTGTTCCGACAGGAACGAGGTTTCGCAATCGATCTGCGTGAATTCCGGCTGACGGTCGGCGCGCAGGTCCTCGTCGCGGAAGCACTTGACGATCTGGTAGTAGCGATCGAAGTTAGCGACCATCAGCAGCTGCTTGAACAGCTGCGGCGATTGCGGCAACGCGAAAAACTGACCCGGGTTGGTACGCGACGGCACGAGGTAGTCGCGCGCGCCTTCCGGCGTGCTCTTGGTGAGCATTGGCGTTTCGATGTCGATAAAGCCCAGCGAGTCCAGGTACTTACGCACCTCGATCGCGACGCGGTAACGCAGACGCAGGTTGTGCTGCATCTGCGGACGGCGCAGGTCGAGCACGCGGTGCGTGAGACGCGTGGTTTCCGACAGGTTATCGTCGTCGAGCTGGAACGGCGGCGTGATCGACGGGTTCAGCACGATCAGCTCGTGACACAGCACTTCGATCTTGCCGCTTTTCAGCGAGGCGTTCGTCGTGCCTTCCGGGCGAGCGCGAACCACACCCTTGATCTGCAGGCAGAACTCGTTCCGGACGCCTTCAGCCGTCTTGAACATCTCCGCGCGATCCGGATCGCAGACGACCTGAACGAGGCCTTCGCGGTCGCGCAGGTCGATGAAGATGACGCCGCCATGGTCACGGCGGCGGCTTACCCAACCGCACAGCGAGACGGGTTGGCCCAGCAGTTCTTCGGTCACCAGACCGCAGTATTCAGATCTCATCGACATGATGTTTGTCTTTCGTTTTGCATTGGTTGAGCGGCGCGCTGCAGTGAAACACTGCGCACCGGCATTACAGCGGAGGCTCGACTGTCGTGCGACGCACCGGCGCCGGCGGCGCGGACGGCGCCACGACGCCCATCGAGACGATGTACTTGAGCGCGGCGTCGACCGTCATGTCGAGTTCGATCACTTCGCTCTTGGGCACCATCAGGAAGAAGCCGGACGTTGGGTTCGGCGTAGTCGGCACATACACGCTGACGTGATCTTCTTTCAGGTGGTTGACCACGTCGCCGCCCGGAATGCCGGTCAGAAACGCAATCGTATAGGAACCGCGGCGCGGGTACTCGATCAGCAGCGCCTTGCGAAACGCATTGCCGCTGCTCGACAACAAGGTGTCCGACACCTGCTTCACGCTGGTGTAGAGCGGGCCGACCACCGGAATGTGAGCAACCACGACTTCCCACCACTTCACGAGCTTCTGGCCGATGAAGTTCTGCGTCAACAGCCCGACGACAAAGATGAACGCCAATGTCAGCACTGCGCCGAGGCCCGGCAAACGGAAGCCGAGCGCGCGTTCCGGCTGCCATGAGGTAGGCAGCAGCAACAGCGTCTGGTCCATCGTGCCGATGATCAGGCCGAGCACCCACAGGGTGATAGCCAGAGGCACCAGCACCAGCAGGCCAGTCAGGAACACCGATTTGAGCGTCGTTTTTTTCGTCGTCATGTGTACCGCCAGAAAGCTGCGCGAGCCGATATCCGCCGCGCGGCGTGTGCGCCGCCCCTGAGGGCGG
Organism: Paraburkholderia sediminicola; assembly: GCF_046030555.1. GTDB lineage: Bacteria > Pseudomonadota > Gammaproteobacteria > Burkholderiales > Burkholderiaceae > Paraburkholderia > Paraburkholderia sediminicola_E. The sequence continues at coordinate 11,141 of NZ_JAQQCH010000016.1, read as the reverse complement.
CAGTCCCACTAGGCGCTGCCGGGACCGCTCGAACTCGCCGGTGCGGCCGGTGCGGCAGCAGGCGTTGCGGCTGCGCCCGATGAAGCGGCGGCGGCCGTGCCGTTGGCCGGGGCCGTGTCGGATTTCACTGCGCCGTCATTCCCGGCTGCGGCGGTTTCGCCCGAATTCGCATTCGAGCCGCCATTCGCGTCGGGCTTGGCCGGCGCGCCCGCGCCACCGTTGCCGCTGCGAAAATCGGTCACATACCAGCCGGATCCTTTCAACTGGAAACCGGCTGCAGTCACCTGCTTGCGAAATGTGTCTTTCCCGCACTCGGGACATTGCGTCAACTGGGGGTCGCTCATCTTCTGAAGCACGTCCTTCCCAAAACCGCATGACTCGCAACGATAAGCGTAGATCGGCATGATCTTTTCCCTACTGAAATCTTATAAACGCTTGCAAAGCCTTGAATTATAGCCGCAAACGACACCCCTTCCCGGGATTTCGGGGACAAGCGCCGGACGCAGCCGCCGTCCACCTAAATGGGGGCGGCCGCGTTCGAATCAAGTACGGCCCGCGCTGCCGCCGGGTGCGGCAGCGTCTTCAATCACGACGGCGCCAGGTCAGCCAGCGCTCGCGTCCAACAAAAACAGCAATCGAATCGTTCACGGCTTCGTCTTCGATCAGATCGAAGTACGGCGTGAGCAACGCGTCGAGTTCAGCACGATCGATACCGAACGGCGGCCCTTTCGGCGTCGCGCCGATGAAATAGAAACCCGCCAGCAACGCGCCGGCTGGCAACAACCCGGCCATCCGTTGCGCGTAGTCTGCACGGCGCGCCAACGGCAGCGCGCAAAGGAATGCACGCTCGTAGATCCATGCCGGCGTGAACGGCGGTTCGTAAGTGAAGAAGTCAGCCTGCTCGACCAACGACGCATGCGGCGCGCCCAATTGCTCGCGCGCTGCCGCAACCGCGGCCGGCGAGAAATCGATGGCCCGGACCGGATTGCCTTGTTGCGCCAGCCACAGCGCTTCATAGGCACTGCCACAACCCGGAATCAGTACCGCAGCGTCGCGATGGCGCTCGGCGAACGACTGGAATGCCGACGGCACGCCCGCCTGATCCCAGGGCGTGAAATGGCGCTCGAAGCGCTCGTCCCAAAACGCCGGCGAATCGGGGTCGCGGGTCGCGAAATCGGGCGCTGAAGGCGGGTTCGGGTCGCTCATGGAATGCCTCGTGGGGATCAGGATCGGGGTCGGGGTCAACCGCCGTAGGCGAATGCCAGAAAAGCCCGCGCCAGCACCGCGCCGACACCGACCGCCACGCCGAACAGAAGCAAGCCCTGCAACAGCCGGTTGGTGCGTTTCTGCTCGAGCAGGATCTGGCGAATCATGTCGTCGTTCACCCCGCGCGTATTGTCGTGGCGTCCGGCCAGCACATGGTGAATCAGGCGCGGCAACTGCGGCAGCGTCTTGCTCCACTGCGGCGCCTCGATCTTCAGCCGTTCGTACCAGCCACGCAGACCGATCTGTTCGTTCATCCAGCGTTCGAGGTAGGGCTTGGCCGTCTTCCACAAGTCCAGTTCAGGATCCAGCGAGCGGCCGAGTCCTTCCACGTTCAGCATGGTTTTTTGCAGCAGCACCAGTTGCGGCTGGATTTCCACGTTGAAGCGGCGCGAGGTCGAGAAGAGGCGCATCAACACCTGGCCGAGCGAAATATCCTTCAACGCCCGGTCGAAGTAAGGCTCGCAAACCGCGCGGATCGCGCTTTCCAGTTCTTCGACCCGCGTAGTAGGCGGTACCCAGCCGGACTCCAGATGCAACGTGGCGACGCGGTGGTAGTCACGCTTGAAGAAAGCGAGGAAGTTCTGCGCGAGGTAGTTCTTATCGAAGTCCGACAGCGCGCCGATGATGCCGAAGTCAAGCGCGATATAGCGGCCGAAGTGCGCTGGGTCGAGGCTCACCTGAATGTTGCCCGGGTGCATGTCGGCGTGGAAAAAACCATCGCGGAACACCTGGGTGAAGAAAATCTCGACGCCTTCACGCGCCAGCTTCGGAATATCGACGCCGGCCGCGCGCAGCGTCTCCACCTGGCTGATCGGCACGCCGACCATGCGCTCCATCACCAGCACGGTGGGCGTGCAGAACTCCCAGTACATCTCCGGCACCAGCAGCAGATCGAGCCCGGCGAAGTTGCGACGCAACTGGCTGCCGTTGGCCGCCTCGCGCATCAGATCGAGTTCGTCGTGCAGGTATTTGTCGAATTCGGCGACCACTTCGCGCGGCTTGAGGCGCTTGCCGTCGGCCCACAAACGCTCGGCCCAGACAGCGATGTCGCGCAGCAAGGCCAGGTCGGAATCGATCACCGGCAACATGTTCGGCCGCAACACCTTCACGGCGACCGCCTTGCCCGCGTGCTGCCCTGCTTTCACCTTCGCAAAGTGCACCTGCGCGATCGACGCACTCGCCACCGGCACCCGCTCGAAATCGTCGAACAGCACGTCGACCGGCGCGCCGAGCGACTTCTCGACCAGCCCGATCGCCACCGCCGAATCGAACGGCGGGACCTGATCCTGCAACTTGGCCAGTTCGTTCGCGATATCCACCGGCAGCAGATCGCGCCGCGTGGATAGCACCTGCCCGAACTTGACGAAGATCGGCCCGAGGCTCTCGAGCGCGAGCCGCAGGCGCACACCCGGCGGCGCGTCGAACTTGCGACCAATCGTGGTGATACGCAGCAGCAGACGCACGCGCCGGTCGTTGACGCGGCTGAGCATCATCTCATCGAGACCGAAGCGGATGACCGTGAAGAAAATCTTGAGGAAACGCAGAAAACGCATAGTTGTGCCCGATGACTAGCGCGTGCCGCGCGACGTGGCGGCGCCGCCCGGTGCATCAGCGCCGCGGGCTTCGACCTTCTGTTCAAGACGCTCGATGCGCTTTTCCACTCGCGCCAGAGCATCGCGGGCGCGCGCCAGTTCGACGTTGAAGTCCTCCAGGGCGGCGCTCCGCACCAATTGCGGATTTTCATCGAGCAGGTATTCGGCGGCGGTGTCGAGCAGATTGCGCCCGGTGCGCCGCGCATGTTCGCCGACCGTGCGCACGACCGACGCCACCCGCCACGCCGGACCGTCGCCGATCAGCTTCGCCAGGTCCTCTTCCGGCTCCCAGCGCAGATGCTCGGCAAGCTTGGCGATGACCGTCGCAAATTCGGCGTCGCCTTCGATCTTCACGTGTTTCATCACGGCGGCCTGGCCGCCTTGCACAAAGGCCGGCAGTGCGTCCGACGGCACCGAGATGGCCACATCGAACTGTTGCGCATCGGTTTCGTCGACCGCAACCAAGTAACCGTCCGATTGCACTAGCAGCATCAGCACGACAGGCGGACAGGACAGTCGGGCGGTCTTGCCCGCATACGGGGCGAGGCGCTCGCGAGCCCACGATTCGCGGGCGAGCAGATGATTGACAGCAGCAGCGAAGGGCTTGGCGGCGAGGGTCATTGAAAGTGGCAAGAAAAAACCCGCGCAGGCGAGGTGCCCGCGCGGGTTCCTATTGTAACGTCCGTTCGCTTCGCGGCTTGCTATGCCGAACGGCCAACGTTTTGTGCGAAATCAGGGCGAGCCGTGCTGCCTCGGCGCTGCCCCGCCACGGCCTCAGTGCTGCGCCACCTGCTGAATGCCGGCCAGCAGCCACCCTTCGCCCGGCCGGTTCGACTTCGACAGGTTCCAGACCTCGACGAACGGCTCAGCCGCTGCACCCGCCGATTCGCGGATCAAGCCCGAGAACCGCACGCTGGCAAAGTATTCGGTCGCACGTTCTTCAACGCCCAGCAACTCCGCGTTCAACTGCACCACGTCCGTCTGATTCGACTCGGCACCGCGCGACGAGAGATCGACCTTCACTTCGGCGAACATCTCCGGCGTAGTGAATTCACGAATGTCTTCCGTGTTGCCGACGTCCCATGCGGCTTGCAGACGGACGAAATACACCTTGGCGTTACGCAGGAACGCTTCCGAATCGAAGCCGGCGGGCACCGCCGGCACGGCGTTGATGGACGGCGTGGTCAGCGGATTGCCTTGCGGTTCGAGATAAGAGCCGGTGGGCGGAGCGGTGTAGCGCGGCTCCTGCGTGTAGCCGGTGCCTCCCGAGTTAAGCGACGGTGCGCCGCCTGCGTACGCCGGACGCGCCGTGTCACGCTTGCGGCCCATGAAGCGCCGGATCAGCCAGATACCGATCATTGCAATGACCGCGATCACGATGATATTGGCCATGGCGCCGGCAAATGCGCCGCCCAGACCGAAATGCGACAGCAATGCGGCGATACCGAGACCGGCGGCCAGACCGGCGATCGGCCCAAGCCAGCGCGAGCGGTTTGGCGCGGCGGCGGGACTCGGCGTAGGCGCCGGAGCCGGTTGCGCGCGCTGCTGCATCGCCTGATTGCTTTGGGAAGGTTGCGACGGGGTCGATTGTTGCTGAACCGTGTTCGACTGACGGCCAAGACTACGGCCGCCGCCCATGCGGCGGGCTTCCGCATCGAGCGAGGCGAGAGAGCCGGCCATGATCAGACCGACCATCGCGATCAGTCCGATTCTTCTCACCAACGACCGCCCAACCTTACGGGGAGATAACACACCTGAATCGGACATTTTCGTACTTTCCTTTAAAAAACGATGGGTTAGGAACCCTAGTATTTGGTCCCCACATGTAAAGCTACCACGCCAGCTGACAAATTGTAATATTTGACGCCGTCCAGGCCCGCTTGTTCCATCATTGTTTTTAAAGTTTCCTGGTCCGGATGCATCCGGATCGATTCCGCCAGGTAGCGGTAGCTCTCGGCGTCCTTCGCAAAACGGTCGCCGAGCCACGGCAGCACCTTGAACGAATAGACGTCGTAGACCTTTTTAAGCGGATCCCACACCTTCGAGAACTCCAGCACCAGCAGACGGCCAGCCGGTTTCAACACGCGGCGCATCTCGGCTAACGCCACATCCTTGTGCGTCATGTTGCGCAAACCGAATGCCACGGTGACCACGTCGAAGTAATTGTCCGGAAAGGGGATCTTTTCGGCGTCGCAGAGCAGCGCCGGCGTAATCACGCCCTTATCCAGCAGGCGGTCGCGGCCCACACGCAGCATCGATTCATTGATGTCGGTGTGCCAGACTTCGCCGGTTTCGCCCGCCTGTTTGGCGAACGCCTTCGACAGATCCCCGGTGCCACCCGCAATATCGAGCACCTTGAAGCCCGGCCGGACGTTGGCCTGGGCGATCGTGAACATCTTCCACGCCCGGTGCAGCCCGCCCGACATCAGGTCGTTCATCAGGTCGTAGTTGGAGGCGACCGAGTGGAATACGCCGGCCACCTTTTGCGCTTTTTCCTGTTCGTCGACCGATTGAAAGCCGAAGTGGGTTTTGCTCATCGCGCTCGTCCTTTCGCGTATTCTGAAATGTTGCGCCGCATCAGTGCGGCGATCAGGGCGAATCGTATCAGTGACAGTGCCCGTGCGCAGCGCCGGCTGGCTTCATTGCCGCATCACGGTCGACGCCCGCCGCTGCCAGTTTGGCGAGATAGTCGCGCCAGAGTTCATCCTGACGGACGGCCATGTCGTGCAGCAGGTCCCAGGAATAGATGCCGGTGGCGTGCCCGTCGGAGAAAGTTGGCTGCACCGCGTAGTTGCCGACGCCTTCGATCATCGTGATCGTGACGTCGCGTTTCCCGGTTTGCAGCGTCTCCTGGCCGGGTCCGTGGCCCATCACTTCGGCTGAGGGCGAATACACGCGCAGCAGTTCGAACGGCAAGCGATACGTTTCGCCGTTTGCGTATTGCAATTCGAGCACGCGCGATTTGGAATGCACGACCATACCGGTCGGCACCGGGGTATCGGGAGTCAATCCAGCCATGATGACCTCATAAGAAAACGCCGGGCCGCTCCAGGGTTTGCGCCCCGCAGGAAGCTCCTGGGGTTGGCGCTTTCAGGGGTCGGCGAGAAGCGGCAGGTTTTGGGGGCATGCGTCGTACGCCGCGTCGCCCCACGTGTTCATCAGCCCCTTGGGGAGCCTGGCGCAAAGCGGCAGGCTCGGGGGCGCTCAGCCAAGAGCCTGTTCGATTTCCTGCCGCACCGCCTCGCGCAGCAAGGTAGCTTGCGCGCGGCGCGACGACAGCAATGCTTCGGACACCGTGCGTTGGCGCGGCGCCCAGATCGGCAACGGGAAGTGAGCGTCGTTCGAAAAACGCGGAATCACATGCCAATGCACGTGCGGCACCTGGTTGCCGAGGCTCGCCAGGTTGACCTTCACCGGCTGAAGAATACGCCGGATCGCGCGCTCGACCGCGTACACGGCCTGCATCACGCGATCGCGGTCGGTTCCGGCGAGATCGGAAAACTCAGCGACATGCTTGTTCCAGATCACCCGGCAAAAGCCCGGGTAATCGTGTTCGTCGGCAAGGACGACACGCAGGGTGTCGTCCTGCCACAGCACGTCGCCGCCATCTTCAAGGCAAAAAACGCAGTCCATCGTCGTCCTCAGGCAAAAATCGTCAGTCGTGCCATTAAACCAGCACGCGCTCGATTCCGCCATTGTTCGCCCGCTGGACGTAGTCCGCCATCCAGTCTTCACCCAGCACATGACGTGCCATTTCGACGACGATGTAGTCCGCCTCGGTGCCCGAGTCTTCGTTGTAACGCGACAGGCCTTGCAAGCAGGATGGGCAGCTCGTCAGGATCTTCACCTCGGTGACGCCGTTCGGCTGCGGCCCGCTGCCCGCCTTGAGCACGGAGCCGTCCGGTGCACCTGCCGCGCCGGCCGATGCATTGGCCGGATTGATCGCGTTCGCACCCGCCTCAGCAACCAAAGGAATCCCACGCAGCTTCGCCGCACCCTTGCGCATCTCCTCTTCCTTGCGGAAACGGACCTGCGTCGAGATGTCGGGACGCGTCACCGCGAGTGTGCCGGATTCGCCACAGCAGCGATCGTTCTTCTCGATCTTGTAGCCGTCGTTCTCCGAACCCATCAGCTGATTGACAAGCTTGACCGGGTCCATCGTCTTGATCGGGGAGTGGCACGGGTCGTGGTACATGTAGCGTACGCCGTTCACGCCTTCGAGCTTGATGCCTTTCTCGAGCAGAAATTCGTGGATGTCGATGATCCGGCAGCCCGGAAAGATCTTCTCGAATTCGTAGCCGGCGAGCTGGTCGTAACACGTGCCGCACGACACCACCACCGTCTTGATGTCGAGATAATTCAGCGTATTCGCGACGCGGTGGAACAGCACGCGGTTATCCGTGACGATCTGCTCGGCCTTGTCGAACTGGCCCGAACCGCGTTGCGGGTAGCCGCAACACAGGTAACCCGGCGGCAGCACGGTTTGCACGCCCGCTTCCCACAGCATGGCTTGCGTCGCCAGACCCACTTGCGAGAACAGCCGCTCCGAGCCGCAGCCCGGGAAGTAGAACACCGCTTCCGTATCGGCGGTGGTCGTCTTCGGATTGCGGATGATCGGGACGATCTTGTTGTCCTCGATGTCCAGCAACGCGCGCGCCGTTTTCTTCGGCAGATTGCCCGGCATCTTTTTGTTCATGAAGTGGATCACCTGCTGCGTGACCTTCGGCTTGCCGACGGTTGCCGGCGGGTGCGCCGTCTGCTTCTTCGCGAACTTCTTCAGCACGTCGTTGCCGAGACGCTGCGCCTTGTAGCCGATGCCCATCATCGCGGTGCGCGCGAGGTTGATGGTCTGCGGATTGGTAGCGTTGAGGAAGAACATGCCGGCTGCGTTGCCCGGATTGAACTTCTTCTTACCCATCTTGCGCAGCAGGTTGCGCATGTTCATCGTCACGTCGCCGAAGTCGATCTTCACCGGGCACGGCGTCACGCATTTGTGACAGACCGTGCAGTGATCCGCGACGTCATTGAACTCGTCCCAGTGCTTGATCGACACGCCACGGCGGGTCTGCTCTTCGTACAGGAACGCCTCGACCAGCAAGGAGGTGGCGAGAATCTTGTTGCGCGGGCTGTACAGCAGGTTCGCGCGCGGCACGTGGGTCGCGCACACCGGCTTGCACTTACCGCAACGCAGACAGTCTTTGATCGACTCGGAAATCGCGCCGATGTCGGACTGCTGCATGATCAGCGATTCGTAACCCATCAGGCCGAAGCTCGGCGTGTACGCGTTACGCAGATCGGCGCCGGCAAGCAGCTTGCCCGCATTGAAGCGGCCATGCGGATCGACGCGCTGCTTGTACGCGCGGAATTCGCCGATTTCATCCTCGGTCAGGAACTCGAGCTTGGTGATGCCGATGCCGTGCTCACCGGAAATCACGCCGTCGAGCGAACGCGCCAGCTTCATGATGCGCGCGACCGCCGTGTGGGCGTCCTGCAGCATCTCGTAGTTGTCGGAGTTGACCGGCAGGTTCGTGTGGACGTTGCCGTCGCCCGCGTGCATGTGCAGCGCGACGAATACACGGCCACGCAGCACCTTCTTGTGGATCGCCTGGGCTTCTTCGAGGATGGGCTCGAACTCGCCGCCGTTGAAGATCTGACGCAGTTCAGCGCGGATCTCCGCCTTCCACGACACGCGCACCGTACGGTCCTGCGTGATATGGAACACGGTGGCCTCCGGTTGCGCGTCCGCGCGATCGGCGAACTTCTCCGCCAGCCCTTCGTAGCCGAGGCCGACCAGATAATGCTGCGCCTCGCGCACGGACAGATCGAGCTTGTCGCGCAGGAATTCCCAGCGCGTGCGCACCTTCTTCAGCAGATCGAGCGCCTGTTGCACGCGGTCTTCGAGCAACTCCGCGCTCGGGATTTCGTTGGCGTCGTCGCTCTTGCCGAGCGGCAGCTTGCCGCCCTTGAAAAATGCCTCGAGCGCGTCGACCAGTTGCAGCTTGTTCTTGATCGACAGTTCGATATTGATGCGTTCGATGCCATCGGTGTACTCGCCCATGCGGTCGAGCGGGATCACCACGTCTTCGTTGATCTTGAACGCGTTGGTGTGCTTGGCAATCGCGGCGGTACGGCTGCGGTCGAGCCAGAAACGCTTGCGCGCTTCGGCGTTGACCGCGACGAAGCCTTCGCCGCTCTTGCCGTTGGCCATGCGCACAACTTCCGAGGTAGCTTGCGCCACCGCATCCGCATCGTCGCCGACGATATCGCCGATCAGCACCATCTTCGGAAACGCGTTGCGCTTGCTCTTGGTCGCATAACCGACCGCCCGCAGATAGCGCTCGTCCAGATGCTCGAGGCCGGCGAGAATCGCGCCGCCCCGCTTCGACGTTTCGAACAGATAGTCTTTGATCTCGACGATGCTCGGAATCGCTTCGCGGGCCTGACCGAAGAATTCAAGGCACACCGTGCGCGTATGCGCCGGCATCTTGTGCAGCACCCAGCGCGCCGACGTGATCAGGCCGTCGCAGCCTTCCTTCTGCACGCCCGGCAAGCCGGCCAGGAATTTGTCCGTGACGTCCTTGCCCAAGCCTTCCTTACGGAATACGCGACCTTTGATGTCGAGCGCTTCCGTGCGCAGCAGCTTTTCGCCCGGCGCGTAGCTACCGTCGAACCACTTCAGTTCGAAACGCGCGAGTTCGATGTCGTGAATCTTGCCGAGGTTGTGGTCCAGACGCGTGACTTCGAGCCAGTTTCCTTCCGGGTCGACCATGCGCCACCAGGCGAGGTTGTCGAGCGCCGTGCCCCACAGCACGGCCTTCTTGCCGCCCGCGTTCATCGCGACATTGCCGCCGACACAGGACGCATCCAGCGAGGTCGGGTCGACCGCGAACACGAAGCCGGCCTGCTCGGCCGCTTCGGTCACACGCCGAGTGACCACGCCCGCGCCGGAGAAAATCGTCGCCACCTTGCGGTCAACGCCCGGCAGTTCGGTCATCTCGACCGCGCCAAGTTGTTCGAGCTTTTCGGTGTTGATGACGGCCGAAAACGGCGTAAGCGGCACCGCGCCGCCTGTGTAGCCCGTGCCGCCTCCGCGCGGGATCACGGTCAGACCGAGCTCGAAACACGCCTTGATCATGCCGGCGATCTCGGCTTCGGTGTCGGGCGTCAGCACGACGAACGGGTACTCGACACGCCAGTCGGTCGCGTCGGTCACATGCGAGACGCGGGACAAACCGTCGAACTTGATGTTGTCTTTTTCTGTGACCTTGCCCAAGACCTTGTTCGCACGACGGCGCAGATCGAAGGTTTTCTGGAACTCACTCTCGAAATCGTCGACGGCCCGGCGCGCAGCCGCGACCAGCGTTTCCACGCGAGCAGCCCGATCGATGCCTGCTTCGTCGCCGTGTTCGACCAGATCGGCGCGGCGACGCTTGTCGATCTCGGTCAGACGGTGATGCAGCGCCTCGATCAGCAGCGCGCGGCGCTTCGGATTGTCGAGCAGGTCATCTTGCAGGTAAGGATTGCGGCGCACGACCCAGATGTCGCCGAGCACTTCATACAACATCCGCGCCGAGCGGCCGGTGCGGCGTTCCGCCCGCAGTTCGGCCAAAGCCGCCCAGGCTTCGTCGCCAAGCAGACGGATGACGATTTCGCGGTCGGAAAACGACGTGTAGTTATAGGGAATTTCGCGCAGACGCGCTTCGGGATCGGCGGCCACCGCAATGGCGGCCCCGTGCGGATCGAAAACTTGAGGTGCGTTCATGTTCGGACGACTCTGTGGGTCAACCGGGCGCGCTCATGGGTGAGGCGCCGGCGGACAGTGCGCGTGGAGCGCAATGCTGGAAATCTTCTAGGGGAGCGAAGCGCAACCGACGGCCTACCCACATCGGTCGCTTCACGGCGCTCAGAGACAGCTACACGATCGTGCGTGGCGGACGTGACGCTCCGCCGCGGGGCAAGACTCACGCGGGACGGGCATCAAATGGGCGATCCGAGGCTGCCAGTGCATCTTCCGATCCTTATTCCAAAATGGAATTCTACCCCATGATCCAGCCGCGCGTTGACGCCTGAAATCGGAGCTGTGACGGGACTTTGGGCGTTTTTGGGTTGAACGGGACCCGCAAGCGCATGCGAAGAATTCTCCGACCGAACGGTCGGACGCCACTTTGCCGAGGACGCTCGGGCTTTCGCCGAGGGTTCGCTGAAGGCCAGAGTACACACCGTTGGCGCTATCATTGACCCTTTCCCGTCTCACAAAGCGCACCGCGCCACCCGCATGGCTTC
>NZ_JAQQCH010000015.1:0-205830 GCF_046030555.1 Paraburkholderia sediminicola | reverse complement strand
AACGACCCGCCTCATCGCGTGGCCCGGCTGTATCGCGGGCCACGCGTCAAGGCCTCTTCTGCATGCTCTGCCTATGCTCCGATTCTCGAACCAGCCTCACGTCACCTCGTATTACGCAGCAACCGCTAACGACACCACCCGCCATCCGCCGCTCGAAGAGACACTCAACGTCGACGTCTGTGTGATCGGCGCGGGCCTCACCGGCATTTCGACTGCGTTGAATCTCGCCGAACGCGGCCATTCGGTCGCGGTGCTCGAAGCGTCGAAAGTTGGATGGGCCGCGAGCGGCCGCAATGGTGGCCAGTTGATCGGCGGCTTTGCCTGCGATATCGATACATTCGCGAAGTTCATGCCCGCGGATGACGTGAAGCGTGTTTGGGACATGGGGCTCGAAACCCTGGATATCGTCAAGGAGCGCGTCGCGAAGCACCAGATCGATTGCGACCTGACTATCGGTTATTTGACCGCGGCGAACAAACCGCGCGATACAGATGCGCTACAAAAATGGCGCGACGAAGCGCAAAAACGCTTCGGTTACGACCGCTTCAGTTATGTCGACGCCGATGGCGTCGGCGACTATGTTCAATCGCAGCGCTACCTCGGCGGATTGTTCGATGCGGACAGCGGCCATCTGCATCCGTTGAATTACACGCTCGGTCTGGCGCGCGCGGCACGCGCGGCCGGCGTACAGATTTTCGAAGACAGTTGCGTCACCGTGTTGCGTGTGGAAAACGGTCGGCACGTGGCCGAAACCGCGCGCGGCAAAGTGCAGGCGCAATTCGTCGTGCTCGCCTGTAATACCTATCTCGGCCAACTCGCACCGGACGTCGCCAGCAAAATCATGCCGGTCGGCACCTACGTGATCGCCACCGAACCGCTCGACCCCGATCGTGCCGAAGCGCTGATGCCGGCGAAAGCGGCCGTGTGCGACAGCCGCTTTGTGCTCGATTATTTCCGCCCCGCCCCCGACAATCGCCTGCTGTGGGGCGGCAAAGTCAGCTATTCCAAACTCGCGCCGCGCAACCTCGGCGAAGCGATGCGCCGCGATATGCTAAAGACCTTCCCGCAGCTCGACGATGTCAAAATCGACTATGCGTGGGGCGGTTTCGTCGACATCACGATGAATCGCGCGCCGCATTTCGGCAGGCTGTCGCCTACAGTGTATTTCGCGCAGGGTTTCTCCGGCCACGGCGTGAACACCACCGGGCTCGCGGGCAAGCTGATCGCCGAGGCCATAGACGGCCAGGCGTCGCGCTTCGATCTGTTCGGCAAGATTCGTCACCGCAACTTTCCTGGCGGCGCTACACTGCGCACCCCTGCCCTCGTACTTGCGATGGCCTGGTATCGAATGAAGGACCTGCTTTGATGAATGCTCCGACTCCTGGTTTTAATACTCTCGACCGCCGCGCCGACGCGCTGATCGCCAACTCCTACTACGAGGCGAGCGCCGCACGGCCGCTGACCGACGATCCAGTGCTCGACGGCACGCTGGAGGCCGATGTCTGCGTGATCGGCGCGGGCTTCTCGGGGTTGTCGGTGGCGCTGGAATGCCGGGCGCGTGGATTGTCGGTGGTGGTGCTCGATGCGCATCGTCCGGGTTGGGGCGCATCGGGCCGCAACGGTGGACAAACGCTGGTGGGTTTCGCGAAAGACGAGGTCATCGAGCGGCAACTCGGGCTAGACGGTGCGCGCGCCGCATGGGCTATGTCGGTTGAAGGCGTGGCCCTGGTGCGCGAGCGCATCGAACGCTACGGCATCGATTGCGATTTCACCTCCGGTTATCTGACGGTGGCGACAAAACCGAAGCGTGTACCGGATTTGCGTTCGTGGATGGAGTCGGCCGCGCAACGCTGGGGCTACACGAAACTCGCATGGCTCGATACCGATGAAGTGCGTTCACGCGTCGCTTCGAAACGCTATCTGGCGGGCGTCTACGATCCGTTTTCGGGCCATCTGCATCCGCTCAAATACTGTCTCGGCCTCGCCGACGCAGCACGTCGTGAAGGTGCTCAACTGTTCGCGCATTCGCCGGTGATCGAAGTCGTGCGCGGCGCACGGCCTGTCGTGCGCACTGCTAGTGGCGAGGTGCGCTGCCGGTTCGTCGCGGCATGCGGCAATGCAACGATCGGCGACGTGTTGCCCGCGCCGGTGGCCGCGCGCATCGCGCCGATTGCCTCGTATATCGTCGCCACGGAGCCGCTCGGCCAGGCACGCGCCGACGCGTTGATCAAAGGACGCGAGGCGATTTGCGACAATAACTTCTTCCTCGATTACTTCCGCTTGTCGGCTGATCACCGCGTGCTGTTCGGCGGCCGGGCGAGTTCGACCGGTGCATCACCCGTGCAACTCGGCGAAGAGATTCGCGAGCGCATGATCGGCGTGTTCCCGCAACTCGGCGATGTGCGAATCGACTATGCGTGGGGCGGTTTTGTCGACGTCACGCGTAATCGCGCGCCGGATTTTGGTTCGATCGATCCGAATTACTTCTACGTGCAGGGTTTTTCCGGGCACGGCGTGGCGTTGACCGGGATTGCAGGTCGCGTCATTGCAAAGGCCATGGCCGGTGAGACGGCAGCCTTCGATCTGTTCGCGCAACTGCGGCATGCGCGCTTTCCGGGTGGTCCGGCCTTGCGCGGGCCGGCGTTAGAGCTCGGGATGATGTACCACCGGATACTTGAGTTGTTTTAGGCGGTTTTTCGGCGACGAATTGAGTGCTTTTATTAGCATCCGGCCCATCGTGCCTGTGCAGTCCCCGCACACGCCGTGCGCCCAGAACCCCGACCTCAATCCCCGACATTCGAATGCTTCATCGTCGCTGCGGCCCGAACATACGTGCCAACGCGCGCGCAAGTTCCTTGACGGCGGCATCTGCGGTCGGGCGATGAAGCAGCGCGATATCCATGGTTTCGATTGAAGGCAGCCCGCTTTTCGGTGTCAGCACGGCGTGATCCGCCGTCACCGCGCGCGCGGGAAGAAGACTGATGCCGAGACCATCGGCAACAGCCGCCTGGATTCCGCTCAAACTCGAACTGATAAAGCTCATCCGCCAGCGGCGTCCGAGTCCTTCGATCGCGTTGGTCATGTCGTCACGATAAAGCCCCCGCGGGGGAAACGCGACGATGGGAACTGGTTCAAGCTGGAACGAAGGGTTCTTCGCACTGTCGATCCACCTCAATTGCTCCGGCCAGCACGCGACGGCCTCGCGGCTGTTGCGCCGCTGCTTCACGAGGATCAGATCGAGGTCACCGCGATCATAGCTGCTGCCAAGGTCGCGGCTCAATCCGCTGGTCACTTCCAGCTTCACCTGCGGATGCTTGCGGTTGAACGCGGCGAGCATATGGGTTGTCGGCCCACCGACGAAATCCTCCGGCACACCCAGCCGGACAGTCAGCCCCACCGTCGCGCCCGACAGCGCCTCGATCATTTCATCGTTCAGCGCAAGCATCCGGCGCGCGTAGGCGAGCAGCGTTTCGCCGGCATCGGTCGGACTCACGTCACGGCTGCCTCGCTCGAGAAGCTTGTGTCCTGCCATGTCCTCCAGACGCCGCACTTTCTGGCTCACGGTGGACTGCGTGGAATGAAGCCGTGCGGAGGCCGCCGTAAAGGTGCCGCAATCGGCCACCATGACGATGGCCTTGAGCAGATCCAGATCGAATAGCGGTGTACGTACTTTGGCGTTCGATTTCATCGAATCTCCATTCAGGCAAGGCAGCGCCTGATAACGGCATATTTCTAACCAATAGTATTCGATTTTCAACTGATAGGCATTCGAACATTTAATTTCTGAATGTCGGGTGAGATGGATAACATCAAGCGCTGTCGATACGGTGATTTCGGTGGCCTCTCAATGGCCGGCCACTCCGCTTCGACATCAGACAAGAAAACTCGAAGGTGGGCAAAGCGCGACGCGACACCGCCGTGTCAGCGAAAGAAAAGCCCCCATCACGAGATAAATACCCGGAGACAGGCATGAAGAAACCGCAGTTGACGAACAGTTGGAGGAAGCCACCCGTGGGCATCGACGCAGGCATGATGCTGGCGGGCACGGCCGGGAGGATCCTATGAAACTTCGTTTTCTGCTGGCCGCGCTGCCGTTCATCGGCATCTATTCGGGCGGCACACTCGCCGCCAGTACGCCGCTCCTGTTCGGCCTGCCGTTTCTGCTTGTGTGGAATCTGTTCTGGATGGCTGCAACGGCCGCCATCCTCGCATTCATCTATTATCTCGACAGCCGCGACGAAGCGGCACGCGCGGGCGAGCGCACGGGAGACGGACAATGAACCCGGCCCTCGTCATCATCGTTCTGTTTGCCCTCTTCGCGCTGGCGGTCGGCCTGTACGCGCGTCGCGGCAAGACGTTCAGCCTGGAACAATGGGCTGTCGGCGGACGCGGATTCGGGTCGCTGCTTACCTTCCTGCTAATGGCAGGTGAGGCTTTCTCGACCTTCTCGTTTCTGGGCGCGAGTGGCTGGACCTACAGCAAGGGAGTACCGGCGTTCTACATCCTGTCGTACGGCTGCCTCGCGTACGTGTTCGGTTACTGGATGCTGCCCGCCATCTGGCGCTATGCGAAGGAACACGGCCTCGTGTCGTTCGCCGATTATTTCGCGTCGAAGTACAACAGCCGCGCCATCGGCGTGCTGGTGTCGGTGGTGGCCGTATTCGCGATGGTGTCGTTGCTGATCATCCAGTTACGCGGTCTCGGCATTATCGTCTCCGAGATGTCATACGGTTCGATCTCGCAAGACACCGCCATCTGGATCAGTGCGACCCTGATGGTCCTGTACATGAGCGTATCGGGCATCCACGGTTCGGCAAGCATTGCGATCTTCAAGGATGTGCTGATCCTCGGGCTCGCGATTTTTCTCGGCACCTATTTGCCGCTGCATTACTTCGGCGGCTTCGGCGAGATGTTCGCGCGCATCGACGCCGTCCATCCGGAACTGCTGCGCATGCCGGAGCGCGGTTTCAATCTGAGCTGGTACAACTCGACACTCCTGCTGACGTCGCTTGGCTACTACCTGTACCCGCACGGCTTCACGGCCGTCTACGTGGCACGCGACGCGTCGGCGCTGCGCAAGAACACCATGCTGATGCCGATCTACCAGGTGTTGATCGCATTCCTGTTCCTCGTCGGTTTCGCCGCGGTATTGACGGTGCACGGACTCGAAGGCGCACAAACCGATCTCGCGCTGCTGCGGCTCGTCAAGCAGACTTTCCCGTCGTGGTTTGTTGGGATCGTCGGCGGCGCCGGTCTGCTCACGGCATTGGTGCCGGGCTCGCTGATCATGCTCAATGCGTCGACGATGATCGCCCGCAACATCTACCGCGAAGGCTTCGCACCACAGGCGAGCGACCAGCAGGTCGGGCGCGTCGCGCGAATCGCGTTGCCGCTGTTCACGCTGGTCGTCGTCTACTTCGTGCTGCGCGGCGGCTCGAACTTCGTCGCGCTCGCAATCTTCTCGTCGAGCCTGCTGACACAACTGGTGCCCATGCTCGCCTCGAGTTTCCTGAAGCGCCCATTCGGCACCCGGGAAGCGGCATTCGGCGGTATCTTTGCAGGCGGGATCGTGCTGGCGCTGGTGAACTGGCGCGGCATGACGCTGGCCTCTGTTTTCCCGGCCGCGCCCATCGCTTTCACTTCCATCAACACGGGCCTCGTCGCGCTGTTCGCCAATGCCGTGGTGTTCATCGCGATCAGCACCGCGCAGCGCGCGCTGCGGGCCCGTATCGCCACTTCCGTCGAATCGGCATAACCAACATGACTCGCTCTCTTCTTCTCTCCAATGTCCGGCTGGCTGACGGCCAATCGGTTTCCGTATCCATCGCCGACGGCCGCATCGAGGCGCTCGGGCCGCATGCCGAAGCGCAGCCTGGCGCGCTGGCCGAAGACGGCGGCGGCGCGTTGCTGCTGCCGGGCTTCGTCGAAGGGCACACGCACATCGACAAAAGCAACTGGGGCCGTTCGTGGTATCGCAACGAAGTCGGCCCCGCACTCATTGACCGGATCAACAACGAGCGCGAATGGCGCAAGACGTCGGGACACGATGCGGCCACCCAGTCGCTCGCGCTGGCGCGGGCATTTGTTCAGGCAGGCACGACGCGCCTGCGCACCCACGTTGACATCGATACTGACGCGCAATTGCGTTATCTCGAAGGCGTGATCGGCACGCGGCAGACGATGCGCGATGTGCTGGACATGCAGATCGTCGCGTTTCCCCAGTCGGGGATGTTGATCCGTCCCGGCACGGTAGAACTGCTCGGCAGCGCGCTCGCTGAAGGTGCCGACGTACTCGGCGCGCTCGATCCCGCCTTGATCGACGGCGATCCCGTTGCCTCGCTCAACGCGACCTTTGAGCTGGCGGAACGCTACCGCAAGCCGATCGATATCCATCTGCACGAGCCCGGTGAAGTCGGCGCATTCACGCTGAAACTGCTGCTCGATCGCGTCGAGGCGCTGGGCATGCAGGGTCAGGTGGTCGTCAGCCACGCGTTCTGCCTCGGCGCATTACCGGAACGTGAACGCGACGCGTTGCTCGAGCGGATAGCGCATCTGCGCGTGGCGCTTCTGACCAGCGCGCCGCCGTCTCGCCCTGTTCCTCCGCTCAAGATTTGCAGGGACAAAGGCATCACAATCTTTGGCGGCAACGACGGCATTCGCGACACCTGGTCGCCGTATGGCGTACCGGACATGCTCGAGCGCGCAATGCTGATCGGCATGCGCTACGACTTGCGGCGCGACGACGACCTCGCGATCGCATTCGACTGCGTGAGCAACGCTGCCGCTCAAGCTTGCGGTTTCAGCGACTATGGTCTGCGCGTCGGCGCGCGCGCGGACCTCGTGCTGGTCGATGCCGAATCCGTCGCGCATGCCGTGGTCGCCCGTCCCAGACGCAAGCTGGTCATGGCCAACGGACGCATCGTCGGGCGCGACGGCGAACTGGTCGACGCGGCATAACGGCGCGCGAATACCCCACAAGAAGAACCCGCATATGAACGACAGGCAACCGGTAGACATACTCATAGAACACGGCTGCGTCATCACGCTCGATCCTACGCGCCGCGTCATCGACGATGGCGCGGTGGCCATCAGCGGTGATCGCATCGTCGCCGTCGGAGAGACCCGCGTGCTCGCGCAGCAATACCAGGCAGACCGCATCATCGACGCACGCCGCAAAGCGGTACTGCCAGGCCTGATCGACGCGCACGCCCATGCTGGACACGCCATGCTCAGGACGATCGGTGGCGCGAACGGCGATGCGTGGTCTGCGGCGTGCGAGGCGATCTATACGCGCGCATCGGACGAAACGTTCTGGGAAATGGAATCGCATCTTGCCGCTCTGGAGCGCCTCAAGGCAGGTGTGACAACGGGCGTATCGCTGCTCGGCGGCGGCGATTCGATCATGCGCGTCGACGACCCCGTGTATGCGCGGCGTCACTGCGACGCGGTAGTCAAGACGGGGACCCGCTCGATCGTCGCGGTCGGTCCGTCGCGCCCACCCGAACCACGTGCCTACACTCAGCACGGAGCGAACGGCAGCGTGACGCGCGATGTCGATTTCGCGCAGATGTACGAGGTTTGCAAAGAGATCATCGACGCATGCCATGGTGACGCCAACGGCCGTATCCAGATTGCGTTGACGCTACCCGTCTATGCTCCGCAGCACTATCCCGAGCAGGCAGCACACGAACCTATCTTCCGGCGTCAGGCCGAGCGGTACACAGCGTTGGCCGGCGAACGCGGTTTAAGCTTCACGCAGGATGGCCATCGCACCGGCTCGCTGGATTTCGCGCATCGCGAGCTGGGACTGCTGAACGCGAAGTCGTTCATGTCGCACGCCATCGATCTGAGCACCGCGGACATCGCTGCGTGCGTCGAGACAGGCGCCTCGATCGTGCACAACCCAAGCGCGATCATGTCGATCATCGGACGTTGTCCTGTACCGGAACTCATCGATGCCGGCGTGACGGTGGCGATCGGCTCGGATGGCGCGGCACCCGACCGCGGTTACGACATGTTCCGCCACATGTGGCAATGCATGCACTACCACCGCCGTCATTTTCGTGACCCGAACATCCTGCCGCACGGCAAGGTGCTCGAAATGGTCACGATCGACGCCGCCAAAGCGCTGACGCTCGACGACGAGATCGGTTCGCTGGAAGTGGGCAAGCAGGCCGACATCATTCTGGTCGACCTGTACAAGCCGCACCTCATGCCGATGAATATGCCCGTCCATCGCGTCACCTGCTTCGCGAATGCCGGCGACGTGTGCATGACGATGGTCGGCGGCAAAATCCTGATGGAGAACTACCGGGTGCTGTCAGTCGACGAAGGAGACATACTCGAGCGGGTGTCGGCGGCCGCGGATCGCGCGTTCGACCGCGCAGGTCTGCGCCATCTGCTGGAAACGCCGCCAACGCTGTGGCAGCGTAGCCATTATTGAGGCCGGAGCGGATTTATCGTGGTGCGTTGAGCGTCAACTTCATATGCCGGTTGACGTCTTTGTACAGCAGGTAGCGGAAACGGTCGGGGCCGCCTGCATAGCAGGCTTGTGGGCAAAAGGCGCGCAACCACATGAAGTCACCCGCCTCGACTTCGACCCAGTCCTGATTCAAGCGATAAACCGCTTTGCCTTCCAGCACATACAGGCCGTGCTCCATCACGTGAGTCTCGGCGAACGGATCACGCCGCAAGGCTGGAACGTGACAATGTTGACGTGCATGTCGTTCATGTCGTTCATGTCGTTCATGTCGTTCATGTCTCATGTCGACGAAGCGCGTCGTCACCCAACGGCTCTCGGTGCCGGGCATCGGGATCGGCTCGATGCCGACAAAGCGACCGTCATGTACGGCAAGGTTGAGCGGGCTGCCGTCGGCGTCCCCGGCGTGACCGCTCGCCCCCTGGCGTTTACCCGAAAACTTCATTTTGCTGACTATTTATCGATAAATTATCGTGTTAGATTTCGTCGCCTGCGAGCTATTGCAACCTGGCGCAACCCGACACTGTCCGAGTGCAACCGGCTCTGGCAAGCCATGCGGAGCAACGCGCGCAGCAGTAAAGAAACGACATAACAGCGACACAGGAGAACAGCATGTGGGTTTTGATTGGCGTGCCGATCGTCGTACTCGGCTTCGCATTGCGCTTCAACGCGCTACTGGTGGTGACGATCGCGGGGATCGCCACGGGCATTGCCGGCGGCCTGCAACCCGTGGAGATCGTCAGCGCATTCGGCAAAGCATTCGCCGATAACCGCTACATGGGCCTGATCTGGCTCACGCTGCCCGTGATTGCGCTGCTCGAACGCAACGGCCTGAAAGAACAGGCCAAGCACCTGATTTCACGTTTGCACGCCGCCACCACCGGTCGCGTGCTGATGCTGTATTTCGTGATTCGCCAGATCACTGCCGCGCTTGGACTGACGTCGCTCGGCGGTCATGCGCAGATGGTGCGCCCGCTGATCGCGCCGATGGCCGAGGCTGCCGCAGCGAACCGCTATGGCGAATTGCCCGATGCGGTGCGCCAGCAGATTCGCGCGAATGCTTCGGCGGTCGACAACATTGCCGTGTTCTTCGGCGAAGACATTTTCATCGCGATTCAGTCGATCCTGCTGATCAAAGGCTTCCTCGAACAGAACGGCATCATGGTCGAACCCTTGCATGTGTCGGTGTGGGCGATTCCCACCGCGATCGCCGCACTCGTGATTCATGCCGTGCGCCTGATGCTGCTCGACCGCAATCTGTCGCACAAGATGAATACGTTGGGAATCAAACGGGCACAGGGACAAGGTATCGCACGATGATGATCAAACTCGAATCCCTCTACGTGCTGGCCGGTTTGATGTTTGCCGCGTTCGCGCTCTTTAATCTGCAGGACCGCTCGAATCCGCGCCGCGTCGTCAATTTTCTGTTCTGGGGCATCTATGCGATCACCTTCATGTTCGGCGGAGAACTGCCGCATTTCGTGACCGGTTGCCTCGCCATCGCACTCGCCTTGATCGCCGGTTCCGGCAAGCTCGGCAAAGGCAAAGCAGACAGCAATAGCGAAGCAGCCGCCGCGCGCCGCGAAACAAACGCGCAGCGCTTCGGCAACAGGCTTTTCATACCGGCGCTGCTGATTCCGGTCATTACCTTGCTCGGCACGTTGACACTGAAATATGTACCGTTCGTTGAACCGAAGAACGTCACGCTGATTTCGCTCGTACTGGGTACGTTAGTCGCTTTTGGCGCGGCGCTTTTCATGTTGCGCGACTCGCCGGTGCACGCATTGAAAGATGCGCGGCAGACCATGGACACCGTGGGTTGGGCCGCCATTCTGCCGCAGATGCTGGCCGCCCTCGGCGCGCTGTTCGCGATTGCCGGCGTGGGTCACGTGATGTCGGATCTCGTGAAAACGTGGATTCCGGTCGACTCCGCTTTCGCGGTGGTCGCGGCTTATACATTCGGCATGGCGATCTTCACGATGATCATGGGCAATGCCTTCGCCGCTTTCCCGGTCATGACAGCCGGCATTGGCCTGCCATTGATCGTGCATCAATTCCACGGCAACCCGGCTATCCTTGGCGCAATCGGCATGCTGTGCGGCTTCTGCGGCACTTTGATGACGCCAATGGCCGCCAACTTCAATATCGTGCCCGCCGCGCTGCTGGAACTGAAAGACCAGAACGGCGTGATCAAGGCACAGTGGCCGACTGCTTTACTATTGCTGGTCGTCAATACCATACTGCTATATCTGTTCGTATTCCGCTTTTGAGGAGGCGCCGATGACTGTTCAACTCACCCCCGAATTCGCTTCCAGATTCGCCAATCTGGCGCTCGCCCATCTCACACGTGAGTATCCGAACAAGCTGACTCACTCGCTCGCCGGTCCGCAAGATGTGCAGGGCCCGCGTGCATTGCATCCGATTTTTTATGGCAGCTACGACTGGCATTCGTGCGTACATGGCTACTGGCTGATCCTGCATCTGCTCGAACGATTTCCCGATCTGCCTGAAGCGGCACGCATCGTCGCGGTGGTCGACGAGCATTTCACTGAAGCGAATGTGGCCGGTGAGCTTGCGTATCTCGACCTGCCGCACAACCGCGGATTTGAGCGCCCGTACGGCTGGGCGTGGTTGCTCGCGCTGAGCGCGCAGCTTCATTCCCTGAAGCTATCGCAAGCCGCGCGCTGGTCCAGGACTTTTGCGCCGCTTACCGAGGCCTTTGTCGATCGCTTCGAGGAATTTCTACCCAAGGCAACCTACCCGTTGCGCGTTGGCACGCACTTCAACATGGCGTTCGCGCTCGCGCTCACGCTCGATTTCGCGCGGCAAACTTCGCGTGAATCACTTGAAGCACTGCTGGTGAATACAGCGGAGCGCTGGTTTCTGAACGATGTCGCATGTCAGGCATGGGAGCCGGCCGGCGACGAATTCTTGTCGCCTTCGCTGATGGAAGCGGAATTGATGCGGCGCGTATTGCCTCCCGCGCAATTCGTCGAATGGTTCCGGCGCTTTCTGCCCGATCTTGGCGCGAAGAAGCCCGCTACGCTGTTCGAACCCGTCACCGTGACCGATCGTACCGACGGCAAGATCGCCCACCTGGATGGTCTGAATCTGAGCCGCGCGTGGTGCCAGCGGTCGCTGGCGCGCGCGCTGCCCGCCGGCGACATACGCCGGACAGCGCTGTTCGATTCGGCCGAGCGTCATCTTCAGAGCGCCCTGCCGCACGTAGCCGGCGACTACATGGGTGAACACTGGCTGGGCACCTTCGCCACGCTCGCTCTGGAAGCGTGAGCGATAGTCTGACAGGGCCTCACTGAAGGCAAAAACGGCGCCGCAAACGTGAACCGGTCCTGGCAAGCTACCGATTCGCGCTGCGAGCGCCGTTTTCTTTTGCTGCGTGATTCAAGAGCCGTCTGTTGCAGCCCGGCCCGCGAATCCGCCGGTTCCGCGCATTACTGGCCAGTCAGCTTTTTAGGCTTCGGCGGCGTCTGAACCTTGTTGTACTGAAACTCGGGGGTCGCCTTCAAGGCGTCCTTGGTCGCGCCAGCCAGATAGAAATTCCCAGAACGAATATCCAGCGCGGCGACAGGCACCGCTACGTCATGCGACGCCACGCCGAGAAATCCACCGGCTGAGACGATTGCTGCGGATAGCGAGCCATCGGGCGCAACCACCAGGTCGCGGATCGAACCGATCTTTTCGTTCTGGTCGTTATACACGGCCTTGCCGAGAATGCTCTTCTTCACACTCCAGCCGCTCAGCAGCGCATTCGACTGCTCGACCGTGACGCTCAGGGGTTGCGTGCCGGCGACTTGCGCCTGCGCACCAAAGCTGGTTGCAGCTACCGCGACCACAACAACGAGTTTGCTCAAAGTCATATCGTTTACTCCGTTCTTAGTAGACTTGACCGGCGCATGGCCTGCGCCGAAGGAATCGCTGCAAAACGATCATACAGACTACGCGGCGCGTCTGCATCCGGACCGCCATCCGCGAGGCCCCGTCTCTCTGCAGCCCTTCCGTCCCGCGGCGGCATCGCTACATCAGCGTCAACCCGGTTGCGATCGCACCAATACAGCCGCGATAGCAACCGCATAACGGTAAAATCGCACCAGGCGATGACGCCCGTTTAGAGGTGGAAGTTTGACTGAGCTTGAACAGGGTTTCATTCTGACCCGACATTGGCGGGATACGCCCGCCGGCACCGAAGTGGATTTCTGGCTGGCAACAGACGGCGGGCCCCGTCACATCCGGCTGCGCCCCCAGCCTTCGGTGGCGTTCATTCCGGCCGAACACCGCGAGCGCGCCGAAACGATCCTGCGCCGTGAAGCGCCGCTCGATCTGCGCCCGCTCGATCTGCGCGACTTCCAGCATCGGCCGGTGATGGGGCTTTACTGCCAGCAGTACCGGCAATTGACGGGCTTCGAAAAACGCCTGAAGCAAGGCGGCGTCGATGTCTACGAGGCCGACATTTTCCCGCCCGAGCGCTACATGATGGAGCGTTTCATCACCGCGCCAGTGTGGTTCGGTGGCGATGCACAGAATAACAGCCCGCTTCTGAACAGCGAGTTGAAGCCGGCTACGAACTACCGGCCGCCATTGAAGCTGGTGTCACTCGATATCGAAACCAGCGCGCACGCCGAACTCTATTCCATCGCGCTCGAAGGTTGCGGGCAGCGTCAGGTGTATATGCTCGGGCCGCCGAACGGCGACGCCAGCGGTGTCGATTTCGACCTCGAATACTGCGAAACCCGCGCACAGTTGCTCGAAAAACTGAACACGTGGATGGAACGGCACGACCCTGATGCGATCATCGGCTGGAACCTCGTGCAGTTCGATCTGCGCGTGCTGCAGCAGCATGCCGAACAATATCGCGTGCCGCTGCGACTCGGCCGCGGCGGCGCAGTGATGGAATGGCGCGAGCACGGCCACAAGCAGAACCACTTCTTCGCGGGTGCCGCGGGAAGATGGATCATCGACGGTATCGAAGCGCTGCGGTCCGCAACGTGGAGTTTTCCATCGTTCAGCCTCGAATACGTATCGCGCACGGTGTTGGGCGAAGGCAAATCGATCGACAATCCGTACCAGCGCATGGATGAAATCCAGCGCCGCTTCGACGAGGACAAACCTGCGCTCGCGCAGTACAACCTGAAAGATTGCGAGCTGGTCACGCGCATCTTTGCGAAGACCGAATTGCTGCCGTTCCTGCTGGAGCGCGCGACGGTCACCGGCCTGCCTGCGGACCGAAACGGCGGGTCGGTCGCGGCGTTCACGCATCTGTATATGCCGCGAATGCATCGGCAAGGCTATGTCGCGCCGAATCTCGGTGACGTTGCCGGTGCCGCGAGCCCTGGCGGCTTCGTGATGGATTCGCGGCCCGGCCTCTACGATTCCGTCCTGGTACTCGACTACAAGAGCCTGTACCCGTCGATCATCCGGACGTTTCTGATCGACCCGCTGGGTCTCGTGGAAGGCATACTGAACCCCGGCGACGATCAATCGGTGCCGGGTTTTCTCGGCGCACGATTCTCGCGCGCACATCATTGTTTGCCGTCGATCGTCGACCAGGTCTGGCAGGGGCGCGAAACGGCCAAACGCGAGCACAACAAGCCGCTTTCGCAGGCGCTGAAGATCATCATGAACGCCTTTTACGGCGTGCTCGGATCCACAGGCTGCCGGTTCTTCGACCCGCGTCTCGCGTCGTCGATCACCATGCGCGGGCATGAAATCATGCACACCACGCGTGAGCTGATCGAGGCGCAAGGCTACGAGGTCATTTACGGCGACACGGATTCGACTTTCGTGTGGCTAAAGCACGCGCATAACGAGGAAGAAGCGAGCCGCATCGGCCGGGCGCTCGTTGAACATATCAACGCGTGGTGGCGGCAGAACCTGCAAGAGCGTTTCAGCCTCGAGAACGCGCTCGAGTTGCAATTCGAGCGGCACTACAAGCGTTTCTTCATGCCGACGATACGCGGCGCCGAGGAAGGCAGCAAGAAACGCTATGCCGGGCTGACTGTTCTGCCCGACGGCAGCGAGGAGATCGTCTACAAAGGGCTCGAAACAGTGCGGACCGACTGGACACCGCTCGCCCAGCAGTTCCAGCAGGAACTCTATGGGCGAATATTCAGGAAACTGCCCTATCAGGACTATGTACGCGACTACGTGCGCGATACGCTGGCAGGAAAACTGGACGATCAGCTCGTGTACCGCAAGCGTTTGCGCCGGTCACTCGGCGATTACGAGCGCAATGTGCCGCCGCATGTGCGCGCGGCACGCGTGGCCGATGAGTTCAACCGGCAACAGGGCCGTCCGTTGCAATATCAGAACGGCGGCTGGATCAGCTATGTGATGACAACCGCCGGACCGGAACCGCTCGAAACGCTGCGCTCGGCGATCGACTACGGACACTATCTGACACGGCAGTTGCAACCGGTTGCTGACGCGATCCTGCCACTCTTGCGCGATGACTTTACGACGTTGATCTCGGGGCAGAAACAGCTGTTCTGAGAACAGCTTTCGCAATCAGCCTTCGGTGGTCCTCGTACCGGCCAATACCGTAAGCGCATTGTTCGCAGACTCCGCTCAGCTTTTCAACGCGGCATTAAATACTGGCGCGAGTCCCGTGCTGTCGAGCAAACGGCTGAATTCACCGAGCCGTTTATGCAGATACGCCGGCACATCAACATCCGCGTAATCGTAGAAGCCACGCGCATCGCGCAGGCCATCGCGGCCTTCTTGCATGTTGCCGCTGACGATCGCGGCGGGCAGGAAGCGTGGATCGATCGCCCGCGCCAGATAGTGCGATGCATAGTAGAGAATGTCGCAGCCGCCCCAGTCGATAAATTCGAGCAGACCCAGCACGGAAAACCGCAAACCGAAACCGGTACGGATAGCCGTATCGATGTCTTCCGCGCTGGCCACGCCCTCCTCGACCATGCGCGCGGCCTCATTCATCGCCAGTGCCTGGATGCGTGGCACGATGTATCCCGCCGATGGCGCGCACACCACCGGCACCTTGCCGACCCGGCGCAGCAAGGCGACCACGCGCTCAACGGTCTCTTTCGCCGTGGCATCGCTACGACTGACCTCGACGAGCGGCATCAGGTGAGCCGGGTTGAGCCAGTGCGCGTTGAGAAGCCGCCCGGGATGCGCCACCACCTGCTGAAGCTCGGTCACCAGAAACGTGGAAGTAGTCGATGCAAACAACACGTCTGCCCCAGCGTGCTCACAGAGCCAGGCAAACGCGACCTGCTTGGCCTCCATCACTTCCGGCACGGCCTCGAAGACGATCTCGCCTTCAGCAAGCCCTTCCCGCGCGCGCTCACGATCCACGATGACGATGCGCGCCATCGTCTCCACGGCCTGCGCCTCGCTGATGCGGCCGAACACCACCTGCGTCTGCAACTGCCGCACGATCTCGCCACGCGCAGCCGCCGCAAAGGCGCTACGGGCGGCCGGGTCGCGTTCCTTGAAGTCGATCAGCGTCACGTGCAAGCCCGCATAAGCGAACGCGAGCGCGATGCCTTGCCCCATCCGCCCCGCACCGAGGATATGAACGTGCTGGATCTCGACGGCCGCGCTCATTGGTTGAAACCCCGTTCGAGCAAGGCGGTCATCGCCCCGCGCGAAAGCGACGCGAGGCCCAGCCGCTCGAGCGTGCGGCCTTCGCCGTACAGGTCGCGCTCCGATACGGCGCTCGCCAGATTCAGCAGACCTTCGGCGACCGGTGTCGGCACCCCGGCCCAGCGTCCCGCCGAAACGAGAAACGACAAACCGAGCCGCGTATCCTCGAGCATATAGCGGTGCGTCTTGAGATCGATATCCTCGCGCCAGTCGCCGCTATCGGTCAGCTTGCCGTGCGCGCCACGGCCGTACATCCACTCGTCGCCCTCGCTCGCGTAATGGTCGGCGAGCGGAAAATGCGGCGCACCGTAGCCGAGGGCCTCGCGTACCGCCATACGTTCGGCGTCGAGCACACTGGTTACGCGGCGGATCGACGGTTGCGTGCCTTCGTTGTGGATGTCCCAGGCATCGAAGTGCTCGAGCGGGCCGGCGTTCATCATGATCAATGGCGGGTGGATCACCGGCCCCGCGTTCATCAAGGCGCCGCTCAATGCGTCCTCGATCGGTTCGACCGATGGATAGGCCGCCTGCAGCACCGGAACCGCCCACGTCGCAAACCGTGCGGGAAAGACGCCGCTCGGCAGGCGCGTGGCGTACGCGCTCACCACCACATTGTCTTCGCCATGTTTTCGTGCGAGGTACGGCAACGTGCCGGTCTCCGCGAAAGCCACCTCGTGCGCATTGCCCGCCTCGTGCATCGCCTTCGCGAACACATAGCTGCCGAACGTGCCGGGCGGCAGGAACACCACCTGATGGTCCGCCAGAAATGGTGCCAGTTGAGCCGCCAGCGCTTCGTGCGTCGTTGAAGGCAGGGGAATCACGATGAGCGCTGCGCCCTCCACCGCTTCCGCAAGATCGTCGGCGAGACGGATCGCGCCCGGCTCCGTGCCGATCGGCACCCGCCGCTCGCCGCGAAAGTCCTTGACCTTGAGCGCGCCGAGTTCGCGCAGCCGCGCCGCGGCGACCGTATCACGGCGCCACCACGTCACGTTATGGCCTTTTTCCAGCATGTCGATCACGGCCGCATAGCAGCCATGGCCCCCGCCCAGTACGCTGACATTCATCACACTTCTCCTTGTTCGATGATCGTCAGACTACGGGGTCGCCGGCACAAAGACGCTTCACCGCGCGCAAGCCGCATTCAAATCCGGCAACTCAATGAGCGCGCCGTCGCGCGCCTGATGAACAATCTCGCCATCCGGGTCGATCCGTTCTTGCGCGAAAAAATTGGCCATCGCATGATGAGCGCGCTCCCCGCTTCGAGGCCCATGAATGGAAATCGCGATTTCACGCAGAAACCGTAACCGTCTGATCGCATCGCACGCCCGCGAGGATATCGAGCGGGAAGTCTCACAGGTGCTGTGCCCGCACAAGATGGAAGTCGCGCACCGCGGCCCGCTCAACGCCGAGCTATACGGCGTCGCGCTCCATCAGGCAATGCTCCTCGAACTCCACTACGGCAGCGAAACCCACATCGATGCCGGCGACATCGGCAATCACTACCTGTTTCGCACCACACTCAGCGGCCAATGCGCGCTGGAATCCGGTGGCGAACGCGTTTCGCTGCGGGCCGGGAGCCTGAGCGTGTCATCGCCCGCACGGATGAGCCGCATCGTCACGGATCGTGAATGCCGCAACCTGCTCTTGCGGATCGACCGGCAGGCGCTCGAAGTCAAGCTCGCCGAGATGTTGAACGACAGCGTCAAACAACCGCTCGTGTTCGATCTCGCTTTCGACAATGCACACACGGGCACCACGGTTTTCTTGTCGACACTGCGCTACCTGTGCAATCTGTGCGACCAGTTCGACGAGCCCGCGCAGGAACGGATCTTCGGCCGCGATCTCACGCAGTGGCTGATGACTGTTCTGCTCAGCCAGTTGCCGCATTCGTACAGCGCGACGCTGGCCCGTGCCTCCTCTGCGCCACTGCCGGTCCACGTGCGCCGCGCGCGCGACTATATCGACGCCCACCTCGACGAGCCGCTGCGGATGGACGCCTTGGCGCGTGCCGCCGGTGTTTCAACGCGCACGCTACAGAACGGTTTCAGCCAGTTCCTCAATACGTCGCCGGGGGGCTATATCCGTGAGCGGCGGCTCGAGGCCGTGCACCGCGCACTACAGACGCAGTCTGAACGGTCGGTGACTGATATTTTCATCGAGCACGGCGTGCACAGCTTTGGACATTTCGCCAAGGCGTACGCGCGGCGCTTCGGCTGCCTGCCATCGGCCACCGCGAAGCGCACGCTGCGCAACTGACGCCCATGCAGACCGATCCCGCCGACTCCGTCAATTCTGCCGATTCCGCCGCTTCCGATCCGCACGAACATGACCCGCTGTCCTTCACGGACACCGCCGGGGCGCCGCGCGTGCGGGACCTCGATCTGAACCTGCTGAAGGCATTTCACGCGGTGTACATCGAGAAAAACGTCGGCCGCGCGGCGTTGCGGCTGGGAATCACGCAGCCTTCAGTGAGTCACGCGCTCGCGCGTCTGCGACTTGTGTTTCGCGACGCGCTATTCGTGCGTACGCCCGGCGGTGTCGAAGCGACGCCGCGCGCGCAGCGCCTCGCGATTTCAATCGATCGCGTACTGGAGATCCTCCAGGACATGCTCGATGAAGGCGCGCAGTTCCGCGCCGCCACGTCGCGCCGCGTGTTCCGCCTGCATATGAGCGACTTCGCCGAAGCCGCGTTTCTGCCGACGCTGATGCGCGAACTCGATACACGAGCGCCTGGTGTGGTGATCGAAACCCATCAGATCGACGACAGCCAGTTCAACGTCGCGCTCGAATCGGGTCGCATCGACTTTGCGCTCGGGCATTTCCCGCATGCATCGAGCCACTTTCACCATAGCGAACTGCTGCAGGAGCGCTATGTGCTGCTGATGGCGCGGCGCGTGGCGGAGCAGTTCGAACTGCGGGAAGGCTATACGCTGAATGCGAACGTGCCCGCGGGACTGCACTTCATCGCGGTGACGTCCCACCCGCAATCGGTCGAACTGCTCGAACGCTATGGGCTCACCTCGCGCGTGCGGATTGCCGTGCCGAACTTCATGGTGGTGCCGGCCATCCTGAGCCGCTGCGATTACGCGCTGATTCTGCCGCGCACTGTTGCGCGCGCGTTCTCCACGCTCGGTGAATCGGCCGTGTTCGAACTCGAAGATGCGCTCACGTGGCCCGTGAACGCCTACTGGCATCGCCGTTTCGATGCCGATCCCGGCCACCGATGGCTGCGCGGTGTGCTCATGGAGCTGTTCCGGATCGGCGCGCGCGAGCCTTTCGACAGCTGGCTCAGCGCGCCGCTCGATCTCAATCCGGAAGGCGTACGTAGCGCCTGAACGCGTCAAAAGGGACGCGCCGGTCCATCAGCACGTCCGCTTGATCAACCGCCTAGAAGGCCGTCATGATGCCGGCCACCACCGAGCTTGCGGTCGCGCCAGCCTTCGCCACCGACACCCCGCCACCCGCCGCGCCATTGACCGTGAAGTTCGCGTGTGCGCCGTTGCGGATCATCGCCGCGCCCGTATAGAGCACGGTGCGCTTCGAAAGCGGATAGTCGCAGCGTACGCCGAACGAATCTGCATTGCCTTCGCTGTCGGCCACTTTCCGGTAATGGCCGTAGCTCAGCAATACCAGCGAACGGCCCACCGGCACGGTGGCGTCGAGTTCAAACAGATCGTTGTGCGGATTCGAACTGGCGGCGTTCACGCCCGTCGCGACGTCCGGCCCCCCGCGATGCCGTAGATAGATGAACGCCGGTTTGACGAAACCGAAATCGTACGAGATCGCCCCAAGCGTGTAATTGCCGGCGGCCGTCGGACTGTTCGTGTTCAGTGCCGCCGCGCTCGCCGGACTGAAGGTCTGCTGCATGTAGTCGGCGTCGATCGACAGATTGCCGTTCACGTAGTTAACCGACGCGCCATATGTATCGCCCAGCGTCGAAGGCACGTTCGATGCGCCATTCGCTCCGCGCGCGGCGATAGCTCGCACCAGCACGCCACCCATACGGGGAGAGGAATAGCGTATCGAGTTGTTCACGCGCAAGAAGGCCGGCCCGACGAAGTTATTCGCTGCATTGCCCCAAGCAAGGCCGGCGCCGTCTCCCGGCAAGCTGTAGGTCACGAACGACGTATGCAGCACCGTGTAATTGACGCCGGCCTGCATCGCGCCAAACGGACCCGACAGCCCGACCCACGCTTCGCGTCCAAACAGCGCGCCGTTGTTGCCGAGCGTGCCGTTAGCCGAATTGAAGCCGTTTTCGAGCTTGAAGATCGCGCGATAGCCGCCGCCGAGATCTTCACTGCCCTTCAAGCCGAATTGCGTCGCGAAGATATCGCCGCTACCCATCCGCAGCACGTGGTTAGGGCCGAAATTCGCGTATTCGATCGACGTGTCGATCCGTCCGTACAAAGTCACGCTCGATTGCGCAAGCGCGGGGGCCGCTGCGAGGCTCAGCAGCGACACGCACCACATCCGTTTGGTCATTCCTTTAGTCCCGGCGAAAGTCTGGTTCTATCTGCCGCGCGGATTTGCCGTCGCGACGCTCGTGTTTTCCGCGGTCTCCAAAGCCTTTCGTTTGATGGAGCGGAAAACGAAGCGAGTCTAGGAACACCAATTTCGAGCGTCGATGAATGCGCACATATAACACTTATAGACAGCGCGAATGAGGTGCGCCGCGCACCATACGACGACCTCTTCCGCCTTATGGGACAAGCCTTTCCGGCCGACTCCTGGGGAAAACTTTAGCGGCCCAGGGGAATCTCGCCGTGTGTGCGCAGGCCTTGCGTATATGTTTCGGAAATTTGGCTGCATACGCTGCTTCGCAACCTCATTGCAACCTCATTGCAACTTCGTCGAATATCAGGCACAGGAGAATCGGCATGGCCGTATCAACGAGCAATAACCCTGCGCGCAGGCGCTATACGTACGAGTGGTACGTGGTCCTGATCTGCATGCTTGCGTATGTGTTTTCCTTTGTCGACCGGCAGGTTCTCGCGCTGATGATCGAGCCGATCAAGAAGGATCTGCATCTGACTGACACGCAGTTCAGCCTGCTACAAGGCTTCGCGTTTTCGCTCTTCTATGCGGTGATGGGCATGCCGCTCGCCTATCTCGCCGACCGCTTCGCCCGCCCTCGCATCATCGCGACAGGCATTGCGTTATGGAGCGTGGCCACCGCGGCCTGCGGCGTTAGCCAGAACTTCATCCACATGTTCTTCGCCCGCATGAGTGTCGGCGTGGGCGAAGCCGCGCTGTCGCCCGGAACGTATTCGATGTTGAGCGATTATTTCCCGAAAGAAAAACTGGGGCGCGCGGTGGGCGTGTATTCGCTGGGGTCATTCATCGGCGGCGGAATGGCATTCCTGATCGGCGGATATGTGATCCATCTGCTCAAGCAGATGACGACGGTCAGCGTGCCGCTGCTCGGCGACGTGCGTTCGTGGCAACTCACGTTCTTTATCGTCGGCTTGCCGGGCTTTCTCGTCGCTCTGCTGTTTATCCTCACCGTGCGCGATCCGGCGCGTCGAGGACTCGTGCGGGATGGCGCAGGCCAGGCAAAACGCGTATCGATGGGCGACTCGCTGCGCTTCATCGGTACGCATGGCAAGACGTTCACCTGCCACTACCTCGGCTTCTCGTTTTATGCGATGACGCTGTTCTGCCTGATGAGCTGGACACCCGCGTTCTATATCCGCCATTTCGGACTCACGCCGGCTGAAGCCGGTTACACGCTCGGCACGATCCTGCTGGTCGCGAACACCATCGGCGTGTTCTGCGGCGGATGGCTCAACGACTGGCTCATGAAGAAAGGCCGCACGGACGGCCCCATGCTCGCGGGTTTCATCGGCGCGGTTGGAATGCTGGTGCCGGCCGTTGCTTTCACACAGGTCGATAGTCTGAACGTGTCGCTTGCGCTGCTGGTCGTTGCGATGTTCTTCGCCTCATTCCCGATGCCCACTTCGACCGCCGCGATGCAGACGCTCGCGCCGAACCAGATGCGTGCGCAGATTTCAGCGGTGTTTCTGCTGGTCTCCAATCTCATCGCACTTGGAATCGGCACGACCCTCGTGGCGTTGCTGACCGACAAGGTGTTCGGTTCGCCGAAAGCCGTGGGCGACTCGATGTCGATCGTTAACCTCGTCGCCACGCTGCTGGCTGCAGGGTTGTTGTGGCTGGGTTGCAAGCAGTTCCGGTTGAGCCTTGCGCGTGAGCAGGGGCAAACGGGTTCAACGGCAGCCGTGGCACATCACGACGCCGCAGACGCCGCGCACGCCGGCGACGTTGCGCCACTCGTGGGACAGTAAGCCTATTCCCGCTTCGGTCTTAACCCGTATGTTTGCACTACCCGCTGATGGAAGAGCCGCCCGCTTTCGGGCGGTTCAGGGTTCAGCATTGCAGGCTTCCACACCTGAGCGTTTGACTTGCGATTGAACGGGTGCGAGGCGGTAATCCTTGCGCCCGTATGGACATCAGTTCCGCGGGATACCCATCTTCTCCATCGTCAGGGTTTCGTCGGCGCGCCCCCACCCACCGTCGGCGACCTCATCCACGAGAACCATCGAGTAAGGACGGACGCCCTCGCCGAAGTACTCGACGAACATGGCCGTCGTGCGATGGATGATTTCTTCTTTTTTCGCGGCATCGAGCGTGCCTTCCGGAAACTTGTAATTGGCAAATGGCATGAAATATTCCTTCATTGAGGATTGAGAACGAGGTGTCGGTTTTCGGCACCTGGACATTGCGAAGACGATTCGCAAGAGCGACGCTCAGGTGGCCGACTGCCTTGAGAGCGATTATTCCAGCACAGGGCACCTGGATAAATGGTGGTAAATTGCCATGACTATTCAATGGGAATAACTAATCGAGATCGGCGGATATGGATCGTTTTGACACGCTGCAGTTGTTCATCCGGATCGTCGAGCAGGGCAGTTTCACCAAAGGCGCAAGCATGGTGGACATCCCGCGCGCGACGGCGACCTATGCCATCAAGGCACTCGAGGCGCGGCTCGGCACGCGGCTACTCGAACGAACGACGCGGCACGTGCGGCCGACACTCGACGGCCAGGCTTTTTACGAGCGCTGCGTGCGCATCCTGAGCGAGATCGACGATGCGGAGTCGTCGTTCTCGCATCAGACCAGCAACCCGCGTGGCGTATTGAGGCTGGACCTGCATGGCACGCACGCCACACGCATCGTGTTACCGCGCATCGACGAGTTTCGGGCGCGCTATCCGGGTATCGACCTGGTGGTGAGTAGCGGCGATCGCCTCGTCGACCTCGTGCGCGAAGGTGTCGATTGCGTGATCCGTGGGGGGCGTCCGCGCGACTCGTCGCTGATTGCGCGGCCCGTGGCCGTCGTGCCGCAGATCATTTGCGCGAGCCCCGCCTATCTGGAGCGATGGGGTATGCCCGCGACACCGGCTGATCTGGCCTCGCATGAAGCCGTCGGCTTCTTTTCCCAAACGAGCGAGTCCTCCTATGCGATCGAACTGCGCATCGAGCGGAAGATCACTGAATTCAAGCTGCGTAAATGGATCTCGGTGGGCGACGCTGAGAACTATGTCGTCTGCGCCTTGCGCGGAGCGGGTCTGATTCAGTTGCCCCGCTTCCACGTGGAGGACGAGCTTGCCGATGGTTGCCTCGTCGAGGTTCTGAAGGAGTGGGAGAGTCCGGGCTTACCCATCAATATTCTCTATCCTCAGCACCGGCAACTCGCTCCGCGGGTCCGTGCTTTCGTGGATTGGGCGACTCAGGTGTACGCGGCGAAATTCGGCGGTGAGAACGGGTTGAATGCAAGGGTGGAAGAGCCGCCCGGTTTCGGGCGGCTGAGCACTGAACGGAAGTCAGCGAAATGAAGCCGTCCGCCTTCTCGGTGATTAATGTTGCACGGGAGCTGGCTGTTGGTCCGCGTCTTCTTCTTCGTTTGTCGCGGATTCGGCCGACGTTTGTTTGGCCGGGCTGGGCTTCGTGGTTGCCGGTGTTTCCGTCGTCGCTATTTGCGATGCCTCTGCGAGAAGGCGCGCTGCACGGCTCGCGGTGATGCGGCTTTGAGGAATGCCCTTCGCGTCGAGCGCGATCACCTGATAGAGCTCACGGTCACACTCGAGCTCTCGCTGATATTGCTCCGCGGTGTCGACGAGCAATTCAAGCATGGTCTGCTGACGTCGTCTTTCGTCGCCCGTGATGGCAGGATTCCTACATATTGAGGACGCAAGTGTGATCAATGTGTTGAGTTGGCTCAATTACCGGTTGCAGAGGTCGAAGGTCTGCAATGCAAGTTTTTCGTACTGGAGCGCGTCGACTGGCGGCCGTGAAGCGGGTTGAGATTGTTTTGTGGGTTTGTTGCTCATGGTGCGACCTCCCTGGTACTTCCTGGTACTTCCTGGTACTTCCTGGATCGCCCGACACTCGCTTGCTTGGGGAAGTGGGTGAGCGGGCACGTGGCGGGTTTGGAAGACCGGGATACAAACGAACCGGCGAGCCTTGCGGCTCCCCCACCACAGCCCGCCCATTGGAATATAGACGTGCAGGGGCAGACGCACGACCCGCGCGAGCGGGTGTGCGGTTTGTATCGCAGGCTTCCACACCTGGCCGCCGGGTGTTTCCCGACGGCTTGATGATTATAAATCAAGGCAGCCGCGTAGCGTTCAACCAGGCAGGCTAAGTGTTTGCGTTTGGCCGATTGGATAAGGCATCATCGGCGGCGGTTGGCGTATTGCCGAGAACGCGGAGGACTGAAATCGACCCTTCTCGGTCATTCGCGGAGAGCACGGCGAATGACCGCTTTCGGGCATCGGTGTGCTACGCGTCGGTCAGGATGAATGTGCTGCTTCCGAGCGCGATGTCAGGAAAGTCAGAATGGTCGCGATCAGCAACAGAACTGCGCTCGCGACAAAGGTGGCTCGATAACCGCTGTGGTCGAACAGCGAGCCCCCCATTGTGGAGCCCATGGCGATAGCAAGCTGGATGACGGCGACCATCAGCCCGCCGCCGGCCTCGGCGTTCTCTGGGAAAGTCCTGGCCACCCAGCTCCACCACCCTACGGGCGCCGCGGTGGAGAACAGACCCCAGAGTCCGAGGAGCGCAACAACGGCGGCTGTCCATTGGCCGAACGTGATCAATGCGGCAGCGATAGCTGCCATCAGGAACGGGATGGCCATCAGCGTCTGGTAGAAGCCCCGCTTCAGCACCGCGCTGATCAGCGTGGTGCCGATGAGGCCCGTAATGCCGATCACCAGCAGAATGAGCGAGAGTGTCGACACGTCGACTCGCGTTACCCTCTCGAGGAATGGCCGCACATAGGTAAACAACGCGAACTGCCCCATGAAGAAGAGGCCGACGCCGAGCATGCCCAGAGTTACGACCGGACGTCGAAACTCCGTGAAGAGGTTGCCGGAAACGGAGCCGCGATGCTCGCCCGGCATCGACGGCAGACTGATCCATTGCCATGCCAGCGCGATCAGCGCGACCGGCACCAGACAGAAGAACGCCCCGCGCCAGCCGACGATCGACCCGAGGTAGCTGCCCAGCGGCGCGGCCACCACGGTGGCCAGCGCGTTGCCGCTATTGAAGATAGCCAGAGCGCGCGGAACGTCTTGCTCCGGGACGAGCCGCATCGCGGTGGCAGCCGACATCGACCAGAATCCGCCCACGACCACGCCGATCAGTGCCCGGCCGACCATATAGATGAAATAGTTCGGCGCGAGCGCGATGACTGCCCCGGACAAGGCCATGACACCCGTCAGCGCGAGCAGCAGCGTCTTGCGATTCATGCTGCCGGCAAGCACCGAAATGAACAGGCTCGTCACCACCGCGAACGCACCGGAAATCGCAATGCCACGCCCGGCCATCCCCTCCGTGACGTGAAGGTCCGTGGCCATGGGTGTCAGCAGGCTGACGGGCATGAATTCCGAAGCGATCAGCGCAAAGACGCACAGCGACATTGCAAAGACACCGCTCCAGAATGCAGGCTGTTTCTCCACTTTCTGTTTGGTGAAGGATTCGGCCACATGGTCATCGCACACTCGAGTCGTCATGAAATGCTTTTAGTAATGCAGAGATATGTTCGAAAAGAACGGCACACCTTCCTTACGGGATCGGCTTTCCGCAGTAGGCATGAACGGATTGGAGCGACCTTGGGAGCAGTGAACGGCGCGCTGTCTCGGTCAGTTCGCGATGCGTTCGATCATGACCTTGAGTGGCCCGGAACGCTCAAGCGCAGGCAGGCCGGTGTCCACTTTGCCCACAGGCAGCAGGCCGCGTGCATAGGCCCGCCCGTTCACAAAAATCGCAAGGTTGCCCCACGGCGCGTAGTAGGTGATGTCGCCGGGCTCTGGCTTCATACCGGCCGGGGCGTCCGCAGTGGCCAGCTTGCGCGGAAGATCAGAGATTCGCTCGATGACTGCGTAGTCCTCCAGCGTGAGCGATAGAGGAAGCAGCGCCGCGAAATCTCGCGCGGTGGCGTTGTCGTACAGGGTCGCGGTGACGACCTGACCATCGACGCTCAGGCGAATTTTCATAGGGGGCTCCTTTGAAGGCGGAGAAGACGTACGACCAGAGGACGACGCCGACGAATTGCAGGCCTGCATCCCCATGACCAAACTGATGCTCAGTGCCAGAGCCCCGCGCCGCAACCGGCAAA
This sequence comes from Paraburkholderia sediminicola, assembly GCF_046030555.1. Lineage (GTDB taxonomy): Bacteria > Pseudomonadota > Gammaproteobacteria > Burkholderiales > Burkholderiaceae > Paraburkholderia > Paraburkholderia sediminicola_E. The sequence goes on along the minus strand of NZ_JAQQCH010000015.1, from coordinate 179,090 downwards.
AGGGTAGTGGGATCGACTTTTCCATGCCTCTATCTTCGCGGACCCACGCATTGCTGACTAGCTAATGGATGCTTAAAGGGGATATAAGCTAGGCTAATCAATATTTCCCTGGAGCCTGAACTATGGTCAGACGTAATCTGAACGACCTTCTCGCCTTCGTCACGGTAGCGCGCGAAGGCAGCTTCACGCGTGCCGCCGCAGCACTGGGCGTGACGCAATCGGCCCTGAGCCAGACTATCCGGGCTCTGGAGGAACGACTTCAGATCCGCCTGCTTACGCGCACCACGCGCAGTGTGTCGCCTACACCGGCTGGCGAGCGGTTGTTGAACGCCCTCGGCCATCGCTTCGACGAGATCGAGGCAGAACTCGACGCCTTGACTGAATTGCGCGCCAAGCCGGCTGGTACGGTGCGGATCACCTGCGGTGACAACGTGCTGCACACGATTTTGCTCCCCAGGCTTACGCCCTTGCTACGCGAGTACCCCGACATCAAGCTCGAATTCGATGTGAATTACGGTTTTCGCGACATTGTGGCGGATCGTTTCGATGCGGGCGTGCGCCTCGGTAACACCATCGACAAGGACATGATTGCCATGCCGATCGGGCCGCCGTTGCATCTCGCGGTGGCGGCCTCACCTGAATATCTCGCCGCTCACCCGGCGCCAAAAACGCCGCAGGAACTGACTGGACACAATTGCATCAACCAGCGCATGCCAACATCAGGCGGTTTGTACGTCTGGAATTTCGAGCGAAGGGGCCGCTCAGTCAACGTGCGAGTCGACGGTCAGCTGATCTTCAATACCACACAGCCGCAGGTCGACGCGGCGCTGGCTGGGCTCGGCATCGCACTGTTGCCGGAGGACGAGTTGATGCAACACATTGAAGCAGGCCGGCTCAAGCGCGTACTGGAGGATTGGTGCCCAAGGTTCGAAGGCTACCACCTCTACTATCCGAGCAGACGCCAGCCCTCTCCTGCGTTTTCGCTGGTGGTGAAGACGCTGCGCATCCGGCCAGATGGGGTAAGGCGTTGAAAGATCACGAGCTTACGCTGTCGGTCCATCGACTTGGAAAGCGGTCGTTCAGGCCGCATTGCTGACCGTCGGCTCATGACCGGCAAGCGTCCGTTCGCTCGCCGGCGCCAGCTTAAACTTCAGTCTGTTCCGCCCTTTCAAGCGCGTCGTCGACTTCGATGCCGGGATATCGAACCGTGCTTTCCAGTTTGGTATGACCGAGGAGCAATTGCACCGCCCTGAGATTCTTGGTACGCCGGTAGATCAGGGACGCCTTGGTGCGGCGCATGGTGTGCGCTCCTTGACACGACCCAACGATGTACGACGCGCGCATATTGTCGTGTTGAAATATGTGGCGACTCGTGAATTCGGCTGGGAAAGAGAAAATCCGAACCCGCCTCCCTTCACGTGAAGGGAGGATTAGTCTGCTCTACCTGCCAACGGTCACTACCCGACCCTCAATAGCCCTTCACCTCGATGCTCACGAACGACCGCGGTTCAACCTGTTTCGGACGTCCAGCTATCACCTGGCGCAAATCTATTTCGCAAGAATCAAATGACATCTCGTTCGTGGTTGCCGATGGCCGCTCACCCCAATGATTTCCATTGGAAGTTTTGTCCGACAGCAAATCGTGACCACCGGCCCCGTAGCTACAACGTCATACCCACAAGAAAAGTATGTCGGACGCCAGATGCGCTGCCGCCAGCGCAGTAATCTCGCTCTGGTCATAGGCCGGCGCCACTTCGACGACGTCTGCTCCGACCAGATTGATCGGCTTCAGTCCTCGCAAAATGGCCAGTGCCTGAGCTGATGACAGACCACCGGGGACGGGCGTTCCCGTTCCCGGTGCGGTCGCCGGGTCCAGGCAATCAACATCGAAAGTCAGGTAGACAGGTCGATCGGAGACGATCGATTTGATTCGCTCGATCACGGCGCGCGGACCGTGCTCATGAACCCACGGCGCGTCGATGATATTGATTCCAAGCGTGTCTTCATTGCTGGTTCGAATGCCGATCTGAACGGATGTCGCCGGATCGATCAAGCCTTCCTTGACTGCCTTGAAAAACATCGTCCCGTGATTGAGGCTGTCTGGCGTATCGTCTTCCCAGGTGTCGGTGTGCGCATCGAAGTGGATGAGCGAGAGCGGCTTGCCGAACTTTTCTACGTGCGCGATCAATAGTGGGTAGGTGACGTAGTGGTCGCCGCCAAAGGTCAGCATTTTCGCGCCTGACGCAAGGATCGTCCGGGCGTGCTGAACGATTGATTCCTTGATGGTCGCTGGATTGTGCGCGTCAAACCAACAGTCGCCGTAATCGATACAGGCAAGGGTGTCGAACAGGTCGATGCCCCACGGATAGGGATTGATCTCCGACAGTTGCACACTCGCCGCTCGCACTGCGGCCGGACCAAAACGCGCCCCAGGCCGAAACGACGTCGCGAGGTCCAGCGGTATGCCGGAAATTGCGACGTCAACGCCTTCGAGTTCGCGCGTGTAGCGTCGGCGCATGAAGGACAGCACCCCTGCAAAAGTGTTTTCAACCGAAGTGCCGTGAAGAGACGAGCGGCGGATCGCCCCGTCGCCGTAGATGACGTCATTCATAGTAGTCGTATCAGGTAGGAAGTATTCTTGACGTGCCGGGCGGCCGCGCGGTTTAGAACCGCGCGGAAGCTGGGGTTGCCGGGATCGTTGATCGAGCGTGTAAGGCGCTTAGGTGCCGGCCTTCAACTTCGACCAGAGGCGGTTTTCAAGGCGGACAATGTCAGCCGGCAGGGGCTTGGCGAGCGTCATGCGGTTCAGGACTTCGTCAGACGGATACACCGTTGCATCCTGAATCATGGCAGGTGTGACGTACTGGCGGGCCGCACGATTGGCTGTCGGATAGAACACCTCGTTCGTAATCTCCGCATTCACCTTCGGATCTTCGATGTAATTGATCCACTGCATCGCCGCTTCCGGGTGTGGCGCGTCCTTGGGTACGCCCATAACGTCGAACCACAGAATGCCGCCCTCCTTGACATTCGAGAACTTGACCTCGAACGAGCGTTTGGCCTCAGCAGCACGCCGCCGCGCCATGCCGCCGTCGCCCGACCAGGCAAGAGCAACGCAAATGTCGCCATTCGCGAGGTCATTGATGTAGCTGCTGGAATTAAACTGGGTGATGTACGGCCGCACTTTTTTCAGCACTTCGTAGGCAGCGGCGTAGTCACCCGGGTTTGTGCTGTTGACGTCCTTGCCCATGTATTGCAGGGTCGCGCCGAACACGTCGTTCGCCTGATCAAGGAACGATACGCCGCAACCCTTCAGCTTCGAAACATTGGCTGGATCGAGTACCAGGGCCCAACTGTCGACAGGTGCGGCGTCGCCTAGTGCCTTTTTGACCGCCTGCACGTTGTACGCAACGCCGTCGCTCCCATAGGCCCACGGAACGCCGTACATGTTGCCGGGATCCGCATCCGCGATCTTTTTCATCAGGACGGGGTCGAGATTGGCAAGATTCGGCATCCTGGCCTTGTCCAGCTTCTGGTAGATGCCGGCCTGGATCTGCTTGCCCATATAATTGGACGTAGGAACTACGATGTCGTAGCCGGCGCTTCCAGCAAGCAGTTTGGCTTGCAGGGTGTCGTCACTATCATAACTATCGTATCGGACCTTAATGCCGGTCTGCTTCTCGAAGTTCGGAATCGTCGACTTCGCAATGTAGTCCGACCAGTTGTACACGTTAAGTTCTGAATCACCGGCGAACACTGATGTGCTGACAAACGCGGCCACCCCTGCAGCACAGATACCTGTTGTCGTAATTACGCTCCGAATCAGACGGAGATTCATGGTTATTTTCCTTACAGATAGAAAGTGGCTCAATGGGTACCCGCCGCAAATCGCCGCGTGGTAGTCGCCGCGAACAGCGTCGATGCCGGAACCGATGGTATGAGCCCGCTCTGCAAAAAAATAACGAATCGTTTTTGTGGAAGTATCTTGTTTTTTGATATCTATGCTCAGACCACCTCCATTGCAGACGCTCCTCGCGTTCGAGTCGGCCGCGCGACTCTCGAGTTTCTCCCGCGCGGCACAAGAGCTTTGCATCACCCAGTCGGCGGTCAGCCATCAGATACAGCAGCTCGAAAACTGGGCTGGGCAGCAATTGTTCCGACGCGTGGGCCGTGGGGTGGCGTTGACTGATGCGGGGGAACTGTTCGGCAAGACCGTAGAGCAGATGTTGAGCTTGCTGTCGGACGTGCGGAACCGGATCGAGCCGTACGCAAATCCTGATTCGGTGATCATATACAGCCCACCATCCTTCGCTCACGGCGTACTGGCGCCCGCGCTACCAAAGCTGCGGGCAAACTACCCGACGCTAGAAGTCTGGATCGTCACCCAGCATGAGACGAGCGAGATCGATCGGGTCGACGTGGACCTGATTGTGGCAAGCAAGGGCGTGAGATCGCCCGACGTACACGCAACTCCATTGATGCGCGACTGGTCAGTAGCAATCTGCGGCGTCGAAGCGGCAAGCACTCTATCCACGCTTGCATTTCCTGATGTGCTTCAGGCGGCGCCATTGCTGACGCTTGAAAATGACCCCGACTGGGCACCGTGGTTGCCCGAGCTTCGACGCAACGGCGTGCAGCCGTTGCGGGCCATCACGTGCGACGATCCTCATATTCTTCTCGATACGGCATCATTGAACATGGGTATAGCGATGCTTTCGCGCGTGTGGGCGCGACGCGAGATCGCGAGCGGACAGCTTGTCGTGCTGGATCAGATCCCATCGGTCGAACTACCGCCCCTATCCCTCTGGCGATCCAGTCGGACGTCGCGGTCCCCAATGGTCGATGTGGTCCACGCGTGGTTGCTTGATGTGTGTTCGGAAGATATCCCGATCGGCGCCGACTGACTTCCTGCTGCTTTGGGCAGTACAACAGGCGCTTACGCGCCGGCATCGGATGGCTGAACTTGGCCGATCTCTGACTGACGCGACCAGCGGACGACAACCCGCTTCTGCCGTTCGGGCCGGGTTCAGCCAAAAAAAGCTTCCAACGCACTACGGTCATTTTTGCCGTCGTCTCAGCTGGAGTGTGGTCAGCCGAACGAGGCTCTTCGAATTTTCCCGGCTTTGCATGTCACCGCGTTTGCGTTCATGAGAATCTAGTTTGTCGCGTTAGGAGCGGCTCTGCCGCTTCGAAAGCGACAAACTTTTTCTCATTCACCTACGGGGGTTGCAATGGATCGCATCAATTCAGTTGTTTTGACGCAAAATAGGGGTTATACGTCGCTCGGAGAACGTTTTAATCAGAGCACCGTAAAGAAAACGGAAAGGTTGCCGTTTACGATAAAGGTGGCAAGTAACCCGGCGGACCTCGACCTGGCCGTCGAAATGCGCCGCGCCGCCTATCGCCGCCACTTGCCGGAGTTCGCCGAGACCATGGGCGTCGAGCCGTTGGATTACGCGCCCGGCACGATCGTGCTGCTCGCGCAATCGCGGCTGGACGGCGGACCGATCGGCACCATGCGGGTCCAGACGAATGCATTCGCTCCGCTTGCGGTCGAACAATCGGTCCGCCTGCCGGACTGGCTGAGTCAAGCGAGCCTCGCCGAGGCGACGAGGCTCGGCGTCGCGCGCGGTGCGATCGGTCGGATGGTGAAGGTGGCGCTATGCAAAGCGTTTTTCATGTATTGCGCGCAGAACGGGGTCGACTGGATGTTAATCACGGCGCGCTCACCGCTCGATCGGGAATACGAAGCGATGCTATTCGGCGATGTATACGGCCAGAACGAATTCCTGCCAATGGCGCACGTTGGCGGGTTGCCACACCGGGTGATGGCGAAACCGGTTGCTTTGGTCCGTCAGCGCTGGGCGAAGGTCAATCACCCGTTCTTCGGCTTTTTTTTTGAAACGGATCACCTCGACATCGACGTCAGCGTTGCATCGAAGCAGGATGAAACCGGCCACGGCACCGAGCGCGGCGACCTGTCGAGCAGCGCCACAGGCCCTCTGCGGCTGCCGAGCGAAACGTAAGGCAAGATCTTCGCCCGAAGACATTCGGGCGCACAAGAGGTCGGTGGCGTCAGCGCAGTCGCGCTTTCGCTGCTGACTATCGCAGCATCGCAATGAGATCGAGAATGAAGTCATTGGGGAAGGGCAGCAAATGACACGCGTTAAGTGGGCGTTCCGGGACCGACTGACCGGCTGGGCTTTCCAGCGATTCTCGGTATACGTGGCGCCATTTGTGATTGTGCTTGGCAGCATCGCAGTCATGCTCTGGGCGCCGCGCCAATTCGATACTACGGGGACGGTCCCGCTCAGCTTTCCCGTGATTGCCGATCCGACGGCGACACTGCCACCCTCCACCGCCATCGCCCGCCTGCGCGACACCGCGCCCACTGCACGTTTCAATACCCATCTCGCGGAAACGCCGTTCTGGTTCCTGCTCACCGCACCTGCCCTGCCCGGTAAAGGCGCCACATTCATCGACCTGCCGTCGCGGCACTCGCAGACGCTAACCTGCTGGCGGACGGGCCCCGTCCTGACGCTGCTCGGCGCGGGCGACCGCCACGGCACGAGCGGCGAGATGCGCTCCAACAAGGCCGGCTTTGCGCTCAGGCTTGAGGAGCACGCCCCCCAAGCGCAGATCCTGTGCCGAGGCACCTTCTCGGGACCCGCGTATATCACCGCTTCCGCATCGAGTCCCGACAAGCTCGAGGTGTCCAACCTCGAATTCAACCAGGCCGCATCGCTGATCACCGGCGGCCTGCTGACGCTCGCGATCTTCGTGTTTGTTACGGCAATCATCAATCGAGAATGGACTTACGTGATCTTTGCCGCCTGGCTCGTCGGCAACCTCCGGTTGAGCGCCAACGCAATGGGCTTCGATACCGAATGGATGGGCTGGCTCATCCCGCCCGACCATATCGCGCTTTTGCGGGAATTCACGTTCGCTGCCTACTACGTGCTGACTACGACGCTCTTTGTGGAGCTGTTTCGCCGCGAGCTGAAAGCAATCGGCCTGCGCTGGAGCCTGCACGCCGTGCGGTATGGCGGCTGCCTGCTGATGGTCGCCGCATTCACGCTGAATTACGCGCACTTCATTCCGGTGCTGTGGGCATGCGCCAGCTTCTGCATACTGGTGCTGACCTACTTCCTCGTACAGTTGTTCATCAAGGCGCGCTCGCGCACCGTGCTCTGGTATGTCGCGTCAATGGCCATTGTGCTGTTCGCGACGCTGTCGCAAGTGCTCGCCGCCGCGCTCGGCGTGAAAGCGCTGGCGGGCGCGCTGAGCCCCGTAGTGACGGCGCTGTCGTCGAGCATGCTTTGTGCGTTCGCTATTGCGGAACGTATGCGCGAAGAGCGCGAGCGCCGGCGGCAAATGCAGGTCGAGCTGCGCAACACGTATGACGTCACGCCGATCGGCCTCTTCACACTGAACGGAGAAAGCGCCTTCGTCCGCGCCAATCCGGCGCTGCACTCGATGCTGGGTCTGCCCCAGCAGCACCACGGCACGCATTGCTGGGCCGACTATTTCGCCGCGGGCGCCGAGCGCGCGCTTGGTGAACTTCTGGAGCGCGACGACTCGGCGTCGATCGAAATCGAGGGCACAGTCGGCACGAAGACAGAGGCGCGGCGCTACTCGCTGCGGGCCATTCGCGCGAACGGCTTCATCGAGGGCTCGCTCGAGGACGTGACGGACCGTTCGAAAGCGGTGGAGCGGCTGCACTTTTTAGCTGAGCACGACCCTCTCACCGGCCTCCTGAACCGTCGCGGCATCGAGCATGCAATTGACCGGCAAAGCGGCGAAAGCGGTCCGTGGGCACTCGCGTATCTCGATCTCGACCGGTTTAAGCTGTTAAACGACCTGTTTGGCCACGGGACCGGCGACGAAATACTGCGGCATGTCGCTGCACGCCTCGTCGAGCGCCTCGGCTCCGACGTGCCGATCGGGCGCATCGGCGGTGACGAATTCGTGTGCGTGCTCGCGAACATGACGATCGACGATGCGATCGCGCACTGCCGTGAACTCGTCATGGCGTTGAACTCCGCACCGGTTCATGTCGACACGCGAGCATTCCAGATCAGGGGGTCGATCGGCGTAGTCGAGTGCTCGCGAGGTGAACGGGTCCTGGACGCCCTCGCCTATGCCGACCGCGCGTGTCGCGCCGCGAAACGCGGCGGCAATGCGCGGCTCGTCGCACTGCGCAAGGGCGCGCCAGCGTTCGAGGAGCGCGCCGCCGAGATCAGTCTGATCGAGGCGCTTGGACAGAGCCGTTTGCCCGAGGGGCTGTTCCTCGTGATGCAACCGATCATGTCGATGCGCGCACCGGCAGAAGCGCTCGACTTTGAGGTGCTGCTGCGGCTGCGCATGCCGGACGGCTCGGTGGCGACCGCCGCGAAGCTGATCGCCGCCGCCGAGGACTCCGGCACCATCGTCGCGATCGACCGCTGGGTGCTCTCGACGACGCTCGCATGGCTCAGGGACAACCGCGCGTCGCTCTCCACCACTCGCTTCGTGTGCGTGAACCTGAGCGGCGGTTCGCTCAACGACGAACACTTCCTCGACGAGCTGTTCGCGCTGTTCTCGCGTCACGAGGACGTCGTCCATTACCTGTGCATCGAAATCACCGAAAGCGTCGCGCTGCACGATCTCGAGCATACAGAGCGCTTCATCGCGCGGGTGCACGACATGGGTGCAAAGATCGCGATCGACGATTTCGGCGCGGGCCAAACATCGTTACGCTATCTGAAGACGCTGTCGGCCGATGCACTAAAAATCGACGGCGAATTTGTGCGCACGATGTGTAACCATCCAGCCGACATTGCGATCGTCGAGGCGATCATTACCCTCGCACGCAATCTCGGCATGCGCAGCATTGCTGAATGGGTCGAAGACCTTGAGACCTTGCGCGCGCTGAATGAACTGGGCGTCGACTACGTGCAGGGTTTCGCGATTGCGAAACCGCAAGAGGCCAGAGACATTCTCGCGGCCTCCTCCGCCGCGAGCTTCGTGACTGACGTCGAGCTCACACGCTATCTGACAGCACAGCAGACGCTGCACCGCGGCGCTGATGACCAGCGCATGGAACGCGAAAGCGCGGTCTGACGCGGCTCACCGCGCGCCGGCCACCGGCGCGAGCAACTATCGCAGGCCAGAAAAAAACCTCATAGGACCGATCGGTCCGTACCGATTTAGCCCTTGGCATTCCTAGATCTTGCGCTCAGCTATTTTGTCCAGTTCACCATCGCCATCGAAATGCGAGAACCGGCGCTGCAAAAGGAGCAGGAGCGGCGTCGAGACCATCGAGAGCGCGACGACCAGCGTCACGAGCGACGAAAGGCGCAGGTCGACGACACGCGCCGCCAGTGACGCCGCGAGAACCACAAAGGCAAACTCCCCGCCCTGCGACAGCAGAATCGCAAAATAGCCGCGTTGCGACGACGGCACGTCAAACCGGGTCGCGAGAAGCCACTGCGCGCCGGTTTTGATGCCGACCAGCACCAACACGAGCCCCACCACCCTCACGGGCTCTCGCGCCAACACCTGGAAATCGATCGACATACCCACCGCGATGAAGAACAAGCCGAGCAACAGGCCCTTGAACGGCGCGATATCGACTTCGATCTCGTGACGAAATTCGGAGTCCGCAAGCATCACACCGGCGACAAACGCGCCCATCGACATCGACAAATGCACGCTCTCCATGAGCAGCGCAATGCCGATCACCCAGAGCAATGCAAACGCCGTGAAGATCTCACGCACACCGGTGCGCGAGACTAGAGGCAGCACCGCCTTCAGCACATAGCGGCCGACCACCAACACAATTCCGAGCATCGCGATGGCCTTCATTGCCACCAGCCAGCCTGGCTCCGCGGCCGCCGTGCTGGCCACCGGCCCGAGTAGCGGCAGGAGCGCGATCAGCGGAATGGCGGCCATGTCCTGAAACAGCAGAATGCCGAAGCCCGCGCGGCCGGTTTGCGTGTCCATCAGTTTGCGTTGCTGAAGTTCGCCGATCACCATCGCCGTGGACGACAACGCCAGTGCGAGCCCACCCGTCAACGCGATGCGCCACGGCGCGCCGAAGATCAGAAACGTCGCCGTCAACACGGCCGCGCAGAGGGCCATCTGCATCGCACCATAGCCGAAGATGCTGCGCCGCATGGCCCATAGCAATTCCACGCGCATTTCAAGGCCGATCACGAACATCATCAACACGATGCCCAACTCGGCGAAGTGAAGGATTGCATCGACGTCCGTCACGAGCCTCAACACCCACGGTCCGATCGTGATGCCGGCCACCAGATAGCCGAGCACCGCGCCAAAACCGAGCCGCGTCGCAAGCGGAACAGCGATCAGCGCCGCGATGAGAAAAATGACCACATCGATCAGCAACTTTGTCATAGCCGACTCTCCTGATCGCGAGTTGCCTCGCGTTGCAGCCGGATCGCCGTACGTTCGAATTTAGCGGGGCACGCATCCGGCGAGCAGCAACGTCGATCGACCATGCCGACGCAATCTGTCATTGGCGCAACACCCGCTGAATAAGCATGTGAGCATCGACAGTTGAAAGCGGTGGAACCGGATCGGCCCCGTTACAACACAGATTTTCCACGCGTCTCACGATATTTCTCCAGTGCCGCGACGCGCCGCCAAGGGTCCAGTTCATCCATGCTGACTTACGCGCGACGTGATGCCATACCACGCATCAACGCGAAGCCGGTCGGATGGCGGTAGCAATATCGCGGCTCACGGTTCCGAGCGCCCTGCTGTATGCCGCCACCACCGCATCGAAACCAGCACCGGTGCAAGGTTCGTGGACCGTGCTCCGGCCGCTTAGCGGCGGCTTTTTCGCCGGCGGCGCTACCGACCACAACACGTCGACCGTCACGGCGTCGCCGAGCGCCGCGTCGAAGCGCTGGATGTCGAGCTGGACCCGGTAAGCCAACGCGGGATCGCCGCCTATCGGATAGGTAGACACCAGCGCGCTGTTCAGCAACTGCCCCAGGTCGGCGCTTACCACGCGTGGTATCTGGCTTTTCAACGGATCGGCCCAGCGGGCAAATTCGTCGATATCCACCTTGTTGTCGCCGCTGCGAACCACGATCTGCGGCCGGTCAACGAGGTCGGGCACCGTCACCACGCCGATCAACACTGCGATTGGCGCGGCGGGTGGGTTGCCCATCTGTGGCGCCGCCGGACTCAACGTGTAGAAGTCCGACTTGGGCGAAGCGGCGCAGCCGCACAACGCGACGAGCGCCAACGCTACCGCTACGGATGAGCGCATCATTTCTTATCCTCCAGCTTGCCGCGGATCAGTGCCTCTGGATGGCGCTCCAGATAGTCCGCCAGCGTGCGGAATGCCGCCGCCGTTCGCGCCAATTCCTTCATCGCGTCGCCGGTGTTCTGCGACAACGCGGAATCGGGCTGCAACGCGTTATTCGCCGAGTCGAGGGCGGCCTTCGCCGCGGCCAGTGTCTGAGTCGCTTGCGGTGCGACCTCGCTATCCAGCCGCTTGAGCAATGCATCCGCATCGCGCAGGGTCTGATGCGCGTCGTTGCCGATTGCTTCGAAGGGGATCTTGTTCAGCTTGGCAATGAGCGTCGTCACCGAATCCTGCAGCGATTGCAATCCGCCCGGCACGGTCGGAAACACCGGCGGGTTCGCACTCCAGTCCATCGTCGCTTTGGACGCATTCGGGAAGAAATCGAGCGCGACATAGAGCTGGCCGGTCAGCAGATTGCCGGTGCGCAGTTGGCCTCGCAAGCCATGGTCTACGAGCGTTTGCGCAAGTTGCTGCCGATTGGCATCGGTGGCCAGCCTGCCGCCGGCCGCTCCCGACGCAAAGCGCGACGTGAAGCGCTCGGGAAACAGTTTGATGTCGACCGGAATGCTGAACTGCTTGGTGACGGGATCGAAGCTCGTGTGAATCCCCGATACCTCGCCTACCACGATGCCGAGGAAATCAACCGGCGCACCCACCGACAAGCCGCGCACCGACTCCTTGAAGTTCAGCACGTAGTTGTCGACGATACGGTCGTGGCGTTTCATCGCCTCGATCTTGTCGGAGAACAGCGAGAACTCGGTACTTGCATCCGCCTCTGGCCGATCGACCGCGTCGTCGGGCGCCTGGAAAGCAAGCCCGCCAATCAGAATGGCCACCAGCGATTGCGTATTGATCTTCACTCCGGTCGCATCGAGCGAGACGTCGATGCCGCTCGCCTGCCAGAAGCGCGTATCGTTCTGCACGTACTTGTCGTACGGCGCGTTGACGAAGACATGCATCGTCACGCCTTTACCGTTCGCGTCGAGCCTGTACGAGATGACCTGGCCGACCTGCAAGCGTCTGAAATAGATCGGCGAGCCGATATCGAGCGAACCCATGTCGTCGCCCTTCAGGGTAAACTCGCGCCCCGGCACCCCGCTCGCGAACACCGGCGGCGACTCGAGCCCGACGTAGTCGCGCCGGGACTTGGGCGAACTGCCCACGTCCATGCCGATGAACGAACCGGAGATCAAGGTGCCGATGCCCGACACCGTGCCGCCGGAAATGCGTGGACGCACCACCCAGAAGCGCGTGTCGTCCACCAGCAAACCGGTCGCGTCTTTCGAGAGTTCGGCGGTGGCGACCACCTTCCGGTGATCACCCGACAACGTCACGCTTTTGACCACGCCGATATCCACGTTCTTGAACTTGAGTTTGGTCTTGCCCGCGTCGAGCCCCTCGCCGGTTTCAAAACTGATGGTGACGGTCGGCCCCTGTTCGAGAATCGCCTTGACCGCGAGCCAGCCGCCGATCAGCACCGCCACCAGCGGCACCAGCCACACCACCTGCATACGCCAGCGCGAGCGCGGCGTCGCCACCGCTTCGGGAAGCTCGGGTGGCCCGGGAGGTCTAGACATGAGGATGCTCCGTCGCGTCCCAGATCAGGCGCGGATCGAACGACATGGCCGCGAACATCGTCAGCACGACCACCGAGCCGAACGCGACCGCAGCCGGTCCCGCCTGGATCGTGGCCAGTGCATTGAACTGCACGAGCGCGACAAGAATGGTGATGACGTAGATATCGAGCATCGACCAGCGGCCCACGAGCTCCACGAGCCGATAGATGCGGGTTCGTTGCTGCACGAGCGTGACCGAGCCCCGTTGTGTGGAGATCACGAGGTACATCAACGCGAGGATCTTCAGCATCGGCACCGCGATGCTGGCGATGAAGACCACCACCGCGAGCGGCCATGACCCCGAAGTCCAGAGATAGACGACGCCGCTCAGAATGGTGTCCTTCTCCGCGCCGAACAGCGAGCTGGTAGTCATCACAGGCAACGCGTTCGCCGGGATATACAGCACGATGGCGGCAATCAGGAAGGCCCAGGTGCGCGCGATACTTTCGGGTTTGCGCGCATGCAGATGGGCGCCGCAGCGCGGACACGCAGCGCCGTGCACATGAGCCGCCGACTTCACCAGGAGGCCGCAGCTATGGCAACTCAGCAGGCCGCAACGCAACGCGGTATGGGCCGCCGCCGCGGCGGCCGCCTCCGTCTTCGAGACCGCATCGTCGAAGCTGCCGATGCGCTGCCAGAGTGCGCGCGGATCGAACGCGGAAGCGGCGGCCGCCAGCAGCAGCATGAGCGCGCCGAACGACCATAACGCGACACCCGGCACGACGCTCGCAATGTGCGCGAGCTTGACGAGAGCCACCAGCATGCCGAGGATCAGGACCTCGGTCATGCCCCACGGCTGCGCGAGATGCATCAGGCGAAACACAAGATCAGCGTGATACGGGCGGCGGTTTAGCTGCAGCGGCACCAGCAGATACGCCATCGCTGTCATCTGCAACAACGGCATCAGGAAGGTGGTGGCGAGCACGAGACCCGCAATCGGCCACATGCCGTCTTTGTAGAGCACGCTAACCGCACCGAGCAACGTCGTCTCGACGAGATCGCCGTTTACCGCGAGCCCGACAATCGGATACAGATTGCTGATGAAGAACAGCACGACGCACGTAAGCGTAAAAGCGAGCGCCCGGGCCGTGCTGTTGGGATGCGCGCGATAGAGTTCAGCGTGGCAGCGGCAGCAGCGCAGCGTGCCGGCGGGCGGCATCGCGGATTCGCGCTGCAGCAGATCGCATTCGTGGCAGGCGACGAGGGATATCGGAGCGGCCTCGGTTGGCTCGTTTGTCGCGGCGGTGATCATTCAGGTTGCTCCGCGCCGGGCGAGGTGGGTGACGGTTTCGCGGGTGGATTCGCTGACGGACTCACCGCCGGACTCACTGACGGATTCGCCAACTGAGTCCCTGATTGATCGCCAGCCTGACTGGCCACCTGCGCTACCGCCTTCTGCCCCATCACCCGCCCGGTCATGGCCTCAGCCTGCACGACCCACCCGCCGCCCATCGCCTTGTAGAGACCAATCAGCGAGTTGAACACCAGACCATTGGTCTGCGTGTAACTCAACTGCGCGTTGAACAGACTGCGCTCGGCGTCGAGCACCTCGATATAGCTCGTATAGCCGCCTTCGAAACGCAACCGCGCAAGCCGTGCATATGTCCGCAGCGAGTCCACCTGGCGCGCCTGCACGACCAGTTGCTCGCGCGACTTCTGCAGCGCGATGAGCGCGTCGTCGACTTCCTGGAACGCGGTCTGGATAGACTGCTGATACTGGATCAGTGCCTGTTGTTGTTGCGCCTCTGCCTGACTGACCTGACCGCTGATGCTGCCCGCCGTAAAGATTGGCACGGTCAACGAGCCGGCGTACGACCAGACGCGCGCAGGCCCCGTGAAAAGCTTCGAGAACTGTCCGCTCGTCGAACCGAACAGACCCGTCAGCGAGATTTGCGGAAAATACAGCGCGCGCGCCGCACCGATCAGCGCATTGGCCGCAACGAGGTTTTGCTCGGCCTGCAGCAGATCGGGACGTCGCTCGAGCAGGTCGGACGGCAGACCAGCTGGCACGACGGGCAGCGCCAGTTCGGTCAGCTCACGGCCCCGCAGAATCGGACCCGGGTTGCGCCCGAGCAGCACCGACAATGCATCTTCCTGCTGGGCAATCTGCGTCTCGATCTGTGGAATCGTCGCGAGCGATGCTTCGTATTCGGACTGGCTCTGCGCGAGTTCCATCTGCGAGACATCGCCGCCGGAAAATCGTGCCTGGAACACTTTGACCGATCCGGCGCGGCTGTCGGTGGTTGCTTTCGCAATCGCCAGTTGCTGGTCGAGATCACGCAGATTGATGTATGAGGTGGCCACCGAAGCAACCAGCGAGAGAATCGTCGCCCGACGACCCTCCTCGCTCGCGAGCAGGCTCGCACGCGCCGATTCAGTCTCCCGACGCACCCGTCCGAAGAGGTCCAGTTCCCACGCCACCGACAACGGCGCCGAAAACGCGTTGTAGACGGGACCGACACCCACAGGCAGCGGTGTCGGCCCGGCCTGGGAAGCACGCTGACGCGATGCGTCGAAGCCGGCGTTGATCTGCGGAAACAGCGCCGAGCGTGTCGTCACGAACTGACCGAGAAACTGGTCGACGCGGGCCGCCGCGATCTTCACATCCTTGTTGTCCGCGAGCGCGGCCAGAATCAGATCGTTCAGAACCGGGTCCTGAAACTGCTCCCACCACGGTGTATTG
Organism: Paraburkholderia sediminicola; assembly: GCF_046030555.1. GTDB lineage: Bacteria > Pseudomonadota > Gammaproteobacteria > Burkholderiales > Burkholderiaceae > Paraburkholderia > Paraburkholderia sediminicola_E. The sequence goes on along the minus strand of NZ_JAQQCH010000015.1, from coordinate 163,471 downwards.
GCGACCTCCGTGGTTTCACCGGGTTCGAAACGGAAGTTCGCGGGTGTCGCCACGTTTGGGCGCACGTAATCTGGACCAAACAGGCAACCGCTCAATCCCGTTACGAGCAGCAATGCGGGCGCCAGACGCAGCCGGAATGGAGAGCCTCTCATGTCAGTCGCCCTCGCGTCGTGCGGACGGCGTGACAGTGGGACCGCCGGAACCCGCCGGCGCGATCGGCGCACTCGGCCCCACGCCATCTACCGCGGTTGACCCGTCGCTCGCCCCCGGCGTCTTCTTGCCGCCGCTCTTTTCCGACATCGTTTCGAGCACGTAGAAGAACATCGGAATGAAGAACACCGCAATCACCGTCGCGCCGAGCATGCCGCCGATCACACCCGTGCCGATCGAATGCCGGCTGTTGGCCGACGCGCCGAGCGCGATGGCAAGCGGCACGCAACCAAGAATGAACGCGAGCGAAGTCATCACGATCGGCCGCAAGCGCTCGGTTGCCGCCGTGACCGCCGCGTCGTATACCGACTCGCCCGCTTCGCGATTGAGCACCGCGAACTCGAAGATCAGAATGGCGTTCTTGGCAGCGAGCGCGACCAGCATGGTCAAGCCGATCTGGAAGTACACGTCGTTCTCGAGACCGCGCAAAAGAATCGCGAGCAACGCCCCGAACAGCGCGAACGGCACTGCCAGCAGCACGCCGAACGGCAAGCTCCACTTCTCGTATTGCGCGGCCAGAATCAGGAACACCATCACGAGACCAAATACAAATACGAGCCCCGAGGTGCCGCCCGATTGGCGCGCCTCGTAAGCCTCGCCGCTCCAGCCGACGCCGTAGCCGGACGGCATCACCTGATCGGCCACTTCTTCGAGCGCAGTGATGACTTGCCCGGAGCTGTAGCCGGCCGCCGCGTTGGCCGTAATCTTCACGGCCGGGAAATTGTTGAAGCGCGTGACCAGGTCCGGACCCGTGACGTACTTCGTCGTGACCACCGCCTTGAGCGGGACCATGCTGTTTGTTCTGCTGCGCACATAGAGCTGACTCAGATCCTGCGGTGTCAGGCGGTATGACGGCTCGGCCTGCAGAATCACTTGCCATAGCCGGCTCGAACGGTTGAACTGCGAGACATAGAGCGAGCCGAACATCGTCTGCATCGCGCTGTACACCTCTTCAACCGGCACGCCGAGTGTTTCCGACTTGTCCCGGTCGACGTCGGCCAGCAACTGTTGCGACGACGCATTGAACGTGGAAGTCACACGTGACAATTCCGGCCGCTGTTTCGCCTTCGCGACGAAGTCGTCCACGACCCCGGCCAATTGCAAAGTGGTCGCGTCGCCCTTGCTTTGAATCCACATCTCGGTGCCGCCCGTCGTGCCGAGCCCCGGAATCGACGGCGGATTGACCGGCAGGATGATCCCTTCCCTGACCTCCGAAAGATTCTCGTAGGCATCGATCAGCACAGCCTTCGCGTTCTGGGTCCTGATATTGGCGAACTTGTAGCGTTCATCGAAACTCTTGAAACCGATGAAGAACGTGCTCGCGTTGTTCTTGTTCTGGCTGTCGAGCAGGCTGTAGCCATCGACGATGGTCACGCTGCTCACCGCAGCCTGCTTCATGAAGTAATCGGTGACGCGTTTCGACACGTCACCGGTTCGATCGAGACTCGCCGCGTCCGGCATGATGACCGCACCGAGCAGATAGCCCTGATCTTCAGGTGGCAGGAACGAGGTTGGAATGGTGCGCATCATCACCACCGCCAGCGCGATCATGCCGGCGAACAGCAACAGCGCGACCACGAAGCGCTTGATCACCAGCTTGACGACGGACGTGTAGCGGTCCGTCATCTTCGCGAAGTTCCTGTCGAACCACTTGAAGAAGCCCTTCTTCTCATGATGCCCCGGCTTCAACAGCAAGGCGGCCAGCGCCGGCGAGAGCGTCAACGCAACCAGCCCGGAGAAAATGACCGAAATCGCGATGGTGATGGCGAACTGCTTGTACAACTGCCCCGTAATGCCGCCCAGAAAAGCCACCGGCACGAACACCGCGCACAACACGAGCACGATCGCGACCACCGGGCCGGCCACTTCGTCCATCGCGCGCCTGGCGGCGTCTTTCGGACTCAGCTTGTGCACGTTCATATTCCGCTCGACGTTCTCGATCACCACGATCGCGTCGTCCACCACGATGCCGATCGCCAGCACCATGCCGAATAGCGTCAGCATATTGATCGAGAAGCCGAGCGCGAGCATCCCCATGAAGGTGCCCATGATCGAAACCGGTACCGCGATTACGGGAATGATCGTCGCGCGCCAGCTCTGCAGGAACACGAAGACCACGATCACGACCAGCACGAGCGCTTCAAAGAAGGTGTGCACGACATCGGAAATCGACGCACGCGTGAAGTCGGTCGTGTCCAGCGCGATGTCGTATTCGAGGCCTTCAGGAAAGGTCTTTTTCATTTCCTGGAGTGCCGCGTGGACCTGCTTCGAGACATCGAGCGCGTTGGCGCCAGGCTGCTGATACACCGCGATGACGGTGGCCGGCTTGCCCTGAAAACGGCTGCGGATTGAATAATCCTTCTGGCCCAGCGCGGAACGGCCAATGTCCTTGAGGCGCACGATCGCAGCGTCGCCGCTGGCTGCCCGGATGATGATGTTGTCGAACTGGTCGGGTTCGCTGAGGCGCCCAGTGGTGGTGACGGCGAACGACTGCTCGACCGGCGAGCCGGTCGGCGATTGGCCGAGGCGGCCTACGGCGAACTGCTGGTTCTGGTTGGCAACGGCCCGCTGCACATCCCCCGCTGTGATACCGAGCTGTGCCATGCGGTCGGGTTTGAGCCAGATTCGCATCGCGTAATCGGGCGTCCCGAAGATGGCCGACTGATTCGCACCTGGGATGCGCTTGAGCGCATCGAGTACATAGATGTTCGCGTAGTTGGCGATATACGTCGCGTCGTAGCGCTCGCCCGGTGAGTAGATCGCGATCACCATCATGAACGCCGACGACTTCTTCTGCACCTGAATACCCTGCGACTGCACCGACGAAGGCAGTTGCGGCAACGCGAGGTTCACACGGTTCTGCACATCGACCTGCGCCAGTTCCGGATTGGTGCCGATCTGGAAAAACGCGTTGATGGTCAGGTTGCCGGTGGATGAACTCGAGGAGTTCATGTAGATCATGTTGTCCGCGCCGTTCACCTGCTGCTCGATCGGTGCGGCCACGTTGTTGGCCACCACGTCGGCGTTCGCGCCGGGATAGTTGGCGGAAATTGTGATCTGTGGCGGAGTGACATCCGGATACTGCGCAATCGGCAGGTTGAACATCGCCACCGCGCCGCCGAGCGTGATGACAATCGAAATCACCGACGCAAAAATCGGCCGGTCAATGCAGTAGCGGGAGATATTCATGTCGCGTGTCCCCTACTGCGCGGCGGTCGTGTCGGACGGGCGTCCCGTCGAACTGCTCTCCCCGCCCCCTGACACGTTGGCCGCCGCATGCGCGGCCGGCGCCGCGACGATCTTCAGCGGCACGTCGGCGGCCACTCGAATCGCGCCGTCCACCACCACGCGCTCGCCCGGTTGCAGCCCCTGGGTGATGAACCAGTCGTCGCCATGCCACTCACCCACTTCCACGACACGCTCATGCGCCTTGGAGTCTTTGTCCACAACCCACACGAAGTGGCTTTTCGCGCCCTGCAAAACCGCGCGCTGCGGCACGAGGATCGCCTTCGGTCGGGAAGCGCCGGACACGCGTGCTCGCACGAACTGGCCGGGACGTAACTGCCCTTTCTCATTCGCGAAAGACGCCCTTACGAGAAACGTGCCGGTCTCGGTGCTGAAGGCGGGATTGGTAAAACTGATATGGCCGTGGTTAGGAAACTCGGTGCCGTCCGCCATGATCAACGTCACTTCAAAGTCGTCATTGGCCGGAAACCTCAGGCGGCCTGCCGTGATCTCCTCGCGGAACTTCAGCAACTCATTCTCCGAAATGCTGAAGTTGACCCACATCGGATCGAGTTGATAGACATAGGTCAGCAAGCCCGAGGCCGACGCAGTGACAAAGCTGCCGTCCTGTTGCCTGGCGAAGCTGGACAAGCCGGTGAGCGGTGACTTGATGGTCGTGTAGCTGAGGTTCAACTGCGCGGTTTGCACCTGGCCTTGTGCCGCTATCACGGCTGCTTCGGCCTGCTTTTCGTTACCCGTCGCGTCGTCGAGATCCTTCTGACTCAATGCATTCTGTGCGGCGAGCGGAATCACGCGTGCGAGATTCGCCTTCGCGACCGTTAAGCGCGCGTGCTGCTGCGCGAGCTGACCTTTGGCCGTCTGCAACGCGGCGTCGAAGGGTTTCGGGTCCATCAGAAAGAGCGTCTGGCCGGCATGAACCATTTGCCCTTCGGTATAGAGCCTCTTGTCGAGAAAGCCGTCCACACGCGCACGAATCTCGACTTCGCGAGAGCTCTGCGTTTGCGCGGTATATTCGAAATCGACGGGGGTGTCGGTCTGCACCACCGGCATCACGGTGACCTCGGTCTGTCCGGCTACGGGCAGTGTCGGCGCCTTGTGACAGGCAACCAGGCACAGGGTCAGCATGGCAAGCATGAGAAGCCCGCGCACGCTTACCGTTGCGTCACCATGGCCCGGTACTGGCCTTTGCGTGAACATCGCGTGGCTTGCAGGTTTCATCGCTTCACCCGTTGCGGCTACGTAAGCGTGCAGGCGCCGAACAGCACCAGCGTGTCTTGATGGTTGACCAGCGTGACCGTTATCGAGCCCACCGTCTTGTCGAGCGCGATCGTCCACGCATAACCCAGTTCCATGCCTTGCATCAGGATCTGGTCGGGGCCGGCGTCCATGAAGCGAATGGCGGTCGTTCGTTGCGGTCCGATGATGGTTTTCTTCGCGAAGTCGATGCGCAGGAATTGCGGCGCACCCAATTCGGACGGCAACGCGCGCAAGCAGAGCTCACCGGGGTAGCAATCATCGGCGTCGATGGTGGCGCATATCAGCGGCACGCTGCCGTCGAACTGAGCCGCCGCGGCCGTCTGCGCTAACGCCACCGAAAAGAGCCCGCTCATCAGAGCCAGGGTCCCAAGCGCCGCACGTTTGCATGTCCTGTTCATGGATGCCTCTCTCCTGCTGCGCGTGAGTTCTACTGCACCGTGTAGCCTCGGCCCGTCATGCATGCAGCCACCGCACGGTTGTAGGTGTTCAACGCTTGCGAGATTTGCTGCTGGTTAGCCTGCGTTTGCGCGGCTGCATTCTCTTGCGTGCGGCGTGCCCGCATACCACCGGCGGCCGTGCCGGTGATCGCACCGATCGCGGCGCCCTTGCCGGCGTCACCGGCCACCGCGCCTACCGCAGCCCCCAATGCCGCTCCGCCGGCGGCACCTCTCAGGCGTTGCCCTTGCGGCTGCGGAGTGCCGGATTGCGTTGCGCCTTGCTGGGCGAGCACCACCGGATCGACACCGGTCGTCTGCTTCGCCCATAGTTGGCACTCCGCGGTATCGGTTTGCTGCCGGCTGACGCTTTGGCCTTTGGCCGGATAAATGATGGGCTGCTGCGCAGCGGCTGAGCACGCCAGCGTCAGCGCAAGCACACCCGTCAACCCTCGCACGATCGGTTGCATGGTCAGATTCCGTTCGATTTCCCTGAAGGCGAGCCGTTGGCGTGCGCTGATGCGTGCGCCCGATTCCGAACCAGGCGCCATCTTCGCCCCTGATTACTCGAGTCAATTATTGGATTTCGCGTCGTTCAATGGCAATTGGCCTTTGGTCCCATAACGCGCGAATTGGCGGTGCGGGCTTTGCGCGGGCCTCTTCGATCACTTCACGCAGGTGGCTCACCGTCGAGTGCGGCGCGCACCGTCTTGACGAACAGTTCGTCGTTGAAGGGCTTGCGCAGCCAGGCGACCGCACCGCCGGCGAGCGCATGCTCGCGTACGCCGATCTCGTCGTGTGCGGTAATGAAGATCACCGGCATGCTTTTGCCCGATAGACGCCGCTGGACTTCGAGTCCGTTGAGCCCGGGCATCTGCACGTCAAGGATGACGCAATCGGGTTGATAAGAAGGCATCGATGCGAGGACGTCGAGAAACGCGTCGCCGCTGGCGAACGTTTCGGCGGCGATCCCGATGGAGCGCAGCAATCGCTTGATCGCCCGGCTCACCGATTCATCGTCATCGACGACGACAACGAATGGTTTGAGTTTTCCCATGGAAAGTAGTCCGGTGTCCGGGAATGCGCGGATAAGCGCTCTCCCCCCAGACGAAAGCCTACGAGGCAGAAAGGCTCGCGGATATTGGACCTTGGTCTCGTGTGGACCGAGCGCGGATCGGCTGCGATCCGCGGACCTGTTGCGAACCGTGTGTGGATCGATCTGCAGCCGTCCGGTTGCGGACACGCCGGGACAGGCCCTGAACCAGGCCGCGCCACCGCTGAACCGCTGCGATGATTTCAGTGCGAAACGTGGGTTTCGCCCACACTGCCTAGACCGACCTTATCCGCGACGCGCACGAGTTGGGCCAGCGAAGTGACTTCCATCTTCGCCATCACACGTGCGCGATGCGCCTTGATGGTCTTTTCGACCGTGCCGAGCTCACCGGCCACCTGCTTGTTCAACCGACCCGTGACGACGAGCGCCATAACTTCCCGTTCGCGCGGCGTGAGCCGGTCCAGACGGACACGGATCGCGTCCAGTTCGCAGCGCACCGTGCGGGTCTGCGCCGCGCGTTCGAACGCTGCTTCGATCGCGTGGAGCAGATCGGTGTCGTTCACGGGCTTTGCCAGAAAATCGGTGGCCCCCGCTTTCATCGCGCCCACCGTCATCGCGATATCGCCATGACCGGTGATGAAGATGATCGGCAGCTGCGCTTTGAGTTCGCGCTGCAAAGCCAGACCGTCCAGGTCAGGCAACTGCACGTCGAGCACCAGACAGGCGGGCGAATCGACCTCGCGCAGCCGTTCGAGAAATGCGCGGGCATTGCCGAATGCTTCGACACGATAGCCCGCGGAGTGGATCAGACGCGCCAACGCACGGCGCACGGAATCATCGTCGTCGACGACGAAGACAAGCGAATCGGATTCAGTCATGGCCTTTATCGCGACTTATCCTCCGGCGTGGCATCGCCGGACGGCAATGCCACGTAGAATGTCGCGCCTCGATCGTTGTTATTTTCGGCCCATAGTCGCCCGCGGTGCATGTCGATGATGGAACGGCTGATCGACAATCCCAAACCGAGCCCTTGGGGTTTTGACGTAAAAAACGGCTTAAATATCTGGTCCAGCTTATCGGCGGTCAATCCATGACCCCGATCACGAACAGCAATCAACACCATGCTTCTGTCGGCCGGTTTGAGCGTGACGCATACCACGCGGTCGCCAGGTGGGACTTCGTTCATCGCGTCAAACGCATTCAGCAACAAATTCAGCATCACCTGCTGCAATTGAACCCGGTCGCCGCGCACGCGCGGCAATGTCGTGTCGATATCGAGTGTCACGCGCGTGCCGCGCACGATCGCATCGCTGTGCACCAACGCCACCACATCTCGCATCACGCTGGCGAGATCGAGCGGAATCACCTCGAGGTCGCCCTTCTTGACGACTGCGCGAATGCGCCGGATTACCTCGCTGGCCCGGTAATCGTCCTGGACAATATCGTTCAGGATGTCGCGCAATTCGGCCAGATCGATTGGATCGGCTGTCATGAAACGCTGAGCGGCCTGCACGTTGCTGAGTATCGCGGTAAGCGGCTGATTCAGCTCATGCGCGAGCGAGGAAGCGAGTTGCCCCATCGTCGACACCCGTGTCAGATGCGCAAGATCCTGGCGCTGACGGCGTAACTCATACCGGTCCGTTTTGTCGATGATAAAGGCGAGCGTGACGTTTTCACCGTCGAAACGAAATGCACTCAGGTCGATGTCGGCACGAAACTCAGTACCGTCCTTACGGCGTGCGCATAGATCGTCCAGCGGCAAGAACCTGCACGATTGCTGCATGGTTAACGGGTCGGCCCAGCGCGACGCGTGGCTGTCGAAACTCAGCGCATGAACCAGCATTTCCACCGGCTTGCCTAGCAACTCATCACAGTCATAACCGAAGAGCCGCTCCGCTTGCGGATTGACCATTGTCATCACGCCGCGCTCGTCGAGCATCAGAGTCGCTAGCGGCAATAAGGCCAGTACTTCACGAAAATAGCGCTCGCCGCTCAGCTTTTCGTCAACATCCGCGTGTGAATCGTGCGCGAGCACCACTCGCGCGACGTCATCATAAGTTTTCCTGCGCGCGGTTCTCGCGGAGGTCATCATGCGAAGCCGATCCGTAAAGCGCCGCTTCGTGCGCGACGCCGCTACGCTGTTGTCTGGCGTGCCGGAAACCTCGGGGGGATTGGGAAGATGGCTGGGACGCGGAGGTCCCGATTGACGAAGTCGATTAATAGATTCGTGTAAACCCGCTTTATCCGCCAATTCGAGAAGAGCCGAATGCGCCGCAGGTTCACTGGATGTACCGCACTCGCGAAAATTCGCTCCGCCAATTGGCGGATTAACACTGCTGAACGACGCCGATGCGCGATGCCGCAATGCGAGTACCAGCAACCCTAGAATGATCGCTGTTTGCAAAATGACAATGGCAGGCATGACGATGCTCATGACCGAACGGCCTCTCAAGATTCGGCACCGCGAGGTTGGCTGCCAAAAGTCGTGCTGAACATCGATGCGAGACTACGCCCCTCTTGAACAGCAGGCTCATCGTCTCTTTAGACAGTTAACAAACTAAAGAAGACACGCTCTGAATGTAGCTGGAGGACGAACGAGCGCACCGGCAAAAGTTACAGTTGGGAAGCGCTTCCAGCCGGTAAAATTAATCGTAGTACGGACAGCAGAACATGTAAACGACAATTGAAGTATTTATCTTGCACCTATATCGGTCCGCCGACGAATGGGATCGAAGTCAAATTGTCCGCGTGCTGTATTGACTGGCGCCACAGCCGCCAGTCACGTCAATTGCACCCGTGACCATCGGCCGTCCGATAGCAGGTCTGTCCGCTGGGGCTCTTATATACGCCCTTACCGTTTTTGGTCTTCGCTTCTCCGCCTTTGCTCGTCGTTGTTGTCGTGACACCATTCTGATTCTTCTGCGCCTTCCACGCATTGCCAGTGTTCGGGTTATAGCCACCCGCCGCTTGCCCATTATTGCATTCGGTCATACCTCGCGCGTTAGTGGTGCATTCCGCGAATACATTGGAGGACAACACAAAAGTTATCAACACGAACAACACTTTCATGGTCGTCTCCTGAGGCAGCAGGCACAGGCACGGCTGCGCCCGCCACGACTTCCAGATTAGCCTCATCTACTCGCATGCATATTGGACCTTGGTCCTATTGCACGCAGCGGCATTTCAGCCGCCTCATGGAGGCTCTGCAACGGAAACGCTGCCTCGACGCGGGCGCGCGGGCTCGCGGCGTGTCGTCCGGCACATCGGGCAACACGTGAAGTGGACTTGACCACAATGCCGCATGCATCGATCGATTCGAACCACGCAGTCCCGCAATCGCGGCGCTTTCGGTTCGCCTGGGTCGGCCCCGCTCTGTTGTGCTCGATGTCGGCACCCTCGGTTCATGCGCAGGAAATGGAGCCGCGCGCCTATTCGGCCGTGCCGGTAGGAACAAATTTCGCCGTATTCGACTATGCGCGATCGAGCGGCAACGTGTCATTCGATCCGTCTTTGCCTATCACCAATGTGCAGGCACATATCAACATTTTTGCGCTCGGCTATTCGCACAGTTTCGGGGTCGCGGGGCATACCGTGAGTGTCGCGGTATCGATGCCCTATGCAAACGCGAATGTGAATGGCGACGTAAAAGGCATTGAACAGCAGCAATACCGCTCAGGTCTCGGCGACGTGCACTTCCGGATCGCGGCGAACCTGCTAGGCGACCCGGCGCTCTCTCCGGAAGAATTCATGCGACGCGCGCCCGGCACGATTCTGGGCGTCAGTCTCAGCATGGTGGCGCCGACGGGTCAGTACGTGCCCACCCGCCTCATCAATATTGGCGCCAATCGCTGGTCGCTCAAACCCGAGATCGGGCTCTCCCAGCCATTCGGCAACTGGTTCATGGACGCTGCGGCAGGTGTATGGCTTTTCACCGACAACGATGATTTTTTCGGCGGCCATCGGCGCAGCCAGGATCCCATGCCGACTTTCCAATGGCACGGCGGGTACACCTGGCGCCCCGGACTGTGGCTTGCCGCGGACGTCACTTACTTTACGGGTGGACGCACTCGCGTCAACGGCGTCGAGGATCAGGACTATCAACTCAGTGCGCGATACGGTGTCACGCTGTCCGTTCCGCTGGCCGCCCAATGGTCCGCCAAGCTCGCGTGGTCGCGTGGTCTGGTGACACGTGTGGGCGGCAATTTTCAGACGATCTCGGTCGCGCTTCAATACCGCTGGTTCAATCAATGAACCCTGTCAGGCAATGCAGCCTGTGTAGCGGATTCGCACAAAAGGCAACGCCTGGTGCTAGTGCCTAGTGCTTAGTACGTAATGCCGGGTCCTAGTGTCCGAGAATGCCGAGCGCCGCGCGCATCGGTGCGAAGGATATTTTCACTATTCCGTCCAGTGGCGTATTCATTTCCATGATCAGGAAGATCGCGCCTGAAGTCGACAGCGCACACATCACGAGCGCTGTCATCGTCGTGCCGTTGCGAGGCGCAAACAGGCCGAACGTGCCGAAGAGAATGGCCAGCCACGACACCAGGACCACGAGCAACGGTACTGGAATCGAGCCGGTTTGCTGAAGAAGCGCCAGCCACCGCGTAGCCAGTACATCATCGACGATTTGCAGCGCCCGCGCCTGCAATTGACGCTGCGTGTCGGTGCGCGGCGAGAGTGCCTCCACTTGACGCTGCAACTCTTCCCCGCGTGCAACCGCTTCGGGGCTGCTCAGTTTGGCGAGTTGGACAGGATCGCCGGAAGACATCGCGGCGACCGCCACCGCGGTAGTGCGTTTTAGCGCGCTGCGGATTTCTTGCGTCTCCGGACCATACTGGGCCAACGCGCGATCAAGGCGAACGATAGCGGCAGCGCTATGCAAAAGCTCCGTGTTCATGGTGTCGAACGAGCCTTTTGCCGACGAAATCAGCAAGCCCAGCACCAATGCGGCCATAGTTGCGACCAGACCGGTTGCCAGTTTGACGACACTGGTGGATTCATCGCTAAGGTGGTTCTGCGGCAGCACGCGGCGCAGATACGAACCGAGTAGCGCGCTGCCCAAAACGCATGCGAATACGATTGTCGCGTCGACTAGGTGGGTCACCCTGCATCCTCCGTCTTTGGTCACGCACGGGTGCGATTCGACATGTTGCTCGCCGCACCGCAGCGTGCAATTGGACCAAGGTCCAATTGCACGCGCATCGCTGCGCACCTATCGTTGCAGGAGCCTGCGGAGGGCGGCGACACCCCAGGCCTGTCCCGTGTCTGCGATTTCGTCCTCCTGCTCTGGACGCGGTCGCACGGCGCGAGCGCCTTTGTCCGCGAGGAGCAAAACATGTCGACGTTCAGACCGCGCCTGCGAGTGTTGATGCTGGCGCTCACCATGGCGGCGGCACAAACAAATCGCGCCGCCGACCTCGATCCCGGCTGGCCACGCGAGATCGTCCGCGACGATGCAACGCTTACCTACTACCAGCCACAGATCGATGACTGGAAGGATTTCAAGGAGTTGACCGGTCGCATGGCGGTGAGCGTGACGCTGCGCGGCGGCAAGCCACAAGTGGGCGTGGTCGCAATGCAAGCACACACCGATGTGGATATCGACAGCCGCAACGCGCGGTTAAGCAATCCGCAAATCACAGGTACATCGTTTCCCGGTGCGGACCAGGCTACGACTCAGAAGCTCGATCAGGTGGTGCGAAAGTTTCTCAATCCGCAAGCCTCGCTGACTTTGTCGATGGATCGGCTGGTGGCCAGCATCGATAAAAAGCAGGCGCCCCCGGCTGTCGCGATCAAAAGCGACCCGCCCACCATCTTCGTCAGCTTTGGTCCGGGGCTGCTGCTGTTCGTAGATGGCGATCCCGTGCTGGCGCCGATCAAGGACTCTGACATCGCATTCGTCGTCAACGCGAGTTGGCCGCTATTCGTCGACAACGCCACCCACCAGTACTATCTGTTCACCGGCAGTTCGTGGATGACGTCGACGGATACGAAAACAGGCTGGGCAGAAATAAAAACACTCCCCGCGAAGATGACCAAGGTGTCCGCCGACCCCACCTGGTCGGACCTCAAGCCTTTTATCCCCGCGCCGGCAAAGCACGCCGGCAAGGCGCCTGCGGTGTTCTATAGCAGCACGCCCGCCGAGCTGATCAGATTCGACGGCCAACCGGTTTACCGCGCAATTCCAGGAACCGCTCTGGTATTCGCGAAGAACACGGATAGCGACGTATTCGTCGATACGCCGACGAAGACTTATTACTATCTGACGGCGGGTCGCTGGTTTTCGTCACCGGCTCCCAGCGGTCCATGGATTTACGCGACCAACCAGCTGCCGGCCGACTTCGCCAGAATTCCCCGCGATAGCCCCGCCTCGCGCGTGCTCGCTTCGGTACCGGGCACGCCCGAGGCGAACGATGCAGTGCTGCTCGCGCAGATTCCGACGACCGTCGAGGTAAACCCAGTCGCGGCGGCGGCAGAAATCAAGGTGGTCTACACCGGCGAGCCGCAGTTCGCTCCGATCCAGGGCGCGCCGCTCGCTTATGCGACCAATACCCCTGACAAGATCATCAAGGTTCAGAACCACTATTACCTCTGCTCACGCGGCGTATGGTTCGACTCGCCATCGCCCAGCGGACCGTGGACCACCAGCACGGCGGTGCCGCCAGTGATTTATACGATCCCGCCGGCCTCGCCTGTCTATAACGTGACTTACGTGACGCAACAGGTGGTGCCGGGTGGGACTGTTCAGGCGAGCTATACCGCGGGATATCTCGGCATGTTCATCGCGGGCGCCGCGGTCGGCGCAATCGTCGCGCAAGGCAACGGCTACTACTATCCGCCGTATGTACGCGTCGGCTACGGGCCGTATCCGGTTTACTATCCGCGTCCCGCGCCCTATGGTTATCCGGTTTATAACCCCTATACGGGTGCGAGTGGCGTCCGCGGCGGCGTGTATGGCCCGGCGGGCAGCGCACAATGGGGTGCGTCGTACAACCCCTATACGGGCACCTATGCGCGCGGCGCGACGGCCTCGGGACGATACGGCAGCGCGAGCGTTGCACAGGCCTACAACCCCTACACCGGTGCCTACGCGGCAAGCCATCAAGGATCGAACGCGTATGGCCAATGGGGCAGTTCGGTTGTGACGAAGGGCAATCAGTGGGCTGCGACGCAACACACCACCACCGCGAATGGTTCGGTTGGGCGCTATCAGAATTCCGCTGGCGGCAAGGCCGTGGCCGGCAGCACAGTCAACGGCCGCGCGGTAGCAGGCAAAACCGCTAACGGCGATCTGTACGCGGGGCGAGACGGGAATGTTTACAAGAACACCGGCGGCAGTTGGCAGAAATACGACAACGGCTCCTGGTCCACAGTGAACAAACCGACGTCTCAAACCGTTTCGCGGTCGGCTGCGCAAAAACCACTCTCCACGCAAGCGCAGCGAACCACCGGCACGGCGAATGCGGGTGCCGCTCAACAGAATGCTCAGAACACCCAGGTGAAACGCGCCACCGGCACTCAGCCAACTAACGCGGCAACCGCGCCGAAAAATACCCAGAGCTATCAGCAGCCGCGCCCATCTACGACCCAGCCCAATAGCGCGCGGGCGCAGCAGCAGACCACCCAGGCCTACCAGCAATCGCGTCCTCAGGCCACGCCTGCTACGCAACCCCAACGCCCCGCTGGCGGAATCGAGCGGAGCAGCGCGCAGCCCTACTCCGGCGATCTGAATCAGCAGATGCAGAACCGGCAGAGAGGCGCCACACAGAGCCAACGCTACGCTCGACCCACGGCTGCGGGTGGCGCTGCGAGCAACGGCACGGGCGCGCGGGGCGGCGGTGGAGGTTTCCGCCGCTAGGGTTGACGCTCGCTATAAGCCTATGAGCGCCCACGGCCGGCGGCCAATCAGGAGCAGCGATGATATTAAGGCGGCGGCATGATCGCACCGGGCGCTTGCGCATCGGCAGCATGGCGCTGCTCCTTTGCCTTCTCGTGCTCGACGTGTTCGTCGTACCGTTCGCATTGGCGCCGGACAGCCTCTCCGTGCGGATCGCGCGAGACGTATTGCTATCGCTGATCCTGCTAAGCGGGATCGCGGCGGTATCGGACCATCGCACGGAATACATCGTCGTCGCGCTGGCCGCCGGCGTCACCATCCTGATTCGCTGCACGTCCTGGCTTTTCCCGCTTGACACGATACCCGGCCTGCTCGACGTCACGGCGCCGCTGTCGCTGGGCATTCTTGGCGCGGTTGTCGGCATCAACGTGTTTGGGACCGGCCGGGCGACATTCGACCGGATTCTCGGCGCGGTCGCGCTTTACATATTAATCGGTGTCGTGTGGGCGGAAGCCTGCCAGCTCATCAACAGCCACGTACCCAAAGCTTATGCAGGCATTGCGTATGGGAGCGCTCAATACGATCGCGCGACCTGGATCTACTTCAGCTTCGTGACGCTGACGACTGTAGGGTATGGCGACATCACGCCGCTCGCTCATATCGCGAGATCTCTGGCGATTCTCGAGGCGCTAATCGGGCAGCTTTATCCGGCCATCGTGCTCGCGCGTCTCGTTTCCCTGCACGTTGCCGCTGACGATTCCAGAAAATCATCGTCGTAAGTCCTTGCCGTGACATACCCGGCCTCACGGCGCGATATTGGACCAAGGTCCAATTGTCTTTGCAGGTCGCCGACGCCACTATTTATTTCAACCGAAGCGAGCCGCAAACCACATCGGTCACACGATCACCGTCTCTTCAAGCAGCAAAGAATCCGACGCGCGAACCGCGTACAAACCGTGACGTCATTTCCCTGAATGGAGCACGAACATGTTCAAGTACCTTCGGCTTATCCTCGCCGTGCCACTCCTGCTAATCGCGGCCTCCTGTTCGACGCAGCAGACAGCGTCTGCGCCGGGAACGGATCCGGAACTCGAAGCAAAAGCACGCGCGGCGCTGCAAACACTGGTCGACGACGCACCCCGGACACAACAACTCCAGCAAATGGCAAAAGCCGTCCTCGTGTTCCCCGATATTCTGAAGGCGGGTTTCATTGTCGGCGCGCAAGGTGGCAAGGGCGTGATGTTCGGCCCCGATGGAAAGGTGCTTGGCTACTACACCGCACGTGCGGTTTCCTACGGGTTGCAGGCGGGCGGACAAACGTTTTCCGAAGCGATGTTCCTGATGACAGATTCGGCCGTCAGTTACCTCAACAGTAGCGATGGATGGTCTGTCGGCATGGGTCCGAGTGTCGTCGTCGTGGACGCGGGGATGGGCAAATCGATGACCACCACCACGCTGAAATCCGACGTCTACGCGTTCATCTTCGGACAGCAGGGATTGATGGCCGGTCTCGGCGTGCAAGGCCAAAAAATCTCCAAATACAATCCGTGATCTGAAGCTCGACTCCCCTCCTTCATGTGGGCGGGGGATGGGGACGGGACATGGGATCCACATCGATTTGCACGCCCCAACCAATCGGTTATGAGTCTGATGTAAAGGCCGCCATTGGACCTCGGGCTAACGTGAGCGCCGGAAAGGCGCATCCAGATCATTGAATGTGTAGGGCGGCCTACCAAGGAAGAGCACGACGTGAACGACCGTTCTCCGCTAAAAAACCGACGGATGGAATTGTCCTAGCTCGACTTCCGATTGTTGACCATCCTGGGTATTGCGTCGACCGCTTGCATCCAAGGTTGATAGCAGTCATTCAACAGTGCTCAACTGTGGACTGCAACACCCATTTCGCTTGCTTCGGATTCCTTACACCAAGCACTGCAGCGCGGTGCTCAAGTGCCGGAAGCGTTCGTGCATCGGCACGTGCTCCCGAAGAAATCGGCTACTTGGGCGGCGGCAGCGAGGGATCGAGCCTGGCCGAATTCCTGACGAGCTGATCCGTCATCGCGGCCGCGACCGGGTTCGAGCCCGTGCCTGGCTTCGCGCTACGTTGGTCCACGGCGGCACGAGCGGCGGACATATCCGGCGGAGGCAATGATGGATCGAGCTTCGCCGATTCCCTGACCAGTTCGTCCGTTTCCGGTGTCGAGCCTTGAGTCGTTATCGCGCGACGGTCCGGACTGTCTCGTCCACCTTGGGCGCGCTGCGCCGGAACCACCTTCGGCGCTCCCGAATCCTGCACGTTCACCGACGCGACTGCCGTCGACGGCGCCTGCTTCGGTTGTGCCTCCGGTTTCGGTTGCCCGGTGACTTGTGAGGCGGCCGGACTGGATGCGGGCGCGGCCATGGGCGCAGGTGCCACTGCCAGAGCGGGAACCACCGGCTGCTGCGCGATGGCAGTACTTTTCGTGATTGCGCCGGATGATGGCTTCGACGGGTCGATGCTGCCGTCCGTCACGTGATCGCCGACGCGCGAATCCACGACGGGAGGACGTGCGGATTTATCCATGGCGGCCGTGACTTCTGCCATTGAGCGGCGGTCCGCCTGAAGGAGCATCAGGTACGTGATCCCTGTTGCTCCGAGCAGGAGCCCGCCAATAATCATCAAAATTTTTCGGGTATTCATCATACTTACTAACGGATCCTGCAAACGATGCGAGTCAGCCGTGATAAACGACCGACCCCGGTTTTTATCGGACAAATGACAGCATTGGCGGAGCTGACGAGCGGGAACGGGCGAGCCATATCCAGAGAATTGCCGAGTCGTCCGTCCGTGCTGTAGAAACGGCATTCGCTCAGCCTGGCTGTTCTGATGGGTCTAACGACCGCGAACGCCATCCGACGCACAGAGCCATGCGACTGACCGGCGTTCGAGCCGTAAGCGACGGACGGTCAAACGTCTTCAAAGACGCGCGGACATTGGGCCGCCGCCTGCAGCCCGACGCCAATGGTACCGAAAGTGTTTCACTAAAAAGCCATCGGTTCATTTTGTTACACCTCTTACCGAGGTCTGAACCGACAATTTACAAAAACCTTTCGGTGGACGGTTATACTCGGCGCCGTCCCAAAAACTAAAGCCTTTTTATGTCGAAGAGAATCTTCCAGATTGTTGCCATTGCCGTGCTCACCACTACAGCGTCGTTACCGGCCGTGGCGGCCGGCGATATGAACAATGCCCTTGGCGGCGCGCTCGGCGGCG
This sequence comes from Paraburkholderia sediminicola, assembly GCF_046030555.1. Taxonomy (GTDB): domain Bacteria; phylum Pseudomonadota; class Gammaproteobacteria; order Burkholderiales; family Burkholderiaceae; genus Paraburkholderia; species Paraburkholderia sediminicola_E. Next base: position 146,180 of record NZ_JAQQCH010000015.1, on the reverse strand, counting down.
TAGCCGGCGCTGCCCTGGGTGGCGCAGTAGGTGGCAGTATAGGTTCCATCATTGGCGGTGCAGTCGGCGGCGGCGCAGGCGGCGCAGTCACGTCAAACCGCAGGGAACGCACGGGCGCCATCATCGGTGGCGCGCTCGGGGGCGGTACCGGCACAGCGGCAGGCAATGCGATGGGCGGCCGCACGGGCGGCCTCATCGGCGCGGCCGTGGGCGGCGGCGCGGGTTCAGCACTTGGCGGCAACATTTCGCGGTCCAATTCGTACGCGGACGACCATGCCCGCGGCTACCGACCGAACAAGCGCCATCACAAACATCGCCACGATGACTGAACGTTGAGCAAAAAAGGTATCCAATGCCTAAAATCCATTTTGTATTGACTTATTGTCCCATCTGGCAAGAATTTGCTTCCACGTACTGACTCGGTGTTTCGCCCAGCACACGGCGGAACGCAGCCGCAAATGCACTAGGACTCGCATAGCCGAGGTCCAGCGCCACCAAGGTCACTGGCTGCCCCAAGCTCAGGCGTTCGATCGCCGCCAATAGACAGACCTGCTGCCGCCATTCTCCGAAACTTACGCCGGACTGCGTTCGAAACAAGCGCGTGAAGGTCCGCCGACTCATCCCCGCTTCGGCCGCGACGGTATCCAGATCAATTGTGATCAACGGCTCCACGAATATGCGCCGACACACTCGTGCAAGACGCGGATCAGCCGGTAACGGCGCGTTCAACGAAAGCTGCGGCATGGCCGCTATCTCTGCGACTAGCAATGCCATCAACTTGCCGGCGCGCCCTTCATCGTCGTACAGGGCCGGCAGATCAACAGCCTCGTCGAGCAGTTGTCTCAGTAACGGTGAGACTCCATACACGCCACACTGAGCGGCCAGCCCTGCCTCTCGCACCGCCTCGTCCGAGACGAACGTGTTGAGCATCGTCACCGTACCGCTCATCGTCATTTCGTGCATAACACCCGCTGGTACCCAGCACGCTCGCTGCGGTGGCACGAGCCAGTTGCCCTCTGGCGTCGCCAGGCTGATTGCGCCACGAGAGGCAAACGCGAATTGGCCACGACGATGCGAGTGCACGGGGAACGTCGAGCCGGCCGCGTACTCGTTCACGGTGACGACAACGCTGCGGGGAATATCCTCGTAGGGATCGAGCGGGGTATTGCGCATGGCCCGGATTCTACAGCCAATGACCCAATAACGAAGGCGGGCCGATTCCATCACCTCTACGATGTAACGCGCTTCAACGCATTGAAGACCAGCCGGTCACGCTAGTCGGCTTAGCCGTTCCTTCGTTTCGGAGTTGAGATGCCCAATACGTTCTATCGGGTAGGAGATGGCCCCCACCCTGTCCTTGTGCTGCATGGCTGGTTCGGTGACGCGCGAGCGTTCGAGCCGATCGAGGCATGGCTATCGCAGGACAAGTTCAGCTACGTCTTCATGGACTACCGTGGATACGGTGGCATGAAAGAAGCCGACGGCGAATATACGATCAACGAGATCGCCGCCGACACGCTTGGACTTGCTGACGCTCTTGGATTTGCTAGCTTCAGCCTGATTGGTCACTCAATGGGAGGAATGGCCATCGAAAAAATTGCGGCATGCGCGCCTGAGCGCGTGCGTGCACTGATTCCGGTAGCGCCCGTACCCTGCGGCGGCATCGTGTTCGATACCGAAAAGCGCGCATTGTTTGAGGGCGCCGCCGATCGGCGGGACCACCGGGAGACAATCATTGATCGCAGCACGGGCTGTCGTTTGCCCTTGTCGTGGGTCCAATGGAAAGCGGCCTATTCAGCTGCGCATTCGTCAAAGAAGGCATTCGCGGCGTACTTGCGCGCGTGGGCCGATACAGACTTTAGCGACGAGATTGCGGGATGCCATCCGGTGAAGGTACTTGTTGGAGAGCATGATCCGACGTTCGACATGAAACTGATGACCGAAACTTTCCTTCGACGATATCCACTCGCCACCGTCGAGGTGCTGAAGAATGCAGGGCATTATCCGATGAACGAAACGCCCCTCGCACTCGTGATGGCCATCGAACGTTTCCTCCTCGACAGCACAAATTAACGGGACCTTCATGCGTCAGCGCGCCCAGCGGCACATGCGAGTGACTGCGCCTACTCCCATCCCTGATATCCGCCAGGCTGCGCCGGATTGCCGTAACCGGCGGGATACGGCCGCCGCTGTTCAGGCGGCGTGTACATCTCGTTATAGGCCGGATAGGCAGGCGGGCGGCCTACTATGATGACCTGCTGCGCCGCCGCTTGAGTGGGCGGCCGAGGTACATAGGCGGACTGCGCGTCAACCGGTTGGTACCGCGCGGGCGGATACGGAGCTGCCGCGTATTGGTTAGCCTGAACAGTTCGAGGCGGTGGCGCGTATTCCCGCCTGGCGTACCCACCTGACTCCCGAGACTCCGTTGACATCGGGTTATAGGCCGGCGCCGCTGCGTATTGTTGGAGCTGTTGGGGCTGTTGGGGCTGCTGGGGCTGCTGGGGCTGCTGATTCTGATATTGCCGGGCTTGCCGGTTGTGGGCCGCTTGAGTTCCTTGCTCCACCGCGTATTGCGGTTCCTCATCGGCCTGCCGATGTTGCGGCGCCGCCCGCTGAGCGTTCTGGAAATCGCGCCGCTGCGTCAACTGCGCGTCGTCATCCTGGTCCGATTTTGCCTCCGGCAATGCCGTCACGGCTTGCGTCGGAATCAGTATGGGCGGCTCGGACTCGGTGGCAAACAGCTTCGGCGACGTAGTCCGGGTAGAAACCTGCTTCAGAGGCACAGGCTGCATTTCAGCCCGCTTAGGGGGCGTAACCCGCAGTGAGGCCTGCTTCAACGACGCAACCGGTGCAGGGACCCGCCTCGGCGGCGCAGACGCGACTTGCGCGGAACCGTGCTTCAGCGGCACAGGGGCGGCCTGCGCCACGACCTGCCTCACCGGCGTGGCTCGCGCAGTCGCATCCCGCTTCGGCGATGTGACCGGCGCGGATACTTGCCTCAGCGGAGCGGCTTGCGCTACGACCCGCCTTGGAGGTGCAACCCGCTCGGCAACCGGCTTCGGCGATGCCGGCATGGCCGGCGCAGCAAGCTGCTTTTGCCGATGCTTCACCTCGTCGCCCAAGGTCGCATAGGATTTCGAGTCTTCCCTGGCGCGCGCGTTATAGCCGATGAAATACGCATAGCGCAGGTCTGCCAGGCGCGCCTGAATGTCGGCTTCGGCGGAGACGCGTTTTTCGTTGGGGTCGAGAGATGCGTCGACGGTCGAGTCTTCGAAGGCCGAGGCTGCAGCATCAGCGGCACAGGCGGACTCGGGATGCAGCGCGCCCACGGAAGACATAAGCGCAGCGGCTATCGCGACGAGCACTTTTTTTTCCATACTTTCACCTCGAAATTCCGTGCGACAGATCGCGTGGGATTCTCCAGTCTCCGGACCGGATCTTCACTCGCGCTTACGGGATATCGACTATTTTTAGCACGTCCTTAAGGCCCCAGGGTAGTGTTTCCGGGTATAACCCAGGCGAAAGCCTATATGCCGAACAACCCTGGCAATACCGACGTTGTCGGTCCGGAAATTCTTGCCTGCTTCTGCGGCGAACGGCAGGAAAGCGACCTATGGCCGCCTCACCACACCCGACTACCTGGAAATCTTCTCCAGCTCGAGCCCCTTCGTCCGCGGCCCCATCAACCCGATCGCCAGCATCACAATCAGCATCGCCCCAGCGATGAACACAAACACACCAGTCGTCCCGAAGTGCTTCAACACCGCCGCGATCAGAAACGCCGTGAAAATCGCCGAAAAGCGGCTCCACGAATAGACGAAGCCCACCGCCCGCGCACGGATGCTGGTCGGGAAAAGCTCGGTCTGATACGCATGGTAGCTATACGAAATGATATTGCCCGCGAGCGTCAGACACACACCCAGACTCACCAGCAACACCGCGCCGGACGCCTGGCTGAACCACAGTCCGCACACGATATTCACGGCCGCCATCACCACGATCACCGTCTTGCGCTCGAAGCGGTCGCCGATAAAGAGGCCAATCACCGGACCGATTGGCGCGGCCAGCGCAATGACGCTCGAATACATCAGGCTCGTGGTGATCGTGATGCCCTGCTTGATCAGCAGCGTCGGCACCCAGTTCGCAAAGCCGTAAAAGCCGACCGTCTGAAAGATATTGAAGATCGTCATCATCAGCGTGCGGCCGCGGTACGGCGGCACCCACATGTCGCGGAAACTGCCGCGCGGCGCAACCGGCACCGGCGGTGCGGGCGGCGGCAGTTCACGGCCGTATTCGCTGCGCACTTTCGCTTCGAGTTCGCTCATCACGCGATCGGCTTCTGCAAGGCGGCCTTGCTGCGCGAGCCAGCGCGGGCTCTCCGGCAACGCGCGCCGGATCCACCAGACAAACAGCGCACCGTGTGCGCCGATCAGCACCACCCAGCGCCAGCCGTCGAGGCCAAGCAGCGTGCGCGGCACCAGCAGATAAGAGAGGAACGCAACCACCGGCACCGCCGTGAAACCGACGGCCTGCTCGCACGCAAACGCGCGGCCGCGAATCTGTTTGGGCACCAACTCCGAAATATACGTGCCGATCGTCACCAGCTCGACGCCGATGCCGATCCCCGCCACGAAGCGCCAGACATTCAAACCCGTCGCCGTTTCCTGAAACGCCATCACAACGTTGGCCGCCGTGTACCACAGCAGCGAATACGTGAACACGGCGCGGCGTCCGAAGCGATCCGCCAGAAAACCGCATGCGATCGTGCCGATGAACAGTCCACTGAACAACGCCGCAATGAAACTCGCGATGCCGGTCGAGCCGAACAGGCCATGCGTCGTCGCGGTCAGCAGGCCGCTTCTGACGAGACCGGGCGCGACATAACCCGAGTACAGCAGGTCGTATAGTTCGAAGAAAAAGCCGAGGCTCAGCAGCACCACCAGCTTCCAGATGGAACGCGTGGCGGGCAGCCGGTCGAGGCGCGCGGAGATGCTGCCGGCGTCGAGCGTAGCGGACATAGTGGACGCCGCAGCAGTCGCGGCTGCGGCAGACGCTGCGCCGCCGGCGCTGCGCGCGACGGATCCAGCGTGGTCGGGGGATGCCATATTGTTTGTCTCCTGGTGATGCTTGTCATGCAGGCGAAGCACGATGATGCTTGCCGGGGCCGGTCTTGTGCCGGCCTTTCGTACCCTCGCGTATTACGCGCACCACGATGCCGGGCCGCAAGGTCCGGCCAGCATTCTAGCCGCGTGCGCGCTTCAGTTGTTCGAAGGTGGTAATTTTTCCAGCCAGCGCGCTTGCCGCAACGGTGTATGGACTCGCAAGCCACACATTGCCCGGCCCCGACCGGCCGGGGAAATTGCGGTTGATCGCGCTGATCGTCACCTCGTTCGCATCGGCGGACTGCCCCGGCCCGCAATTCGCGCACGAGCCGCAGCCCGGCATCACGAGCGTCACGCCCGCGCGCTCGAAAACCGGCAAATAACCCTGGCGCTCGCAATACGCACGCACCGCCATCGTGCCGAATTGCAGGAAGAGACGCGTGCCCTCGGGCACATGCATGCCCTGCTCCACGCCCCAGCGCAACACCTCATGATAGAAGTCGAAGTCTTCGCGCTTGCCTGCCGTACACGAGCCGCCGTACGCGATATCGATGGCGACGTCCTGCTCCAGTTGCGGTGCCGGCACGCCGTTGCCTGGATCGCCCGGACGCGCGAGCATCGGTTCGATGGCGGTGGCGTCGATGCGGATCGTGTCGCGATACGTGGCGCCCGGATCACTTTTCATCCATTTTTCAAGGGTGAAATCGACGCCGCGGCGCTCCTTCAGAAACGCGACCGTGCGTTCGTCCGGTTCCACGATACCGGTGAAGCCACCCAGCTCGGCGACCATGTTGGTCAGCGTGGCGCGTTCGTCGATCGACATCGCGCGCACCGCGGCGCCGCCGTATTCGAACACGAGCCCGATCGCGCCGCCCGAGCGGATCGCATCCATCTGCAACAGATGCAGTACGACGTCCTTCGCGGTGACGCCGTCGCGCAACGCGCCGTCGATTTCGATGCGTAACGTCTCAGGCACTTTGCAGCGCACGTAACCCGTCACCCAGCTATTGGCGATTTCCGTTGCGCCCGCACCGAATGCGAGGCAACCGAGCGAGCCCGAATGTGGCGTGTGCGAATCGGTGCCGCACGCAACCTGCCCCGGCAACGCGTACTGCTCGGCCATCAGTGCATGACAGATGCCTTCGGAACCCGGCGCGTTATCGAGCGCGCCGTGCGAGCGCACCGGATAATCGCGCGAGAACGACGTGTGCCCTTCCATCAGATGGGCAACGCCCGGCAGCAATCCGTCGCGTACGTGTGGAATGCTTTGCGACGCGAGCACCAGGTGATCCTGGAACGCAATGATGTGATCCGGCGCATGCAGCGGCGCGGGCTTGCCGAACGCGCGATGCATCAGATGCGCGCACATGCCGGTGAAGTAGTCGTGGCTGAAGCGCCAGTCGGCGGCGATGAACACGCCGTCGCCGCGCGCCGCGTTTTGAATGCCCGGATGAAGATGGCGCTCGATGATCTTCTCGACCAGCGTCTTCGGCTCGGCGCCGTTTGCAACGTGTGCAGCATCTCGCACACGCGGTGCGGGCCAGTCCGCGAACTTGCTGTACGCGAGCAGTCCGCCGCTGCGAATGATCTGCTGCGTGAGCGCATCGCGGCCCTTGAGAAACTCGTCGATCGGCACCGCCTCTCCCGCGATCAGACGATCGAGCACGGAGAAATCGGTCGTGGTGAGAATGCCGATGTTGTCGCAATTCTGCTGATAGATGCGCTCGAAACTCTCCGCAATGATCAAACGGATGCCCGCCGACAACTCCGCCAACGGACTCGATTCGCGCGATGAACCTTTGCCGTAGCGCTTCCCGGCTACTGTCACCTGAAAGCCGCCATCCTTGATCGCATTGCGGCCGATCGGCAGGCTTTCGCCCGCCTGGAAGCCGACGTACGGATACTGGCCGAGGCGCTCGTCATAAGTGAGCATGACCGTGACCGGCGTGATTTCGTCGGTAGAGACGTTATCGCGCAACGGGCCTGCGGTCGCGCGCGTGAAATTGTCTCCGGCCAGTTGCGCCTCGATCACCGCGGGGTCCTGTGACAGGTACAGCACGCGGCCATCCAGACGAATCGTATCGCTCATATGCATTCTCCTTGCGCTCACTATACGGCGCGCGTCTGCGATGCCGAAGTGCCGGTCGGGCAACGGAGACGTCTCGTTTGGAGAATGATGACTGGCGTTCCGCGGGCTAGGGCCTGCTGCCGAGAAACCCCACCAACGCCGCGGCGCTGGCGCTTAACTGATCACGCGACTTGAAGATCATGATGAGATGCCGCACCGCCCAGGCATCGCTCAACGACAGCAAACGCACGTCGAGCGCGTTCACGTAGAGCAGTGCAACCTGCTCGGGCACGATCGCTATTCCCAGGCCCGCGTGGACCATCCGGCATAACGCATCCAGGCTGCTGACGCGGATCTTGACGTCGATCCGCCGCCCCACGCTGGCCGCCTGCTGCGCGAGAAGCTGTGTCAGCGCACTCTCGCTGCGCAGCCCAACGAAGCTATCATCGAGCAATTCCTCGAACCCCACGCGCGACACACCGGCCAGACGATGCCCGCCCGGCACCAGCACCGCCAGGCGGTCTTCCCGATACGGCACCTGCTCGAAGGCTTCACTGCCCGCCACCGGATTGCAGATGCCAAAGTCCGCACCATGTTCTCCGACGATACGCAACACGTCCGCACTGTTCTCCTCTTCCAGTTCGATCGACACCTCCGGAAACACGCGCCCGAACGCCGCCACGTCTTCCGGCAAAAACTGCACGATCGACGAGAGATTCGCCACCACCCGCACCCGCCCCTTCGCGCCCGACGAAAAACGCGACAACTCGGCGCTCATCTGTTCGATGTTGCCGATGATCGCCAGCGCATAGCGCAGCACGGTCTCGCCGACCGGCGTCACCGTAATGCCGCGCGATTGGCGCTGAATCACCGGCAGGCCGATCAGTGCCTCGATCTCGGCGATGCGCCGGCTCACCGCGGAAGACGCGATGAACTCACGCTCGGCCGCGCGCGCGATGTTCTGCTCCTGGCAGACGGCGACGAACAGGCGCAACGAGGTGAGATCGAGTTTTTTGAGGAGATTTTCCATGGATGCTGCGCTTAACGTTGGGCCCAGACCCAACGCTAGCACAGAGGCGACCTTGGGCTTACGCGTCCAGATAGGCCACTTCGCCATGCAACTCGGTATCGAGTCCGTGCTGCGCGGCAGCTTCACCAACCTTAACGGGTGTCACGCGATTGATCAGCCATAACATTCCCCACGTGAACGCGAACGCCCAGACGCCGGACACGAGCACCGCCACGCATTGCTTGACGAAGAAAGCGCCGCCGCCCAACAGCAGGCCATCCGCGCCATTGGGATTCCACGCCTTCGACGCGAACACGCCGAGCAGAACGGTACCGACGAGACCTCCCACGCCATGCACGCCCCACACGTCGAGCGCGTCGTCGAGGCCGAGCCGGTTTTTCAGCGCAACAGCGTAATAACAGATCACGCCGGCAGAAATCCCGATTATCGCGGCGGTGCTCAACGACACATAGCCCGCCGCAGGCGTGATGGTCGCGAGGCCGGCGACCGAACCGGTCAGCAAGCCGATGAATTTCGGCTGCCGTGCGCTGGCCCATTCGATCAGCAGCCACGTAATGGCAGCAAACGAAGCGGCGACATCGGTGTTAAGGAAAGACGAAGCCGTGATGGCGTCGACGCGCAGCTCGGAGCCAGCGTTAAAGCCGTACCAGCCGAACCACAGCAGGCCCGTGCCGAGCGCAATCAACGGCACGTTGTGCGGCTTGTGCGTGACGGTCTGACGGCGACCCACATACAACACCGACGCCAGCGCGGCGAATCCGGCGGTATTGTGGACCACAATGCCGCCCGCATAATCGAGCACGCCCCACTTCGCGAACAGTCCATCCGGACTCCAGACCATGTGCACGAACGGGAAATAGACCAGCACCAGCCAGCCCGTCAGAAACAGGAAGTACGCCTTGAACGTCACGCGGTTGGTGAACGCACCTGTAATCAGCGCCGGCGTGATGATCGCAAACATCATCTGATAGGCGACGTGGACCACCAGCGGAATGCCCGCGTCGTTGCCCGTGTACATGGTTTGCAGCGTAATGCCGCGCAGGAACGCATAGTGGGTCGGGTCGCCGATGATGCCGTGCCAGCTTGGGCCGAAGCACATCGAGTAGCCGAACGCGAACCACAGCACGGTCGTCCATGCGAGCGAGATGAAGCTCTGCATCATGATCGCCAGCACGTTCTTGCGTTCGACGAGGCCGCCATAGAAAAACGCAAGACCCGGCGTCATCAGCATGACAAGGCTCGCGCAGAGCAGCATGAAAGCGGTATTGCCAACGTTGATCGGCATGGTTGCGGGAAGCACAGCTTGTCTCCTTGATTGTCGTCATGATGGGTGCCCCCGGCGGCGCGTGACACTGGCGTCGAAAAGAGCCCTTCAGCGCGGAATTTGCTTGCAATTTGTAGGGTTCATCTGTTTTCGCGCGTTTGCAGCAGGCGAAAAGTATTCCCGCGCCGGGGACGGCGCAATACGGCTGGCCGATATAGTGGGATTCACGCGACCCGTATGGGCATCTCAGGCCCCTGCTGGCGACCACTCGCCACCGCTAGCGCGCAGTAAGCGCGGGTAAACCACGCCCATTCGACCGGCCGAATGAGCCTGATTAGCCTGGCTGCGCCTGGCCAAACACCGGGTACCACATCGGCCCCGCTGACAATCGGCCTTACGACGAGGATTCCCCGTCGTTTAAGCCCTCGCCTCGCCGTCGCGTGAGGACGACCAGCACTGATCGTCATGCCGCCGCAAAAAAACGTCGCTTTTTCGCGTCAGTTTCATCGGGGTCGTCCGGGGCCGCCCACGGGCCACATCGTCTAAAAAACACCTATGATTTGAAAGAGATATTTCTTACAAAACGACATTCCGTCACTTCATGAAACAGCTTATTGTAAAAATCCAAAAAGACTTTGGAACCGGTTCCATTTACCATGACGCCGAAATCCGACGACTGCCCCAGGCGGCGCCACGGCGCGCTCCCACTTCGTGACCTAGAACAATATGGCTCAATCTCCTCTCACCTCCCGCCGTGGCTTCTTACGCACGGCCGTCGCGCTGGTTCCCGCCGGGACCCTTGCCGGCTGTGAAGTCAAGCAATCCGCCACCACAGCCGCGCCGGGTTCGAGCGCGCCCTCCACCGCGGGCCAGGCCTCCGGCGCCGACTACAAGCCGCAATTCTTCGACGCAAAAGAATGGGCTTTCGTCCATGCGGCCGTCGACCGTCTGATCCCCGCCGACAGCGAAGGCCCGGGCGCGGTCGAAGCCGGCGTGCCCGAGTTCATCGACCGCCAGATGGACACGCCTTACGCGCACGGCGCGCTCTGGTACATGCAAGGCCCGTTCGCCCAAGGCGTGCCGGAACTCGGTTATCAATTGAAGCTCGTGCCGCGCGATCTGTACCGCCTGGGCATCGCAGCGGTCAACGCCTACTGCACGAAGACCTACGCACACCCGTTCGACGCCCTCGACGCGCCCACGCGCGACACCGTGCTCACCGCGCTGGAGAAAGACTCGATCGATCTCGCGGACGTCCCGGCTGGCGTCTTCTTCGGTCAGTTGCTGCAAAACACCCGCGAAGGCTACTTCTGCGATCCGATCCACGGCGGCAATCGCGACATGGGCGGCTGGAAGATGATCGGCTTCCCCGGCGCGCGCGCCGATTTCATGGACTTCGTCAATCAGAACGGTCAGGCCTATCCGTATGGCCCCGTATCGATCCAGGGAAAACGCACCTGATGACCACGCAAACCAAACCGCACGTCGACGCGGTAATCATCGGCTTCGGCTGGACCGGTGCCATCCTCGCGAAGGAACTCACCGAGGCCGGCCTCAAAGTGGTCGCGCTCGAACGCGGCGAGTATCGCGACACCTATCCGGATGGCGCGTATCCGAACACGATCGACGAACTGACCTATAACGTCCGCAAGAAGCTGTTCCTCGATCTCTCCAAGACCACCGTGTCGATCCGTCATAACGTCGGCGAAACGGCGCTGCCTTACCGGCAACTCGCGGCATTCCTGCCGGGCGAAGGCGTCGGCGGTGCCGGGCTGCACTGGTCGGGCGTGCATTTCCGGATCACACCGGAAGAGCTGCGTCTGAAGAGCCACTACGAAGAACGCTACGGCAAGGGCTTCATTCCGGAAGGCATGACGATCCAGGATTACGGCGTCAGCTACGACGAACTCGAACCGCATTTCGACTTCGCCGAAAAAGTGTTCGGCACCTCGGGCCAGGCCTATAAGGTGAACGGCAAGGTGGTCGGCGACGGCAACGTGTTCGAAGCACCGCGCACCGACAACTTCCCGCTCGCCGCGCAGTTGAACACGTACTCGGCCGAGCGCTTCGGCAAGGCCGCGCGCGAACTCGGACTGAACCCGTACCGCTTGCCTTCGGCGAACACGTCGGGTCCGTACACGAACCCGTACGGCGTGCAGATGGGTCCGTGCAATTTTTGCGGATTCTGCAGCGGCTACGCGTGCTACATGTATTCGAAGGCATCGCCGAATCTGAACATTCTGCCCGCGCTCAAGCCATTGCCGAACTTCGAACTGCGCTCGCGTTGCCACGTGCTGCGCGTCGAACTCGACGACACGAAAAAACGCGCCAAGGGTGTGACGTACGTCGATCCGGCAGGCAACGAAGTCTTTCAGCCGGCGGATCTCGTGATTGTCGCGGCGTTCCAGTATCACAACGTCCACCTGCTTCTGCTGTCGGGCATCGGCAAACCGTATGACCCGATCTCGGGCGAAGGCGTGGTGGGCCGCAATTTCGCGTATCAGAACCTCTCGACGATCACCGCGTTCTTCGACAAGGACACCTTCACCAATCCGTTCATCGGCGCGGGCGGCAATGGTGTCGCGGTGGACAACTTCAATGCCGATAACTTCGATCACGGTCCGCTCGGTTTTGTCGGCGGCTCGCCGCTGTGGGTGAACCAGGCCGGCACCAAGCCGATCAGTGGCATTGCGACACCGGCCGGCACGCCGAACTGGGGCGTCGACTGGAAGAAATCGGTAAAGGACCACTACGCCCACACGATTTCGATGGATGCGCACGGTTCCAACATGTCGTATCGCGACGTCTTCCTCGACCTCGATCCGACCTATCGCGACTCATACGGCCAGCCGTTGCTGCGTATGACCTTCGACTGGAAGGACAACGACATCAAGATGGCGCGCTACGTGACTGGACAGATGCACAAGATCGCGCAGCAGATGGGGCCGAAGAACATCGGTGTCTATACGCGTGAATTCGGCGCCCACTTCGATTCGCGCCGCTATCAGACCACTCACCTCGTCGGCGGCGCGGTAATGGGCACCGATCCGAAGACGAGCGTGCTGAACCGTTACCTGCAAAGCTGGGACGTGCATAACGTGTTCGTGATGGGCGCGTCGGCATTCCCGCAAGGTATCGGCTACAACCCGACCGGTCTCGTCGCCGCGCTCGCCTATTGGTCAGCGCGTGCGATTCGGACGCAGTATCTGAAGAACCCCGGGCCGCTGGTGAGCGTATGAAGAATAAGATCGATATCAAACGCCTGGGTCAGGCATTTAAACGCGTGGGCGCAGTGTCGTTCTACGCAGTTGCGGTGCTGTCCACCCCGCTCGCCGTGCAAGCCGCGACGCAGACACAAACTCAGACACAAACTCCGCCGCAGACCGAGGCGGCCCTGATCGCGCACGGCGAATATCTCGCCCGTGCCGGCGACTGCATCGCGTGTCACACGGCGCGATCGGGCAAGCCCTTCGCGGGCGGTCTGAAGTTCGACACGCCGATCGGTGCGATCTACTCGACCAACATCACGCCGGACCGCAACACCGGCATCGGCTCATGGACCTTCGCGCAGTTCGATCGCGCGGTACGCGCCGGCGTGCGGCCGAACGGCGACACGCTGTATCCGGCAATGCCGTACCCGTCGTATGCGCGTTTGAGTCAGGACGACATGCACGCGCTGTATGCGTACTTCACGCAAGGCGTCGCGCCGGTGAACCAGGCGGACCGCGCGGTCGATATCGTCTGGCCACTGTCGATGCGCTGGCCGCTCGGCATCTGGCGTTACCTGTTCGCGCCTGAGCCAGCGGCGTTCGACGCGAAGCACTACGCCGATCCAGTGGTCGCACGCGGTGCGTATCTGGTGCAGGGTCTCGGCCACTGCGGCGCCTGCCACACACCGCGCGCAGTCACGATGCAGGAGCGCGCGCTGAGCGATCTCGACGGCACAGCGTTTCTCGCGGGCGGCGCGACGATCGACGGCTGGATTCCTTCGAGCCTGCGTGGCAATCCGCGCACTGGCATCGGCGCATGGAGCGAAGCGGATCTCGTGCAATTCCTGAAGACCGGACGCACACAGCACACCGCGGCATTCGGCGGCATGACGGACGTCGTGCAGCACAGCATGCAGCACATGAGCGACGCCGATCTGACGGCGATCGCGCGTTACCTGAAGACGCTGCCGTCGACCGATCCGAAGGAAACGCCGTACGTGTACGACGATACGGCGGCTCGCGCCTTGCGTACCGGCGATGCCACGGCACCGGGCGCCGCCGTGTACCGCGACAACTGCACCGCCTGCCACCGCAGTGACGGCCGCGGCTACACGCGTGTTTTCCCTGCACTAGGCGGCAATCCGATCGTACAGGGCAAAGACGCGACCTCGCTGATTCATGTACTGCTGACTGGCAGCACGCTTCTGGGCACGGCAACCGCGCCGTCTTCGTTCACGATGCCGGCTTTCGGCTGGCGTCTGAACGATCAGGAAGTCGCCGACGTGACGAACTTCGTGCGCAGCAGTTGGGGGAACACCGGTTCGACGGTCAGCGCCACGGATGTCGCCAAGGTCCGCAAGACCGTCACAGTGCACGCGCCCGAAATGCCGCCCGGTGCCGCGCTCAGCCATTAATCTGGCCACGAGCCTGGTCACTAATTCTGGCCACTAATTCTGGCCATTCACTCAGACGTTAAATCGCGCCGCCCTTGTTACGCGCCCGCCATCAGGGCGAGTAACGGGGGCTGCGCAAGCCGTTTCCCCCTGCTTCACGCAATCTGCTCCGTTGTTCAGGAGCGGACTGCGTGCGCGCGGAAAAAAGAGAGATCGCCATTCAGGCGACTTGAGATAGACGATCCAACCGAGCTATAAAACGATGAAAAAGCAATTGATTGCCGCACCCCTCCTGTTGTCCTTCGCCGGCATCGCGGCCGCGCAGAGTTCCGTCATGCTGTACGGCATCGTCGATGCGGGTATCACGTATCGCAGCAACGAGCGCACCGGTTCCCCTGGCGCTTACACGGGGCACTCGAACGTCGCGCTGACCAGCGGCAACCTCTCCGGCAGCCGCTTCGGCATCAAGGGCCAGGAAGACCTCGGCGGCGGCTGGAATGCATTGTTCCAGCTTGAAGACGGCTTCGACATCACGAACGGCAAAACCGGCCAGAACGGCGGACTATTCGGACGTCAGGCGTTCGTCGGCATCGGCAGCCAGCAATACGGCACGGTCACGCTCGGCCGTCAGTACACGTCGCTGAACGACTTCGTCGCACCCGTTGCCCCGGTCGCGATGGTCGGCGGCTACGGCGCGCATCCGGGCGACATCGACGATCTCGATCAGACCGCGCGCGTCAATAACTCGATCAAGTACACGAGCGCGAACTACTCGGGCTTTACGTTCGGTGCGCTCTACGGCTTCGGCGGTCAACCGGGCAGCCTGAAACAGCAGAACACGTGGAGCGTGGGCGCGGCATACGGCAACGGTCCGCTGCATGTGGGCGTCGGCTACGAGCGTTCGGATAACAGCAAGAGCGGGACGAAAGACTCGACGGCCGGCAAGTGGAACGGCACGGACGACGGCCTGTTCAATTCATCGATCAATGAAGGCTACGCGAGCGCGCAATCGCAACAGATCATTGCGGCGGGCGCGACGTACAATTTCGGCCCGGCCATCGTCGGGGTGAACTACAGCAACGTGCAATACCGCTCGGGCGCCGATGCGTTGTTCAACGGGCATGCCACGTTCAACGTCGCCGGCGTATTCGGGCAGTGGACGATCCGGCCGGCCGTGCAACTGTTCGCGGGTTATAGCTACACGCGCGGCGGTGAAGTGGAAGGTGTGGATGAGCGCGCGCAATATCACAACGTGACGCTCGGCGCGCAGTACAACATGTCCAAGCGTTCCACGGTCTATCTGATGGGCGGCTATCAGCACGCGTCCGGTGTCACGCTGGATGCGCTCGGCAATCCGGTCGCGGCGACCGCCTCGGTCAGCGACAAGGGCAACAGCCACTCGTCGGATGCGCAGTCTCAGGCTATCGTCAGCATCGGCTTGCGGCACCGGTTCTGATGAGTTGGAGCGGCGCTGGAGCGGTTGGCCGGCGCCGTTGTACTGGAATTTGTGCACGGCGCGCGGGGATGGCTGACCGCTGTTCAGAGCGACTGTGCAGCCCGGCAGTAGATCGATGAGCAAGCGACCGTGGTGATTCGCTCGCCTCTGCCGCTCAGTGCTGTTGCTGGACCGCGTTGATCATCTCAAGATGACGCGCTTCTGTCTCCTCGTCCGCGGGGAACATGCATTCGATACGCAGTTCCTGCGCAGCGACGGTTTGCGGCGTGCCGACAGTGGCAACCATTGAAAAGTAGTTCAGGACTTTGCCGTCCTTGACGAAGCCAATAGGGATCACCGGCATCGCTGCCGACGTGGGCCCAGCTCCCGAGATACGCTGAGCAGATTTCAAGTCAGTTTGCACATCCGGATAAGCGCGCAACGCGGCAAGCAACTCATGTGTCTGATCGTCGACCACGCGGCCGACCGACTCCCGATAGACACGCTGAATCAGGCTGTTCGACACCGCGGGCCAATCGGCAACGAACGGACGCATTCCATCCGGATCGAAAATCAGATGCAGCATGTTGCGCGGCCCGGTACGCGCCGCCATATCGATGAAGCAATTGAAAAAAAGCGGCGTGGATTCGTTGGTCATCAGCACGTTCCAGTAGCGATCCATGACGAGCGCCGGAAACGGCTCGTGTTGCCGCAACATTCGCCCAAGCGCGTTGCTGACGCTCTGCATTTCCTGGGCGCTCCAGGCACTGTCGGCGTACATCGGCGCATAGCCCGCTGCCAGTAGCAACGTGTTGCGTTCGCGTAGCGGAATGTCGAGCGTCTGGGCGATATCCATCAGCATCTGCCGACTCGGCACACTGCGTCCGCTTTCGATAAAACTGATGTGCCGCTGCGAGACGCCCGCGTTGAACGACAGGTCCAACTGGCTGATGCCACGCATGTCTCGCCAGTGACGCAATAACGCGCCGAGTTCGTTCGGCGGCGCCTTCCTTTCGGGATTCGCAGGATTCATCGGTCTCATATCCGCGGGTTGATACAGATAAGGTTCAGTGACCGGGGGCGCCGGAGCATGGCCGGTGCCCGGCGCCAACCGGTCGTTCGAACCGCGCCGGTCAGCATACTCCCTGTTGCTGAGCGGCTATTCCGAATGAGGCCTAAGCGGTCCAGACATAGTCCTGGAACGGCGCTTCCACCGGAGGCTTCGTAATGTTGCCAGCGTAGTTCGTAATCGTCGATGCGGCGAGTACCGCGAGGACCTCGAGTACCTGATCCTGACGGAAGCCGGCCTCGATAAACTGGCTCACGTCCTTGTCATCCAGATGTCCACGCTTCTCGATCGCCGTTTTCGTCAGGGTCGAGAGCGCCGCATGCTTGCGATCGGCAGGCGCGTGGCCTTCGCGAATAGCGTTGACGTCGGCAGGTGACAGTCCCTCTTTCAGCGCGAGCGCGGTGTGAAACGCAACCGCCCACGAACAGGCATTCGTTACGGCGTTGGTCAGCAATAGCGTCTGAATCTCCGCTTCTGTAAAGGTACCGGCATGAACTTTCTGGAAAATGCCGATGAAGCCGCCGATCAGTACCGGCGATTCAGCCATGGCTCCCGCGATGTTGGGGATAAGGCCGAAGTTTTGCTGGAGTTGCCGAAGCACCGGCCTGGATTGTTCGGGTGCGGATTCAATGGTATGGATATGAAACGTGGGCATGATGTGTCCTCGATCGTGAGCGCCGCTCGGGATGAGTTGCGCGATGACCGAAGATTAGGCGTGAGCGAGCGGCTCGCCAATTACCTCGGATGTAATAGCCTTGAGTAAGCGGTATCCGGGCATACAACTGTCCGGCCTTCTTTCTGCTCGTGCCTTTCTGTTCGTGCAGTCTGACACGCGACCGTTTACGAAAGAACATTCGAATAGGTGGCCGTGATATCCCATGCGCTATTGAGCGTGGTGAGACGCCTGACGTGTCACTATACTTGACGGCATCGAATGAGTAGAAACCCATGAACGAGACTACCCAGCACGCAATCGTCCAAACGCTGCGCGAGAGAATTCTGGCGGGCGAGCTTTCGCCTGGGCAACGCCTTGTGGAAGCACAGCTCGCGCAATGGCTCGGCGTGTCGCGCACGCCGCTGCGCTATGCGCTCAGTGTCCTGTCTTCGGAGGGATTGCTCGACCGCTCAGGAGGTCGAGGCTATGTGGTGCGGCGCTTCAGCGTGAGAGACGTGCTCAACGCCATCGACGTGCGCGGCGTACTCGAAGGACTCGCCGCCCGCTCCGTCGCCGAAAGCGGTGTGGGCCTGGCGCTGGCAGCTTCTCTCGACGACTGCCTGCGTGAAGGCGACGATATCTTCAACAAAGGGCATCTGAAGAAAGACGACGACGTGCGCTATGCGGAGATGAATGGGCGTTTTCACGCGCTGATCATCGACGCGGCCCAGAACATGGCCGTCAGCGCCGCGTTGAGCCTGAACGACAAAATTCCCTTCGTCTCGCCCTCCACGATCGCCTTCGACGAGTCCGCGCGGGAACGCCAGTTCATGATGCTCAGCTACGCGCATCGCCAGTACCATGCGATCGCCGACGCCTTGAAGAAGGGAGAAGGCGCGCGGGTGGAGGCGTTGATGAAAGAACATACCCACATATCGAAGGAAAGCCTGAACCTGTCGCTTCCGGCGCTGCATCTGATCGCCGGCGCAGCATGAGAACAGCGCGGGTGGTTCATGCCCAACCCGAGCGCTCACACAGGTAATGTGTCCAATGTCACTGCGCGCCTGCCCGCATGGCCCGATACTCGCGTCGCACGATATCCATCAGTTCCTCTACCGAGGTACTGGCCGCCTCTCTCTGATACGTCACACGCCCGCGCTGCATCAGCATCACACGATCCGCGATGTCGAGCGTCTGCGCATAGTTGTGCATGATCATCACGATAGACAGCCCACCTTTCTCCTTGAGTCGCAGGATCAGATCGATGATCAATCCAGCCTCACGGGCGCCCATTGCAGCGAGTGGTTCGTCAAGCAGGAGTATTCGCGCATTCGAGTTCACCGCGCGCGCGACCGCGATAGCCTGCCGCTGTCCACCGGAAAGCTGCTCGACCGGCAGGTCCACTGAAGGGACATGTACGCCGATTTCTTCAAGACACTCCGCGGCGCGATTGCGCATCGCGCGGTTGTTCAACAAACGAAACGGCCCCCGGTGGATGATCTCCCGGTTCAGGAACATGTTGTGATAAATACTCAGCGAGTTGGCAAGCGCCAGATCCTGGTAGACACATTCAATACCGAGTGAACGCGCGTGGTCCACCGAACGAAGCATGGTTTCTTCGCCGCCTACAAAAAGCTTGCCGCTTGTCTGCTGATGAAACCCCGTCAAAATCTTGATCAGTGTCGACTTGCCGGCGCCATTGTCGCCAAGTACCCCGAGAATCTCGCCCTGCTTTAGCGTGAGCGACACGCCATCAAGCGCCGTGACCGCGCCGAAACGTTTGACAATATCTTCACCGCGCAGCGCCTCCACCGCCTCTGACATCACAACTCTCCTTTGCGCGCGAGACGAACCACGTGGATGTTGAAGATCATGGCGCCAAGAATGGCCGCGCCGAGAATCATGTTGAAGGTGAAGGCATTGATGCCGATCAGTGTGAAGCCGTCGTTGAGAATGCCCAGCACCGCCGCACCGATCAGCCCACCAATGATCGTTCCCGATCCACCGGCGAGGGGCGTGCCGCCAATCACGGCGGCGGCAACCGCAAGGAACATGATCTGGTTGCCGCCCGCTTGCGGATCGATCGACGTTATGCGGAAACCTTCCAGGATCCCGGTAAAGCCGGCAAGCAAAGCGGCAATGATGAAGTTGCCGAGTTTCAGGCGTCTAACCTGTATGCCCGCTTCGCTTGCGCCAAGCTGATTCGCGCCTGACGCGATCGTATGCAATCCCCAGCGGGTATGACGAAGCAGCACATGCATGACGGCGGCGATAGCGAGCGTCCAGATGATCTCGCTGTAGCCCCACCCACCCATGAAGGCCGAAAAAACGGAATCCTCCGGCGGCGAAACCGGGGTGCCCCGAGAGATCGTCAGCGTGAGGCCGTTGACGAAGAACAACGTACCCAGCGTCGTCACAAACGACGGGATGCGCAGGTACACCGTGACCGCGCCATTGATCAGCCCGACCAGACCAGCTGCGATAACGCCGGCGAGCATCGCAAGCCACGGCGGCAAGCCTGCCTCGATCGCAAAATACATGATGAAAGGCGCAAACGCGAAGACCATTCCGGCGGAAAGATCGATCTCCCCACCGATCATCAGCATGATTTCGCCAAACGCAATGATTGCCACGGGGGCGATGAATTGCGAAAGATTCTGGAGGCTCGCGCTGCTCAGCAGGAAGTCATGGTTGACTGTCTCAAAGTAGATGCTGAGGATCAGCGCAACCGCGAAGATGCGCATCTCGCTGGAACGCCCGAGCGCGCCTGACCAGCGCCTCGGGTGCCTGACGGGTTGTTCGGTCTGCGTCACGGGAGACGTCACCCTTTGATCGCCCCCGTGCGCGGCACGATCTGGGCTTTCGTGCTCTTGCCTTCATAGCGCGTCGACGTGCTCAGGTAGGGATCGACCGTGCCCTTGGTGACGAACTTCAGGCCCGTGTTGATATTGGCCGGTCCAACGAGCCCACCGGAGGCGAGAAAGGTGAACGCTTCGAGCACGGTATAAAAGCCCTGAACATAAGGCTGCTGATCGATTGTGAAGTCGAGGAAGCCTTCGTGAATCAGATCGACCGTGCGTGGCAACAGATCGAAGCCACCGCCGTGAACACCTTTGGAAGGTAGATTGGACTCCTTCATCACCTCGGCCACGCCCTGGGTACTGCCCGCGTCGACCGCGAACATGCCCTTGAGATCCTGGTGGCCGAGAAAGAACGATTTGATCTTCGATAGCTCTTCGTTGACGGTCGCGCCGGTCGCGATGGTTTGCACGTCGATCTTCTTGCCCGATTTCTTGATGGCCGCCGCCGCCCCATCAAGCCGCGGCTGTATGTTGAGCTGGCCAGGTGTGGCGATGAAGAGCGCGACGAGACCGCTGTCGATGAGACTCACGATACGTTCGCCCATCTGATAGCCAGACAGGTACAGATCCTGGCCGATATAGGCGAGGCGCGGATTCGTCGAACCCGAGGGCGCGTCGGCGTTATAGGCGAACACGGGAATGCCGGCGTCGAGCGCGGCCTGGATCGGTTTGTCGAATGCCTTGGGGTCAACAATCGGTACAGCGATTGCGTCCGCTTTTCCGGCAATCGCGGCGTTCACTGCATTCACCATTTCGCCGATATCGGCATTGGCCGAGCCGGTCCATTGATAGTCCATTCCCAGCAACGCGGTCGCGTCCTGAATGCCGTATTGCGTCGGAACGAAAAACGGATTCGTTGTGACGTGGTTGACGAATACGATCTTCCAACGCTTGTGCCCCGGAAACGAACCCGCTTCTGCCGCCTGCGCCGGCGTGATCACACCGCCCAATAGCGCCAGCGCTGCGGCCAGGCCAGCGCCTTGCAGCAAACCGCGGCGCATCCCCTGCACTTCATCCTTGTCTTCCTGCTCGTGCGCCATCTCACTCTCCGTCTCTCAGTTGTTTAACACTTCACTGTGCATGACGGCGCAGGCCGGAAAAGCACCAGAGCCGGGTTTCACACCATCACGAAGCCCGCGTGCACGCGCGTACACATGACGACCCTGCAGAAAATGCTATATCACGGCACTTTTACCTACTAATCGATGTATACCCTTAACTAGTCGGACTAATTAATTCCGGCGCCGCAGTGAAGCTTTCTGTAATCAACGTCAGCAGTACGGCGTGATGCAATGCTGGCATGGGCCCGACTCAACGAACACCGTTCCTCCGCTATCGATACGATCCACACTATGCGCCGCTTTAATAGTATTACTATCAAAGCAGCTTCATGGAGTAAACAGATAGGAAGACTGGAAAGCCCACGCTACGGTCCGCTCAATGGTTCGGTTCAGCCGACAAGAACGGCTTCATGTACCGAAGCTGGATGAAGAACCAGGGCATTCCCGATCACGAGTTTCACGGCAAACCAATTATTGGGATTTTCAATACGTGGTCCGAATTGACACCGTGTAATGCGCACTTTCGAAAGCTCGCCGAACACGTGAAGCGCGGCGTGCTGGACGTGCCGCGCCATTCACATTGAGCAGCGCAGACTCTGCCGCAGTTTCGGAAGAGGATTACGCCGGATACTGGGTCACGGTTTCCAGCACGCTCTCGGCGTCCGCGCGCGCATTGTCGAGTTGGACCAGACTTGCATGTCGCGCGCCGAGCGGATCACGGCTCTGGATCGCGGTGAGAATCGCCTTGTGACGCGGCAACGAAAGCGCGTGCGTGTGGGGATGACGACTCGTCAGCTTGATAGATTCCGACAGGGCGAGAGACAGCATGTTGCCGATGTAGGCCAGCAGGTCGTTGTGGGTGGCCGCCATGATGGCGCGGTGAAACTCGAGATCGGGATCCAGTAGCGCGCTTGCGGTCTCCGCGCGCTCCATCTGGTCATAAGCCGACGCAATACGCGCAAGATCGTCGCTTGTCGCCGCGGTGGCGGCGAGTGCGGCCGCAGCCGGTTCGATCACGCGGCGCACCGTCAGGAGCGAACCGAAAAACTCGCCTTCCGGAACGCTGTTGATCGTCCAGTACAGGACATCCGGGTCAAGCATGTGCCACTCCGCACGCGGCTTCACGACACTGCCGACGCGCGGTTTCGACACCACCAGCCCTTTCGCCACGAGCACGCGGGTGGCCTCGCGCAGTACCGGGCGACTCACGCCGTAGCGCTCACACAGGACGGTCTCGGCAGGCAGGCGCTGACCCGGCTCTACCTTGCCGCTCACGATATCCATGCCGAGTTCCCGCACGATGCGACCATGCAGGCTCTTGCGCTGTTGCAGATGACGGTAGTCCATGATCAGCGATCGAGGTCGTGCCCGGCTCAGTCTTGTGCCGACCGGTGCATATTCCGGAAGGTACTTGCCTTGTCGTCAACACGGATGCAGGTGTGTTTCGTGGAGATCCGTTGTCGATTCAAGCATAGCACGCGACATCGGGGATCTAACGGGTCAATGCACCACACCGAAGATCGCGCTGACAGCGTCCGCAGGTGTCAGTCCTACGTTGAAATAGCCTTCCAGCCTCAATGCGGTTGCGTCATCGAGTACTGCTTGCGGATCGCGGCGAGAAGAATGTCGGGGTCGCTGTCCTTCGTCACATAGCCCGTCGCGCCGGCTCGCAGCCGATCGAGCACCTCCGAACCCTGTGCGGCCTCGGCGACGACGACGACGCCGCTCGTCGTCGCGATGATCTGTTTCAGACCGCCGCGCACGATCGCGTGGTCATCGGCGATCAGGACGTTAATCATGATGGTTACCGCCTGCGAGCGGAATGTGAATGGAAATGGCTGTACCCATCCCCTGCGCACTGTCGATCGTCATCGCTCCACCAATCAGGCGGGCGCGCTCCTGCATGCCGAGCAGACCGTATGAATAACCTGCGCGCGCCGTGGCCGGATCAAAACCGCAGCCATCGTCGCTCACGTGGAGGTCGAGCGTCGTCGCGGTACTAGTCAGCGTCACGTCGACCCGCGCCGCATTCGCATGACGCCCAACGTTGGTCAGCGAAGCCTGAACAATGCGGAACACGGCGGTAGCGTAGGCATCCGGCAGCACCGGCTCGCCGCCATTGATGTGCAACTGGCACGGAATGCTGTTGCGCCGCGCGAAGTCCTCGACCAGCCACTCCAGCGCCGAAACGATCCCGAAGTTCAGCGCCACCGGCCGCAGATGGTTGGCGACATTGCGAACCATCCAGATCGTTTTCTCGACGAGTTCGCGCATGTCGTCCGCCTTGCGCATTGCGTCGGGATCCGCGCCGAGGCGCATCTTCAGCAGCGAAACGTCCATCTTCAGGGCCGTCAGCAGTTGCCCCAGTTCGTCGTGAACTTCCATCGCGATGCGCTTGCGTTCCTCTTCGCGAATCGCCTCCATATACGCGGACAATTCACGCAACTGATTGCGCGACTCGAACAATTCCTGCTCGATATGCTTGCGCGCCGTGATGTCGTTCAGGCCAACGTAGATCGCGGGGCCGTCGCCAAAGGTCGCCACGCGCGCGGTCGCCATGGCCCAGAACTCGGTGCCGTCCGCTCGCCGCATGTGGACTTCGCTGTTGTTGAAGCTCCCCTCCTTGCACAGATGAGACAGCAGCCGGTCACGGTCGCCGGGATCCACATAAAATTCGACGATGTTGGTCAGCATGCCCGTGCGCGCATTGAGACCGAACAGATCCCGCAGCGGTTCGTTCGCGTACAGGATATTTCCTTCGGGCATCGACGTGATGCACAGCGGTATCGGGCTCGTCTCGACAATGGTACGAAAGCGCGCTTCGCTCGACTGCAGTTTTGCTTCGGCCCGGCGGCGCTCATCGACCTGCGCAGACAGCCGGGCATTCGACTCCGCCAACTGCCTCGTGCGCTTATCGACCCGCTGTTCGAGTTCATCGCGCACGCGCGACAAGGCGGCCTCGGCCTGCTGGCGTACCGACACTTCGCTCAGAAGCTGCTGGTTCTGCGCGACAAGTTGCCGATGCATCACACGCAGGGCCAGGTGGGTCTCGATCCGGGCCATCATTTCATTGACACGCACTGGCTTGGTCACATAATCGACGCCACCGGCCGAAAAACCCTCGATCATGTCTTCGCTGCCCGTCAACGACGTCATGAAAATCACCGCGATGTCACGGGTGCGCTCATCCGCCTTGAGCCGCCTGCAGGTCTCGAAGCCGTCGATTCCGGGCATCTTCACGTCGAGCAGGATCAGGTCCGGTTGCGAAAACAGCGCGCGCGCGAGCGCCTCCTCGCCATCGAGCGCAACAAGCACCCGATAGCCGCGCGCCATCAGGCTGTCGACAACCACCCCGAAATTCGCTGGCGTGTCATCCGCAATGAGGATCGTCGGACCTTCGCCGGCAGGTGTGTTCGGATCGCTCATGGCTCAGGCTCACATTTCAAATGTCGTTCAATCATCCTCGCGAGCGCTATGGTTCTGGTCTCGTCTATTCTGCACGCGTTACGGAACCGGGAGTATGCGCCGCAGAGTCAGGAAGCCCGGAATATGGAGTAAGGAAATCCTGAATACGGGCCGGCCGCCGCGGTCATTTCGGACAGGCGGCCAGTAGCGGCCTTCCACCTCAGGCCCCGAAAGCGCGGTACGACGGGTACGGCAACCACGCCGCCTTGCGCCCGAATCAGAACAAATGATGGATCCCGCTCAGAAACACAGTCTGCCTTCCACCTGACGCCGCGCCGATCCCGAGCGTATTCGCCACCGCCCCACCACTCGCCGTCTCGAACATCAGGTCCGCGTAAAGTTGCGTCGCTTTCGACAGCGAATACACGTTCGCCACGGTGAATTGAGTCCAGCGACGCCCGGCGAGTGCCGCGGTCCACGCGCCCGCCGCGATCTCCTCCGCTGGCGTCAAACGCACGTTTACGCCGCCGTCGACGGTGCGAAAATGCTCGCTGCCGCCGTCCGACTGAATCCGCAGATCCGTTGCGAGCGCATGCAGCGTCACGCGTTCAAAGCGATACGATCCGCCAATGCCCATGTCACGCACCTGTTTCGCGTTGAAGCTTGCGCCGGGCGCGAGCGCCTGTCCTTCGAACGAAGTCAGGCCGAGTCCATTGGAAAGCGGCAGCAAACGGTCACGGTATTCGGAATACACCGCCACCAGTTTGAGCGGCCCGTTCGTGTAGTTAGCGCCGAAACTGATGGTCCGCCCGTTGGTGTTGCTAGCCGACGCGCCGGGGAATCCGTAAAGCGCGCCAAAGCTCAGTCCACTGTAGTTCACGCTCTTCCATTTCGCCGTGCTCGACAACTGCACCGGCAAGGTGCTGCCGAGGCCATCGAGATTGCCGGGATGAAACGCGGAGAAGTCCCCGAGCAGTTGACCGGTCGATACCGAGCCGAGCCAATCGAAATTCCAGTCGGTCTGACGGCCGAACGTCACGGTGCCAAACGTCGGATCGGACACGCCGACGTAAGCCTGGCGATTAAAGAAGGTCGTGGTGCTGGCCGACACGCCGGTCGTTGTGACAAAGCCGCTCTCGAGCCGGAACACGACCGACCTGCCCACGCCGATATCTTCGACACCCTGGAAGCCGAAGCGGTCGGCTTGCAGCGTACCCTGCTCCGCAATATAAGCATGCGCGCCATGCAGATTGCTCACATAACCGACACCCGCGTCGAGACTTCCATATAGCGTGACACTGCTCTGGGCGCTGGCCGTCGTGGAAACGACAGGCGCAGCCAGGCACGCGACGACCGTCGCGTGGAAAGCGAAATTGGTTTTCATGGTGTATGGGTTGAAGCGTTCGAGGAAGGACTGGGGGGGCGTTGGTTCAAGCCCAATGAAGCTCGATCAGATGCAATAAAGACGGACATCAGGTTGTCTGGATCTTCTCCGCGGACCTGAGACGCCATGTGCCGAAAAACAGATTGACGACGATGGCGGTGAGCGTCCCCGCCGCCATGCCGTTGCCCAATACGATCTGCGCATAGCCGGGGAACGATGCATACACGTTCGGGACCAGAACCGGTATCAGCCCCACAACGAGCGCGGCGGCGAGCGTGTACTGATTGCCGCGCGCGTGCAGGTCGACCTTGCCGAGCAGATTGACACCCATCACGCCGATCATCGCGAACACGATCAGCGCTGTGCCGCCCACCACCGGTGCGGGAATCGCGTAGGCGAAGCGTCCGAGCGGCGCCAACAGTGCAATAACCATCAGCATCGCACCGGCCGTCGCGGTCACATAGCGCGAGCGCACGCCGGTGGTCTGCACGACGCCGATATTCTCCGCGCTCGTGATGATGAGCGACGTGCCCAGCAGCGAACCGAGCAACGACGCCACCGCATCGCCGCGAATGGTCCTTGGCACATCGCGGCGCATGTCGATCTTCCTGCCGGTGATCTCCCCCACAGCAACCGTCTGCCCCGTTGCCTCGGCCATCGAGATGACGCTGAAAATCAGCATCGGCAGCGCGGCGAGCAGGTCGAAGCGCGGCATGCCGAAGGGCAGCAGCGTCGGCAGTGTGAAGAGCGGACCGCTCCACATGCCGCCAGCCGGCATCAGCCCGATTGCCCAGCCCGCGCCCGTGCCGATCGCGAGGCCGATCAGCACGGCAAGCCGCCCCGCCGTGCCAGTGAACAACCGCGCCACGGCCAGGGTAGCCACGATCGTGAGCAGCGCGAGGCCAAGCGACTGCGGCTGCGCGAAGCCCGGCGTTCCGGGCTGGCCGACGATGATGCCGGCGTAGATCTTGATGAGACTCACCGATACCAGCAGCAGCATCGTTCCCACCACTACACGCGGGAAAAACCGCAGGCAGCGCGCGAATACCGGCAGGATGAGCCAGTAGAACAGGCTGGTGAGGATCGCCGCGCCCGCAGCGGTGCGCAGATCCGTCTGCGTGGCGATGACGGCGAAGAGCATGGCGGGCGCGCCGCCCGGCACCATGACGAACGGCAGCCGTGAACCGACCGGCCCCACCCCGAGCGATTGCAGCAGGGTGCCCGCGCCGCAGGCAAAGAAGGTCGCGCCGATCAGATGCACGGTCATGTCTGACGAAAGCGACAACATCCTCGACACCAGAAAAACCGCGGTGACGGGCGACGCCGCCATCGACAGGACATGCTGCAAGCCGAACAGCACGAGTTGCCACGCAGGCAGGCGTGCATCGACACTATGTGTGGCTGGGTCTGGATTCACGTTACCCCCGAGGGATCGAAAACGCGGCGTTCAGGCGCGCAGCCACGGCAATTGCTCGCGGCTGTAGCGGAAGGTCTGGAAGACGCTGTTCAACTGGCCGGGGCCGGTTTTGCGCGCCGCTTCGTCCGGGTACTCGCCGAACCAGGGAATCACGTATTCCCACACCACCTCGCCGGCGGGCGTCACTTCGAAGAGGCGCCCCGTCGCGGACTCGGTGATGTGCGTGTTGCCGTTGGCGAGTCGTTGCGCGTTGCCCATGAAAGCGCTGTAGAACGCATTCACCATGTCGTCGGCGTACGACCATACGACTTCATTGTTCGACGGATCGATTTCGAGCACACGCGAGAACACCACGTGCGCGCCGGTGCGGAAATTGCCGTTGTCGAACGTGAGAATGTTGCCGTTGGCGAGTGCCACGGGTGCGTGCTGGTGCGACACCACGCTCGGCGGAATGTGCATCGTGACCCCGCCGGTCTTGCGGTCGACGGCGATAATGCCCGACGTGGTGCGCAAACTCATCAGCACCTCACCTTTCGCATTCACGCCGAGCCCGTTCACGAGCGGCCAGTGATAGCGGCCGAAGCCGGCTGCGATCGGAAAGTCCTTGGGATTGAGGTGTTCCCACGCCTTCCATTCCCATACCAGCTCGCCGGCGCGGTTCACTTCGCGGATCACGTCAGCGTACATGACTTCCTCGGGGCCGTGCGCCGTGCCGCCTGGTACGCGGTCGGCAAATCCCGCCGGCACCGGCGCGCACGCGGCGTAAAGCAGATTGCCGTTGGCGAGCCACTGCGCGTCATGGTGATGCGCGGGATCTTCGTAATGCCAGACCACCTCGCCTTCAGGCGTAACTTCAGAGAAATCGCCGCCATGCCACATCGACCACGGCGCGTAACGGTTTTCCGATTTTGCGTGGTTGCCGTTGTAGCCGAGATTGCCGTTGGGAAGAATCACCGCGTGGCGTCCGGCCCGCACGGGCATCTTCCATTCGTGAACCACAACGCCCTCCATGTCGATGAGATAGACATGGCCGCCCGCCGTTTGCGGCGCAATCAACGTGTAGCCGCCGGCCGAAGCCTTCGGGTCATAAGCGATGAGGCCGACGCCGCGGCGCCGTTGGGTAATTTGATCGACTGTTGTGGTCACGGTTCGCTCCGTTAAGATGATGAAGCGAAATCTAGGCTATCCGCCCTGTCAATAAAACCTGATTATTCTTAACGGCCCGTATGGAAAAACCATACGCTCGATTTATGCGTCCAATATCGCAGACATTCCGTTGTTTCGACGAGGTAGTCAGGCGCGGTTCGATCCGCAAGGCGGCAGAATCGCTGCACCTCACCGCAGCCGCGGTGCACCAGCAAATCCTCAACCTGGAAGAGCAGGTCGGCTCGCCGCTTTTCGACCGTTTGCCGCGCGGCATGCAACTCACCACGGCCGGCGAAATCATCATTGCTGCAGTGCGGCGCGGGCAACGCGATTTCGATAACGCGATGACTCAGGTGGAAGATCTGCGCTCGCTGCGTCGCGGGCATATCAACCTGGCGGTGTCGCCTTCCTCCGCCGAGCAGTTGGTGCCCGAAGCGATTCAGGCGGCCATGAAAAGCTATCCGGGGGTGACGTACAGCGTGCGCTCGGGCAATGGCGAGAGCATCCTCAAGTGGGTGGAGACCGGCGAAGCCGACATCGGCTATGGCCTGCGCCGCAAGCCGCCGCCCGGCGTCGTGGAAGTGCGCGCCTTCTCGCAGCATCTCGGGCTCGTCACGGCGCCCCGCCATCCACTGACGAAGCTCGGCAAGCGGCCACGGCTGCGGGACTGTCTCGACTATCCACTCATCCTCATGACACCGGATACGGAGTTACGGGCCATGGTGGATCAGATCGACCACCGGGAACAGCGCAAGGCACGTTCGCTGGTGGAGACCAGTTCGGTTTCGATGGTGCGCCGGCTCGTGGCGAACGATGTCGGTATCGGCTTCCTGATTGCGGAGAATGTAGCGGAGGACGTGACACTGCAGAAGCTCGCGTGGACTCCGCTCGCCGACGCCGGTGCAAAGTCGTTCAGTTGCCTCTATCAACGCTCGGACCTGACCACGACCGTCGCGATGAGCATGTTCCTGCAGTTCCTCGGCCACGCGATCGAGGCGACCGAGAGCCAGTTCCACACCCCGACGCAAGCGGGCCGCAAGCGTGTGCAACGGGTTAAATGAGGAATCCGAATAAATCAGGTTCGGCCCGAACCGCTTTTGACCTGGGGCACGGCGCTATACTTTTGCTTCCCTCACAGCAGCATGACTTACAACGTCACCATGGACCACGTCACCTTCCGGACCGCGGCATTCGCCGATCTTCCCGCCATCATCGGCCTGCTAGCGGACGATAAGCTCGGCAGTCAACGCGAGACGATCAGTCACCCGCCGGACGAGCGATATGTTGCCGCGTTCAAGGCCATCGAAGCGGACTCGAATCAGCAGCTCGTTGTTGCCGTCGACGGCGAGACCGTGATCGGCACACTGCAACTGTCGTTCATCCCGGGTATCGCTCGCCGAGGTGCATGGCGCGGCCAGATCGAAGCCGTTCGGATCGCCGCGGCCTATCGCAGTACAGGCATCGGCCAGCACATGTTCGAGTGGGCCATTGCGGCGTGTCAATCACGCGGCTGCGCAATCGTGCAACTCACCACCGACAAAGGTCGTCCGGACGCACACCGCTTCTATGAAAAACTCGGCTTCGTGGCCAGCCACGAGGGTTACAAGATCATTTTTTAGCGGTGCAGAGTTCGACGGCATGGTCGGCGGAAAATCGCTCCATGCACGCCTGCCGCACTCTTTCCACGGTCACGGACCAGCCTTCGCCCGGCGCCCGGCGGAACAGCCGCAGCGTGTGCGGATACCAGGGCGAATCGCTGCGCTCGTGCATCCAGCGCCAGTCGATGTCTTTCTCCGGCAACATCACCCAGCACGGTTTGCCCAGCGACGCGGCCAGATGCGCCGTGGACGTATCCACGCAAATCACCAGATCGAGCTGCTCGATGATCGCGGCGCTGTCCGCGAAATCGTTCACCGCCGAGCCAAGCTCGAGTAGCGGCTGACCGGCGGGCGGGTTTTGCGCCTCATCCTCGCCCTGCCCTTTTTGCAGACTTACGAAGCTCAGGCCCGGCACGCGCCAGAGCGGCGCGAGCGTGGCGAGCGTGGGGATCGACCGGTTCGCGTCGTTATGGTGTTTCGAATTGCCCTTCCAGACCAGTCCGATTTTGCGGCCGGGCGGCAGCGTCTTGAGCATCGGCTGCCACTTTTCGACGAGCGACGGCTCGACCGTGAGTCGAACCGGGCGCGGAATCGTCTCGACAGTCGTGCGCAAGTGGAGCGGCGCGCTCAACAGGCTCGTCCAGCAGTCGTAGGTGGACGCGACCACGCGAACCGTCGCCGTGTCGTGATCGAGCACGGCATCGACACCGTCCACTGAAGCCATCAACCGGTGCAAAGCGGGCACGCACGCAAAGGCGATATGCGCGGCCCCTTGCGCCTTGAGCAAGGCGAAGTAGCGGCTGAACTGGACCATATCGCCGAGCCCGTCTTCCTGCCAGACCAGCAAGGATTTGCCAGCGAGCGTGTCACCCTGCCACTGCGGACAGTTCAACATCGCGCGCGTCTTGTGATGCACGAAACCGGGCTGGTCGTAGCGGCACTCGTACAGGCGCCAGCCCTCTTCAAAGCGGCCCATGCCGAGCACCATCACGGCCAGACCGAATCTGGCATCGCCGTAATCGGGACGTAATGCAAGCGCCCGGAGGTAAGCGGCTTCGGCTTCAGGCAGCCGCCTGAGTTGCGCCAGCGCGGTCCCGACGTTGTAGTGCGCCTCGGCCAGATCGGGACGAAGCGCGAGCGCCTGTGCGAAGGCCTCGATGGCTTCGGGCAAACGGTCGAGCAGACGCAGCACGCAACCCAGGTTGTTGTGCGCGTGGACGATGTCGGGCCGGCAGCGAATCGCCTCCCGGTAGGCCGCTTCGGCCTCGGGCAGACGCTCCATGTTGAACAGCGCGAGGCCGAGGTTGTAATGCGCCTCCGGATAGTCCGGACGATGCGAGATTGCATCCCGGTAAGCCACTTCAGCCTCGGGCAGACGCTTGAGATCCGCCAGCACCGCACCGAGGTTGAGATGCGCCTCCGCGTAATGCGGGCGAATAGCCAGCGCGAGCCGGCAAGCCAACTCGGCTTCGGGCAGACGGTGCGCGGCCTTCAGCACGCCGCCGAGGTTATTGAGCGCCTTCGGATACTGGGGTTTGATGGTCAGCGCCTGCCGGTACGCGGCGTCTGCCTCGGCAACACGGCCGAGTTCCATGAGCACGTTGCCCAGATTGTTGTGCGCCTCGGCGTGGTCGGGCAGCCCAATTAGCGCCAGGCGATAGGACACCTCCGCTTCCTGCAGGCGGCGCAGTTCGTGCAGGACGATGGCCCGGTTGTAGTGCGCCTGGGCATAGTCGGGACGGATCGCGACCGCCTGACGATACGACGCCTCCGCCTCTTCCCGGTATCCCATTCCGTAGAGCACGATGCCGAGATTATTGTGCGCGTCGGCCTGATCGGGCCGCAGCGCGACCAGTTGACGGTAGACCGCTTTGGCCGCCGACAGTTGCCCGAGCGATTTGAGCAGCATGCCGAGACTGCTGTACACCTCGGCGTAGGCGGGTTTTGCGCGCAGGCATTGGCGCCAATAGGTTTCCGCGTCCAACAGCTTGCCCAGCGCGTACGAACAGGCCCCCGCGATGTTCAACGCGTCGGCCCGCGCGTCTTCCGATACGTCGGCGCGCGGTTCGAGGACCGGCTTCACCAGCGACCAGGCTTCGGCGAATTGCCCAGCCGAGCAGAGCGACGCCGCTTGCTGATTAATGTCGGTTATCGAGGATGCGCGCGTCTGCGTGGGTGTCATAAGTCGTAGCTGGGGTCGGCGGCGTTCAGGCCGGGTCAATCGCATGTTTCGCGCCCTGTCGGGCGTTTCGCGTATCCGTGCTTACACGCGGGCATGCCGAAACGCCGACATGGAAAGCCGAACATGTACCACGCAGCTTAAGGGAAACGGTCAGGCGGTACCGCCCGGAAATGAGCGGGTTTCGGGCTTCTAATCCAACGCTATACCCAACGCGATAAGCGGAATCACACGAGAAAAGACCGCGCGGCAGTGCTAGAATCGCCCGCGTCTTTACCTCGACCATCATGACTCTACGCTCCCGCAACCGCATGACCGCATGGCTTGGCCTGATCGCCATGTGGCTAGTCGTGTTCGCGCCGGTCGTGAGTCAGATGCTGGTGTCGAACCGCGCGCACGAGCCTTTCGCGGCGCTCTGTTCGGCGCTACAGCCGGGCACTCAGAGCCTGACGAGCCAGTCCGCGCCTGCCAGCCCGGCACCCGTCCATCTAAGCCACGACGACGCCTTCGGCGCATGCGGTTACTGCCACCTGCTCGAACATCACGTCGCCATGCCGAGCGTCGCGGCCGTCGAACCGCCGGCCACGCTCGCGCTGGTGGGCACCACGCCGCCCGCCCTCTCCACCCGCTTCACGCCGCTCGGCGCGTTTCCGTCCGGACGCCCAAGAGACCCACCTGCCGTTTCCTGATCGCTGTTGTTCCTGATCGCGCATCTCGTCGCACCCGCTGAGGGGCGCGCGATCGCCTGTTCAATGCATCAAGGAAACGTTCATGTTCAACTTCCCTCTGCGAGGGCTGCATTTTTACGCCCGCCGCGGCGCCAGGCGCATTCCATCCGGCCGGCCGCTATCGTATTTTCCCGTTTGTCTGCCGGTGTTAGTTCCGGCTTTCGCGCCGGCATTCATCTCATCCCCGGCTTACGCGGATAGCGCGCCCGCCGACGCCACGCTGCCCGCTGTCAGTGTCACCGCCCATGCCGTCGCCGCCCCGCGCGCCCTCGACCCTAACCTGCCGGCTTCCGTCGAAACCGTCACGCGTGAACAGTTCGACAACTGGAACGTCGTCAATACCGAAGACGTGCTGAAGTACATGCCGAACCTCGCCGTGCGCAAGCGCTTTATCGGCGATCTGAATTCGATCATTGCCGTGCGCGGTACCAGCAACACGCAGAGCGCGCGCGGGCTTGTTTATGCAGACGGCCTGCTGCTCAGCAATCTGCTCGGCAACAGTTATTCGTTTCCGCCACGCTGGTCGATGGTGTTTCCCGACGAGATCCAGCAGGTCGATGTGATCTACGGGCCGTTTTCCGCGCTCTATCCGGGCAACTCATTGGGCGCCACGGTGCTCATCAGCACCCGCATGCCGAAGAAGTTCGAAGCCGACGCGGACGTCAAAGCCTTCACCCAACACTTCAGCCTGTTCGGTGTGAATCAGAATTTCAACGGTAGCGAAGCGAGTGCGTCGATTGGCGACCGCATCGGGGAATTCTCGTATTTGCTGGGCGTGAATCACCTGGAAAACACGAGCCAGCCGCTGCAATTCGCCACGCTCGCCAAATCCAGCACGCCCGCGAAAGCCGGCGACACGCCGGTTACCGGCGCGTACTTCTACAACAACCAGACCAATACGCCGACCGCGGTACTTGGCGTGAACGGCGAAGGGATCGAACATACGGTGCAGGACCAGTTCAAGCTGAAGATGCAATACGACTTCACGCCGACACTGCAGGCCGCCTTTACCCTCGGCTACTGGCATCAGACGTACAACAGCACAACATCGAGTTTCCTGCGCGACGCGAACGGCAACCCGGTATACAGCGGCAAGGTCGCGATAGGCGGCTACGAGTACACGATTCCGGCGGCCGCCCTCGCCCCGAGTCTCGGCCACAGCGAGAACTGGCTATACGGCCTCACGCTGAAGACCCGCAACGCCACTGGCTGGAATGGCGAAGCAATCGCTTCCTACTACGACATCGGCAATAGCGTGGCGCGCACCGCGAATTCAGGTGCGCCGGGCAACGGCCCTGGCACGGTGATTTTCGGCGACGGCACCGGCTGGAAAACGCTCGATTTGCGCACCACTTACACCCCCGTCACGCCGCAAGCGGGGTGGACGAGCCATGCACTGAGCTTCGGCTATCACTACGACAACTACTTCCTCGATAACGAGAGCTACAACACGCTGAACTGGCGGGACGGCGCGGCCACGTCATTTGCCAATGCATTCGCCGGCAAGACGCAGACTCAGGCGTTGTATGCGCAGGATGCATGGCACTTCCTGCCGCGCTGGAAACTGGTCTACGGCGTACGGTATGAAGACTGGCAAGCCTACGGTGGCTCGCAAATGCTGCCCGGCAAAGCCATTCCGTACAGCGATGCGAATCAGCAGCACTTCTCGCCGAAAGCCTCGTTGTCGTTCGATGTCACCGACGATCTGATCCTGCGCGCTTCCATTGGCCGCGCCTATCGTTTTCCGACGGTGGGCGAGATGTTCCAGGGGCAAATCAACGGCTCGTCGATCATCAACAACAATCCGAATCTGAAGCCCGAGGACGATCTCTCGAAAGAACTGACCGCCGAATGGGCGCACTGGAACGGCGTGTTCCGCTTCTCGCTGTTCCAGGACGACGTGAAGAACACGATCTTCAGTCAGACCGATACGACCGTGATTCCAAACGTGACGAACTTCCAGAACATCGGCAAGGTGCGCTCACGTGGCGTCGAAACGAGCTATGCCGGACAGGATGTGTTGATACGCGGTCTCGATCTGCTAGCGAGCGTGGCGTACACGCAGTCGAAGATCATCGCGAATGCACAGAACCCGGCGAGCGTCGGCAAGTATTTCTATCGGATTCCGTTGTGGCGCGCCAATCTCGCCGCGACGTATCACATCGACGAACGCTCGGCGGTGACGCTCGCCGCGCGCTATTCCGGCCGCGAATACAACACGCTCACCAATACCGACACGAATCCCGATGTATTCGGTGGCACCAGTTCGTACACGGTTGCCGATGCGAAGTTCACGTTCAAGCCGACAAAGCTGAGTGAAGTCGGAATCGGCGTGGACAACCTGTTCGACGCGCGCTATTTCGTCTATCACCCGTATCCGGGCCGCACGTTCTACGTCGAAGCGAAGCTGCGCATGTAAACGCGAACACGCGATTTGCACGCGCCTTTTTCACTCGCCATTTGCACTCGCCTTATCGATGCACACGATGCACTCGCGAGTGGCAAACCAGCGTGTGCATCGCTGCGCAAACCGATCGACCCACTCTTTGCTTCAGGAGGATTCAATGTCCACCACCACCGCTCAACGCACGACCTCGGCGGCAAGCACGGCGAGCGCCGGCTACCGCACGCTCTGGCGCTGGCACTTTTACGCCGGCCTCTTTGTGATGCCGTTTCTGGTCGTGCTTGCGATCACCGGCACGCTGTATTGCTTCCAGCCGCAAATCGAACCATTGCTTTACCCGCATCGCCTGATCGTCGAACCGCAAGCCACACCCCGGCTGACCGAAGATGCATTGCTTGCCAAGGCCCGCGCAGCGATGCCGGCCAATGCGCGTGCGGTGACCGCTCCCATTACGCGCGCACCGGATCGCAGCACCGAATTCATTTTTCGCCTCGCCGACGGCGAAAAACAGAGCGTCTATCTCAACCCGTACAGCGGCGAAATATTGGGTACGCTAAGCGTCGAGCGCCGCTTCATGCAGGTGGACCGCATGCTTCATCGCAAGCTGCTACTCGGCAAAGCCGGCGAATTGCTGATGGAGTTGGCCGCATGCTGGACACTGGTGATGATCGGCACCGGCGTCGCGCTCTGGTGGCCGCGCGACAACACCACCCCACGCGCCGCGCTGATACCTCGTTTCTCACTACAAGGACGCCCATTCTGGAAGAGCCTTCATGCCGTGATGGGCATCTGGCTCGCGCTTGGCGTGCTCGTATTCGTGCTGAGCGGTCTGCCCTGGACGGGTTCATGGGGCAAGCAGTTCAAGGCACTCGCGACCGCCGCCAATCTCGGCGCGCCGCCGGGTTCGTGGGGCGGCTTGCCGCTACGCTCCGCACTGCAAGGTATGCACGCCGATGCGCATGCGGGCACTGCGGCGATGCCTGCGAAAACGCAGATGGCGCACGCATCAGCCGATGAACACAGCGCGCACATGGCGAACATGGCGAACATGGATTCGATGCCGGGCATGGTGATGGACGACCTGCCGTTGCCGCTCACGCCATGGGCCGTCGGCAACACGCCCGTGCCGCAATCCGCCGATGCACACGCGGCGCAAGCGCTACCGCTGGGACGCATCGTCGCGCTCGTCGCATCGCTCGGCGTTCCGAGCGGCTACGACATCGTGTTACCCACCTCCGCCACGGGCGTCTACACCGTCTCGTACTTCCCGGCCGACCCGAAAGACGAACGCACGCTATACATCGACCAATACAGCGGCGCGGTGCTGAAAGACATCCGTTACGGCGACTACGGCGCGATATCGAAGGCCGTGTCGTACGGCACATCGCTGCATATGGGCCGCTATTTCGGTGTCGCCAATCAGATTCTCTGCGCCGTGATTTCGCTTGGACTCGCGGGGATGGCCGTGACCGGCTTTGTGATGTGGTGGAAGCGGCGGCCGCAGCGCTCGCTCGGCGCACCGTCGCGCGAACATGCCGCACCGCCGATGCGCGGCTGGAAAACCGGCCTCGTTCTGCTCGGCATCGTCTTTCCATTGATGGGCGCCACGCTGCTCGCGGTGTGGCTCGCCGACCGCACGATTTTTGGCCGCGCCGCGCGGCAACCTGCTTAAAGCCTCATTTCCGCAGTTAAAACCAAGGAGCACACCATGAAAGCACCTCGCAAACTTTTACTCGCCGCGTTGTTGTGCGGTTCATCCATGCAGGCGTTCGCGGGTGCCGCGACAAGCGCCAGCGTATCGGACTGCTGGATCCGCGCCTTGCCGGGCGATCTGCCGTCGGGCGGCTATTTCAAGGCCAGCAATACGGGCGACCAACCCGTCAATCTCGTCGGCGTCGGCTCCGAAGCGTTCGGCATGGCCATGTTGCATCAGACGCAAAGCCAGGGCAGCACGTCCTCGATGGCGATGGTCGATCAGGTGGCGGTGCCCGCGCACGGCTCGCTCGTCTTTGCACCGGGCAACTATCACGTGATGCTGGAGCATCCGAAACAGCCACTCAAGATCGGCACGACGATCCCGCTGACGTTCTCGTTCAGCGACGGCGAGAAAGTCACTGCCGCTTGCATGGTGAAAAGCGCGGGCACGATGGCCCCGTGATGGTTCAAATGTCGACTAAAGGGCCGCGAAAATCGTTCTGATGCCCCGTCCAGCCGGTCATTTGCAGGGATATCTCGTTTATGATACATTTTGCTCGATTATGATCGATTCGCAATCAGGCAAGGTGAAGTCATGCAACGAACGCGACAGGACGCAATGGACGGGCTTCTGCCCGAAGAACGGGAGCGGCAGATTCTGGAACGGCTGCGGGCGCAGGGTCGCGTATTGGCGTCCGAACTCGCGGCTGAATTCCAGACCTCCGAGCACACGGTCCGCCGTCACCTGCGCGAACTCGCCGAGCAGGGGCACTGCAAGCGCGTTTATGGCGGCGCCCTGCTGATTTCGCCGTCCGGCAAAAGCGCGCAGGTCCGCATGAGCGAAGCGGTGGACCGCAAGGCGCGTCTCGCTGCCGCCGCTGCGTCCATCGTCCGGCCGAAGCAGATCGTGTTGCTGGACACCGGATCGACCAATGTCGCCATCGCCGCCGCGCTTCCGGACAACGCGGATCTCACCGTCGTCACGAATTCGCCGGAGGTGTGTGCACGCCTGCTCAACCGGCCGGGGTTCGACCTCATTCTCATCGGCGGGCGCATCGCCCAGAGCGCGGCCGGCTCGACCGGCGCCACCGCCTTGCTGCAGGTCCAGCAGATCAAGGCCGACCTTTGCTTCCTGGGCGCGTGCGCATTCGATCCAGACGAAGGGCTCGCCGCGTTCGACGTCGAAGATGCCGAACTCAAACGGGCGATGGTAAAGGCAAGCAGTCAGGTGGCCATCGCCATGACCTCGGAAAAACTGATGACCGCCGCGCCGTTTTCCGTTGCACCGGCATGCGCGGTGGACTATCTGTTCGTCGAAGCAGATGTGACGGCCGCGCGGCGTACCCTGCTCGAAGCGGTGTGCGACAACGTGATGGTGGCCCGCTCATGAAAACACTTGCCAAGCCATTCGTGCAGCCGGCCACCAGGCCGCTCAAGGAGCGTGTAGCCACCCTCGGTGTGTTTCTCGCCAACGGATTCGGGATCGGCGCCTGGGCGGTTGAAGTGCCGCGCATCAAGGAAAGCCTGTCGCTGAGCGACACCTCGCTGGGCATCGCTTTGTTCGCCTTTGCGCTGGGCGCGATCGTAGCCATGCCGCTGGCGGGACAGTTGGCACCGCGCTTCGGCAGTGGCCGGGCCACGGCGCTGCTCGGCGCGGCATTTGTCGTGGCGCTGCCGCTACCCGCGTTCGCACCGAACCTGGCGGCACTGTTTATCATGCTCCTCGCCCTCGGCGCGGCGAACGGCGCGCTCGACGTATCGATGAACGGGCACGCCAGCACGATCGAAACACAATGGAAGTCGCCGATCATGTCCTCGTTTCACGCGGCGTGGAGTGCGGGCGGCCTGCTCGGCGCGGCGACGGGCGCCATGATCCAGAAAGGCGGCGTCGGGGTGATCGGCGGTCTCGTGTTGCCGGACGTGTTCATCGCCATCCTCATGGTCGCCGCCGCGGTGCTTGCGTTGCGCGATCTCGGTCCGCGCGCGGCCGCGTCCTCCAGTGGCTTTGCGTTGCCCAACGCCAAGGTGATGAAACTTGCCCTGCTCGCGTTCCTTTGCATGATGGTGGAAGGCGCGGTGGCCGACTGGAGCGCGGTGTATTTGCGCACCACCTTGAGCGAAGCGGCCAGCGTCGCGGCGGTCGGCTATTCCGCGTTTGCGTTCTCGATGGCGGCTTGCCGCATCGTCGGCGATGTGTCCGTGCGGCGCTTCGGTTCGAGCAAGGTGATCGGCTTCGGTGGCGTTCTGGCGGCAGCCGGGCTCGCGCTGGTGCTGAGTCTGCCGAGCGTGCTCACGGCTTGCGTGGGCTTT
Organism: Paraburkholderia sediminicola; assembly: GCF_046030555.1. Taxonomy (GTDB): domain Bacteria; phylum Pseudomonadota; class Gammaproteobacteria; order Burkholderiales; family Burkholderiaceae; genus Paraburkholderia; species Paraburkholderia sediminicola_E. The sequence goes on along the minus strand of NZ_JAQQCH010000015.1, from coordinate 106,766 downwards.
GCCATGGTCGGCGTCGGCCTCGCGAATATCGTCCCGGTCATTTTCAGCGCGGCGGGCCGCTCGACCGTTACGCCGGCTGTCGGTGTATCGATGGCGGCCACCGCGGGTTACGCCGGTTTCCTGGTCGGTCCGCCGTTGATCGGACTCGGCGCCGGCTTGCTCGGCTTGCGCGTGGCGCTTTGTGTGCTCGTCGTGGCCACCCTGATTGTCTGCCTGATGGGCGGCAAGGCGGTGCGCAGCGCGAGCGTTGCCTAGAACACGCCTGGAATCACGCGATAACGTACGCGCCCCTTGTACGTCCGATACCCTTCGTCCGCCGATAGAAGCCGTTCTTCCCGCACGATTCGGCCCACCTGCAGTGCAAACTGGCAGCCATACACGAGCAGGTTCTGCAGACCGAAGTTCACCAGCAGAAAGCCGATGTCGGCGATGAAGTAACCGAGATACATCGGATGTCGCACAAAGCGATATGCGCCGCGCGATACAACACCGCGATTGGCCGGCAAGATGCCGAACGAGCGCGAGAGCGACGCCTTCGCGAACAGTTGCCAGAAAATGCCCAGCAACTGCAACGACGCACCCACTGTCTCCGGCACAAGTTGCGCGCCGGGCGAAAGGCGTACGGCCAGAAAGTAATACGTGCCGCCCATCGAAAATATGAACGCGAGCGGCCGCCAGTCGCGTTTCATCGGCACACGCGAGAACAGCGACAAACCGACCGTCACGCACGCGGCCAGCACCAGCAGGAGCAACGTGATCCGCGACGGCGTCGCGCGCCACCGCATGATCGCGGCGTAGGCGAACAGACTCAGCATCGTCGCGGCGCCGAGCCGGGCCGCGATTTCCACCAGCGCGTGACGCAGGCCGGTGGACGCGACCCGATCGGCTGCGGATGCAGGCGACGCAACCGCCGCGCCCATCGCGCTGACAGCGAGAGGTAGATCTTGCAAGGATGTCGTGGGTGTCATGGCGTTCACCTGGAAATGCGGAGAATTTGCGAGGCCAGTTGCGAGAAGCACGGTTTCAGATCGGCCGGCGTCGCGGCGTAGCAAAACACGCCGACAGGCTGTTTCGGGTTGTAGCACCGGGCAAGCGAATCCGGCGTGTTAGCCATGCACTTGAGAACGTCCTCGCCCAGTTCGTTGTCCGGGCCGGCCGGCGCGACGAGTTCGGGTCCATAGCCGAGCGTGAACACATAAGTGCCCTCGATGCGCGCCTGCGCCGCCATCGCTTCGAGCAGATTGCGCGAGGCGCGATTGACGTTCACATAGGTGATGTTGCCGTTCGGCACGGCGCGCGGCGCGGTCACCGGCCAGACCGGGAAAATCTGCTCGTTGACGTTGTGCGCGTTGTACCACTGCGGCATCGCGGAGACGAGCCTGGTCACGTTACTCTGGAAGCACGGTGAGCCCAGCGCCTGATTCAGCGCGGTCATGCTGTACAGCCCAGACATCGTGCCTGCACTGTCAGGGCTCGCGATCGTACCGGCCTTGTTATTGCAACCGCTCTGATTCGTCGTGAAGAACGACGAAAAGCTGTTCGGCGCACCGTCCGAGAAAAACACGATCACCCGCAGACTGGACGGCTGCGTGATCACCGTATTCAACTGGTTGCGCGCATTCCAGATCGCTTCAGCCGAGTTGGTGCTGCCATTGAACGTGTAGTTGTTGATATCCGTGGTCATCGTCGTGCGGTCGAAGCCACGTGCATTGCCGTTGAACGGCACATCAACCACCGTGCCGTACGCGAAGTGCATTAGCGCCACGCGATCGTTCGTCACGTCAAAATTGTTCAGGAACGCCACCGCGTTCGAGCGCACCGCGGCCGGCACGCCGGCCGTGTTCAGCGAACCGGTGTTATCGATCACGAACGCCATATCCAGTGTCCTGCGGATCGCCTGTGAGGAGGCACTCACGTGCAGCACCTTGAAGCCAAGCGTCTGCATGAACGTGACCGGCACGCTCGCCTGTGCCGTCATGCCGATCGTGACCGTGCCCGCGTTGAACACAATCGACGGCGTACCTGCCGCCACGCTCGAACCGAGAAAACCCGCCGGATAATTTGCAGTGAAGAAAGCGGTGGCCGCCTGCTGCGCATTCGCGGTTTGTTGCGTCTGGTTGTTGCCGCGTGTGACCGCTTCACCGGCCGCGATCACCGCGCCGTCGGTGGCGGCATCGAGCCGCGCCTTGATCATGTAGCCGAAGCCGGAGTCGACCACGAGCCCGATAATGCCCAGCAACGCAATCAGCGACACCGCCACGATAATGCTGACCGAGCCCTTCTGCCCTTTATGCACCGCTATTTTTTTCATTGCATCCCCCCGGCTTGCGTTTTTTATTTGGATCAATTCCTGCCTGAATCAGAACACCGTCATCGCGTAGAGATTTGGCGAAAGCGCTGGTGTTTTGATGCTGCCCAGATTCAATGAACCGATCAGCGGTGTCTGCAGATAAAACGTCTCGACCGCATAGGCGATCTGACCATCGGAGAGCTTGCCTTGCAGCAGGTTCACCACCGGCGACGTGGTCCCCGCCGCCGGAATGCCACTGCAACTGCCGGTGCCGTCGGTCGCCCAGCGTGTGCCGCTGCTGCCACAACTCCACAACTGGCTCGCCGGAAAATAATTGCCGCCGTTCCAGCGATACTGGGCGACTACGACGCCGGTGCAGTTGTTGCCGTTGCTATCGCAGTTGTTGTTGCCCATGATCTCGGTGATGTAGATCATCCCGTGCGCGTCCATGTTCAGCGGCGGCGTGGTCGAGGTCAGCGACGACATGATGGTTTGCATCGGATACGTGAGCGACGCGCGCGACGACAGGCTCGCGCCTTCGCGGCTCACGTTGATCAGGATCATCTGCGCCTGGATGTTGCGCGCGATGTCGTACACCGGCAGCGCGAGTGCAACCAGCATCGGCAGCAACAACGCCATTTCCACGCTGACGATGCCTCTGGCTGCGTGGCGGCTTCTTCGCGAGGAACGTGTGCGCATGTCAGAAGCCCTCGTTACGCATCGTCGCCGCGACGCTGAAGCTGAACTTGCCATTGGCAAAGAACGGCTTGACCAGTGGCGTCAGCAGCGGCCAGATGCAATTGATTTGCAGCACGACGATGTCGCCCGGATTGCCGAACATGCCGGTGCTGTAATTCGTTTGCGTGTTGTAGGTTTGGGTTGCGCCATTGATGGTGATCACGTAACTCGGCGAGACGAGCGTGTAGAGACCCATCGAGCTGTTCTTGATCTCCTGCACGATCGCCAGATAACGCTGCTGATTGGTCGCGTTCGGATCGAGGTTGCTTTGCCCCGTCACCGAGTAACGCGCGCCTTCCCGCACTGCGTATTGCATCGTCAGATTGACCCATAGCGCGATGCCCATGTCCATCGCGATGCACAGCAACAGAAGCAGCAGCGGCGCGAGCAGCGCGAATTCGACCGTGACTACGCCGCGCTGCCTGCGCGCTTTGTCCCGTTGCGTGGACTTCAGGGACTTGGATTTCGGGGTGGTATTCACTTGACCTCCTTATCCGGGATCGCAATCGCTCAGCCACCTGACATGGCGGTCATGGTGGGGAACAACTGGCGCGCGACCTGGATCGCTGACGGGCCGATCAGCACAACCAGAAGCGTCGGAAAAATGAAAAACATCAAGGGAAAGAGCAGTTTCAATGCGATCTTTGCGGCCTGCTCTTCAGCTCGCAAGCGCCGTTTGGTGCGCAGGTTGTCGGTATAAACGCGCAGCGAATCGCCGACGCTGGTGCCGAAGCGGTCCGCCTGGATCAGCATCGCGGCGAGCGTGTCGATATCTTCGACGCCGGTGCGCAGCGACAGATTGCGCAGCGCCTTGTCGCGTCCGGACCCAGCACGCAATTCCAGCAGCACCATGTCGAACTCGTCCTTCAAGGCGTGGCTTTTGACGCCGATTTCCTGGGTGACACGCATCATCGCCGCGTCGAGCCCGAGGCCCGCCTCCACGCAGACGGTCATCAGATCGAGTGCGTCGGGCAGGTCTTCGAACAGCTTGCGCTGGCGACTGCCGATCAGACGCGTGAGCACCAGGTTCGGCAAATAGAAGCCGGCCGCCGACACCGCCAACTCCGTCAGCAGCAGCCACATCCGCTTGTCAGCATCGAAGCTGTTGCCAAGAAAGATCAGTGCGACAGCCGGCAGAACGAGTGCCAGCAGTGTCTTGGCGGCGAAATAGACGGCCGGCGCGGACGGCGTGCGAATGCCCGCGTTCGCAAAGCGCAGGCGCAGCGCGGACTTGTCCCAGTCGTCTTTCGGAAGGGAAAGCCTGGCGACATGTTCGGACACCTTGGCGACGGTTTCGACCCAGCTCTTCTGTGCGCCTGCGTCGTCTTCCGCATCGGCACGATTCACGACGCCGGAATGCCCGACTTTCTCGATACGCCGTTGTAATGGATCGGCCTTCAGCAGCATCATCGCTTTCAGCGCGGCGCCGAATACGATCAGGAACATCACCCCCAGCATGACGATCTGTTCTGTTTTCATGGTCAGCGGGCGGGGCCCGCGCTCCTCTTTTTTCAAACAGATGGAACCGATGGAACCCGTGGGCTAGATATGAATGCGCACGACTTTGCGCATCCACAAGATGCCGAACAGCATCATCGTCAGCGCGACAGTGGCAAGGTGCACGCCCGCCGGGTCTTGCCAGAAGACGTTGATGTAGCCAGGATTGAGCATCGACAGCAGGCCGAGAATTGCAAACGGCAACACACCCAACACCCAGGCCGACAAGCGCCCTTCCGCCGACAGCACGCGCACCTTGCCGAGCAGCTTCAGCCGCTCGCGAATGATGCTGCTGATGCTGCCGAGAATCTCTGCCAGATTGCCACCCGCTTCCCGCTGGATCAGCACGGCGATCGCGAAGTAGCGCAGATCGTCGACCGGTACGCGGTTCACCATATTCAGGAGCGCGTCGTTCATCGACACGCCGTAGTTGACCTCGTCGAACACCAGCGCGAATTCGCCGCCGAGCGGATCGGGCAGCTCTTCGCCGACCATGCCGAGCGCCGCGGGAAACGAGTGACCGGCGCGCAGCGCACGAGCGATCAGATCGGCTGCATCGGGCAACTGGCGTTCGAGTTGCAGCACGCGCTTCGCGCGCTTGCGGCGCAGGATCATGGCGGGCAACAGGCCCACCACGCCTGCCAGAACCGCCGTCAGCAAAGCCGGTGTCTGCATCAGGAAACCCAGCACGGCGCCGGCGAGCGCGCACAGCAGCGTGTAGGTGGCAAAGCGCGCCACCGACCAGCGCAGCCCGGACTGCAGCAACTGGCGGTCGAGCGCGTACACACGCGGCACATGCAGCAATAACCGCATAACAAACGGCGACTCGCTCAGCAGGCGCCGCTTGAGGATCGACAACTGCTCGTTGCTGATATTGCCGCCCGCCGAGAGGGCTCGGAGGCGCTCGTCCATGCGCTTGACGGCCGTGCCATGACGGCTGCTCCAGAACAGATAGACGGCTTCGATCAGCAGCACGATCGCGAGAAACGCAAGTACCGCAAAGCCGATAAGCGATGTGTTCATGTTCGTCTCCTTGACGCTGTTGCGTACCGCATGCTCACACCTCGAAGCGCCGCGCCGGATCGAACATCTGATCCGGCAATGCAATGCCGAAGCCCGCCAGCCGGTCGCAGAACTTCGGCCGTACACCGGTTGCGCAGAAATGCCCTTTGATCATTCCGTTTTCGTCGACACCGGTCCGCTTGAACGTGAAGATTTCCTGCATGTTGATGACATCGCCTTCCATGCCGGTGACTTCCTGAATGCTCATCAGCTTGCGGCGCCCGTCCGTCAGACGCGAGGCCTGCACCACCACCGTGATCGCGGAGGCGATCTGCTGACGGATTGCCTTGATCGGCATCGTCAGGCCGGCCATGCCGACCATGTTCTCGAGCCGCGTCAGTGCATCACGTGGCGTGTTAGCGTGCAACGTAGCCATCGAGCCTTCGTGGCCGGTGTTCATCGCGTGCAGCATGTCGAGCGCTTCGGCGCCGCGCACTTCGCCGAGCACGATACGGTCAGGGCGCATCCGCAATGCATTGCGGACCAGCGAGCGCTGCGAGATTTCACCCTTGCCTTCAATGTTCGGCGGCCGCGTTTCAAGCCGCAGCACGTGCTCCTGACGCATCTGCAGTTCGGCCGCGTCTTCGATCGTCACGACCCGTTCATCGTCGGGAATGAAACCCGACAGCAGATTGAGCAGCGTGGTCTTGCCGCTGCCCGTGCCGCCCGAGATCAACACGTTCAGCTTCGCCTTGATGAGCGCTTCGAGCAGTTGCGCCATCGCCGGCGTAAAGCTCTGGTTGTTCACCATGTCGGTGACCGTCAGCGGATTCACCGCGAAGCGGCGAATCGAGACCAGCGGACCGTCGATCGCCGAGGGCGGAATGATTGCGTTGACACGGGAACCGTCGGGCAGCCGCGCATCGACCATCGGCGTGGACTCGTCGATCCGGCGGCCCACGCGCGAGACGATGCGCTCGATGATCTTCATCAGATGGGCGTCGTCATAGAACGTCACGTCGGTGTGTTCGAGACGGCCGTGCCGCTCCACGTACACGTGCTGCGACGTGTTGACGAGAATGTCGGAGATGGTCGGGTCGTTGAGCAAAGGTTCGAGCGGACCGAGGCCGACCATTTCGTCGTGGACGTCCTGCGCGAGACGGCGACGCTCGAGTTCGTTCATCGGAATCTTGTCTTCGTCGACGATCCGTTCCACCAGTTGCGCGAGTTCGCGTTTGATCTGTTCGGGCGACAGGCGTTGCAGCTTGTCGAGCTCGACGCGGTCGATGATCGCCTGATGAATGTTCATCTTGAGTTGCTGGTATGCGCGCCGCGCCGCGAGGCTTTCGGCCGCGACGCCGGCTGCCGCCGCGTTGCCTCCGCTGGCGCCGTCGAACGGCATGGTGCCGTTTTGCATCATCAACTGTTCGCGCAATGACATGGTGCTCTCCGCTTTCTTTTCGATGACAACCCGGCTCAGCCAGGCTGAGCCGGGCTCAGTGTCCAGTCTTCAATTGCGGCGGCGCATTCGGCCGGCCACGGAACAGGCGCCCGAGCACGTTCTTACGCGCCACGACAGGCCGCGGCCACAGCACCTCAGCCAGTTGCGCGATGCCTTGAGCGAGCGCCCCGCCCTTCGCCGAGGTGACGAGCGGCACGCCGTGGTTGAGCGCCTCGGTGGCCTGCTTCTCGTCACGCGGCAGGTGATGCGCGACCTTCGCGCCGAGTGTTTCTTCGAGCGTCGGCAGATCGATGCGCGCGTTTTTGTCGTACTGATTGACAATCATCCTCACCTTGCTCGCGGGATAGCCGAGTTCCTTGAAGATGTCGAGCATGCGGCGCCCGGCATGCAGATACAGGATGTTCTGCCGCACCACCATGCAGATCGAGTCGCTGTGATCGAGCGCATGAATGGCAAGCGGATTGATGTTCTGGCCGACGTCGATCAACACCGCGTCGTATTGCTCGCGCACCAGCGTCAGGATTCGTTCCAGATGCGCGGCGCGCAGCTCGCCCGACTTGACCGGGTCACCCGCGCCGGCCAGCACATCGAGATTGGCGTGAACGTGCATCACGCAGGCTTCGAAGAAAGCGGCGTCGAGCCGGTCGATTTGCGCGCAGAGGTCGGCGAGCGTCGCGGGCGGCGGTTTGTCGGCCACCAGCAAACTTGCGTCGGCGAACTGCTGATTCAGATCGATCAGCAGCACGCGCTTGTCACGCTGCGCCGCGAGCGTATAAGCGAGATTCACGGCGATCAGCGTCGTACCGCTGCCGCCTTTGCACGATGTGAACGAGATCACACGGCCATCACGGCGCATGCCCGCGTTTTTCTTCGACGAAACATGCGCGAGCGCGTCGGCAAGTTCCACTTCGTCGAGCGGCCAGGACAGCACGTGCCGCACGCCAACGCGCATGGCCGCCATCAACAGCGTGGTCGACGGCGCGGGTGTCACCAGCATGCAATGGAGATTCGGCGTGTGCGACAGGGCCTCTTCGACGCCGCTTAGTTCGCGTGGCGTCAACTCGGCATCGTCGATGATCAGCAGATCGGCGTTCTTGATCGCCGCAGCATGCACGCGCAGCTGCTTCGCGTTGCCGTGCAGTGTGCGCAACCGGAACGCAATACCGCTTGCTTCGAGACGCGCGGCGATCTGCGGCCCGCGCTCGGTACTGGACGAAATCAGGAGAGTGTCGATCATGGTGTGTCTCCGCTGGCTCGAACCCGAGCCGCCTGGCTGCGCTGTTTCAGTAGCTGCTCGACGAACCGATGCCGATCGTGAAGTTATTGGTCGGCGCGGACGGCGCCGTGAACGACTTGGCATAGCTCTTCTGCGCCGCGGCCGCCGCCACGCCGTCGATACCCGCAACCGGGTCGGTATTGGCCGAGGCTTGCGGATTGAGCGTCTGCATTTCCTTGATCTGGTTGAGCGAGTCGCCGAATGTCGCGTCCCAATGCGGCGTCGAGGTCAGGCAGCCGGCGAGCGCGGCGCTCAGGCCCGCGCACAAAGCGGCGCAGATCAGTGTCCTGGTGGATGTCATATCGATCTCCAATGTGCCGCGAATCAGCGCGCGGCGTGTGAGTCGGCGCCGGCCGCCGATACCTGGCCGACGAGCGTGGCGTCGTGGGCCACGTCAGGCTTTGCGACCGTGAGCAATTGCGGCATGCCGCCGTCGCTTGCCGCCGATGATCGGGCCGGAGCGGTCGCCGCCGCCGGCGTGCGAACGTTCGGACCCGGCGCGGGTTGCGTGGGTTGCAAGGGTTGCGTGGACGAGGCCGGCGTTACGACAGGCGTAGTGATCACTGGTGTCTGCGTAATCGCCGCAGGTGTCGCGGGCGCAGCCGGTGCCATGGGTGCGCCAGGCGCCACCGGTGCCGAAGCTCCCGCTGCGGGCGCGGTGCGCTTCGTGCCTTCCATATGGCCGGTCAGATACACGTTCCCTTCACTGGCATCGTTAAAACCGTCGGTCGGTAGCGGATAGTGCTGCGGCAGCGGCTTGGCGAGACGCGGCGTCACGACGAACACCAGCTCGGTCTTGTCCTGCTCGTAGCTGGTGCTGCGAAACAGCGCACCGAGCACCGGCAGTTCCGCCGCACCGGGCAGACCCTTGATCGAGCCAGTCACGTTGCTCTTCAAAAGGCCGCCGATCGCGAAGCTCTGACCGTCGAATACCTGCAACGTGGTCGAGGCGCGTCGCGTCGTAATCAGCGGCAGGATCGACGTCGTGTTGGAGTTGCCCGCGCTGACCACCACACCGGTCGATGACAGCTCGGACACTTCCGGCGACACCTTGAGATTGATACGGCCACCTTCGAGCACCGTCGGCGTGAAGGTCAGACCGACACCGTATTGCTCTTCCTGCAGGACAATCGTGGTGCCGCCCGAGCCGTTGCTTTGCGGCACCGGAATGTAGACCTTGCCGCCCGCGAGGAAGCTCGCTTCCTGGCCGCTGATCGCCATCAGATTCGGCTCGGCGAGGATCTTCACGAGCTGATCGGTTTTCTGCGCGTCGACCGCGAGGTTGAGCGGCAGATTGTTGGCTTTCGAGGCGGTCAACGCACTCAATCCGCCGGACAGATAATTGGCCAGCAAGCCGAAACTCCAGCTGCCAATACCGCCCTGGATGTTGGCCGCGACGCCGAGCTGGTCGATCAATGTCTTTGAGACTTCGGCGACTTTCACTTCGAGCATGACCTGCTGCGGCGCGGCGACACGCATCATGTTGATGATGCGTTCGCCACCCGCCCCGCCGAGCGAGGGCGCCGGCGCACCCATTGCGCGAGGCGCGGCGCCGATGGGCAGCGGGCCGCTTCCCATGGGTGCGCTGCTTTGCAACGCGGCGGTCGGCCGGACTACGAAGGCGCGGGCCAATTCCATCACGCGCTCCGCTTTGACTGCATCGGAAACCGTGCCGGTCAGCACCAGCGTATCAGCGGCTGCTTTGACCTGAATTTCAGTTTCCTCGGGCATCAGCGCAGCGAGCGTCTGTTGCAGACCGCCCGGGTCCGCGCCAACGCTGACGTCGATAATCGTGCAGGAGCCGCTGCGGCCCTGCACGATCATATTGGTGGTGCCGACGTCCGTCCCGAGCAGATAAAGGGTTTGCGGCGACACCAGCATCGCCTGCACGATGGACGGATTGCCGACGGTGCGGGTCCGCACCGGCTCGCGCACGTCGATCATCGCCGACTTGCCGACCGGGATCGTAACCGAGCTATGTTCGGCGACCGGGCCGCTGCAATTAGGTCCGCGGCTGCTTTGCGCAGCACTGCCGGACAACGCGCCGCCGCCCATGCCTGTGGCGGCGATGGTCAGATGCACGGCGCCGTTTGACGCCATGGTAAGCGGCATGTCCGGCAAACCCGGCACGTTGCCCGCCATATTCTGGCCGGCCGCCTGCGCCGCCGGCAGCATCGACAGATACAGTCCGACCACCACACACGTGCAAGCTTCGGCGATCCGGGTCCGGCCGCGTGGTGAGCGCGCGTTCGCTTTGCGCGGGCCGAGCGGATCCTGCGGCGCGCAAGCGCGCTGATTGATTCTGGCGTTCATGTCCTACCCCCGTTATGTGCCGCTTTTTTACGTGCTGTACCTGGAGGTCAGTCACGCATCGGTCACGGCTTGCAGGCTAAGGCCTGTCAAAAGCATTCTTGTCTTGCGTCGGCGCCGTCGAGTACGCGCACGCAATTACCCGGTGCGCGCACCGCCACTTTTCGTACGATGTTCACCGGCTTCGGCTCCGGCGCGGCGACCACGGCAACCGGCATCTTCAGCAGCGTTGCTTTGGTCGCGCCTGCGGTATCGATGGCCAGCGGGTCGATCTGGTTGCGCAACACCAGCGAGAGCGTGCCGATGCTGCGTGCCAGGTCGATTTTCTCGGCCTGTTCCGGCGACACTTCGAGTGTCACCGCATCGACCACCTTCGGTTTGGTTTCGTCGCGGCCCACTTCCTGCGCGACGGCCAGCACGAGAATCTTCTCGAGTACGATCTTCGAAATGTTCTGGTCACGCTGGGCACCGGGATCGCGCGTATCTTTCTGCGTATTGACGATGATGTCGACGTAGTTGCCCGGCAGCGCGAAGCCCGCCACGCCAATCACGTCGTTCACACGCACCGTGATGGCCCGCTTGCCTTCGCCGATCACCGCCGACAAGCCGCCGAGCGTGCCAACCGGTGTCAGCTTCGCTTCGACAATCGGCTCACCGTGCAGCAGGCTCTCCTTGAGCACCCGGCCGTCGAGTTTCTGGGTGTCCGTGAAGGCGCCAGGCGGCACGCTGTTCGACGGCCAGTCGGTGAGTTTCAGGAAGTCAGGCCCGATCCGCTGACCGAGATTGATATCGGTTGCGGCCACCACCACCTTGGTGGTGGCATTCGACGCCTGCGAGACCATCCAGCGTGAAGCGAACACGACCGCGGTAAGGCCGGCCAGCGTCGCGATCAGCAGCATCGTTACAGCGCGCGCATTTTTCATTTTCAACCCCCGATTTTTTTGGCCTGCTGGTCAGCGTCACACGCTGTAGAACAACACGAGTGCGCTGCCTATTGCTATGGCCACTCCGTACGGCATGGACCCCGTCGTACTACTCGCGGCCACACCGCCTTGCCGCTGCTTTGCGCCGTATCCCGGCGTCGTGCAACTCATCAGCAACGCCGCCACCGCGCTCAGTCCGACGCGCATCTGGCGGCGCCGGAGCAATATTGCAAGCGACCCGATTCCACCAATCACACAAGTCGCCAGGCTAATTTCGAATGCGCCGTAAGCGCCGCAGAAAGCGCCGATCGCTGCCATCAGTTTCACGTCGCCCGCGCCCATCAGCCGCATCGCGTAGCCCGGCAAAAACATCGCACCGCCCACGAGTGTGCCGCCCAGCCACGTCTGCATCCCGCCGATACCACCCTGCGTGAACCATTGCACCGGTATCGCCACGATCAATCCTGTCGCCACCAACCAGTTAGGAATCCGGCGCGTTTGCATATCCCACAGTGCGGCGAAGAGCGCCAGCGTTATCACGCACGGCCCAACCGGAAAAGGAACCCCGTTCATTATCTGCTCCGCTTTGAGGATCGAATTGCCCTTCTTGCGTGTCTTTTAGCGCTGGGCCGTCGCTACCCTGTCTCGAAGGACCGTCGAGACAGGGCGAGCGATCGGTATGCGCCTGGTGCTGCGTGCTGCGTCAGGCTGCAGCCGTGGTGATGGCGGCCAACGAGTTCGAAATGGTCGTGAACACGCCTTTCAGACTCGTGCTCATTGTCGTCACCGTCCCAATGATTGCTACCGCAATCAGCCCTGCCAGCAGGGCGTATTCGATCGCTGCAACACCGTCTTCTTCGCGCAGGAATTGTTGGATCGTGTTCTTCATGCTAACCCCCGTAAGAGTGAAAGTTGACTTCAGTTCGTGCCGCCACAGTTGCCTGAAAACAGGTCTGCTGGCGCGGCGTTCAGGTCCGTCCATAGAGACGGAAAAAGTGGCGGGATCATCGCTTCACGTCGTCGCGGTCGCAAGTGGCCGATACCCCGTATCGATCATTCGCGCCGTACTGTATCGACGTCCGTTTTTCGCTGGCCCCGCCGCACCTCGTAAAGCGCGTTGAACTCCCCGACGCGTTCTACGAAGACTGTTGCTGCTGCCGGGATTTTTTCTGCTGCTTCCACTCGTGTGCTGCTTCCCGGCTGCAACGTGTTTCGCTTTGTGACTCGCTTATTGCACGGGCTATGCCATGTGCCCTCAAAGCCTTGCCGGGCGGAGATGAGTGATTCGGCACACCCGTGGAAGAGGGATTCGCATCGCGCGATGACTCGCGCCTGATACGCCGTGGATGGCCGTCTCGGCGGCCAGTCGTCGTGCGCCGTGCGTGATTTCTGGAGGATGGAAAACCCTTGGTCTCGATGACAGGCAATGGTTTGACGAATGCTCAGGTCAAATATGCCGATTCGCAATTCGATGAAGTAGCTTTTTCATGCCCTGGACCGGACCGTCGCAAGCCTGAGACGATGAGCCGCCGTTTGGGCCGATGTGTCATGGGGTCGACACGGCCGGCGCTTGCATCGCTATGTGCGCTAGCCCGCACTACGGGGGTTGACGGAGGATTTATGACTCGCTTGAACGTGGGACAAGCGACGCGCGGCGCGCATTTTCTTTGTATGAGGTAAGCGATGTGCCCGTTTCGCCTCGCGCGAGGCGGAACGCGTTGCTGGAAGCGCGTTCCGCAGCACAGTGGGCATGTACCCAACGATATGGTTTTGCGAGCGGCCGACAAAGAAACTTCGCGCTTCGCGCGCTGTACAGCGCCCGGATACTCGCGACGCACATTGCGTCCGGCTTAGCTCAGCACTGCTGTGAGAAGACGCGTGAATCGGCCGGATTTGATTCCTATGGCGCGCTGATCCAGCTCGTCGAAAAACTCAGGAGCCTTCGCTACGCGCCTCGCTCATCCCCCTGCGCCCGTGCGCAGACGCTCCAGTAATTCACGGCCCTGGCGGGTGAGTTGCAGCGTCGATCCCTGTGGATCGCGCTTTCGTATTTCCACTAGCTCGTAACGGCGTAACGCCAGCACATCCGGGTCAAAATCTTCCAGCCGCTTGTCCGTGTCGCCAAGCAGCATGAGCGTCGCGAGTTCGTGATGACTAAGCATCCGGCACCTCCATAGGTCGATACATGGGCGATGAGGACATCCTGGACACGTGACACTACAGTTCGACTACGGTTGTGTTTCGGTGGATTACCTGCGGCGCTGTAAGCGTCGACGGCAAACCGCTGCCGCGCCTTGAGGCAGAAGCGCCGTGGCGAACGAGCGAGTAAAGGGACGCAATACTTTACGCGCGCCTCGTAATTGGGGTCTGCGTAGGAGTCGCGGGACCGGCGGGCCGGATCGGTCGCCGGTCATGCCGTCATCCAGTTGTATCAATCTGCTTAAACGCTCAGCGCCACGGTCCGGGAAGACCCGGACCGTCGCCTCACAGCGTTGTCAGCACTTCAGTGATCGAAAGAAAACGTTCGACGTCGCTGGGCGCATGACAGTGCAGCGGCGAAATCCGCACCGCGCCGGCGAGATCGAACGACTTCAGCATCCGGCCCGAGTACAGGCTCGACGCGATTCGTTCGTAGACGATCACGCCACGTTTTTCGTATTCGCGCACGGCGTCGGTGGGGCTCAGGTTCGCGAAGCCGATACCGAGGATCAGATCGCGCTTCGTCAGATCGGCGTGGTCCCAGAATACGTCCACGCCGTCGAGCCGCCGCAAACCGCGCCGCCCGCCGCAACCGTCGAGCATGGCGGCGAGTAGCGCACGTTCGTGCAACTCGATACGTTTCATCCCCTCCACGAAGCGCTCACGGCGCGTATCCGCAGCGCTGAATTGCCCACCGATCCACGTCACGTACTCGACGATCTCGCTCACGACAGCAAACTGCGCGGGTGCCGGGCTGCCGAGTTCCCATATCCCTTCCTGCTTCGCGTCGAGGCGGTGATGCGGTAGAACGGCTACACGCGGCGACAGCCACGAGATGCCTGAGCCGCGGCAACCAAAGAACTTGTAGGGCGCGAAATTGATGCCACGAGCGTCGCGATGTCGAGCTTCGCGCCGGAGATATTCGATGCATACATGACGCTGAGCAGCGCCGTGTCCGCGTCAATCAACGACAGAATCGCCTCCACGTCCACCCCGCCCGTCTCCGGATTGCTGGGCGCCACACGCAGCGACTTACCCGTGCGTTGTGCGTAGTACGTCATCGCGTCGAAAGAAGACGGATGTTCGAGGATCGTCGTAACAGCATTGCTGCCCGGTACGTTCTCCATGATCGCGCGCACCATGTCGAACATCGCGCCCGACGCCGTCAACGACGTGTAGATGCTGCCGTCCTTCGCGTTGAGGATCGTGCGGATATCCGCCTCGCCGCGCGCCTGAACGTCCTAAAGATCGCGTGCGCGCGCGTGGATGCGCTCCGGGCAATCGGGCAGCGCGTCGATGCGCGCGAATGCGTCGACGGCCGCCTTGAGGCGGAACGAACCGCCCGCGTTGTCAAAGAAGAGTCGCTCGCTTCCGTCGGTGTCGTGGTCGACATGGTGAAACCGTGCTTTGATCTCCTGCATCAACGGTGCGGAAAAACTCGCCTTGGCTACTGCTCATCTGAATGCTCCTGATCTTTTCTGCTGAACGATTGTTGTGCGGGCCGTGCCCGCTCAAGCGTCGAGCGACGCGAGATACGCTTTACCCTTCTCCGCATCGTACTGGTGCTCCCATTTGGCGATGACAAGCGGCGCAAGCGCGTTGCCCACCACGTTAAGCGGGGTACGTCCCATGTCCATCACGCGGTCTACGCCGGCGATGAAAGCGAGCCCTTCGAGCGGCAACCCCGCGCTTGCAAGCGTCGCGAGCAGAATCACGAACATAAAGCCCGGTACGCCGGCCGCCCCCTTCGAGGTCACGACCATCGTCAATACGAGGACCATCTGTTCCTGCCAGCCAAGATGAATGCCATACAGTTGCGCAACGAACAGCGTGCCGATGCCGAGATAGATCGACGCACCGTCGAGGTTGAACGTGTAGCCGGTCGGCACGACGAAGGTCGTGATGCTCTTCGGCACGCCGTAATCCTCCATCTTCTTCATCAATTGTGGCAGCACCGTTGCCGAGCTGCAGGTCGAGAATGCGATGATCAGCTCGTCCTTGGCTCCGGATGATTCAGACGCGACCGGCGCTGCCGCCTGTCTCATACGTCGCGATGCATCGCGCGGAACAACCGCATTCGCTGAATGCCGAAATCGTTCGGCTCGCCGCGCAGTGCTGCGATTTCAGCTCGAACCTGCTCGATCCGGGCCGCGTCTGAGCGAGAGCGCGGCCCATTCAGCGATTCGTCCGGCATCGTGCCATCAAGGCAACGTGATCGGCACAGGACGTGTGAGCAAATCGACGTAGAGACTAAAGAAACGATTGTTGTCGAACTGCGTGACGTACGTGATCTTGTTCGGTGACGCGCCCGCTGCGGGTTGATCGGGGTAGACCGTCACGTGGCCCTGATCCTCGCCGCTCGTAGTGTCGATATCGAGGTAGGCACTCTTCGTTTGCGTGGCGTAGGTCGGGTCCATGAAATAAGCGATCGTGAGGGTATCGAACAGGTCGGTGTTGTCGGCGAACGCGCCTGCGTTCGCGATGCCGTACGCTCTCGTTACCGCGGTCTGCTTGCTCGGATTGTTGACGATCTGGTCGTACACGCTCTGCGTGAGCGGCACTGTATCCGTGACATCGAGCGGAATGACGGCTTGGGGAATCGTTGTTTGAAGAACGGTACGTACGGCAAGCGGATCAAACCACCAGTTCAGTTCGCCCACGGCATTCGCATTGCCCGGCACCGCCATCGCGCCGCCCATGTAGACGATCTGCTTGATCAGCGGCACGATCTCAGGCGCTTTCATGATCGCCGTGGCAAGATTGGTAGGCGGCCCGACCTCAAGAATGGTGACCTGATTCGGATAGCGCTTGATGGTCTGGATCATGAAATCCGCGGCGCTTTGCGTCTGCAGTTTCGTCGACACCGCGAAGCCGTCCGGCGGCGCCACAAGCTGGGACTGCTGGGTCGGTTCCGGCCGCATCCACGCGCCGAAGTAGCCTTGCGGATTGGCGGCCTGCTGCGCACGAATGCTCGCTACGTCGTATTGCAACGGATAGTCCGCGCCGCCGTAGACGCCCACCACACTCTGCACACCCATGCGCTCCACGGCCTTCAGTGCATCCGCCTCTTCCTGAAGTAACCAGTCGTTGCCGGTTACGACGGTCAAGCCCAACAGGTTGACCTTGGCCTGCCCCATCAACTGCGTGGTCATGGCGAACAACTGTCCATCGTCACCCATTGTGTTGAAGTCCGAATCGATGATGACCTTCGGCGCGTTGGCGAGCGGATCGGTGGTCGTCACACTGCCCCCACATGCGTCGAGCAGCAGTGTCATCATCAGGATACCTATATATTGTGATTTCATGTTTCGTCCATTTATTCCAGTAGAGATCGCGATCAAACCAGGGGAACACCATCCGGAGATGGTGCCGGTCATTCAACGTCAAGCTATCCAGAGTTGCGGGTCGGACTACCTCATGTCACAACAGGCATCCGCCTCAGGCTGCGCTATCCACTTCCGCGCGAGTCGGGATCGAAGGCTGCGCGCCGGCGCGCGTGACCGAAATCGAAGCCGCGCGTTGCGCAAGGCTGATTGCACCTTCCAGCGGCTGCCGGGCGGCGAGTTGCGCGGCAAAGACACCGATAAAGGTGTCGCCGGCAGCGGTCGTATCGACGGCCCGCACCTGCGGCGAGGGAAAATGCATGCCTTCGCCCCCTTCCGGCAACAGATAGGCCCCTTGCGAACCGAGCGTGACGATCACGTTGCGCGCGCCGCCGCGTTGCAGCTCCAGTGCCGCCCTTCTCGCGCCGCTTTGCGATTCGACCGGCAGGCCGGCCAGTATCGCGGCCTCGACCTCGTTCGGCACGAGGTAATCGACGAGCGGCAACCATTCCGCGGGCAGTGGGCCGGTTGCCGGCGCGGGGTTCAGCACGGTGATCTTGCCCAGCCGCCGGGCAAGGGCGAGTGTCGCGTGGACCGAATTCCAAGGCGTTTCCAGCTGGCAAACCACGACGTCGCTGGCCTTGATCGCCGCTTCGTGGCGGGCAACGCTGTCCGGCGTGAGTTCGCCGTTACTGCCGGCGACCACAACGATTGTGTTCTGCCCGTCGTCCGACACCGTCACCATCGCAACACCGGTGGGTTGCGCCGGATCGACCTCGACACCCGCGCAGTCGATACCTTCCCCTTCCAGATCCTGGACCCGCTGGGCGCCGTTCGCATCGTTCCCCACGCGTCCGATCATTGCCACGCGCGCGCCGATGCGAGCAGCCGCCACCGCCTGATTGCCCCCCTTGCCTCCGGCAACCTGCGAGAACTCATGACCGCCAATTGTCTCGCCGGGCCGCGGCAAATGCGGGGCGCGGGCGACCAGGTCGGTATTGATGCTGCCCACCACGAGCACCCGGCCCTGCTTCACTTCTTTCGACACTTTCATTCTCCTGCTGACCATCCACGTAGGGTGGCTGACGGTCACTAATGGTCAATATTTATGCGGCGCGACGTCGGCTTCTATACGTATCCAGCACGACGGCCACGACAATCACAGCCCCCGTGATAATGCGTTTGGTCGGCTCGGTCGCGCCAATCTGGGCGAGACCCGCGGCCAGCACCGAAATGATCAACACGCCAAAGAAGGTGCTGATCACCGAGCCCCGGCCGCCCATCAAGCTCGTTCCGCCGATCACGACGGCCGCGATCACCTGCAATTCGATGCCCGAGCCCGCATTCGGATCGGCAGCCTCGAGCCGCGAAATCTGGAACAGGGACGCGAGGCCAGCTAACAGGCCCATCATCGCGAATACGGCAATCTTGTAGGGGCGCGGGTTGACGCCCGCGAGGCGCACCGCTTCCTCGTTCGTGCCGATGCCGACCAGATAGCGGCCGAACACCGTGCGGGTCAGCACCAACTGCGCGGCGACCATCACGACGATGGCAATCAGGAACGCGGGAGAAATGCCGAACGCAATCGGGTTGGACAGGAAATCGAACGCATCGCCAATGTAGGCCGTGCGGGAGTTGGTGAGCTGATACGCGAGACCGCGGGCCGCTTCGAGCACGCCGAGCGACACGATGAATGAAGGAATCCGCCATGCCACGGTAATCGCGCCGGTCACGCAGCCCGTCAGGGCCGCGCCTGCCATGCCGAGCAAGGCGGCGGGCAACGCCGGCCAGTGCCACTGCAAGGCCGCGACGCTCGTGAGCGCCGCGCCGAGCGCCAGCACGGAGCCGACCGACAGATCGATCCCGGCGATGATGAGGACAAAGGTCATGCCAATCGACATCACGACCAGATCGGGAATCTGGTTCGCGATCGTGCTAAAGGTGTCGTAGCTCAGGAAGTGCGAGCTCAGCAGCGAGAACAGGACGATCATCCCCAGCAGCGCGCCGAGCAGGCCGAGGTAGTTCGAGAAACCCAGGCGCGTGCCGATCGGCTTCGCGTCTTTGGGCGGTTCGTTCTGCAACGTAGGCAGGCTGGTTGGTGCGGTCATGCTTCAATACTCCACAGAATTTGTGCCGGGCGCCGATGTGTCGGGCGCTTTCGCGCCGGGCGCCCGCGCGTCAGGTTCGATCGGATCGTGCAGCAGCGCGTCGCGTTTCGTGTAGCCCGCGAACGCCGCTGCGAGCAACGCGTCCTGGGTCCAGCTTCCGCGCTCGAACATGCCCGTCATCCGTCCTGCCGACATCACCCCGATGCGGTCGCAAATCGACATCAACTCGCGCAGATCGCTCGACACCACCACCAATGCGCGGCCTTCGCGCGCGAGCGCGCCCATCAAGGCATAGATATCGAACTTCGCACCGACGTCGATGCCGCGTGTGGGCTCGTCGAACAGCAGCACCGTGCAATCGCGCGCCAGCCAGCGGCCGATCACTACCTTCTGCTGGTTGCCGCCGGAAAGCTCGGACACCGGTTGCGACGGCCCCGCGCTGCGGATGCTCATCGCGTCGATCTGTTTGCGCGCCAGCGCCGCCTCGCGACGGCCGTCCACCACGCCGTTCTTCGACACCGCGCGCAGATGGCCGAGCGAGATGTTAGCGGCGATCGGCTGTGTCAGCAGGAGGCCCTCGCCTTTGCGGTCCTCCGTAATCAGCGCGATGCCGTGCTTCACCGCGTCCGACGGCGATGAAACCTTCACGGGTTCGAGCGGGCCGCCGCCATGCGCGATCGACACCGTGCCGGCATCCGCCCGATCGGCCCCGTAGATGAGCCGCATCAGTTCCGTGCGGCCTGCGCCGATCAAACCGCTGATGCCGAAAATCTCGCCGGCCTTCACCTCGAAGGACACATCGCGCACGACCGGCTCGCGGGTCATGCCCGCCACCTTGAGCGCCACGTCGCCGATGCGCCGCTCGCCGAGGTCGATCCGCTCGCCGATATCACGGCCGACCATCAGCGTGACAAGACGGTCGGCGGAGAGATTGACCATCTCGTCGACATGCACCAGCCGCCCGTCGCGCAGCACAGCAGCACGCCGCGCGATACGCTTCAATTCTTCCAGTCTGTGCGAGATGTACACCAGCGCCACGCCACGCGCCTTGAGCCGTTCGACCTGCTCGAACAGCAGGTCCACTTCCCGGGCGGTTAGCATCGCGGTGGGTTCGTCGAGGATCAGCACGCTGCAATCGCCGATCAGATTGCGCGCGATCTCGACCATCTGCTGATGACCGATGCCCAGCGTGCCGACCAGCGTGTCAGGGTGGATCGCGTCGAGTCCGACTTGCGCCATGGCATGGCGGGCGTCCTCGCGCAGTTTCGCGCGGTCGATCCAGCCGAACATGCCGCGCTGCGGTAAGCGGTTCAGGAACAGGTTCTCCGCCACCGTGAGGGTCGGCAGAAGGTTCAGCTCCTGCATGACCATGCGCACGCCGAGTGCCTCGGCTTCCTTGCGGCTGGCCGGCGCATAAGCCGCGCCGCCCAGTGTCATCGAACCGGTAGTCGGCGTGATGAGACCACCGACGATCTTGGACAAGGTACTCTTGCCCGCGCCGTTTTCGCCGGTCAGCGCCAGCACTTCGCCCGCATACAGTTCCAGCGAGATATCGGCGAGCACGGGCCCGGCGTAGGTCTTGCCGATATCTCGCACACTCAGCACGGGCGGGGTATCGGTCGAGGATAGGATGGGAGTGGACATCACATTGATAAAGCCCGACAAAGATCAGGCAACGGGGCCCGCCCGCAAACGGCACGGGCCACGCGTTGTGCCAATCTTACTTGGTGACCAGATCGACAGGCGTTTCGACGACGCCCGACAATTCCGACTGCTTCTTGTGTTCGGACAGTGCCTTCAAAGCCGTGTCGATACCGAACACAGCCTGCTTGGCGGCGTACTGATTGGCCGTGGCGAGAACGCGGCCGTCGGCGAGCATCGGCTTGATCGCGTCGATGTCGTCGTAGCCCACCACCTGCACCTTACCGGCCTTGCCAGCCGCGCGCACTGCGGAGACCGCGCCGATTGCCATGTTGTCATTGCCGCACAGCAGCGCCTTGACGTCCGGGTTGGCATTGAGAATCTGGCTCGCTACGGCGTTGCCCTTGTCGATTTCCCACTCACCCGACTGCAGCGAGACGACCTTCATGCCGCCCGTCGCCATGGCCTGCTTGAAGCCGGCCGTGCGTTGCTGCGCATTGGTGGTCGTCGAGACGCCTTCAATAATGGCGACGTTGTCGCCCGACTTCAGATGTTTGGCCAGATAGTCGCCTACCTTCAGCGCGCCCTTCGCGTTATCCGGGCCGACGAACGGGATGTTCAGGTCTTTCGACTTGAGCACGCCCGGATCCAGCTGGTTATCGATGTTGACCACGATAATGCCGGCGTCGACTGCCTTCTTGAGAACCGGCACCAGCGCCTTGGAATCGGCCGGTGCGATCACGAGCGCGTCGACCTTCGACACGATCATCTGCTCGACAATGCGAATCTGGTTAGCCGTATCGGTTTCGTCCTTGATGCCGTTCGTGACGAGATCGAACTTCGTGGGATTCTGTTTCTGATAGTTTTTCGCGCCGGTTTCCATGGTCAGGAAAAACTCGTTCGCCAGCGACTTCATCACCAGCGCGACCTTCGGCTTGTGAGCGGCCTGAGCGAACGCTGCGGGCATCGGCAGGATCGACGCTGCGAGAAAGGCTGCGCTGGCTACGATGACGCGACGCCGCGCCGGTTGGAAATGACGAATCATTGATGTCTCCGTATCGCTCGTTCGGTCTACGTACGGGTAGCCGTTGAGTCGCGTGATGGGTTGGGACGCCACACCTGCCGCCGGCGGCCGTGGAAACCCTCGGGTTTCTTTGCCAGATGCTGGGACGAGTATGGCCAAGTCCAATGCTATCCTCGCGATCCACGTTATGCTATGTCTAATTTCAAAATCGAGCGTTTCAAAAATGGAACACGTGGACTGGGACGACCTGCGGATTCTGGTGGCAATCGCACGAGGCGGGACCATGCGAGCCGCCGCCGCGGCATGCGATCTGAGCGCGCCGACCCTGTCGCGCCGCCTGAGCGAGCTTGAACGGCGGCTGGGCGAGCCGCTCATCGACCGGGTGCCGTCCGGTTGTACGGTGACGGCATTCGGCGCGCGCGTGCTGGCCTGGGCCGAGCAGATGGAAGATCTCGCCCACCGGATCGAGCGCGCCGCGGACGTGACCGGCGGCGCAGGCGCTCACGGCACGGTGCGGATCAACGCCGTGGAATGGCCGTCTTACATCTTGCTTAAGTTGCTCGGTTCGTTCCAGGAGCGGTTACCCGGCCTCGCTATCGAAGTGCTGACCTCGCGACGGCCATACAGTCTTGCCCGCCGCGAGGCGGACATCGCGCTGTGGTCCGAATGCCCTGACGAGGGCGATCTGTATGTCCGGCGCATCGGCAGAATCCGCTTCGGGCTCTTCGGTTCGCGCGATTACTATCTGCGCCACAAGGCGGCGATCACGAGGAAGGAATGGGACAAGCTGTCGTTCGTCGGTTATGACGACCGGCAGCCCGATCACCCCGCCATGCAATGGCTGAAAACCCTGCCGGGCGCGCCTGCGCCTTCGCTTCGAAGCAGCTATGGCATGGGCGTATTCGACGGCGTGCTGGGCGGCTCCGGGCTTGGCGTGCTCGCCCAGCTCGCGGGTGACACGACGAGCGATCTCGTCTGCATCGAAAAGCACATCAAGGCGCTCGACCAGGACGTGTGGATGGTGCTGCATCCCGCGCTGCGCGATAGCGAGCGGATCCGGACCGTGGCGAACCTCATCGCCGAGATCTTCCGGTAGCACGGACCCCGGCGCTCGCGAGGGGCGACGGCACCACGTGGTACGACACCGTACCGACTACATCGGCAAACAGGCGCACCCTCGACTCGTCTCGCCGCACGTCGGCGAACGTCGCGGCAAACAGCACCAAGTTACCCGCGCCGCATCACACTGCCCTGGGTGGCACAAAGGCGTGACAGTGACCGAACCGGCTGCGCCCGCAGCCGTCTGACGGGCGAATACGGCCTCGCTGGCCATTGAGGAACCTCGGCCATGGAGACGCTGACCCACGATCCGGTCAAGCAGCCGACTCGCCCAAAACTGCTTCAGGTGATGGGCCCCGGCCTCATTACCGGCGCCTCGGACGACGACCCGAGCGGTATCGCCACCTACTCGCAGGTCGGCGCGCAGTTCGGCTATGGCCTCGTGTGGACCCTGCTGTTCAGCTATCCGCTGATGGCCGCGATCCAGGAGATCAGTGCGCGCATCGGCCGCGTCACCGGCTGCGGCATCGCCGGCAATTTACGGCGGCACTATCCGCGCTGGCTTTCCACCAGTGTCGTCATCCTGCTACTGATTGCGAACATCATCAATCTGGGCGCGGACCTCGGCGCGATGGGCGCGGCGCTCAAGCTGCTGATCTCGGGCCCTGCGCTGCTCTATGTCTGCGGTTTCGGCTTGCTCTCGGTAGCGCTCGAAGTTTTTACGCGTTATGCGCGCTACGTATCGATACTCAAATGGCTGAGCCTGTCGCTCTTCAGCTACGTGATCTGCGCATTCGTCGTCAAAGTACCCTGGACTCAGGTGGGCTGGGCCGTGATCTGGCCGCCGCTTTCGGCCAAGCCGGATTACATCGTTGCCATCGTTGCGGTCATGGGTACGACGATCAGCCCTTACCTGTTTTTCTGGCAAGCCGAACAGGAAGTTGAAGACGAACTGGAAAGGCCCGGCGCCCATCCCCTCACTCACGCGCCGTGGGAAGCCCCTGCCGAGTTCACGCGAATCCGTATCGATACCTATTTCGGCATGGCGCTGTCGAATACCATCGCGTTCTTCATCGTTGTGACCACAGCGGCGACGTTGCATGCTCACGGGCTCAACAATATCCAGACCTCGGCCCAGGCTGCGGAAGCGCTGCGAGCGGTCGCGGGACCGTTCACGTTTGTCATTTTCGCGGCCGGCATTATTGGCACCGGTTTGTTAACGCTGCCGGTACTGGCTGGCTCGGGTGCCTACGCGGTGGGCGAACTGTTCGCGTGGCGGGTCGGTCTTGCCCGCCTGCCGCTGCAGGCAAAAGCGTTCTATGGCGTGATCGCCGCTGCGACGGCCGTCGGCGTCGGGCTGAACTTCACCTCGATCGACCCGGTCAAGGCGCTCTTCTGGAGCGCGGTGCTCAACGGGGTGGTCGCCGTGCCGGTGATGATCGTCATGATGCATCTGTCGATGCGCACCGGCATCATGTCGCGCTTCACGTTGCCGTTGACGCTACGTGTTCTCGGCTGGGTGGCGACCGGTGTGATGGCGACTACGGTCGTCGCGATGAGTGTCTCGTGGTTTGCATAAGCCATGCGCTCAAAGGCGCTCGCAGCGGCGTAACGATCTACCTCTATTCGTCCAGGCCGTTGTGCGCGCAAGACTTCGATTTCATCGAGCAGATCGAGTGCGAGCGCAATACCCGCGGCGTTAATCTCGAGATCGTGCGCAAGGTGCCGGGCAGTCCATCCGCGGCGCAATGATGACCCCTCGAAGCGCGGTGCATCCGTCCCACCGGCGTATTTCGGTTCAATGACGTCTAGTCGGTACGATGCCGTACCGGATTTACCCTTGGATAAGCGGCTCATACGCCATGCGGAAGTCGTCGTGCACGCCACCGTACAGACGCGCATCACGATGCGTGCCAGAGTGATTGCTGACCCTGTATGCACCCGCGATTTCCAAACCGCTTTCGCGCGACAGTCCGGCGAATCGCTGCGCCCGAACGACACAATCCTCGCGATGGTCGCGCATGAACTGCCCGGTCCACTAGCGCCGCTGCGGCTTGCCGCCGCAAAGAAGGGACAGTCGCAGCGCGCGACGTGTCCCGCTCAGGTCATACAGATCAATGCCGAGTGTGCAACCGGCACCGCTCGATCGATCAGCAACTGGGCCGCCGGCTGCTGTTGAGCATCGACCGTTTGTCATCCAACGACTCCGGATGAAGCAGGAGTTGATTGCCAACATGCTCAGCGTGCGCCGTTCGGGTGTCACCGAAACGGCCATGAAGCTGCAGGATGCGGGATTGATCCGCTACAGCTATGGCCATATCGAAGTGATCGACCGGGTGGGTCTGGAGCAACACGTGTGTGAATGCTATGGCGTGTTGAGGCGCGAATTCGACCGTCTGTTGCCCGATCTGAGAGCCGTTTAGACCCGCGCGCAGTAACCGGCTTACCCGCTTGTCTTGCGCAGTTATTGAACTCACCGAGGCCCACATGTATAAACATATTCTGGTAGCGATCGACGGCAGCGAAACATCTGAGCACGCATTCGACGCTGCGTTACAACTCGCGAGCGAGAGCGGCGCGCAATTGCAACCACTCTATGTCGTCGATAACCCGCTGATGGCGTATGACGCCTCCGGCTACGATCCGACGATACTGCGTGACGCGTTCGTGGAAGAAGGTCAGCGATTGCTGGCGGACGCACTGGCCCGCATGAAGCAGGAAAATGTGGCCGGCACACCGCGGATGGTAGACGTCGCGCCGATCGGCGAGGATATTTCGGAGCGTATCTGCATCACGGCGAACGAGTTCAACGCGGACCTGCTGGTGCTCGGTACGCACGGCCGGCGCGGCTTCAAGCGTCTGTTTCTCGGCAGCGTCGCCGAACGTGTGGTGCGCAGTGCGTGCTGTCCGGTGTTGCTGGTGCCAAGCCGGCAGGCGCAAAACACGCACGTAGAGCCGGCCAAACCCGGCCACGCCGACGTCGCTGCAGCGATGTACGAAATGCCGCGCTAGAGCGGCAACAGAGTACCGTTGCGGCGATCGGCTATGCCGCGATGATCACCTTCAGCGCGTGCGTGTCTGCAGCATGCTCAAAGGTCTCGTAGGCATCGAGAATCTGATCGAGCCTGAAGCGATGCGTAATCAGAAGCGCGAGATCGAGCTTGCGGGCACGCAACGTGTCCAGCAGCATCGGCGTACTGACGGTATCGACCAGCCGCGTGGTGATGGTGATGTTACGGTCCCACAGGTGTTCGAGATGAAGATCCACCTTGACGCCATGCACGCCGATATTGGCGATCGTCCCACCCGGCGCGATGATGGCCTCGCACAACTCGAAGGTAGCCGGAATGCCGACCGCCTCTATTGCAGTGTCGACACCGCGGTCGGCAGTGAGTTTCATGATCATCTGGACTGCCTTGCCGTCCGTGCTGTTGATCACTGCCGTGGCACCGAAACGCTGCGCCGTTTCGAGCCGGATGTCATCGAGTTCGACCATGATGATCTGGCCCGGAGAATAGAACCGGGCTGTGAGCAGCGCGGCGAGCCCGATCGGACCGCTGCCGACAATAACCACGGTACTGCCGGGCTGCACCTTCCCATTGAGCACACCGCACTCGAAGCCCGTCGGCAGGATATCGCTTAGCATCACCAGCGCTTCTTCGTCGGCGTCGTCGGGAATCCGGTAAAGACTGGTATCCGCATGCGGAATCCGCACGAACTCGGCTTGCGTGCCGTCGATCCTGTTGCCCAGAATCCAGCCGCCGCTGACGCAATGGGAATACATGAGCTTGCGGCAGTACATGCACTTTCCGCATGCGCTGATGCACGAAATCAGGACGCGTTCACCCGGTTTGAACGCCGTGACGCCTGCGCCGACCTGCTCGATTACGCCGGTACCTTCATGGCCGAGCACGCGGCCGGGCTGGCAGGTCGCGACGTCACCCTTGAGAATGTGCAGATCCGTGCCGCAAATTGTCGTCTTGCTGATCTTGACGATGGCGTCGGTGGACGCCTCGATCTCTGGTTTGGGCCGTTCTTCAACGGCCTTCCTGCCTGGACCAAGATAAACGAGTGCTTTCATTGCCAGTAACTCCAATTGCATTGGATCGGCCCGTACGCAGCGACGCATGTCTGTTCGGGCAGTTGAACTGACGCGCGGCTGTCATCGCCTGCAACTACTCTGCCGCGGCATGCGGAAAAAGTCGGTACGGTGGCAGACCGCATTGCTGCCGGCCGAGCGCGTTAGCCCGACCGCGTACGGCACCGTACCGACATCGCGCCAGGGCGCGAGCAACGTGTTTTAACGCGGCCAGGCGAGCAGGCGAAATGACGCCAGCCGCTTGGGCTAGAACTCTTGCAGCACCTTCAATCGCATCTCATTCAATGAGCACTCCGCAGATTCGCTCCGCCCACACCCCGCCGATGCCGGGAAGCGACGCCTTGCTGCCGAAGCAGACGCCCGCTACCGAGACGGGCATCGTGCACATTGCCCCCGGACTGCTCGGCAGAACCTCGCGGCTGCGCTCGCTGATGTTCTGGATCGTAGGACTGGTGGGCTTTCTGGCTGTCATTCTGGTCGTGCTGCATTTTGGCTCATTGCAAAAGATGGCCGAACTGGTGCGATCGGCTCGGCCCGGCTGGCTGCTTGTCGCGCTTGCCGTACAGTCGGCCACCTATGTCAGCGCCGCGTTCGTATGGCGCGAAGCCTTGCGCCGGGCTGGACATCCGCTGCCTCTACGGACTCTGGTTCCGCTCGGCATCGCCAAGGTTTTCACCGATCAGGTACTGCCGAGCGGCGGCATCAGCGGCACGATGCTGGTGGTGCGCGGCTTGATCGGAAGGCGCGTCCCTGCCGAGATTGCGATGGCTGCGATGCTGGTCGGTCTGGTGTCTTACGACATCGCCTATCTGCTCGTGGTGCTCGCAAGCGCCAGTGTGCTGTGGTTCCAGCATCGAATGAACATGGCACTGATCGTCGGTGTGGCGATCTTCGCGATCGTCACGGTGGCGCTACCGGCTGCCGTGCTGGGACTCAAACAATGGGGCACACGTGCGCCAATCGCGTGGCTCAGCAAGTGCCTGGGCGTCACCACACTGCTTCAGGAGTTGACCGACGCACCCACTCGCCTGCTGCGCAGCCCGCGCCTGCTTATCCAGACGGTGGGACTGCAACTGGCCATCTTCATACTCGACGCGTCGACGCTCTGGCTTGCGTTCAACGCAATCGGCGAAGTGCCGCCGCTGTGGGTCGTGTTCGTCAGCTTCGCCATCGCGTCGATGGTGGCAACGATTGGTCCCATTCCGGTCGGCCTGGGAACTTTCGAGGCCACCTCCGTGGGGATGTTGAGTTTGCTCGGCGTTTCGGTAGAAGCTGCGCTGGCCAGCACACTCCTGCTGCGTGGCCTGACCTTCTGGCTGCCAATGCTGCCCGGCATCTGGCTGGCACGCCGGGAAATACGGCGTCACTAGCAGGCGCTAATCGTGTTCGACGTCGTCAGGTCCACCCACGACATGCCTTCCTTCAACCCTTCCAGCACGGCCTCCTGCGGCGTACCGAAAGTTCGGTCGTGAGTGAATTCACGCACGATCGCGCCATCGGGCGCGGCAATGCATGTGCCGATCAGGCAGCCGAATTCAGCGCCGCTTTTGCGCGCGCAAGCCTTGACCGTCCAGCCGCCGCCGTCCACCTTCCCGGACATATCCATGAAGTTTCGCCTCGTGCAGAATTCAACATCGTGAAGTTCGACGACCCGCGTTCACACGCTGCCTAACCGATTTTCAAACGCGCAAACATGGGAAATCAAAGCGCGACCGCATGCCAGAGATCGTGGTGACTGGGAAACACCGAGGGCTCCCGATAACGGTGCTCGCGTGGGGGGAGGAAGTCGGTACGGTGGCGTACTGGGCTGTCCAGCGCAGCCGGGTACAGCGTTGCTAAACTGCAGATTCCGAAACATGCATTACATTCGCGCGCTTTCCCAACGGGGTGAGCGGGATCCGCTTCGCGCCGGACGCGAATCCGACGCGGCCGGTTGTCAGCCGTTTGTATGCGGACCTGTTCAGGGGAATGTAAGGCTCGTGCCCTTCCGCGAAGCGGCAGAAAAAAATGGAATAAACAGCAACTCGACGTGTTTGCCCCTACATAGACGACAACAAGCAGGCGGTCCACGGCCGAAAAGCAGAAAAGCTTCTGAGCAACGCCAGTAGCACGTGGATCACATAGATGGACAAGTAAAGACGCAGTTTCTCAATCACATAAATAGTCAGATTCGATCACTACTAATTAGGTATCCAAAATGAAACGCAACCTTGCTATTACCTTTTCGATTCTTCTCCTTGCATCTGCCGGTGCAGTCACGCAGGCATCGGCACAGGAAAAGACCCGCGCGGAAGTGCGTCAGGAACTGATTCAGGCAGAAGCCAACGGCTCGCGCCTCGTGACCGACACGTCGTATCCCGAGATCAACCCGATCTTCTCGCAACGGACTGCGCGCATGACGGTGAACACGAGTGGCGAGGGTTCGGCTATGTCGGGTTCGACGGCGGCAGGTCAACGCGCTTCCACAGCACCCGTTTATGCGGCAGGCGCGGCGATGACGGCGTGTGTCGGCCCCGCAGGTTTCTGCACACCGTATTTCGGGAGCTAACTGCCGACGGTGCGCCACGGGGTTCTGTTTAGTATCCGGCATGAACAGTACTCCTACTTTTTTTCGAAGAATCAACCGGTTTTCTCTCAATACCTGTAACCATCTCAACTAAAAAACGGAGTGTCTCATGAAAGTTTTGCCTCTCGTCGCCTCGGCCGTGTCATTGTCGGCTTGTCTTTTCGCTTCGACCGGTGCGATGGCACAGGACGCCCAGCCGCAGAATGTCCCGGTCCACAACATCGTGCTCGTACACGGCGCATGGGTGGACGGATCAGGCTGGAAACCGGTCTATGAGCGGCTGACCAAAGACGGCTACCACGTCACCATCGTGCAGGAGCCGCTGAGCTCACTCGAAGACGACGTCGCCGCAGCCAAACGCGTTCTCGACCAGCAGAACGGGCCAACGATCCTCGTGGCCCATAGCTATGGCGGCTCGGTCATCACGGAGGCCGGCGTGCATCCGAACGTCGTCGGGTTGGTGTACGTGGCCGCGCACGCGCCGGCCGTCGGCGAAGATGAAAGCACGCTCGGCAAAGGCATGCCGAGTTACACGTCAAAGCAGCCGGGCGCCATCATGAAGACCGGCGATGGCTATACGTTCCTGAACCCCGCGGATTTCCCGAATGATTTCGCCGCCGATCTGCCGCTCAAGGAAGCCCAGTTCGAATCGCACGCGCAAATCCTGACCGCCGCGAAGGTCTTCTCGACACCGATGACAGTGGCCGCATGGACCAGCAAGCCGAGTTGGGGCATCGTCGCGGCCGATGACAAAATCATCAATCCCGACCTCGAACGCTGGTACTACGCGCGCGCCCATAGTCACACGACCGTACTCGCCGGCGCGAGCCATTCGGTCTATGAATCACGCCCGAAAGAAGTCGCCGCGGTAATCGAGGACGCGGCCAAGCACGCCCAGTTATAAGTGGATCGATGCGTCAAGTTATATCGAGACCAACGGACTTGGGCATTGAGCCCGCAGAAAGATTGATGCGAACACCCGCACGCTCGCCGATGACTTTGCGACATGCGGGTCATCGGCTGCTGCGGGCAAACCGTTCGTCGAAATCGCGCGCCAGCATCCCGACTGAAATTTCGCCGAACCGTGCAAGCAGCGCAGCTTCAGCCTCTCGAATCGTTTCTGACAAACCGGCGTTGACGGCTTGCTCGACGAGACACTCGGGGTGATCGTCCGTCAGCAATTCGGAAAAAATCGGCGGCTCGCCGACTGCCCGATAGACATCCAATAACGTTAGCTCATCCAGATTTATCGACACAACCCAACCACCCCCGTGCCCTTTTTCCGACTGCACGTAGCCCTGATCTCTTAGACCAGCCAGCATTCGCCGCACCACAACGGGATGAGTGCGAAGCATCTGCGCGATCGTTTCAGACGTCAGCGGACCATCGTGCCGATCCATGTGAATCAGGACATGCAGCATCCGCGACAGGCGGCTATCCGTTCTCATTTATCGCCTCGTGTTCAAGCAGCATAGCGGACCACCCCACTCACGCAACATTAAGAGTTGCGTGAAGTATAACACCGCCCTATCATGCAACTCATGATGTTTCATGAAACTGCCGGCGTCAGTTTGGCGAAGACCGATAAGCGTGAGCGTCGGCGTGATACAGGAGAGAGGAAATGCATACGCAGCATGATGTGATTGTTGTGGGCGGTAGCTTTGCTGGCTTGTCGGCTGCCATGCAGCTGGCGCGCGCCAGGCGGAAAGTTCTCGTGGTCGACGCCGGATTTCCGCGCAATCGATTTGCTTCGCACGCTCATGGATTCTTCGGCCAGGATGGCAAGCCGCCTGCGGAGATCATTCGCGAAGCCGCTTTACAGCTTGCGGCCTACCCAACGGTTCAATGGGTCAAAGGCGAGGCTGTCAGCGCTCGACGGACCGACAATGCTTTCTCTGTCGCGCTTTCGGACGGCCGGACTGAATTCGCTTCCCCGCTCATTCTCGCTACGGGCGTGCGGGACGAGTTGCCATCCATACCTGGATTGCAGGAACGTTGGGGCACGACGGCGCTGCACTGCCCCTATTGTCACGGGTACGAAGTTCAGGACCGGCGTCTGGGCGTGCTGGGCAGTCACGCGCTGTCCGTTCATCAGGCGCTTCTCGTTCCCGAATGGGGTCCGACAACGTATTTCACCCAGGGTACCTTCGAACCCGACGCCGAGCAGATCGCACAACTGGCCGCACGCAATGTTCGCATCGAGCGCTCACCGGTGACGGAACTACTCGGCCAAGCACCAGAACTCGAAGGGCTTAGGCTCGCCGATGGCCGGGTTGTCGCGATCGACGCATTGTTCGTCGCGCCCAGAACGCACATGAGCAGCTCACTCGCGGAGCAACTCGGATGTGCATTCGATGACGGTCCGCTTGGCGCCGTGATCAGGGTCGACGATCTGAAGCAGACGACGGTCGAGGGCGTTTATGCCGCAGGCGACATAGCCAACAAGATGACCAACGCGACGTTTGCGTCCGCGGCCGGTGTGATGGCGGGCGTCGGTGCGCACCATTCGTTGGCGATGCCAAAGCACAACTAAGCACGATCACGGCACGCACTCCGTGCTACATCATTACGGCGCACTATGGCGGCCCGAATCCGGGCCCCGCTCACGCCTCGAACACCCTCCTCACTTCCCCATCTCGCTCGTGGCGCCTTCCGTCCGGTTGTTATTTTTGCCTTTAAATGTAATGATATAACATTCCTAAAAACAGAAAGACGGCAAGGATCCCGCTTGATCGGGATCGGTAAGCGCACGCCCTGTCATCCCGATCGCACTCAAGAAGAACGTCGACAAGACGGAAACGCATCCATCCCGTGGTCAACCTCAAATAAACCAAGATGAAAAACCGCACGCGCGTCTCCCACGCAGCCCTGCTGCTGTTCGCAATCGCTGCCCATGCCCATGCCGCGCCCGACGAAGGCTCGGTGACGGGCGCCGTCACCGACGCGGCGGGCAAGCCCGTCCAAAACGCCACCGTCAGCGTTCAGAACGCGAGCGGCGCCGCAGTCAATGAGGCGAAGACGGACGCAGAAGGTCGTTTTGCAATCGGCCATGTGACGCCGGGCACGTATGCGATCGTCGTTACGGCATCGGGATTCGCGAGCGGCAACAGCATAGCCACCACGACGGCGGGTGCAGAAAGCGCGGTGAGCGTCAAACTCACTCAAAGCGACACACTCGACGTTCAGGTGAACGCCAGGCGCCTCGATCAAGCTCGCAACGGGCTGCTGCCAGAAACCGGCAGTAGCGTGTACCGCTTCAGCCAGGCCGATATCAATGCGCTGCCCGCGGGGCAAGATACGCCGCTGAACCAGGTGTTGCTGCAGGCGCCCGGTGTGGCAAGCGACTCGTACGGCCAGTTGCACGTGCGCGGCGACCACGCAAACCTGCAATATCGCATCAACGGCATCATCATTCCCGAGCCGATCAGTGGTTTCGGTCAGACACTCGACACCCGCATCATCGACCAGGTGAACCTGCTCACCGGTGCCTTGCCGGCGCAGTACGGCTATCGCACTGCAGGCGTGGTGGACATTCGCACGAAAACGGGTGGCGCAGGCAACGGCGGATCCATTGACGTATTCGGCGGCAGCCATCAGACCATCAAGACCAGCGCGGATGTATTCGGCACTCAGGGGCCGCTCAGCTACTACTTCAGCGGCTCGGTCGGTATGAACAACCTCGGGATCGAAAATCCCACCGCCAGTGCCAACGCGATTCACGACCACACCCGCCAGGGCGATGCGTTCGGCTACATGTCATACATCATCAATCCGCTCACGCGCGTGAGTGTGATGTTCGGCACGACGAGCAACCAGTTCGAGATTCCCAATACACCCGGCCTGCCGACCCACTTCACGCTCAACGGCAACAACACGTTCAATTCGAGCCAACTGAACGAAACGCAATCGGAGTTGAACAACTTCGCCGTAGTGGCGCTTCAGGGCACCAATGGCGGCGCACTGGATTACCAGGTCGCTCTCTTTACGCGCTACACGCGGACGCAATTCAATCCCGATCCGGTCGGCGATCTGCTCTTTAACGGCGTGGCGTCGCAGGATTTTCACAGCAACTCGGCCAATGGCGCACAAGTGGACACGACCTGGCGGCTGAACGACAAGCATACGATCCGCGCGGGCATCTTCTTCCAGCAGGAACATGCGGTGTTCGACGACAGCGTCAACGTGTTCGCGACCGACAGTAACGGCAACCCGTTATCCGATCAGCCCTTCAATATTCAGGACTCCAGCAGCAAGACCGGTTATCTGTACAGCGCCTACGTGCAGGACGAATGGAAAATCACGGACAAGCTCACGCTGAACTATGGTCTGCGTTACGACAAGATGGACGAATATGTCAGCGCAAGCCAGCTCAGCCCTCGTATTGGCCTCGTTTATACGCTGACGCCGTCTACGACCTTCCACGCCGGTTACTCGCGCTATTTCACGCCGCCCGCGTTCGAGCTGGTATTCGGCTCGACCATCAGCCGCTTCAATGGCACGACCAACCAGAGTCCATCGAGCCAGAACGATCAGGTGCAACCGGAACGCAGCCATTATTTCGATCTCGGTGTGACCCAGCGCCTGGGGTCGAACGTGACGGTCGGGCTCGACGCCTACTACAAGAAATCGACGAACCTGCTCGACGAAGGCCAGTTCGGCTCCGCGCTCATCTTCACCCCGTTCAACTACCGGGAGGGACGTGTGTATGGGGTCGAGTTCACGGCCAATTACAAACAGGGCAACGTATCCGCGTATGTGAATATCGCGTGGAGCCGCGCGCAGGGAACCCAGATCGACTCCGCACAGTTCAATTTCGACCCGGCGGAACTCGCCTATATCAACAATCACTGGGTCTATCTGGATCACGACCAGCGCATCACCGCGTCATTCGGCGGAACCTACGACTTCGGCAGAACAACCTTCACTTTCGATGGACTGGTGGGAAGCGGTTTGCGTAGCGGCTTTGCGAACACCGACCGGCTGCCGCTCTATGCACAAGTCAATCTCGGTGTGATACAGCACTTTAACCAGCCGCTCATCGGCAAATTCGATGCAAGCCTGCTCGTGATCAACGCGTTCAATCGCGTCTACGAATTGCGCGATGGATCGGGCATCGGCGTTGGCGCACCGCAATATGGCCCACATTTCGCCGTCTATGCCGGCATCACCAAGCATTTCTAATTCCGTCAGGCTATGAAGAGGTAGGTCATGCAAGATTGGGCAAGCGTTCTGGCGGCGGTACGCGTAGGCGGATGGGTCATCTATCCGCTGACGATACTCGCCATTCTGGCGGTCGCGATCGCCCTCGACCGCATCTATGTGTTTCTGCGCTTTGGCCGTTTGCCGGGCGCGCTGCGTGACACAGACGAAATCGCGGCACCCGGATCAGCCCTTGATTGGGCCGGCAGCCTAAAGGATGCCTCCAGTCAGAACGCGTTCAGGCGGATGAGCGCGCCGTGGACGCCCGATCCTTCTGTACCGCTGTGGCTACGCGAGGCAAAGGCACAATCGGTCGCCTCGCAAATCGAACGCGACATGAGCAAAGGTTTCTGGGTGCTGGAAACCATCGTGACGGCGGCGCCCTTGCTGGGTCTGCTGGGCACCATCGTCGGCATGATGCATTCGTTCCAGTTGTTCGGCGGCGATGGTCTCGTCGATCCCGGCGGCGTGACCGGTGGCGTGGCGCAATCATTGGTGGCAACCGCGATTGGCCTGGTGGTCGCGTTGTTCGCGCTCTTTGCGTTCAACTATTTCTCCCGCCGGCTTGAACGCCTCATGGACGAGCTCGAGTCGTTCGCGAATGCGCGGCTCAGCGAAATCCGCCTTGCCGCCCCGCCGGTGGGAGCGCAGCCGTGAAGTTCAGGCGCTCGCGCGCGGCGAAGCGTGGTCGCATCGAAATCATTCCGATGATCGATGTGATGTTCTTTCTGCTGGCGACCTTCATGCTCGCGTCGCTCGCGATGCAGCGACTCGACGCACTCAAAGTCGAGCTCCCAGCCGGCCACGCGCAGCAAATGACGGCCCATGAGCCGCTGACAATCTCGGTGGACAATCGCAATGAGGTGTTCGTGAATCGTCAGGCCGTTCGGCTCGATCAGATCGAGGCGACGGTAAAACGTCTGCTGCAACCCGACGGCAATGTCGTAATCGCCGCTGACGACGCAGCGGGCCACGGCGTGGTCGTTCAGGCGATGCTGGCCGCGCGCCGCGCCGGCGCTGAGCGGTTTCTGATCGCCGTGCATCGTGAATAGCCGGATGCGCTTCGCGGTCGCTGTCGACGACTCTCCGCCAGTACGGATCGCGCTAGCGGTGCTGGTCGCGCTAGTCGTATGGATCGTGTTCCTGTTTCAGTTGGGACGTTGGTTGGGTCCATCGGCGCCTGCACATGCCCCTGTCAGGCCACTCGAGATGCAGGTGGTGGAACTCGATCCGCCGAAGGCGCCGGTTGCGGATGCTTCTGTGGCTCCGATTACGCACGCTCCGATCACTCCGGCAAAATCACGACAACCTGCCGATCCGCGCCCTCACGTCGCCACACAAGCACGCGCGACGTCACCTGTGCCCTCGAAGCCAGATGTGCGATCGGCGCAAAGCGTTGTGCCAGCTGCCCAATCGCCTCAATCGGCCCAATCGGCCCAATCGGCTCAGCCGGCCCAATCGCCTCAATCGGCACCGCCAACGGAAGAAGCGAAACCGTCAGCCGAGCCGCCTGCGCACGCTACTGCACCTTCGGAAGAAAGCGCAAACACCAGGTCATCCGGTGATGCCACGGCGCACGCCCTTTCCCAACCGTTACCGGAACTCCCCGACGATTTGCGCGAGCAGGCGTATCAAACCGTCGCGACGGCTCGCTTCGCGATTCACGTCGATGGCTCAGTCGAAGTCGATCTCATCAAGCCGACGTCCAACCCGCGACTCAACCAGATCCTCCTTGACGCGCTGCGCAAATGGCGGTTCTTTCCGGCAATGCAGGCCGGGCATCCGGTAGAAAGCCGGCAGGACATCCGTGTGCATTTCAATGTGAACTAGTGTGCTGACGGTGATGCGTCCGAGCTCGCCATGACCGCATCACCCCTGCGGTTTTCCGATGTTCAGACCAGCAAGGTCAAGGTGTCAAACAGCGCCACGTCCTCTTTTTTTGCCGATCGTGCATGTTTGCGGATCACTTGCAGCAGACACTCGATAAAGCAATGGGCCGCGCCGCCGAGCGTGCTATTTCGACGCGTGACAATGCTCAGTTGTCGCGAATCGAATTTCTCTTTCAGTGCCAGCGCCACCATCTGGCCTTGAAACAGGGGCGCCGTCTGGAGGACGGTTGGGCACCATGTGCACATGTCGGCACGTTCCACCAGCATCTGCAGGGTCCCTAGCGAATGAGCCCGTACGATGCGGTTCCCGTCGATCCGCGCGCCATGGCGCGTGAACAGATAGTCGATAAGCGCGTCCTGCCCGTCAGGCGCGAAATTCAGCGCCCAGTCCTGGTCGAGCAAATCGTGAATCGAACGACAGCCCTGACGCGGATGTCCCCGACGAACCATCACGGCCGTCTCGTAGTTCAAAACCGGTTCACAGGAAAACTCCTGAGTGGCGGTAGACGGATGCACCTGCCCGATCACGAAGTCCATGTCACCGGCACGCAACAGCGGTTGCGCGACAGCCATCAGACTCTCGAAAATTTCCAGTTGAATATCAGGCATCCGCTTGCGAAACAACAATACTGTCTCGGCCAGAAACGTCAACGTGATCCACGGTGTCACGCCAACACTAAGCCGCCCCTCCGCCCGGCCACGCAGTCTTGCCAGGTCGTTCTGGGCGTGCTCCAGCTGATTAAGGACGAGCCGCGCGTGTGTTAGCAATGCCTTGCCATATTCGGTAAAGCTGATTCCTGCTGGCGCACGTATCAGCAGCGGCAGTTGCTCGGTGGCTTCGAGTTCGCGCAGCGCGCGCGTGACAGCGGCCTGAGAAATCCCCAATGATCGCGCGGCCGCTCTGATGCTGCCCGTTTCCGCGCTCGCGACTAACGCCTGCAGTTGATGAATCTTCATGAAACCACCCCGACAACAAATGGTTGTCAGCATAACAAAACTGCGGCTTCACCCTCGAAATTTAGCTGCATAGCATTCCGACCAGTGCAGACAGTTGCGTTGCCCGAAACCCAACCGGCGTGGCGCGACGATCGGGTCTGCCCGCTCTTCCAAGGACTTCATCGATGGTTCAAGACTTCGTTTTGCCCGGTATCGCGGCCATTCAGGAGGAAATGATCGGCTTGCGCCGCCGCATTCACGCGTATCCGGAACTCGGCCTTCAGGAGGTCGCGACCAGTGAGCTGGTCGCCGAATGCCTGAGCCAGTGGGGCTATCAGGTCACACGCGGCGTGGGACAAACCGGCGTGGTGGGCACGTTAAAGAACGGACATGGTCCGTCCCTTGGGTTACGCGCCGATATGGACGCGCTTCCCATTCACGAGACGACGGGCCTGCCCTATGCCAGCCGGAACGACGGCGTCATGCACGCCTGCGGCCACGATGGGCATACGGCCACGTTGTTGGCTGCGGCAAAATACCTGGCCACAACGCGCGCTTTCTCCGGCACGCTGAACCTGATTTTCCAACCCGCTGAAGAAGGCCTCGGCGGCGCGCAAAAGATGATGGAAGACGGCCTCTTCGAACGCTTTCCGTGCGATTCCGTATTCGCTCTCCACAACGTCCCCGGGTATCCGGCCGGCCATCTGGGCTTCTTTAGGGGTGCATTCATGGCGTCCGCTGACACCGTTACCGTACGAGTGGTGGGTCGCGGCGGCCACGGTGCCGTACCGGACAAGGCGGTCGATCCGATCGTCGTGTGCGCGTCGATCGTAACGGCGCTGCAAAGTATCGTGTCACGTAACGTGAGCCCGCGCGATCTGGCCATCATCAGCGTCGGTTCGATTCATGCGGGCGTCGCGTCGAATGTGATCCCTTCATCGGCGCATATGCTGCTGACTGTCCGGGCGCTTGCGCCGGATGTGCGCGACCTGCTTGAACGCCGGATTCACGAACTCGTGCACGGGCAGGCGGCAAGTTTTGGCGCGCATGCGGAGATCGACTACTTCCGTTGTCATCCGGTGCTGATCAATCACGCGAGAGAAACGGATTTCGCGCGCCAGGTGGCTGCGGACTGGTTCGGCACGCAATCCATCATTGACGACCTCGAACCCTTCACGGCCAGCGAGGACTTCGCATGCATGCTCGAAAAATGTCCAGGCAGCTACCTCGTGATCGGCAATGGCGACGGTGAACGCAGTTGCGCACTCCATCACTCCGGCTACGACTTCAACGACGACTGCCTCGCGGTGGGCGCCACCTACTGGGTCAAGTTGACCGAGCGCTTTCTGGCAAACCCTGTTCGCACGGAACAGAACTAATTCAACAACGACGGTGAGGAGAAACATATGAAGAAGGCATTTGCAGCGATCTCGTTTGCTTTGATGGCCTTGTCTGGTAGCGCCAGTGCCGCCGACTGGTCCGGTAAGGAGATCAGGCTGGCGGTGGATCCGACCTACCCGCCGCTCGAGTTCAAGACGCCCGACGGCAAGCTGACCGGTTTTGGCGTGGATATCGCCAATGCGCTCTGTGCCGAGCTTCACGCGCGGTGCGTGTGGGTCGAAACCAGCTTTGACGGCATGATCCCCGGGCTGCTGGCGAGAAAGTTCGACGCGATTTCTTCGTCGATGACCATCACACCCAAGCGTATGCAGCAGATTGCGTTCACGAACAAGATCTCGAACGCACCGGCCCGCCTGGTTGTCAAGCGCGACTCCGATCTGCTGCCGACCGCCGCTTCGCTAAAAGGCAAGCGTGTCGGCGTCGAACAGGGTTCGAGTCAGGAAGACTACGCCAGAGCACAGTGGCAACCGGCTGGCGTACAGATCGTCTCTTACCAGAATCAGGACCAGGTCTACACCGATCTGATCTCGGGACGGCTCGATGCGGCCTTTCAGGCGTCGATCGAAGCGAGCGACGGTTTTCTGAAGAAGCCCGAGGGTAAGGACTACAAGTTCGCCGGCCCCGCTTTGGACGACCCGAAGTATTTCGGTCAGGGCGACGGTCTGGGCCTCCGCAAAGAGGATGTCGCATTGCGCGATGCGTTCAATCAGGCATTGGCTGCCGTGCTGGCAAACGGAACCTATGCGCGGATCAACCGGAAGTACTTCGACTTCGATATCTACGGCGCGAAGTGAGCCGGCCTGAGCCATAACAGGAGACAAAATGATACTCGGAGGCTTCGGGCCGGCTCTCGTCGCCGGCACCTGCGAAACGATCAAGCTCGCGCTGCTGTCGCTACTTGTTTCGTTCGTGCTCGGACTCTGCGGGGCAGCGGCCAGACTGTCCAGCCGCCGCTACATCGTCCGGGTCGGTGTCGCCTACACGACGCTGATCAGGGCGGTGCCGGATCTCGTGCTGATGCTGTTGCTCTTCTATAGCATCCAGATCGCGCTGAACCACATCACTGATGCGTTTGGCTTTAGACAAATGGATATCGATCCATTCACGGCAGGTGTCGTCACGATTGGCTTCATTTACGGCGCGTATTTCACCGAGACATTCCGTGGCGCGTTCATGGGCGTACCGAGGGGACAACTGGAAGCGGGCATGGCATTCGGCATGTCCAGCTGGCAGGTGTTCACTCGAATCATGTTTCCACAGATGATGCGACTGGCGTTGCCGGGAATCGGCAACAACTGGCAGGTTATCGTCAAGGCAACTGCGCTAGTGTCGATCATTGGGCTCTCGGATGTCGTCAAGGCGTCACAGGATGCCGGCAAGTCGACGCAGGATTTCTTTCTGTTCACGGTCGCGGCCGGTGCGATTTATCTGGCAATCACAACCGTGTCCAATGCAGTGTTGTGGCGGCTCGCTGTACGGTATTCCGTGGGTGTGAGGCGCGCGCCGGCATGATCGATATCGTTCGCCAGTACTGGCAAAACTACCTGTACACCGACGGCTTCCAGTTCACGGGGCTCGCGGTCACATTGTGGCTTCTCGTGGCGTCGCTCGGCCTCGGATTCATGTTGGCGTTGCCGCTCTCCGTGGCCCGTGCTTCGCGTCATCGATTCCTGTCGATACCGGTCTGGCTGTTCACCTACGTGTTTCGGGGAACGCCGCTCTACGTGCAATTACTCATCTGCTATACGGGACTGTACAGCTTGCATGTCGTGCATTCGCATGCGTTGCTCGACGCATTCTTTCGCGATGCGATGAACTGCACATTGCTGGCGTTTGCGTTGAACGAGTGCGCTTACGCCACAGAGATCTTTGCGGGATCGATCAGGGCGACCGCCTACGGAGAAATCGAAGCCGCGCTCGCGGTCGGCATGTCCACATTGACCGTCTACCGGCGAATCATTCTGCCTTCGGCGCTGCGGCGTGCGTTACCCATGTACGGCAACGAAGCGATTCTGATGCTCCACTCCACCACGCTCGCGTTCACCGCCACGATTCCAGACATTCTGAAAGTGACCCGTGATGTCAATTCGGCAACGTATGCATCATTTGAGGCCTTTGGGATTGCCGCGCTGCTGTATGCAATGGTCGCTTTCGCCCTGGTCTGGATGTTTCGGCAGCTTGAGCGACGCCTTCTGGCGTATCTGAAGCCACGAGCTGGATGACGGTGCATTGCCGCTCCAGAAAATCGTCGGGTTGGTCAATAGCAATCGAGTATTAAAAAAAACTTTAAACATTCAGGATGGCGAAGTGAATAATAAATTCGTTTTTATCGCAATAGCGTCAACATTTGCAACGTCGGCATTTGCACAGAGCAGCGTAACGCTGTACGGCGTGATTGACGAGGGACTCGACTTCACGAATAACGTTGGCGGAAATCACGTGTATGAAATGGCAAGTGGCTATGCACAGGGTAGTCGTTGGGGGTTGAAAGGCGCCGAGGATCTGGGTGGCGGCCTCAAGACGATCTTTCAGATCGAAAGCGGCTTCAACGTCAACACCGGCAAACTCGCGCAAGGCGGCCTCGGATTTGGACGCCAGGCGTATGTCGGTATCGAAAGCGAGCGGTACGGAACCGTGACGCTAGGCCGCCAATATGATTCGGTGGTCGACTATCTTGCGCTGACGACAGCCAATGGCAACTGGGGTGGTTATCTGCTATCGCATCCATTCGACAACGACAACACGGATAACACGTTCCGCGTCAACAACACGATCAAGTATGCGAGTCAGGATATTGCCGGCTTCCAGTTCGGCGGCACCTATAGCTTCAGCAACAGCACGGGCTTCGCCAACAACCGGCAGTTAAGCGTTGGCGCACAGTACACGTACGGCGGGTTATTGATTGCTGCGGCCTATCTGAACGCGGACAATCCGGGATCGACGTCCGGCGGCGCCATTGCCGGGTCAGGTTCAACCATCGCAGCCGACGCGAATTTTCAATCGGAGCGCTTGCGCATCTTTGGCGCAGGGATCAACTACACAATGGGCCCGGCGACGGTTGGCTTCGTTTATACCAACACGAACATCAGCAACCCGGTCGCGAATGTCGCCTACCTCAGCGCGCAGGAGAGCATCGAGCCGACTAGCGGTGCACTCGCAGGCGGGACATTGACCAGCTTGAAATATCAGAATTTTGAACTGAACGGTAAATATCAGTTCACGCCGGCGTTCTTCGTGGGCGCGCAATACGTCTATACGCTGGAGAACTACGACGCAACGACAGGCAGCGTACGACCGAAGATTCACACAGTCGGCTTGATGGCGGACTACAACCTGTCAAAGCGCACCGATGTCTACGTCCAGGGCGCCTTTCAAAAGATCGCCGGCGACGCAACCGGATCGGCGCTGGATCAGGCATACGTGCCCGGCGCGCAGGACCTGTCTTCGTCGTCGAGCCAGATTGTCGTTCGCGCGGCAATCCGGCATACGTTCTAACTCAAATCCAGCGGGTGCGTTGCTCTCGCGCACCCTTCACCCCTTCGTCGCCCCAAACGTCAACCCCGCAACAAAGTGCTTCTGCATCGCAAAGAACATGGCGACCGAAGGCAACGCGGCAAGAATCGACCCGGCGGACACAAGATTCCACGCGGTGGTCCACTGCCCCTTCAATGCCGCAACGCCTACGGTAATCGGTGCGGCATCGTCGCCTTGTGTCAGACACAAGGCCCAGAAGTAGTCATTCCACACGAACGTGAACACAAGAATCGCGAGAGCCGCAAGTGCGGGACGGATTAAAGGCAATACGATCCTGAAGAACACGGTCCATTCATTGGCGCCTTCAATCCGTGCGGCTTCAACCAGTTCAAACGGCAGTTGCTTAATGAAATTCCGCAGAAAGAGCGCGCAAAATCCAGTCTGAAACGACACATGGAACAGGATCAACGCGCCCACCGTATTGAACAAGCCGAGCTGCAACGAGAGATCCCGCACCGGAATCATCAACACCTGCACCGGGACAAAATTGCCCGCGACAAACGTCGCAAACAATGCCGAATTGCCGCGAAACCGATAGATGGCCAGCGCGAATCCCGCCATCGCCGCGAGTGCAATCGAGCCGACCACCGCGGGCACGGTAATCAGCACGCTGTTCCAGAAGTAATGCAGCATCGGTGAGGTCGTCAACGCCTCGCGATAGTTATCGAACATCGCGAAATGCTTTGGCCAACCCCAATAGTTGCCCTCGCTCAGTTCTTCCGTCGAACGCACCGAAGTCACAAGAACCGCGATCATGGGCAGCAGCCAGATCAGCAGCGCGAGCGGCAACGTCAGTTTGTACGCGCGGCGTGTCACCGGCTTCCATTTGTCGATCGGGATTGGAAACATGATCGGCTCCTTATTGCTCGGTGCGCAGCATGCGGCGCAAGTGATAAACGATATACACGAGCATGATCCCGAACAGCACGACCGCCACCGCCGCGGAATAGCCGACGCGGTAATACTTGATCGCCTGGTCATACATGTAATACGCAAGCACGGTCGAACTTTCGAACGGCCCGCCGCCGGTCATCACCGAAATCAGATCGAAGCTGCGCAACGCGCCGATCACCGTGACAACGATCGCCATGAACGTGGTCGGCCGCAATTGCGGCAAGATCACGTGCCACAGCATCGACCAGCCGCGCGCGCCCTCCATTCGCGCAGCCTCGATCTGCTCGGCGTTCAGCGACGTCAGGCCGGTCAGGTAGAGAATCATGCAATACGCCGTTTGCGGCCACAGTGCCGCGAACACGATCCCGAGGGTCGCGTAGCGCGGATCACCGAGCACCGGCACGCCGTGCCCGAGAATCACCGCCAGCAGGCCGAAGGTCGGGTCGTAGAACCACGAAAAGATCAAACCGACCACCACGCCCGATAAAACGAACGGCGCGAAAAACAGCGATTTGACGATGCGAATACCGGCCACCGCCTGATTCAGATAGAGCGCGACGGCGAGCCCCATCGGCGGGGCAAGCAGAAACAGCAGCAGCCAGATGAGATTGTTCTTCAGCGCAGTGTAGAACGTCTGCGTATGGAATAACTCAACATAATTGGCGATGCCGACGAAAGACGGGTCGGTCATCCCATCCCAGTTGAAAAAGCTCAGGTGGATGGTCGAGATGATTGGCCACACGACGTAAATCGCCACCATCACGCAGGCCGGCGCGAGAAACAGAAAGGCGGCTCGCCGCTGCCGGCGCGCGGTCGGCGATGGACGGCGACGGCGTGCCACACGAGGTGGCCCACCGCGCAATGCACCGCCCGAAGCCGGTCCGCCCGGCGCAGGAAAGCCAGAACCGCCTGGTTCGGCAGGGCCACCAACAGTGTGACGGGTGACGGAGTGCGACACGATCATTCTCCCGATCGAACGTGGCGAGTTGGCACTTAAGCGGGCGGCCCATCAACGGGCCGCCACCGCTCACTTCTTGTAGATCCGCTTGCGCGTCTGCTCGAGTTGCG
The DNA here is from genome assembly GCF_046030555.1 of Paraburkholderia sediminicola. Lineage (GTDB taxonomy): Bacteria > Pseudomonadota > Gammaproteobacteria > Burkholderiales > Burkholderiaceae > Paraburkholderia > Paraburkholderia sediminicola_E. The sequence continues at coordinate 62,328 of NZ_JAQQCH010000015.1, read as the reverse complement.
CGAGCACGTCGTCAAGCTTTGAAGGATCGGAAACGAATTGCTGCATCCCCTTCATTCCTTCATCGGCCATTTCCTTCGTCATGTCGCGATCGTAGAATTGCGCAATACCGCCCTTCGTATTCGAGAGGATCTGGAAGCCGATCTTCGAAATGGGATCCTCAGGCTCAGGCGACTTGCTGTTCGCCGACAGCGAGCCAAGACCGGCTGCCAGCTTCGCGCCATTTTCCGGTGTCTCGACGAACGCGAGGAACGCATGCGCGTCCGCCTTGTTCTTCGCCTTGGAGGGAATATGCAGCGATTCGACCGGACCATCTTCAGCCGTCGGCACGCTCGCGTCAATGATCGGGAACTGGAAGTAGCCCATTTCCGGTTTCACGTTCGGCGGAAAACCGGCGGAGATGAAGGTGCCCATCAGCATCATCGCGGCCTTGCCCTGGAACAGGAATGGCTGCACCGAATCCAGATCGTAGGAGAGCGAGTTGTCGATGAAATAGCCGGCGTCGATCAGTTGTTTCCACGTCGTGTAGACCTTTTTCACGCGCGGATCGGTGTACGCGATGTCGCCCGCCATCAGTTTCTGATGGAACGCGTTGCCGTTCAGGCGCAGGTCGAGATAATCGAACCAGCCGGCCAGCGTCCACGAATCACGTCCAGCCACTGCAATCGGCGTAATGCCCGCTGCTTTCAGCTTCTTGCAGTCGTCGAGGAACTGGTCCCATGTTTTCGGCTCGCCGGTAATGCCGACCTTCTGGAACAGATCCTTGCGATAGAACATGCCCCACGAGTAATACACGGTTGGCGCGGCATACTGCTTGCCCTTATACGACGACGCTTCCTTCGTCGACGCATACATGTCGTTCCAACCGTTCTTCGCCCAGTCGCCGCTCAGATCGTCGAACAGGCCGCGTTGCGCGTAATACGCCATCCGCTCGCCGTCATGCCAGTTGACGATATCGGGCGCGACAGTGGAGAGCCAACCGGGCAACTGCACCTTGTACGCTTCCTCATCGACGAATGACACCTTCACGTCCGTGCCCGGATGCGTTTTCTTGAATTCGTCAATGATCGACTGCCAGACAGCGCGCTGACTCGCGCCCTTGAACGCGATGTTGACCGCGAGCGTGCCGGCCTGCGCCGTGCTGACAACGGATGTGCCTGCGGCCGCCGCGGCGAGCGCGAGTGCCAGCAGAATCTTGCGAGGTTTCAGTGCCATATTGCCGTCTCCTTTATTCCTTGATTTTGCGTCGTTGTTGTTACTGCATGGAATCCTTCGTTCAGCGCTTCAAATCATGTGTTCGATCGATAAACGGCCACACCCTGCGGTTCGATAGCGCGGGAGCCGATTACGAAAGCATCGTCGGCGACATTGGCAAGCGTGTGGATCTGCTCGCCGTAGTTCAACACGTAGGTCAGCGCGCCACGACGGCTGATGCGTACGCTGTCGCCGAGCGGTAGCGTGTCGATGCCCGCCTCCCCGGCGATCTGCTCGAACAGACGGGCGGTGAGCGCGTCGTCGAACAGGCTCGCGAGATAATGAAACGCGCCGCTTTTCACGTAGGCAGGGTGACCGTCCGCGAAATACGCACGCACGTGGAGTGCGTTCGTTACATCGCTGCCGACATCGATGAAATCGCGCCAGTGGCGCGCCACGCCGTCTTCCGCGACCGCGTCCTTGCTGTCTGCCAGCCGCACTGCTTCGGTTACATTCGGCCGCATCGATTCAACGCGCCACACCCGCAGCGGCATCACCGAGGTGAGCGCGCCCGGCGGCAGATTCGCCGGAATCTGTAAATCCTGAGTCTTCGAACCGGTGCGCGGACCCAGCACAACTTGCGCGCCCGAGCTCGCAAGCCGGGCGACGAAATCGGCGGGCACAACCGGCAACGGCGGCACGACAATCAGACGATAGCCGTCGAGCGGCGCATCAACCGGCACGATATCGACATCGAGCCCGAGCGAGCGCAGCGCCGAGTAATACTCGAATGCGAAGCGCGGATAGTGGAAGTCCGCCCCTTGCGGATGAATCTCGAAGAGCCACTTCGCTTCGTAGTCGTAGACGAGCGCGACCTTCGATCGAATCACGGCATTGGCATCGGCGTTCGCGGCGAGCACCGTGCGAATCTCGTCAGCGACCTGCGCAGCTTCGCTGCCGCCGACGTCGAGCCGGTTGTCAGGCGTGTTCAAACCGGCGTGCATCTGTTCCTGTGCAAACGGCGCCTGACGCCAGCGGAAATACGACACACAGCCCGCGCCGTGCGCGAACGCCTCCCAACTCCACAGCCGCACCATGCCAGGAAGCGGCGCAGGATTCCATTGCGCCCAGTTCACCGGCCCCGGCTGCTGCTCCATCACCCAGAACGGCAGCTTCGACATGCCGCGGTACACGTCATGATTGAACGACGCGAAGTCGGGATGCCCGCTGCGCAACCAGCGCGCCTTCACTTCCGGCGCAAACCACTGCTCTTCGAGTCCACCGAGCGGATAGCTGTCCCATGCCGCCACATCGAGATCGGCCGCCACCTTGTAGTGATCGAACTCGGAAAAGAGCTGCATGAAGTTGTGCGCGACCGGCCGCCCCGGCGAATGCGCGCGGATGATCTCCACCTGCATGCGGTTGTAGCGCGCCACTTCATCTGAGGCGAAGCGCCGGTAATCGAGCCGGTGCGACGGATGCGCTTCGGTGACCGTCGCCACCGGCGCGTCGATCTCGGCGAAACTGCGATATTCCATGCTCCAGAACACCGTGCCCCACGCACGATTCAGTTCTTCGACGGTTTGATAGCGCGCCTTGAGCCACTCGCGAAAGCGCCCCACTGCCGCCGGCGAATAACTGACCACCGTGTGATGGCAACCGAATTCGTTGTCGGTCTGCCAGTACGCGACAGCCGGATGCTTGCCGTAACGCTCGGCGACTGCCGTGCAGATCCGCTGCGAGGCGGCAAAATACGAAGGCGACGAGAAATCGTAATGACGACGTGAGCCGAAGGCGCGCGGGCGGCCGTCGGCACCGATCGGCAGAATGTCCGGATGACGGTCGATCAGCCACTTGGGCGGCGTCGCCGTCGGCGTACACATGACGACCTGCAGACCAGCCGCGCCGAGTACGTCGATCGCGCGATCCAGCCAGCCCCAGTCGTATTCGCCAGGCGTCGGCTCCATCCGGCTCCATGCAAATTCGGCGATCCGCACCTGCTCGATGCCGAGTGCCTTCATCCGGCGGGCGTCGTCTTCCCACATCGACTCCGGCCAGTGTTCCGGGTAATAACAGACTCCAAGGCGCATCCGAATGTCCTTTATGCGTAGTGTTCGACGGATTCGAGCGAAGCGGCGGCAAAGCCGTCTTCGGTAAACAAATGGCAAGCGCGGCTCGGCACGCGCAAGCTCGCGCGGTCACCCGGCACGAGGCGTGTGTCGCCCGGCGCCTTGGCGATCAGCGCGGCAGCGCCGGGATGATCGAGGTGGACGTAGCTATGCTCGCCGAGCTGTTCGACGAGGGATACCGTGCGAGTCAGAACGGCGTCCTGTGCGTTTGCAGACGCGGCCGCATCGATAAATTCCAGGTGTTCAGGTCGTACGCCTAGCGTGACGGCTTGCGACGTCTGGAGCCCTTCACCGCTGACCGGCACACGCACGTTTTCGTCGGTGTGATCGAGCGTGATAACCACGCCCTGCGGATCGACCAACGCCACCCGCCCCGGCAAAAAGTTCATGCGCGGCGAACCAATGAAACCGGCGACGAAGCGACTCCTGGGACGGTGATATAACTCGAGCGGCGCACCGATCTGCGCGATGCTGCCGTAGCGCTCGGTGTCCTTGCCGGCGTGCAGCAACACGATCTTGTCGGCCAGCGTCATGGCTTCGATCTGGTCGTGAGTGACGTACACGACGCTGGCTTTGGCGAACTGCTTATGCAGTCGTGCGATTTCGACGCGGGTCTGGCCGCGCAGCGTCGCGTCGAGGTTAGAGAGAGGTTCGTCGAACAGAAACACGCCGGGTTCACGCACGATGGCCCGGCCAATCGCCACACGCTGACGCTGGCCGCCGGACAGTGCCTTCGGCCGGCGCTCGAGCAAGGCCTCCAGTTGCAGGATGCGTGCAGCTTCGCGCACCTTGCGGTCGATTTCGTGTTTCGGGGTTTTAGCCAGCTTCAGGCCGAATGCCATGTTCTCGAACACGGTCATATGCGGAAACAGCGCGTAGCTCTGGAACACCATCGCCACACCGCGCTGCGCCGCCGGTACATCGTTGACGAGGCGGCCGGCGATCGACAGGTCGCCGTCGGTCAAGTCTTCGAGGCCGGCGATCATGCGCAGCAAGGTGGACTTGCCGCAGCCGGACGGACCGAGAAACACGCAGAACTCGTTTTCCCCAATCTCCAGATCGACGTCGCGGATCACCAGCGCGCCGTCGCCATACGCCTTCTGCACGCCTTTCAACGAAATGCTCGCCATCGCTTCGACTCCGTGATTTAATTGGCTCGATGTCGGAGATTAAGCGCTTAATCAGTCAAGCCTAAAAAATCGATCGCAAGCGATCGTGAGGCCTTACCTGTCTCCGATATCGTTTTGTCTGTGCGGCAAATGGTGCCGCGCCTTTCGCCCCGATGCAAATATCGAACAGCCATCCCAAATACTGACAGGCCATGTCCACACTTAGCGAAGTCGCACGGCATGCCGGCGTTACGCCGGCCACGGTATCGAATGTACTGCGCAATCGCGGCCGGGTCGGCGCGGCCACCCGGCAGCGGGTGCTCGACGCCATCGAGGTGCTCGGCTATCGCCCACATCTCGCCGCTCGCGCGCTCGCCGAAGGTCGCGCGCCGACGCTGGCGCTGATGGTGTCGAGCATCGCCAATCCGTTTTATCCGGAGTTCGCACTCGCGGTCGAACACGCCGCGCGCAGCAGCGGCCACTTCCTGATCATCTGCAATACGAACGAGAATCCGCTGATCGGCCGGGCGTATCTGGACCAGATTGCGGGAACGCTTTCCGAGGGCGTGCTCGTGACCAACGCCAACCTCGATTTTGCGGACCTTCATGCGATCGAATCGCGCGGCACGCCCGTCGTGCTGTGCATGTGGGAGCGGCCTGACGACCCGCCGGGGCTGCCGTGCGTCGCGGTCGATTTTCGACTGGCTGGCGAATTGGCCGGCAGGCATCTGCTGGAGCTTGGGCATCGACGGATCGGCGCGGTTGTCGGCAGCAAGGCCTCGGGCATTCACGCGGCTCGTTACGAGGGATTCGCCGAGGCTGTGCATGCGGCCGGTGCGCCGAAAAGCCCGGTCGAGCACGCGCCCGATACGATACAAGGCGGTTACACCGCAACGCGCGCGCTGCTGGAAGCCGATCCCACACTCACCGCGATTTACGCGACCAACGATCTGCCGGCGCTCGGTGCAATGCACGCGGCGGCCGATCTCGGTCTGAACGTGCCGGGCGATCTATCCGTAGTCGGCATCACCGATATTCAACTGGCGCGCGAGTCCCGGCCCGCGTTGACGACGGTCGCTGTGCCGACCGTCGAAGTCGCCGGTCTCGCGGTTTCGCTGTTGCGCGAGTTGATCGAATCCTCGTATGGGCAAGCGGGTCGCGAGGTCGCCGCAAGCGTGCCGATGCGGATTTCCTCGCCGCCGCAACTGGTTGTGCGCGCATCGACCGGCGCGGCGCGTCAGGCGCGATGAATGATGCGGGCGAGTACGCTCGTGTGGCCGTAACGGTGTCAGGGACGTTACGTAGCGAACCCTGAATACACCCATCCCCGCCTTCCGGGCTGTCGCCCGCAAACGCCTGTATCAAGCGGTTCCGTGGCAAAAACATCGCGCCGATCAGTTCATCCATGCAGTTGGCACGGTCCCTGCAGTAAAGCAGGAAAAGGCCGGGCGCCGGCAGGAATCATATGCCGCTCGCGCTCCCCCAACTGGCCGGGCCAAGGCCATAACACGCATGGATACTCAAATGATTGCCGCTCTTCTCGACGCCGATGTCGCCGAACAGTCCGACGCGGACTCGACTTTCGCGCAGCGTCACCCCCTGCAAATCGCAGTTTGCCTACGCAAGCTGATGACCGGGCAGGACTTCGTGACGGTGGAATTCAACGGCCGTCAGATCGTTACACAAGTACTCGATGTCGACTCGCGCAATGCCCGCTTCATCTTCGACGCCGGCAGTGTCGATGCCGACAACTACGCGCTACCGGCCGCGCGCCAGTTGATCTTCCGCAGCTTGCCGGGTGGCATTCGCACGGAGTTCACGACGCTTAACGCAAACCCCATCATGTTCGACGGGCGCCCGGCTTTCGAGACAGCCTTTCCGGCGCTCCTCTACTACGTTCAACGCCGCGAATTCTTCCGCGTGCAAACGCCCGTGCTGGATCCGTACATCGCCAGCGGGCCGTATGTGGACGGCGGTTCGTTCCGGCTGGAACTGCAGGACCTTTCATTGGGCGGCGTGGCGTTGAAAACCGCCGACGAGCGCTTCGGCTCACTTGAAAGCGGCACCGTATTGCGCGACGTGACGCTGCAACTCGGCAGCTTCGGCACGCTGCGACTCGATCTGGAAATCGTCGCGCCGCGGCAATTGACTACACCGAAGGGCGACCGTCGCTTCGTCATCGGCTGCAAGTTCATGCAGACACCGGGGCCGGCGGAACGGACCCTGCAACGTGTCGTCACCCAACTCGAAACGAAGCGTCAAACGCTCGTGACGCGCCGGTAAGCACCCTCAAGCGCGCGCGCCGCGATTCTCACGGCATTGATCAGGTTTGCGGTCATCGCTGTGAGAATCGTTGTTTTCAACCCCCACTGAAAATCTTCACGACGCACGCCAATGCGTTCGAGAAACATCCCTTAAGATTTCAATTCACCTTCAATCGAGCCAGGACTTTCCCCAAGTTCCTGCGTTCGATCTCGCACCGCGTTACGCCCGCCAATCCCCGCCCCGCAAGCTTTTCCGCCCTCCCGGCTGTTTCGGCACGTCAACCCCCATCCCAATCGTTTTCTTGACGTGCGTCCGCCCGCCTGCTGTACTAAATCAATCCAAGTGATTTAGGCGGTCCGCGTCGGATTACCCTTGGAATTGCATTGGGGTTCCACGCCAGGTCCCCAATCAGGTTGCAAACAGGTTGCAAACGCGCAGCGTTCGCGTGTGCAACCGCCCGCAGTCCACAACGTTGTTGCCAATAACCGGAGGAGCGTCCCATGAATCTGAATTCCCGCAGGCACCCTGTCGCCAGGAAAATCGTGTCGATGTGCGTAGCGGCATCGGCCGTGTGGTGTGCGAGCGCGAGCCAGGCAGCCGACCAGCCTGTCGTCGGGCTCATCACCAAGACCGACACGAACCCGTTCTTCGTGAAGATGAAACAGGGCGCCGAAGCCGCCGCCTCGAAAGACGGCGCCAAGCTGCTCACCGCGGCCGGCAAGTTCGACGGCGACAACGCGAGCCAGGTCACCGCCATCGAAAACATGATGACGGCCGGCGCGAAAGCCATTCTGATCACGCCGAGCGATACCAAAGCGATCGTGCCGAGCATCAAGAAAGCGCGCGCGGCCGGTGTGATGGTGGTCGCACTCGACACGCCGACCGATCCGCAAGATGCCACTGACGCCCTCTTCGCCACCGACAACTTCAAAGCCGGCGTGCTGATCGGCAAGTACGCGAAAACCGCCATGAACGGTAAACCCGCGAAGATCGCCACGCTCGATCTCGCACCCGGCGTATCGGTCGGCGTATTGCGTCATAACGGCTTCCTGGAAGGCTTCGGCGTGAAGGAAGGCGATCCGTCGATCGTCTGCAGCCAGGACACCCGCGGCGATCAGGCGAAGGGCCAGACGGCGATGGAAAACTGCCTGCAGAAATCGCCGGACATCAACGTGGTCTACACGATCAACGAACCGGCCGCAGCGGGTGCGTATCGCGCGCTCAAGGCGGCGGGCAAGGATAAGAGCGTGATGATCGTTTCCATCGACGGCGGCTGCGAAGGCGTACGCAATGTGAAGGCCGGCGCGATTGCCGCGACCTCGCAGCAGTATCCGTTGAAGATGGCCGCGCTCGGCGTGACGGCGGGTGTCGAGTATGCGAAGACCGGCAAGAAGGTCTCCGGCTATCAGGACACGGGCGTGACGCTGATCACCGACAAGCCGATGTCCGGCGTCGACAGCAAGGATACGAAGTTCGGCCTCGACAACTGCTGGGGCAACAAGTAACGCGCTCCGAACGGCGGCCCACTTCGATGGGCCGCCGATGGCTCGCCAGCCACTGGATGGCCGGCCACGCTGATCGCCGGATCAGACGCGGCGGCCGGATGGCCGACCGCTGTATTCACCGCATGGCCTGCACGCCACGTTCATGTATCTAGGACACCTATCATGTCGACTCCTTCTGCGCCCGCCAGCCACTCGCGCCCCTTCAGCGAACGCTTGCCGTCGCTCGCTGAAATCGGACCACTGATCGCCCTGCTGCTGGCCTGCGGCTTCTTCATCTCGCAGAGCAACCGGTTCCTGTCGTTCCAGAACCTCTCGCTAATCCTGCAACAGACCATGGTGGTCGCCGTCATCGCCATCGGCCAGACGCTGATCGTGCTGACAGGCGGGATCGATCTGTCGTGCGGGATGGTGATGGCGTTCGGCTCGATCATCATGACCAAATTCGCGGTCACGCTCGGCGTGCCGCCCGTTCTCGCGATTCTGTGCGGCATCGCCGCGAGCGCGCTGTTCGGTGCGCTCAATGGCGTGCTGATCACGCGGATCAAGTTACCGGCTTTTATCGTCACGCTGGGTACGCTGAACATTGCGTTCGCGCTCACGCAGATCTATTCGAACGCGGAGAGCGTCTCGAACCTGCCGGACGCGATCATGTTCCTCGGCAACACGTTCAAACTCGGCCCCGCCGACGTCACCTACGGCACCGTGCTCACGCTGCTGATGTACGTGGCGACATGGTTCGTCTTGCGCGACACCGTGCCCGGCCGGCATCTGTATGCGCTCGGCAATAATCCCGAAGCCGCTCGACTGATGGGCCTCTCGTCGCAAAAGATCCTGCTTACCGTGTATTCGCTGGCCGGTGCGATCTACGGCATCGCCGCGCTGTTGTCGGTGTCGCGTACCGGCGTCGGCGATCCGCAGGCAGGGCAAACCGAGAACCTCGACAGCATTACTGCCGTGGTGCTGGGTGGCACGAGTCTGTTCGGTGGACGCGGCTCGATTACCGGCACGCTGCTCGGCGCGCTGATTGTCGGCGTGTTTCGCAATGGTTTGACGCTGATCGGCGTCTCTTCGGTCTACCAGGTGTTGATCACCGGCATGCTGGTGATTCTCGCGGTGGCCGCGGACAAACTTTCCCATCGTCGCGGTTGAGCACTCAACAGGAACCTGTCATGTCGACACCTACTTCCGCCTCTGCCGTGATGCCCGTTTTGCAGGCGCGCGGACTCGTCAAACGCTACGGCAACGTCACCGCGCTCGACGGCTGCGATTTCGAAGTGCTGCCCGGCGAGATTCTCGCCGTGATCGGCGATAACGGCGCGGGCAAGTCGTCCTTGATCAAGGCGCTTTCAGGCGCCACCGTACCCGATGAAGGCGAAATCCTGCTCGACGGCAAGCCGGTCAAATTCCGCAGTCCTTTGGATGCACGCGCGCAAGGCATCGAAACCGTGTATCAGGAACTCGCGGTCGCGCCTGCCATGAGCATCGCCGAAAACCTGTTTCTCGCCCGTGAACTCGTCAAGCCGGGCTGGCGCGGTTCGATCTTCAAGATGATCGACAAGCGCCGCATGCTCGAGGAAGCCACCGCGCACATGAAGGATTTGCAGATCGGCATCCGCTCGATGCGCCAGGCGGTCGAAACGTTATCCGGCGGCCAGCGTCAAGGCGTGGCTGTCGCGCGCAGCGCGGCGTTCGCGCGGCATGTGGTGATTCTCGACGAACCCACCGCCGCGCTCGGCGTGAAAGAAGGCAACATGGTGCTCGAACTGATCCGCCGCGTGCGCGAGCGCGGTCTGCCCGTGATCCTGATCAGCCACAACATGCCGCACGTGTTTGAAGTCGCGGATCGCATTCATATCCAGAGGCTCGGCCGGCGTGCCGCGGTGGTGAACACCAAAGACATCCACATGTCGGAGGCCGTGGCGATCATGACGGGCGCGAAGGAAGCGGACGTCAAGGCCATTGCATGATGCATGCATCCCGCTGAGGGGCACGCGACGATGGACACCACCGGCACCCGCTCTCCCGTCAAACGCACGGTCGGCTCGAATCAGGTCGGCATGCGGCAGTTCAACGAACGAATCGTTCTGCAGACGATCCGCTTGCATGGGCCGCTGCCGAAAGCCGACGTAGGCCGTCTCACCCGTCTGTCGATGCAGACGGTGTCGATGATCGTCGACCGTCTGATCGACGACGGCCTGCTCGAGAAGCAGGCGCGCGTGCGTGGCCGCATTGGTCAACCCTCGGTGCCGATCGCATTACGTGCGGATGGCGCGTACACCATCGGCATCAAGGTCGGACGCCGCAGCCTCGACGTGCTGGCGATGGATTTCGCGGGCCACGTGGTGTGCCGCGACGTATTCGAGTATGCCTATCCCGATCCGCGCACGCTGTTCCCCGCGCTCGAAAGCAGACTGGCGCGCGTGAATCAGACGCTCGGCGCGAAGGCAAACAAAGTGGTGGGCGTAGGCGTCGCGGCACCGTTGTGGCTCGGCGGCTGGCGTGACTTTCTCGGCGCACCGCCGGAAGCGCTGGAAGCGTGGCACGAGATCGACTTGCGCAGTCGCATCGCGACGATGACGGGCTTGCCCGTCGAGTTTGCCAAAGACACCACGGCTGCCTGCGCGGCCGAACTCGTGATGGGCCAGGGCCGCGGGATCCATAATTTTCTGTATCTGTTTGTCGGCACGTTTATCGGCGGCGGCCTGGTGATCGACGGCCGCTTGCATGGCGGACCGCATGGCAACGCGGGCGCCGTCGGCTCAATTCCGTTGAGAGACGGCAACGCGAGCCAGCCGGCGCGGCAACTGCTGCACGCCGCATCGGGCTTCGTTCTGGAACAGCTATTGAGCGATGCGGGCGCGCCGCCCGCCGCCGCGCATGACCATCGCGCGTTGTCGCCTGAACTGTGGCGGCAGACCGAACAGTGGCTCGACACCGCTTGCCCCGCGATCGCCAATGCGTCGACCAATGCGGCTGCCTTGCTCGACCTGGAAGCGGTGGTGATCGACGGCGAGTTCGACCGCCAACTGGTCCGCGAAATCATCCGCAGAACCGAGCGCGTGCTCGATCGTTTTGAATGGGAAGGCATGGTGCGCCCGCAGCTGCTCGAAGGCACCATCGGTGCCGATGCGCGGGCAATGGGCGGTGCGATTCTGCCGTTGTACGCGCATTTCGCGCCCGTGCACGAACTGTTCCTTAAGCCGGCGACAGACGCGGGATATTAGGCGTCGAGACGGATCTGTTTTCCTGATTCGCCCAGGTCCGCAACGAGCGCACCTTGGGTCATCAGGTCAGGTCTTGCACGGCCTTCATGCGACGATTGCCCGTGGCTAACCAGCCGCTCATTGTGCCGCCACCTTCGCGACAGAAGCAGTGTTGGCCGGCGGATTCTCCAGCAACGGCTGCAACACCGGCGCAAGCGACTTCAGCAACTGCACCGACAGCGCGCTGGTGAAATCGTAGCGGGCCGCATACGGTTCATGCACATAGGCGGTCAGCGTGCCGTAGAAGCGGTCTCCCATTGCAAACACGAAGGTTGCGCTGCGGTTCACCTTGCGCGACTCGATCAGGCGCGCGCCTTTGGCCCACACATTGAAGCGTTGATCGCCGGTGCCCGTCTTGCCATAAACCTCGAGTGTCTGACCATCAGGGAACATCATGCCCTGCGCGAGACGCTTGCCCGTACCGCCTGACACGACATCACGCAACAGCACTCTGACAACCCCGGCGATCTCCGGTGACATCTGCTGCTGTGGCGCCACCGCCGCGCGCTGGAAATGCGTTTCGTATGGCGTGTCTTTGGCGAAATCGAGTTGCGTGAGGCTTTCGGTCGGCACCTTGTTGCCGCCGTTGGCAATCACGCCGATCAGTTGCGCGAGCGCAGCCGGTCGGTCGCCGGATGCGCCAATCGCCGCCGCGTACGACGGCGTGAGCGTCGCGAACGGATAGCCGAGTGCCTGCCACGATTTGCCAATCGCATCGTACGCGCGCAATTCGACCATCCGCTTGATGCGGCGATCCTGGGTGGCGTGATAGCGGGTCTTGAAGAGCCAGGAATAAGTCGACAGACGCACATCGCGGCTTGCGGTCTGTATCTGGTCGAGCGTCGCATCGGGATGGGCACGCAGATAGTTAAGCGTCAACAGTTCCAGCGGATGCACGCTCGAAATGTAGCCACGATCGTTCAGATTGAAGCGGTCGATCGCATATTTGTCGTACAGGTTCGCCAGGTCTTCATCGTCCAGCATGGAGGCAGCCGGCGTGTTCTTCAACGCCGCACGCATCTTCGCGTTGAACCACGCATTCGATTCATCCGGCGCGACGCTGCGCAACACTGTCGCCACTTTAGGCGGCGATTTACGTACGCCGAGCAGCAGCAGGGCCAACGCCTGGTCGGGCGTTTTGCCGTGGTACTTCGTGTAGAAACGATTCATGTACACGCGGCTTTCCTGATCGGCGAAACGCGTGAGATACATCTTGCGGATCGCCGGATCGCCCAGCCATTGCGACGACGGTCCGGTGGTTTGCACCATCTCGTAGTGGACGATATCGCGCATCAGCCGCACGAACACCAGATTCACCGAATGCTGGAACGCGCGGTGCACCGTGAGAATGCGGCTGTTGTCGTCGGAATCGAAGTTGTTGAAGGTCTGCGCGCCGCCGCCCGTGTAAAACGTTTCGCCCGGACTCGCCGAGTATTTACGTTCCACGGCCGCATCGAGCATGGCTTGTAGCGAGCGATCCGAGGTATGCGCCAGATAGTCGAGCGCCCAGCGGGTGAGCTGATCATTCGGATCGGGCTTCACGGCCTTCAGTTCCGCTGTGCTCAGCGGAGCATAACGCGCATGCAGGTCGGAGACGATCTGCAGATACGTCACCACGGTACGCATTTTCGCGGTCGAACCAAGATTCAGCCGCGCGCCGGAGTTGATGTCGAAGGGCTGGTTGACGCTATCGGTTTGCACTCGCACGAGGTTCGCGCCGTCACGCCGTTCGAACAGCGTGAAGCTATAGGCGATTCTCGACGGATCGTCGGAGGCGCGCAGCATTTCAAAACCGACAAGCCCCGCGGCTTTCGCGCCGTCGCGCGTCCCGGCGGCGGCGAGCCGTTCACTCACGGCCTGCTGCACGGCGTTGTTGAGCGTACCCTTTGCCTGCAAGTCGAGCCGGTCGAGTTCATAGAAACTCGGAATGCCGAGCGCCGCCAACAGATGCGAGCGCATCGACGTCACAGCCTTGCGCGACACGAACGAATCTGCGTTCTGCGTCGTATTCGGTGCGTGGCGCAGATCGACTTGCGCGGACAGCGCAGCATCACGCAGGGCAATCGTGATCACGCCACCGTTCGCCAGCAGCCGTAAATAGCTATCCGTCAGACGTTCAAGTTCGGCATAACCATGATGCAGAAAATACGACGGCGCACGTTGCGCGATAATCAGCGAGAGCACCTGGCGGAACGCCACGCCCTGCTCCGCGAGATTGTCCTGAGTCGACGGCGCTTTGAGAATGCGGTTGACGTCGTTGAAATCGCGGCCGTACCAGGCGGCCAGACCGTCGCCCATCCCGTTGATTTCGCCAATGCCCGGTTGTGCGGCAAGCGGCACCGAGTTGAGATAGTGGACGACGATCTGCTGACGCGCGGGCATGGTCTGCGGGCCGTTCAGATACGCGCGTACCGATGCCGATGCGATTTGCCGTAATTTCTCCGGTGGCGTTGCGGTGCGCCCGCCAGCCGAGTGGCGGAACTTTTCGATCTGGGTGGCGAGCGTGCTGCCGCCCGGCGTCGACTGATGCCGGTTAAGTACACGCGCGCCCTGATCGACTAGCGCGCGGCTAAAGCGTCCCCAGTCGATTGCCGGATTGCGGTTCGGCTGATCCGGATCGAGCAGATAGCGGTCTTCGATAAACAGCAGCGAATTGACGACAAGCGGCGGGATTGAATCGAAGCTGTTATAAATGCGGCCCGGAAACTGGGCACCGAAGAGCGGCGCGCCGGTGCCGTCGAAGAGTTGCAGCCCCGCCTGGTCTTTTTCGGCGTAGGGAATAAATAGACCTTCATCCGCCAGCGACAGCATGCGTTCGGAATCACGCGACTGTGCGCTGATTTCAAACCCGCGTTGGAGCAATCGCTGCTGGAACGAAGGCAGCAACGCGTAGCCGAGCCGACTGTCGTAGGGGCCTTTATCTGTCTGAGGGAATCGGATGGAATGACTTGGACCATCGGCGACGGAAAAACCCACATCGCGCGTGAGTTCCGAGAGATAGCGCGCCTGCAATCGAGAGGTTTCTATCTCGATCTGAACAAAACGGGCCGCCAAAGCCAGCGCGAGCAGAAATGCCGCTGCCAGCCCCCATTTGAGCCACTTCCTGACAGGCGCGGTGCCCGTTGTGCGAAGCGGTAACCGAATCAGTGGCCGATTCATGGCTGCTCTCCCCGAGCGTGCGCCGTGATCTTGGTTCTGGCGCACCTTCAATCAAGTGTAGCGCGGAACGCGAGCGTGCAATCGGTTCAGATTTACCCGACAGTGTCGTCGCCGCAACACCGCAATCACAAGGCATGGCGGAGCGCCGACTGGCGTGAGATATTGGACGTCTTCCGTCAATCGAAAAATCGTCGTTTCAGGCGGGTTTTTGTGTTTTCTGCGCTTTTTCCGCTTTTTCCTTTTTCACCGCCTGATTCCCCAACGGCGCCCCCTGTCCCGCCGTTCGCCCACGTATTAACTCGATGAATTGCTCAGCCGGCGGCGACAACACGCCGCCTTTGCGCGTCACAATGCCGAAAGTTTGCGAAGGCGACTTCAACCTGACCGGCACGAAGCGCAACATTTTCTGCCGTACGAACAATTCCGCGATCGCGGTCGGCAAGAGCGAAACCAGATCGGGACTGCTATGCAGAAGCGCCACCGTCACGAAGGTGGAGGCCGTCGAGATCGGGTTGTCCGGCATCTCGAGACCCGCCAGATCCATCTCCCGTTCGAGCAAGGCGTGCAAGGGCATGTGCGACGGATACATTACCCAGCGGTGACCGGCCAGGTCACGCAGTTTCACTTCCTTCCTGGGCAATGGCGGATTGCCATACCCCACCACCACGGATAACGGCTCGTCCCCCAGCGGATGATAGTGATATTTCGACGGATCGGCGGCAACCGCCGCACGCCCGATCACCAGATCGAGCCGGCCCTGGTCGAGTTGCAGCAGCATGCGCGCGCTCGTGTCTTCCATTACTTCAATCGACAGACCCGGCTGCCCGGCATGCAGATCGTTCAGTGCCGGCACGACGCATTCGGGAATCGCGCCCATGATCGCGCCAATCGCGAGACGCCCACCGCGCCCCGAACGTATCTCGGCGACGTCCTGGCACAGCGAGGTCAGGTCCGTTGCCAGGAGCCGCGCGTAGCGGATCACGCAGTGGCCGAGCTGGTTCGGAATCATGCCGCTCTTCGAGCGCTCGAAGAGCGGCGCCTCGAACATCGACTCCAGCTCCTGTAACGCCTTGCTCGCGGCCGATTGCGTCATCGACATCGCGCTGGCGGCCTTGTGCAGCGACGTGTGGTCGTCGAGCGCGATCAGCAATTGCAACTGCTTCATGCGCAGTCTCGACAGCAGGACGTTCAGGGTGTCTTTCATAGGTTGTCGGGCAACTGCGGGGTGAGTCGCAAAAGCGATCACAAGATGGAAACAATTCAATATACCCGCCACGCACGCCGCCGTATAGTCAGCGGTGGAGACATTCAAAAACCCACGCCTGACCACCTCGGTACAACGCCCACCACCATGACCCAGACACCCAACCCTGCTCCAATGCGCGGCGTGTTCCCCGTCGCGCCGACCATCTTCGACGAGGCCGGCCATCTCGATCTGGAAGGACAGAAACGCTGCATCGATTTCATGATCGACGCGGGTTCCAACGGCCTGTGCATTCTGGCGAACTTCTCGGAACAATTCGCGCTGTCCGACGACGAGCGCAACACGCTGATGCACCAGGTACTCGAACACGTCGCCGGCCGCGTGCCGGTGATCGTCACGACCACCCATTTCAGCTCGCACCAGTGCGCTGAACGCAGCCGCAGCGCGCAGGCGGCGGGCGCCGCGATGGTGATGATCATGCCGCCGTATCACGGCGCGACGATTCGCATCGGCGAGCGCGGCATCTATGAGTTCTATCGCACGGTGTCCGATGCAATCGGGATTCCGATCATGATCCAGGATGCGCCCGTCAGCGGCACGGCGCTGTCGGCGCCGTTTCTCGCGCGTATGGCGCGCGAACTGCAGAACGTTTCGTACTTCAAGATCGAAGTGCCGCAAGCAGCGAACAAGCTGCGCGAGCTGATCGAACTGGGCGGCGATGCCGTGGTGGGTCCGTGGGACGGCGAAGAAGCGATCACGCTAATGGCCGATCTCGATGCGGGTGCAACGGGTTCGATGACAGGCGGCGGTTACGCGGACGGCATCCGGTTGATCGTCGACGCCTATGCGGCGGGCGACACGGAAGCGGCCGCTGCCCATTATCAGCAGTGGCTGCCGCTCATCAACTACGAAAACCGTCAGGGCGGTCTCGCGTCATGCAAGGCTTTGATGAAAGAAGGCGGCGTGATTCGCTCAGACGCGGTGCGCCATCCGTTGCCGCCGATGCATCCGGCCACGCGTGCAGGCTTGCTGAAAGTCGCGAGGCGGCTCGATCCGCTGGTGTTGCGCTGGGGCGGGTAAGGTCAAACCGAAGTCAACCCGAAGCTGCCTGAAGCAAGCTGAGGCCCCCGAAAGAAAAGGCAACGGGCAGGCGAACCCATTCCGCCCGGGCCGCTGTCGACCCACCGACAACGGCCCGAACCTCATCTGGAATGAGCCCGTCGCCCTTCACCGTCGAACACGCCCGCGCCGCACTATCCATCCCGCGTCGCGTGGCTCCGTTGCCGCCGCTCATCAGGCTTGTGCAACGGCCCTACGCCTCCCTGCACACGCACCCCGTGTTCAAGTCCCCCGTAAATGGCCCCGTTGGCGCACTGTTAGTGCCGCGCCCGTCGCGTCGCGTGACGACTCGATTCCGCGATGACGCAAAGTCCGGGCGCACCTGGGCCCCGCAACCGTATACGCAGAAATAAGCTCGGCGGATGCAGTCCACTCCGGAAAAATCACATATAAGACCGGGAAGAAACTGGGTAACATAAGCCCGCAAGCCCACCACATCACTTTCCATGACCGCCAATCCTCGAGAACTGACGCCGGAAACCCTCGCCGGGTTGCTCGAACGCATTGCCAAAGAAGATGCCGCGGCGCTGCGTGAGCTATATGATCTCGCCGCCCCGAAACTGTTTGGCCTCGCGCTCCGTATATTGAGCAGGCACGAGTGGGCCGAAGAAGTATTGCAGGACAGCTTCGTCAATATCTGGCGCTTTGCCGGCGACTACCGCCGGGCACTGTCCGCCCCCATGACGTGGATGTCGGCGATCGTCCGGAACCGTGCTCTCGATCACCTGCGGCGGGTCAATCCACAGGAAACAGAATGGAGCGATGCGTTGGACGATCTTGTGGCAACCGGCGATCCGGATCCCGAAGCGCTGACCGCGGTCAGCCTGCAGGCACGTTTGCTGGCCGGCTGCATGCAGCAACTGGAACCGGCGCAGCGTCAGGCGGTTGCGCTCGCCTACCTGCGCGATCAAAGCCATAGCGAGATCGCCGAGGTTCTAACGGTGCCGCTCGGCACCATCAAATCCTGGATCCGGCGCGGCCTTGCCAAGCTGAAAACCTGCTTGGGAGGCGAGTGATGAATCTCCATCGCTATCCTCAACTGGTCGACATGCTGGCTGCCGAGTATGTGCTCGGCACCTTGCGCGGGGGCGCCCGGCGCCGCTTCGAACGTTACGCGGACCACGATACGGTCATCCGTCAGACCGTCGAAGCCTGGCAACGGCGCATCTCGCCGTTGGCCGAACTCGCGGAGCCGCGCATGCCACCGGCTGCCGTGTGGGACGCCATCGAGCGGCGTCTCGGCCTCACCGCTGCGCGTGAGGCGGCACGACCGCGCACCGTGGTCGAAAAGCCCGCGCGTCCGTCCGGCAGTATCTTCGAGAATCTCGCGTTCTGGCGTGGCTGGGCACTCGGTGTCACGGGACTGGCCGCAGTCGCTGTCGTGGTCGCGGTGCGCTCGCTGTTGCCGTCCGGTGCGACGCCTCCCACGGCGCCGACCGTCGCGCAGCAGCCGGAAACGGCCGTTTCGCATGTGGCCGTGCTGAACAATAAGGAAGCGCATCCGGTCATGCTGGTCGCCTGGGACGAAGCCCACTCCACCATGACGCTGCATCCGCTCGGCAAGGTCGATTTGCCGGCGGGCCGGGCGATGGAGCTGTGGGGCATTCCGGCGAACGGCCATCCGGTCTCCCTCGGCATGTTGCCTGACAGCGCCAGCGGCAGGGTGACGGCCGGCTTGCAGAAGCCGGAGAGCTATCAGGCGCTGGCGGTCTCGATCGAAGCGCCGGGCGGCTCGCCCGATCACAATGCGCCTAGCGGTCCAGTGGTGTTCAGCGGCAAGCTGCTGCCGGTGTCCTGAACCGGTTCGGTATCAACGGGCAAGGTCGGCATGCGCTTTTTTGCGGATGCCGAACTTTGTTTTTCCAGGTCTCCGGCGCGGTCATCGCGCGATGGCTGGACGTGAGCGTGACATTCCCGCTACCCTGACTCCATGCAAAGCTTTTACGAAGCCACCGTCACCCGCTCTGCCGGGCACCCATCCGCTTACGCGCCGCTAACCGGCCGGCGGAGCGTCAACGTCTGCATCATTGGTGCGGGCCTCGCGGGTTTGTCCACGGCGTTGGGGCTCGCCGAACGTGGCGTCGCCGACATCGCTGTGCTCGAGGCCGAGCAGGTCGGCTTCGGCGCCTCCGGACGCAACGGCGGCTTTGTGTTCGGCGGCTATAGCCTCGATTGCGCGGATCTGCTGAAAACCCTCGGGCCGGCCCGCGCGCGCGAACTCTATACGCTGACAACCGACGCCGTCGATCTGATGCGTAAGCGTATCCAGCGCTACCACATCGATTGTGACGTGACCGATGCCGGCGTGATTCTCGCTAACTGGTTCGACGAACCGGCAAGGCTCGACACGCAGCGGCGTTTGATGCGGGATTCGTTCGGCGTCGAGTGGGAACCCATGGCGGCCGCGGAGCTTGCCTCACAACTGAAGACGAACCGTTATCACGGTGGCCTGTTCGAGCGCAACGCGTTCCACTTTCATCCGCTGAAATATGTGCTTGGTGTCGCTGGCGCCGCGGCCAACGCGGATGTGCAGATTCACGAGAAGTCCCCCGTTGTGCGCTTGCAGCGCAACGGCGCCCGGCGCGGCGGCGCCCGTCACGACGGTGCGGGTTTCGTGGTGCATACGCCACACGGCGCGCTCGAAGCACGCCACGTTGTGATGGCCGGCGGCGGCTATACGCGCAACGTCTATGCGCGGGTCGAGCGCGCGGTCCTGCCGATCGCCACCTACGTGATGGCCACTGAACCGCTCGGCGCACGCCTGAAAGACGCGATGGACACCCGCGCCGCCGTCTACGACACCCGCTTCGCCTTCGACTATTACCGCCCGTTGCCCGACACACGCATCCTGTGGGGCGGCCGCATCTCGGTTCGCGACCGCGCTCCCGAGGTCATCGCGCGGCTGTTACGGCGCGATCTGCTGAAGGTCTATCCGCAGCTACACGATGTGCGTATCGAACACGCCTGGGGCGGCCTGATGAGCTATGCGCGGCACAAGATGCCGCAAATCGGCTGCAGCGCGGACGGCGTCTGGTACGCGGTTGGCTTCGGCGGCCACGGCATGGCGCCCGCCACTGTCTCGGGCGAATTGCTGGCGGCGGCCATCTCCGGCGAACGGCCGGTGCCCAACGCGTTCGCGGCCTTCGGCCTGACGCCCACCTACGGCGCGCTCGGTCTCGCGGCCGCGCAACTCACCTACACCGCCATGCAGACGCGCGACGCACTCGCCGCCCGGCGGCCCGCGACCCGCTCGACGCCTTGACGCTATTCGCCGTGAGGCTATTCGATACGCGGCTCGATACGCCGCTGCTGATGCCCGGGACCCACTCCGGAGGCCGGTTTTACCATGCTAGAATGCGCCGTCACTGCCGCTCGAATACACAATGAAAAAGGGAAGCAAGGCCGCCGAGCCTGATACCAACGGCATCGCGTCCAACGCTCCGCGTAGCGACGCCCGACGCAAGTACGATCCCGAACAGACGAAGCGCAACATCCTCGACGTCGCGACGCAGGAATTCTCCGCGATGGGATTGACCGGTGCGCGCGTCGACGCGATCGCGGAGCGCACGAACACCACCAAGCGCATGCTGTACTACTACTTCGGCAGCAAGGAAGGGTTGTACCAGGCCGTGCTGGAAAAAGTGTACGGCGACATTCGCGCGCTCGAACAGGATCTGCACGTCAGCGAACTCGATCCGATCGAGGGCATGCGCGCGCTGGTCGAGTTCACGTTCGACTATCACGACCGTCAGCGCGACTTCGTCCGCCTCGTGACGATCGAGAACATTCACGGCGCGAAATACGTCGAGCAGGTGAAGAGCTTCAAAGGCCGCAACGTCACCGTCATTCATACGATCGAAGATCTGCTCTCGCGCGGCATCGCGGCGGGACTGTTCCGTAGCGACGTCGATGCGATCGACCTGCACTTGATGATCAGCTCGCTGTGCTTTCACCGCATCGGCAATCGCCATACCTTCGGTACGGCGTTCGGCCGTGATCCTTCGCACCCGCGCCTGCGCGCGCGTCATCGCGCGATGATCGTCGACGCCGTGCTGCGTTTCGTGCGCAAGGAAGACTGAAGCAAGGCGGACACGAAAAAGCGGGACTTGGCCTAGGCCAAGTCCCGCTTTTTTTGCTGAGGCTATTCGATCAAGCCGTGCGGCTCAATCCACCAGCACGATCCGCTTGATATCGCCGACGATAAAGATGTACGAGAGCGCGCCGATCAACGCGACCGCGCCGATAAACACCAGCGCACCGACAAACGAGCCGGTTGCCGCAACGATGAATCCCACCACCAGCGGCGTGACGATGCCAGCCAGATTGGCGGCAAAGTTGAAGATGCCGCCGGTCACACCGAGCAGGCCTTCGGGCGCGATGTCCGAGACCAGCGTCCAGCCCAACGCTGCCATCCCCTGCGCGAAAAACGCCACCGACAGAATCGCGATCACCACCACGTTGCTCTCGACATAGTTGGCGAGAATGATCGTCGACGCGAGCAGCAGGCCGGCGATGATCGGCAGCTTGCGCGCCACATTCGGCGACTTGCCGCGACGCAGCAGCCAATCGGAGAAGATACCGCCGAACATCACACCGATCGACGCGGCAATGAACGGCATGATCGCGAAGAAGCCGATCTTCAGCCATGCCATATGGCGTTCGGTGGCGAGATAGGTGGGGAACCAGGTGAGGAAAAACACCAGCGTCGAGTTACCGGCGAACTGGCCGAGGCAGATCCCCGTGAGCTGACGATGCTTGAGCAGACGTCCGATGGTGCGCCATTCGAAGCCGCTCTTTGCCGTTGCAGCCGATGCAGCCGGTGCGCCGGAAAGATCGGCGTCCTTCTTGCGGTGCGTCAGACCGCCGCCTGCTTCGATATAGTCAAGTTCCGCCTGATTGACGGTCGGATGCTCGTGCGGCTCGCGATAGAACAACCACCAGATCATGCCGAACACGAGGCCCACGCCGCCCACCACGTAGAACAGCGAACGCCAGCCGAACGCGCCCATCAGCATGAACAGAAACGGGCTGAAAAACGCGAGGCCGATATATTCGCCGACCGTGTACGTGCCGGTCGCCATTGCGCGTTCGCTCTGCGGAAACCATGTGGCCACCACGCGGCTATTGGTTGGAAAGCACGGCGCTTCCGACACGCCGAGGCCGAGCCGGAACACGAACAACGCGCCGATGCCATGCACGAGCCCTTGCGCCAGCGTGCACAGCGACCAGAACGTCATCGACAGGAAATACGTGAGCTTGCTGCCAAAGCGATCGAGAAAAAGACCGCCCGGAATCTGCGAGGCCACATAGCTCCATGAGAACACGGAGAACAGCAATCCCATCAGCGCGGCATTGATGCCGAGTTCCCTGGTCAACTGCGGCGCCGCGATGCCAAGCACCGTGCGGTCCAGGTAGTTGATCATCGTGCCGACGGCCAGTAGCCCGAGGATCTTGTAGCGGGCTTTCGAGCGGCGCGTGGTGCTCGCCGCGGCATTCGTTTGGCGCGTCGCGTCGGCGGGTGTGGAATGAATAGGTTGCGGCATGTCGTCTCTGTCTCCTCGGTCTGGTTTGTGTACCGGTTGTGTACGGCTCGCGTGCTACCGGCTTAGCGTCCCCCAGGGGCTTCCTTAGGGGCGTTGCAACAAGGACTGGAAGTGCGTGTAAACGCGCTCGCCATCGGGTTCGAGGCCCGTGAAGATGCGCATCGCGTCGACCGCCTGATACACCGCCATGCCGCCGCCGCTCAACGTGCGGCAGCCGAGCGCTTCGGCGGCTTGCAGCAGCGCGGTGCGGATCGGGAAATAGACAATGTCCGATACCCACAAACCACGGTGCAGCAATTCGACCGGCAACGGCAAGCCCGGCAATTTCGCCATGCCGGTGGGCGTCGCGTGAATCAGGCCGTTCGCGGCAGCGAGCGATTCGGCCAGCGAGTTGCCGGCGCTGACGGTGGATGCAGGGAAACGCCTCTGCAATTCAGCGGCAAGCGACGCGGCGCGCGTGGTATCCACGTCGAATAGCGTGAGCGTTTGCGCACCCATGGTCAGCGCGGCATGCGCGACCGCTGCGCCAGCGCCGCCCGCGCCCAACTGCACGACGCGCCCCAGCGAAACGTCCGGCAGGCCACGCTGAAACGCACGCGCGAAACCGGACCAATCCGTGTTGTGACCGATACGTTTGCCGTCCTTGAACAGGACTGTGTTGACCGCGCCGAGTGCGCGCGCGTCGTCGGAGAGTTCGTCGAGCAACGGAATGACCGCCTGCTTGCACGGGTACGTGATGTTCAGTCCGTTGAAGCCCATGCGTTCGGCGGCGACGAGCAGATCGGAGAGCGCCGCGATGTCCAGCTTCAACGCTTCCAGATCGATGCGCCGATACACATAGTGCAGACCAAGCTTGCTGCCCTCTTCCTCGTGCATCGCGGGGCTGAGCGATCCTCCGATGCCTGAACCGATCAGACCGACGAGAAACGATCTGGCGCTCGTTTGTGTGTTCGCTTGTGTGTTCGCTGGCATGTTCATTTAGCCACCCGATTCTTAAGGATGGTCGCCATCCGCTCCAGAGCGAGCACATAGCCTTGCGTACCACAACCGATGATGATCGCTTCGGCCACGGCCGACACGTACGAGTGATGCCGGAACGCTTCGCGGCGATGCACATTCGAAATATGCACTTCGATGACGGGCTTTTCGATCGCGGTGAGCGCGTCGGCAATCGCCACCGAGGTATGCGTGTAAGCCGCAGGATTGATCACGATACCGTCAACCTTGGAGCGCGCCGCATGCAGCCAGTCAATGAGTTGATGCTCGGCGTTCGATTGGCAGAAGCCGACCGACAGACCCAGCCGCTCACCCGCATCGCTGCAAAGTTTCGCAACGTCGTCCAGCGTTTCCGAGCCATAGATGGCGGGCTCACGCGTGCCGAGCAGATTGAGATTCGGTCCGTTGAGGACCAGCACTGATGCAAAACTCATGACGACCACTCCTGCAAAAATAAGGCATAAAGCGGGCCACAGCATGCGCCGTGGCTCTACAACGTAATCGCAGTGTGCGCGCATTGACCGCAATCGTCATTCGGGGTTTATACGAATTTGTACCATCTAGTTAGTTTGTATAAACTGTCGGAAATTTCGGTTAGTGTGGGTATTTCCAGCTTGCATATTGCTCATTTCAGGTAACCAGCTAGACCATTTTGCGCATTGCAGCATGGCGAACCGCAAGGTATGCCGATGCGGCACAGCGGCCGCTTCGCGCAGTCCCAACAGCCGTTTCATTGTTTTTGCAGGAGCCGTTCATGCAACGTTCGATTGCCACCGTGTCAATCAGCGGAACCCTCGTCGAGAAGCTGACTGCCATCCAGGCGGCGGGTTTCGAAGGCGTCGAAATCTTCGAGAACGACCTGCTGTATTTCGACGGCTCACCCGCCGACGTGCGGCGCATCGCCGAGGATCTCGGGCTGAAGATCATCCTGTTCCAGCCGTTCCGCGATTTCGACGGGGTGAGTCCGGAACGCCTCGAACGCAATCTGGATCGGGCCAAGCGCAAGTTCGACGTGATGCACGAACTGGGTACGGACCGGATTCTGGTGTGCAGCAACGTCTCGCCCGACACTATCTGCGACGATTTGCTGATGACCGACCAGTTGGGTGCACTAGCCCGCGCGGCCGAAGCGGCCGGCGTGATCGCCGGTTATGAGGCGCTCGCGTGGGGTAAGCACGTGAAGACCTACCGCCATGCGTGGAAGCTCGTCGACGCGGTGAATCATCCCAATCTTGGGCTCGTGCTCGACAGCTTTCACGCGTTGTCGTTAAACGATACGGTGGACGCGATCGCCGATATTCCGGGCGACCGCATCGCCTTCGTGCAAATCGCCGATGCGCCGAAACTCGCCATGGACGTGCTTGAATGGAGCCGCCACTACCGCTGCTTCCCGGGCCAGGGCGATTTCGATCTGGCAGGCTTCACCGCGCAGGTCGTGAAAACCGGCTACACAGGGCCGCTTTCGCTCGAAATTTTCAACGATGGTTTTCGCGCCGCACCGACCACGATCACCGCGGCGGACGGTCATCGCTCGCTGCTGTTTCTCGAGGAGCAGACTCGCGCGCGGCTTGAAGCCGCCCGGCAGCCGGTCGGCGAGCTCTACCAGTCGCCCGCTGCGCCCGCGCACGTCGGCTACCAGTTTCTCGAGTTCGCGGTCGACCACACCACCCGCGCGCAACTGGTCGACTGGCTCGGCAAGCTGCGCTTTCGCCAGGCCGGCCAGCATCGTTCGAAAGATGTGACGCTGTTTCAGCACGGCGCAGCTTCGATCGTGCTGAATGCCGAACCGGATTCGTTCGCCAACGCCTTCTTCCAGCAGCATGGTTTGTCGCTGTGCGCGTCGGCGTTTCGTGTGGACGACGCAAATCAGGCATTCGAGCGCGCCGCCGGGTTCGGCTACGCGCCATTCTCCGGCCAGGTCGGCCCGAACGAACGCGTGCTGCCGGCCGTGCAGGCGCCCGACGGCAGCCTGAACTATTTCGTCGACGAGACGCCAGACCAGCCCACCCTGTTCGAAGCCGATTTCGTGCTCACCGACGTCAACGGTCCGACCGAAGTCGGGCCGCTCACGCGCATCGATCACGTTTGCCTGTCGGTGCCGGCGCCTTCGCTGGATACGTGGGTTCTGTTTCTGCGGACCGCGTTCGGCTTCCAGGCCGAGCCGGGCGTGCTGGTGCCCGACCCGTACGGGCTGGTGCGCAGCCGCGCGCTGCGCAGTCGTGACGGTTCGGTACGCATCGTGCTGAACGCGTCGGTGGACCATCACACGGCCGTGGCTGAAGCATTGCACACCTACCACGGCTCGGGTCTGAACCACGTCGCGTTCGGCACTGGCGACATCTTCAGCGCGATTCCCGAATTCGTCGCCGACGGTTTGCCGGTGCTGCGCATTCCGCGCAATTACTACGACGACCTCGCCGCCCGCTATGCGCTGCCGGACGAGACGCTCGAGGCGCTGCGGGCGTACGACATCCTGTACGACAGGGACGAACGCGGTGGCGAGTTTTTCCACGCTTACACCGAACAACTGGATCAGCGCTTTTTCATGGAGATTGTGGAACGGCGCGGTGGCTACGACGGCTATGGCGCGGCCAACGCAGCTGTGCGGCTCGCCGCGCAGGCCCAGCGTCGCAAATAGGCGGCCGGCCGGGCGCGCCGGAGGATTGCGGTTGGCGGTTGGCGGTTGGCGGTTGGCGGTCGGCAGATTCGGGCGAATCGGGCGAATCGGGCATGGGCCATGCTGCATCGGCTCAAGCGAGCACGCCGCACCGATATAATGGCGGTTGATCCGCGGTCCGGTGCCGCGCCCACTCTGTCCCACGCGGGCGTCGCGCGCCCCGTCGACCGAATGAAACGCCAGGAGAGATATGAAGAAGTTTGCCGTAGTCCTGTCAGTTCCCCTGCTTCTCAGCGCTTGCGCTTATTTCCAGAAGAATCCGGATGCCGGCGAGGCCGTCACGGACACCACCACGCAGCGCTCGGTCAACGATGTGGTCGCCTGCCTGACTCAAGTGGCGACCAGCCACAACGCGGCATTCAAATCCACAGCAATCCCGCAAGGCCAGATGCTCGACTTCGGCGATTCGAATATCGTCAAGGTACGCAGCGACAACGGCGCAACGACTTACCGCTTCTACGCGGGCAAGCGGCACGTAGGCAATCTATGGATTGAATCGGCGAGCAAAACCTGCGCGCCGTGAGGTAAGAAGGGGTAACAATCGGCCAGATGTAACGATCGGTAACTTGTTCCGGCGCAATCATAGTGTCACGGTGTTACATCACAATGGTGTCTTAAGAATCGTTTAAGACTTCGTCCGCATGATCCATCCGACACTATCCCGCACAAGGTGCGCTCCATGAACCAGCCCGATCACAATACGAACGACACGCCGGCACCGGCGAAGCGGCCCACGATTCTGCGCCGCCTGTTGAGCCACCATGAGCTGGCAACATTGCTGCTGTTGCTGCATGCACCGATCGACGCGTCCGCGAAACCCGAGATTCCGCAGCTTCACGAAGCCGGCTTGATCGAAACGGTCTCCGGCGATGCAGGCGCCTCGCATATCCGTCTGACGTCCGAAGGCAATGCGGTGCTGCGTGGTCTTGGCGTGAAATAATGCGCGGCTTACGCCTGCCACACGCCGTATCCCGCTTCGCGTAGTCCAATCGCCAATTCCACTTCCATATCCTGTGCGCCGCGGTAAGGCATTGGATTGAACACTTCATACAACTCGGGCACGAGACGCAGGCCGTAATCGCGTACATAGCGGTTTGCCTGAATGCCGGCCTTGTGCCGGTCGAATCTCAGATCCGGGTCCAGTCCCGTCATTCCCACGTACACGCAAGGCTTGTCGAACCGGTAATCCGGATTCGCGCGACGAAAGCGTGCCTCGTTCCAGACCTTGTCGTCCAGCGCGACGACGTAGACATAGTAATGATGCTTGCGACGAGCCATGTGCGCAGCGGCTCAGCTTCGCGAGGTTCCGTGCAGCAGCATCCGGTACTCGGTCGGCGTGACGCCGACGGTCGCCTTGAACTGGCGCGTAAAGGCGCTGTGGTCGGTGTAGCCGCAGAGCGCGGCGACGTCGGTGACCTTGTCGTGCGAAACCAGCAGCGCGGTGGCGGCGTCCAGTCGCGTTTTCAGCAACACCTGGCGCGGCGTCAAATGAAACACTTTGTGAAAATAACGCTCCAGCTGCGCCACCGACATATCCGCCATCGCAGCAAGCTGTTTGAGATTTAGCGGCTGCACGTAGTTTTCCTGGATGGACTGCACCACGGCCGCCAACCGGCTGTAAGCCGGATGACTGCTTTCGTCCGCTTTCAGGTCGCGGGAGATGCCCGCGAGACCCACCACCTTGCCCGCCGGATCGCGCAACGGCTGCTTGCAGGTCAGGCACCAACCCGGTTGCCGGCCGGGATATAGATGCAGCTCCAGCTGATCGATCATCTGGCTGCCGACGTTGATGATCGCTTCGTCCTGTGCGGTGTAAATGCGGCCGAAGCGGCGCGGGAAGACGTCCTCGGCGGTCTTGCCGAGCAACGCGGTCTTTTCCTTGAAACCGCAGCGCGAAGCCAGCGTGCGATTGACCAGCGCGTAGCGGGCGTGCGCGTCCTTGACGAAGAACACGACGTCCGGCATCGCGTCGAACACGGGCTCGAGCAGCGTGAAATGCGACAGCATGCCGGATAGCGTTGCGTCGTCCGGTTCGAGCGGATGAGCCAGCGTGTTCATCGAGCGGGTTCCGTGGTGCGGTTGCGGTTGCGGTTGCGGTTGCGGTTGCGGTTGCGGTTTTGCGTTGATTGTTGGATCCGTGCTTCGCCGGTGCATTTACTCAGACTTTTGCCGGCGCATTTGCCGTACTACTTGTGTCGGTGCCTCACCTGCGCAACGACTCGAGCGAGCGCTTGCGGTCGATTATAGGGCCGAGCAGCCGCCGACAATATCCACCAGACGTATCGATACCGGTGTCATTCAACCAGCGGCTGCTCCGCCCTCGCCGCCATCAATGTGCCAATTTGCGCCGGACTAAACGGCGGGCGCGGCATTGCAGCGTCCCAGCCGAAATACAGGCCAGCCGCTGCGCCGCAGATTCGTCCCTGGCATGCGCCCATCCCGCAGCGGGTATGCAGCTTCGCCTCGCGCCAATCCGGATACGCGCGCACCTCGCCGATGCTGACGTCTTCGCAACGACAGAGCAGTGTGGCATCGTCAGGCGGCGTGCGCGCGGCGGCTCGCAACGCAAAGGCCGCTTCGACGCGCCGACCGAAGCGCTGCCATCGCGTCCGTTGCGAATCCAGTGTGGCGCCTGCCGAGGTGCGGTTTACCGACGCGCCACTCGCGACGAGGCCTGCGATCTCGCCTTCCACACACGCCAGTTCCGCGCCGCCGACACCCGTGCATTCGCCTGCCGCCAGCACGCCGTCGACCGAGGTCCGCTGCTCACCGTCGACGACGATCTCGCCTGCTTCGGCAATCGCACAGCCGAGCGCCTGCGCAAGCGTGATATTCGGCACGAGTCCATAGCCGCACGCGATGCGGTCGCAGTCAAGCGTCGACACTCGTTGACCGCGCCGGATGGTCACGCGCTCGACACAGCCATTGCCATCAGCTCGCGCGACGATGCTGCCCGTCCAGTAACGCACTCCCGCGAAGCCGCGTGTCATGGCAAGGGCTTGCCGCAACTT
Organism: Paraburkholderia sediminicola; assembly: GCF_046030555.1. Classification (GTDB taxonomy): domain Bacteria; phylum Pseudomonadota; class Gammaproteobacteria; order Burkholderiales; family Burkholderiaceae; genus Paraburkholderia; species Paraburkholderia sediminicola_E. The sequence goes on along the minus strand of NZ_JAQQCH010000015.1, from coordinate 33,156 downwards.
CGCCGGCTCGCCCAACAAAGAGATTCCGAATCGTGCGACCTCGAGCGCCGACGCCTGTTCCACGACCGCCACCACCTGCGCTCCGGCAGCACGCGCGGTGGCGAGCGCGGCGATCAGCAAGGGACCGCTGCCTGCTATCACGATCCGTTCGCCGCGCACCGGCATGCCGCCTTTGATGAGTGCCTGCAGCGCGCCTGCACCGGTCACGCCGGGCAGCGTCCAGCCGGCGAATGGCAATAGACGCTCGCGCGCGCCGGTCGCGAGGATCAACTGATCGTACGTGATAGAGAATCCGCCATGCTCAGCCGACTCAAGCAGCAAACCGCGTGGGCTCATGGGCGCAATCACGCGAGTCGACGGCATAAGGGTGATATGGGTTCGCGTCTTCAACGCAGCGAGCAGGCCTTGCAGCGGCGCTTGCAGCGAATGGCCGGGACCTTGCCGCCAGATTTGACCACCCGCGCGCGGATTGTCGTCGAGCAGCGCGACCGTGGCGCCCTCGCGCGCCGCTGCCTGCGCAGCGTTCAGCCCGGCTGGACCGGCGCCCACTATGACGATATCGAAGTGCTGATTCATCGCGAGCCTGTGACGGTGGTTATGGTGGCGGCCCTGTTGTTCCCGTTGTTCCCGTTGTTCCCGTTGTTCCCGTTGTTCCCGTTGTTCCCGTTGAATGCTTTGGATACGTTGGCCGCATCAGCCCCGGCCGTGGTGCAAACCACTTGCCCTTCGCGGCAAAGCGTCTGGCACGCCAACGCGTGGGCCCGTCCGTCGATCGTGACGCGGCATTCCTGGCACACGCCCATCCCGCACAGCGCCGCGCGCGGCCGGCCGCTCACCGAAGTCCGCGTACCGCGGACACCCGCCATGACGAGCGCCGCGGCCACGGTCGTACCCGCCTCGACCGCAACCCTTCTACCGTCGATCGTCAATTGAATAAGTGCTGCATTGGCGCTAGTCATGACCCACCTTTTGCGCAAAACGGACCGGCAAATATGGCTCCACCGGAATCGGTGCCGCGCTCCCGGTGATTTGTGCGGCAAGCAACTTTGCGGTTGCGAGCGAGGTCGTCACGCCGAGACCTTCGTGTCCGACGGCGAGCCACACGCCGGGCGAAAAATCGCCGGCCGGACCGATCAATGGCAGACCATCGGGCGATGCCGCACGAAAGCCGGTCCACGCGCGGATGCCATTGAGCGTCGGCAGCACCGGCAGATAGTGCGCCGCGCGCTGCAACATCTGAGCGAGCACGGGCATGTCGACGGCGGGATCGGTTGTATCGAACTGGCGCGACGAGCCAATCAACAACTGGCCTGTAGGTCGCGGCTGCGCATTGAATGCCACTGAGGTGCCGACCGCGTGATGCGCGCTCTTGATGTAGCCAAGTTCGAGCAATTGATGGCGAATGAGTTCGGGGTAACGGTCAGTGATCAGCAGATGACCTTTCTTCGGCTGCAACGGCAGCGCGCGCAGCAGCTGCTGAGCGCCCAGACCATTGGCAACGATCACGTGCGCGGCGCGAATGCGCTCGCCATCGGCCAGCGTCACGCCGTCCGCGCCGATCGCGGCAACCCGTGCGCCGAGCCGCACACGAATATTCTCCACTCCTGACGATTGCGTCAGCAACCACTCGGCAACGGTGGGCGCATACACGACGCTGTCGTGCTCGATCCGCAAGCCGCCCACCATCGATGCCGCCAGCGCCGGCTCGCACGTCCGCAACGCAGCCGCGTCGAGCAGTTGTGCTGACACGCCCTGTGCTTCGAACGCGCCATGCATGGCGCGGGCGGCCTGCCACTCCTCATCGTCGGCTGCAACCCATAGCGTGCCGCAGCGCGCGAACGCGTCGCGCGCGCGCAGTTGCGGCGCGAGCGCCAGCCACAAGTCGCGTGAATAGCGGCTCAATGCGAATTCCGCGGGCGAGTCGTTCATCACGACAATATGGCCCATGCCCGCCGCCGTCGCGCCGCCGCCGATGCCCTGTGCGTCGAGTACCTCGACCCGCATGCCGAGCGCGGCCAGCTCCGCCGCACAAGCCGTGCCGACAATGCCGGCCCCGATGATCAGCGCGTCCGCTGTCATGCCGTGCGGATCCCCCACGCGAACGGGTCACGCTCGTCGAAACACAAACGCCCTTCGGCCATGATGTGCGCGTGGCCGGTGATGGTCGGAATCACCGAGACACCATCGCCGGCGTGACGATAGCTCGCCTCGAACACGCTGCCGATGATGCTCTCCTGCCGCCACACAGCACCTTCGGTGAGCTTGCCGTCAGCGGCGAGGCAGGCGATTTTCGCGCTCGTGCCCGTACCGCACGGCGAGCGGTCGTACGCGTTGCCGGGACAAAGGACGAAGCTGCGGCTGTCGATACCGTCGCGCGAGCCAGGTCCAAAGAGTTCGATGTGGTCGATCAAGGCGCCGTCCACGCCGGTGATGCGCTGCGCGATCAGCGCGTCGCGGATTGCCGCACTGAAGGCCGTCAGCTCGGCGATGCACGCTGCCTCCAGCGTGCGGCCGTGGTCGGCGACGAGAAAGAACCAGTTGCCACCCCAAGCGATGTCGCCACTCAACATGCCGTAACCCGCCACGTCCACCTGCACACCTTGCCGGTAGCGATAAGCCGGCACGTTGCGCACAGCCACACTGCCGTCTTCGTTGAGCGTTGCTTCGACGATGCCGACCGGCGTCTCGATCCGATGACGCCCCGGCCCGATCCGTCCCATGTGCGCGAGCGAGACAACGAGGCCGATCGTGCCATGCCCGCACATGCCGAGATAGCCGACGTTGTTGAAGAAGATCACGCCGGCCGCGCACGTGGGGTCGTCCGGCTCGCACAGCAGCCCGCCGACTACCACGTCCGAGCCACGCGGTTCGGTGACGATGCCTGCGCGCCAGTCGTCGAAATATGTACGAAACATGTCGAGACGCTGCGCCAGCGTGCCACCGCCAAGCGCCGGGCCACCCGACACCACCAGGCGGGTCGGTTCACCGCCGGTGTGCGAGTCGATAATGTCTAGGGTTTTCATGATGCACATGGTAGGAAAGCCAGGCATCGGAGTCTTGGTGTGCTTATGCGTGGATTGTGACGATTTCGGCATAATATTTACGCCCATTTATTCACACGACGATTTTTTTGAACTGGGAACGCCCATGCCTGAAAAACGGATGGCGGCGCGAACTCAAGCGCGCACGTAGGCCTCTCTCCATGCAACTTCAACGTCCTTTGCGTCTTGTCCTGAAATAGTCGGTTCGCCCGGTCTTGCTGGGCTTACGGGCATAGCCACTATGCTGAAATCGTCATTCACCACGCGCGAATCGCGCAAGACGGCGGCATTTTCCCTGCTTACACTGCGCTTCGACTCATCACAATCAGGAGAGCAGCCGTGGCGCATATCTGGGAAGGCGTATTACCCGCAGTTACCACCAAATTCCACGCGAATTTCAGCATAGACCGTGAATGGACCGGTAAGAATATCGAGGCGCAGATCGACGCGGGTGTGGACGGCATCATCGTGTGCGGATCGCTCGGCGAAGCGTCGACGCTCTCGCTGGACGAGAAGCTGCAAGTGCTCGATATCGCTGTCGAGGCCTCACGCGGACGCGTGCCGGTTTTGCTGACCATCGCCGAGAACAGCACGCTCGATGCATGCCGCCAGGCCGAAGCCGGCAGCCAGCGTGGTGCGGCCGGTTTCATGGTGCTGCCCGGGCTGCGCTATCTGTCAGACCGGCGCGAAACGCTGCACCACTTTCGCAGCGTCGCCGACGCAAGCGCGCTGCCGTTGATGATCTATAACAACCCGCTGGCCTATGGCGTCGACATGACGCCCGAGATGTTCGCGGAAATCGCCGATGAAAAGAAGATCGTCGCGATCAAGGAATCATGCGGCGACGTGCGGCGCGTGACCGATCTGATCAACGTGGTCGGCGACCGCTTCGCGATCCTGTGCGGGGTCGACAACCTTGCCATGGAAGCGATATTGATGGGCGCGCATGGCTGGGTAGCCGGTCTCGTGTGCGCGTTTCCGCGCGAGACGGTCGTGATTTACAAGTTGCTGAAGGCGGGCCGTCTTGATGAAGCGCGGGCGATCTATCGCTGGTTCGCGCCCCTGCTCGCGCTCGACGTCTCGTCGAAGCTGGTGCAGAACATCAAGCTGGCCGAAACGATCGTCGGGCTTGGCACGGAGCCGGTGCGGCCGCCGCGTCTGCCGTTGGCCGGAGATGAACGCAAATCGGTGGAAGCATTGATCCGCCAGTCGATTGAAACCCGGCCGGTGCTGCCGCAGGTTTGAGTTAAGGACCCGCTCAGGCCGCCTGCTGCTCCGCTGCGGCTTCGCCTTGCCGCAGGTGCAGCAGCCGATAGCCGCTCTTATAAACGGGTTGCAGCCGGAAGTCGTTTTGCGGCTCGATTTCGAGCAACAGCCGCAGGCGCGACACATGGCTGTCGATCGTGCGGGTGAACTCGCGGAATTCACGGCCCCACACCATCGCGAAGATATGGTCGCGCGACATGACGCGGCCGATATTGGAAAAGAACAGCGACGCCAACCGGTATTGCGTACCCGATAGCTGTACCGGCTGACCGCGCAACATGACGAGCTGGCGATGCGTGTCGAAATGGTAGGGGCCCACATCGAAGCTCGCGGCACTGAAACGATCCGGATAGGCGCGGCGCAGCAACGCCGCAATGCGCTCGCGGAACTCGCCGGGCCGCAACGGCAACGAAACATAGTCGTCTGCCCCGCTGGCAAAGGCGCGCACCACGCTCTCCTCCGACGTCTCCGCAGACGCGAACACGACCGGCAGCCGGTCGCCGCCGACGGCACGCACCGATCGCAGGACCTCGGCGCCAGAAAGGCGTGTGCCGTGCCAGTCCAACACAAGCAGATCCACCGTGGAACGGGCAAGCGCTTTTGACATGGTCAAACCGTCGTCGTAGGTCATACAGGTATGGCTGGCGCCCATAAGGATCTTTTCGATCGACTGACGCATGACGGGGTCACGCTGAAGGATGGCAATGCGCATGAGATAACTCTTAACTGATAGCTTGGACGCGATTCTCAGAGGGACGCCCCGGCCATCCCATAGGAGCATTCCTAATTTGCGTACCAATCGCCCCGCTCCGACAGGTGTGCGCGCCATTCCTACACGGGACCGCCGCGGCTCGCACGACGCACGGACCTTGCGGTCCTGCACGCCGTCGAAAAGATACGTCCAGTGGAACTTTTTCCAATCTAATTAAGCACTTCCCGAAGCGGAAGGCTTTCATCCTGTAAAATCCCGGCCCGGCCCCAATCGTCATCGCGCTGGCCCTACCCGGGCCGGTGCGCCGGTGTCCCGTGCTCTACCCAGCGCTTGCCACACTTCTCGCCTGACGACCGCCGTATTTCCACGCACTACGTGTGGTTCCCAATTCAAGACAAGACACAAGCAATGCAAGCGACAAATCTGGGTGGAGCGCAGGCTGTCACCCCACGTCCTCTTGGACGAAGCGATTACAAGACACTCGGACTCGCCGCGCTCGGCGGGGCGCTGGAGTTTTACGACTTCATCATCTTCGTATTCTTTGCGCCGGCAATCGGCCAGTTGTTCTTCCCCGCCGCGATGCCGGACTGGCTGCGTCAGGTGCAGACCTTCGGCATCTTTGCGGCGGGCTATCTGGCACGGCCACTTGGCGGCATCATCATGGCGCACTTCGGCGACCTGTTCGGGCGCAAGCGCATGTTCACGCTGAGTGTGCTGCTGATGTCGGTACCGACGCTGATGATGGGTCTGCTGCCCACCTACGCCAGCATCGGCGTGATGGCCCCGGTATTGCTGCTGCTGTTCCGCGTGATGCAAGGCGCGGCAGTCGGCGGGGAAGTGCCGGGCGCATGGGTGTTCGTCTCCGAACACGTGCCGCAGCGGCACGTAGGCTATGCGTGCGGCACGCTGACGGCCGGCCTCACGGCGGGCATCCTGCTCGGCTCGCTGATCGCATCGGCGGTGAATCGCAACTTCGCGCCGGCGGAAATCTCCGCCTACGCATGGCGCATCCCGTTCCTGGTGGGCGGCGTGTTCGGTATGTTCTCGGTTTATCTGCGCCGCTGGCTGCATGAGACGCCGGTATTCGCCGAGCTCAAGCAACGCAAGGCAATTGCAGCGGAAGTGCCGCTCAAGGCGGTGTTGCGCGACCATGGCCGCGCCGTGATCGTGTCCATGCTGCTTACGTGGATGCTGTCGGCCGCGATCGTCGTGGTGATTCTGATGACGCCGACGCTACTGCAGAAGCAGTTTCATATCCCGCCGGCCACCGCGCTGCTGGCGAACTGCGTGGCGACGCTGTGCCTGACCATCGGTTGCGTAATGGCAGGTTCGATCGCAGGCCGGATTGGCGCGGGGCGCACGATTTTCATCGGCGGCCTCGCATTGGCCGTGACGTACTACGTGATGTTCCAGCAGCTCGCCGTCGATACCTCGGCGCTGGTGCCGCTGTACGCCCTGACTGGCCTTTTCGTCGGTGTGATCGGCGCGATTCCGTTCGTGCTGGTCAAGGCATTCCCGCCCGTCGTGCGATTCTCGGGCATCTCGTTCTCGTATAACGTCGCCTACGCGGTATTCGGCGGCCTGACGCCCATCGCCGTTTCGCTGATGATGAAGTCGAACCCGATGGCGGCGCCCCTGTATGTCGGCGCGATCTGCATTCTCGGAGCGTTGACTACACCGTTTATCAAAGACGCGCCGCAAACGCACTAATCGAGCTGTTTCGCAACGGCGCACCGGCTGGTGCGCCGTTGTTTGCATCGGTTTCACGCCCCGCCTTTCCGGCAGTGCCGGCGACATCCATAGTTCACGCCGGACCGAAACATCGTGCGCTGTATCGGCCTACGATGTATCTCATGAACTCTCCCACTACACCCTCCTCGCCCACCCTCGGCCGCATTCTCGCGACTGTCAGCGTCGGCTTCGTCGTCACGCAACTCGACGTGACCATCGTCAACATCGCGCTGCCCAAGATCGGTGCGGACCTGCATGCGAATGTCGCGGTGCTGCAATGGGTCGTCGACGCATACACGCTCGCTTTCGCCGTGCTGATGCTCTCGGCGGGCGCGCTCGGCGACCGGCTCGGCACGCGGCGCATGTACGCGGCCGGCATCGTGCTGTTCGCGCTCGCGTCGCTCGCCTGCGGGTTGGCGCTCGATGCCACCATGCTGGTCGCGGCGCGCGCGGTGCAGGGCATCGGCGCCGCCGCCATGCTGCCGAACTCGTTGGCGCTGCTCAACCAGTCATATGGCCACGATCCGAAGCTCCGGGCGCGTGCAGTCGGGCTATGGACCGCGGCGGGCGCGATTTCGATCGCGGCCGGACCGGTGGTCGGCGGTCTGCTGATTGCGGCGTTCGGTTGGCGCAGCATCTTTCTCGTCAATCTGCCGATTTGCGCAGCCGGTTTCCTGGCAACGTTGCTCTGGATACCACGGCCCGAATCCGCGCCGAAAGACACGCGACAGGCAGCCCCGGCTGAGGCTGGTGCTACGGCTGAGGCTGGTGCGCCAACCCGGGCCGGAACCGGAACTGCAACTGCAACTGCAACCGCAACCGAGGTAAGCGCTCGTGGCGTCGATCTGGGCGGTCAGGCCCTTGCGATCGTCGCGCTCACCGCCTTCGTCGCCGCTGTGATCGAATTGCGACCGCTAGGACTGAGCCACCCGCTGGTAGCCGGCGGGTTCATCCTCTCGCTTATCGCAACGGGCGCCTTTATCGCCGTAGAGTCGCGCGTCGCGGCACCGATGCTGCCACTCTCGCTATTCAGAAAGCGCACCTTCAATGCGGCGGTGCTGTTCGGCATCTGCGTAAATCTGACGTACTACGGCATGGTGTTCGTGCTGAGCCTGTATTTGCAGCGCGTACGCGGCTATACCCCGCTGCAGGCAGGCCTCGCCTTCCTGCCGTTGACGGGCGGATTTCTGCTCTCGAACGTGGTGAGCGGGTGGGTGGTCGGACGTTTCGGCGCACGTGTGCCGATGATCGCCGGCGCAATCACCGCGGGACTCGGCTATGGCTTGCTGCATTTCGTCGATGCGTCAACGCCGCTCGTCGGCTTGCTGCTGCCGTTCCTGCTGATTCCCTCGGGAATGGGGCTTGCGGTCCCGGCAATGACGACGGCCGTGCTCGCCTCCGTCGAAGCACAGCGCGCGGGCACTGCGTCCGCCGTGCTGAATACTGCCCGGCAAGCTGGCGGCGCAGTGGGTGTAGCCGCCTTCGGCGCATTGGCGAGCGGCGCTGCCGCGACGCAGATCGTCTCGGGGATGCAGGCCGCAACCGCCATCTCAGTCGGTCTGCTGGTGGTCGGTGGGGTGATGGGCTGCCTTGTCCATCCTGAGCCGCACACGTCGGCCTCGAAGCCGCACAAGCCCGAGTCCAGGCAAGCTACTGAATCGCGCTGATCGTCTTGGCGCTTTGGTCGGCGCGGATTGGTGAATAGGATACAACGACACCACTCGCGCTGCCGCCACGGTTTACAGCGACGCTTCCTGAATCGTGCCGGTATCGATCGCGCGCTCGATCAAGCCTTCGTTTTGCGCCTTGGCGATCGCGTCGGCGATCAGCTTCTCCGGCTGTTCGATTTCGGCCTTGATCGTGCCGATAATCCCGGACGCATCCAGAACCACTAATGTTTTCGCTGAATCGGCGAGGCTGATGATGACGCGATGCGGTGTAGGCCCTTCACCAAGACTTGCACACAACTGCGTGACCTTGCCACCAATGGTTTGCTCAAAACTTTGAATCATTATTTTCTCCCTTGAATACAGCCAGAATCAAAAGCGACCGACACAGACTACCTCAACTGCGCGATCAGAGATTCAGCCCGCCGCGGGGCGAGCGCGCGCCGTCGATACTGATACGGCCCGCTCCGGTCACGAACAGCAACAGGAAACCGCCGGCGATACCGATGTTCTTCCAGAAGTGGATCACCATATCGCGTTGCAAAGCGGGATCGGTCACGTTCCAGAAATCGTGGCCCAGCACCGCGGTTGCCACAGTGTAGACGGCCATGATGAGCGCGAGCGGGCGGATCTTGAAGCCGACGATCAGCAGAAGACCGCCGAGCGCCTCGACCGCTGTTGCAATCGGTGCGGCGACTTGTACGAACGGCACACCCTTAGAATGCAGATAGCCGACGAAGCCCGCATAGCCCAGCAATTTCATCACACCGCCCCACAAAAACAGCACGGCAAGGGCGATACGCGCGATGAGAATAACGCCGGAATCGACGGGACGCGTCATGAGGAGCTCCTGTTAATGAATAAGCAGCAGACCCGCCCAGGCCGCCGCAGTTCCCCGCTTTGCATCTGAGAATATGTGCATTGCCCGCCTTTTCCAAGCGCGGGCCGGTGTGAACGGGGCAATTCGCGCCGTCTGACGGGAAGAGAAAAGGTGTCCGAGCGCTCGGCGAGTGCCCGATTTTGCACGGCACGGCCGGTATCGCCGCCGTGCTCAAGCGCGCGGATATGTTGCGACCTCGATCAGGTTGCCGTCCGGATCGCGGCAATATACCGAGGTCATCTTGCCGCGCGCGCCATCGCGCTCAACCGGGCCGGCCTCTATCTCGACACCCTGAGCGAGCCAATGCGCTTTGACCTCGGCGGGACTCGTGGTAGTGACAAAGCATAGATCGGCGCTGCCCGGCACCGGCTCGCGCCCGGTAAACCACGCGACCGTGTCCGCATCCGCCGGACGCAGGTTGATCTTCTGATTGCCGTAGGTCATTGCCACGCGCGTGCCGGTGCGCGACTCGAACTCGGTGCGCCGCATGCCCAGCATTCGAGCATACCAGGCCGCGCTGGCTTCCACGTCGGCGACATTCAGAACGAGATGATCGAGACTGTCTATCGAGAAGCTCATGGGTTTCGTCGCCGTGATGACCTGCTGCTGAGGTGCTATTGACGTGCTATTACTGCGGCGCATCCGGCGCGAGCAAGACGCCCTTTGTCAACACGAAGCAGCCGTAACCGCGCTCTTCGCCGGTAGCGATTACGCAATAGGCCTTGCGCGCCCGCTCATAGAACGCGAAACGCTCAACCGAAGCAAACGGCACCTCGCGTCCCTCCGCCGCATTGATCTCGATCTGCGCTTCGCGCTGAACGGCTGGAATCGTATTCGGCTCGCCCACCACTTCCATCCGCGATGCAGGACGCTCGATGAACGTATCCAGCGGCATCACCGACAGCACCGCGCGAATTGCACGCGGCGCGTTCACGCCATCGAGGCGGAGCAGCTTGCCCAACACCGTCTCCTGCGCGACGGAAGCGCCCGGGAAGTTAGCGTCGCAAATCACCAGTTCGTCGCCATGCCCCATCGAGCGTAGCGCATGCAGCACGTCGGCATTCAGCAGCGGGTCCAGATTCTTCAGCACGGTGTCTCCTTATGATCCGACGGGCGGTGAACCGCCCGGGGTTGGACGGTTTGTCCTCGTAGCGCATCGTGATCGATTGTAGCAAGACCACGGCGAACGGTCCGATGCCCGTGGCTCATCGCCAATCAGTTTTTCCGCACGATGCGGCGAGCGACATTCTGGCGACACTGCCACCGCAGCCATCCGACCAACGCGAGTAACACGAGACCCGCCCCGCCCAACACCGGCTCGCGCCAGGCCAGCAACGCGGTGAAGGTGAACGCGCGCGTGCCGGCCAGCAGAGCGAAGCCGGCGACCGCGCTGGAGAGCGTGTCGACAGCGCCCGACAGGCGCGCGAGCGTGAGAAAAGTACCGGGAGCGGTGGCGGCAGCGGACTCGTGCATGATCGTCTCCGTGAAAAAACTGTAAGTGGTCAGGTGGCGGCAGGTACCTGGTCGAGGAAGCCCGTTACTGCCTGCAGGCGGCCATGTGCGTCGAGCACGCCGAAGTCGGAACCCTTGACGATCGCCTCGCCGGCCGGCGTGGTCAGTTCCCACGAAAAGCGCAACCGGTTCGCGAAACCGTCGACCTCCGTCGTGCGACGAAACGTGTGATGCGGGAAGCGCTCATGCACCGCGCGGATCATCGCGTCGATGCCGTCATGGCCCGCGCCTGTCAGCAGCGGATCGCGATAGTCGGCATCGGTGGTCCACGTCGCGGCGATCAGGTCGCGGCGACGCGCGGCATCGGTTTCATTCCATGCGTCGAAATAACGGTCGATCAGATCGGTATGTGCATTCATCTCAGACTCCTTGATTGACATCACTGAGCACTACGCCTCGCAGACACGTTGTTTGCGGCGGGCTCGGAGTGAAGATTGACGGCTCGAGCGCAGCGCGTCGATTACGTGGGAGGTAAGCATCCGGATACACGGAGGTGAAGATCCGCACCTGATTGACTACAGGATTGGCCATTCGGCCGAATCGTCACGGGCTGCGTCAGCCGCTAACCTCATGCCGCAAATGAGGGCCGCGCGGCGTTGCACAGCGGCATGTGACGAACTGAACGGGTGCGGACACGAGCCGCTTTTTTAATATGGCTTTTTCACTTGCAAGATCGTATCCACAAGGATACACTCATCAGCACATCGGTTCACCACCTGTGCACACGGTCAACCGCACTGAGGCATTCGACAGCTGGCTTGCCGGCCTCGCCGACTTAAGAGCGAGGGCAAAAATCCTGGTGCGGGTCCGGCGTGCTGAGCGAGGTCATTTCGGCGACGTCAAGCTGCTGGAAGACGGTGTATCCGAGATGCGTATCGATTGCGGTCCGGGTTATCGGGTCTACTTCGCGCGCGAAGGGCGCATTGTGTACCTGCTGCTCTGCGGAGGCGATAAGTCCACGCAGCCGGGCGACATCAAGCATGCCAAATCAATGTGGGCAGCCATCAGAAAGGAACTGTCATGAGCAAAGTCAAAACCGCACGGTTCGACGCGTCGCACTACCTCGATAGCGAGGAGATGATCGCTGAATATCTCAACGCAGCGCTGGAAGAAGGTGACGCCGACCTCCTCCTCGCCGCAATCGCCGACATCGCGAAAGCACGCGGCATCGCGAAGGTCGCGGCCGACGCCGGGCTTGGGCGCGAAAGCCTTTACAAGACCCTCGCGCCCGGCTCCAAACCGCGCATGGATACGGTGTTCAAACTGCTGCGCGCACTGGGTGTCAAGCTCAACGCCGTGCCGGAAGGTGTGGCGCCCGCCTGATTCGCGCTTGCCGTGTTGTCGCTTGAGGCAACGCCCTGAATCTGCTCCGTCTTCGTGGGTGCACCTACGTTTTCTCGGGTATTGCCGCGTATTCCTGGGTATTCCCGGGTATTCCATTACCTGTCAGGTAATGGATCGCTCACGCGCTTTGGCTATCATCGGCAGCATGAACACACTCTCTCTTGCGCAATCCATCCCGTCGAACATATCGACGGCAAGCCGCACGGTCGGCGATCTGCTGCGTGAATGGCGACAGCGGCGAAGAATGAGCCAGTTGCTGCTCGCCGCCGAAGCCGATATTTCAACGCGGCATCTGAGCTTTGTCGAATCAGGCCGTGCAGTGCCCAGCCGTGAAATGGTCATGCACCTCGCCGAGCGGCTCGACGTGCCACTCCGTGCACGCAATGCGCTGCTGATCGCGGCAGGGTATGCGCCGCTGTTCCGCGAACGTCCTTTGACGGACCCGCAACTGGCCGCCGCGCGCGAGGCCGTCGAGTTGGTGCTCAAAGGCCATGAGCCGTATCCGGCACTCGCGATCGACCGTCACTGGACCATCGTTGCGGCGAACAACGCGCTTGCGCCGCTGCTTACAGGCGCAAGCCCGGAACTTCTGAAACCGCCGGTCAATGCGATGCGACTGAGCTTGCATCCGGAAGGCATCGCGGCGTCGATCGTCAATTGGCACGCCTGGCGTACGCACGCGCTGTCCCGACTCCAGCGGCAAATCGACGTGAGTGGTGACGAGACGTTGAGGGCACTGCGTGACGAGCTAGCCACGTATCCTGCTCCACCCGGCGCGGAAGTAACCGACCACGAAGATACCGCGAGTCATCAGGTCGCCGTGCCGCTGCGGCTGCGCACACCGATTGGCGAGTTGTCGTTCTTCAGCACAACCACGGTATTCGGCACGCCGGTGGACGTGACACTGTCGGAACTTGCCATTGAGGCGTTCTTTCCCGCCGATCAGCAAACCGCGGCGGCATTGCGTGAATTTGCGGAAAGCCAACGCGCCGGAAGCCAAGGAGCGGACGCCGTGAAGTCATAGCAAGCCCGCGGACTGCAGGACCGCAGAACTGCACGAGCCCGGGCAGCATCGAACGCTAAGTTGTTACCGCTTGCAGCACCATTCAAATCACGCGGAGAGACGCATTTGATCAACAACTCCTTACTGGTCCGCCAACTCGGACCGGCCGACCGCGACGCCTACTTTCAACTTCGCCTGCGTGGGCTGAAGGCACATCCGGAGTCGTTCGGTCAAAGCTATGAGGAAGCGGTGGCCAGGGGCGCGCCGCAACATGACACGATGTTGCAGGGCGCGCGCGCGGCCGAAGGCGACTTTTTGCTCGGTGCTTACGCATCGGCCGATACGCCGTTGATCGGCGTAGTCGGGCTGCTGCGTAACCAGCGCGACAGAGAACGGCACAAGGCCGCCGTCATCGGTATGTATGTCGCGCCGGAGGCGGCGGGCCGCGGAGTCGGGCGCGCCCTGCTCAATGAGTTGCTGGCGCGAGCGGCACAGATAGAAGATCTGCGGCAAATCCAGTTGATGGTGAGTAGCCAGAACGAAGCGGCACGCAGGCTCTATGAGTCGGTCGGCTTTCGCAAATATGGCTGCGAGGTCGGTTCATTGAACGTCGGCGGGGTGTTTCATGACGCCGACCTGATGGTGCGCTTCATGTAACTGCTATCGAGCACCGCACCGCCTTCGTGCCGCCCTGCTTCAGCACGCGATCCGTGCTATCTTTTTCAATCACCTTTCCGCTGCGCCCGCCCCGAAACGCCTCATCCGCCCCTCGGGCTAGCTTCCATTTGCCGTTCGCCAGTCAAACACCATGTCCGATCTCTCTACCTCCCTTCCACGCGTACCACGCCGTTTCGACATCAATTCGAAACCGCTAGGCGCCGCGCTCGTCCTGATCGCGCTGGGCGCCGTCTATCTGGCACAGACCGTCAGCGGCCGTCAGGCGGCGCTCTACTTTGTCGGGGCGCTGCTGGGAATGTCGCTCTATCACGCGGCGTTCGGCTTTACCTCCGCGTGGCGGGTCTTTATCGCCGATGGTCGCGGCGCCGGTCTGCGCGCACAGATGCTGATGCTGGCGCTCGGTGTGGTGTTGTTCTTTCCGGCGCTCGCCGCCGGTACGCTGTTCGGCCGGCCCGTGGTCGGCCTGGTCGCGCCGGCAGGAACGTCGGTGCTGGTCGGGGCCTTCATGTTCGGCGTCGGCATGCAGTTGGGCGGCGGCTGCGCGTCCGGCACGCTGTACACCGTGGGCGGCGGCAGCACACGCATGATCGTCACGCTGGTGGCGTTCGTCATCGGATCGGTTGTCGCGACCGCGCACATGCCGTTCTGGACCGCGCTACCGTCGCTCAAGCCGCTTTCGATGGTGACCACGTTCGGTGCCGGCTGGGCCATCGCGCTGAATCTGGTCATTTTCGCCGCGATCGCGGCGCTCACCGTCCTGGTGGAGCGGCGCCGCCATGGCCGGCTGGTCGACGAGCCGCTACGCGCGCCGCACGCGTCGCCATGGCTGCACGGCCCGTGGCCGTTGTTCGTCGGCGCAATCGCTCTGGCTTTGCTCAATTTCGCGACGCTAGCACTGTCCGGCCGCCCATGGGGCGTGACGTCGGCGTTCGCGCTGTGGGGCGCCAAGCTATTTGCCGCGTTGGGTATCGACGTGGCCAATTGGCCGTATTGGGCCGCTCATGCCAACGCTGGCGCGCTGGCCGCCCCTGTTACACACGACGTCACCACGGTGATGGACATCGGTATCATCCTCGGCGCCATGACGGCCGCCGCGCTCGCGGGTCGCTACGCGCCGGTCTGGAAAGTGCCGGCCCGCTCACTGATCGCAGCAGTGGTCGGCGGCCTGATGCTCGGCTACGGAGCCCGCCTGGCCTATGGTTGTAACATCGGCGCCTATTTCAGCGGCATCGTGTCAGGCAGCTTGCATGGCTGGCTGTGGCTGATCGCCGCCTTCGCCGGCAACGTACTCGGCACCCGGCTGCGCCCGGCGTTCGGCCTCGAAGTCGAACGGATCCGCGCAAACGGTTGCTAGAAGTTACAAATGCGGCCTCGTTTGTAACCGGGGTCGCACCAATTTGTTACGCCTTTGATTTGTCCCCATAGCGATGTCAATGAACGGTATTTATTACTTTTAATTGGTCTTGCTTTCTATTTCCTTTCCGATTCAGACCTGATTTTCCGGTTCTCGACCGGACGTGCGGCTTTGCTCAGACAAATAATAAAGAAGCCCGCCGCACAAGGGTTTTCATGGATCAGACGAATTTCCTGACTCGCCAAAAACCCGCGAAGTACCGTCTATTACAGGACCATGAAAGAGTTACCGAAATTTGATGCATCTTTTTGAGATATTTTTTTGAGAAGGGATTGATTTCTTCTTTTACCCTTCATACAATTCGTCCCAAGCTGTTACGAAATGTAACGCGATGTATCAAAAGGTCGCCATCTGTATCAAGTGGTGACATGTAGCCGGAGGTTATCGTTTCCGGCGAGGCACAAAAGACATAACGGCAAAAAATGCCGACTTAGTAATTCGGGGCTTCGGAAACACAGAAAATGGACCGTAGCAGCGAGACGCTGGATTCAATCCGCGAGATCAACTTGTCTTACATCATGCTCGCGCAACGTATGTTGCGTGAGGACAAACCGGTCGGTATGTTCCGATTGGGACTGTCGTCGGAACTGGCTGATTTGCTTGCCGGGCTGTCGCTCGCGCAGATCGTCAAGCTGGCCGCTTCCGATCAGCTTTTATGCTTCTTCCGCTTCAACGACCACTCGATGTTGTCGGCGTTGACGCAAACAACGAAGCACGCAGCAGTTGCGCCGACTCACGCGGCGATCCTGCTTGCAGGCCAGCCTGCTGAGCAGTTTGCTTAATTGAGGTGACTGCGATGCTCAAGCGTAGCCTGACGGAAGACGCACAAGAAGTATTCCGTGCCATCGCGCTGATCGAACTCGGCGCGCGCATGCAGGTGCTCGAAAGCGAGTTGACGCTTTCGCGCGACCGCATGATCCGCCTGTACCGCGAGGTCAAAGGTGTATCGCCGCCCAAGGGCATGCTGCCGTTCTCGGCAGATTGGTACATGACGTGGCTGGCGAACATTCACGCGTCGTTGTTCTACAACACGTACCTGTTCCTGAAGAACGAAGCGCGTTGCTCGCACCTGGATGCGCTGACCAAAGGGTATCGGCTGTATCTGGAACATTGCCAGCACAGCGAAACCGAACCGGTGCTGGATTTGACGCGCGCATGGACGCTGGTGCGTTTCTTCGACGCCGACATCCTGCAGCAGACCAAGTGCTGCCGTTGCACCGGCAAGTTCGTCGCGCACAAGCACGACCTGCAACACAACGTGGTGTGTGGTGCCTGCCAGCCGCCGTCGCGCGCCGGCAAGACCAAGAAGGCCGCCGCCGCTCGCCAGGAAGCGCTCGAAGCAGCGCAGATTGCACAAGCCGCCTGAGTTGAAATGGTTCGATAAGGGCCGGTCCAGCCTGATTCGAAGCGAAGCGCCCAGAAAAAAGGTCCGCCATCCTCACGCGGACCTTTTTTATATGGCTTTCGCCCTGACTCTGGACGCCTGACACCCGGCGCTACCTCGCCATCCCGCTAGCTTCTGCTGCCGCATCGGTCAAACCAGCCCCACCGTTTGCACCACCAGCCAGAGGTTCGCCGCACTAATCACCACGAACAGCGACCAAACAAGAAGCCGTGTCGGCAGCCTGTTGGCGAATTCCCCCATCAACGAGCGATCGTCGGTCATGCGGATCAGCGGATAAAGCGCGAACGGCAGTTGCAGGCTCAACACGACCTGGCTTGCGACCAGCAGCTTGCCGACTGCGCCATTCCCCATCATCTGCACGCCAATCAGCGCCGGAATCAAGGCGAGTGCCCGCGTGATGAAGCGCCGCTGCCAGCACGGAATTTTCAGCTTCAGGAAGCCTTCCATGATGACCTGCCCCGCCACCGTGCCGGTGAAGGTGGAGCTTTGCCCCGACGCCAGCAACGTGATCGCGAACAGCACCGCCGCGAAACCGGTGCCGACGATCGGCGCCAGCAACTTGTAAGCGTCTTCGATTTCGGTAACCTGATTATGGCCAGTCGCATGGAACGCGGCGGCCGCGAGAATCAGGATCGCCATGTTGATCAGCAGCGCAATCACCAGCGAGACGATCGTATCGATGCGCGACATGCCGATCGCCGACCTGATGCTGGCCGGATCACGCTTGACCGCGCGGGTCTGCACGATCGACGAATGCAGATAGAGGTTATGCGGCATCACGGTGGCACCGAGAATGCCGATCGCCAGATACATCGGCTCGCTGCTGCTCAGTGCCTGCCATGAAGGAATCAGCCCTTGGGCGACTGACGGCCAATGCGGCTTCACTAGCGCCAACTCGATGACGTAACCGACGCCGATGGTCGCGATCAACCCGAGCATGATCGCTTCGAGATCGCGAAAATTCTTGCCCTTCAGGCCAAGCACGATCAGCGTGTCGAACGCGGTCAGCAACACGCCGGTGGTCAATGAGCATTTAAAGAGCAGATGGAAGGCCAGCGCGCCGCCGAGCACTTCGGCCAGATCGCAGGCCACGATCGACAACTCGGCGAGCAACCACTGAAAGCGCGCGGCACCCGGTGAATAACGCAGTCGCGACAATTCCGCGAGGTCGCGCCCGGTGGCGATGCCGAGGCGCATGCTCAGGCACTGCAGCGCCATCGCGGCAAGACTCGACAGCATCACGACGAACAGCAGGCTGTAGCCGTAACGCGAACCCGCTTCGATATCGGTGGCCCAGTTCCCTGGGTCCATGTAGCCGATCGAAATTAGCAGGCCAGGCCCTGCGAATTGCAGGATTTTTTTCCAGAACGGCGCGCCTTGCGTGATGGCGACCGTGCCTTGCACCTCGGATGGGCAAAACGGCGCAGTTGCGGTGGTCGGTAATTTGAACTGCAATCCGGTGGTCTCTTGAGGGGGATAAACCGCGACGCCTAGTGCAGGCCGCCGCGAACCGCCTCAAGTGTACAAAGAAACCTCCGGCAATGTCCCGCTCAACGCGTAACGGCCGACGTCGCGCACGCGATAGTCGAGCGGATCGTGCAGCGTATGCACGCGAGCATTGCGCCAGAAGCGGTCGAGCGCGAGCGGCGCGTGCGTGGCGCGCGCACCGCAGGCGTCGAACAGTTTTTCACTGACGTCGAGCGCGGCGCGATGCGCGACGATTTTCGCCTCCGAGGTGGCGAGCGCCACGTATGCACGGGTTTCGGCGTCCAAAGCCACGCCTTGTTGCCACGCATCCTCGAGTGCGTAGGCGGCACGCGTTGCCAGCGCTTCCGCGCTCACCGCCTGCAGGCGCATCTCGCCAAAACGCTGGATCAGGTAGGGATCGTCGGTCGCTTTATCGACGCCGGAGGTGATCCATGGCTTGCCGTACTGCGTGACGTACGCGCGCGCCTCTTCGAGCGCGCCCTGCGCGATGCCCACGAACAGGTTGGTCAGCACCTGCTGCGAGATAAGCGTGCGCAAACTGGCAAATGACGTGTCGGCCCGGTCCAGCACCTCATGCGGCTCGACCAGGACTCGCGCGAAGGAGACGCTGCCGCTATCGGTTTGCCGCTGGCCGATCGGATTCCAGTCTTCGTGGACGGTAATGCCCTCGCGCGTGGTCGGGACCACGGCGAACACCGCTTTGCCGGTGACCGAATCGTGCGCGGAAACCGTCATCATGTGCGAGCCGCGCGTGCCCGAGCAAAATCCTTTCTGCCCGTCGAGACGATAGCCGCCATCGCCGGTTGCGCTCGCAACGAGTCGCGTGTCGAGTGGATTGACCGCATTGCCCCACCACCAGCGCCCCTCCACTGTGCCGCTCAGATAGCGCGCACGTTGTTCCGGATTGCCCCACACATTGACGCTGACCACCTGCAGACACGTGAAGCCCAGCAGATGGGCGAGCGCACTGTCGACTCGCGCGATCTTGCGGACCGTCTCGTAGATCTCAGGCCAGCGCGCGCCGAGACCGCCGAATTCACGCGGCACGGCGAGCGTAAGCAGACCCGCGTCGGCGATCCATTGTTTTTCCTGCGCGGCGTGGCCGCCGTCGCGATCGCGCTGGGCCGCGCTGGCATGCAACGCGTCGAGCAAACCGGCGAGATCGCGCACCACGGGCGCAGCGTCGGTTTGCAGCGTCTGCAATGCCTCGGGATGACGAGGTTCGTTCATGCAGCTTCCACGTGAAGAGGTTCGGTAAGCGACACGCGGCTTATCAGCGCGGCCGGCTTGCATTCGATCAGGTGAGCAGGAATTGCGCTGCGCACATCGTGCGTCAATAGCATGATAGACGGTGATATCAGCGCCGAAAACGTCGGACATATGCCCCTATTCGTCATGCAAATAGCGCATGAGTGGCGACGATCATGCACGTTGCGCAAGCCGTCGCACGAAGCGGTCGCCGACGAACTGCACCGCCGTCACGATCACGATTAGTAACACGATCACGGTCACCATCACCGTGGTATCGAAACGCTGATAGCCGTAGCGAATCGCCAGATCGCCGAGGCCGCCGGCGCCGACCGCGCCCGCCATTGCCGAGGAGCCGATCATCGCTACCACGGTGATCGTAAAGCCGCCAAGAATGCCCGGCAACGCTTCCGGCAGCAGCACGTGCCAGATGATATGCCGGCGCTGCGCGCCCATTGCCTGAGCGGCTTCGATCAAGCCGCGGTCCACTTCGCGCAAGCTCACTTCAGCCACGCGTGCAAAAAAAGGAATTGCCGCGATACTGAGTGGCACGATTGCCGCCCATACGCCGATCGTCGTGCCGATCAGCAAACGCGTGAGCGGCAGCAGCGCAACCAGCAAAATGATGAACGGTGTGGAACGAAACGCATTGACGAGCGCGCCGAGCGTGCTGTTCACCACTCGTTTTTCAAAGATGCCGCCGCGTGTGGTGGTGACCAGCACCAGTGCGAGCGGAATGCCGATCAACGCCGCCACGAAGGCGGATACGCCGACCATGACGATGGTGTCGCGAATAGCATCGGCGAGTTCCGAGAGCCAGAGATCAGACATAGCCGAGCACCTCGACATGATTGGCATAGTGACGCGCGCGCTCGAGCAGCGCCGCGACCTGCTTTTGCACCGTGCCATCCGCGTTCGCACGCACTTCTGCCGACATCACCAGGCGCCCTTGCGCATGCCCCTGAATCCGGTCGATGCCGCCATGCACGAAGCTCACCCGGCCGCCTTCAATGCTCAATGCGGACGTCAGCCCGCCGAGGTCAGGTTCACGTGCATCGCTGCCGGTGAAGCGCACATCAAGCAGAATCTGTGCATCCGCCTGCTCGATCTCGTGAAATGGTTTCACTCGCGCGGCCAGGTCCGCAGGCAGGTCATGCACCAAGGTGCGCAGCAACGCACGCGTCGCGTCATGCTGCGGGTCGCCGAATACTCGCCATACGGGTCCCGTTTCCACCACTTCGCCGCGCTCGATCACCGCCACCGTATCGCAGACTTCGCGAATGACCTGCATCTCATGCGTAATCAGCACGATGGTCAGATTGAGCCGCTGGTTGATATCGCGCAGCAACGCGAGAATGGCTTGCGTTGTTTCCGGATCGAGTGCGGACGTCGCCTCATCGCACAGCAGAATGTCCGGGTCGGTCACGAGGGCCCGCGCGATCCCGACGCGCTGCTTCTGGCCGCCGGACAAACTCGCCGGATAGGCGTCGCGCTTGGTCGACAGACCGACCAGTTCGAGCAAGGCGTCGACCTTTTTGTCGATCGCCGCTTTTGGCGCGCCGGCGATTTTCAGCGGCAACGCAATGTTTTCGCGTACCGTCTTCGCGGAGAGCAAATTGAAATGCTGGAACACCATGCCGATACGGCGCCGCAGCGTGACGAGTCCACGTTCGTCCAGCTCGCCGACGCTCACGCCATTCACGCGCACCGCACCGGAACTTGGCTTTTCCAGACCATTGACGAGCCGCAACAGCGTCGATTTGCCCGCGCCGCTGCGACCGATGATGCCGAACACTTCGCCGCGCGCCACATTCAGCGTGACATTCGCAAGCGCCGCGGTCGGCACACCGCGCGTGCTGGTGAATACCTTGCCGACGTCGTCGAATACGACGGCTTCTCGCTCGGCATCGGCCGCAACACGATTCAAGGCGAGCGACGACGGCGCGTCTTCAATGAACTGCGGCACATCGAATAGATTAGCCATGGCTTCGCTCCCCTATGCTTCCACGGTGGATGGCGCACCGGTTTGCACGCTACGCCGATGCTGCGCACCGGCATGCACTGCGGGCAGCCGCGCACGGCCGCCACCGAATAGCTTTTCGCGCAGCGTCGGCGCCGGGTCGTAGTCTTCCTTGTAGACACCGCGATTCTGCAATTCCGGCACCACCAGATCGACGAAGTCTTCGAACGATTCGGGCATGACGGTACGTGTCAGATTGAATCCGTCGACGCCGGCCTCTTCGATCCACGACTCCAACTCATCCGCGATCTGCTGCGGCGAGCCAACTACCGGTTTCGCGCGGCCGCCGAGCGTCATCTGTTCGAGCACCTTGCGCTTGGTCCACACGCCGCTCACGCTCTTCTTCGAAATCGCTTCGACCGCCGATTGCATCGATTCGGTCTTCACATACGAAATCGGTTCGTCCAGTTCGTACTGCGAGAAATCGATGCCGGTCGAACTGGAGAAGTGCGCAATACCTCCCTCGGCGCTCGCATAGCGCCGGTATTCTTCGAATTTCTCCTGCGCGGCACGCTCTGTTTCACCGACTACAACGGTGATGCCGGCAAAGATCTTGATATCGTCAGGCGCGCGGCCGAAGCTCACCGCCCGTGCTCGAATATCGTCGACAATGGAGCGCGTGAGCTGCTTGTTCTGACCGCCAACAAACACGCATTCCGCATGACGTGCCGCGAAATCGACGCCGCGGCTCGACGAGCCCGCCTGATACAGAACCGGCGTGCGTTGCGGCGACGGCTCACTCAAATGAATGGCGTCGATCGAATAGTACGGACCGTCGTGTTTTACGCGATGCACCTTGTCGGGATGCGAAAAGATACGCGTCGCCCGATCGCGCACCACCGCATCGTCCTCCCAGCTTTGTTCCCATAGCTTGTAAACCACGTCCATGTAATCGTCCGCGCGGTCGTAGCGGTCATCGTGGCTGATCTGCTGCGCGAGACCCATGCCACGTGCCGCGCTATCCAGATAGCCGGTGACGATGTTCCAGCCCACCCGGCCCTTGGTCAGATGATCCAGCGTCGACATGCGGCGCGCGAACAGATACGGCGGCTCATAAGTCAGATTCGACGTGACGCCGAAGCCGATATGCTTCGTCACATGCGCCATCGCGGGCACGATCAGCGATGGATCGTTGATCGGAATCTGCACCGATTCGCGCAACGGCGTTTCGGGGCCGCCTTGATAAACGTCGTACACACCGACGATATCCGCGAGAAAAATCCCATCGAACTTGCCGCGCTCGAGCGTTTGCGCAAGGCTCGTCCAGTAATCGAGGTCGGTGTAACGCGCGGAACGGTCGCGCGGATGCGTCCACAGACCATGATTGATATGACCGACCGCGTTCATGTTGAACGCGTTCAGCAGGATCTTTTTCTTCGCCATCGTGCGGCTCCTTGCTTTATACAACGCTAGCTGCGTGCCTGGTTGCGTGACCTGGCTGCGCGACTTACCAGGCGACGGCGTAGAGATTGCCGAAGGCTTTGTCGAGCGCGGCGCGCACAGCGGGCGAATGCTGATAGATCGAGATGAACTTGCGGATGCGCGGGTCGTTGACACTTTCCGGGCGCACCACCCATTGGATCGCATAGTTCTTGTTTTCCAGGCCGTCGAACAACAATGCGCTATTCGGATCGGTGGTGCCCGCGAGCTTGATGAAGCTCGGGTAGCCCTGGGCGAGATCGACGTCGTCGAGAGAGCGGGCCAGCTGCGAGGCCTCGAGCTGAACGATCTTCAGGTGCTTCGGGTTGTCGATGATGTCGAGCGTCGTGGCGCGATAGTCGATGCCCGGCGTCAGTTTGATGAGACCGGCGCGTTGCAGCAACAACAGACCGCGCCCGCCGTTGACCGGATCGTTAGCGATGGCGACAGTGGCACCGTCTTTCAATTCGTCGAAGCGTTTGATCTTTTTCGAGTACAGACCGATCTTCATGATCGTGCCCGGCGCGATTGCAACGAAGTTATAGCCGCCCTGCTTCTTTGCGTTCTCGAGAAACGGAATGTGCTGGAAATAGTTGACGTCGATATCTTTGTTGGCAAGCGCCGCGTTCGGCGTATTCCAGTCGGTGAACTCGATGATCTTCACATCGAGCCCTTGCTCCTTCGCCTCGCGCGCGGCCACTTTGAGCGCCTCGATTTGCGGGCTGGTGGCGGTGCCGATTTTCAGCGTGGGCGTGTCTGCCGCGACTGCGGACGCCGCCGGCAACGCCAGTGCGAAACCAAGCGCGCCGATAAGCGTTAGAGCCGGCGCGCGGAAAAGACGTCGTACGGTAGCAAGAGAAATACGCATGGTGATCTCGTCAGGTTTGGGGCGTGGCGTGTTTCGAGGCGAGCCGATCCCACGGCATGCGGGCGAGCGTGCCGGAATCAGTCGGACAACAGAAATCTGCAACGCGCGGTTTAACCGGCGCGCAGCAGTAATGGAACGCGCGAGCGGATCAGCGCGGACAGCGGCAGGTCGGACAGGTCATCGCCTCTCTCCAGATGAGGTGCGAATCATGATAGACGGCGGGAAACCAGCGGTCTACGAACGGATTTTGGGAAGGAAAGCGGGAAAAATGATTTGGGGGAGCCAGGATCGCCAGTTGGACCTGAAAACCACAACATCCTGAAACAGGCGACAAGCCGTCTGTCACGCCGAGTGCGATCAACACGGCGCTCAAGAAAAAACGCCGGATGCGCTTTCGCGCGATCCGGCGTCCTGCAGCCATGCCTCAGCAGCAAACCCTAGCGCTTCGCCACCTGATCCACCGGCACAGAAGCAGTTGCAGCAGCCGAAGTCGAAGCCGGTGCAACTGCCCCCACTGCGTCATCACCCGCAGGTTTCGCATCGCCCCAGCCGCCGCCCAGCGCGCGAATCAGATTCACCGTCGCCACCGCTTGCGTGCCCGACAGATGGCTCGCCTGCAGTTGCGAAGTCAGTACCTGCCGCTCGCCGTCGATCACATCCAGATAGCTGACCGCGCCTTCCGTGTACTGCGTGCGCGACAGATGCGCTGCCCGTTGCGAAGCCGTGACCGCATCGTTTTGCTCACGCATCTGATCGTCGAGCAAGCGCAGATCGGCCAGGTTATCTTCAACCTCACGGAACGCCACCAGCACCTGCTGACGATATTGCGCCACGTCTTCGTCATACTTCGAGCGAGCTTGCGCGAGGTTCGCCTTGCGGCGACCACCGTCGAACAGAGGCAGCGTCAGCGCGGTACCGGCGAATGGCCCGAGAATGAACGCGCGGCTCGACCACATGAACAGATCGCCCAGCGTGGCCGATTCAAAGCCAGCCCCACCCGTGATATCGAGCTTCGGGAAGAACGCCGACTTCGCCAGACCGACCCGCGCATTCGCCGCCATCATCGCCCGCTCCGCCGCCGAAATATCCGGCCGGCGTTCGAGCAACGCCGACGGCAGACCCGGCGGCACACGCACCGTCACCGGCGCGAGCGGCGCTTCCGCGAACGAGAAATCCGCCGGCGGCTTGCCAAGCAGAATCGCGAGACTATGCTCGGAGGCTGCGCGCTGACGCGCCACGCCAACCGCATCGGCCCGCGCGCTCGCCAGTTCGTTGCGAGAACGCGAAACATCCAGTTCGCCGATATCGCCTTCCTTGAAACGCCGCTCGACCAGCTTCAGCGTGTCCTCGCGCAACGCCACGGTACGACGGTACAGATCCTGATCCGTATCGAGCTCGCGCAGCTGGAAGTAATTCTGCGCGACATCAGCTTGCAACGACAACTGGACCGACCGGAACAGCGCTTCAGTTTGCTGCTCGTCCGCACGCGTCGCATTCACATTCGACCCGACCCGCCCGAACAGATCGGTTTCATACGATGCACCCACCTGGGCACGCCAGATCGTGCCGTTCGTACCGCCCGCGCTATCCGGCTGGAATTGCGACGCTGCCGATGCCCGTTCACGTGTCGGGCCAAAACCCGCATCGAACTTCGGGAACCAGTCCGACTTTGCCGCCTGCGTCACCGCACGCGCCTGTTGCACACGCGCCGCAGCCGCCTTCAGGTCCTGGTTCGCAGCAGCAGCCTGCTCTTCCAGCGCGTTAAGCTGCGGATCGCCGAAAATCGTCCACCATTCGCCGCGATGCGCGTCGTCGGCAGGTTGGGCCTGCTTCCACGTGCCGGCATCCTGAGCCGATGCAGCGGACGCAGCCGACGCCCCCGTCGCAGCAGCGGGCGTTTCCTTGAATGCGACCGGCGTATCCACCTCCGGCCGCTTATACGTGGGCTCCACGGAGCAGGCGGCGAGCAATGCAACCAGCAAACCACTGGTAGCCGCCCGGCCCCACCCACCAAAAGAATCAAGACGTTTCATTATTGTTTTCTCCTCAGGCGTCCGTCACCGGCGCCCCAAGGTGCGGCGCGTCTTTCTGCGCGACGTGAATCGTCCCGCCCGCCAACGTACGCAGCACCACATAGAACACAGGGGTCAGCATCAGGCCGAACAACGTCACGCCGAGCATGCCGAAGAACACCGCGATACCCATCGCGTGACGCATCTCCGAACCCGCCCCACTCGACAGCACCAGCGGCACCACACCCATGATGAAAGCGATCGACGTCATCAGGATCGGACGCAAACGCAAGCGGCTCGCCTCGATTGCCGCCGCCAGCGGCGTACGCCCGTCATGCTCCAACTCCCGGGCGAACTCGACGATCAGAATCGCGTTCTTCGCCGATAGCCCCACCAGCACCATCAAGCCGATCTGCGTAAAGATGTTGTTGTCGCCACCCGTGAGCCACACCCCCGTCAGCGCGGACAGCACGCTCATCGGCACGATCAGGATCACCGCGAGCGGCAGCGTCAGGCTTTCATATAACGCGGCCAGCACGAGGAACACGAGCAGCACGCTGATCGGGAACACCCACAAACCCGCGTTGCCGGCGATGATCTGCTGATACGTCAGGTCGGTCCATTCGAGCTTCACACCATGCGGCAAGGTTTCGGCCGCCACGCGTTCCGCCGCGGCTTGCGCCTGGCCCGACGAGTAGCCCGGCGCCGGTCCACCGTTGATGTCGGCAGCTGTATAGCCGTTGTAACGCACCACCATTTCCGGGCCATACGTAGGCGTCACCGTCACCAGGGACGACAGCGGGACCATGTCGCCAGCAGCATTGCGTGTCTTCAGTTGCAGAATGTCGTCAGCACGTTGACGGAACGGCGCATCCGCCTGCACCCGCACCTGATACACGCGGCCAAAGCGGTTGAAGTCGTTCACATACAGCGAGCCCAGATAGATCTGCATCGTGTTGAACACGTCCGTGACCGGCACACCGAGTTGCTTGGCCTTCACGCGATCCAGATCGACGTTCAGCTGGGGCACGTTGATCTGATAGCTCGAGAACGTCGGTCCAAGTTCAGGTGTTTGCGCCGCTTTCTTCACGAACGCTTCCGCAGCCTTGTTCAACTCGGCATAGCCCACCGCGCCGTGATCTTCCAACTGCATCTTGAAGCCGCCGAGCGTGCCGAGACCCAGCACTGGAGGCGGCGGGAACACCGCGACGAACGAATCCTTGATCGCACCGTACTGCTGGTTCAACGCACCGGCAATCGCACCGGCCGAGAGCTTCTTGTTGCCGCGCTCCTTGAAAGGCTTCAACGTAACGAACACGATGCCCGCGCTCGAGCTATTGGTGAAGCCGTTCACCGACAAACCCGGGAACGCCACCGCGCTTTCCACGCCCGGCTGCTTCAGCGCGATCGCGCTCATATCGCGGATCACTTTTTCCGTGCGATCCAGCGACGCGCCGTTCGGCAACTGCGCGAATGCAATCAGATATTCCTTGTCCTGGGCGGGCACGAAACCGCCCGGCACGACGCGCGAGATCAGCACCGTCGCACACAGCAGGATCGCGTAGACCGCGAGCATCGCGCCTTTACGGCGCAGCACGCCCTTCACACCACGGCCATACTCCGTCGAGCCGCGATGGAACACCTTGTTGAAGCCCTTGAAAAAGCGGCCCAGCACACGATTCATCACACGCGTCAGGAAGTCTTCCTTTGCGCCGTGGCTGCGCAACAGCAGCGCGGACAAAGCAGGCGACAAGGTCAGCGAGTTGAATGCCGAAATCACTGTCGAGATCGCGATGGTCATCGCGAACTGCTTGTAGAACTGACCCGTCAGGCCAGTCATGAACGCGAGCGGTACGAACACGGCGACCAGCGTCAGCGCGATGGCGATAATCGGCCCACTCACTTCCTGCATGGCCTTATAAGTCGCATCGCGCGCACTGAGCCCGCTTTCAATGTTCCGTTCGACGTTCTCCACCACCACGATCGCGTCGTCGACCACGATGCCGATGGCCAGCACCATCCCAAACAATGACAACGCATTGATCGAGAAGCCGAATGCCAGCAGCAACGAGAACGTGCCGACAATCGACACCGGTACCGCAATCAGCGGAATGATCGACGCACGCCACGTCTGCAGGAACACGATCACCACGATCACCACCAGCGCAATCGCTTCGAGCAGCGTGTGAATCACCGCCTCGATACTCGAGCGCACGAACTGCGTCGGGTCATAGACGATCTTGTATTCGACGCCGGCCGGCATATCTTGCGCCAGCTCCTTCATCGCCGCACGAACCTGATCGGAAATCGCCAGCGAGTTCGCACCAGGCGCCTGATTGATAGCAAGGGCCACCGCAGGCTTGTTGTCGAGCAGCGAACGTAGGCCGTATTCCGACGCCGCCAGTTCGACACGTGCGATATCACGCAGGTATGTCACGCCGCCATCCGGCGCGGTTTTGACGATGATGTCGCCGAATTCGCCCTCAGTCTTCAAACGGCCACGCGCATTCACCGACAACTGCAATTGCGTGCCCGGCACCGAAGGCGATGCGCCGATCACACCGGCTGCCACCTGAATGTTCTGCTCACGAATTGCGTTGACCACTTCGGTCGCCGTCAACCCGCGCTGTGCGACTTTCTGCGGATCGAGCCAGACGCGCATCGCGTAGTCGCCCGAACCCCACAACTGCACTTCGCCGACGCCCTGAATCCGCGCCAGCCGGTCCTTGACGTTGAGCAGCGCGTAGTTGCGCAGATACGTCATATCGTAGCGATTGTTCGGCGAGATCAGGTGGACCACCATGGTCAGCGTGGGCGAACTCTTGATGGTCGTGATGCCGAGGCGCTGCACATCTTCCGGCAGGCGCGGCAGCGCCTGATTGACGCGGTTCTGCACCAGTTGCGTCGCAAGGTCCGGATTGGTGCCGAGCTTGAAGGTCACCGTCAGCGTGAGATTGCCGTCGCTATTGGCTTGCGACTGCATATACAGCATGTTCTCAACGCCGTTGATCTGCTCTTCGAGCGGCGCGGCGACGGCTTCGGCGATCACTTTCGGATTGGCACCCGGATATTGCGCGTGCACCACCACCGAAGGCGGCACGACTTCCGGGTACTCCGAAATCGGTAACTTGAAGAGCGCAATGATGCCGCCCAGCAGAATCAATACCGATAGCACGCCGGCAAAGATCGGCCGATCGATGAAGAATTTGGATATGTTCATGGGAAGCTCTTAACGTTGGAGCATGCGCCGCTACGGCTGCCTGAAGGGCCACACAAGGTGGCGCTACCTAAACGCGGCGCACGAGACTCACGAATTCTTGTCCGCTGTTTTCGCTCGCGTCTGTGCGAGCGGTGCGCCGTTCGGGTCCTGATCGGCGGTCATCGGCACCATGTGAGCGCGTACTGCATCGCCCGGGCGCACACGCTGGATACCGTTCACGACGATCCGGTCGGTCGCCAGCAAACCGCCCTTGACGACGCGCAGGTTGCCCTGCATGTTGCCCACCGAGATTTCCCGATATACGACGTGATTGTTCTGGTCGACCACCAGCACGAACTTCTTGTCCTGATCGGTGCCCACCGCTGCATCGTCGATCAGCAGTGCGGGATGCGGTTCGCTGCCGCCGACCTTGACGCGGGCATACAGACCTGGAATCAATGCACCATCCTGGTTATCGAAGCGCGCGCGCACCCGAATCGTGCCGGACGACGTATCCAGCCGGTTATCGACGGATTCGATCGTGCCGCTGCGTGAGTAGCCGCTTTCATCCGCCAGACCCAGGTCCACCGGCACCTTGCGGCCGTCTTTCGCCCGGCTCAGGTATTGCAGGTAGGTTTGTTCGTCAACGTCGAACGATGCGTAGATCGGCGAAACCGACACCAGCGTGGTCAGCGGTGCCGAGCCTGCCCCCGCGGCCACCACATTGCCCACGGTGATTTCCGCGCGCGAGACGCGGCCCGCCACCGGCGCAACGATCTTCGTGTAGCCGAGATTGATGCGCGCGGTTTCGACGGCGGCTTGCGCGGCCTTCAGGTTGGCGCTTGCTTCGCGCGCGGCGTTCTGCTTCTCGTCGTAATCGCGCTTGGCGATTGCGTTGTCGGCGATCAGGCGCTGCGCGCGTTCCCAATCGCTTTGCGTGTAGCCCGTACGCGCTTGCGCCGCCGCGAGCTGTGCTTCCGCGCGATCGACTTCGGCTGTGTACGGACGCGGATCGATCACGAACAGCGTATCGCCTTTCTTCACGAGCGCACCGTCCTTGAAGTTGACGGACACGATCGTGCCCGGCACCTGCGAACGGACGTCCACTTTTTCGACCGCTTCGAGGCGGCCCGAATAGCTTTGCCAGTCAGTGATGGTCTTTTGCACCACAGTGGCAACATCGACCTCCGGCACGATGGTCGGTGCGGCGGGCGAGCTCGCGTCGACACGAATCGCGCCGAACGTGCCCAGCCCGGCCACGACGATGACGGCTAGCGCGGCAATCGCCACACGGCGACGGGAAAGAGGAAGGATAGTCATGAGAGGCTCCCGGTATCGTTGATTAAAGTTCTGCTTATTTCTGTCTCAGCGATGGGCGCGCGAATCAAAGCGCCACTGAAAAAATCGCACTGCTTCCTGCAACGCAGGTGGATGGTCGGCCAACGCGGCGTGCGAGACGCTGGGATAGCGGACCACCTGGGTCAGCACACCCGCGTCGATCAGACTGCTCGCGTATTTCTCCGCCTCCACATGCAGCACATCGTTTTGCGCCGTCGCGATCAGCGTGGCCGGCAGGCCCGCGAGGCGCGACGACTCGAGCGGCGCGGCATACGGATGCATGCGTTGCGACGCTTGCGGCAGATACGCGCGATAACACGCCGCGCATTCCTTCGCGGTGATGTCCGAACTGAGCCGTAGCTCGTCGCCGAGGCGCGTCAGGCTTGGATCCAGCATCGGTCCGAACAGCGCCTGCGCGGCAATGCGAACGTCGCCGCGGTCCCGCGCGATAAAAGCGAGGCAGTTGGCCAACTGCCCGCCTGCATCGTGGCCCGCCACGCCGATCTTCCCGCTATTTCCGCCAAACGCGCGTGCTCTTGTCTGCACCCACAGCGCCGCGCGGTGTGCGTCTTCAGGCGCCGCCGGAAACGGAAACTGCGGCGCCAGCGAATAACCGACCGAGACGACGAGCGCCGGTAAGTGTTCTGCGAAATAACGTGCGGCGTACTCGGCCTGATCGATCGAGCCCTTCGTAAAACCGCCGCCGTGAAAATAAAGCAGTACTGGCAGTGCGGTTTTTTGTGACTGCCGGTACAAACGCAACGTAATGTCCTGCGCGTGCCCTTCGATCTGCACGTCAGTTACGTCGAGTGCCGTGCTGTCTGCCTGCGCCGGGCCGCTGCCGGCGGGCACAAAGGAGTACGGCGGTTTAAATGCATCCATGTCGAGCCGCGCAATGCGCATAGAACTTCAATGGTGCGAATTGTGGGTTCAGCAGACTCGTAAATAAATGCCTATAATCCGGCAACACAATTCGGCGCCCCTGAACAATCGAATGCGATTGCTCTGCGGATTCGATTCCTGCTCAGTGCGCCCGCCCCTATCTGGAGGTTTGCAATGGACCGGCTTCAGGCCATGCAAGTGTTCACGCGCGTCGTCGACACCAACAGCTTTACTCGTGCGGCGGAAACGCTCGACCTGCCGCGCGCATCGGTTACCACCATCATTCAGAACCTCGAAGCGTTCCTCGGCACGCGGCTGATGCACCGGACCACGCGGCGTTTGTCGCTCACACCGGACGGCGCGGCGTATTACGAACGCTGCGTGCGCATCCTTGCGGACGTCGAAGAAACCGAGGCCAGCTTCCAGAGCGGCAACAAGAAGCCGCACGGCAAGCTGCGCATCGACATGCCCGGATCGATCGGGCGCCTGCTGGTGATCCCTTCGCTGTGTGAATTCCACACGCGTTACCCGGACATCGACCTGCAACTTGGATTGACGGACCGGCCCGTCGATCTGTTGCAGGAGGGCGTGGATTGCGTGGTACGTGTGGGTGCACTACAGGATTCGTCGCTGGTGGCGCGGCGCATCGGTTTGTTCGAGGGCGTGACGTGCGCGGCCCCCGACTACATCGAGCGTGCGGGCATGCCGGCTTCGCTCGAAGACCTCGAGAATCACAAAGCAGTCAATTATTTTTCCAGCCGCACGGGGCGCACGATCGATTGGGCCTTCATGGTTGATGGCAAAGAAATTGAAGTGAAGATGAAGGGCATTGTGTCGGTGAACGACGCCGATGCCTACGTAACTTGCGGACTGGAAGGTTTCGGCCTGATTCAGCCGGCGCTCTTCATGGTGTTGCCGCATCTGCGTTCAGGCCAGCTGGTTGAAGTGCTACCGGAACTGAAGCCTTTGCCGATGCCGATTTCCGCAGTCTATCCGCACAGTCGGCATCTGTCGCCTAAAGTCCGTGTTTTCGTAGACTGGATCGCGGAGTTGTTCGACCGCTGCCCATTGCTGAGCGGACGCGGCAGTCTGGACGCAATGTGCACGAAGCGTACTTTCGAAGAACGCGAATCTGCCCCGACACTCGATACGCCGGTGATAACGGAGTGGGTTGCCTGATTCGCGCGAGTTGAAGTACAGAATCTGGAACAGTGAATTCCAACCGCGGCTCTAATGCTGCGGTTGTCCGCAGTTGTCCTGTCATTGCCCTGCAGTTGTACGAGAGACTCGCACGTCGCACCGATTGTTCTGGAATCGCGACAATTCATTTCGCGAAAGTGCGATTTATCCGAGTCGCCTCGAAGTCTACATTTCACCCTGTCGCAGCGCTCCTCGTGCTGCAAACGAATCGACAGGAGTGAATCATGAAACGCAATCTCTTAGCAGGTCTGGCTCTTTCGCTGCTTGCCAGCGCACCGGTTTTTGCTCAAAGCAATAGCGGTGGGATTGGGCACGCCGGCACATACGAAACGCAACCCGCACCGACTACAGGCGGCAAAACCCGTGCTGAAGTTAAGGCCGAACTGGTCGCGGCGTATCGTGACGGCTCGCTGCCTGCATTGAATCGTACGTCGTATCCGAATAAAGGTCTGATTGGTCAGACGCAGGCTGCGCGCATTGCATTGCAGGAAGGTGGCAGTGGTGACGTGACACGTGTTGCCACCGGGCAATGAGGCTGATGCATCGCGATGATTCGGTTTCCGAAAGAAATAGTCATTGTGGTGGTGGTTGTGCACTCTTTATACAGGAGCATGTTATGACGCCGTCTGAACTTGATCATTGGGATAGGGATACGCCTGTGCCTGTGTGGACGCCTTATCGGGCGTCTTGATGGTTTGGGGTTTGGGTTTGGTTTTTTTGCCTGCGCGGCGCTTATTGTCTGTTGGCCTGTGGCGTTGGCCTTTCCTTGAATTCTTATTGGTTTATTAGCGTCGCCCCTGTGCGGGGCAGGCACTTACTTCTCTTTGCC
>NZ_JAQQCH010000014.1:0-223205 GCF_046030555.1 Paraburkholderia sediminicola | reverse complement strand
CGCCCCGCACAGGGGCGACGCTAATAAACCAATAACAATTCAAGCAAAGGCCAACGCCATAAAAACACAGACACCAAGCGCCGCGCAGGCAAAAAAACCTAAATCACATTAACCCACAAACCACAGCGGCAACCACCGAGCCGCCAACCAGCAATACACCTACAACACGCCGCTTATTCAACTCGGTCCACAGCAAAACGCCAGTCAAAGAAAGCAAAATCATCCCGCCAGCAATCGTATCAATCAACAAAACCCACCCAACACTCAACCCCACACCACGATGCAAATTATTCATCGTCGTGAGAAACGAATTCTGCGTGCGTTTCACCGCAACAAACCCATTCCCAACCCAGTACTCGGCCTGCACATTCTGAGTAGGCCCAAACATCCCAACTTGCCAGAATTCCGGCTGCATCGTGCTGCGATCGCCCCACGCCACCGGATGCGCCGGCTCGCGCTTCACCCGCCCCGGCTTGCCGTCGATCTTCAACTCATCCTTGAGCCAATTCGCCATATCCATCGGCGACTTCAGCTTCCCTTGCGGCACGGAAATCTGCATCTGCTCGACCTGCGGCTCACCTGACGACACCTTCAACGGTCCGCCCCGATGGTTCAGCAAAAAACCAGTCGCACCAAACATCAGCCCAAGCACCGCACCCCACAGGCCAACCCATCCGTGCACCTTGCGCAACCACTTGATGAAATTAGACCGCCGCGAACGCCGGCGTCGCGCCGCCTGCTCGG
The DNA here is from genome assembly GCF_046030555.1 of Paraburkholderia sediminicola. GTDB lineage: Bacteria > Pseudomonadota > Gammaproteobacteria > Burkholderiales > Burkholderiaceae > Paraburkholderia > Paraburkholderia sediminicola_E. The sequence goes on along the minus strand of NZ_JAQQCH010000014.1, from coordinate 222,461 downwards.
CGTCATCCATCAGATGATGACCGCGCTCCGGCGTATGAGCGGTGTATTGCGTACCGCCACCAGCAGCAGGTTTCATATCGATCGAATCAGGCGCGTTCACATCCAGGCTCCAGGTGCAGCAAGTTAAACCCTCGCCAACGAGCGACAACGAAGCGTTCGCTCATATCAGCGGTCATGGAAAGTTTGAAAGGAAGGGCCGGACAAACCCGGCTTGCGGTCCAGGCCGTCCGGCTGAGAGGCTGGCTGGCAGTCACAGAGGAGGAGAAATGTGACAGAAAGCTGGCGGCGCCTTTCAATTGAGAATGGATATCATTACACAATTATGGCATTTGCTCAATCGCAATGCGTGACATCCGCTTGACATCCAGGCGGCGCAAACCGACTCTAGCTGGCGATCCCGTCAACGTTACCGTTCGGATACCTGCCTGCCATGCGCCTCGCTTCTTTGGTTTGTCTTGCCTCTCTCGGCTGGCTTGCCAGCATCCACGCGGCGAGCGCGAGCATCGCGGCCAAACTGGACGATCCCTATACCAACGAAGGCGAAACGCAGACCTTCACCGTTAACGCCGACGGCTCCTTCTCCAAGCTCGATTCGATGACGCTGCGCGTGAACAACGAAGCAGGCGTCGCGCGGGTGGCGCAGCAATACGTCTGGTTTAACCGCAATATGGCGGACGTGCAGATCATCGAGGCCTATACGATCACCGCCGACGGCGTGCGTCATGACGTGCAGCCCGAGCAAATCCGCGACGTGCAGGAAGCCCGCTCGTTCGACGCGCCGATGTTTCAGGACATCCAGGAAAAGGTGATCGTGTTCCCGGCCGTCGAACCCGGCTCGCGCGTGCACCTCACCTATCGCAAGACGCAAAAGCAACCGATCGTGCCGGGCGAGTTCAGCGACTTCACGCCGCCCGATCTCGCGCCGACCCACAACTTCCATCTCGTCTACGATCTGCCCGCCGACAAACCGCTCTATGCCGATGCGCGCGGGTTCACCGCGCTGCAGCCGGTGACGCGTAACGGTCGCACACGCTACGAATATCGTTACGACAAGGCGCATTTCAGCCGGCTGGAGCGCGGCTCGATTGCCTACGTGTCGTATGGCGACCGCTTGATGGTCTCGACCTTTCCCGACTACGCCGCTTTCGCCGCCAGCTACAGGGCATCCGCTGCCGACCCGAACGCGCATGACGCCGCCGTCACTCGTCTCGCACAAAACCTCACGGCACATGACCGGACACCGCGCGACAAAGCCAAAACGCTGTACGACTGGGTGCGCCGCAACGTCCGCTATGTGGCGATCTATGTCGGGCGTGGCTCGGTGGTGCCGCACAGCGCAAGCGAGATCCTCGCGAACCGCTACGGCGACTGCAAGGATCACGTGGCGTTATATGGCGCGCTGCTCGACGCGGTCGGCGTCCGCAACGAGCCGGTCCTGATCAGCAGCGGCTCGATCTATACGCTGCCCAGCGTGCCGGGCTACGGTGTCATCAATCACGCCATCACGTGGCTGCCGGATTTGCAGCAATACGCCGACTCGACGGCATCGAATGTCGAATTCGGCTTTCTGCCATCGTCCGATATGAACCGGCCCACCGTTCTCGTCAATCAGGGCGTGGTCGCGCAAACGCCGGCCACTGAGTTGATGACGCGCAGCACCGACCTGTCGATCAAGGTCGAACCGGATGGCTCGGCGAGCTTCACCTATAAGCTGGAAGCATCGGGCGCCTCGGCCGAACAGGCGCGCGCGATGTTGCGCACTCAGACGCCCGCGCAACGTGAGGACTCGATCCAGGCGGAATTGCGCAGCGCCAACATGCGTGGCACCGCCACGCTGACCACCAGCGACCTCACCGTTGCGGACGGTCCGCTGGCGATCACGATGAAAGGCACGCTCGAAAGTCTCGTGGTGCCGGGCGCAGCGGCATCGATTCCGGCGCTGACGAGTCTGGCCGGTGGCTTCGCGGCGGACATCCGCTATTGGCTCGGCGAACGGCAGCGCACGCAGCCATTCGTCTGCCATAACCTGACGTTGCATGAACGGGCGCGCATTGAGTTGCCGCCGAATTTCCACGTGCTCGACATGCCGGAAGCGAAACGGACCCAGGACCGTTTCGTCGATTTTCAGTCGCAGTACACGTTTGATCCGCTCAGCAATGTCGTGACGATGACGCGCGACGGCGCAACGCATTTCGACAGCGAGGTGTGCACGCCCGACGACTTCGCCCAGATGCGCCCCGCGATCGAAGCGATCGGGCGCGACGTGCGCGCCGAAGTGATTGTCAAATCGACGCTAGTGGAATCGTCGAGCGTGGCATCGCAGGCACCGTAGGACGGCAAGGGCGTGTCCCGCGCCAGCGCTTTACCTCCGGCTCCATCGGAACAGCGACCGCTCAAACCGGCCAGAGCGGCCCTTCCTGCATCGCGCCGAGCTGCTCGCGCAATTCGAGGATGCGGTCTTCCCAATAGCGCTGCGTGTTGAACCACGGGAAAGCCGCCGGAAACGCCGGGTCGTCCCAGCGGCGCGCGAGCCACGCCTGGTAGTGAATCAGCCGCAGCGTGCGCAACGCTTCGACGAGATGCAGTTCACGCGGCTCGAAGTCGCAAAAGTCTTCGTAGCCGGCGAGCAGATCCGTCAGCGCACGCGAAGCCTCGGCGCGCTGGCCCGGCAGCAGTAGCCATAAGTCCTGCACTGCCGGCCCCATACGGCTATCGTCGAAGTCGACGAAATGCGGGCCCGCGTCAGTCCACAACACATTGCTCGGATGACAATCGCCGTGCATTCGCAACATGCGAATATCGCCGGCGCGCTCGAACGCGCGTTCGACACCTTCGAGCGCGAGATTCACGACGGTTTCCCACGCGGTCCGCACGTCGTCAGGCACGAAGCGTTGCGACAGCAGGAAATCGCGCGGCTCATAGCCGAACGTGTTGATGTCGAGCGTGGGACGCTCAGTGTAGTTTTGCGTCTGCCCAACCGCATGGATGCGGCCGATAAAACGCCCCAGCCACTCAAGCGTATCGCGCCGGTCCAGATCGGGCGCGCGGCCACCGCGGCGTTCGAAAATCGAGAAACGGAAACCGTCGAAGGTATGGAGCGTGCGGCCGTCGAAAACACGCGCGGGTACAGCCGGAATCTCGCGCGCGGCGAGGTCGGCGACAAAGGCGTGTTCTTCGAGAATGGCGGCGTCGGTCCAGCGCTCGGGACGATAGAACTTGGCGACCACGGGCGGCCCGTCTTCCACACCCACCTGGTACACGCGGTTCTCGTAGCTGTTGAGCGGCAGCATGCGGCCGTCGGTGTACACACCGACGCTGCTGAGCACGCTGTCGAGCGCGTCAAGCACGATTTCCGGCTTGAGCCGGGCGAAAGGCACGGCGCTGTTGGCGCCGTCCTGTGGGTCGAGATTGTCGTCGTTCATGCTCGCATTGTGCGCCGCGCCGCCGTCAAAGACGAGGGCGTCGGCTCACCTTGCGGCCTACGGCCACCTGCAACCACCATGAATCGGACTCAAACCAGCCTCAATGCACTTGCGCGCTCGCCGGGCGCACCTGCTCGCCCGTATCAATCAGATCTTCAAGGAAAAAGGGTTCAGTGTTCAGATGCTCCGATGTGCCGGGTTCGCCGGCATACCAGGCCACCATCGCCATGTCGCCAAGAATGCGCATGACAATCCCACGTGCGTCTTTCGGCACAGCGATATGCACCGAGCGGACAATGGAACCGATTTGCATGATGTTTCCCCGTTTCTCCTATAGCCGGCTTTATGGTTTCCGCGCCGGTCAAGGTGATGATAAAAGCGCCGCTTCGCCAATAACGTTGCGTACGCACCCAATCTGCTGCGCGTAAGACGCGTGAGAGGTTCGAGTCATTGTTCCCGTTTTGCGGGGCCATGGAAAGCGCGAACTCAAGGCTGTTTACCCGTCGTTTCGCCCTATTCCCATTACGGCGCGCCGGGCCGATGATCTGGGCGTACAGCGTCGTAACGAGACCATCATAAACCCAGCTGGGGCGATATATCAAAATCATGCACCGCCAGAACGACCCGCTCAATCCGCCTATTGTGCCCGCTGCCGTCCGCCGCGGCATGCGTCGTAACCGCTGTGCGTGCCGCGCCGGCTTTCATCAACCTCATTAACCATGTGGATCGTTCGCCTGGCGCTGCGGCGCCCCTATACCTTCATCGTGCTGGCCCTGCTTTTGCTGATCGTCGGGCCGTTGACGATCCTGCGCACGCCCACCGACATTTTCCCAAATATCGACATTCCGGTGCTGTCGGTGATCTGGTCGTACAACGGCCTGCCCGCCGACGAAATGGAAAAGCGCATCGTGCTCAACTACGAGCGTGGGCTGTCGACCGCGGTCAACGATATCGAGCATACGGAGTCGACTTCGCTGAACGGGATCGCGGTCGTGAAGATCTTTTTTCAGCCGCACGCAAACATTGATGAAGCCCTCGCCGAAGTCACCGCGCTGTCACAGACGCAATTGCGCTCGCTGCCGCCTGGCATCACGCCGCCAAATATCCTGCGCTACAACGCCTCGACGGTGCCGATCCTGCGCCTCGCGCTGTCGTCCGCCTCGCTCACCGAGCAGGAGCTGTTCGACTTCGGCAACAACTTCCTGAAGACGCAGCTAGCCACCGTGCCGGGCGCATCGGCACCCCTGCCGTATGGCGGCAAGCAGCGGCAGATCATGGTCGATATCGATTCGCGCAAGCTGCAGGAGCGCAATCTGTCGCCAATGGACGTGGTGAATGCGGTCACCGCGCAGAATCTGATCTTGCCCTCGGGCACGGCGAAAATCGGTTCGACGGAATATTCGGTGGAGATGAACGGCAGTCCGGATTCGCTCGCCGGCCTCAATAACATCCCGATCAAATCCACCGCCAACGGCACGGTCTATATCCGCGACGTCGCCCATGTGCGCGACGGTTTCCAGCCGCAAACCAACATCGTGCGCGTGAACGGCCAGCGCGCCGCCTTGCTGACCATCAACAAAAGCGGCAACACGTCCACGCTCGAAATCGTCGACCGCATCAAGAAGATGATGCCGACGCTGCGCAATCTCGTGCCCGCTTCGCTGAACATCGATCCAGTCGCAGATCAGTCGCTGTTCGTGCGCGCCTCCGTGCAAGGCGTGCTGCGTGAAGCGCTGATCGCCGCATGCCTCACCGGCTTGATGATTCTGCTGTTCCTCGGCAACTGGCGCGCCACGTTGATCATCGCCGTGTCGATTCCACTGTCGATGATCACCTCGATCATTGCGCTGTCGATGCTCGGTGAAACCATCAACATCATGACGCTCGGCGGCCTCGCGCTCGCGGTCGGTATTCTGGTCGACGACGCGACCGTGGCGATCGAAAACATCAGTCATCAACTCGAGCAAGGCAAGACGCTCGAACAGGCGATTCTCGACGGCGCGCACCAGATCGCGATTCCGACACTGGTCTCGACGCTATCCATCTGTATCGTGTTCGTGCCGATGTTTCTGCTCACGGGCGTCGCGCACTACCTGTTCATTCCGCTTGCCGAAGCAGTGGTATTCGCGATGCTAGCGTCCTACTTCTTCTCGCGTACGCTTGTGCCGACGCTTGCCAAGTACCTGCTGCGGTATCACCACAAACCGGCGGACCCGCATCACGCACCCGTGCAAACACGCAATCCGTTCATGCGCGTGCACTATTCCTTCGAACGCGGCTTCGCCCGTTTTCGCGAGCGCTATCGTGTGTTTCTCGAAGCGCGGGTTGCGCGGCCGGGTCTGTTCGTGACGCTCTTTCTCATCTGCTGTGGCGCGTCGATGCTACTGATGCCGTTTCTCGGCCGCGACTTTTTCCCGCAAGTCGATGCGGGCACCATCGCGTTGCATCTGCGTGCCAAAACCGGCATGCGGGTCGAGGAAACCGCTGTGGTGACCGACCGCGTCGATACGCGGATTCGTCAGCTGATACCGGCGGGCGAGTTGCATTCGCTCATCGACAATATCGGCTTGCCTGTCTCGGGCATTAACCTCTCGTATAGCAACACCGGCACGATCGGCACCTCGGATTCGGACATACTCATCACGCTGAATCCCGATCATCATCCAAGCGCCGACTACGTACGCACCCTGCGCCGAACGCTCACCGATGAATTCCCCGGTGTGCAGTTCGCCTTCCTGCCTGCGGATATCGTTAGCCAGACGCTCAACTTCGGCATGCCCTCGCCGATCGACATTCAGATCGTCGGGCGCGAGGTAGCCGGTAATCGCGCCTTCGCCGCGCAGTTGCTGAACCGGCTGCGCACGGTACCGGGTCTCGCCGATGCGCGCATCCAGCAGCCCGCCGATTTGCCCCGCATCTTTATCGACGTGGACCGCACGCGTGCGCAGCAGGCAGGATTCTCGCAACGCGATATTGCGAGCAATCTGCTGATTACGCTGTCCGGCAGCCAGCAGACCACGCCGACGTTCTGGCTCAATCCGCGCAACGGCGTCAGCTACAACGTGATCACGGAAGCGCCGCAATACACGATCGATTCCCTGCAATCGCTCGCGAACATTCCGCTGAACGCGAACGGCCGCAGCAATATTCTCGGCTCGCTCGCCACGATGAAACGCGAAGCGGGCAACGCGGTGCTCACTCACTACAACGCGCAAACCACCATCGACATCTTCGGCACCGCCGACGGCCGCGATCTCGGCGGCGTATCCGACGACATCAGCAAGATCATCGACGACGCCAAAGCCGATCTCCCCAAAAGCTCGACTATCGAAGTGCGCGGCCAGGTGCAGACAATGAACGATTCGTTCTCGGGTCTGTTCGCCGGCTTGGTATTTGCGATCCTGCTGGTGTATCTGCTGATCGTGGTGAATTTCCAGTCGTGGCTCGATCCCTTCATTATCATCACGGCGCTGCCGGGCGCGTTGGCGGGCATCGTGTGGATGCTGTTTCTCACACACACCACACTGTCGATTCCAGCGCTCACGGGTGCGATCATGTGTATCGGCATCGCCACCGCGAACTCGATTCTCGTGATCAGCTTCGCACGCGAACAGCTGCTCGAACACGGCGACGCGACACGCGCGGCGATCGAAGCGGGCTTCACGCGCTTCCGTCCGGTGCTGATGACGGCGCTCGCGATGGTGATCGGCATGGTGCCGATGGCAATCGGTCTCGGCGAAGGCGGCGAGCAGAATGCGCCGCTTGGGCGCGCGGTGATCGGCGGTTTGACGGTCGGCACGCTGGCTACGCTAATCTTCGTGCCGGTGGTGTTCTCGATGATCTACCGCCGGCTCGCGGCACGGCGTCAGCGGGCAGCCGAGCATGTGGTGCAACGACCATGACGACCAGCACACAACAAACAACACGAAGCACAAGAGGCAGCGTCGACTGCCCAGGCAATCTGATAGGGGATGGTTGATGGAAGGAAAACGTCCAGACGGCTCCAACACTGCGCTCAATCCGTCGAAAGGAAAGCGCTCGCGCTGGATCATCGCGGCAGTGGCCGTGGTCGTCGTTCTGCTCGCGGCGCAAGGCATCTGGTCGCGCCATGACGCACATGCGGCACTCGAGCGCGACGCCGAGCACGCCAGCCAGACGAGCGTCGAAGTCGTGCATCCGCAGAAATCGACAGCGGGACTCGACCTCGTGCTGCCCGGGAACGTGCAGGCGTTTCTCGACACGCCGATTTACGCACGCACCAACGGCTATCTGAAGAAGTGGTACGCGGACATCGGCGCGCACGTCAAGAACGGCCAGTTGCTCGCGGAAATCGACACGCCCGAAGTGGACGATCAACTGCGCGCCGCCCGCGCCGATCTGGCGAATGCCGACGCCAACTACGCGCTCGCGAAAAGCACCGCCGACCGCTGGACCGAGATGCTTAAAAGCAAATCCGTCTCGAAGCAGGAAACCGACGAGAAGGTCGGCGACATGCTCGCGAAGAAAGGCACGCTGGACGCCGCGCGCTTCAACGTGGCACGCCTCGAGAAGACGCAATCGTTCCAGAAGGTCTATGCGCCGTTCGACGGCATCGTGACGGCGCGCAATGTCGATGTCGGAGCGTTGATCGATGCGGGCAGTTCCGGCGGCCCGGCGAAGGAACTGTTCCATGTCGCTCAGGCGGACAGATTGCGTGTGTATGTGAACGTGCCGCAGGCCTACGCTCAACAGGTTCACGCGCAGCAGACGGCGTTTCTGACGCTGACCGAGACACCGTCCAAACATTACCCAGGGAGCGTGGCACGCACCGCGGGCGCCGTCGACCCACAACAACGGACCATGCTCGTCGAAGTCGATGTCGACAATCGCAACGGCGATCTGCTGCCGGGCGCGTACGCGCAGGTACATTTCGCTTTGGGCTCGGGCGCCGCATCGTTTACGCTGCCCGGCAACGCATTGCTGTTTCGCCCGGACGGCGTGAAAGTAGCCACCGTGGATCCACAGCACAAAGTGAAGCTGCTGCCGGTTTCGCTCGGAACTGACTTCGGCACGCGTGTGGCCATCGCATCCGGTTTGCAAGGCGATGAGCAGGTGATTCTGAATCCACAGGATTCAATCGTGGACGGTGCGCCGGTGCGGATCGTGCCGGGCAAAGCGGCGGGTGCTTCGGGTGCGGCGGGTGCAGCGGGTGCAGCCGCGGGTGGCGGCGGTGCGGCAGGCGCTTCGGGCGCAGCCGCGGCTAGTGCGCCTCCTGCGCACGTCGCCAGTCTGCAAACGGTGAGGGACGCATTGTGAACGCGCCGGCATTCCGTCGCCGTTTTGCGCCGCGGGTCACGCTTGTCTCGTTGCTTGCCGCAACGCTGGCGTATACGCTCACTGCCTGCACCGTCGGCCCCGACTACGTCAAGCCGCCTGCCACCACCGCCGCGACCTACAAGGAACTCGAGGGCACCGGCTGGAAGCCCGCGCAACCCGCCGACACCCTCTCGCGCGGCGCGTGGTGGAACGTCTACGCGGACCCGTCGCTCGACGCACTCGAACTGCAGGTTGCCAGCGCGAATCAGAACGTGCAGGCCGCCGAGGCGCGCTTTCGCGCCGCCCGCGCGACAGTCGCCCAATACCGCTCGAACTTTTTTCCTGTCGTCAGCGCGAACGGCGACTATTCACGCGCGCGGACATCGGAAAATGTGCTTCACAAGTCGACCGCCGGTCTCACGCTGAACGACTATCTCGTGCAAGCCGACGCGTCGTGGGAACCGGACTTGTGGGGCCGCGTGTCACGCAGCGTCGAAGGTGCGAAAGCGGAGGCACAGGCAAGCGCCGCCGACGCGCAGGCCGCACTCCTCTCGATGCAGGCCGAACTGGCAACGGACTACTTCGAACTCCGCGGTCTCGATCAGGAGCGTCAACTGCTCGACGACACGATCAAGGCCTACAAGGAAGCACTCGATCTGACGCAACACCGCTACGCCGGCGGCATCGCCACCGACGCCGATGTCGCTCAGGCGCAGACGCAGTTGAACACCACGCAGGCGCAAGCACTCGACCTCGGCGTGCAGCGCGCGCAACTCGAACACGCGATCGCGATCCTGATCGGCCAGACACCTTCGACATTTTCCCTACCGGTTGCACCGCTCGCCGCGGTGCCGGTGGTCGCGGCAGCGGGCGTGCCATCCGCCTTGCTCGAACGACGACCCGATATCGCGTCGGCGGAGCGGCACGTTGCCGACATGAACGCGCAGATCGGCGTGGCGACGGCAGCCTTCTTTCCGAGCCTGATTTTGTCGGTGACGGGTGGACTCGAAGCGACCAACTACAGCCAATGGCTGCTGGCGCCGAGCCGTCTGTGGTCGCTCGGGCCGGCACTGGCCGGCACGCTGCTCGACTTCGGCGGACGTGCGTCGGTGAAAGAACAGGCTCGCGCGCACTATGACGAAAGTGTCGCGCAATACCGCCAAACAGTGCTGACCGCGTTCGGCCAGGTCGAAGACAACCTCGCCGCATTGCGCGTGCTGGAACAGGAAGCCGCCGCACAGGACGACGCCGTGACCGCTGCGCAGCGTTCGCTATCTGTCGTGTCGAACCGCTACAAAAACGGCGCGATCACGTATCTCGACGTCGTGGTCGCGCAAACCACCGCGCTTACCAACGAACGGAACGCAGTGTCGATCGCGCGCCGCCGGATGGCTGCGAGCGTCGCGTTGATCAAGGCATTGGGCGGTGGTTGGGACACGTCCGCGCTACCGACCGACGAACAGATCGTGCATCCCGCAGCGCCTGCGAGCGAGGCTGCGGCGCATGGTTAGTGGTTGGGCCGTTCGGCGTTCGGCGTTCGGCGTTCGGCGTTCGGCGTTCGGCGTTCGGCGTTCGGCGTTCGGACGTTATTCCCAAACGAATGCGGAAGCCACGGCGAGCATGCCACCTGCGCACATCATAGCGACGCCTCGCTGCCCGCCGCAGCTACCCATCGAGCTTTTTCAGCGTATCCTTAACTCCTTTGAGTACTTTGCGCTCCCCAAGGAGATTTTTTCGTGACCGCATCGCCGGAATCCCACCGGACTGCTACTTCAGCTGTTCCCGCGTCATCCGCTTCTTTCACATCCACTGCCGTGCCTGACGTCCCCAACACCCCCTATCTCGAACGCGGCACGCGCGCCTATTGGCGAGCCAGCATCGCGCTGCTGTTCGCCGGTTATGCCACCTTCTCACTGCTGTATTGCGTACAGCCGTTGCTGCCTGCGTTTTCTACGGCGTTCGACGTGACGCCGGCACAGAGCAGCTTGTCGCTCTCGCTGACCACAGCCGCGCTCGCGCTCGCCGTGTTCGTCGCCGGTTTCGTCTCGGAGGGCTGGAGCCGTCACAAACTGATGACCGCGTCGCTCACGTTGTCGGCGCTATTGACGATCGGTGTGTCGATCGCGCCGCACTGGCATCAATTGCTCGTGTTGCGCACGCTCGAAGGACTCGCGCTCGGTGGCGTGCCCGCCGTCGCGATGGCGTACCTCGCGGAAGAAGTGCACCCCGACGGACTGGGTCTGGCGATGGGGCTGTATGTCGGCGGTACGGCGATCGGCGGGATGGCCGGGCGCGTGATTACCGGTGTCGTCGCGGATCTGTTTTCGTGGCGCGTGGCAATCGGCACGATCGGCGTGCTCGGCATTCTCGCGATGCTCGCGTTTCGTGCGTTGCTGCCGCCGTCGCGCCATTTCGTACCGCGTCGCGGGCTTGGCTTTGCCCATCACCGCAGTGCACTACTGATGCAGTTCACGCGACCCGGCTTGCCTCTGCTGTTTTTGCTCGGTTTCGTGCTGATGGGCAGCTTCGTCACGCTGTACAACTACATCGGTTACCGGCTGCTCGCACCGCCTTACCTGTTGAATCAGACGGAGATCGGCGCGATTTTCGTCGTCTATCTGACGGGCGTGGTCGCGTCGCCCTGGTCGGGCCGCATGGCCGACACTTTCGGCCGGGCGCGCGTGCTGACCGCCAGCCTGCTACTGATGATGCTCGGCCTCGCTCTCACGATGCTCCATCCAATCGCCGCAATTGCAATCGGGATCGCGTGCGTGACGTTCGGCTTCTTCGCCGGACACTCGGTGGCGAGCGGCTGGGTCGGGCGCCTCGCGAAAGAAGCCAAGGGGCAAGCGGCCGCGCTGTATCTGCTTGCGTATTACATCGGCTCGAGCGTGGTCGGCTCTTACGGCGGCCATGTGTGGGCCGGTTATGGCTGGAATGGTATTGCTGGACTTGTAGGCGTGCTACTCGTCATCGGTATCGTTGCGGCCATGCGCTTGCGTCAGCGCGAACAGACCGCCGGATGAGAGGACGCGGCTGATCCGCTTCGGGAAAACTGAAGTTGGATGCAGCATCGAATCCGGCTTGTATCGGCGTACCTCGCGTGAGGCAGGAACAATCCGTAGCGCATCGATCAGACTTAAAAAGTAAGGCCCGTGTAAGCAAATACTTCATTTTTAACGGCATTTTTGCTGCGCCGCGCCAATCGCGACCGCCCTTGCAGCATTGGGTTCAGCAGTCTACGAAGACGCGCTGCAGCGCCGCAAAGCATTGTTATGTTGATCTAACCGTCGCCTATACTCGAATCGAGCGTGGCAGTGTATGACTCCAGAAATAGAGCCACTGTCCTCGCCTGTACTACATAAGGAGACGGGTATGACGACCTATTTCACGATCGGCGATTTCATTCTGGTCATTCCGATGGCGCTGGCTGGCGCTCTATTTGTCGGCGCGCTCCCCTGCAAGACGGAATTTCGGCACAACGTGCTACGCGTGCTTGGCGCGCTTATCGGCGTAGTGTTCGCGGTCGTGCTGGTCGAAGGCTTGCCGGCGCTGGTGTAGCGGGGGCCTGACGCAGACGCTCCGGACGCTTCGCCAGTGGTTTGGTTGACTGATCACAGCGCTTCGGCCGCTGCGATGTCTGTTCTCGCCATTGATCTGGACAGCGCTCACGGTCGGACCGCTACTGTTCGCGACCTGATCTGTGCGCATGCGCACCCAAGCTACCGGTCGCAAAAAACCGCGCACCGCTTGAACACGCCAAAGAAAAAGCCGCCTCACCGGCGGCTTTTCTACATCTACTTCCAGGGCACAAAAGAGCCGCCGAATCAGATCGCCTGATCCGTCGACGGTTTTTCCCAGAGGTTAATGCCACCTTCGGTCGCGTAGCGGTCGATCTCCGCCAGTTCTTCCTTCGAGAACGCGAGATTCTTCAGCGCACCGACATTCTCGCGCACCTGTTCCGCTCGGCTCGCGCCGATCAGCACGGACGTGACGCGCGGATCGCGCAGTGTCCAAGCCAGCGCCATCTGCGCGAGGCTTTGCCCGCGGCGCTGTGCGATGTCGTTGAGCTTGCGCACATGCTCAATGTTTTGCGGGCTCAGATGCTCCTGCTTCAACGAACCGCCGCCCGGCTTGTTGACGCGCGCGTCCTCCGGCACACCGTTCAGATACTTGTCGGTGAGCAAACCCTGCGCGAGCGGCGTGAACGCGATGGCGCCGGCGCCAACTTTCTCGAGCGTGTCCAGCAGCTCATGCTCGATCCAGCGGTTGAGCATGTTGTACGCCGGCTGATGAATCAGCAGCGGCACCTTGTACTCGGCGAGCAGCTTGGCCATTTCGAGCGTCTTGGTCGCCGAGTACGACGAAATACCGATGTACAGCGCCTTGCCCTGCTGCACGGCGCTCGCCAGTGCACCCGCGGTTTCTTCGAGCGGCGTATCGGCATCGAAGCGATGCGAATAGAAGATATCGACGTAGTCGAGACCCATGCGCTGCAGGCTCTGATCGAGACTCGCCAGGACGTATTTACGCGAACCACCACCTTGGCCGTACGGACCCGGCCACATGTCCCAACCCGCTTTCGACGAGATCAGAAGTTCGTCGCGATACGGTTTGAAGTCGTCTTTAAAGAGCCGGCCAAAGTTGGTTTCAGCGCTGCCGTACGGGGGGCCGTAGTTGTTGGCGAGGTCGAAGTGCGTGATGCCCAGGTCGAAGGCCGCGCGCAGGATATCGCGCTGCGTGGAAATCGGCGTGGTATCGCCGAAGTTGTGCCACAGGCCCAGCGACAGCGCCGGCAGTTTGAGACCCGACTTGCCGCAGACGCGGTATTGCATGTCCGAATAGCGTTCTGAAGCTGCTTCGTAAGCCATTGCTAGTGTCCTTGATGTTGAAGTCGCCCGGCGATCACGGGCGTGAGGAGATCACGTGCTGCGGGAGGCGTGCAGGTTATTGTTCAGATATGGGTGAGGCCAGACCGCTATGGTAGCCAATTGGCGTGATGCCTGCAGACGCCCAGTATGCGGGATGGACGATTGCTTGCGGCTCCCCTACACTTTGGCCGATCAAAGCTTATCGAAAGGACAGGTTCATGACGAAGGCGATTTCAATCGCGCTGATTGTCGGCGGTATCGTGTTGTTGTATTTCGGTGGACAGGCGTTCAACTCGGTCAGCAGCGAGGTGTCTCGCGTGTTTACCGGATCGCCGACCAACAAGGCGATCACGCTGATCGTTGCCGGCGCTATCGCCACGATTGCCGGTCTGACCGGCGTGGCTGTTTCCGGGCGCAAGCGATAGAGCGCTGGTTGCCTACGCGGCGCGAGACCAACGAACATCCGCGCCGCGCAAGGCAAAGCATCTAAAAGGCAATTTCTGGCTTAGCCGCCGAGCGGGAGCCCGGCAGGGGCACATTGCTCGCCCCGTGATAGGTAAACACCAAAGAGAATTTCACCTGATCGCTGATGTTCTTGCCAGCAGAATGCAGCGTGTTGCAGTGAAAGAACACGACGTCCCCGGCTTTGAGTTCGGGCGAGACCGCCGTGCGAATCCATGCCTGATTCTCTTCCAGATCGGAGCGGAAAAACTTGGCCTCGTCGAACCGGTCGGAAGTGAAGGCGGCGCTGTGCGACTTCGGCACCAACCATAACGCGCCGTTATCGACCGTCTCCGAACCGACCGCAAGCCACACGGACACCAGATCGTCACGCTCGAACGACCAATACCTCACGTCACGATGCCAGCCGGTCAAGCTGCCATAAGCAGGGTGCTTGGTCATCATGCAATTGTGATGCGCCCGCGATAAGCGCGGCTCCTCACCGAAGTACAACTCCATCCAGCCGCGAATTTCCGGCGCGGTCGCCCACTGCGCAAAATGCGGATGGCGCCCATAGGCATCCAGCAGCCGCCGAACCGTATGGCCACCCGGCGCATACTTCGACTCAGGCGCACCTGGATAGCGAAGATCCGCTTCGAACTCGATCGGCGCGACCGCTTCCTTCAACTGCCGCTCCGCAATCTGCTTCAGCTCGCCGCAACGCTCGGGCGACACCAATCCAGGCACAACGACAAATCCTTGCTCCCGCAACGTTTGAATCTGCTCTTTCTTCGAGTGAAGTGACATGGTGTTCCGTTACTTTCGACTGACTGATGCTCGATTGTAAAACGGGCGCGATCGGACTGTGCGCTGTTTCACCTTTCGAGAAACCAGGCTTTACGCACTACTTTCACGCGATATGGCGCTTCGCAAGGCACCCTGTCAGGGCAAGCACGCACGACAATCGCCCGCAAAGGGCGCGACCCCGTCAACGTGCACGCCGCTTTACCCCGTAAAAACCCGTATTCGCAGGGTAAAAACCGACTTTCTGACGTCACGAATCGCGTGTAGCCTGCACACATGTTGATCGCTACTCCCGCACTTGTGCGGCGCGCATGCGCCGCTGTGACCGGCTCCGCCGTCCTCCGTGCCCTTTTCCATCGAATTCCAGGCTTTCGCGCCGTCCATCGCGACACCGCCATTGGCACATTTGGTGCTCTTTCTGGCGCACACTCCGTCGCGCGACACGTTGCCTACTTGTGAAGCCATGCATACTCTTCTGAGCACCCGTCTTACCCGCGCCGCATTGAAAGCGGCGCGTCCGGCACGCCGCCATGTCGTGCGCGCACTGCGTCATCATGCCACCCGCACTCGCGCATTAGGCGAACAGTGGCGCGAAGCCAAAGCGGTCGACGGCATTCGCACGTGGTTCCACACCTTTTTCTCCGCGCTGCGCCTGCAAGGCAGTTCGCGCCGTTTTTCGCTGCGCACGCTGCTGCGCAAACCGACGCCGCTGCGTCTCACCGCTACGCGCAATGCGCCGGTCGCCGCTCCCCAGAGCACGAGCCGCCGCCCGCGCCGTATGTCGACGAACGGCAGCACCGGCTGGTTTGCGTTCGCATTTGCGAGCCGCTGAGTAAGTGGCTAAGCGGGTGGCTGAATAAGCGATTGAATAGGCGGCTGAATGAGTCGCGGCACACCGCAAAGGCAATAAAAAAACCCCGCCCGGCTTACGCCGGCGGGGTTTTTTGCTAAAGCGGACTGCGCGCTTATTCTGCGAGCGCGGCGACCGGTTCGGTGCCTGCTGCTTCGGCGAGCACCAGCGCCTTGTCCGTGGCTTCCCACGTGAATTCCGGCTCTTCGCGGCCGAAGTGACCGTAGGCCGCGCTCTTCTCGTAGATCGGACGCAGCAGGTCGAGCATCTGGATGATGCCCTTCGGACGCAGATCGAAGTGCTCCAGCACCAGCTTCGTGATGACTGCATCCGACACGCGGCCCGTGCCGAACGTGTTGACCATGACCGACGTCGGCTGGGCAACGCCGATCGCGTACGACACCTGAATCAGGCAGCGCGACGCCAAACCGGCAGCCACGATGTTCTTCGCGACATAACGGCCGGCATACGCTGCCGAACGGTCGACCTTCGACGGATCCTTGCCCGAGAACGCGCCGCCGCCGTGCGGCGCAGCGCCGCCGTACGTATCGACGATGATCTTGCGGCCCGTCAGACCGCAATCGCCTTGCGGGCCGCCGATCACGAACCGGCCGGTCGGGTTCACCAGAAACTTGATGTCGCCCTTGATCAGGTCAGCCGGCAGCGTCGGCTTGATGACTTCTTCGATCACGGCTTCGCGCAGCACGGCCAGATCGATGTCCGGCGAATGCTGCGTGGACAGCACGACGGTGTCGATCGAATGCGGCTTGCCGTCGACATAACGCACGGTGACCTGCGACTTCGCATCCGGACGCAGCCAGGGCAGACGGCCGTCGCGGCGCAGATTCGCCTGACGCTCCACCAGACGGTGCGACAGATGGATCGGCAGCGGCATCAGTTCCGGCGTTTCTTCACACGCGTAACCGAACATCAGACCCTGGTCACCGGCGCCCTGATCGAGGTTGTTGTCGTGCGCGCGGTCCACGCCCTGGGCGATGTCCGGCGATTGCTTGTCGTATGCCACCAGCACCGCGCAGCCGCGGTAGTCGATACCGTAATCGGTGTTGTCGTAGCCGATGCGCTTGATCGTATTGCGTGCGACCTGGATGTAATCGACGTTCGCGGTGGTGGTGATTTCACCGGCCAGCACGACGAGACCCGTGTTGCACAGCGTTTCGGCTGCGACACGCGAGTATTTGTCCTGGGTCAGGATGGCGTCGAGGATGGCGTCCGAGATCTGATCCGCGACTTTGTCGGGATGGCCTTCGGACACGGATTCGGAAGTGAAGAGATAATCGTTTGCCACGTTGCAGACTCCTGTTTTGTGGTTACGGTTGAGTTTCACGTAGCCAGCTTCGGGAGCCTTGAAGCGGCGACGCTTTAGCGGATTACCTTACCGGCAGGGGCATATCCCATGGATCGCACCCGCCAGCTTCGCCCCGCAAGTTGTCTATTAACTCGGCGAAGCCCTTATTATAGCGACTTCCTTTGATTGTCACAGAGTGATCACCCGTGGTGTATTTCGACCCGTTTCCAGGTTCCTTGAGCAAAGCGTCGCTCGACGCCCTATACGGAGGGGCGGCATGCTGAGTCGTCTTGGTGCCCATCTGGCCATTGGGCTGCTGAAGTTTTTGGCTTTGTTACCGTACGGTTTCGTTGCCCGACTGGGCGACGGACTGGGCTGGCTGCTCTATCAGGTCCCCAGCAGCCGCAAGCGCATCGTCCACATCAACCTGAGCTTGTGTTTTCCCGAGTGGAGCGCCGAGGACCGCAAAGAGATCGCGCAGAAACACTTCCGCCACGCGATCCGCAGTTATGTCGAGCGCAGCGTCCAGTGGTTCTGGTCTGCAGAGAAGCTGGAAAAGATCGTGCAGGTGGATAGCGAAATCGATCTGCTGGACCCCAACATGCCGCCCACCCTGTTGCTTGGCGCGCATTTCGTCGGTATCGAGGCGGGCTCCGTGTTCATCAATCACGCGCTGCGCCGGCAGTGCGGAGCGCTCTACCAGCCGATGTCCAACAAGGTGCTCGACGACGTGGCGATAGCCGCGCGCGGGCGCTTCGGCGCGGACATGGCAAGCCGCGCCGATAGTGCGCGCATCGTGCTGCGCTGGTTGCGGGCCCGCAAGCCGGTCATGCTCGGCGCCGACATGGACTACGGCATGCGCAACTCGACGTTCGTGCCGTTCTTCGGCGTACCGGCGTGCACGCTGACGGCCGTCGGGCGGCTCGCCGGGGTCGGCCATGCGCAGGTGGTGCCGTTCATCGGCGAAGTGCTGCCGAACTACAAGGGCTACCGGCTAAAGGTCTTCAAGCCGTGGGACAACTACCCCACTGGCAACGACGAAGCCGACGCGCGCCGCATGAACGCCTTCCTCGAAGAGCAGATTCCGCTGATCCCCGAGCAGTACTACTGGGTGCACAAGCGCTTCAAGACCCGTCCGCCGGGCGAGCCGAGCGTGTATTAAGCGAACTTCGAAAAAAGCGCGGGAACGCGGAAATAATGGTGCGTTCAGCCCACCTGCAGGCGCGTCACTTACAATAGCGCGATGAAACTGAAATTCACCAAAATGCACGGCGCGGGTAACGACTTCGTCGTGCTCGACGGCTACACCCAACCGGTCGACCTGGCACCGGCGCAGGTGCGCGCGCTCGCGGACCGGCATTTCGGCGTCGGCGCCGACCAGTTGCTGCTGGTCGAGAAGCCCACCGTCGACGGCGTTGATTTCAGATATCGCATCTTCAATTGCGACGGCGGCGAGGTCGAGCACTGCGGCAACGGCGCGCGCTGCTTCGTCAAGTTCGTGCGCGACCGTGGCCTGACCGACAAGCGCAGCGTGCGCGTGCAAGTGCAGAACGGCACCATTTTGCTGACCATGCAGGAAAACGGCGAAGTGCTGGTTGACATGGGCACGCCCGTGTTTGAACCGGAGCGCGTACCGTTCGCCAACAAAGGCCTCGAAGGTCGCCGCGAGGGCGCGGACACGCTCTGGCCGCTCGACGTGAACGGTGTGACGCGTTGGATTTCGATGGTGTCGATGGGCAATCCGCACGCGGTGCAGGTGGTCGACGACGTCGAAGAGTTTCCGGTACTCGTCGAAGGCCCGGTGATCGAACGGCACGCGCGCTTCCCGCAGCGAGTGAACGCGGGCTTCATGCAGATCGTCGGCCGTAGCGAGGTCAAGCTGCGCGTCTACGAACGCGGCGCCGGCGAAACGCTGGCGTGCGGCACGGGCGCATGTGCGGCAGTCGCTGCCGGCATTCGCCGCGGACTGCTGGATGCGCCGGTGCTGGTGCACACGCACGGCGGCAAGCTGACCATCACGTGGGACTGCACGCAAGGCGGCGCACCGCTGCTAATGGCCGGCCCTGCGGCAACCGTCTTCGAAGGCGAGATCGAACTGGCCGACTGACCCGCGCCAGCGTAATACCCGATTCAGCGGCCGAGCGATCGGCCCAGGAAGTACCAGACACGTGGCCCGAAAAGGCCGATGAAGATGCCGGTGAATAGGCCAATAGGCCGGTGAAAGAGCCGGACCAGGCGGCTCTTTCACCGGCCGACCGAACTCATGACCGATGCGCCGCCCGAAGGCGTCGCCCCGTAGTCCTTTAGCCGAAACCATGAACGATCGCGAAGTCGCCGAATATCTGCTCGCCAACCCCGAATTCTTCGCCGAAAACGCGGAAATGCTCGCGACGATCCGGCTTGCGAACCCGCACGGCAAAGCCGCGGTGTCGCTGCAGGAGCGTCAGATGGAAATGCTGCGCGACAAGAACAAGCACCTCGAACGGCGTCTGGCCGAGCTGCTGCGCTACGGTCACGAAAACGACAGCATTGCCTCGAAATTCAATCGCTGGACCATCCGCGTGATGGCCGAGCGCGATCCTTATGCGCTGCCCCGCACGATTTCCAACGGTTTGCGCGATATCTTCGATGTGCCGCAAGCCGCGCTGCGCGTATGGGACGTCTCCGAGCCCTATTCACAGGCTGAGTTCGCGCGCCATGTCGGCGAGGAAGTGCGAATCTTCGCGAATAGCCTCACCACACCGTACTGTGGCGCGAACACCGGCTTCGAAGCGGCGCAGTGGCTGACGCCGGCGGTATCGGCCGTGAGCGACGATGAGTCCGCAGGCAGCACGAGCGAGTCCGCGCACGCCACCGAATCGATTGCGTTGCTCGCGCTGCGCGACCCCGAAGGGAAGGAAGAAGCGCCCACCTTCGGCCTGCTGGTGATGGGTTCGGCCGACGCGCGCCGCTTCCATGACGGCATGGCGACCGATTTCCTGACGCAGATCGGCGCGTTGGCAAGCGCGGCGCTGAGCCGCCTGCTGCCGCGCTGAGCCACGCGATCCACGAAAATCCATCGTGACCGAAGCCGACCCGATCGCCGCCTATCTGTCGAATCTCGAACATGAGCGGCGGCTGTCGGCGCATACGTTGCGCGGCTACACCCACGAACTTGAGGAGCTCAAGCTGTTGGCCAAAGGTCGGCCGCTTGAAAGCCTCACCGCTGTCGATATTCGCGGCGCGGTTTCGCGGGCGCATGCCGGTGGCCTGACGGCGCGCTCGATCAGTCATCGGCTGTCGTCCTGGCGCGCGTTCTACCGTTGGTTCGCGGGCCGCGTCGATCTGCCGGCCAACCCGGTCGCCACCGTACGGGCGCCGAAGCAGCCGAAAGCGCTGCCAAAAGCACTTTCCGTCGACGACGCCACGCGCCTGATGGAGAGCCCGCCCGCCGCGACGCCCGAAGGTTTGCGCGACCATGCGATCCTCGAACTGTTCTACTCGTCAGGCTTGCGGCTGTCCGAACTGGTCGGCCTCGACGCCCGTTTTGCCGACGCCGGTGGCTACCGTTCCGCGGGCTGGCTCAAGCTCGATTCCGCCGAAGTCGAAGTGCTCGGCAAGGGCAACCGGCGCCGCATCGTGCCGGTTGGCAGCAAGGCGCTCGTCGCCCTGAACGCGTGGCTCGCGGTGCGCGACCAGATGGTCAAGCACGATTCGCATCCGTTGTTTCTGTCGGCGCGCGGCAATCGCCTGTCGCCGAATGTCGTGCGCGAGCGTGTGAAGCGCGCGGCGCTGGTCGCGGGCATTCCCGCCAATGTGCACCCACACGTGCTGCGGCATTCGTTCGCCACGCACGTGCTGCAGTCGAGCGGCGATCTGCGGGCTGTGCAGGAACTGCTCGGGCACGCCAGCATCACCGCCACACAGGTCTACACCGCGCTCGATTTCCAGCATCTCGCGCACGTCTACGATCAGGCGCATCCGCGCGCCAAAAAACGCGACTGATTCCGCTCTTTGCGGCTTGCGGTCTCCACCTTCGCTTCACCTGCCGCGCGACTCTGTTTCCGCGCGGCCTCTTGCTCCAGCTGACACCCTGATGAATACCGTTACGCTCAAACCGTCGAAAGAAAAATCGCTGCTGCGCCGCCATCCGTGGGTCTATGCCAACGTGATCGATCGCGTCGACGGCAATCCCGCGCCCGGCGCGACCGTGCTGGTGCGCGCGCACGACGGCCGCTTCCTCTCCCGCGCGGCCTACAGCCCGCATTCGCAGATTCGCGCACGCGTGTGGAGCTTCGACGAAATGGAGCCGATCGATCACGCGTTCTTCAAGCGCCGCGTGCAGCGGGCACTCGCGCATCGTCAGACGATGGTGCACAACACCGGCGCCGTACGATTGATTTTCGGCGAAGCGGATGGCCTGCCCGGTCTGATCGTCGATCATTACGTGGCCGAGGACGAAGGTCAGCGCAGCCAGCTGGTATGCCAGTTCATGGCGACCGGCGTCGAAGCATGGAAGGAAGCGATCGTCGCCGCCCTGACCGACGCGACCGGCTGCCCGAACGTCTACGAGCGTTCGGACGTGTCGATCCGCCAGAAGGAAGGGCTCGAGCAGATCACCGGCGTACTGGCGGGGGAAGCGCCCTCGGAAGCGCTGATCTCGAACGAAAACGGCGTGAGATATCACGTCGACGTGCGCAATGGCCACAAAACCGGCTTCTACGTCGACCAGCGCGACAACCGCCTGCTGGTGCAGCAGCTCGCGCAGGATCGCGACGTGCTGAACTGCTTCTGCTACACCGGCGGCTTTTCGCTCGCCGCCTTGAAAGGAGGCGCCAAACGTGTTGTGTCGATCGATTCGTCGGGCGAAGCCCTGGCGCTCGCGCAACAGAACGTGACAGCCAACGGTTTCGACGCCGAGCGCGCCACCTGGCTCGACGCAGACGCGTTCAAAACCCTGCGCCGTCTGTACGACGAGGGCGAGCGCTTCGACCTGATCGTGCTCGATCCACCGAAATTCGCGCCGTCGCGTGAACACGTGGACCGCGCCTCGCGCGCCTATAAGGACATCAACCTGACTGGCCTTAAGCTGCTGCGCCCCGGCGGCCTGCTGTTCACCTATTCATGCTCCGGCGCGATCGACTCCGAACTGTTCCAGAAGATCGTGTCCGGCGCGGCGGCCGATGCGCGCGTCGATGCGCGGATTCTCAAGCGCCTCGGCGCCGGGGTTGACCACCCGTTGCTTACCGCATTCCCGGAAGGCGAATACCTGAAAGGCCTGCTGTTGCAAATCGCCTGATCGCCCATAGCTTCGAGGGTATATCCCTTGCGCCGCGGAGGGGTTCGCCCCCGCGGCCAGCGCCGGATTCACAGATATGTTTCAATATCCGGCTAGCTCGGGCCGCGCGCCATCAGGCTGCCGCGCCCGGCAAAGCGGATTCGCAGACGCATTCGCTGCAGAGAATGGGCGGCACATTTCGCGCTGTAAATTCGATTATGCACAGACTTACGTAAAGGCGACCAACATGATCCCAGTCACCATCCTGACCGGCTTTCTCGGCAGCGGCAAAACCACCCTGCTCAAGCGCATCCTGAACGAAAAGCACGGCATGAAGATCGCCGTGATCGAGAACGAGTTCGGCGAAGAGAACATCGACAACGAAATCCTCGTGCAGGACACGAGCGAGCAGATCATCCAGATGAGCAACGGCTGCATCTGCTGCACGATCCGCGGCGACCTTTCACGCGTGCTGGGCGATCTGGCGGCCAAGAAGCAGTCCGGCGAGCTGGATTTCGACCGTGTCGTGATCGAAACCACCGGTCTCGCCAATCCGGGCCCGGTCGCACAGACGTTCTTCATGGACGACCAGATCGCCAACGAATTCCTGCTCGACGCGATCATCACGCTGGTCGACGCGAAGCACGCGAACCATCAGCTCGACGAGCATGAAGTGGTGCAGCGCCAGGTGGGCTTCGCCGATCGCCTGTTCATCACGAAGTCCGATACGGTCGACGAAAAGCACGTGGACGATCTGCGCCATCGCCTGTTGCACATGAATCCGCGGGCGGCGATCAAGATCGTCAATTTCGGTGAAGCGGACATCAAGGAAATCTTCGACCTGCGCGGCTTCAACCTGAATTCGAAGCTCGAAATCGATCCGGACTTCCTCGCTGAAGACGAACATGCGCACAGCCACGCTCACGCGCATGACGAGCACGGCCACACCCATGCGGAGCACGACGATCACGAGAATTGCGATCACGACCATGGCAAATGCGACCACGAAGGTCACGACCACGCGCATCACCATCACGCGCACCATGACGACAAGATCAAATCGTTCGTCTACCGCAGCGACCGCCCGTTCGATCCGAACAAGCTCGAGGACTTCCTCGGCGGCATTCTGCAGATCTATGGCGAGCGCCTGCTGCGCTACAAAGGCGTGCTGTATATGAAGGGCGTCGACCGGAAGGTGGTGTTCCAGGGCGTACATCAGATGATGGGCAGCGATCTGGCCGCGAAATGGCAGCCGATCGAGAAGAAGACCAACAAGATGGTGTTTATCGGCATCGAACTGCCGCAAGACCTGATCACCGACGGCCTGGACGCCTGTCTGGCGTAAGCGTCACGCCTTGCCATGCTGTGGACGTGACGCGGCACGCGGCGTGCTGCAGCGCCCTTGCCACGAACGCGCAGCCTGTGGGCACGAGGCAATCGTCTGCAGAATACGTGGAAGACCGGCCGAAAGCCCGCTGAAATGTCGGGCGTGTGAAAAGCACGTGAAAACCCTGCTGTATTAAACCGTGCACGACCATCGCTTTTTGGTCGTGCGCGCGTTATATTTTCGGGATATCAGTGCGCCGCCAGGGGATTTTCACCAGTTGCGGTGCTGGATTGTGATTCAGTTACAATACGTGCCCACTGGAGAATGACAACGAATTGCCCGGTCAGCGCGTATTCCGCGCCGGGCCTGAAACGGCGCCGGAAAATCTTATCCGGAAATCACGCCGACAATGCCGGCTGGCACAGCAGACAAGGCGCGCTGCCGGCAAGCAATGCCTCAGGAGCATTTGAGAAACGGTTTCCAGAGGAGTTCGGCCCCGCATTGGCGTAGCGACGCCCGGCGCGTGGGCGCAAGGCGCTTCGGCGTCACCGACAGCCCATCGTCCGTGCCCGCCCAGCGCTCCGCGTCCTCGTGGCGCTTTTGCGGGCAATACGAAAGTGCGGGCACTATGTAAGAGTTTTGCCTCACATTGAAGAAGCAAGCCAGATGACGACGAAACGACTCTTGACTGAAGCCGAAATCCTGAAGATGAGCGACAAGGATTACATGAATGCGGATCAGCTCGCCTTCTTCAAGAACAAGCTCGAACAGCTGCAGGCGGACATTCTCCGCAATGCCGGCCAGACGACCGAGAACCTGCGCGAAACAGTAATCGTGCCGGACCCGGCCGACCGTGCAACGATCGAGGAAGAGCATGCGCTGGAACTGCGCACGCGCGACCGCGAGCGCAAGTTGCTGAAGAAGGTGCAGCAATCGATCGCGCGCATCGATTCGGGCGATTACGGCTGGTGCGAAGAAACCGGTGAGCCGATTGGTGTTCCGCGTCTGCTCGCACGGCCTACGGCAACCCTGTCGCTCGAAGCGCAGGAACGCCGCGAACTGCGCCAAAAGCTGTTCGGCGACTGACCGCCTACGGCGCGGCTTCGGCTCCGCGCCCTTTTAAGCTGCTTCGTCGAGAGGCGCACGGTGATCTGTGCGCCTTTTTTCTTTTGTGCGACGCTTTTCGGGCTTTGCCGGGAAACCGCTCTGAGCGCCCGTTTGCGGCAGCTCGAGGGCGCGCCCAGTTGCGCCGACAGCCTCCGGGTGGTTCATATCCCGACGGCGGCCCACCTCAGCGTTGCTCCCGCTCCTCCGTTCTGAACCCCGTGTTTTTGTCTTATGCCATTTGCCGGCTCTTGATATGACCGCGCACGCCCTAAAATAAGTCGAACATGCGTTACACGAGCGCGCGCCGACCGGTTCATCGTTGCGCGCCGTCCGCGTCCAGGATTCATGCGGTGGTCCACGCCATCGCGTCCTACCCGTTTTGCAAAGAGGAACGCATATGGAGCAATTTCACGGCACGACGATCGTTTCCGTGCGCCGCGGCGACAAGGTCGCGCTTGGCGGCGACGGCCAGGTCACGCTGGGTAACATTGTCATGAAAGGCGGGGCGAAGAAAGTCCGGCGTATCTATAACGGCAAGGTGATGGTCGGCTTCGCCGGCGGCACGGCCGACGCCTTCTCGCTGCTCGACCGCTTCGAAGCGAAGCTGGAAAAACACCAAGGCAATCTGACCCGCGCCGCCGTCGAACTCGCCAAAGACTGGCGCACCGACCGCATGCTGCGTCGCCTCGAAGCGATGCTGATCGCCGCGGACGCCACCACCACCCTCGTCATCACCGGCAACGGTGACGTGCTCGATCCGGAAGGCGGCATCTGCGCGATCGGTTCGGGCGGCGCTTACGCGCAAGCCGCCGCAAAGGCGCTGGTTGACAACACCGAGATGTCCCCGCGCGAGATCGTGGAGAAGTCGCTGGAAATTGCCGGCGACATGTGCATCTATACGAACCATAACCGCGTCATCGAGACGATCGAGTAAGGACCCACGATGAGCACCATGACCCCTGCCGAGATCGTCTCGGAACTCGACAAACACATCATCGGCCAAGGCCGCGCAAAGAAAGCAGTGGCCGTGGCGCTGCGCAACCGCTGGCGCCGTCAGCAGGTTGAAGACCCGCTTCGCCAGGAAATCACGCCGAAGAACATTTTGATGATCGGACCGACCGGCGTCGGCAAAACCGAAATCGCGCGGCGTCTGGCGAAACTGGCCGACGCACCGTTCATCAAGATCGAAGCCACCAAATTCACTGAAGTCGGCTACGTTGGCCGCGATGTCGATAGCATCGTGCGCGATCTGATGGAGATCTCCATCAAGCAGACGCGCGAAACGGAAATGCGCAAAGTGCGAACCAAGGCTGAAGATCAGGCCGAAGACCGCATTCTCGATATCCTGCTGCCGAGCGCGCGTCCGGTCGGTTTCGGCGCGAGCTCGAGCGCCGCGGATACCGTCGACGAAGGCAGCACTACACGTCAAACATTCCGCAAGCGTCTGCGCGAGGGCCTGCTCGACGATAAGGAAATCGAGCTCGACGTCGAACAGCCGCAAGTCGGCATGGACATTATGGGTCCGCCGGGCATGGAAGACATGACCGAGCAGATCCGTTCGATGTTCGCGAACATCGGCGGCGGCAAGAAAACGCGCCGCAAGCTGAAGGTGAAGGAAGCGCTCAAGGTCCTCACCGACGAAGAAGCCGGCAAGATGCTCAACGACGAAGAGGTGAAGGCCAAAGCCGTGCAGAACGTCGAGCAGAACGGTATCGTATTCCTCGACGAAATCGACAAGATCGCGTCGCGCAGTGAAGCAGGCGGTGGCGAAGTATCGCGTCAGGGCGTGCAGCGCGATCTGTTGCCGCTCGTGGAAGGCACCACGATCAATACCAAGTACGGCATGGTGAAAACCGATCACATTCTGTTCATCGCGAGCGGTGCGTTTCATCTGGCCAAGCCGAGCGATCTGATTCCGGAACTGCAAGGCCGCTTCCCGATTCGGGTCGAACTGGATTCGCTGTCGGTGGGCGATTTCGAATCGATTCTGGTGTCGACGGACGCGAGCCTCGTCAAACAATACCAGGCACTGCTGGCCACCGAAGACGTGCACCTCGAATTCGCCGACGACGGCATTCGCCGTATGGCCGAAATCGCGTACTCGGTCA
Organism: Paraburkholderia sediminicola; assembly: GCF_046030555.1. GTDB lineage: Bacteria > Pseudomonadota > Gammaproteobacteria > Burkholderiales > Burkholderiaceae > Paraburkholderia > Paraburkholderia sediminicola_E. Next base: position 195,673 of record NZ_JAQQCH010000014.1, on the reverse strand, counting down.
ACGAGAAGACCGAAAACATCGGCGCACGCCGCCTGTACACGGTGATCGAAAAACTGCTCGAAGATGTCTCGTTCGCAGCGGGCAATCACTCGGGCAAGACCGTGCAGATCGACGCGGCATATGTCGATCGCGCGTTGAACGAAGTAGCGGAAGACGAGGATCTGTCGCGCTACGTGCTGTGATGCGGACACCAGCGTCGATGCTGACGCCGCGTTAAGGCCGCGCGTCTCGCACGTGGCCGATCATACTTAAGGCGTAAAAAAACGGGCTGTCTTGCGAAAGACAGCCCGTTTTGCTTGATGGCCCGCAGTGCACAAACAGGTCCCAAGCAGGTCCAGTGCTTACTGTTTGACCGGCCGTTTCGCCAGCTTGCGTTGCAGCGTGCGACGATGCATGTTCAATGCGCGCGCAGTAGCCGAAATATTGCCGCCGTGCTCCGCAAGCACGCGTTGAATGTGCTCCCATTCCAGGCGCGCAACCGACAACGGCGTGGGATGCTCGATCGCCTCTTCAGCTTGCAGCGAGCTCGCTTCGCTTTGCAGCGCCGACAAGATTGTCTCCACGTTGGCGGGCTTCGCCAGGTAGTTGTCCGCGCCGTCTTTCACCGCCTGCACCGCCGTGGCGATGCTGGCATAACCAGTCAACACCAGCATGCGCGCGTCAGGCTGTAAATCACGCAAGGGGGCGACGAGCGTCAGACCGGAGTCGTTGCCGAGATGCAGGTCTACCGTGATCTGGTTGAACTTCTGCTGGTTCGCCAACTTGATCGCCTCGTCCGCATTGTGCGCTTCGGCCACCGTATAACCGCGCCGCGTCAAACCACGGGCGAGGATGCCGGAGAACACCTCATCGTCGTCGATCACCAGAAAATTCATATCGCTCATGCCTGTTTCTCCGTGTTGGATGGCGTAGTGCCTTGACGGCCCGCACCTGGTAATTTGCGCGCTGCAAGCGGCAGTCTCAACACTGCGCGCGTGCCACGCAGTTTGCTCTCGCTGACATCGGTCAGTTCGATCGATCCCTTCAGACGTGCCGCCGCTGAAAATGCCAGATAGAGGCCCACGCCGTGTCCGCCTTGCGTGCTGTCGACCGGCATTGCACCGAGCGACCCGCGCAGCGCGGCCGGAATACCGGGGCCTGCGTCGCATACTTCGAATACGATCTGGTCGGCGCGAGCCGCAAGCGTGCACGACAGCGTTACGTGATCGCGACTCGCACGCGCGGCGTTGTCGAGCAGAATCGTGAGAATCTGACTGACGGCAACCGTGTCGTCAAGACTGACTCCCGCAGGCGGCTCACCGATCCGCTGGAACTTCACATGCGGATGACGCAAGCGCCATTGCTCGCCAAACGATTCGAGCCATTCGTTGACCGTTTGCCGGTTGGTCGCTGTCGACGCGCGGCTGCGTAGCCGCGCAAGCGCCGACGTACACAGCGTCATTTGCTGTTCGAGCAACTCCAGATCGGCGCTGTATGGCGCAAGCCCTTTGTCGGTTCGCGCGGCATCGCGTAATTCTTCGGACAACATTGCAATTGTAGACAGCGGCGTGCCGATTTCGTGCGCGACAGTGGCAGCCTGCACGCCGAGTGCAACGGCGCGTTCGTCATGAAGCAAGCGCTGCTGCGCCTCTCCGAGCGCTGCGTCACGTAGTCGCAGAGCGCGTGACATACGCGCGACGAACCACGCAATCAGGCCGACGCTGACCATGAAGTTCACCCACATGCCGGCACGGTAGTAGTCGAACAGGTTCGCCGGATTGTCGAGATTCAGTGGCACGGAATCGAAACCGAGCACGGCATAGCAGGCCACGGCGAACGCGGCGAGCCATGCCATCAGATGCCACGGCAACACGGCCGCGGCAATCGCGAGCGATGGCAGGTATAGCGAAACGAATGGGTTGGTCGTGCCGCCGGAGAGGAACAGCAACGCCGACAACGCGCCGAGGTCGACCCAGATCTGGCCGAACAGTTCGAGATTGGACTCGGGCCGCTGCTGCGAGACGCGCCACCACGTAAGTCCGTTGAAGATAACTTCGAGGGCGATCACGAGCAACATGGCGGGCAGCGGCAAATGCACGCCGATGAAGATCTGCACGAACGCGATCGTCACCAGTTGGCCAATGATGGCGAGGCTACGTAGCCAGAACAGATGACCGAGGTTGACCCGGCCGGTGTTGGTTATACGATGCATGACTTTAATTTACCTGTTCGGACTAGTCCGACTTACCTCGCGGCCTCGCGCCGGTAACATGGAATTTTTGCGACAGCGTTGCACAGGCCGATTACGCATCACGGGTTCCTGCACCGCCCAACACCATCCATGCCGCCTACTTCCTATAGCGAGATGCCCGCCTCGTCAGCTTTCCTGACTTTTCTGCGACATGCTGCCGCAGCCCGACAAAACGGCACCGCAGAAGCAGAAGCCACGTGGCTCGATGCCGCTGCGCAACGCCATCCACTCGACGACGAGTCGATTGAATCGCTGATTGCTGCGCTGCTCGAGCAACAACGTCACAACGACGCCATCGAACTCGCCGCCATTATTGCCCAACTCGATCCCTATCGCGCGCTCGCACACTTCCGTTTCGGCTACACGCTGCAGATGGCAAGCCGGCATAGCGAAGCAATCGCGCCATATCGTCGCGCACTTGCCATCGATCCGAAGCTGCCGCAGTTACGCAACAATCTCGCTAGCGCCCTCGTGCTCACAGGCGGCGACCTTGGCGAGCAACTCGCACTACTGGAAAGTGCAGTTCATGACGAACCCGGACACGGCGACGCGTGGACCAATCTCACTCAGGCAAGCCGCGTCAATCTGAATCTGCCGCGCGCGCTCGAAGCCGGTGCGAGCGCCGTGCAATGCGCGCCGCATAGCCCTTTGGCACATAACAACTATGCGCTGGCACTGCGTGAAGCGCAACGCTGGGAAGAAGCGGAGCACGCCGCAAGAACCGCCAGTGCACTAGCGCCCAACGACGCAACCATGCGCGCCAATCTCAGCATGCTGCATCTCATGCGCGGCGATTACGCGCACGGCTGGCAAGCCCATGAAGCGCGCTGGGACGGCTCACTGGAATTGGGCGGCAACCGCCCGGCAATGCCGGCGCCGACCTGGCGAGGCGAACCGCTCGCCGGTAAAACGCTGCTGGTCTGGGGTGAACAAGGCATGGGCGATGTCCTGCAGTTCAGCCGCTATATCCCTCTGCTGGCCGATCGTGTTCATCGCGAGGGCGGCCGTCTCGTCTGGAATTCATTTCCGCAGATGGGTGCGCTGCTCGCTCGCAGCCTCAGTGATCACGTGGACGACTATTCGGCAGGCGGCGGCGTCGAATCTTTGCCGCCGTTCGACTACGAAATTCCGCTGCTTAGCCTGCCTTTGATATTCGACACGCGCGAGGAGACCATTCCCGCTGTGACTTCGTATTTGCGTGCGGATGCTGCAGCCAGTACGTCGTGGCAACAGAGGCTCGCCAGTGAAACGAGGCTCAAGGTCGGACTGACGTGGACCGGCAGCCTTGGCCATCAGCGCAATCCATTCCGTCGGGTGGGGTGGGAACGCTACGCAGAACATTTCGGCGGCATGCGAGACGTGGCGTTCTATTCGCTGCAACCGGGTGCCGGGACGGATGTCGCGGCGGCCCGGGCGGCGGGTTTGCCGATGTCGGACTACACCGCCGAATTCGTCACCTTCGATGACACAGCCGCGTTCGTCAGCGCGCTCGATCTCGTCATTACAGTTTGCACGTCCGCAGCGCATCTGAGTGGCGCGCTCGGCCAGCGCACATGGGTGCTGCTCGACGTTAATCCGCATTGGGTCTGGTTGCTCGACCGGTCCGACAGCCCGTGGTATCCGAGCGCGACACTCTACCGGCAGCCGCAGTTCGGCCAATGGGATCCGGCGCTCGAGGCTGTTGCACGTGACCTCAATATGCTTGCGGCCCGGCACCACGCGGCTTAGTTCGGCAACGTGGCCGCCAAAACCGCGCCACGTTCAAGGTGAGCCGGCTCCCGGCGCCGGCTGCACGGCTCGTGCGATCTCCGCTGCGAGACATTCAGGACACAGGCAGCGGCCGGTCGGATCGAGCCGGTCTGCCGGCATGGCGGGCATCGCTTTGCACCAGCAGTCGAACGGCACTCCGTGCATGGCGCAATCGAATGCCTGACCACAGCGCGGACAAAGCGCGCTGCTTTCGGAGCGGGAAGCTGACAATTTCATAAGGGGCCGGATGGTCTCGCTTAAGCCTGAATCAGGAAATGATGCCACGGCTGGCGGGCCGCGGCGAGTCGGCCGTTCGGCCAATTCACAGGCCTATCCGAACGACGGTAAGCTTGATTGTCGGGCGCTGCTTCCACCTGTCCATTGCGCAGTGCGCAAAGCCTGCGCCGCCCGTCACCGGCGCCGGTGTCGAAAACCCTGTTGCAGCGCGCCAGTCCTGTACAATTCGCCCTGTTTTAACTGTTCCGTGCCTGAGCCTGCCGCCATGTCCGAGCTTCCTGACCTTTCGCAGATCGCGCCCACCCTGAAGGCTGAAATCCTGGCCGAGGCGCTGCCTTACATTCGCCAGTATCACGGTAAGACCGTGGTCATCAAATACGGCGGCAACGCCATGACGGAAGAGCGGCTGAAGCAAGGCTTCGCGCGCGACGTGATTCTGCTGAAGCTGGTCGGTATCAATCCGGTCATCGTGCACGGCGGCGGTCCGCAAATCGACCAGGCGCTGAAAAAGATCGGTAAGCAGGGCACGTTCATTCAGGGTATGCGCGTCACCGACGAAGAGACGATGGAAGTCGTCGAATGGGTACTCGGCGGCGAAGTGCAGCAGGACATCGTCACGCTGATCAACCATTTTGGCGGCCACGCGGTCGGCCTGACCGGTAAAGACGGCGGCCTGATCCACGCGCGCAAGATGCAGATGCCGGATCGCGACAATCCGGGCCAGTACCTCGATATCGGCCAGGTGGGCGAAGTCGAGGCGATCAATCCCGCGGTTGTGAAAGCGCTACAGGACGACGCGTTCATTCCGGTGATTTCGCCGATCGGCTTCGGCGAAGACGGCCTGTCGTACAACATCAATGCGGATCTGGTCGCGGGCAAACTGGCGGTTGTGCTGAACGCCGAAAAGCTCGTGATCATGACCAACATCCCCGGCGTGATGGACAAGGAAGGCAATCTGCTGACCGATCTGTCGGCGCGCGAAATCGACGGCCTGTTCGCAGACGGCACGATCTCCGGCGGCATGCTGCCGAAAATTTCGTCGGCGCTGGATGCCGCGAAGAGCGGCGTACGTTCGGTACACATCATCGACGGGCGCATCGAGCACTCGGTGCTGCTGGAAATTCTCACCGAACAGCCGTTCGGCACGATGATCCGCTCGCATTGATTCCTGCCTCAAACCCGGCCCACACGGCACGCCAGCCTGGCGTGCCGTGTGGGCCGTGCAGATACACCATCACTGCGCCACGTGGTGCACAGCGCACCGCCCTCCGGCGCAAAGACACGCTCTCCTCTTTTACCGCCTTCCGCATCGCGAATCGTCGTCCGCATTCGCTGCGTGAAGCGACTGCTCGCGCCTGAACGGCGTCCTCCATCATGCGCACCCCCGCTTCCCGACGCCGTCGTCCACACATCGCAGGCGGCAGTCCGGTCTGGTTGTTCGATCTCGACAACACGCTGCACCACGCTTCGCACGCGATCTTCCCGGCGATCAATCAGGGCATGACGCAATACATCATCGACGCGCTGGGCGTCGATATCGACGAAGCCAACCGTCTGCGCACCGGCTACACGCAACGTTATGGCGCGACGCTGCTCGGTCTGGCACGCCACCATCCGCTCGACCCGAACGACTTCCTGAAAGTCGTGCACACGTTCTCCGATCTCGGTTCGATGATCCGTCACGAACGCGGCGTCGCGCGTCTCGTCGCGTCGCTGCCCGGTCGCAAGATCGTGCTGACTAACGCGCCCGAGGCCTATGCGCGCGCGGTGCTCCAAAAGCTGCGCATCGAGCGTCTGTTCGAACAGGTGATTGCCATCGAACATATGCGCGATCGCCGCAACTGGCGCGCCAAACCTGACCATGCGATGCTGCGCCGGGCGATGCGCGATGCGCACGTCTCGCTTAAAGATGTGATCCTCGTGGAAGACACGCGCTCACATCTGAAGAACTACCGGCGGCTCGGCATCCGCACCGTGTGGATCACCGGCCATTTGCCGCGCAAACCGCACGCGGACGGCATACCAACGCGTCTGCCGGGCACCGGTCGGCCGCACTATGTCGATCGCTGCATTCGTTCGTTAAAATCGCTACGACTGGGCACCCGCTCGGTTCGATTGAAGGGACAGCATTCGGGACGACAGCCATGCAGCCGATCGACAAGCCTGACGAAGCCGTAGCCGAAGACGAACCCTCCCCGTCGGCCGCCCCACGTGCGGCGCGCCTGAAGCCGGGCGAGCGTCGCGTGCACATCCTGCAGACGCTTGCCGCGATGCTGGAGGCGCCGAAGAGCGAAAAGATCACCACGGCGGCGCTCGCCGCCCGGCTCGGCGTCTCCGAAGCCGCGCTGTATCGCCATTTCGCCAGCAAGGCGCAAATGTTCGAAGGGCTCATCGAGTTCATCGAGCAGACCATCTTCGGCCTGATCAACCAGATCGCCGACAAAGAAAACAACGGCGTGCTGCAAGCCCGTGCAATCGCGCTGATGCTGCTCAACTTCCCGGCAAAGAATCCCGGCATGACGCGCGTGCTGACCTGCGAGGCGCTGGTCGGCGAGCACGAGCGACTGACCGAGCGCGTCAATCAGATGCTGGAGCGGATTGAAGCGTCGTTGAAGCAGTGTTTGCGGCTGGCCCAGATGGAGGCAAACGCAAGCACGGGTGAAAACGCAAGCCAGAGCGCGAATCCGCATGCCGCCTCGCTGCCCACCGGCTACGATCCCGCGATTCGTGCGAGTCTGCTGCTGAGCTACATCATCGGCCGCTGGCATCGATATGTTCGCAGCGGCTTTGCACGGCAGCCCGCCGAACATGCCGATGCACAACTGCTGCTGATTCTTCAGTAGTCCGCGCGGCACGCGGGTTCACGAGGAGCCCCGCCGCTGCCGCATGAAATTTTCCGCTATACTTTGCGCCAGACTTCGGCAACTCGATATTCCTGAGACCGCTGTCCAGAACACCCTGAACACCTATCACGCGCCGATTTGCTGACTCGATTGCGGGCGCGCGAACTGCCGGAAATGTTTCCTGCGGTTCACTATAAATGCGGCTAAAGAGGTCGTCAGCCGCGCACACCGTTTCTCCTTCGTGCCTCGCCGACGCCAATCTAGCCGCCCTGTTTTTGTTAAATGGCGGAATGAATGGAATCGATCGGTATCGTCGCTCCCCAAAAAATGCATTTCACCGAGCCGCTGCTCATGCAGAACGGCAGCTCGCTGGCCGGTTACGACCTGATGGTCGAGACCTACGGCACGCTCAACGCCGCGCGCAGCAATGCCGTGCTGGTGTGTCACGCGCTCAACGCGTCGCATCATGTGGCGGGCGTGTACGCCGACAATCCGAAGGACATCGGCTGGTGGGACAACATGGTCGGCCCGGGCAAGCCGCTCGACACCAATAGGTTCTTTGTGATCGGCGTGAACAACCTGGGCTCGTGCTTCGGCTCGACCGGCCCGATGAGCATCGATCCGGCGACGGGCAAGCCGTACGGCGCGACCTTTCCGGTGGTCACGGTTGAAGACTGGGTGAACGCGCAGGTGCGCGTCGCCGATGAGTTCGGCATCACGCGCTTCGCCGCGGTGATGGGCGGCAGCCTCGGCGGCATGCAGGCGCTCGCGTGGAGCATGATGTATCCGGAACGCGTGGGCCATTGCATCGTGGTGGCGTCCACGCCGAAGCTGTCCGCGCAGAACATCGCGTTCAACGAGGTGGCGCGCTCGGCGATCCTGTCGGACCCGGATTTTCACGGCGGCAACTACTACGCGCACAACGTGAAGCCGAAACGCGGCTTGCGCGTCGCGCGCATGATCGGCCACATCACGTACCTGTCGGACGACGACATGGCCGAGAAATTCGGCCGTTCGCTGCGCCGCGCGGAAGGCGCGGTGGACGCATACAACTTCAACTTCGACGTCGAATTCGAGGTGGAATCGTATCTGCGCTACCAGGGTGACAAATTCGCCGACTACTTCGACGCGAACACGTATCTGCTGATCACCCGCGCGCTCGACTATTTCGATCCGGCCAAAGCCTTCGACGGCGATCTGACCGCCGCCGTCGCGCACACCACGGCGAAATACCTGATCGCCAGTTTCTCGACCGACTGGCGTTTCGCGCCGGCCCGCTCGCGCGAACTGGTGAAGGCGCTGCTCGATCACAAGCGCACCGTGACCTACGCGGAAATCGACGCGCCGCATGGTCACGACGCCTTTCTGCTCGACGACGCGCGCTATCACAACCTGATGCGCGCCTATTACGAACGTATTGCGAACGAGGTGAACGCATGAACCAGCGAGCACTCGATTATCTGGCGCTGCGCCCGGACTTCCGCGCGATTGCCCGCTGGGTTGAACCACGCGCCACCGTGCTCGATCTGGGTTGCGGCGATGGCTCGTTGCTGTCGCTCCTGACCGAAGAACTGGACGTGCAAGGCTACGGTATCGAAATCAACGACGCAGGGGTATTGGCGTCGACGCAGAACGGCGTCAACGTGATCCAGCAGAATCTGGAAGACGGCCTGCGTCTGTTCGAAGACGGCAGCTTCGATTTCGCCGTTCTGTCACAGACGCTGCAAACCATCCACCAGACGGCCGCGATCCTGCGCGAGACAGTGCGGGTGGGCAAGGAATGCATCGTCTCGTTCCCGAATTTCGGTTACTGGGCGCACCGGCTTTCCGTGCTGCAGGGCCGCATGCCGGTGTCGAAGTCGCTGCCTTATCAGTGGCACAACACGCCGAACGTGCGGGTGCTGACGATCAAGGATTTCGAAGCGCTGGCGCCGGAAGTCGGCATCGAGATTCTCGACCGCGTGGTGCTTCACGATGGCCAGGTGGTGCGATGGGGGGTGAACTGGCGTGGTAGTCTTGCGGTCTATCGCGTCAAGAAAAGCTAACACCACTTATCCACATGTCGAACCCGCCGCACGAGGCGCCTGCACTTACCGCTCACGAAGAACATCCCGGCTGGCGCGCGTTTCTGAATACGCGCATGCTGATCTGCGTCTTTCTCGGCTTTACGTCGGGACTGCCGCTGTTCACGCTCGTCTATCTGGTGCAGGCGTGGCTACGTTCCGAAGGCGTCAATCTGAAGGAAATCGGCCTTTTTGCGCTGATTCAGTTCCCGTACACCTGGAAATTCATCTGGGCGCCGTTGATGGACCGCTACGTGCCGCGTTTTCCGGGCTGGCGCCCGGGCAGACGGCGCGGCTGGATGCTGGTCACACAGATTCTCGTTGCGGGCGCGATCGGGACACTAGGTTTCGTGTCGCCGCGCGACTCGATCTGGACAGTGGCGGCATTGACGGCCCTGGTCGCGTTCTTCGGCGCAAGCCAGGACATCGTGATCGACGCCTACCGGCGTGAATTGCTGAGCGACACACAGCAGGGTCTCGGCAACGCGGTGCATGTGAACGCATACAAGATCGCCGCGCTGGTGCCGGGTTCGCTGGCGCTGATTCTGTCCGACCATTTGCCGTGGACCACCGTTTTCATCGTCACCGCCGCATTCATGCTGCCCGGCATGATCATGACGCTGGTGGTGCGCGAACCCGAAGTACACGGCACGCCACCGAAGAATCTGCGCGAAGCGATCGTGCAGCCGTTCAGCGAATTCATCCAGCGCGATGGGTGGCGCGGCGCGCTCTTCGTGCTTGGCTTCATCTTCCTTTACAAGCTCGGCGACACGATGGCGACCACGCTGTCCACGTCGTTCTTTCTCGACATCGGCTTTTCGCGTACGCAGATCGGTGTAATCGCCAAGACCACTGCGTTCGGCGCAAGTCTGGCGGGTGGGCTCGTCGGCGGGATCTGGCTGATGAAGGTCGGCATCGGCCGCGGACTCTGGATCTTCGGCGTCCTGCAGATGGTGTCGACGCTCGGCTTTGCATGGCTCGCGCATCTCGGCCCGGCGTCGCCCGGTCTTGCCGCGATCTATGACATCGCTGTCTGGCTGAGCCAGGGCACCTCAAGGCTGCTCGCGCTGGTCGGCATCGACTGGACCGTGCAGCTCGATCCACGCTCAGTCGCACTGGCGTTGGTCTACGGCCTGGAGACCTTCGCGACCGGTCTGACGATGGCGGCCTTCACCGCGTACATCGCCAGCACCACCGATCCGCGTTACACCGCTACGCAGTTCGCGCTTTTCACGAGTCTCGCCTCCGTGCCGCGCACGTTGGCATCGGCCGCAAGCGGCTATGTGGTCGCACAGATCGGCTGGTTCGATTACTTCATCGTGTGTACCGCGCTGGGGCTGCCCGGCATGCTGCTTCTGCTGCGCATTGCGCCTTGGAGAACCCGGTCGTGACGGCGCTTCTGTCAGCGCGCGTGACGCGCCCGGAATCGAAGGTCTCCGGGATTCCTTCGGCCAAAGCCCGCCGCGCGGTGCTGCGAGTGGCGTTGGCGCTCGGTTGCGCGAGCCTGACGTTGGCGGCGCCGTTGAGCGTCTACGCGACCGCGATGCCTGCGGTCGGCACCAGTGCAGCCGCACCGGCCACCGCTGCCACGACAGTTCCGACGACGGCGGCAAAGTCGGCGACGAACACAGCGAGTCCCGAAAACGCGACATCGGCAACGGCCAGCGCGACCAGCGCCACAAAAGCCGGCAGCGCGCCTGCGGCCGCCACGCCGCCCTCTTCAACGCAGCCACCACCGCCACCGGTAACGGCCAGAACGCCTGCCGCAACCTCGGTGCCGGCAGCGGCCACAAAAGCGCCTGCCGCGACTTCGACGCCCGCCGCCAGCGCGCCCGCTGCCCCGTCTTACAGTAGTCCGAACACACAGTTGCGCTACGGCGGCTACCTCGTATTTCGTAACCTGATCCCGTCGCCCATGCTCGAGGCGCAAGCCGGCGAGGAATTCAGCCAGATCGTGTACGGCGCGGAGCATGCGGACCGCCTGTACGGCGATACCGATGCCCACGTCACTCGCGTTCGTTCGATCGTCGACAAGCTGATTCCCTATTCGCTGAAGTGGAATGAGCGCGCGAAGGGCTGGAAGTGGAATGTGGCGGTGGTGCGCTCGCCCGATATCCGCATGTATTGCCTGCCGGGCGGCAAGATCGTTGTGTATAGCGGCCTGCTCGATCGCACGCGTCTGAATGACAACGAACTCGGCATGTTGATCGGCCACGAGATTGCGCACGCATTGCGCGAGCATGCGCGTGAGCGACTCGGCGAACTCCAGTCCAGCCAGCTCGACTCATCCGGCACGATCCCGCAGCTATTCGGACTCGCCGATCTGGGCGCGGCGCCGCTCGGCATCGGTTCGCGGTTGCTGGAGATGAAGTACGAAAGCACCGACGAAACCGAGGCCGACGTAATTGGCAGCGATATCGCGTCGCGCGCCGGCTTCGATCCGCGCGCGGCGGTCACGCTATGGGACAAGCTGGCCAAGGCGACGCGCAGCAATCGTGACCAGGGCTATATCTACGTGCACCCGTACACGCCGGCGCGCCGCCAGGACATCATCAAGCGTTTGCCCGATATGCTGCCGCTCTATGCGAAGGCCATCGGCAAGAGCGTCGATGCATTGCCGGACTATGCCGGCATGGGCCGCCCGCGCCGCAAACCGATCAGCGAGTGAGTTGCGCGGGCCGCAGCGCTTGCGGCTTGCGGCCCGCCTGCGGCTCACGCGGTTCCGCTGCGGTTCTAGCCGTGCTTACTTCTTGAGCTTGTGGTCGTAATCGATCGTCAGCGGCGCATGGTCGCTGAACTTGATATCGCGGAACACGTCGGTGCGTTTCGCCTTGCTGGCGATACCCTGCGTCGCGATCTGATAGTCGATCCGCCACCCCACGTTCTTCGCATACGCCTGACCGCGGTTGCTCCACCACGTGTACTGTTCCGGCCGCTGATCGAGCGTACGGAACACGTCGACGTAACCCACTTCATCAAACAGCTTGGTGAGCCACTCGCGTTCTTCCGGCAAGCAGCCTGAATTCTTCTGGTTGCTCTTCCAGTTCTTGATGTCGATCTCTTTGTGGACGATGTTCACGTCGCCGCACACAATCACTTCGCGCTCCTTGGCCAGTTCCGCGAGATGCGGCATGAACTCGTCCATGAACCGGAACTTGGCCTGCTGGCGTTCTTCACCACTCGATCCCGACGGCACATATACCGAAATCACCGACAGTTTGCCGAAGCGCAATTCGACATAACGCCCCTCCGGATCGAATTCCTCGCTGCCGAAACCGATAATGACTTCGTCTGGCTCGTGACGCGTGTACACGCCCGCGCCGCTATAGCCCTTCTTCACCGCATGCTGGAAATACCCGGTGAAATCGTGCGGCGACATGAATTCCGGCGTCAAATCGTCCTGCGAGCATTTGATTTCCTGCACGCACAGCACGTCGGCTTTCTGTTCGCCGAACCATTCGAAAAAACCCTTCTTCGCCGCTGAGCGGATGCCATTCAGGTTGGCGGTAATCACACGCAACATGTCGTTCCTTTTATGTTCGATTCGTTTCTGGAGCAAAGGGCCGAAGGTACAGGGTCATTTGACCTTGATGCCCTTCAGCGATTCTTTGGCAGGCGGATATTCGAGCTTTAACGCTTCGAACGTGCGTAGCAACAACTCGGCAACCATCACATTGCGATGGGTCTTCGAATCGGCCGGGATGACGTACCACGGCGCGTAGTCGGTCGAAGTCGCGGCCAGCGCATCGCAGTACGCCGTCTGATATTTGTCCCACTGCTTGCGGGCTTCGAGATCGGCGACGTCGAATTTCCAGTGCTTGCTCGGATCGTCGATGCGCGCCTGCAGACGCGCACGCTGCTCGTCTTTTGAAATGTGCAGCATGCATTTGATGATGGCGGTTCCGCTGTATGCGAGCAGTTCTTCGAACTGACGAATATGGCAACAGCGTCGCTCGAATGCTTCGGCATCCAGATCGCCGAGCACGGTCGGCACCAGCAAATCTTCGTAGTGACTGCGGTTGAAGATGGTCAGTTCTCCAGCAGCGGGCGCCTGTGCATGCACGCGCCAGAGAAAATCGTGCGCCAGTTCGACGGGCGTCGGCGCCTTGAACGGCACGATGCGCAAACCGAGCGGATCAACTTCATGAAACACCGCGCGGATCGTGCCGTCCTTGCCGCTCGTGTCCATGCCTTGCAGCACCAGCAACACCCGACGTCTCTGCTGCGCGTGCAGGCACTCCTGCAGTGTATCGAGCTTCGCGCCGATCTCCGACAAACGCGCCCGGTCGGTATCTTTCGAACCGGTCGAAAAAGGCTTCGCGGCCGGGTCGAGAGCGTCGAGCGAGAATTTGCTGTTCTTCTTGCCCTCGTCGAAATACGGTACGCGGAAATCGTCGAGTTCGGGTTGCTTCGCCATTCACACTCCGTGATCTGCGTTTAAACGAGCCCGCAAAATGAAACGGGCCGTTGCCCCCACTTTCGTTTCCGGCAACAGCCCGTGATGGTAGAAGCTCGCGCTTCGACCGTGGCTTTTTCGACTGAGACTTAGCCCAGTGTCAACTCAGGACAGCTTCTTCTTCAGCAGTTCGTTCACCTGCGCCGGATTGGCCTTGCCCTTGGTCGCTTTCATCGCCTGACCGATCAGTGCGTTGAACGCCTTTTCCTTGCCCGCGCGGAATTCCTCAACCGACTTCTGGTTCGCGGCGAGCACTTCGTCGATGATCGCTTCCAGCGCGCCGGTGTCCGAAATCTGCTTCAAACCCTTCGCTTCGATGATGCGATCGGCAGCGGCTTCGTCGGTGGCCTTCTCTTCCCAGATCGCGAGGAAAATTTCCTTGGCGATCTTGTTCGAGATCGTGCCGTCAGCAATACGTTGCAGCAGCAGCGCGAGTTGCGCCGACGAAACCGGGCTGTCCGCAAAATCCACGCCTTCACGATTCAGTTGCGACGACACCTCACCCATCAGCCAGTTTGCTGCAACCTTGGCTTGAGCCGGGCCGACCTTGAGCACAACCGCTTCGTAGTACGCCGCCATGGCCTTGCTCGACGTCAGCACATTGGCGTCGTACGGCGTCAGGCCATATTGGGTGACGAAGCGCTGTTGAATCGCGACCGGCAGTTCCGGCAGTTCGCCCCTCACGCGCTCGACCCACGCTGCGTCGATCATGAGCGGCATCAGATCGGGATCGGGGAAATAGCGGTAATCGTGCGCGTCTTCCTTGCTGCGCATCGACCGCGTTTCGCGCTTGTCCGGATCGTACAGACGCGTTTCCTGCACCACCGTGCCGCCGTCTTCGATCAATTCGATCTGGCGGCGCACTTCGTACTGGATCGCTTCTTCAAGGAAGCGGAACGAGTTCAGGTTCTTGATCTCGGCACGCGTGCCGAATTCCGCCTGACCGACCGGGCGCACCGACACGTTCGCGTCGCAACGGAACGAGCCTTCCTGCATGTTGCCGTCGCAGATGCCGAGCCAGGTGACCAGCGTGTGCAGCGTCTTCGCATACGCGACCGCCTCAGCCGCGCTGCGCATTTCCGGCTCAGTGACGATTTCGAGCAGCGGTGTGCCGGCGCGATTCAGGTCGATGCCGGTCATGCCCGCGAAGTCTTCGTGCAGCGACTTGCCCGCGTCTTCTTCAAGGTGGGCGCGCGTCAAATTGACGACCTTCTCGTACGCTTCTTTGCCCGCCTTTTCGTTAGCCGGGACCTGAATCGTCACCTGCCCGCCCTGCACGACGGGGATTTCATACTGGCTGATCTGATAGCCCTTCGGCAGATCGGGGTAAAAGTAATTCTTGCGCGCGAAGATGCTGCGCGACGCGATGGTCGAGCCGATTGCGAGCCCGAATTGAATCGCGCGCTCGACAGCGCCGCGGTTCATCACCGGCAGCGTGCCCGGCAATGCCAGATCGACGGGGCATGCTTGCGTGTTCGGCGCAGCGCCGAATTGCGTGGGAGCACCCGAAAAAATCTTCGAAACGGTCGACAGTTGCGCGTGGGTCTCCAGACCGATCACGACTTCCCATTGCTTGGCCATGGTGTTCACACTCCTGCCGGTGCTTGACGGTGCCAGTCGGTCGCGCGCTGGAACGCGTCGGCCACTTGCAGCATCCGGGCTTCATTGAAATAGTTGCCGATGATCTGCAGACCCACCGGACGCTGCGCATTCGCGCCCGCGCCGAAACCGCACGGCACGCTCATGCCCGGCAAGCCGGCGAGGCTCACCGACAGCGTGTAGATGTCGGCCAGATACATCTGCATCGGGTCGTCGCCCTTCGCGCCGAGGTCCCATGCCACCGACGGCGCGACCGGCCCCATGATCACGTCGCACTGCTTGAACGCTTCCTGGAAGTCTTGCGCGATGATGCGGCGAATCTTTTGCGCCTGCAGGTAGTACGCGTCGTAATAGCCATGCGACAGCACATAGGCGCCCACCAGAATGCGGCGCTTCACTTCCGGACCGAAACCTTCCGCACGCGACTTCTTGTACATGTCGAGCAGATCGCGATACTCCGCCGCGCGATGGCCGAAGCGCACGCCGTCGAAACGCGACAGGTTTGACGAAGCTTCCGCCGGCGCGATCACGTAGTACACCGGGATCGACAGTTCGGTTTTCGGCAGGGAGACTTCCACCAGCGTCGCGCCCAAAGCTTCGTATTGCTTCAGCGCGGTGTCGATCGAGGCGCGCACGTCGTCGGCCAGCCCTTCGCCGAAATACTCTTTCGGCAGGCCGATACGCAAGCCGGCGAGCGGTTTGTCAGCGCCGCCGTCTTTCCACGGCTTGCCGATGTAGCGCGTGAAGTCTTCGTCTTCGCGCGTCAGGCTGGTCGAATCGCGTTCGTCGAAACCGGCCATGGCGTTGAGCAGCGTCGCGCAATCCGCGGCGTTTTGGGCCAGCGGGCCGCCCTGATCCAGCGACGACGCGAACGCGATCATCCCGTAACGGGAGACGCGGCCGTACGTCGGCTTGATGCCGGTGATACCGGAGAACGACGCCGGCTGGCGGATCGAGCCGCCGGTATCGGTGCCGGTTGCAGCGGGCGCGAGGCGCGCAGCGACCGCAGCCGCCGAGCCGCCCGATGAACCACCTGGCACAGCCTTACGATCCCACGGATTCTGCACGGGGCCAAAGTACGAATTCTCGTTGGACGAGCCCATCGCGAAGTCGTCCATATTGGTCTTGCCTACGCACACCATGCCGGCGCTCTGCAGACGCGCGACCACCGTTGCATCGAACGGACTTTCGTAGTTCGACAGCATCTTCGAGCCGGCCGTGGAGCGCCAGCCCTTGGTGACGAACACGTCCTTATGCGCGATCGGCAGGCCGACCAGCGGGCCGGCGTGGCCGGTATGCAGCAGCGCGTCCGCGGCTTTCGCCTGCGCGAGCGTGAGGTCCGGGTCGACCTGAATGAACGCATTCAGGCTGTTGGCCGCTTCGATCCGCTTCAGATACAGCTGCGCCAGTTCGACTGCGGAGCATTCCCTGGCCGCCAGTGCGGCGCGCAGTTCGGTCAAGCTTTTTTCATGCATTGCGTTTTATCCTGAGCTTTATTCGCGGGTCTTACTCGATCACCTTCGGCACCAGGTACAGGCCGTCCTGGACGGCCGGCGCCGGGCGCTGGAAAGCTTCGCGTTCGACCGTTTCGGTCACCGCGTCGTCACGCAGGCGCAGCGCGACGTCTTCGATCTGCTCGATCGGATGGGCAAGCGGGGCGATGCCGGTGGTATCGACCGCCTGCATTTGCTCGACAAGGCCGAAAAAATCGTTGAGCTGGACAAGCGTGTGCTCAGCGTCGGCGTCGGCCAGTTCGAGCCGCGCGAGGTGCGCGATGCGTTTAACATCGGTCAGGGTCAGAGCCATGCAGTCACCGGAAAATGTGGTGGACCGCCGCAGCGGGAGAAAACAATGCTGCGACAGCGGGTTACGACACTGGAGGAAGACCTCGAAAAAGGGGCCAGCGGCGGCAAAAAGTGCCTTCCGTTTCCTTCAAAACATCCAAAATTATAAGGTATCATTACGCGTTCGACCCAAACCCGGACCGACTTAACAAGGCCTTTCTGAACAATTCCCAAAGATAGTTCGGATTTTTCTGACCAGGCCTTGCTCCGGCCTCCGGTAGACTCCCTCGCAGCTTCAAGTTCCTGTGGCGCCGCTTCCGCCCGGTTGAAGCTGTTATTTTTTCCGCTGCCGCCCTCTGCGCATACGTTGCGAGGCCCGGCCCCAAGCGAGACAGGATTTTGAATGTTCGGCTTTTTGCGCAGCTACTTCTCCAACGATCTGGCGATTGACCTTGGCACTGCCAACACGCTCATCTATATGCGTGGCAAAGGTATCGTTCTTGATGAACCGTCGGTGGTCTCGATCCGCCAGGAAGGCGGTCCCAACGGTAAGAAAACCATTCAGGCAGTCGGCAAGGAAGCCAAGCAGATGCTTGGTAAGGTGCCGGGCAACATCGAGGCGATCCGCCCGATGAAAGACGGCGTGATCGCCGATTTCACCGTCACCGAACAGATGATCAAGCAGTTCATCAAAACTGCTCACGAATCGCGCATGTTCTCGCCGTCACCACGCATCATCATTTGCGTGCCGTGCGGTTCGACCCAGGTCGAGCGTCGCGCCATCAAGGAAGCGGCGCACGGTGCAGGCGCTTCGCAGGTTTACCTCATTGAAGAACCCATGGCAGCCGCAATCGGCGCCGGCCTGCCGGTGTCGGAAGCAACCGGCTCGATGGTCGTCGACATTGGCGGCGGCACGACTGAAGTCGGCGTGATCTCGCTCGGCGGCATTGTGTACAAGGGTTCGGTGCGCGTAGGCGGCGACAAGTTCGACGAAGCTATCGTCAACTACATCCGCCGCAACTACGGCATGCTGATCGGCGAGCAAACCGCCGAAGCCATCAAGAAAGAAATCGGCTCCGCGTTCCCGGGTTCCGAAGTCAAGGAAATGGAAGTGAAGGGCCGCAACCTGTCGGAAGGCATTCCGCGCAGCTTCACAATCTCCAGCAACGAAATCCTCGAAGCCCTCACCGATCCGCTGAACCAGATCGTGTCGTCGGTGAAGATCGCGCTCGAACAAACGCCGCCGGAACTGGGTGCGGATATCGCCGAGCGCGGCATGATGCTCACGGGTGGTGGCGCACTGCTGCGCGATCTGGACCGCCTGCTCGCCGAAGAAACCGGCCTGCCGGTGCTCGTCGCCGAAGACCCGCTGACCTGCGTTGTGCGCGGCTCGGGCATGGCGCTCGAACGCATGGACAAGCTGGGCAGCATCTTCTCGTACGAGTAAGCGAGCCCGTCTCCATGTCAGTAACGCGGATCAGGCAAACGGCCCCTCGTGGGCCGGTTTGCCGTTGGCTGGGCCTGCCAGCCTCCGCGCGCTGAACGCGCGCCCCCCGCGCGCCGCCGTCTCACCCAACCGCTCACGCCCCCGGCGACCATGGAATACAGTCCGCCGCCCCTGTTCAAGCAAGGCCCGTCCGCTCTCGCACGGCTGGTGTTTTTCGTCGTGCTGGCGCTCGCCCTGCTGATCTCCGATGCACGCTTCAAAACGCTCGAAATCGTGCGCGGCGTGCTCGGCGCGGGTCTTTATCCGTTGCAACGCGCAGCCCTCGTGCCGCGCGACATCTTCATGGGCGCTGCCGACCTGGCCGTGACCAGCGCCACGCTGCGCAGCGAGAATGACAAGTTGCGCACCAAAGACCTTCAGCTCTCGCAGCAAGCCAATACGGCCGCCGAACTGGCTGCCGAAAACACCCATTTGCGCGCGCTGCTGCAACTCTCGCAGCGCTCGACCACAGAATCACTGCCCGCTGAGATCCAGTACGACACGCGCGATCCGTTCACGCAGAAGGTCGTGATCGGCCGCGGTGCCCAGCAAGGCGTCCAGGACGGTTCACCGGTCGTCAATGAAGACGGCGTAATCGGTCAGGTGACGCGCGTGTTCCCGCTGCAAGCCGAGGTAACGCTACTCACCGACAAAGACCAGGCCGTGCCCGTGCAAATCGTGCGCACCGGCTTGCGCAGCGTAATTTACGGCACGCCGAAGGGCGATACGCTCGATCTGCGCTTTGTGCCGATCAGCGCCGATGTGCAAACCGGCGACGAACTGGTCACGAGCGGGCTCGACGGCGTTTACCCACCAGGGTTGCCGGTCGCCAAGGTCGTGCGGGTCGACAAACAGGCCGACACAGCGTTCGCTCGCGTGATCTGCTTGCCGGTTGCACCCGTGCGCGGCGCGCGTCAGTTGCTGGTGCTGCACTATGTGAATAACGTGCCACCGCGCCCGGCGGAAGAGCCCGATGCGGCCACGTCCGCGAAAGACGCGAAAGCGAAGAAGGGCGGCAAACCCACGGACAGCAAGGCCGCGGCGGATAAATCCGCTGCCAAGCCGGCTGAAAAGCCGGCCGCCAAACCCGCCGAGAAAACGCCCGCCAAGCCCGCCGCCGCGGAGAAGAAAGCCACCGCCGAGAAGAAACCGGCCGCGGACAAGAGCGCGAAGCCGCACGCCACGCCGGGGACCCAGCCATGAACCGCCCGCAATACATCCTGCAGCCGGTCAATCCGTACTTCATCGCGTTCAGCCTCGCCGCGGCGTTCTTGCTGAACCTGATGCCGTGGGGGCGTCTCGCCGGCGTGCCGGACTTCGTGGCGCTCGTGCTGCTGTTCTGGAACGTGCACCAGCCACGCAAAGTCGGCATGGGCATCGCATTCTTTCTCGGCCTGCTGATGGACGTGCACAACGCCAGCCTGCTCGGCGAGCACGCGCTGGCGTATACGTTGTTGTCGTATGGCGCGATTACGATCCATCGCCGCGTGCTGTGGATGTCGCTCGGCGTACAGACCTTCGCGGTGATGCCGCTGCTGGTCGTTGCGCAGCTGGTGCCGTTCGTGATCCGTCTGCTGACGGGCGCGGCGTTTCCAGGCTGGAGTTACCTGATCGACGGCTTCGTCGAAGCCGCGCTGTGGCCGGTCGCCAGCATGCTGCTGTTGATGCCGCAGCGCCGCCCTGCCGATCCGGACGATACGCGGCCGATTTAATCACGCATCGAGCGCACCGGCCGTTCGTTCCGATGGAATCCACGTACCCGGCCCGCTCGACGCGCATCGCTGTTCATGCCTCCCGGCTCCGGCCGGATTGGGCGCACACTCATGACGGCCGTCACGCGGCCTTTTGCAGAATCGCATGACCGAATTCAAGGACACTCAGCAACAGCTCTCGAAGTTCCGCCTGCGGGTCGCGGCGGCGGGCGTGTTCGTGTTCGTCTGTTTCGGGCTGATCGGCTTCCGTTTCCTGGTCCTGCAGGTCTGGCACTACAGCAAGTACTCGCTGCAAGCCGACGAAAACCGCATCTCGGTCGCACCGATCGTGCCGAACCGGGGCATCATCACCGACCGTAACGGGGTGGTGCTGGCCAAGAACTACTCGGCCTACACGCTCGAAATCACACCGTCGAAGCTGAACGACACGCTCGAAAACGTCATCGACAATCTGGCTTCCGTGGTCTCGATCGACGCTCGCGACCGCCGCCGCTTCAAAAAGCTGCAGGAAGACTCGAAGAATTTCGAGAGCCTGCCGATCCGCACCCGTCTCACCGACGACGAAGTCGCGCGCTTTACCGCACAACGCTTCCGCTTTCCGGGCGTGGAAGTGCGCGCGCGCCTGTTCCGCCAATACCCGCTCGGACCGACCGCTGCGCACGTGATTGGCTATATCGGCCGGATTTCGCAGCGCGATCAGGACCGTATCGACGACGCCAGCGATCAGAACGACAGCGATCCAGACCACTACGATCCGCGCCTCGACGCGAACAACTACAAGGGCACCGACTACATCGGCAAAATCGGCGTCGAGCAGAGCTATGAGACGGAACTGCACGGCCAGACCGGTTTTGAGGAAGTCGAAGTAACCGCGGGCGGCCGGCCCGTGCGCACGCTGTCGCGCACCCAGGCAACGCCGGGCAATAACCTCGAACTGTCGATCGACATCGGCCTGCAGCAGGTCGCCGAACAGGCGTTTGCGGGCCGCCGCGGGGCGCTGGTCGCGATCGAACCGGCAACCGGCGACGTGCTCGCGTTCGTGTCGGCGCCAAGCTTCGATCCGAATTCGTTTGTCGACGGCATCGATCAGCAGACCTGGGACGAGCTCAATAACTCGCCGGACCACCCGCTCCTGAACCGCCCGCTACACGGCACCTATCCACCGGGCTCGACTTACAAGCCGTTTATGGCGCTCGCCGCCCTGACGCTGCATAAGCGCACACCGGGCTGGGGCTTCCAGGATCCGGGCTCGTACACGTTCGGCGGCCATACGTTCCGTAACGACGTGCGCTCCGGCCAGGGCTGGGTCGACATGAACCGCGCGATCGTGGTGTCGAACGACACGTATTTCTACATGCTCGCGCACGATCTCGGCGTCAACGCGATCGCCGGCTTCATGAAGCCATGGGGCTTCGGCCAGATCACCGGCATCGACATTTCGGGCGAAGCGCGCGGCATCCTGCCTTCGACCGACTGGAAGCGCAAGGCGTACCGCAAGCCCGAACAGCAGCGCTGGTATGAAGGCGAAACGATCAGTCTGGGCATCGGTCAGGGCTATAACTCGTACACCATTCTGCAACTCGCCCACGCCACGGCCACGCTCGCGAACAACGGCGTCGTGATGAAGCCGCACCTCGTGCGCGACATCGAAAATCCGATCACGAAAGATACGCGCCCGGTCGTGCGCGATCCGAGCGACAAGATCGCCGTGAAGCAATCGGACATCGACATCATCAAGCGCGCGATGGAAGGTGTTGTGACCAACGGCACAGCGTCGAAGGTGTTCATCGGCGCACCGTATCAGGCAGCCGCCAAGACCGGCACGGCACAGGTGTATTCATTGCAAGGCGCCAACTACAAAGGCCACGCGGTCGCCGAACATCTGCGCGATCACGCGCTGTTCATCGCGTTCGCGCCGGCCGCACAGCCAAAGATCGCAATTGCGCTGATCGTCGAAAACGGTGGCTGGGGCGCGGAAGCGGCCGGTCCGATCGCACGTCGCGTGCTGGATTACTACCTGGTCGGCAAGAACAAGCCCGGCGCTGAAGCGGCGGCCGTCGCGGCGGCGGCCTCGGCGACGCAGGATGCGTCCGCGCCTGAAGTGGGTGGCGCACCGACGCCACAGGACGCGGCGCAACCGGTCAAGGTCGCGGCGGGCTTCACAGCACTGCCGATGCCGGGCGCCGCTTCGGCCGCGCCGGCGGCTTCTGCTGCCGCGGCTGCATCGGCCCCGGCCACTGCGTCAATGCCTGCGGCCGCGGCTGGTGCGGCCGGCGCGTCGACGGCCGTCGCGGCTTCCGCGTC
This sequence comes from Paraburkholderia sediminicola, assembly GCF_046030555.1. Taxonomy (GTDB): domain Bacteria; phylum Pseudomonadota; class Gammaproteobacteria; order Burkholderiales; family Burkholderiaceae; genus Paraburkholderia; species Paraburkholderia sediminicola_E. The sequence continues at coordinate 173,210 of NZ_JAQQCH010000014.1, read as the reverse complement.
CGCGCCCGGCGCTGCAAAGAACCCAGCGCCGCGTAAATCCGGCGTCCCGCACAAACCCCGCCCAGGCAGCGAACCGGTGCCTACCGCCGCCGCTCCGTCGCGGGATGACGGCATTCAGCCTACGTCGCCACGCCAGCCGGTTTCCGGCGGCATCGACGAGTAAGGAGAAAGGCATGCAATTCGACAAGCGCGCCTGGCTCGACCGCATCAAGCGGATGTTCGTGGGCTTCGACCGGCCGCTCGCACTGATCGTGTTTCTGCTGCTGTGCGTCGGCATTGTCACGCTATACAGTGCGACGCTGGACATGCCGGGCCGGGTGGAAGACCAACTGCGCAACATCATGCTGACGTTCGTGCTGATGTGGGCACTGGCCAATGTGCCGCCCACCACGCTGATGCGCTTCGCGGTCCCGCTCTATACATTCGGGATCGCGCTACTGGTTGCGGTGGCGATGTTCGGCCTCACGCGTAAGGGTGCGAAGCGCTGGATCAACGTCGGCGTGGTGATCCAGCCGTCGGAGATTCTGAAGATCGCCACACCGCTGATGCTGGCCTGGTACTACCAGCGCCGTGAAGGCGTCATGCGCTGGTACGACTTTCTGGTTGGCTTCGTGATTCTGATTGTGCCGGTCGCTTTGATCGCCAAGCAGCCTGACCTGGGCACCGCGGTGCTGGTGTTCGCGGCGGGCTTCTTCGTGATTTACTTCGCGGGGCTGAGTTTCAAGCTGATCGTGCCGGTGCTGATTGCGGGCGTGATCGCGGTTGGCTCGATCGCGGCGTTCCAGGACAAGATCTGTCAGCCGGAAGTGCAATGGCCGCTGATGCACGATTATCAGAAGCACCGTATCTGTACGCTGCTCGATCCGACGTCCGATCCGCTCGGCAAGGGTTTCCACACGATCCAGGCGGTGATTGCAATCGGCTCGGGCGGCCCGCTTGGCAAGGGCTGGCTCAAGGGTACCCAGGCGCATCTGGAATTCATCCCCGAGAAGCACACCGACTTCATCTTCGCGGTATTTTCCGAGGAGTTCGGGCTGGCGGGCGGGATCGTGCTGCTCACGCTTTATATGCTGCTGATCGCGCGCGGTTTGTATATCGCGGCCAATGGGGCGACGCTGTTTGGGCGATTGCTGGCCGGGTCGCTGACGATGGCGTTCTTCACCTACGCGTTCGTCAACATCGGCATGGTGAGCGGGATCTTGCCAGTGGTGGGCGTGCCGTTGCCATTCATGAGTTACGGAGGCACCGCGCTGACTACGTTGGGGGTCGCGATTGGCCTCATCATGAGCATCGCGCGGCAGAAGCGGTTGATGCAGAGTTAGAGCGGCACACAGGGCTGCGGCGCAGCGCTAATCGACTCGCGAAAACGCCACAGAAAAACGGCCGAACGAACAAAAAGGGGCGCACCGTCTGAACTGCACCTCAAAAGTTGGACACGCTCTCGTCCATGCTTTTGGGTGCAGTCCCCGTCAGGAGCGCCCCTTTTTCATTTACTGCGGTTTCACCTCGTGTTGATCCCGCAGCTGCGCGCTCAGTTGCTGATACTTGAGTTTCGCCGCCGGGTCGCCCTGAACGGCCGCTGCCGCGTAATACGCACGCGCCACGTTCAGGTTTTTGTCCACGCCGTCGCCACCGCGTTCGTAGAACGAGCCGGTTACGTACTGCGCGGTCATGTCGCCGCCTTGCGCGGCCTTCTTGTACCAGACGAACGCCTGCTGGTTGTCGCGTGCAGTGCCGCGGCCGTCAAGGAACTGGTTGGCCAGTGCAAGTTCCGCCTGCACGTGTCCCTGACGCGCGGCCTTCAGGAACCACCGATGTGCCTCGACCGGATCACGCCCGACGAACTCGCCGTCGTCGTACATCTTGCCGTAGACGTACTGCGCGTGCGACATGTTGGCATCGGCGGCTTTGCGCAGCCACTTCTTGCCTTCGTCGACATTGGCTGGGGCGCCCTCACCATTGAGCAGCATCATCGCGTAGTTGAACTCAGCGAGCCGGTTGCCGCGCTCGGCGGCTTTACGGAACTCGGTAAGCGCTGCGCCCAGATTGCCGGCGTTGTAATCGGCGACCGCAGTTTGCGTCTCCGGATCGTTCGACTTCGCGACGCGGCTGTCCTGCGCATACGCCGTCATACTCGCCATCAACGCCGCTGTGACCACCAGACGCACCACGACGCACTGCACCATCCCCTTCATATCCTCACCTCCTGCAACGCCTGGCGGGTCGCGCGCAACATCCACATGACGTCGGCGGCCAAGGCAATAAAACGAAAACCGGCATCGCGATGCTGCTTTGCGCTCGCGGCATCCATAGCAAAAATTCCCGTGGCGATACCGGCCTTGTCGGCCGCGCTAACAACGCGCGCCATCGCGGTCTGTACCTCGGCATGTTTCGAATCGCCGAGATGACCAAGGCTCGCGGCCAGATCGGCCGGTCCGACGAACAGGCAATCGACACCCGGCGTCGCCGCAATCTTCTCCACTTCCTCCAAGCCGCGCGCCGACTCGATCTGCACGATGCTAGCAATCTGCGCATTGGCGCTCTGCACGTAGTCGCGCCGCATGCCGTACGCAGCCGCCCGCACCGCGCCGGCGACGCCACGCTCACCGTCGAGCGCATCGGCGGTCGGATACTGCGTCAGACGCACGGCGTGTGCCGCCTCCTCGGCGGATTCGATATTCGGGAACATCAACGTGCGAGCGCCCGCGTCCAGCACGCGTTTGACGAGCCACGCTTCGCTGGCGGGCACGCGCACGACCGGCTCGCTCGGCAGATGCGCTGCGGCAATCGCGCGCAATTGCGACGTGACATCGCCGCTATCGTTCGGCGCATGCTCCATGTCGATCAGCAGCCAGTCGAAACCGGCGTGCGCGAGCGCCTCGGCAGCCGAATCGCTGCCGAGCGAAAGCCATAGGCCAAACAGCGGATCGGCTTCTTTCAGACGTTGCTTGAGGGGATTCGTGAAGGTGCTCATTGCCGCGCTCCCTGGCGATGGAATACATCGACTGAAACACGGTTGAGGATGCTGGCGCGGTGGAACAGCTCAACGCCAGGGCCATGGCGGCCTGAATGCCTGCTGCGACGCAATGCGGTGACCGGCATGTCTCGCTCCGTGTGGTTATCGGAGCGATCATACCGTGACAATAACGCGGGGGTTGGGTCGTGAAGTTGACCCAGCGTTTAGTCGCGAACGACGTCGGCCCAGCAATTCGGCGTCTCGAACAGACGCACCTTATGCAGACGCAGATTCACGCCGTAATGCGCGTCGTAGACGTTCGCGAGGATGCCGAACGCGACGGCAGCAAGATTTTCAACGGTGGGGATGCGGTCGAGCACGACCGTCTTGTGTCCCGCCATCGTTTCCAGAAAGCCGCGCACCTGCGTATCGCCTTCGTAGACGAGGAACGCATGGTCCCACTTGTCGACCAGATGCTCGACGGCGAGCGACTTCACGTCGGCGAAGTCCATCACCATGCCGCGATCCGGTGCGCCTTCGGTGTCGACCAGATCGCCTTGCAGCGTGATTTCGAGCACATAGCGATGGCCGTGCAGATTACGGCACTGGCTGCGGTGATCGGGGATGCGGTGGCCCGCGTCGAATTCGAGTTTTCGTGTAATCGTCAGCACGGCAAATCAGGGAATGTTCAGATACTTGTGGGTCTGCATCGACAGGCGCCATTGCGGATGGCGTTTGCACCAGTCGATCGCGAGCTTGGTGTTGAGATCGCGCGACGGGCCGTCCATTGGCTGGACGAGGAAATACTCGAAGTCGAGCTTCGCATAGTCGGACAAGCGCTGGTTGTCCTGCGGAATCACGACCTTCAATTCGTTGCCCTTGGTGACGACGAGCGGCGCGTCCGCCTTCGGGCTCACGCAGATCCAGTCGATCGTCTCGAGCACGGGCAGTGAGCCGTTAGTCTCGATGGCGATTTCAAAGCCAGCGGCATGCAGCGCGTCGACAAACGGCGGGTCGATCTGCAGCATCGGTTCGCCGCCCGTGCAGACCACGAAGCGCTCGCCTTCGCCTTCCGGCCATTGCGACGCAATCATCTGCACCAGTTCTTCGGCGGTGCGGTACTTGCCACCGTTCTCGCCGTCGGTGCCGACGAAGTCCGTATCGCAGAAGCGGCACACCGCCTCCGCACGATCTTCCTCTCGGCCCGACCACAGATTGCAGCCGGCGAACCGGCAGAACACGGCCGGACGCCCGGCATTCGCGCCCTCGCCCTGCAATGTGTAGAAGATTTCCTTGACCGCGTACGTCATGCTGCTTTCTGCCTTGTGTTCCTGAAAATGATTGCCCGTTAGGGCACCGTTCGCACGATGCGCTAACGTCAGACCGTCAGACTGGCTCGGTGACCTTCTCGCCGGCCAGATACGCTTCATAACCCCGCTTGCGCAAGCGGCACGCCGGGCATTCGCCACAGCCGAAGCCCCATGCATGCAGTTCGGCGCGCTCGCCAACATAACAGGTGTGCGTTTCGACGCGCACCAGTTCGACGAGTTCGTCGCCACCAAGCTCGTGCGCGAGACGCCATGTGTCGGCCTTGTCGAGCCACATCAACGGCGTTTCGAGCAGGAAGCGCGTGTCCATGCCGAGGTTCAGCGCGACCTGCAACGCTTTCATCGTGTCGTCGCGGCAATCGGGGTAGCCCGAGAAGTCCGTCTCGCACATCCCGCCGACCAGCACTTGCAAACCGCGCCGATACGCGATGGCCGCCGCGATCGTCATGAACATCAGATTGCGGCCCGGCACGAACGTATTCGGCAAACCGTTGGCGGTGGCGTGAATCTCGATTTCGCGTGTCATCGCGGTATCGCTGATCGAACCGAGTACTGACAGATCGATCATGTGATCTTCGCCGAGCCGGTCGGCCCATGCCGGAAATGCCTGTACGACGCCGTTGCGAAACCCTTCGCGGCATTCGAGTTCGACGCGGTGCCGCTGACCGTAATCGAAGCCCAGCGTTTCGACCGTTTCATAACGTTCGAGCGCCCAGGCGAGGCATGTGGCGGAATCCTGGCCGCCGGAAAACAGCACCAGAGCGCTACGTTTAGCGTCTTTGCGGATCACCGTGAAACTCCGTGAATGATGAGTGCCACGTCGCGCTGCGCGAGGTGCGCCATGCAAGCAACGCGGCGCGACGCGTGCCGGCACTGCTGCCGGCCCAAAGCAGTATAGGCCGCGCCTTCCACATGCAGAGTCGCTGGGCGCTTATACCGTTAATCGTCGGGCGAAGGGTTCGGCGCCTGTTGCAGCCTTGCCGTCTTGCGGCAAAGTGCGCAGAAGGCCCCGCTTCAGGATACGAAAGACGTGTTTGGCGCGCTGGCGTACCCGCCGAACGTCGGCCACGCGCTCGCACGCAAGTCCTTGAACTGGCGCGATTTTATCACGCGACGCCCAATGCCGCCGAGCACGCCCGCCTGCAGCGAATGCCTGTCAATAAAGGGGCAAAAAAAGGAAAAGCCCCAGGAATCTTGCGATTTCCTGGGGCTGAATCCTGGTGGCCTGGGACGGAATCGAACCATCGACACGCGGATTTTCAATCCGCTGCTCTACCAACTGAGCTACCGGGCCAACGAAGAACGAAATGATATCAAAGGGTCAGCAGCGCGGCAAGCCCCTTCTCGAAAAAATCTGGCCGCCCGGACCTGCGCGCATTGCGCGCCGTTCACTCCCCTTTGTTCTTGCCAAGATCGACGCCGAGCTGCTTGAGCTTGCGATACAAGTGCGTACGCTCCAGCCCCGTCTTCTCCGCAACGCGCGTCATGCTGCCATTCTCGCGCGCGAGGTGATATTCGAAGTACGCACGCTCGAACGCATCGCGCGCGTCGCGCAACGGGATGTCGAACGAAATCGACGCCGTTTGCGCAGCCAGCGCGCCGCTGCCCATGCCATCCGACGACAACATCGGCAACGCAGCCGCCGATGCCACCGCGGAAGTGCTGACCGGCAACGCCGGTTTCGCCGCCGCGCCGCCTGGCGTACCGGCCGCCGCGTTGCCACGAGCGAGCCCTTGCTCGACCGCCTTCAGCAGTTTCTGCAACGCAATCGGCTTCTCGAGAAAATTGAGGGCGCCGATCTTGGTCGCTTCGACCGCCGTATCGATGGTTGCATGACCGGACATCATGATCACCGGCATAGTCAGTTGCCCTTGCGCGGCCCACTCCTTGAGCAAGGTCACGCCGTCGGTATCGGGCATCCAGATGTCGAGCAGCACCAGGTCCGGCGCCTGGCGCAAGCGGAACTCGCGCGCTTCCTGCGCGTTTTCCGCCGCTTCCACGACATGCCCCTCGTCGCTCAGGATCTCCGAGAGCAATTCCCGGATGCCCATTTCATCATCTACCACCAGGATGGTTGCCATTTACGCTGCCCTTGTCTGCACTGTTGCTTTTGTCGTTCCCTGCGCCGCATTGCCATGCGCCGCCCGCGGTCCTGCTCCAGGTGCCGCGGCATCGTCTGCCAGTTGAAGGAAGAGGATCGAGATCTGCGCGCCTTCAATCACATCGCCCGCCTTCATGCGGTTGCGAATGTCGATCCGCGCGCCGTGTTCGTCGACGATCTTCTTGACCATCGCAAGACCGAGACCTGTACCTTTGGCCTTGGTCGTCACGTAAGGTTCGAATGCACGTGTCAGGATACGCGCGGGGAAGCCCGGTCCGTTATCCGACACCGTCAGACGCACCGCGACGCGTTCTTTGCCTTCCGCGTCGGGGTCTCCGTATTCTACTGTCCTCGTCTCGAGCAACACACGTGGTTGTTCGACGTCGGCCACGGCATCCTGTGCATTCTGCAGCAGGTTGTGAATCACCTGGCGCAATTGCGTGGCGTCACCGCGAATCGCCGGCAAGGCCGCGAGTTCCACCTGGATCGCGCCCTTGCCTTCCTCTATACCGTACAACGTCAGCACTTCGCTGACCAGTTCGTTCAGTTGCAGATGCGCGAGCACCGCCGGCGGCGTGCGCGCATAGTCACGGAAATTGTCGACCATCTGCTTCATCGCCGCGACCTGATTGACGATGGTGGTCGCGCCGCGCTTCAACACATCGGCATCCGATGGCGACAGCTTATCGGCGAGCTTCATCTGCAAACGCTCGGCGGAGAGCTGAATCGGCGTGAGCGGGTTCTTGATCTCGTGCGCGAGACGCCGCGCCACTTCGCCCCATGCGATCGAACGCTGCGCGGAGATCACGTCCGAAATATCGTCGAACACGACGACGTAGCCGGAGGTCTGCATATCTTCCGCATCGCGATCAGTCGCGGACACCAGACGCGCGCCGCGCACAAGCAAGGTGAGCGGCTCGGTTTCGCCCGGCACCTGCACCGAGAACTGCTGCTGCCAGTGGCCGCGATCGTCGTGCCCGTCGCCGCTCGCGGCTTCGCGATCGGCAAACGCCTTGCGCACCATCCCGCCGAATTCGATCAACACGCCGATCTGCTCAAGCGCCGAACCCAGCACTTCCTGGAACTGCTGACGGAAGATGCGCTCAGCGCCACGGTTCGCGGTGGTGAGACGGAACTGCCGGTCGAACACGAACACGCCCGCCGTCAGGTTCGCGAGAATGCTTTCCAGATAGGCCTTCGAATGCTCGAGCGCGATGCGGTTGTTCTCGACCGCCGCACGCGCTTCGGATAGCTGCCGCGTCATCGCGTTGAACGATTGCGTAAGGAAGCCCAGTTCGTCACGCGACTTGATTTCTCGCTTTGGCGTGTAGTCGCCCTCGGTCACCTCCTTGGTGCCTTGCGCGAGCAGGAACAATGGCCGCGCGAGCTGATTGCCGAGCGCGAGCGCGAGCATCATCGCGATGAAGGTGGCGAGGAACAGCGCAAGCGTCAGCGTGCCGATGTACATCTTGCGCAAGCCGGTGCGGCCCAGCGCCTTCTCCTGATACTCGCGATAGGCGCGCTGCACCGCATCGGCATTACGCGCGAGCGACGGCGACACCGGCTGCGTGAGTTGCAGAAAGCGTTCGGTGGGCTGCAACAGCGACGCATTCGAATCGGGAATGCGCTGCACGATGCGCAGCCGCAGCACACCCTTGCTGCCATGCGCACCCGGATCGCCGTCGACTTCTCCTTCGATCGCCGCATAGCCGCGGCCGCGCGCCTGATCGATCATCATCGGCGTGGGCAGGTCGTTCGGCACGAGCGTCGCGTAATTGCCGGATGCCTGCGCGACCACGTGCATATCCGGTGTCGCGCCCGACATGCTGCGCGTGGGTTCGACGATCGTCGCGTCCTGCACGCCGAATTGATCGCGCAAACGCAGGAGCGTGAGCGTCGTGCCGGCGGCGTCCGCGCTCGCCAGCTGCTCGGACATCAGGCGCCCCTTGGTCTGCAGATCGGACAGCGACGCGTCGAGCATGCCGCGACCCAAATTCAGGCCCGAGGTCAACGCGGTTTCGACGTTCACGTCGAACCACGATTCGATACTGCGCGACACGAACTGGTACGAGACGACGTAAATGATGCCGCCTGGCACCACGCCGACCAACGCCATGAAGAACGCGAGTTTGGCTAATAGCCGCGTGCCGAACTTACCTTTTCGAAGGCGGGCAATGATGATGATGACGAGCGTCGCCACCACCAGCAAAAAAATCATCGCGACCACGAGGTTGGCCGCATACAGCCACTGGTAATAGCGGTCAAAGAATTCAGTGTTCGCGCTCGCCGCTGCGAGCAGCACGAGCAGCAGCACGGCCGTCACGGCGACCGTGGACACCAGCACGCGCACGACGATGCTGCTGACGCTGGTGGCTCGGCGCACTCTATTTAGCACGTTCGGTCACCGTGAAGGTAAAACGCTTCCAGTCGGACGAAAGGTTCCAGTCGCGGTTGTTCACCGCGTCGATCTGGAACGGCTTGGGCATCAGCGCGATGTCGAGTTGCGTACGCACCGACGCGGTGTACGTCTCTCCAACATGCACCTGATTGCGGTCGATCACATGCCACGACGTGATGTGCTTGATCACTGCGAGCGCGTCTTTCAATGTGGTGAAGCCGAGCTGCAACCCACCCGATGCCACGCTCGACACCCGATACTCACGCGTGAGCGGCTGGAACGACAGGCGAATGCTCTGCGAGACGCTCACCGGCTGTTCGTCGAACCAGTACCAGCGCGGCCGGCTCAGTTCGAAGTCCGTTGTGAAGTACAGCGGAATGCCTTTGTTGACAGCATCTTCGAGATTGCTGTTCAGGTCGAAGTCGAAACGTGCGTCAAGGCTCCAGCCAGTGTTGTCCGATTGCAGCGACGCGCGCTGCACCGCGATCGAATCGGCATATGCCGCGCCCGGTGCGGCGAGCCATATGGCCAGCACGATCCAGAACACGGCAGCGAGCCGAAGCGGGAAGAAGCGTTTGATGGTCACCGTTTCTGGAAGCGCGCGTAGAAAAATCCGTCGTGGTCTAAGTTCGAGCCGGCGCTATCTTCAGCGGCGTGTCCGGCATGGGAACCGGCCGATGTGTCGGCGGGCGCGCGGGCAGCTGAGGGTAAAAGTTGCCCCGGCGCGTCCAATCGTACCGCATCCTGATACTTGTATCCAAACCACTGCGCCTGCAACTCGCCTTCTTCGGGAAAGATCGAACACGTAACGTAGAGCAACTCGCCGCCAGGCTTCACGAGCGGCCATAGCGCGTCGAGAATGCGGCGCTGCTCGGCGACCAGCGCGGGAATATCCGACGCGCGGCGCAGCCAGCGAATATCCGGATGGCGCCGCACGATGCCTGAGGCCGAACACGGCACGTCGGCCAGAATGCGATCGAACGGCTGGTCGATATCGTCATGCCATTTTGCCGGCGCGCCCGCGTCGCCGATACGCACTTCCGCTTCGAGCTTGAGTCGCCGCAGGTTCTCACCAATGCGACGCGCGCGCGACGCGTCGCTTTCGAGCGCCACGAGCTGCAGATTGGCGAGCTCGAGCAGATGGCCGGTTTTGCCGCCAGGCGCCGCGCACGCGTCGAGCACGCGCATGCCGTCGCGCACGTCGAGCAGCTGCGCGGCGAGTTGCGCGCCGGCGTCCTGCACCGAGACGACGCCGTCGTTGAAGCCGGGAATGCGGTCGACCGGCATCGCCGTAGCGAGCTTGACGGCATACTCGCCGGCTTTGCTCGCAGGGATGTGATGGTCCTGCAGCACTTGCAGATAGGCCTCGACGGTCGAGCGGCGCGCGTTCACGCGCAGCGTCAGCGGACCCTGCGTGTTACCGGAAGCGAGCACCGCTTGCCATGCGTCGGGCCACGCGTTTTTGACCGCATCGATCCACCACGCCGGGTAGTTCCAGCGCGCGACTTCGTCGGCTTGCGCGGCGACCAGCAACGCCTCGCGCTCGCGCAAGAAATTGCGCAGCACGGCGTTGACGAGGCCCTTTGCGAACGCGAACTCACGACGCGCGGCGATCGCGCTCACCGCCTGATCGACGACCGTGAACGGCGTATAGGCGGCGTTCGCTTCATCATCGACGAGCAAAGCGAGCGCGCAGGCGAGCACGTGCCCGACGTGCGGCGCCGGTGCCTTTTTCACCAGCTTCGCGATCAGCCACTCGGCGGTCGCCAGGCGCCGCATGGTGCGATAGGCGATGTCCTGCACTGCGCCGCGCGCAGCGGCGGCACTCGCCTCAGGCGCGGAGACGAATACGGATTGCAGTGCGGCCGGCAAAGCCGCGCCGAGGCGCACGGCTCCGACGGCCTGGCCCGCGCAGTCGAGCGCGAAACCGAGCGATTCGGGCGCAAGGTGCAGCATCGACAGACGGGATTCGCGCGGATGTGCCGACGGGAAAGCAGAACGCGAAGAAGGCTTTGGAGTCATGAAAGAGGGAAAAGCAGGCCACGCGGTGCGCGCGACGCAAACAGCACACATTGTAGCGTGGCGCGGGACAAGGGCCGCCGAGGGCGGACGACAGCCGACGGCTGTCGTCGCTGCAACCGGGGCGGTAACGCAATAGGACAAGGGCCTGCAGAGGAGCGCAGGTAACGCAGCGCGAAGCTGCCCCCGAGGCGAAAACGCTCGGCATTGGCTCCAGCCGGCCGAGCCGCCGCCCGCCCGCGTCTTCCAGCGCTTGAACAAAAAAGGCGAGTCCCCAGACTCGCCTTTCTTCACGCCACACAGCGCCGTTTTTTCACTCGAACCGCCCCGTGCGCGCCATTTCCATCAAACGCGCGACGCGTTCCTCGGTGGCCGGGTGCGTGGAGAACAGATTCGCAATGCCGCCGCCCGACAGCGGATTCATGATCATCATCTGCGCGGTGGCCGGATGCTGCTCGGCCACAGGGAAGGGAATCCCGCTCGCATAACGATGGATCTTGTCGAGCGCCGAGGCGAGCGCCTGCGGATCGCCGGAAATCTGCGCGCCGCCGCGGTCCGCTTCGAATTCACGCGCGCGCGAAATCGCCATCTGAATCAGCGCACCGGCAATCGGCGCGAGCAACGCGACAGCGATGCCCGCGATCGGGTTCGTCGAACGGCCGTTTTCGTCGCGGCTGCCGAAAAACATCGCGAAGTTCGCCAGTGCGGAAATAGCGCCGGCCATCGTCGCCGAAACGGTGGAGATCAGGATGTCGCGATGCTTCACGTGCGCCAGTTCGTGCGCCATCACGCCACGCATTTCGCGCTCCGACAGCACGCGCAAGATGCCGGTAGTGGCGGCGACGGCCGCATGCTCCGGGTTACGGCCGGTGGCGAACGCGTTCGGCGCGTCTTCATTGATCAGGTAGACGCGCGGCATCGGCAAACCAGCGCGCGTGGAGAGTTCGCGCACCATGCGGTAGAACTGCGGCGCACTGTTTTCGTCGACTTCCTGCGCGTTGTACATGCGCAGGACCATCTTGTCCGAGAACCAGTACGAAAAGAAATTCATTCCAAGGGCGATCACGAGCGCGATCATCATGCCGCGCGACCCGCCGATCATCCCGCCGATCACGATGAAAAGGGCCGTGATCGCGGCCATCAACATCGCGGTTTTGACCCAATTGAACATGTCTGCCACTCCTTGCCCTAACGCGGGTTCATATCTGCGCCGCATGATCGCGGCGACTGATTGTAAGCTAAACGTTAGATATGGGCGCGCAAGGAAAATTCAATCATCTTGATGCGGTGGCGAGCTTGATGCCCAAGCTGACGAATGCGCCGCCGACGCCGCGATCCAGCCATTTCTTCATCGACGGCTTGCCGGAGAAACGCCGGGTCACACTACCAGCAATCCACGCGACAAAGCTGTTCCAGATCATGCTCATCACGACGAATACCCCGCCGAGCGTGAGAAACGCCAGCGCCTTATGATCGCTGCCCGTCGTGACGAATTGCGGAAAGAACGACACGAAAAACAGCACGACCTTGGGGTTCAGCACATTGGTCCAGAAGCCTTGCAGGAAAAGCTGACGCAGCGATTTCGGCGCGCCGGCAGCGCGCGCTTCGCCGGCCGCCTGATCCGCCGCCGGCCTGGCGAAAATCAGGCGTACGCCGAGATACATCAGATAAATAGCACCGACGAACTTGATGACGGTGAACGCGGTGGCCGAAGCGGCCAGTAGCGCCGTCAAGCCGAACGCACAAGCAAGAGAATGAACGCAGCAACCGGCGGAGATGCCGAGCGCGGACATCAGACCTGCGCCACGGCCCTGAGCGACGCTGCGCCCGACGATGTAAGCCGTATCGGGACCGGGCGTCACGTTCAGCAGAAAAACCGCGACGACGAAAAATTCGAAATGGGTGATGCCAAACATGGGGATCCTCGAAACGCGAGCACTTGCATAGAGGATTCTAACGCGCCGCAAGCTGCGGCGCGCGCCTTGAACATCGGCCGAACGGGGGATGTTCAAGACACGCGCAAGGCAGCTATTTTGCCTCGGGAAGCTGAAAACGCTGCCCCACAGCCAGCGTTGCGCCGGCCAGGAATTCGCGCACCGGCAAGCGCTTACCGCCGGGTTTTTGCAATTGCGTGAGACGCAGTGCGCCTTCGCCACAGGCAACCACGACGCCCTCGGGGGAAACCTCGGCGATAACGCCGGGGGGGGCGTTGCTTTGCGCTTCGACTGGAACCGCTGCCCAGATTTTGATCGACGTGCCGTCTTCCAGTGTGCCCACGCCGCCGGGGAACGGGTCGAACGCGCGCACCTGACGCGCGAGGACTGCGGCTGGCTTGCGCCAGTCGAGCGCAGCCTCGTGCTTGCCGATCTTTTCCGCGTAAGTCACGCCATCCGCCGGTTGCGGTGTTGCCGCCAGCGTGCCGCTGCGCTCGAGTTCGATCAGCGCTTCGACGATGAGCCTCGCGCCGTCTTGTGCAAGCCGGTCGTGCAGGACAGCCGTCGTGTCGCCGTCGGAAATCGACGTGCGTGCTTCGGAGATCATCGCGCCGGTGTCGAGGCCGGCGTCCATCTGCATCAGCGTGATGCCGGTTTCAGCGTCACCCGCCTCGATCGCGCGATGGATCGGCGCGGCGCCGCGCCAGCGCGGCAACAACGAGGCGTGAATGTTGATGCAGCCCAGCGGCGGAATATCGAGCACTTCCTGCGGCAGGATCAGACCGTACGCGGCCACGACCATCACGTCGTGTGGCGTGGCACGCAGTTGCTCGATCGCGGCTGCAGCTTCAGCCGGATACTTGCCCGTGCGGCGCAACGAGGGTGGCTGCGCGACAGCAATGCCATGCTCCTGCGCGTAGCGTTTGACCGGGCTTGCCTGCAATTTCATTCCGCGTCCGGCAGGCTGATCTTGCCGCGTCAGCACGAGTGGCACGGGAAAACCGGCGCGATGGATCGCGGCCAGCGCGGCCGCGGCGAACTCCGGCGTACCGGCAAAGATGACGCGCAACGAATGACTCATGAACGGGGGCAGTAGGCGAGGTGAACGCGCATTACATCGCGTGGGCGAGCTTCTTCATCTTGCTCTTGATGCGCGTCTGCTTCAGCGACGACAGGTACTCGACGAACACGCGGCCCATCAGGTGATCCATTTCGTGCTGGACGCAAACCGCCAGCAGCCCTTCGCAGTCCATCTCGAAGGTTTCGCCCTTCTCGTTCAACGCCCGAACCCGTACCTGCTCGGCGCGCTCGACGTTGTCGTAAATGCCCGGCACCGAGAGGCAGCCCTCTTCCGACAGCTTCTTCTCGTCGCTCGACCAGACGATTTCAGGGTTGATGAACGCGAGCAGTTCGTCGTGCGTTTCCGACACGTCGATCACGATCACGCGTTCATGCACGTCCACCTGGGTCGCGGCGAGGCCGACGCCGGGCGCGGCGTACATCGTTTCAGCCATGTCGGCGACAAGGCGGCGGATGCGGTCATTGACCACTTCGACCGGCTTCGCAATCTTGTGCAGCCGTTTGTCCGGGTAATTGAGGATGTTCAGTAAAGCCATGATCTTGAGTGTGTTTTTAGGCGCCGCTGACCGGTGGAAGACCAGCGTTAGCCGTTTGGCCAGGTTGTGGGCGCATCGCGTTACGCAGAGGATAGATGGTGTCGAACCGGTTCGATTCAACGCACCACGTGCGCTAGACGACGAGCCCGCGCGGGTGGGCGCGGCGCTACAGTTATTTCGGATGATGAAAATTTTAGCATGGCGCCCGCCTGCCCGCAGGCCCTGCAGGAGGATCGACTGTCAATGCACACCTTGCCCGCAACCGATATTGAACTCGCTGCCTGGCTGCGGCTTTCGCTCGCGCCGGGGCTGAAACCCGCCGCCCTGCGTCTATTGCTGAGCGCTTTTGGACTGCCGGAAGCGATTTTCAATCAATCGCCCGAGGCACTTGTCGAGATCGCAGGTGAGACCGCGGCGCGCGCTGTGCTGGCACCACCCAGCCCAGACTTCGAGGCGCAACTCGACGCGGCAATCGCATGGCGGGAGCTGCCCGGCAACCACGTGGTGACACTCGACGATCCTGCCTACCCTCCCGCGCTACTCACCATGCCAGATCCGCCGCCGCTACTATATATAAAGGGCCGGCTGAATCTGTTGCACACGAGGGCGGTTGCGCTGGTAGGCAGCCGCAGCGCGACGCCACAAGGTGTTGAAGACGCGGAGCGCTTCGCACGCGAGCTTTCGCAAGCCGGCGTCACTATCGTGTCGGGGCTCGCTCTGGGTATCGACGGTGCCGCGCATCGCGGCGGGCTGGAAGGCGTCGGCGGAACGGTAGCCGTGATCGGCACCGGCGCGGACCTCGTGTATCCGGCCGCGCATCATGCGCTGGCGCGGCAGATTGCGGCGCAAGGGGCGATCCTTTCGGAATGGCCACTCGGCACGCCGGCGCGCGCCGCCAATTTTCCGCAACGTAACCGCCTGATCGCCGGCCTCGTCAGCGGGGTTGTGATCGTCGAAGCCGCAATGAGCTCGGGCTCGCTGATCACGGCTCGACTTGCCAACGAAATGGGGCGCGATATCTTCGCGTTGCCCGGCTCGATCCATGCGCCGCTATCCCGCGGCTGTCATCGAATCATCAAGCAGGGCGCCAAGCTGGTGGAAACGCCCGATGAGGTGCTGGAGGAACTGGGCTTCGTCAAAACCATGGCTGCCAAGGCCGCCAGCAAGCAGGCGGTGCGTCGGGAGGGCACGGGCTCGGCGTATGTATCGGCACCGGTCCAGCCCGAATTACTCGCGGCCCATGCCCAGACAGCGGTTCAGCCGGAATTCACGGCGGCGCCTGCATCCTCCACAGCCCCGCCGGCCATGAGCCTCGAAGCGCTGCAACTCCTCGACGCACTCGGTCATGCCCCCGCCACGCTTGAAATTCTTGCCACCCGCACCGAGATGGGGGACGCGGCGTTGCAAAACACGCTGCTGCAACTCGAACTCGCCGGCCAGGTGACCGCGCTGCCCGGCGGCCGCTTCACGCGAGCGACCCACGGCTGACCCCGCATTGACCAGGGTTGACCACGATTCGGGATCGGCCATGCTACATTCGCGCCAAAGCACCTGATAAAAGTACGCAAGGAACCACCATGCCCGCGCTGAATCTCGACACCGACCAAGACCGGATCGCCGAGCGCGTCAACGAACCCGACACGCTGTTCGTTGCCTGCCTGTGCGCGGAGTGGTGTGGGACCTGCCGTGAGTATCGTGACGCCTTCGACCGGCTGGCGGATAGGCATCCGGATATCTGTTTCGCATGGATCGACATCGAAACCCATGCGGACCGCTTCGACGATCTGGATGTCGAAAATTTCCCGACCATCCTGATCGAAGACTCGATAACGACACGTTTCTTCGGCACGGTTTTGCCACAGGCGGCGATTGTGGAGCGGATGTTGTCTGACCTGACGGCCGTGCCGGGCGTCAGCGGAGCGCCCAAACTGCGGCCCGCGCTGACCGTCGCGTGAATGTGGTCACCAGCCGCTGAACCTTGCCGCACGGGCGATGCGAGCGGTACACACCGCGTTTGCCGCGGCTTGTTCAATGACTGGGCGCGCAATTATCATGGCGCGCTTTTAATGGCACTTGACACGCCGCTTCCGCGCCGTGTGCTATAAAGCGGTCGTTATTGGGTCGCAAAGGTCGCAAACGAGGGTCGCGCTAATAAAAGCGCACTCAAGGCCATCAACCCGGATCTACCAACCTCACATCGAGTCATGTCCAAAGCACTGATCATCGCCGAAAAGCCTTCCGTCGCGAACGACATCGCGAAGGCTCTGGGCGGCTTTACCAAGCATGACGAATACTACGAAAGCGACGACTACGTCCTTTCCTCGGCAGTCGGCCACTTGCTGGAAATCGCCGCGCCCGAAGACTATGAAGTCAAACGCGGCAAGTGGAGTTTCGCCAACTTGCCCGTCATTCCGCCGCATTTCGATCTGAATCCGATCGCCAAGAGCGAGTCGCGCCTGAAGGTGCTGACCAAGCTGCTCAAGCGTGAAGACGTCGATCGTCTGATCAACGCATGTGACGCGGGGCGTGAGGGCGAGCTGATTTTCCGCCTGATCGCGCAGCACGCGAAAGCCAAGCAACCCGTGCAGCGCCTGTGGCTTCAGTCGATGACAGCCGGCTCGATCCGTGACGGCTTTGCCCGTCTGCGCAGCGACGAAGAAATGCAGCCGCTCGCCGATGCGGCGCGCTGCCGTTCGGAAGCGGACTGGCTGGTCGGCATCAACGGCACGCGCGCCATGACCGCGTTCAACAGCAAGGGCGGCGGCTTCTTCCTGACCACGGTCGGGCGAGTGCAGACGCCTACGCTGTCGATCGTCGTCGAACGCGAAGAGAAGATTCGCCGCTTCGTGCCGCGGGACTACTGGGAAGTGAAGGCGGAGTTCGTCTGCGCGGCTGGTTTCTACGAAGGCCGCTGGTTCGATCCGCAGTTCAAGCGTGACGAGTTCGATCCGGAAAAACGCGATTCGCGCCTGTGGGCACTGCCCGCGGCCGAAACGATCGTCGCGGCCTGCCGCGGCCAGATCGGCAAAGTAACGGAAGAATCAAAGCCGTCCACGCAACTGTCGCCGGCGCTGTTCGACCTGACCAGCTTGCAGCGTGAAGCCAACGGCCGCTTCGGCTTCTCGGCCAAAAACACGCTTGGCCTTGCTCAGGCCCTGTACGAAAAGCACAAGGTGCTGACCTATCCCCGGACCGACGCGCGCGCGTTGCCGGAAGACTATATGGATACGGTCAAGGAAACGCTCGGCATGCTCAAGGAGAGCAACAACTATCTCCCGTATGCCAAGCAGGTGTTGGACAAGGGCTGGGTGAAGCCGAACAAGCGCATCTTCGACAATTCGAAGATCAGCGACCACTTCGCAATCATCCCGACGGCGCAAGCGCCGAAGAATCTGTCCGAGCCGGAACAGAAGCTTTACGACCTCGTCGTGAAACGCTTCCTGTCGGTGTTCTTCCCGGCTGCCGAATACAAGGTGACGACGCGGATCACGGAAGTGGTCGGCCATCACTTCAAGACCGAAGGCAAGGTACTGGTCGAACCGGGCTGGTTGCAGGTTTATGGCCGCGAAATCAGCGGCGAAGACGCGAACCTCGTGCCGGTGCAGAAGGACGAGAAGGTCAAGACAGACAAGATCGCCGCCCAGCAACTGGTGACGAAGCCGCCCGCCCGCTACAACGAAGCAACCTTGCTGTCGGCAATGGAAGGCGCGGGCAAGCTGGTCGAAGACGACGAATTGCGCGAAGCCATGGCGGCCAAGGGGCTCGGCACACCGGCCACGCGCGCCGCCATTATCGAAGGGCTGCTCGGCGAAAAGTATCTGATCCGCGAGGGCCGCGATCTGATTCCAACCGCGAAGGCATTCCAGCTGATGACGCTACTACGCGGCCTCGGCGTAAAGGAATTGACCGCACCGGAATTGACCGGCGAATGGGAGTACAAGCTCTCGCAGATGGAGCGTGGCAACCTGCCGCGCGACGCGTTCATGCAGGAAATCGCCCGCATGACGCAGACCATCGTCAAGCGCGCGAAAGAGTACGATTCCGACACGATCCCGGGTGATTACGCGACGTTGCAAACGCCGTGTCCGAATTGTGGCGGTCAGGTGAAGGAAAACTACCGGCGCTTTGCCTGCTCGAAATGTGAGTTCTCGATTTCGAAAATTCCGGGCGGACGTCAGTTCGAAATTCCGGAAGTTGAAGAGCTGTTGCAGAACAAGACGATCGGACCGCTGTCGGGTTTCCGCAGCAAGATGGGCCGCCCGTTCTCGGCGATCCTGAAGCTCTCACTCGACGACGAGATCAAGAACTACAAGCTCGAGTTCGACTTCGGTCAGGACTCTGGCGGTGAAGACGGTGAACCGCCTGACTTCTCCGACCAGCAAGCGGTCGGCGCATGCCCGAAGTGCAAAGGTCGCGTGTTCGAACACGGCATGAGCTATGTCTGCGAGAACTCGGTTGCGAATCCGAAGACTTGCGACTTCCGCTCGGGCAAGGTGATTCTGCAGCAGGAAATCGCGCGTGAGCAGATGGCGAAGTTGCTCGAAGAAGGGCGCACCGACCTGTTGACGAACTTCAAGTCGTCGCGCACCGGCCGCAACTTCAAGGCGTTCCTCGTCAAGCAGAACGACGGCAAGATCGGCTTCGAGTTCGAGAAGAAAGAGCCGTCAGCCAAGACGGCAGCGAAGACCGCCGCGGCAAAGGCGGCAGCCAAGGCAGCGCCGGAGTCGGACGACGAAGATGCACCGGTCGCAGTGAAGGCGGTGCCCGCCGCCAAGAAGGTAGCGGCGAAGAAAGCGCCTGCGAAGAAGACCGCTGCGGCCAAGAAGGCGCCGGCCAAAAAAGCGGTAGCGCGCAAGACGGGCTCGTAAATCGGGCGGGCGGCCGGAGGTATTCAGTTTCCGGCCCGCTTTGCATCCGCCCAGAAAAAAGGCGCAGTCACTTCACGTGACTGCGCCTTTTTGTTTTGGCCACCAGACTTGTTGCGCTCACCTCAGCGCCGCCGGTGCCATCGCCCGAATGTTTAAAGCGGCGACAGAGCGGTGGGCCGTGGACGATTCGTCGTCTTTGTCAACGTCTTCGGTACCGGAGATAACTCGCTATCCAGCAGCCGTGACAGCGGCTCAGCGCCATCGAATGCTTCCGGCGGCATGTGATCCGCTGCATCGAGCGCGGAGGACGTGGCAGGCCGTTCAAGGCCGTCTTTGATCCACTGCTCGCCGAGCAGACTGTTCGGCGTCTGGCTGAAATGCTCGACCAGATGATCGATGAACGTACGTACCTTGGCCGGCAAGTGACGGCGGCTCGGATACGCGATGTTGATCTCGACCTGCGGCAAACGGAAATCACCGAGCAGACGCACGAGCCTGCCGCGCGTCATGTCGCGGCCAATCAGATAGCTCGGCAGAATCGCGATGCCCATGCCGAGCAACGCGAACTGACGCAGCATTTCCGTGTTGTTCGCCACGATGACGTTGACCGGCCGCACGCGCACTTCGCCTTCGGAACCCGTGAACACCCGCTCGTCGCCCCAATACTCGGACGGCAAGCTCAGGCACGGGTGCTCGAGCAAATGCTCGGGACGCGTTGGCGTGCCGTGCTTTTCCAGATACGCCGGGGTTGCACACACCGTCATGCAACCGGTGGTCAAACGCCGCGTGACAATGCTCGCGCTGCGCATCTGCCGTGTGACCACGACGCCCACATCGAACCCTTCTTCGACCAGATCAACCTGACGGTCGACCAGCGTGACATCGGGAATGACTTTCGGATAGCGCTCCGCGTACGTCTGCAGCACAGGCGCAAGGTTATGCAACCCAAACACCACCGGTGCGACTATTCGCAACGTACCGACGGGTTCGTGATTGCGCGCGACCACCATCTGCTCGACGTCTTCCAGTTCGTCGAGAATCTGGCGCGCGCGCTCAAGATAAACCTGGCCGGATTCGGTCAGGGACAGGCTGCGGGTTGTGCGATTGAGCAGCCGCGTACCAAGACGACCTTCGAGATCGGCAACGTGACGGGTGGCCACTGCGTTGGAAATATCCATCGCGCTCGCAGCGCGGGCAAAACTGCCGAGATCCGCCACTTTGACGAAAACTCGCATCGACTGCAAATGATCCATGGGACAACTCCTGCCGTGTTACAGCTTCCTGACAATTAGTGAAAACCAGTGAAGCGAACTTGGAATTCTCCTACGACTCGCGAAATCGTGCAGAAGTTGCCCGCCAAAGCGGAAATATTGTCGATATTTGTGCGACTGTGCTCCCCAGTGTGGGGCACGAACCTCGATTGTTCCGACAAGAGCAACAATCTGCTGCACCGCAGCTTGCACTGTCTTTTTTGTTCGAACAGATGCAAAGATCTGCCGCCATGGCGAAATCGGAGAAAATCGCGGTGCCGGTTGAGCCGGGAAAGAAAAAAACCGCCCGAAGGCGGCTTTCATGCGAAGTGAACACTCACCTAATCAGGCAGCGAGTTTTCCTTCGAGCGTAAGTTTGGTCTGTTTCAAGGCCGCCGGCAGACCTTGCTGCAATGTGTCAAACAACTCGGCATGCAGCGCGAGTTCGTCGCGCCATGCCGCGTCGTCGACGGAAATCACCTGCTGGAATTGCTCACGGCTGAAATTCAGGCCACTCCAGTCGATGTCTTCGTAGTGCGGCGACACGCCGAACGCGTGTTCCTCACCTTGCGCCCGGCCTTCGATGCGCCCGACCATCCAGCTCAACACGCGCATGTTCTCGCCAAAGCCCGGCCAGACGAACTTGCCGTCCGCGCCCTTACGGAACCAGTTGACGCAGAAGATTTTCGGCAGCTTCGCGCCCAATGCCTCGAGACGCTCTCCGGTTTTCAGCCAGTGGCCGAAGTAGTCGCTCATGTTGTAGCCGCAGAACGGCAGCATCGCGAACGGGTCACGGCGCACCACGCCCTGCTGCCCTGCGGCCGCCGCGGTCGTTTCCGAGCCCATGGTCGCGGCCATGTAGACGCCTTCGACCCAGTTGCGCGATTCGGTGACGAGCGGCACGGTAGTCGAACGGCGGCCGCCGAAAATGAACGCGTCGATCGCGACGCCCGCCGGGTTCTCCCAGTCGGCATCGATCGACGGACATTGTGAAGCCGGCGCCGTGAAGCGCGCGTTCGGGTGCGCGGCCTTGCGCCCGCTCTCCTTCGCGATCGCCGGCGTCCAGTCCTTACCCTGCCAGTCGATCAGGTGCGCGGGTGGCGCGTCGGTCATGCCCTCCCACCAGACGTCGCCGTCGTCCGTCAGCGCGACGTTGGTGAAGATGACGTTCTCATTTAACGTAGCCATCGCGTTGAAGTTGGTCTTTTCGCTCGTGCCTGGCGCGACGCCGAAATAGCCCGCTTCCGGGTTGATCGCGTACAGGCGGCCGTCCTTACCCGGCTTGATCCACGCAATATCGTCGCCGATCGTGGAGATTTTCCAGCCGTTCAGGCCTTCCGGTGGAATCAGCATCGCGAAGTTGGTCTTGCCGCACGCCGACGGAAACGCCGCCGCGACGTGATGCTTGTGCCCTTGCGGCGACGTCACGCCGAGAACCAGCATGTGTTCGGCGAGCCAGCCCTCGTCGCGCCCCATGGTGGACGCGATGCGCAGCGCGAAGCACTTCTTGCCGAGCAGCGCGTTGCCGCCATATCCCGAGCCGTAGCTCCAGATTTCGCGCGATTCGGGGAAATGGACAATATATTTGGTGTCGTTGCATGGCCACGGTACATCTTTCGCGCCCGCTGCGAGCGGTGCGCCGACCGAATGCACGCACGGCACGAATTCGCCGTCTTCGCCCAATACCTCGTACACCTTGCGGCCCATGCGCGTCATGATCCGCATGTTGGTCACCACGTAAGGGCTGTCGCTCAACTCGACGCCGATGTGCGCGATCGGCGAACCGAGCGGCCCCATCGAGAATGGCACGACATACATGGTGCGGCCATGCATCGCGCCGTCGAACAGGCCGTCGAGCTTCGCGCGCATCTCAGCCGGTTCGATCCAGTTGTTGGTCGGCCCGGCATCTTCACGACGCTTTGAGCAGATGAACGTGCGGTCTTCGACACGCGCCACATCCGACGGATCGGACCATGCCAGATAAGAATTCGGGCGTTTGGCGGGATTGAGTTTCTTGAGGGTGCCGGCTTCGACCATCTGAGCGCACAGGCGGTCGTACTCCTCCTGTGAACCGTCGCACCAGACGATTCGATCGGGCTTGGTCATGGCGGCAACGCGCTGGACCCAGTCGATCAGCTTCCGGTTTTTGACCCACGCGGGCGCCCCTGCGAACGCCTCATTAGTGGGCTGTCCTTCGAATGAGGGATGATTCATCGACCTGTCTCCGTTTTGAAAGCAATAGAAAAACGGTACAAGCCCAGTGACGCTGCATGCGAGAGGCGTTCAATTCATCGCGACGACATTTCCTGCCAGCCGACGCACAATTGTGCAGGTCATCACGGGCCACACAGCGTGTTGTGCGGAGGCATCCGCAGCCAGTCGTCTGCAACCGTCTGTAAAGCGGCTTGCCTCAACACGCAACAAACTGTTAAAAACGATGTCAATCGGCCTTGCAGTGGCGCTGCCGTTCTATGCGGCAGCTTCTACGTTAAGGCATTCAGTCATACCGGCATGTGACCTGGGTCACATGGTGGGACAGTCAGCATAACACTCCGTTCCGCACCGCTATGGTGCGTCGCAAGACACATACCATGAAGATTGCCATCCTCGACGATTACCAGGACGCTGTCCGCAAGCTCGATTGCTTTCAATTGCTGGCCGACCATGAGGTCA
This sequence comes from Paraburkholderia sediminicola, assembly GCF_046030555.1. GTDB lineage: Bacteria > Pseudomonadota > Gammaproteobacteria > Burkholderiales > Burkholderiaceae > Paraburkholderia > Paraburkholderia sediminicola_E. Next base: position 150,067 of record NZ_JAQQCH010000014.1, on the reverse strand, counting down.
AGGTTTTCAACAACACTGTCCGCGGTCTCGGGCAACTGGCGAGCCGTCTTTCCGAGGTCGACGCTCTCGTCCTGATTCGCGAACGCACCCGCATCAGCTCGCAACTACTCGATAAGTTGCCGCATCTGCGCATGATCAGCCAGACCGGCAAAGTCTCAAGCCATATCGATCTCGCCGCCTGTACCGAGCGCGGCATCGCCGTGCTGGAGGGCAGCGGTTCGCCGACGGCACCGGCTGAACTGACGTGGGCCCTCATCATGGCGGCTCAGCGGCGGATTCCGCAATACGTAGCAAACCTTAAGCAAGGGGCCTGGCAGCAGTCCGGTTTGAAGACGTCGGCGCTGCCGCCGAACTTCGGTCTGGGCCAGGTGTTACGCGGTCAGACGCTGGGAATTTGGGGCTACGGCAAGATCGGGCGGCTGCTTGCCGGGTACGGCAAGGCGTTTGGCATGAACGTGCTGATCTGGGGGCGCGAGCATTCGCGCGAAGCGGCACGGGCGGACGGATACGGTGTGGCCGAGAGCCGCGAGGCGCTGTTCGAGCAGAGCGACGTGTTGTCGTTGCACTTGCGTCTGCATGACGACACGCGCGGCATCGTCAAGCAGGAAGACCTGATGCGGATGAAGCCGACCGCGTTGCTCGTGAACACGAGCCGGGCCGAATTGCTCGACGAAAACGCCCTGGTGAACGCGCTGTCGCACAACCGGCCGGGGATGGTCGCGATCGATGTCTACGAGAGCGAGCCGATTCTGCAGGGCTATAGCCTGCTGCGCATGGAGAACGTGATCTGCACGCCGCACATCGGCTACGTGGAGCGCGAGAGCTACGAGTTGTATTTCACCGCGGCATTCCAGAACATTCTGGCTTTCGACGCCGGCGATACCTCCAGCACAGCGAATCCGGAAGCATTGCAGGGCGGGCGTCGGCGATAGTCTGTGGCGTTGGTTAAGCGACCGCGTTCATCCCTCGCGGTTGTGTCGGCTTCAATCTACGCGCCGATCTGGTTGGCGCGTGGCCTGCGAGCCGCGCAACGCTTTTAGCAGCCGCGCCACCCCGTTAGTCACATTCACCTCAGCGCGCTTCGTGCGCGCCGGCTTCCAGCAGATCGGGCATGCGTTCCAGAAAGACCTCGCCATCGGCACGGCCAAGGTTGTACGCGTGCACCATCTGCGATGGGCTCGTGTAATCCCAACTCGAAATCGGCACCTTGCGCGACGGCTGCACGTAGAGCCGTTGCTGCACGCCGTGCGGCACGACGAACATCTGCGGCCGCGGATAAAGACGCGTGACCATCACCAGCACGTTGCCGGGTGCATCGGCGTCGAGCGCGCCGACCGGCACGTTGTCGACCATCCCGCCATCCAGCACCGGCCGGCCGTTGCGCCGCAAAACCGGCGTAAACGGCGGCGTACTCGACGATTGCAGAATCAGATCGGCGAGATCCTCCACCGTCGCGCAATCCTGCGCGCGCACGAATTCCGGATGAAAGCCGAGCGTCTGACCGAGCGTCGGATGCAGCGTCTTACGCACGTATTTCTCGATGTTGTACGCAATCAGGCCCGCGGCGACGGCACTTCGCGCGCCGAGCCAGCGCGGCAGATGCGATACGCCGATGCGGATTTCGGGTGCGTCGGCGAGCGTCGAGAATTTGTCACCGTAGATGTCGAGCAGCGCCTTCCGGTAGATCCGGTAATGCGGAAACACCGATTCGCCGCGCAGCAGATTGCCCCAGTACGCGTTGCGGGTGTTGTGACGCAGTGCTTCTTCGTAATAGCGCATAACCCAGTCGGAATCGCGCGTGTAGAGCATGCACGCAGTGGCGGCGCCGGCCGAAATGCTGGTGATGACGCGCGGCCGGATATTCAGCGCCGGCTGCGCCACGTCCCAGAATCCCGCCTGCCACCAGCAGCGATTGCCGCCGCCGGCGAATACGACCTGATCGAACATCTTGGCTTTTTCCTCTATTGCGGCTTACGGGCCAGCTTCAAATTTCAGGTTTCAGTCGAGCAGCGCGTAGGTGGTGGTGGCGTGGACGGCCATGTTGCCGGCTTCGTCGAATAATTCGACTTCGCCGAACACGAGATTGCGGCCCATGCGCAGCACGCGCGCGGTGATCAGCACGTCGCCGTTGCGGACCGCGCGCATGAAACTGATATTGAGCGACACCGTGCTCATCGGCTTGAAGCCGCCGAGCGCAGCGGAAATCGCGACGATCATTGCCGTGTCAGCGGCCGCCATGAAGACCTGGCCGCAGATCACACCGCCCGAGTGACGCAGCCCGCCGGAGAATGGCAGGCGCAAAGTCGCACTCTCTTCGTCGACCTTGACCGGGGTCAGCGTGAGCGCGCGGACCCAAGGCGCGAGGATGCGGTCGAGCAGCTCGATAATTTCTTTGTCATCCATGGCGGTCCCCGGTCGAAAGCCGCGCGACGCTTCGCGCGGCAGGTGTCCGCGACATGATACCGGGACGGTGAGCCGCGCGCCTTTCCGGTGCCTGACAGCAGACCGTGCGGGATTGGGATCGCCTCCCACCCCAGATTTTTTAAGAAATCTGCTAAAGGGGGTTGGCAATCTCGGAAAGTTTCGGCATAATTTCGCTTCTGTTTGGGGCGTTAGCTCAGCTGGTAGAGCAGCGGACTCTTAATCCGTAGGTCGACAGTTCGAATCTGTCACGCCCCACCAAAGATTCAACGAAAAGCCCGGTCCTTGCGACTGGGCTTTTTGCTTTGCGGCGCCGGTGCCGCGTGAGCAAGCCGGCTCCGCGTTCCCGAGATGTCATCGGGACCTACGATTCGAAGCGCCGGAGCCTCGCTATGTCCAAGTCAAAACTCGACCCCGCCAATCTGGCCACTCCGCTCTCCGAAAAAGAGTTCGACGAACTCGATGAGTTTCTGATTTCCGACCTGACGTCGGATGAAACACTGACGATCGAAGGGCTCGACGGTTATCTGACCGCGATGGCGATCGGACCGAATACCGTACCGCCCAGTTACTGGTTGCCAGGCGTCTGGGGACCCAGCGAGGATGACGCTCCGGCATTCGAAACAATGGATCAGGCGCAACATATTCTTGGGCTGATCCTGCGGAACATGAACGGCATCATTGCCAGTCTGGAAAATGATCCTGATGGGTTCGAACCGGTATTTGGCTTCTGCCAGATCGACGACAGCAATCGCGAATTCATCGACGGCGAAGCGTGGGCAGTGGGCTTCATGCAAGGTCTCACGCTCGTTCGAGCGGATTGGCAAGCGTTGTTCGACAGCGAGCAAGGCCGGGAATGGCTGAATCCGATACATCTGATGGGCGCTCTGGATCTCACGCCGGAAGAGGAGGAATTGATCGGCACGCCGCAACAGGACGATGCCCTCACCAAACGGATTCCCGCAAGCGTCGCCGCGATCTATCGTTTCTGGCTTCCCCAGCGCCAGGCCGTCAATGAGCGGAAGCTCGCCGCCACGACGCAGCGCACCGAACCTAAAGTCGGCCGCAACGATCCGTGTCCTTGCGGCAGCGGCAAGAAATTCAAGAAATGCTGCGGCGCTGCGGCAGAGCTTCACTGAAAGTAATTTCCTTCAATACACCCCGCCCCACTGCCCGATACCGTTGAGCGTCGCAAATCCTGCGCACTCACGTATCGAGGCACCAGATGACCGTTTTACTCTCCATGGCCGCCTTTGCGCTGGTCTCGTCGATTTCTCCCGGGCCGGTCAATGTCGTCGCGCTCAGCGCCGGCGCACAACATGGGTTCACCGCGAGCATGCGGCATGTGACCGGCGCGACCGTCGGATTCACGCTGTTGCTGTTGCTCATCGGTCTGGGTCTGCATGCGTTGCTCGCGCATTTCCCCAATCTGATCACCATCGTCAAATGGGCCGGCGTCGGGTTTCTGCTTTACATGGCCTACAAACTCGCTGTCGATGACGGCAAGCTCGGCGCGGACAAACCCACTCGCGGGCCATCGTTCGCCTACGGCGCGGCGATGCAGTGGCTCAATCCGAAAGCATGGCTCGCATCATTAGCCGGCATGGGCGCCTACGCGGCCGATGGCGAAGGCCAGCTCGTCTGGCAATTCACTGTCGTGTACTTCGTGGTTTGCTATCTATCGATTGCCAGTTGGGCGTACGCCGGCACGTTCCTGCGCCGGTACTTGCAGGAGCCGAGGCGCGTGAGGTTTTTCAATCGTGGGATGGCTGCTTTGCTCGCGGCCAGTGCGCTGTATCTGCTGATAGCGTGACGTGGCGCGCGGAACGCACCTGCGCAATTCAACTGCGATACTGCCCCGGCGTCGCCGCAACCAGCCGCTTGAAGGTCCGCTGCAAATGCGCCTGATCGGCAAAGCCCGCATCGAGCGCGACGTCTGCTATAGCGCAGCCGCGCCGGAGTTGTGCGCGGCTGTACTGGATGCGCCGATTGGTCAGATACGCGTGCGGCGTCATGCCATAACGCTGTTTGAACGCGCGGATCAAGTGCGAGGCGGACAACTCTGCCGCCTTGCAGACATCCTCCAGCTTCAGCGGAAGGGTACAGTTTTCAGCGATGAATTCCGCGGCCCGCGCGAGTTGGCCGCTCGCGTCATCATCCGGTAAGGGCGCCGGATTCAACTTCTGTTGCACTTCCGAGAAGAAAGCGAGCGCAGCGCTTTCTTTGCGCATGGGCTCGCTGTCATTGTCGACGAGGACCGTGTAAAGACGGTTCAAACCGTCGAACAAGGCCGGGTCCACCGTCATGGTCTGCGAGAAAGCGCGAAACGCGTGGTTGTCGCTGAAACCCAGGTCGTGTTGCAGACCCGTGAGCCAATCGACATCCACATGCAGCATCCGATACGACCATCGCTCGTCGGCGACCGGGTTGCATGCGTGCACGTCGTCCGGATTCATCATCACGACCGCACCGGCGCCGATCCATGCGCTCGCGTGCCGATTCACATACACGCTACGCCCGCCGGTAACGGCGCCGATCGAGAACGTCTCGTGCGAGTGTTTGGCATAGCAGACCTCGCGGCCATCTTCGATAGAACGCGCCTCGATGAACGGCAACGCTTCATCGCGCCAGAACTTCGGCGCCGCAGCCGTCACCGCTGAATCACTGCAGTCATTCGTCCCGCTCATCGCGTGCTCCTCGGTCATGCGCGTTATCCCATCGCAGCTTCGTCGCCTGTGCATGGGGCGCGACCCACATCCTAACGGTCCAATCCGCCGCGGACCAGCGCGAAAAACAGTGCGACCGCAGGAAATCCCGACATGCCGTACTTCCAATCTCGAAAAAACATAGTTATATTATGACTAGATCAACAAAGACTAGCTCACAGTCACCCTGACTATGGTCCGCCACTCTCCGCTTGCCCTCGCTGTCCTTGCCATGCTGACTGAAGCGCCGATGCATCCATACCGAATGCAGCAGCTCATCAAGGCACGCGGCAAGGATGAGGTGATCAACGTTGGCCAGCGCAATAGCCTGTATCAAACCATCGATCGCCTGGTGCGCGGCGACCTGATCGCCATTCGCGAAACGGAACGCGACGGCGCGTTCCCCGAGCGCACCGTCTATGAAATCACCGAAGCCGGCCGTGACACCGGCCGTCTGTGGTTGCGCGAACAGCTCGCGCAACCCGCCCGCGATTTCCCAGCCTTTCCGGCCGCACTCTCGTTCCTGCCACTGCTTTCACCGGACGACGTGTGCCGCCAGCTCGAGACCCGCATCAGCGCGCTCGAGCGGGAATTGGTCCGGATCGACAACGCCACTGAACAAGCCACCCAGATGCAGGTGCCGCGGCTTTTTCTGCTCGAAGGCGAATTGGTGCGCGCGCAACTGGTCGTCGAGATGGATTGGGTTCGCAGTGTGGTGGCCGATCTGAAGGCCGGCACGCTGACCTGGAGTCCGGAATGGCTCGAAGAAATCGCTCAACGTTTCACGCTGCCGGCCGGCGAATACAAGTACAGGCCGGCCCAACCTGCCACAAAGAAGGAGGCGAAGTCATGAACCGTGAACCCATGAATGTGATCGTAATCGGAGCCGGCACTGGCGGCCTCTGTCTTGCGCACGGGTTGAAGCGCGCCGGCATCAACGTGAATGTCTATGAACGCGATCGCACGCGCGCGGACGGTTTGCAGGGCTATCGCGTCGGTATCAATCCGCACGGGCTGGCATCGCTGAACGCGTGCCTTCCACCAGAACTTTATGCGACGTTTCTGGCGACTTGCGCACGCACGCCGGGCCACTTCAACATCCTGACCGAGCGACTGACCGAATTGCTCACGGTGCCGCTCGCGGACGAATCGATGAGCGGCGGCAAATCGGTCAGCCGGATGACGCTCAGGCAAGTGCTGCTCACCGGTCTTGATGCACACGTGCATTTCGATAAGACCTTCACGTCGTACGAACAGCATGCCGACGGCAGCGTCACCGCGCATTTCGCAGACGGCACCCACGCGACTGCCGACCTGCTGATCGGTGCGGACGGTGCACGGTCGAAGGTGCGCCGCCAATTGCTGCCGCACGCGCGGCTGGAAAACACAGGCATCGTCAGCGTCGGTGCAAAGGTACCGATGGACGAAACGTCACGCGCGCTGCTGCCGCCCAAAGTGCTCGACGGCATTACGCTGATCAACGCGCCGAAGGGTTATGGCGGCATCGTGCATGTAATGGAATTTCCGTGGCGCGCGGACGGCAGCGGAATGAAGGAGAGTATCGGCAGTAACGACGCCGAGTTGCTCTCGCGCTGGCCTGGATTGCTCTACGACAACACGCGCGACTATCTGATGTGGGGTGTCTGGGGCGCATTGCGCAATTTGCCGGCCGATCCCAAATCACTCGGACAGGCTGCGTTGCTCGCGCTCGCGACGCAGATCACCGATGGCTGGCATCCCAATCTACGCGCGCTGATTCGCGCATCCGATCCGTCCACCGTGTTCAGTGTCGACGTGCGCACGTCGGTTCCGGTCGACGCCTGGCCGACCACCAACGTCACGGTCCTGGGTGACGCGGTGCATCTGATGACGCCGGGCCGCGGCGTCGGCGCGAACACCGCGCTACGTGATGCCGCGTTGCTCGCCGCACGTCTGGCCGATGCACAACAGGGCAAGCTGTCGGGCCACGACGCCGTCGCGGGTTACGAGGAAGAGATGCGCCGCTACGGCTTTCACGCGGTCGCGGAATCGCGCAAGCAATTCGATGCCAGCAGTGCGCTGCATCGGCCGGTGGTCGGGCGGATGGCGTTGAGTGCCATGCGCACCAGCTTGCGCGTGGTGAACAACCTGCCGATGCTCAAGCGCCGCATGGTCAACGCCGAGAACGAATTTCGCGGCGCCGATCGCAACACGGCAGCCGCGGAACACGGCCAGTAATACTGGTCAGTAATACGGCCAATCAGTTACTTCGCGGTCACATCGATATTGCCGAGATACTTCGCCGCCAACGTCTTCACGGTACCGTCGGCCTGAACCTTCGCAATCGCCGCGTTCAGTTGATCACGCAGCGCGCTGTCGCCCTTGCGAATCCCGTACGCAATGCCGCTGCCGAGGATCTTGTCATCGCGCACCGGCTGACCGACGAACGCGTAGCCCTTGCCGCTCGGCTTCGACAGAAAACCCGTCTGTCCAGCCGGCGCGAGAACGAGCGTTGCATCGAGTCGACCCGCGACGAGATCCGTATAAACCTGGTTCTGGTCCTGATACGGCACGACGGTGACGCCTGCCGGTTCCCAATGCGCCTTCGCAAAGGTTTCCTGAATCGACGCCTGCAACACGCCGACGCGCTTGCCCTTCAACGATGCCGGCGTCGGCAGCAAACCGCTGTCGTGCTTCGCGATCAACTGCGTCGGGACGCGATACACGACGGTCGTGAAATCGATCGCCTGACGGCGCTGTTCGGTGGCGTTCATCGCTGAATTGATCGCATCGAACTTGCGACCCTGCAGCGCGGGAATCAAACCGTCGAACGAGGTTTCAACCCATTTGCATGTCATATGCGCAGCGACGCAGACGGCATTGCCGACGTCGATGTCGAGACCCTGCAGTTCACCGTTCGGCCCTTTCGATTCGAACGGCGGATACTGCGCCTCGAGTCCAAAACGCAGGGTCGCGGGTTCGGCGGCGATCGCGGCAGACGATGCGGCGATTGCCGTGAATGCGCAGGCCAGCACCAATAGAGGCTTGAGCAACTTCATAACAGGTCCCTTTCCTTCGATATTGTTGTAATCGCAGCATGCAACGCATCGATGCATCACGACGTACGACGTAACGACGCGACGATCATACTGCGATCAAAAATGCTGCCGGTTCACGCCGCCGTTGATCTGATCGCGTCTCTCTGCGACCAGGTCAGATCTTCAAGCGTTCGCCGGGAAAACTCGCACAACCGGCGAATCAGATTTCGCACAAACGCCGCGCGCCTTCGATCAAGGTCGCGTCGTCCTTCGAAAAGCTCAGGCGGATCAAACCGGAATCCGTGCCGTCGGTATAAAACGCCGACAGCGGAATCGTCGCCACGCGCGCATCGCGAATCAGGCGCAGCACGAAATCGCTATCGCTTTCCTCGGAGAATCCGCGGAAACGCGCGAGCATGAAGAAGCTGCCCTCGCTCGGCAACAACTCGAAGCGTGAATCGCGCAGCGCATGGGCGAGCAGATCGCGCTTCTTCTGATAGAACGCGGACAGGCCGAGATAGCTCTCACGATTGGCCAATGCATCGACAAACGCGTACTGCATCGGCGTGTCCGCAGAAAACACCATGAACTGATGGACTTTGCGAATCTCGTCCATCAGCGCGGCGGGCGCAAGGCAATAGCCGACGCGCCAGCCGGTCACGTGATACGACTTGCCGAACGACGACACGATCACGCTGCGCTCCGCGAGTTCGGCGTCGCAGGCCATGCTCTGATGTTTGGCGCCGTCGAACACGACATGTTCGTAGACTTCGTCCGCCAGAATCACGATGTCGGTGTTACGCGTCACGGCCTTCAGACGCGCGATGTCGGCCTCACTGAATACGGTCGCGGTCGGGTTGTGTGGCGTGTTGATGATGATCATGCGCGTCTTCGGCGTGATCGCGGCGGCGACCTCGTCCCAGTTCACGCGGAAATCGGTCAGCGACAGTTTGATCGGGATCGGCGTTGCGCCTTGCAGGCGAACGATCGGGCCATAGCTGTCGAACGACGGTTCGAAGTAGATGACTTCGTCGCCCGGATGCACCAACGCACTGATCGTCGAATACAGGCCTTCGCTGGCGCTCGCGATCACGGTAACTTCGCTCGACGGGTCGTAGCGCACGCCGTACAGCGTCTCGACCTTGTCGGCGAGCGCTTCGCGCAAGGCGGCGATGCCGGCCATCGGTGCGTACTGGTTATGACCGGCACGCATGGCTTGCGCGACACCGTCGATCAGTTTCGCGTCGGGCGCGAAATTCGGCGCACCTTGTGACAGGTTCAGCGCGTCATGTTGCGCGGCCAGTTGACCGATCACGGTAAAAATCGTCGTGCCTACGTCAGGCAGTTTCGAGCGGGCTTGCATGGCGCTCTGCATAAGGCTTCTCCCTTTCTCCATCCGGCAGCGGATTCGCGGACTGCCCACTGCGCGGCGGTCCCATCCGGTTCGATGATTAGGCATCAGCCAAAGAACGGTCACAATCGAAACTTTGTCATGCACGGCATGCGTTTACGTCATGGCTCGCGCAATGCCGTGCTGGAGCAGGCGAAGGCAATGAAATCGGGGGTTTAGCGGGAGAAAGGCGGCCGCGCGGGGAGCGCGGAAAATAGCCGAGGTATGACGTAATGTGATGCGCGGCGGCGAGATGGCGCTGCGATTTGCTGCGACGGCGCGCAGCGGTGAGGCGGAGCAACCAGGCTGCGACCAGGCGGTCGCAGCCGTCAAAGCAAACTAGTCAGCGATCACGCGTCGTCCATCATGCGGACTTTGACCTTCTTGCCCTTCACCTTGCCGCCGCTGAGCTTGCGCATTGCCTCGCGCGCGATGCTGCGCTCCACGGCCACATAGGTCGACATTTCGGTCACGTTGATCTTGCCGATCTGCGAACCGGCGAAACCCGCTTCGCCGGTCAGTGCGCCGAGCACGTCGCCCGGACGGATCTTTTCCTTGCGACCGCCGAGAATCTGCAGCGTTTCCATCGGCGGCAGCAGACGCTCGTTGCTCGCCGGCTTGAGATCGGCCAGCTTGTGCCATTCGACTTCACGCTTCTGTGCCTGTTCGAGACTGCCGACGCGGCCCATCTCGTTCATGCTGGCGAGACTGAGCGCCCAGCCTTCCTGATCGGCACGACCCGTGCGACCGATGCGGTGCACGTGTACTTCCGGATCCGGCGTCACGTCGACGTTGATCACCGCTTCGAGCTCCGCGATATCCAGACCGCGCGAGGCGACATCGGTGGCAACCAGCACCGAGCAACTGCGGTTCGCAAACTGGATCAGCACCTGATCGCGTTCACGCTGATCGAGTTCGCCGTGCAGCGCGAGCGCATGAAAACCCTGCGCGCGCAGCACGTCGAGCAGATCTCGGCATTGCTGCTTGGTGTTGCAGAACGCCAGCGTGCTCACTGGACGATAGTGGTTCAGCAGCAGACCGACGGCATGCAGACGCTGGTCTTCGGTCACTTCATAGAAGCGCTGACGAATCTTGGTGTTGTCGTGCCGCTCGGCGAGCTTCACTTCCTTCGGATTACGCAGGAATTGCTGGCTGAGTTTGACGATGCCTTCGGGGTACGTCGCCGAGAACAGCAGCGTTTGGCGCTCTTTCGGGCATTGCTTCACGACCGTCGCGATATCGTCGAAGAAACCCATGTCGAGCATGCGGTCGGCTTCGTCGAGCACCAGCGTGTTGAGCGACTGCAACGGCAGGCTGCCGCGCTCAAGGTGATCCATGATCCGGCCCGGCGTGCCGACCACGATGTGCGCACCGTGTTCGAGGCTAGCGGTTTGCGGACGCATCGGCGTGCCGCCGCACAGCGTCAGCACCTTGATGTTTTCTTCGGCACGCGCCAGACGGCGGATTTCCTGCGTGACCTGGTCGGCGAGTTCGCGCGTCGGGCAGAGCACCATCGCCTGCACGGCAAAGTTGCGCACGTCGAGGCGGTTGAGCAGCGCCAGCGAAAATGCCGCGGTCTTGCCGCTGCCGGTTTTCGCCTGGGCGATCAGATCGTTGCCGGCCAGTGCGATCGGCAAGCTCGCGGCCTGAATCGGCGTCATCTCGACATAGCCGATCTGCGTCAGATTGGCGAGCGTCGCGGGGGGCAGCGGTAGCTGGCTAAACGGCGCGCCGGCTGGTGTGGGACTGTTCATAAGGGTGGTGGCTCGCTATCGACTGAAGGGGCTGAAGAGACTGAAGGCCAGGAATTAATCGGCCATGGGGCCGGTTGCGGGACGGCCTTCGATCTGCTCGTACAGCACCGAGCCATCTTCCCCGTCGAAACGTTCGACGTAATTGCGCGCGCCGCACATCGGGCAACGGAACAGGAGCCCCTGCCCTTCATTCTTGATGACGACGTCCGACATCTCCCACTGCTCGCCGCAGGGCTGGTTTCTACAGGTAAACACGTTGATTCTCCAACTGGATTCGATTGTTTATTGGGTGGGCCGGATAAATGGCCCAGCCGTGAATGCTGTCACTGCCGTGGTCAGCGCCGCCGTCATCAATACGGACGGAACGCTTCAACCCAGATGCGTATGCCGCGCACGCGCTGCGCCGACATCCATTTCAGTGAGGCCCTGGACGATGCCGCAGTCTTCAACGGCCTGCTCGCCGTGACATTGCTCGCGCAACGTGGTCAGTTGCGCTTTCAGTTGCTTCAATTCGTCGATGCGCGTGTCGACGTGCGCAATGTGCTCGTCGATCAGGTCATTAATGCCGCCGCAGCCGTCCGCTGGTGCGTCGGTCAGACGCAGCAACGCACGGATTTCGTCGTGGGTCATATCGAGCGCACGGCAATTGCGGATGAAGCGCAGGCGTTCGACGTGCCTCACCGAATAGCTGCGGTAATTGGCCTCGGTACGCTCCGCTTCGGGCAACAGACCCTCTTTTTCGTAGAAGCGGATGGTTTCGGTCGTGCAATGGGCGATTTTCGCCAGTTCGCCGATTTTCATGGACCCTCCGGATTGCGGCCTTGACCTTGTAGTGGCTTCAAGGTGTTTACTAGACCACAAATCGAACCAGGAAGCCACCTATGCCTCACGCGAACCAAGCCGAAGCAGACCGTCCGGATCAGGCCAAAGCCTGTGCCGACGGGCACGAAGGGCACGCCCACAAGCCTGCCGATGAAAACGTCGACGGTCACGGTCATGGCGAATCCTGTGGTCACGGCCATAGTAAAACCCGCCGTCATGGCCACGAAGCGCACTCTCACGTTCACGGTGAAAGCTGCAGCCATGGCGACGCGGCGAACGACCACGGTCATGCCCACGCCCACCTCCACGCCGAAGCAGGCTGTTGCGGAACGGCGCACGTGGCAGCCGCGTCGGTCACGCTCCCGCAATCCGAAGCCGTCGGCAGCGACGTACGCACCGCGATCCGCATCATGCAGATGGACTGCCCGACTGAAGAGGCGCTGATCCGCAAGAAATTCAGCCGCATGCCGTCCGTGCGCAGCATGGACTTCAACCTGATGCAGCGCGTCCTGACCGTCGTCCACGCGCCGGACGCCCTCGAAACAATCCTCGCCGCGATCCGTTCGCTCGACTTCACGCCTGAACTGGCAGACGCGACCCCGGACGCCGCTGCGGCCGTCCCCCACGCACCGCCCAAGCCGTGGTGGCCGCTGGCGCTCGCCGGTATTGCTGCGGTGGGCTCAGAGGCCGCTGGCTGGCTTGGCGCCCCCGTCTGGCTGGCAGCGGGTCTGGCAATCCTGGCGATCGCCGCCTGCGGCCTCACGACGTACAGAAAGGGCTGGGTCGCGATCCGTAACGGCAACCTGAACATCAACGCCCTGATGAGTATTGCGGTCACTGGCGCGCTGATCCTGCAACAGTGGCCGGAAGCCGCGATGGTGATGGTGCTCTTCACGATCGCCGAACTGATCGAAGCGAAGTCGCTCGACCGTGCCCGCAATGCCATCCAGGGGCTGATGCAACTCACGCCCGAACAGGCCAGCGTGCAGCAAGCCGACGGTAGCTGGCGGCCCATGGACCTCAAAGCGATCGCGCTCGGCGCGGTCGTGCGCGTGAAGCCGGGTGAGCGGATTGCACTCGACGGCGAAATCGTCGCGGGCCGCTCGAGCGTCGACCAGGCGCCGATCACCGGCGAAAGCCTGCCGGTCGACAAGACCTTGGGGGACGCAGTGTTCGCCGGCACGATCAACCAGGCCGGGTCGTTCGACTATCGCGTCACGGCCGCGGCCAGCAACACGACACTTGCGCGCATCATCCACGCGGTCGAAGAAGCACAAGGCACCAAAGCGCCGACGCAGCGTTTCGTCGATCAGTTCGCGCGTATCTACACGCCGATCGTGTTCGCTGCCGCGCTCGCCGTGGCGGTGTTGCCGCCGCTGCTTTTTGGCGGACAGTGGCACGAATGGGTCTACAAGGCACTCGTGATGCTGGTGATCGCGTGCCCGTGCGCGCTGGTGATCTCGACGCCGGTGACGATTGTCAGCGGCCTCGCTGCTGCCGCCCGCAAAGGCATCCTGATCAAAGGCGGCGCCTACCTCGAGCAGGGGCGCAAGCTGAGCCGGCTCGCACTGGACAAGACCGGCACGATCACGCACGGCAAGCCGGTGCAAACCGAGTTCGAAATGCTGGCCGATGTCGACGTCGTCCGTTGCAGGACGCTCGCGACGAGTCTTGCGGGTCGTTCGGATCATCCCGTGTCGATGGCGATCGCGGCTGCGGCTCAAGCCGAAGGCATATCGAACGCCGCGGTCGACACGTTCGAGGCACTACCGGGCCGCGGCGTGCGCGGCGAAATAGACGGCTCGCCCTATTGGCTCGGCAATCATCGGCTGGTCGAAGAACTCGGCCGATGCTCAACGTCGCTCGAGGCGCGGCTGGATGCGCTCGAGGGGCAAGGCAAAACCGTCGTGATGCTGGTGGATGCCGAACGCGTACTCGCGCTGTTCGCCGTCGCCGATACGGTGAAGGACACGAGCCGCGCCGCCATCGCCGATTTGCAGCGCCTCGGCGTGCGTGCCGTCATGCTCACTGGCGACAATCCGCACACGGCCGCGGCGATCGCGCAGCAGGTCGGCATCGATGAAGCACGCGGCAATCAGTTACCCGAAGACAAGTTGAACGCGGTCGCGCAATGGTCGCAGGAAGGGGCGACGGTGGGCATGGTTGGCGACGGCATCAACGACGCCCCCGCGCTGGCGCGTGCCGACATCGGCTTTGCGATGGGCGCGATGGGCACCGACACCGCGATCGAAACCGCCGACGTCGCGTTGATGGATGACGATCTGCGCAAGATTCCGCAGTTCATCCGTCTGTCGAAGGCGACGCATTCGGTGCTGGTGCAGAACATCACGCTGGCACTGGGCATCAAGAGCTTTTTCCTCGTGCTGACGATGATGGGCTCGGGCACGATGTGGATGGCCGTGTTCGCCGATGTGGGCGCGAGTCTGCTGGTGGTGGCGAATGGCTTGCGGCTATTGCGCAAATAAGTGTGTGCGGGGGCCGCCGCCTGCAAACAGCAGGCCGCCGGCCGGCGTACGTTGTGCCAGCGATGCGCAACGCGCCGCACGATCCTAGTGAGCGAACGAACGATTCCCCGTCACCTGATGAGCGCCGATCGCGGTCTTCAACGTATCGGAAGGTCGCATGCCGAACAGCTTCCGGTAGTCGGTAGCGAACTGGCTCAGATGCCAGAAGCCCCACGCCGTCGCCACATCCTGCACCGAACGCGATTCACGCGACGCATTGCACAGATCGCGCCGTGCGCCATTCAGGCGGATCGTGCGCAGATACGTGGCGGGCGCCATCCCCAGCACATCCTGAAAGCAGTATTGCAGCGTGCGCCGGCTCACATGCAAGCGCTCACACAACTCCGGCACGTTGATCGCACGGTCGCGATTGGCCAGCACATATTCGCGCGCTTCCGACACGATCGACTGACGGCGCCCACGCGCAGGCATCGCCACCTGCTCCGCGGCCGGCAACGCACCCACATCGAATAGTGAAGCCAGTACCGACGCCTGCAAATTGTTGCGTGCGAACGAGGACAGCGGGGTACTGCTCGCTGCGCCGTCGTTGAGAAGTTGCCGCAACGAAGCGCACAAGCGCTCTCTGCGCGCCGTGCCGATCGACACGACTTCCGTGTTCGGCAGATGATCAACCAGGCCGACGCGTTCCACTTCAGCGGCGTAACGGCGCAGCACTTCACCCTTCACCACTACGCCGAAAATCTCGTAGCCCGCCGAGGTCAGCAATTCGAATTCGATCCCGCCCGGACGGAATGCGAGCGCATCGCCAGCGATCACTTGCGCATCGATACGCCCCGAACCTTCACGGCAAATCGGAATACCGAACCAATAGGCGTCCTTCTGCACCTCGCAGGTCTGCCGCAGCGTGTGACTGGTCGTTTCGACGAACACCTGCATGTGATCGAGGCACAACTCCGTCAGGCCACCGACAAAACGACCCGCGGTCAGTTGGTCATAGGTCTGGTGCCAGCCATGGAGGTTGCGCGCCTGTTCGTCGGCGTCGTAGGCGACGCAGGTCTGCACGCAAAAGCTCGGCTGTTGGGTGTGCGTCGGTGCTGTCAGGCTGTCGTTTCGGAAATCGATCGTCATACCGGGTCTGCGAAAGCGGAATATCGAAGCGAGAAAGGAAGGCAATTCCCATGCCGAACGGATTCTTCGCTTACTTTGCTTCGATCTCACCAGTCGGTACGCGCGCCCTGTTCAATTCCTGAACAGCGCTGCGCACCCTGGTCAGAAACGAAACGGTCACCTCCGGCAAGCTGAACAATGCCACGCGTCATGCTTCGCAGGAGTGCCTGCTGCGCGTGCGCGGCTCACCAGCGCGGTGCATTGGCACGGTTCTGGCTCTAGCCTCTCGCGGCCAAGCGAAATATCGCGCCGAATATAGCCCATTCAAACATGTGAGGAGCACACAGATGAATCACGCAGAGATGCAGTTTCTGACCACCGAATTCCCGTACAAAAAGCAGTATGCGAATTTCATCGGCGGCGAATGGGTAAAACCGGTGGGCGGCGAGTACTTCGACAACGTCTCGCCAATCACCGGTGAGGCGTTTACGTCGATCCCGCGTTCACGCGAAGCCGATATCGAACTCGCGCTCGACGCCGCGCATCGTGCCAAGGCAGCGTGGGGCAAGACGTCCGTCGCCGATCGCGCCAACATCCTGAACCGTATCGCCGACCGGATGGAAGCGAATCTGCAACGCATCGCCGTAGCTGAAACGATCGACAACGGCAAACCGCTGCGCGAAACAATGGCGGCCGATATCCCGCTAGCCATCGATCACTTCCGTTATTTCGCCGGCGCCGTGCGTGCGCAGGAAGGTGGGATCTCCGAGATCGACCACGACACCGTCGCGTATCACTTTCACGAACCGCTCGGCGTGGTCGGCCAGATCATTCCGTGGAATTTCCCGATCCTGATGGCGGTATGGAAGCTCGCGCCGGCCTTGGCTGCCGGCAATTGCGTCGTGCTGAAGCCGGCCGAGCAAACGCCCGCTTCGATTCTCGTGCTGCTCGAACTGATTCACGATTTGCTGCCGCCGGGCGTCCTGAACGTGGTGAACGGTTTCGGCCTCGAAGCCGGCAAACCGCTCGCATCGAGCAAGCGCATCGCGAAGATCGCTTTCACCGGCGAGACGACGACGGGCCGCCTGATCATGCAGTACGCGAGCCAGAACATTATTCCTGTGACGCTCGAACTCGGCGGCAAGAGCCCGAATATCTTCTTCGCCGACGTGATGAACGAGGACGACAGCTATTTCGACAAGGCGCTCGAAGGCTTCACGATGTTCGCGCTGAATCAGGGTGAAGTATGCACGTGTCCGTCGCGTGTGCTGATCGACGAAAAGATTTACGACCGCTTCATGGAACGCGCATTGAAGCGTGTGGCCGCTATCACACAAGGCCACCCGCTCGATACGAAGACGATGATCGGCGCGCAAGCCTCGCAGGAGCAACTGGAAAAAATCCTCTCGTACGTCGATCTCGGCAAGCAGGAGGGTGCCGAATGTCTGATCGGCGGTGAACGCAATGCGCTCGGCGGTGAACTGAGCAAGGGCTACTATGTGAAGCCCACCGTATTCCGCGGTCATAACAAGATGCGCATCTTCCAGGAAGAAATCTTCGGACCGGTTGTTTCCGTGACGACCTTCAAGAACGAAGACGAAGCGCTCGAGATCGCCAACGATACGCTTTACGGCCTGGGCGCCGGTGTATGGACACGCGACGGTACGCGCGCCTATCGCTTCGGCCGGCAAATCCAGGCGGGCCGCGTGTGGACCAACTGCTATCACGCGTATCCGGCACACGCCGCGTTCGGTGGCTACAAGCAATCGGGCATCGGCCGCGAGAATCACAAGATGATGCTCGATCACTATCAGCAGACCAAGAACCTGCTCGTCAGCTATAGCGATAAGCCACTCGGTTTCTTCTGAGCGTTACGAGGAGCTGGCGATTCTGTTCGAGCGGGCCGCTTTGCGCGGCTCGCTCTTTTTCAGTGAGGGTATGTGATGGCTGATGAGAAGGAAGTGGCCCGCGTAATCGTCACGCCCGCCGCAGTCGATTTGATCGAGAAGTTACGCGCCGAACACGGGGCGGTACTGTTTCACCAATCCGGTGGATGCTGCGACGGCAGCGCGCCGATGATGTTTCCTCAGAGTGAGTTCATGGTCGGCTCGTCCGATGTGAAACTCGGCACGATTGCCGGCGTGCCGTTCTATATGAGCGAATCGCAGTTTGAATACTGGCAGCACACGCAGTTGATCATTGACGTGGTGCCGGGTAATGGCGGGATGTTTTCTTTGGAACGGCCGAGCGGCTTGCGTTTTCTCACGCGCTCGCGGCTGTTCGCGGACGATGAAAACGCGTGGTTGGAAACGCATCCGGTGGAACGGGCGGATGCTTAAGTGGCGTGTTTATGTCGCGCCTGAGTTCGACTTGTTGTTGACTGCAGGCGTGCCCGTTAGCAGCGCGTTGCTAATTTGAATCGCTGCCGACTGCAGGTGTTGTCGGCGTACTCGCTAGCAGCGCGTCGCTATCGTCTTTCAAACCAACGCCCGTGAGACCCAAGCGTTTTGCATGCGTCAGCAGATAGTGCAACTTGTGTGCGGCTGACTCGTAGTTGAGACCTTCAGGACGCACGTTGGAAATGCAGTTACGTTGCGCATCGCTGCAGCCCACTTTTGGCGCGTAAGTCAGGTAAATACCGAGGCTATCGGGTGAACTCAAACCCGGACGCTCGCCGATCAGCATCACCACCAGTTTGGCATTGAGCAATTCGCCGATCTCGTCACCGAGCGCGACGCGAGCCTGACGTGCGACGACTACCGGGCCGATCTTCCAGTCTGTGAGTTTTGCGCAAACTGCTTGCAGCAGTGGGATCGATTGCTTCGACGCAGCGAATGCAGAGAGACCGTCGGCAATGACGAAGACTACTTCGGGTGACTCGATCTTAAGTTGACCAAGCGCTGTGCGGCTCTCATCGCTTAAGCGCCTGCCGAGATCAGGCCGCCGCAAATAATGCTCGCGATCAGGCGCGGCACTATGCACATCCAATGTGCTGAAACTTTGTGCGCGCAGCTGTTCGTGCAACACGTCCGTGTCGAGCGGATGATGCACCGCGTCGCGCGCCTGCGCATGCGACAGGTTGAACGCCAGCAACGGTGCCGTCGGCAAACTGTTGCCCGCGCGGCCCAACGCGATCCGAGCGTTGGTGAACTGCCGCAGCGCGTTCCACGGATTCTTTTCGAGGAAGTCGCTCATGCGATGCCCATCCAGTCGCGCGCGCCTTCCAGCAGCGGTTGTTGTGTCGACGCACTCAGCAATGCGCCGCGCGCGTCGGTGATCTGCATCGACTCCAGCCACTCTTCGAATTCCGGTGCACGGCGCAGGCCGAGCACGTCGCGCACATACAGTGCATCGTGGAATGAGGTGCTTTGGTAGTTGAGCATCACATCGTCCGCGCCCGGAATGCCCATGATGAAATTGATCCCTGCCACGCCGAGTAGCGTGAGCAGGTTGTCCATGTCGTCCTGATCGGCTTCGGCGTGATTCGTGTAGCAGATGTCGCAGCCCATCGGCACGCCAAGCAGCTTGCCGCAGAAGTGGTCTTCGAGACCCGCACGGGTGATCTGCTTGCCGTCGTACAGATACTCCGGTCCGATGAAACCGACCACCGTGTTGACCAGAAATGGATTGAATGTACGCGCGACGGCATAGGCGCGCACTTCGCATGTCTGTTGATCGACGCCGAAATGCGCATCGGCCGACAACGCGCTGCCCTGCCCGGTTTCGAAATACATCAGGTTATTGCCGACGGTGCCGCGTTTCAGCGACAGCCCCGCCTCATACGCTTCCTGCAACAGCGCGAGCGAAATACCGAAACCCGCGTTCGCTTTCTCCGTCCCAGCAATCGATTGAAACACCAGATCGACCGGCGCGCCTTTTTCGATGGCGGCAATCGTATTCGTGACATGGGTCAGCACACACGATTGTGTCGGCACCTGATAGCGCAGGCGGAAATCGTCGATCATCAGCAACAGTTTGGTGATCGCGGCGAGATTGTCGCTGGCGGGGTTGATGCCGATCATCGCGTCGCCGCAGCCGTACATCAGGCCGTCGAGCATTGACGCGGCGATCCCTTTGACATCGTCGGTCGGATGATTCGGTTGCAGACGCACCGACATGCGGCCAGGCAAGCCGACCGTATTGCGAAACCGCGTGATCACCGGACGTTTACGCGCCGCCGTGATCAGATCCTGATTGCGCATCAGCTTCGAGACCGCCGCAACCATCTCCGGGGTAAGGCCGGTGGTGATACGCGTGAGCGCATCTGCATCGGTCGTGCTGCTCAGCAGCCAGTTGCGAAAATCGCCGACGGTGAGATGCGAGATCTCGGCGAATGCTTGTGGCGAGTGATCGTCGATCACGAGGCGCGTGACCTCGTCGGTTTCGTACGGGATCAACGCTTCGTTGAGAAACGTGCGCAAAGGCACCTGCGCGAGCGCCATCTTGGCCGCGACGCGCTCTTCTTCGCTCGCCGCCGCGACGCCCGCGAGCTGGTCGCCCGAACGTTGCGGGCTGGCTTTCGCCATTAACGTTTTCAGATCGGCGAAACGATAAGTGCGGCTGCCGATTGTCTCGGTGTAGCTCATTTTACGACTCCATCGCCGCTGCTTGCGCAGCAGCTCGTTCCGTCACTCTTCGAGCAAAGCGTCTGCCGGTGCTGCTTCGCGTTGATGGCGCGTCAACAGGAAGTAGACGTAGCCGAGCGCGAGAAAGATCGCGAACACGACGGCCACCACAAAATTGAAGTAAACCATCGTTGCCAGACAAATCACCGCAGCCACCAGCGCGAACGCCGGAAAGAACGGAAACAGCGGCGCGCGGAACGGGCGCTCCATGTTCGGGTCCGAGCGGCGCAGCTTGAACAGCGACAACATGCTGATGATATACATCACGATAGCGCCAAATACGGACATCGTCACGATGTTCGCTGTCAGCGTCTGCCCGCCGAACTGGATCAGCTCGTCGCTATAGATCGCGGCGATGCCAACCACGCCACCCGCGATGATCGCGCGATGCGGTGTTTTGAAGCGCGGATGCACCTTGGAGAGCCACTCCGGCAGATAACCCGCGCGGGCCAGCGCGAAGATCTGACGCGAGTATCCGAGAATGATGCCGTGAAACGACGCGACGAGCCCGAACAGGCCGAGCCACACCAGCATATGCATCCAGCCGCTATGCTCGCCGACGATGAATTTCATGGCCTGCGGCAACGGATCGTTGATGTTCGCCAATTTGGTCCAGTCGCCGGCGGCGCCTGCGAACACCATCACGCCGACGGCGAGCACCACCAGCGTGAGAATACCGGTGATGTAGGCAATCGGAATCGAACGCTTCGGATTCTTGGCTTCTTCGGCAGCCATCGCGACGCCTTCAATCGCCAGGAAAAACCAGATGGCGAAAGGAATCGCCGCGAACATGCCGTGGAACGAGCCCATGCTGAAGGTATCCGCGCCGGACCAGCCGCCTTTCGTGAAGTTCGACCACTGAAAGCCGGGTGACACGACGCCCATGAACACCAGCAATTCGAAGATCGCAAGCAGCGTCACGCACAACTCGAAGGCCGCGGCAATCTGCACGCCGACGATATTCAACGCCATAAAGACGAGATACGCGCCCATCGCCGCGTGTTTGGGTTCGAGACCCGGAAACTGAACGTGTAGATAGGCGCCGATCGCGAGTGCGATCGCAGGTGGCGCAAAGACAAATTCGACTAACGTCGCCGCGCCCGCCAGATAACCGCCGGTTGGGCCAAAAGCGTGGCGCGCATAGGCGAACGGGCCGCCCGCATGCGGAATCGACGTGGTGAGTTCTGTGAAACTAAAAATGAAGGTGGTGTACATCGCGGCAATAAAAACCGCCGTGATGACGAAGCCAAGCGTGCCCGCGCTCGCCCAGCCGTAGCTCCAGCCGAAATACTCGCCGGAGATGACCAGACCGACCGCGATTCCCCACAGTTGCCACGTCCCGAGCGTCTGCTTCAACTCATGATGCGTGACCTTACCGACGTGCTGACTTTTGGACTCTGATTTCATCGGGCGCTCCTGATATTGCCGCTTGCTCGACGCCGCAAGGTTTTGCGGTGCATGAGCGGACAGGCTTCAGCCGATGGTAGTGAGCCATTATTCGAGGTGTTATCGAAATTCGGCAAAGTTCGAGCGCGATTGTGTCAGTGGGCGCTTAATTCCGTTTGCGTGTGGCGTGTGAAGTTCGCAGGATTTGGTAAATGGGGACGTGATACTTTGGTTCGCATCCCTTCGGCAATCTTCTTTCGGTTAGTCAGGCACTCAGTCATGCACCCATCGGACAATCGGACACGCTACGAAACTCGGCTAGGCCGCGTGCTGGACCATATTTACGATCATCTCGACGAACCGTTGGATATCGATCGGTTAGCGGAAATCGCCTGCATGTCGCCGTATCACTGGCATCGCATCTATCAGGCGATGTATGGCGAGACGGTGGCGACGACCGTACGCCGGTTGCGGCTGCATCGCGCGGCGGGATATCTGGCGAATGGTTCGATGCCGATCGCTGAAATTGCTGAGCGCTCGGGCTATAGCAGTTTGCAGTCTTTCTCTCGCACCTTTCGCGCGGCGTTCGGCGTTCCGCCGGCGCTGTATCGCAAGCAAGGCACACATAGCCGGTTTCGTCCGGCGCTTTCTGGAGACGATCAAATGACGATGCGTGAAGTGGTGATTCGTCACGTGGAGCCGATGGAGGTTTTGTCGGTGGATCACGTGGGACCGTATATGCAGATCGGCAAGGCGTTCGATGGGTTATTCGGCTGGTTGGCGAAACACAATTTGCTGGCGGGGCAGATGCGCATGATCGGGATTTACTACGACGATCCGGGTGTTGTTGCGGAGAATGAGTTGCGGTCGAAGGCAGGGGTGTTGTTGCCGCATCCGGTTCAGGCTTCTGTGACCGTGAGTCCGCCGGTTTCGGTGGCGCACGTGAAAGGCGGTGAGTACGCGGTGTTGCGCCACAAGGGGCCGTATAGCGATATGCGTGCGGCTTATGAGTGGCTGTATGGGACGTGGCTAGTGCAGTCGGGGCGCGAGGCTGCGGATGCGCCGGTGTTCGAGGAGTATCTGAATAGCCCTAAGGAGACTGCACCTGCTGATCTGTTGACCGAGATTTGTTTGCCGTTGGTTTGATGGCTTTGGCCTGGTTCTGTTTGTTTTGCCTGCTTTGTGCGTGTTTATGCAGCGGGCTTTCCGGATGCCTCTCTGGTTTTTATAGTCTTTGTATATGTATACGTAGTAATAGTTAACAAGCACCGCGCCTGGTTGTGGATAACTTGAATCTTCGTTTACGGATCAAGGGACTGCGGAATCGATAACCCTGCGGAGCATGAGCGGACAGGGGCAAGGAGCCAGGGACAACTTTCGACTGACCTGGCGAGATCGCGGATTTATCAAAGTTTCGCCCACAAGGTGTCAGGTGGCTTGTACAAAAGTTGTCCAGAGGGGGCTGTGGATAAGTAGCGTGACTTATCCAGCGCTCAATCTGCGAGTTCGTACGACGTGCTGCGGCCCAGCTACCGCTGATTTTTTCGACACCCCGAGTGCGATGCCGATCCGAACTATCTCCCCTGCAGGCACCAATCATTCGCCGCAGAAAACGCGGAGAATAGTGCGCTATTCTCCGCTTGAGACAGTGCGCTCCTCACGAACAACTGATTTCTCGAACGGATCGGGTTGAGTAAGGCAAAAGCGGTTGGGGCCGCGCTGCAAGACACGTAATAGCTGCGGCAAAGTCAAATCAGAATAGGTTGTCGCACTTATCGGATACCGCCTGTGCAATGGTGGGACCGTTTCCTCACCTATTGCCGATTTTGCCGCTGCGCATCGCCGACTGTGAGTTATCGTGCCTTCTGCATCAATCAGGCGCCTCGGCAACACTTTATTGCAGAATTGATTCGTACTGCAGATGCGTTGACAACACTTAGCCGCGTCGCTTATCTTCGACTCGCGGGTCGGCTGGTCAAGCTTGCCAAGGTGCGGGCAGTATTCGTTCCAGGCACTACGGGGCTACCCCGTGGATCAGAAAGACCTCCGCAGTTCGTCGCATGAGCGTCACTTGCGCGGTGCGCAAACCCGCTCACGCCACACAAGACGCGTTGACTGGCCGCCCCGCCCCTCTCTTTGCTCTATGCCCTTATCTTCTCTGCAATTCGTCACCTACGCGATCGCCGATGCCATGCTGGCCGGACCTCCCGAGGGCGCCGCGATGATCGAGCGGATGACGCTCGTATTGGGTGAACGCTCCGGTTGGATGAATGGGTTGGCGCGCGGGGTCGAGAAGCGATTTGGCGCGCGTTGGGACAGCGTCGGAAGTAAAGAATTGTCGAAGGTCATTGCTGAGGACACGGGTTTTGTTTCAGCTTGGAGGAGTGAAAACCGGCCGAAGGTTTTTCGTGTGTTGCCCCGCCCTCCTGTTCAGCGGCCGCCACCGCCCTGGCTGCATGACGTGGCGCTACCGCAGTTGCCGACGCTCGGCGATCTGGCCGCGTGGCTGGAAATCGAGTCAAACGAACTGGACTGGTTTGCCGATCGCTGGCGTGTTCAAGCGCAGAGTGCGGCGACACCGCTTCATCACTATTCGTACAAGGCGATCGAGAAACGCGACGGTCGGTGTCGGATCATCGAAGTGCCCAAATCGCGCTTGCGGGCTTTGCAGAGGAAAGTGCTTCACGGCTTGCTCGATCGAATTCCTGCTCACGATGCGGTGCATGGTTTTCGACATGGACGGAATACGGTTACGTTCGCGGCGCCTCACGCAGGGAAGGTGGTTGTGATTCGCTTCGATTTGACGGATTTCTTTGCGTCGGTGCATGAGGGACGTGTTTACTCCACGATGCGTGCTTTGGGTTATCCCTTGGAGGTTTCGCGAGCGTTGACTGCGCTGTGTACCAATCGTGTGCCGAGTGGCAGGTTGCTGGCACCGGATGTGCGCGACAAGATCGATTGGCTGGAACGGCAGCGGTATCGGAGCCGGCATTTGCCGCAAGGGGCGCCGACTTCGCCGGCGTTGGCGAATCTGTGTGCGTTTCGGTTGGATCTGAGGTTGGCTGGGTTGGCGCGTTCGTTAGGTGCGACGTACACGCGCTATGCCGATGATCTGGCGTTTTCCGGTGGTGACGATCTCGCGCGGATGGCTCAGCGGCTTGAGATTCGTGTGGCGGCGATTGCTATTGAGGAAGGGTTTTCGGTCAATCTAAGGAAGACTCGGGTGATGCGGCGGGGTGCGAGACAGCATCTGGCTGGGGTGGTGGTGAACAGTCATCCGAATCTTGCGAGGCCGGAGTTTGATGCTTTGAAGGCGGTGCTGACGAATTGTGTGCGGCTTGGACCGGGTTCGCAGAATCGCGACAATTATTCCGACTTTCGAGCTCATCTCATGGGTCGCGTCGCGCACGCTGCGATGCTGAATGCGACCAGAGGCGCGAAGCTGAAAGCGATCTTCGAGCGGATCGTGTGGGATGAAGATAGCGATGCCGGAGCAGAACCACGCATGTGAGGTCCGATCGCCGCGATCCTTGCGATGTTGAACGCTTCGACCGCTACCCGTGGAGTCTGTCTGTTCCTGCTCCCGCTCGTCGCGACGATCGCAACTGCCGTCGGGCTATTCGCTAGCGGCGTTCACGGCCACGCGCTACCAATCGTTCCCATCGGCGCCGTGCTCAGCAACTGGTTGTGTTTCAGGGCGATGGCGTGGTTGCGCCTTCGTCCTTAACGGCGTGGCCGCTTCGACTGATTCCCTCCGCGTCGCCCACGCGCTCGCTCGCGGTATTCGCGAGATCAAACGTCCATAAACTGACTCGCCGTCAACGTCGTTCCCAGAAAATTCGCCACGTTGGTCATAACACTGAGCAATTCGAAGGCGACCTCGGCAGTCCATCGCTCGCCGAAATAAAATGTGGCTTCTTCGACGTTGCGGCGCCAGGCATGAATTCCCGGCTCTGCTCGTAGTACGCAAACGGCCGACACCTGGAAATATCCCGACGAGCGTGCCGGGATCGCTGATTCGACTACGAAGCCCAAGAGGGACGCGCGTCGAAAGCGGAAACTTTCGTCATGCCACCGAAAGCCAGCCCACTCGGCATCGCGCGAGCGGAACGCGAAAAAATGCGCAGGGTCGTCAATTGGCGGAACCCATCTCCGGCTAGCGAATGTGGCAAATTCGGCTTCGGTCGTCATCGACGCGGGTGAGAGGGTGTGTCCGACTTCGATATCGGTTATTTCGCCAAACACGTTCTTTAAGCCTGAGAATATTTCGTCGTTGAGACGTCCGCCGAAAGCCCTTACTTCGTCTGAAGTCGTCGCCTTGATGCGAGGGCGAAGCCCGATGTGCTCGAACACCGCCTGGTCTCCCAGCAGCCCATAAAGGCGGTTGTCGTCGGGGGGATCGTCAACACGGCGCAGGCCTAGTGGATAAGGCAGATCCTCGGTCGGCATGCGCCTGTCGGTCGTACGGGTAGGCGGCTGATCTTGCGGCGCGGTCGGGTCAGAGCTCATCGGTATGTCTTCATACGTGCCCCAGAAGTTACACCTGGTCGTTAGGGTTGTAACTCCAGATCACGCGCCCCCAATCCGTCATTTCCGTGTCGGGGAATTTTTGCCCAGCTTCGAAATAACGTCGGCCCTGTTCGGCCCCTAAGGCCGGGCTCACCCACCAGCCGCTTTGCGGCACGATTTCCCCCGGATTACCCTTCAACCTGGACGAAAAGGATGCAAGCACGGGCGCATTCGTGTCCGGAACCAGGGAGCACCATTCAATACAATCTTGCTTCTCCGCACTACTCAAAGCAATCGCCCGGCGCGCCTCCGGCGTGTCATCGAATTTGGTTTGGGCCATCACCGAGCCTTGAGGCACATTTCCAAAGGTCCCGCCATCAAAGCGCACCCTCTCCAGCATCGCCCCTCGGAAATCCACACCACTCAAGTCACAATTCTGAAACTCGGCCCCGACCAAACGCCCTTCATTAAGCTGCGACCCAGTAAGATCGCAGTCAATAAATCGAGCGGCTGAAAAATTGCAATTCCGTGCGTCGTTCCATCTAATTTTTCCCTTCTCAACCAGCACGGCCGAAAAGTCGCTATTCGTTACATTTGAATTGGTCAGATTCCCACCCTGCATCGCGACATGCGAGAAATTCGATCTCTTCAGCTGGGCATGGTCAATATGAGATTTTTCGAACTCGGCGTGGCTAAAATCAATCTCTTCGCCGGAAATTATGATCAGCTGCGCCGAACGGAATTTACACACCCTAAAGGACGCCCCGCTCATGAGGGACCCTTGGAATTGCGCCCCATCAAAACTGCTGCGATCGAAAACTGCGAAATCAAGAAAGCTGCTGCTTATATCCAGATTTTTTAGATCTTTCCCGTCCAGTGATGACCCACTTATGCCGTCCATCACGACACCGTTACGGTCAGTTGTGTCGCCCTGGACAATGAATCTACGTCCCATGTTTTCATCTCCGTGAGCAATTTCTTCGCTGGCGGCGTCGCGTTAGAGGCGCACAAGCCGCCTGGCCGATGTGTCCCTGCAGGCAAGCTCGACGTCCGCGGGCCAAACGGGCTCGCGACTTGTAAGGCCATTGCATAGAGTGGCATCTATCGCCAGTCACACTTCCGCTACCACCGCTGGCCGGACGTTGTCGCATGCTGCCTCGACGTCCTCCGGCCATATCGGTTCACGAGAGGTTAGCTGTGCAATGTAGTGAAGCACGGACAGCAAAAAAACTGGGACACTGAGTACGAGAGAAAAAATGCGGAGTCCCGCATTAACGCCGCCAATGTCCCGCAGTCCGTAGAACCATATGCTCATGGAGGCTAGAAGAGAGGGGCCGCGTGGCAGATACTTTTTCACAAGTGGCAGCGAATCCTGACCGTTTTCCATATAGCGGCGAATGAACTCGAAGTTGGCCTGGACCTGATAAAGCACCTGTTTGCCGTAGCGCGTAGACTCTTTCGCTCCGTTGACTGTCCGAAGCCCAAAGCTGCCGGGAGCGCAATTGCGCGATGCAACGGGCGCGGAATGCACGACGAAGTTCCAGTCCAGTTGCAAACATGGACGCGTCACCGCCTTTACACCCGCTCGCGTCGGGCTTCTACATACTGCGCCGTGCGGTCGACACAGGCATTGCAAAGATGAACGCGTGCACCGTCCATATCGCCGTGCTGTCGGCACCAAACGGACCACCCATACGTAATTGCAAAGAGATGACGTGATCGACTTCCGCGCCACGCCTGCTACCTTTGCCTTGTACCCGCTCTGAATCAGACACCACCGCAGTTGCGACGCGGTTGCGTTTCGAAGGTGACGATCTGCGTGTCCGACGCGATGCCGGACACGCAAGCTCAGGGGAGCGAGGATTCGAAGCAGCGGGAGCAGGACCGTGTCACTCGATCACATAAGCGATACCGCCGTCGCGCAGGCCCTCTCGGTACGGGCGGCCGAATACGTTCGGATGTCGACTGAGCACCAGCAGTACTCGACTGAGAACCAGCGCGACAGGATCCGGGAGTACGCCGTGCGACGTGGTCTCGAGATCGTTCGCACCTACGCTAACGAGGGCAAAAGCGGTCTGCGTATCGACGGGCGGCAGGCGCTGCAGCAACTGATCAAGGACGTCGAAAGCGGGCGCGCGGATTTTCAGGTGATTCTCGTCTATGACGTCAGTCGCTGGGGGAGATTCCAGGACGCGGATGAAAGTGCGTACTACGAGTATGTCTGCCGGCGCGTCGGCATCCAGGTTGCCTACTGCGCCGAACAGTTCGAAAACGACGGCTCGCCGGTATCGACCATCGTGAAAGGAGTCAAGCGGGCAATGGCCGGCGAATACAGCCGGGAATTGTCGGCCAAGGTGTTTGCCGGCCAGTGCCGGCTGATCGAACTCGGCTTCCGGCAGGGCGGACCGGCTGGATATGGCTTACGCCGTGTGCTCATTGATCAGCACGGGATCATGAAAGGAGAACTTCAGCGAGGCGAGCACAAGAGCCTCCAGACCGATCGGGTGATTCTTATGCCAGGGCCCGAGAGCGAAATCCGGATTATCAATCTCATCTACAACTGGTTTATCGACGGGTCATTAAATGAATATGAGATTGCGGCCCGGTTAAATGGTATGCGTGTTCGCACAAATCTCGACCGGGAATGGACACGAGCGACTGTACGGGAGGTACTGACCAACGAGAAATACATCGGCAATAACGTCTACAACCGCGTCTCATTCAAACTCAAGAAAATGCGTGTTGTGAACACACCGGACATGTGGATCAGGAAAGAAGGCGCATTCCAGTCTATCGTACCAAGCGAGGCGTTTTACACAGCGCAGGGCATCATGCGGGCACGCGCCCGGCGCTATTCGAATGAGGAGCTCATTGAGCGTCTGCGCAACCTCTACCGCAATCGCGGTTTCCTGTCTGGCCTGATTATCGACGAAACTGATGGCATGCCATCAAGCTACGTTTACATGTACAGGTTCGGTAGTCTGATCCGCGCATACCAGACCGTGGGCTTTACACCCGGTCGCGACTACCGCTATCTCGAAACCAACCGGTTTCTCCGGCAGCTTCACCCGGAAATCATTGCACAGACCGAGAAGAAGATCGCCGATCTCGGCGGCGCAGTGCTACGCGATCCAGCCACAGACATGCTCACCGTCAACCACGAGTTCACGACCTGCCTGGTTCTTGCCCGCTGCCAGACGCACGAAAATGGCCGGCATCACTGGAAGGTTCGGTTTGACACTAGTCTGCTGCCGGACATCACGGTAGCCGTGCGGCTCGATCACGCGAATTCGACGGCCCTCGACTATTACCTCCTTCCACGCCTGGATTTCGGCCAGCCGCGCATCAGCCTCGCGGACCAGAATACGATCGAGTTTGAGAGCTACCGCTTCGATACGCTGGACTATCTCTATGGCATGGCTGAGCGGGCACGCCTCCGGAGGGTGGCATGAACCCGCAGCAACAGACGGGCGAGGTCCGGATGGTTCCGGTCGACCAGATCGAGGTCATCAATCCGCGCGAGCGTAACAACCGCGCCTTCAACGAAATCGTCGGCAACATCAGGACGATTGGCCTGAAAAAGCCCATCAAGGTCACACCGCGTGTCACTGCCGATGGCGTCGAGAAGTATCTGCTTGTGTGCGGCGAAGGTCGCCTGAAGGCCTTCCGTTCACTAGGCGAAACGACCATCCCGGCGCTGGTTGTAAATGTCAGCGACGAAGACGCATTCATCATGAGTCTCGCGGAGAACATTGCGCGTCGTCAGTGCCGACCACTCGAACTCCTCGCCGGCATCCGGCAATTGCAGGAGCAGGGATACACGCCGAAGGTGATCGCAGAAAAGACCGGGCTGACGCAGCAGTATGTCCAGGGCATTCTGATGCTACTGCACCACGGAGAGGAGCGGCTGGTCATTGCGGTTGAGAGGGGACGGATTCCACTTAACGCTGCGCTCACGATTGTCGGCGCCGGTGAAGATGACGCAGCGATACAGGCTGCTCTGCAGGAGGCTTACGAGTCCGGTAAATTGCGTGGCAAACAGTTGATGGACGCCCGTCGGATCATCGACCGACGGAAGACACTTGGGCGCTCAGCCGGCCGCAACATGTCGGGCAAGCTCGCGGACGTGACAACATCGAGCCTGGTGCGGACCTACCAGCACGAAGTCGAGCGCCAGAAATCGATGGTGCGCAAAGCCGAGTTTGCGCAGCAGCGGCTTATGTTCGTGGTGGGTGCACTCCGGCAAATGTTCGCCGATGAGAACTTCGTCAATCTGTTGCGTGCAGAAGGCCTTGCGACATTGCCGAAATATCTTGCCGAGCGCGTCTGGTCGGGCGGGAGCGTCGCATGACAGGCGTGACCCTCGGTTTCATTCCCGAGCCTCTATCGGTTCCAGTAGTGTGCATCTTGCCGTCGCGCAGGACGCCCGCGACGATCATCGACTCCCGCAAGTTCAAACAGATCAAGACGTCGATTGCAGAGATCGGACTGATTGAACCGCTGTCCATTACAGCAGCGCACCAGAGTACGGGTCAACACGTGCTGCTTGACGGTCACCTGCGGCTTATTGCGATGCAGGAGATCGGATTTGTCGAAGTATCGTGCCTCGTTGCGACCGACGACGAAAGCTACACCTACAATAACCGCGTGAACCGGCTGTCTACAATTCAGGAGCACTATATGATCCGGCGCGTCGTCGAGAGGGGCGTATCGCCGGAGAGACTGGCAAAGGCTCTTGCCATGGACGTATCTCAGATTCTGAAAAAGCTTTCACTGCTGGATGGCATATGCCCGGAAGCCGCAGAACTTCTGGGGGACCGTCAGTTTTCCGTAGAGCTTGCCCGCGCGGTTCGAAAAATGAAGCCAACGCGGCAGGTCGAATGTGTCGAACTGATGATAGCGGCGAACAACGTGACCGCCCCATACGCCGAAGCGCTGCTCGTCGCGACACCTGCTGCGCGTCTGGTTGACGGTAAGAAGCCGCCAAAGCTGACAGGTGTGACGCCTGAACAGATGGCGAAGATGGAGCGGGAGATGAGCAACCTACAGGGCCAATACAAACTTGTCGAGCAGACCTACGGACAGGATGTGCTGAACCTAGTGCTCGCAAAGGGATATCTCGCCAGACTCCTTGAGAACGAACTGGTAGCTCAATACCTGCGGCAGCGTCAACCAGACCTGATGGCCGAGTTCGAAACGATTGTCGAGACAGTTTCGCTTGAACAGCAGCAATTCAGCGCTCTCACGTAGCTGCTCTTCGGATCGCCAATGCGGTGCATGGCGTCGCATTAGACCTCGAAATGGACGGCCGACCTCTGCTATTCGAAGGAGTTAGTTTTGAGAACGGGCGCATAGGTGACAGGGAGCAGGCGGGCCAGCTTGGGACGTTCGACATGAGCCTATAAATCGCTAACAATGGACGCTCAATTTTCGCGGTCAGAAGAGACTGCACTGAACGCGCAACCCGCGAAGATGCCTATCGACCGAAGATGGCAGTTTCACGCGGCGGTGCGATTCGCCTAAATTCTTCCAAGTCTTCGGGGTTAGCATGGAGCGCATCACCTTATCAGCAGCTGAACTTCTGGATATCCTGCGGTCTCTCGGCGCGCCAGCCGTCATAACAAAGAACAAGCATCCGGAATCCGAGGGAAATTTTCGGGAGCGTCCAGACCGTCCGTGGCAAATGTTGGACGGGTACTGGACCGGCAAACCAACACGCGTCACGGCTGGTAACGGCTTTGCCATTCACTTTGTTGAACGGCTAAACCGCGTCTGGCTGGGCGATTATCTGGGCGCAGAAGAATGGGATGGTCGCGCTGGCGTCTATTCGCTCATCCTCGGTGACGTGCAATGTTTTGAAGTTCTAGACCTTAACCTCGCCGACGAGCACCAGCGCGAACTGTGTGAGATCCTCAAAAAACCGGGGGCCGTGACCTACTCCTATTTCGAGCCAGATGTGGCAACCGAAGTGGATGACCGCATGGAGAGCGGCCCAACGTTCCGACTCGCAGAGATTAAGCAGCGGCTTCAACAACGGGCATTCAGGAAGGCCGTTTTCGAATTTCTGGGTGCTCGCTGTGTGGTTACGGGTTGCGCTGTGGAGGCTCTTCTTGAAGCGGCGCATCTTAAGGGACGACGATGGGAGACGGGGGACAATAGCTGCCGTGACGGAATCCCATTGCGCGCCGATGTCCACCGGGCATATGACGCTGGTCTGATCAAGCTTGATCGAGAGCACAGGCTAATCAGAGTAGATCCTAGCGTCGCGGATGAATACGGGCAGTACATTCAGCCGCGGGAATGAGCGCCAATCTGGGAGCTATGGTTGTTGGTTATGCTGTCAATGATGCTGGTTGGAGTCCGAATGGCAGTTGAGGGTCGAGTTTGTTGAATTTATGCGCGATGAATCAATATCAAGTTTTATTGCGGACAAAGCCCGGACTGTCGTGCAGAATACTCTTCCAGCCTATTCGTTTTTGTCCGAATAAAAATATCGCTGAATTATCCACGTCGTGGAAGTGCAGGGAAGTGCCGGGCCTGGTGTCTTCCGCGAGTTCAACTGTCTTATTTCTTATATGAACAGCCTACCCCAGACTATCGAGCCAGAACTGATCGTGCGTGGCAGCCGCTTTGCAATGCCGGCTCTTGGTATCATTTTTCTCATTATTGCCGGGTCTTACATCGTCTTTGCGCAGTCGAACCCATTCATGAGTTTTGGCGATGTTTTTATGGTCTTCCTCGCACCTCTGGCTGCCCTGGTAAGCATGAATTTCACGACACGCGCGGTTTTCTATGTCGATCGATGCAAGGTGGGTCGCACCACGATTCTTTACGAGAACATCGCTTTTGTAAACCGAGGGCGCTTTCTGTTGGTGATCCGGTATAACCGCCCGAATGAAGCGCGTACCAGTCCGCGTCGAGCCACACTGTCATTCTATGAAATGCGTCGACCCGAACAAGAAAAGTGTCTTGATATTTTGCATTCGCGTCTGACTGAAAAGGCTGTTTTAAACTCCCGCTTCTGAATCCGGAATGGTAACGAGCGCTGCTGCGGAGCCTCCCGCCGATCGCTTATGCTTTTGCGGCGATTAAATGTCTTGCCTCATCAGGTTAGCTCGATCGATCGGCGGGTGGCGAGATGCTTAAGCGCCGGATCGGCTTAATGGGGCACAAGAGCCATGCGGATGTTGAAAACTCGAAAAGAAAGTGTGGCGTCTTTCCCCGGCCGAACTATCTGTCCTTCTTTCGCTAATAGAACTGGAACCAGTGGAGCCACGAGCCGAGGGCGACTGAGCGCGGCCACTTTTCGGTCATTCGTAGTCGCTTCCAAAATGGACCATAAGTCCTGCCGAAGTTATTTCAACAAATGCCTCACCACTGCCGCCATGCTTTGCTTTTCTTTGACCCGCCGTACCGTTTTTAGCTTGAATTCGAGCGTGTACTGTGTCCGCTTTGCCTTGACGGTCATCGCCTGCTCCTTGCTTGAGTTTACTTTTTCAGCAAGGGATTCGTTTTACGAGGGCAAACTCATTGTCACGAATCTCATCTTGCTAATTGGGAGACGGTTACAGTAACGCGTACGTACTCAAGAAAATATTTCCGATTTCCAGAATTTAACAATTTGATCGGAATGTATTTCCGGTCGCCGCCGCCTTTAACAGGAACGGATAGCTACATTCAAAGGGAATGTTTACCATCCGCTATCATCAGACTTAGAATCTGCGGGCGAGAACCAATACGTGACAAGACGGGGTGCAAAAAATGGGCGCAGCTGACCTAATCGAACAAATTCGTTCGGGAATATTCCAGAATGAGCGTTTGCTCAAATTGGATACGCCTATCGGTGCGAATGCATTGCTCGTCCAGCGAGTGGTGGGAAACAGCCGCGTAGGCCGCGATTACGCATTCACCGTCGACGTCGCGTCTACAGACGAAAACATCGAACTTAAACGGCTTATCGCGCAGCCCGTTACGCTATGGATGCAGCAAACCGACAAATCGTATCGGCCAGTGCACGGTTTCGTTCACACCGCTCGCCGGCTCGGCTCGGATGGTGGGCTGACCAGCTATCAAGTCGCATTTGCATGCTGGTTGCATTTTCTGCGCTTCAGACGTGATGCGCACATCTGGCAGGACGTCACGGTTGATGAAATCATTA
The DNA here is from genome assembly GCF_046030555.1 of Paraburkholderia sediminicola. Lineage (GTDB taxonomy): Bacteria > Pseudomonadota > Gammaproteobacteria > Burkholderiales > Burkholderiaceae > Paraburkholderia > Paraburkholderia sediminicola_E. The sequence continues at coordinate 115,687 of NZ_JAQQCH010000014.1, read as the reverse complement.
CTGACGTATTCAATCAGCATCCTCAAGCCCAGGGCGCATTTCGCTTTGCGCTGAATAAGCCGCTTCAGCTGCGGTCATTCTGCGTTCAGTACGAAGACGACTGGAATTTCGTCAATCGTTTGATGGAAGCTGAAGGCTGGTACAGCTATTTTGAACAGGCCGACGACGGACAATCGCACAAGTTGGTGGTGACGGACAATCTGGATTCGTTCAAATCTGCGTCACCGCAAAGCGTGGCGTTCTATCGGGCGGGCACTAACAGCGAAACCGACGCGCTCGTTCAATGGTCCGGTACCCGGACGCTGCAAAGCACCTCGCTTGTCACGAGTACATTCGACTATAAATCGCCGCAATATGCGAAAGGCACCAATATCCCGACGGTCGGCAATCAGGGTTCATTGCCTTCGCAAGCGGAAGTCTACGAATATTCCGGTGCGTACACGTATCGCGAGCAGGACCGTGGCGACGCGCTTTCGAAGATCCGCATGGAGGAGTGGGAGTCGCGCGCAAAGCGTTTCTATGGCGTAGGCGCAGTGCGGCGGATCGATGCAGGGCAGTGGTTTGAACTTGTCGATCATCCGGATCATTCAGGCGGCAACGAGCAAGAGCGGCAATTCGCCGTGCTAGCAGTGGATTGGGTTATCGAGAACAATCTGCCGGTATCACGTAGCAGTGCCGATTTTCCGCATAGCCTCCAGACTAAGGTCAACACGACACGCGCCAATTTCGGCCCAGTGCAGCCGTCCGCGCTGATTCCGAGCGGCGACGGCAGCACCGGCTTTTTCATGGCGACCATTGAGGCTCAGCGGCGCAGCATTCCGTTTCGCAGTCCGTTGGACCATCAAAAACCCGTCATGCCGACGCAGACCGCAACGGTCGTCGGTCCCTCGGGTGAAGAAGTCTTTACGGACTCGTTGAATCGCGTGAAGGTCCGCATGCACTGGGACCGGATCAATAGCGGCGACGAAAAGGCATCCTGCTGGGTGCGCGTGTCATACCCGAATGCCGGCAGCAACTGGGGCGGCGTCTTCGTGCCGCGCATCGGTCAGGAAGTCATCATCACGTACATTGACGGCGATCCTGACCGGCCGCTCATTACAGGCCGCGTCTATAACTCCGCAAGCTCGCCGCAGTGGCACACGCAGGGCCAGCTGTCCGGCTATAAGTCGAAGGAACATAAAGGCTCGGGGTATAACCAGCTAGTGCTCGACGATTCCACCGGTCAGAATCGCGCGCAGCTTTACAGCACGCAAACCGCAGCACAGTTGAATCTCGGCTATCTGGTCTCGCAAAGCGACAACACGCGTGGCGCATTCCGCGGCACGGGCTTCGAACTTGCCACCGACGCCTACGGCGCGATCCGCTCCCAGAAAGGGCTCTACATCAGCACGTTTGGCCGCCCGGCTGCGAGCGGTGAGCAACTCGACGCCACCGAGGCGCGCGGTCAGTTGACCGCAGGTCAGCAGTTGTTGAGCGCAACGGCGGACACTGCGCAACAACACGGTGCAGCCGATATGCAAGCGATCGACTCGCTGAAGACGTTCACAAATGCCACCCAATCCAGCTACGGCGGAAGCGCTTCGCCTGCCTTGTCGGCTTCCTCCGCGCAGGGACAGGAGACGTCGGGCGGCACTGGCCAAGCCAACGGCTTCAGCGATCCCGTGCTGTTGCTCGCTTCCCCCAAAGGCGTAGGGATCACCACGCCGGAAAGCGTCCATATTCACGCGGGCGAGAACGCGACGATATCCGCGAACACCGATATCAACGTTGCGATCGGCAAGAGCCTCGTCGCAAATGCGGTCGATAAGATCAGCCTGTTCGCATACAAGCTCGGCATGAAACTGATCGCCGCGCGCGGCAAGCTCGAGATTCAGGCGCAGACAGACGGCATCGACGTGCTTGCGAGCAAAGGCATCAAGATTTCATCCTCCACCGATGCCATCCAGTTGAGCGCGGAAAAAGAAATTCTGCTCACGTCGGGCGGCGCCTATATCCGCATCAGCGGCGGAAACATTCAGGTTCACGCGCCGAGCCAGGTGGATATCAAAGGCTCCGAACATTCGTTCACCGGCCCGACGCGCTACGACGGGCAACCCGCAGCATTGCCCAAGAGTGTGGTCAACGACCAGCAATTCATCCTGAAGGACGAGACCACCGGCAACGTGATGCCGCTCGCGCCTTACCGCATCGAAAGCGGCGATGGTCAGGTGCTGGCTCGCGGCATTACCGACGCCGAGGGCAAAACCGTGCGGGTCTTCACCGGTACTCAGGAACAGGAGTTGAAGATGTTCCATGAGGACGATCAGGCCTAGGATCGACAACAACATGACGGGTGAGTCGAGATCAAATCATGAATAGTCAGAACGCAGCTGGGACAAGCCAATCGAACGCGCAGGAAGGCAGCACCGCCGACGCCAAGGGTACGCAGCGGCCGCTCTTCTTTTTTTATCCGGATACGGCCGAGCTTTTCGAATGCCCGGTCGAATCCGTCGATGCCGTGGCGAAAGAGATTGCGCTGATGAGTCGGCTATCCGAGAACCTGATCGAGGCACGGCAAGCACTGGGCGTCGCGCACGCTGCTTGGCTGGAGCAACAGGCAAATGTGGCGTTGCGTCCGCAACTCGAAGCGAACCTGAAAGAAGCGATCAAGAAAGAAGAAGCCGCCACCGCGGAAGTTCACGAGCAACTCGAGGAGACGCCCGCCTTCAACAAGGATGGCGTGTGGGAGCTTTTGCCCTTGCGCAAGACAGCGGCCGGCAAAGATAAGTACAGCGGTCAGCGCTTTACGTACGTGCGGTCGTCGAAAGTGAAGAACCATTTTCGACGCTACAAGCTGGACTCCGACAAGCCCCAACTCAAATCCTTTCTCGTCAAGGACGCGACGACGGGCAACTATAAGCTGGATCACGAGAAGATCCAGGAGAAGCTCGACGAAGCGTTCAAGAAAGCGAAGCTCCACGAATGGAAGACACCGCCTTGGGGTCGCGAGTGGGCACCTGAGTTTGCAGAGGCGTTCAACAAGGCCGCCAAATTCAAATCACCGGACGATCCCAACGCAATGTGCGAGTTCTCCGGTGGCACTCAGATCCTGCGGCTGTTCGCCGGCGCTGGCGCAAGCGCCAAAGCGGAAAGCACCATCAAGTCGTTCGACGACCTGTTGCACCTGCGCGGCGAAGTCGCTGCATCGGCGAAAGCGAAGGGTGAAGTCGGCGGAGTGCTGGCTGACGGAAACATCAAAGCCACGCTTTATCTGCCGTGGAAATCCGGTCTCGAACTATGGATTCCGGCACCGACCGAGAGCCAGAGCGGCGCGATCTCGTGGAAGAGCACGCCCGACACCACGCTTGGCTTCTTCAGGATCTCGCTCGCGGCAAAGGCGGAAGCTTCTTGCGGTGCGAGCCTCCTCGCGGAAGGCGGGGTCGAATTCAAACTCGGCCGCGACGGTAAGACGCAGAAGGTCAAAGGTACGCGTGCCACTCGCAACGCGGCGCAAATGCAGCAGCCCAAACTCGATGTCACAAAGGTCGAAGTCAAGGCTGACGCGGGCGGTGATCTGAAGGCCTTTGCCGGCGTCGAGGCGGAGGCCTCCGTGGAGGGAGCATTCGAATGGCGGCGCCCGCAGGAAAAGGTCAAATGGACCTCGTTCGCGTCCGTCAAGCCGGGCGTGAGCGGCCAGGCCGGCGCCGGCGCGCAGGCCGCGTTCCACATTACCTATGACGACAAGTTTCGCATTCTGATGAGGGCGGGCTTATGCGTCGGTGTTGGCTTGAAGGGCGAAGTGGAAGCCGCGGTCGACGTCGTCAACATGGCCGAGTTCGCCTGGTGGGCCAAAACCCAGATTGCCTATGCTGGCGACAAAAACCTTCAGTACTTCGCCAAGGATGCCTTCAGGACGTTCGTGGCGATGTACACGTTGGCGATTGCCAAGGGTAAGGAGATCGGCGCCTACGTCGGCAAACAGTTCGACGAAATGAGAACCGAGCTGACCGACTTTATCCGTACCCAGCCTCGGGCATTTCTCAACGCAATCAGGAACGCGCATGACTCGCTGCTGAACAGTCTTGCGGAGGTGAAGGGCTATATCGTTTATGCGTTAAAGTCCATCGCCGACCGATTCGACGAATGGCGGCTGGAAGCGACCGATGCGATCAGCCGTATTCTTGCAGCCGCCCAGATAAGGAACGAACTGGAGAACGTCTACCAGTTCACCTCGTCGGAAATTGCGGTTAAGGGCAATGCGCAAGTTGCGCGCAATGAGATCGGACAGGTCGTCGGCACGAGCCAGCTGGCGATGGTGGAAAGCCGTATGCGTGTCGACCCGGCGCCGGGTTTCGGCTTTGTCTTCAACGATTCGGCCGCGTACCAGATGCAGCAAGGAACCGCGCTCGCCTGGATGGACCCAAAAACGACCGCGGGCGACGGCTCCCAGATGGCTTGAGCGGCGACATCGGTTCAATAGAGAATATAGGAGTGGTGCTGCATGGGTTATCGGTCTCGTCTGGCTCAAGAGAAATCACGGGCGCTATTGGTTGCTGGAATATCGTTGCTGTTGTCGGGCAGCGTTTTTGCACAGAAAGTCGACGTGAACGCACCCGCTGACAAAGATCGATTGATCCGCGAGATTACGACACCGTCACCGAAGAAGGACACGTGGGAACATCTCAGCACTGTGCTGAACTGGGGAACCGGTAAGCCGTACGACGACACCATCCGCATCTTGCAGGATTACTTCAAGTCGTTGCCGCTGCCTTCTAATGACGAACTCGCCAGATTCAAGGACAAGGTGCATCGCGAACTGGTCTTCGTCAAAGGCGGCCAGTTCCTGATGGGCGATTTCGGTCCGGAAAAGTCGCAGGAAAGACTGCCCTACTCCGCCAACGACGGCGCCGCGCCCGCACACAACGTGACGCTCGACAGTTACTCGATTTTCAAGCATCGCGTGACTTACGCCGACTATGACCTTTACACACGCGCCAATGGCTTGCCGCCGATCGCGATCAGCAAACACGAGGACCTGGAGTTCCGTTTTCCCGACTACCCCGTGGCGCATATCACGTGGCAACAGTCGCGCGATTTCTGCGCATGGGTCGGTAAGCTCGTGAGTCTGCCGGTCGATTTGCCGACTGAGGCGCAGTGGGAATATGCAGCACGTTCGCGCGGCGAGTTGTGGGTGATTCCCAGCGCCGCGGTGCCGGTTGTCGACGGCAAATACAACCTCGAACAGCTCGACAACGTCATCGACAAAATGGAAGAGAACGGCACCAGCCCGGAGCCGCTGGTTAGCCGGCCGGTAGGCACGTATGGCGACAATCGGCTGGGCGTGTCGGACGTGTTCGGCCGCGGCAAGGAATGGACTTATGACTGGTTCGACAAGAACTACTATAGCCACGCGGCGCCGCACGATCCGCGAGGTCCGGAGCGAGGCAGCCTGCGCAGCGTCCGGTATGCAACCGATAGCCGCACGCGACTCGTCATCGACCGCACGGGCTTCGCGCCCGATACCGCGAAGGCCGATCTCGGGTTTCGATGCGTGCTCAACCAGTCTTCGCCAACAGGTCAGTGAGATGCGCACGCACGCTCCAATCGTCCACTCATGATGAATTCAGCCGCCGCCCCGTCGCCGCACAGCCGAAGCACGCTCGTCATCCTGACGCTCAGTCTCGGCGCGCTGCTTTTTTCGCTGTGTTGGCTCGTGTCTTCGCTGATCGCCACGCATCGCATGACGGTCGCCGAAGGAACCGTGGTGAGTTACGACCAGGGCGGCCGGAGCTGGCGTTCGTATCAACCCGTGATCGTCTTCACGACCGCACGCGGCGAGCGCGAACAGATCACGGGCCAGACGTCGTCGACGCAGCCGGCCTACGATATCGGCCAAACGGTGCGCGTGTTCTACGACCCTACGAACCCCACACGCTCGGCGATCATCGACGACTTCGGGCAGCGCTGGTTTCCTGTCGGCGTAGTGATGTTGCTCAGCGTGGTGTTTTCAGCGATTGGCGCGGTGATGTTCGTAATCGAACGCGGCAAGGTTAAACATGTCGCGCCTTCGTCGTACTCGCAGGCGAGGCGCAAACGCGGCCGACAGAATCTACTGATTTGCCTGATTCCGATTGTCATCGGCACGGGATTTCTGCTGGGCGCTGCCGCTTCGGCGATGCGCGAACGGCAGATCATTGGAAGCTATACGCGCACGACTGGCAAAGTCGTCGAAGTCCAGGAAGCCGAGCGGCCTTATCAGCCGCGCTCGCACGTGTACTCGGCGATTGTCGCGTTCAAAACCACGACGGGTAAAGAAGTCACCTTTGCGCAGGGATCGTCGTCATCGCATAACGATCTCGGCAGCGGTGATGAGGTCAGTGTTCTCTACGATGCGAATACGCCCGATCGCGCGATGATCGACAGCTTCTGGGAGCACTGGGGACTGCCTGCCATCCTCTTTGTCATCGGCTTGCCGTTCTTCGCCGTTGGTGTGTTCTTTGTCAGCACCGTCGACTTCAGCGGTGGGCGCCACAGCAAACGGACCTAGCTTTGAACGTGATTCGACATTCGAGATTGATGGCAGGTGACTTATGACTTCGATCGCATGTGAAGGCGATAGCACGTCGCACGGCGGCAAGATCGTTTCCGCTTCGGCGACCATCGGCGTCGGCGACAGCGGACGGCGCGCCGCCCGGCTCGGTGACCTCGTCCATTGTCCGAAATGCGACGGCACGTTTCCGATTGTGACATCGCAGAATCCGGCGATGACCGTGGAAGGTGTGCCGCTCGCTTTTCATGGCGACAAGACCTCGTGCGGTGCGGTGTTGATCGCCGCGCAATCCGAGACCACCGGCAATGTACCTGCGTCGATGCAGGGCACGGCAGCCGCGGCGGCGGAGTCCACAGTCGCGCCGACCTTGTGTCGCGAGTGCCTCGCTCATGCCGCAGAAACGGGCGCTTCCACTGTCGTACGCTCATGATCCCAACGACTCTCGCTGAACGGCTGGAGCGTTTGCGTGCGGATGCGCCGGGGCTGCGTGCGTATGCGCTGGTCGATGGCCTGCAGTACGAACAGCATTTCGGCCGCAGCTTGCGGCGCCGCTGGGGCACTGTGCACACGCTGTTCGCCGGGACAGAAGATGAGCCATTGGCATCCGCTGGACCATGGCTTGTCGACATCGCGCAACCCGATGCCGACGCGGTGGCTTCACTCGATGAACTGGAAACAGCGCGGCCTGGTGTGATGTGGTTGTTCAGCACGCAGGATATCGAGTCGCTAGTGCGGACACTGCAACGCAAGCTCAACAGCAAACTGCCGAATGGCAAGATTGCGTTGCTCCGGTTCTGGGATCCGCGCGTTTTCGTGCCGCTCTTCAATGCGCTCGACACCGAAAGACGTCGCGCTTATTTCGGCGATGTGGACGAGTGGCACGGCCTCGCGGATGGCAAACGCTTTCACGTCTCTCACCATGCTTGAACTGACTGCAGAACAATGGGCCGCTTTGTGCGCGAGCGACGAACGCAATTTTGTCGCGACGATTCGCGACGATATCTTGCGCGACGCCCCGCGTTACGCCGACGATCCGACCTTGCTCGACCGCCTGGTGCGGGCGTATGGGGACGCGAAGCGCATGGGGTTTCAGCAGGACAAGGAGTTGGTGGAGTTTCTTTATATCGAAGCGGATGTGCCAGAGTTTTATCGCAAGCCGGGGATCGCGGCTTGGCTCGCGAAGCCGGGACGACCGGTTGAGGAGCGGTTTGAAGATCTGCTGGCGGTGACGCGGCGGAAGTTGATCGATAGGGATAGGGAGACGCGGTGATGGCTGTGTTGGCTATCGGCAGCTGTTCGCATTGCGAGCCTGGAGGAGGATGACGGCAGACCTTAACATTCGCCTGAGCTCCCGGTTGCAGCAAGAGGAACTTCTTTCCCATGAAGAGCTATGGATGGTTGTAGAAGCTCGCTGTTTCGCTCGAAAAAACCGGATTGAGTGTGGATGACTGGCACCCTCCGTCGAGCACTCCGCAGGCGTCGCGTCGCATCAAGGCGTTCGACGCCTCAGGTCCGACCGAAGCGGTGCTTGCGATAGCAAAGGCGGCTGAGGACTACTATCCCGGTCTGAGAGGTTTGGGCGCATGGAACGGAATAGAAGGAGCGGGCGGCATAGTGATGACCGATCTGCTTGACGTCGCCGGATTGTGCACCCGCGAAGTCGATTCCGACGGCATCGCCAGCTTGTTCGATCCGGCTGTGGTCGTGGCAGTGCTGCACGATATGACCCGCATCTGGCCTGCATCGAGCATTCAGGTCGGTTCGTATAGATATTTTGCGAGACAACAGGTGTTCGACGATCGGCCCGGCGCAGGGTGGATGCTGTACCTGCCGCGCGAAATCACACACGCTCAGGTGCGCCGAGGCGCGCAGGTTGATACCCGTGATGGAAGGCGGGCATTGGAAGGGAACGATCGTCGTTAGCGTCGATGATGGCGCTTTTCGCATCGATAACGTGGAGCATGTTGCATCCGCGAATGCCATTGAGAGAAGACTCGTGGATCTAGACCTGTTGCCGCGGTTCACGGATCTGTGAAATCGATTTGACGGGAGAGTAACTGATGGCTGTATTGGCAATTCCGCTCATCGAAGGAGCGGGCGCATTGCTTGCCGAAGCATTCCCCGCTTTGCTAGGCGGGACCGCTGCTGCGGGAATCCTGTCGTTATCCGGCGATCAGGCGCAAGACAAGAGCAAGACCCAACCGGTCGCGCGAACCATGCCGAAGACAGACGAAGCGTGCAAGAAGTGTCCACCGGATGCGGGTAACCTCGTGGCGCGTAACTGGAATATGTCAGACACCTCGCGCACGTATCAGGCGCAGGTGACAGGCTTCGCGCCGAATACGGAGTGGAGTTTCAGCGGGCTCGACTTCGATGGGTTTCGTGCGTCGCTGTGTCAGCTGGAAGAGGCAAAGGCGAATTATGATCAGTTTTTTGATCCGGAGACGGGTGAGCCGAAATTTTTTTTCAGAGTTTCCGGGGTCCGAAAAATGGTCGACCAAGCGTCTACCCAAAACGGTATCGTGGTAGCCAATCCGCCCGCCCAGCTTCACTGGTATTTCATGCAGCGATTGAGTTACCGTTATTTCACGCGAGCTTTCACGCTAGCCGCTCCACTTATTCGAACTGAGCTGCGCCCGCTTCAGTGAACTGGAATTGACGACATCATGAATTACAGTCTGAACCTCGAATTGACTTTTCGTCTGTCCGCGCCCGAATTGCCGACGATCGAAACTGAGTATCACCGGTTGTGGCAATTTGCGAGCGCATTGCAAGTCGCGGGTTTTCCGATCGATGGCTGGTTTCCGCCAGCGGACAACGTGAAAGCGTCACTTCTCAACCGGGCTTTCGATTCCACCGGACCGACCACTGCTGCCATAGCAATGGCAAAGGCCGAAAAGCAGGCGTATCCGCACGTACGTTCGTTTGGCGCGTGGAACGGTATCGAAGGCAATGGGGGCGCGGCTTTCACGGACCAACTGTCTGTGAGTGGTTTGTGCGTCTTAAGCCTGCAGACTAAAGGCGTCATGTCTCTTGCAGAATGTGATGTCGTGGCAGATATCGTGACCGAGGCGACCCATATCTGGCCGGCGCTGAGCGTCGAAGTCGGATCGTTCCGGTATTCATCGGAATACAGAGTTTTTGAAAAACGGCCAGGCGCTGGATGGATGCTCTATTTGGCGCGCGTCCTCACCGCCGCGCAAATTCCGGAGGCACGTGATCTTATTCCTGTGATGGACGGCAAGCGGCAGAAGGGCACCATCATTGTCAGTGTGATTGATGAGCCTTTCTCTGCGGCGAACAAGGAACATGTAGCCGTGGCGAACGCTATCGAAAAGAGACTCGTCGATCAGGATCTGCTTCCGCTGTATACGGAACTTTAAGCGAGGCCACCTTCCCAAGCCCTGTCACCGATGACCGAGCAGTTAGCTTCCATCACGTCAGCACCGGCCGCTATGAGAAAGGTGGCGCACGAACAAATCAGCTGGAGGCGAAGGCCCTGGTCGCTGACCTCGTCGGTCGACTCAAATCGCCCGGCTTTCACGAGTCTGGCCATACCATAGGCGTGGTCACGTTCAACGCCGAACAACAGTCGCTGATTGAGGACTTGCTCGATGAGGCCCGGCGTAAAGACCCATCTATCGAGCCATTCTTCCTCGAATCGCAACTTGAACCAGTGTTCGTTAAGAATCTGGAAAGCGTGCAAGGTGACGAGCGGGACATCATGTATTTTTCGATTACATACGGACCCGGCATTGACGGCAACGTTTCAATGAATTTCGGTCCGATGAATCGCCAGGGCGGAGAGCGCCGTTTGAACGTCGCGATTACGCGAGCTCGACAAGAGCTACGCGTTTTTTCAAGCCTCCGTCCCGAACAGATGGATTTGTCGCGAACGCAGGCGCTCGGTGTACGGGACCTGAAACACTTCCTCGAGTTTGCAGAGCGCGGAGCGCGAGCTCTTGGAGAAGCGGTCGCAGGAAGCATCGGGGGATTCGACAGTCCATTTGAGCAAGCTGTATGTATTGCATTGTCCGAGCGCGGCTGGACGTTGCACTCGCAGGTCGGCGTGTCTGCGTTTCGAATCGACCTTGGCGTCGTTGACCCTGATGCCCCGGGACGATATCTCTCAGGTATCGAATGCGATGGCGCGACATACCACCGCTCGGCAACGGCCAGGGACCGCGACAAATTGAGGGAGCAGGTGCTTCGTGGCCTAGGATGGGAAATTCTTCGGATATGGTCGACTGACTGGTGGATTGATATGCAGGGAACTTCGGGCGCTCGCGTTCGACATGATGCGAGCAGGGCACGACGGAGAATCTGGCGTACCCGCAACCGCTCCACACTGTCCACCGTCACAGACGTGGCCAGATTCCACCTTTTGGCGATGGAGGTCTGAAGGATGCGCGCCCCTTTTGGAAATCTTTTCGAGACTGCGGACGTTGATGAGTTATCCATTAATGTGAGCTATCAAGAAAAAAGACCCATAAGTTTCTCTACTTATGGGTCCCAGATTCTCAGGTTATGCGTTCAGCTACGTAGGGCGACAGAAAAGGCGCACCTGCACCTCCCGGGAAATCAATCACTTGCAAATTGCCGCGCCACAAAGACCCGTTGACCCGTGTCTAAATTGGTGAGACTGGGCTACAAGCGCGCCAAAGTAAGTGCAATCATTGATTTACTACACAGTTAAATCATTAAAACCGTGTTTTGTCAGCAGCGCAAGCGGCCTCATTGAGGGCCGTTCCAACCGCTGGCGCCCGCCCAAATGCAGTTGCGAATTGAAGCGTCGCGTGAGGCCGTGTCTTCCAGCCGCGTCCCTAGGTTTCTAGCCAGCGGTTTCGTCGGGCGGCACAAAAGTGAAAAACGAATCATCGAAGGTAAAGGATTTCTTCACTAACAGCGACAGGTGCAGCGATGGCCGCCACCGCGAAAAGTGAAAATCCCCGAAACCGCGCCGCAGTTTGTGCAATCTCTCGGAAGCGCCGCGTTGGCGGGTCATGCTGTTACCCCTGAACGCGCTGTAGCAGAGCCATTCGCTTGGACCGGCGTTAGATCGAGCAGTATGATCGAAAGAGCATCCGTGCCGGATCCAGCCGGATGATTACCTCCTGACGCCGAAACGGAGTTGACCTGATGAGCAAGACGCGTGGTGTGCCCCTTACTGCCGGTCAGCGAAAATTTGTCGCCGCGCTCACCCAACAGGTGGAGCGAATGGTCATCGAAAGTGGTGATCCGAATGGGTTCGATGCTGCTGCATGGGCAAGACGCTGGATCAATAAACCGAATCCCGCACTGGGAAATCGTTGCCCATATGAGTTTTTCGACGATGCCGACGGCCGCGCGAGGATCGTTCAACTTCTCGCCATGGCACAGAGCGGCGCGTTCGCCTAAGTCGCGTCGCTGAGACCCTAAATCACCGTTCACGCCCGTCGCACGGCTCGCAGATCGATATTGGCAGGTCGCGCTATAGCATAGACATCGTCATAGCCGACGCCCACTTTGTAGATCTCTGACTCAACATCGCGCCGAAATCTGCGGGCTGGCGCTGGCACCGCCAGCGTCGGCGCATCGGGGCGCGGCACGATGCTGATTGCACGCTCCGAACCACTTTGTATCTCGCAGCTCGCGCTCCATATTCGGAATACGTGTGGAGCACGTTCATGAATACGATCCGGCGGTGCATTGCGTGCGGCTGCGCCTTCCAGCTGCGTCCCCAGGTTCCCAGCCAGCGGTTCTGTTCCGCCGCCGAGTGTCAGCGTGAGCGCCGACGACGCTGGCAACGGCAGCATCTGCGCTCCGATGCCGACTATCGCGACAACCAGGCGCGGGCGCAGGCCAAATGGCGCGCTCGTCACCCGGACTACTGGCGTCAATACCGCGCGACGCACCCGGCCTATCGGGAGCGCAATTGCGCGATGCAGCGGGAGCGGAATGCACGACGAAGTTCCAGTCCAGTTGCAAACATGGACGCGTCACCGCCTTTACACCCGCTCGCGTCGGGCTTCTACATACTGCGCCGTGCGGTCGAAACAGGCATTGCAAAGATGAACGCGTGCACCGTCCATATCGCCGTGCTGTCGGCACCAAACGGGCCACCCATACGTAATTGCAAAGAGATGACGTGATCGACTTCCGCGCCACGCCTGCTACCTTTGCCTTGTACCCGCTCTGAATCAGACACCACCGCAGTTGCGACGCGGTTGCGTTTCGAAAGTGACGATCTGCGTGTCCGACGCGATGCCGGACACGCAAGCTCAGGGGAGCGAGGATTCGAAGCAGCGGGAGCAGGACCGTGTCACTCGATCACATAGGCGATACCGCCGTCGCGCAGGCCCCCTCGGTACGGGCGGCCGAATACGTTCGGATGTCGACTGAGCACCAGCAATACTCGACTGAGAACCAGCGCGACAGGATCCAGGAGTACGCCGTGCGGCGTGGTCTCGAGATCGTTCGCACCTACGCTGACGAGGGCAAAAGCGGTCTGCGTATCGACGGGCGGCAGGCGCTGCAGCAACTGATCAAGGACGTTGAAAGCGGTCGCGCGGATTTTCAGGTGATCCTCGTCTATGACGTGAGTCGCTGGGGGAGATTCCAGGACGCGGATGAAAGTGCGTACTACGAGTATGTCTGCCGGCGCGTCGGCATCCAGGTTGCCTACTGCGCCGAACAGTTCGAAAACGACGGCTCGCCGGTATCCACCATCGTGAAAGGAGTGAAGCGGGCAATGGCCGGTGAATACAGCCGGGAATTGTCGGCCAAGGTGTTTGCCGGTCAGTGCCGGCTGATCGAACTCGGCTTCCGGCAGGGCGGACCGGCTGGTTATGGTCTGCGCCGCGTCCTCATCGATCAGCACGGGATCATGAAAGGAGAACTCCAGCGAGGTGAGCACAAGAGCCTGCAGACCGATCGGGTGATCCTTATGCCGGGGCCCGAGAGCGAAATCCGGATTATCAATCTCATCTACAACTGGTTTATCGACGGGTCGTTAAATGAATATGAGATTGCGGCCCGGTTAAATGGTATGCGTGTTCGCACAAATCTCGACCGGGAATGGACACGCGCGACTGTACGGGAGGTACTGACCAACGAGAAATACATCGGCAATAACGTCTACAACCGCGTGTCGTTCAAACTCAAGAAAATGCGCGTCGTGAATACACCGGACATGTGGATCCGGAAGGAAGGTGCATTCCAGTCTATCGTACCAGGTGAGACGTTTTACACAGCACAGGGCATCATGCGGGCGCGCGCCCGGCGCTATTCGAATGAAGAGCTGATTCAGCGCCTGCGGAACCTGTATCGCGATCGCGGATTTCTGTCCGGTCTCGTTATCGACGAGACTGATGGCATGCCATCAAGCTCCGTGTACATGTACAGGTTCGGCAGTCTGATCCGCGCATACCAGGCCGTGGGTTTCACGCCTGGGCGCGACTACCGCTATCTCGAAACCAACCGGTTCCTCCGTCAGCTTCACCCGGAAATCATTGCACAGACGGAGAAGAAGATCGCCGATCTCGGTGGCATGGTGCTGCGCGATCCAGCCACAGATATGCTCACCGTCAACCATGAATTCACTGCCTGCCTCGTTCTCGCGCGTTGCCAGACACACGAAAATGGGCGGCATCGCTGGAAGGTCCGGTTTGACACGAGCCTGCTGCCGGACATTACCGTAGCCGTTAGGCTCGACCACGCGAATTCCGCGGCGCTCGATTATTACCTCCTGCCGCGCCTAGATTTCGGCCAGCCGCGCATCAGCCTCGCCGACCAGAACAGGATTGAGTTCGAGAGCTATCGTTTTGACACGCTTGACTATCTCTATGGCATGGCTGAGCGGGCCCGCCTCCGGAGGGTGGCATGAACCAGCAGCAACAGGCGGGTGAGGTGCGGACGATTCCGATCGACCAGATCGAGGTCATCAATCCTCGTGAGCGTAACAACCGCGTCTTCAACGAAATCGTCGGCAACATCAGGGCGATCGGCCTGAAAAAGCCGATCAAGGTCACACCACGTGCTACAGCGGATGGCGTCGAAAAGTATCTGCTTGTGTGTGGCGAGGGTCGCCTGAAGGCTTTCCGTTCACTTGGCGAGACGACCATTCCGGCGATGGTGGTGAATGTCAGTGACGAAGACGCATTCATCATGAGTCTCGCGGAGAACATTGCGCGTCGTCAGTGCCGACCACTCGAACTCCTCGCCGGCATCCGGCAATTGCAGGAGCAGGGATATACGTCGAAGGTGATCGCGGAAAAAACGGGGCTCACGCAGTCATATGTCCAAGGTATCCTGATGCTACTGCATCATGGTGAAGAGCGCCTGGTCATAGCAGTGGAGAAGGGACGGATTCCACTCAACGCCGCACTCTCTATTGTTAGCGCCGGTGACGACGATACGGCAATGCAGGCTGCTCTGCAGGAAGCTTACGAATCCGGCAAGTTACGTGGCAAGCAATTGATGGATGCCCGCCGGATTATCGAGCGACGCAAAACGCTTGGGCGCTCCGCTGCCCGCAACATGTCGGGCAAGCTCGCGGATGTGACGACATCGAGCCTGGTGCGGACCTATCAGCATGAAGTCGAACGCCAGAAGTCGATGGTGCGTAAGGCCGAATTTGCGCAGCAGCGGCTCATGTTTGTCGTGGGCGCCCTTCGGCAAATTTTTGCAGATGAAAACTTCGTCAATCTGCTACGTGCAGAGGGGCTGGCAACGTTGCCGAAATATCTTGCCGAGCGCGTCTGGTCGGGCGGGAGCGTCGCATGACAGGCATAACGCTCGGTTTCATTCCCGAGCCTCTATCTATTCCCTTAGTGTGCATCTTGCCGTCGCGCAAAATGCCGGCGACGATCATCGATTCGCGCAAGTTCAAACAGATCAAGGCCTCGATCGAGGAGATCGGCCTGATTGAGCCACTGTCGGTTACTGCAGTACACCAGAGTACGGGTCAACATGTGCTGCTTGATGGCCACCTACGCCTCATTGCGATGCAGAAGCTCGGATTTGTCGAGGTATCGTGCCTGGTCGCAACCGACGACGAAAGCTACACGTACAACAATCGCGTCAATCGGCTGTCCACAATCCAGGAGCACTATATGATTCGGCGCGTCGTCGAACGGGGCGTGTCGCCGGAGAGGCTGGCAAAGGCCCTCGCTATGGACGTGTCCATGATCCTCAAGAAGCTTTCGCTGCTGGACGGCATATGTCCTGAAGCCGCCGAACTTCTGGGAGATCGCCAGTTCTCAGTAGACCTCGCTCGCGCAATTCGGAAAATGAAGCCGACGCGGCAGATGGAATGCGTCGAGCTGATGATAGCGGCGAACAACGTGACCGTGCCTTATGCCGAAGCGCTGCTTGTCGCAACACCCGCAGCACGCCTGGTTGATGGAAAGAAGCCGCCAAAGCTGACCGGTGTGACGCCTGAACAGATGGCGAAGATGGAGCGGGAGATGAGCAACCTCCAGGGCCAATACAAACTTGTCGAGCAGACCTACGGACAGGATGTGCTGAACCTGGTGCTCGCAAAAGGATATCTCGCCAGACTCCTGGAGAACGAACTGGTAGCTCAATACCTGCGGCAACGTCAGCCAGACCTGCTGGCTGAGTTCGAAACGATTGTCGAAACGGTGTCGCTTGAACAGCAGCAATTCAGCGTTCTCACCTAGCTGCTCTTAGCATCGCCAATGCGATGCATGGCGTCACATAGGACCTCGAAATGGCAGGCCGGCCTCTGCTATTCGAAGGCATTAGTTTTGAGAACCGGGCGCATAGGTAACAGGTAGAAGACGGCCCAGAATGGCAGCGCGACCGCCCCCTGCCGGATCGGCTTAAGAACTTCACTTGATCGGTGGCAGTACGCTGCATGCAAAAATAGGTCACTCCGGAGTGAGAGCCGCCAAATAGTTGATTCGCAGCAGGTCAAAAGGTCGCTTCACTCTCGCTCGGAGACGCGATTGTCGGCCCCGATCGCGTCCATTGTCGACACTAGGCTGGCGAGCAGATCACCGTGGTGGCGCTTCAAGTGTCCTTGGATGTTTTCGTTGCGAAGCAGGCGCGCCATAAAGCTCTTGGCGACCACAAGCGACAGCATCGTGTCGCCGATCTCGTCCTCGACGGCCTGGCAGTCTTGCCGCAGCCGCTCCATTTCGCTTTCCATTTTCGCGAGATCTTCCGGCGAGATTTCATCTTTTCTTTTTGGCTTTGGTCCGTCGATCAGTGCCTCGGAGCGTGTGGCCACCAAGATCATTTCCGCGTAGGTCGCGGTGAACTTGTTGGCCGCGACCATCATCTCGGCCGCTTCGATTTGCCGGTAAGGCTTCATCTTCTTCAAAACCGAAAAGACCTTGGGCGCGGCTTGCCGGTTTTTGAGGATTGAGGCTGCCTCGGGAGCGACGCCATCCAGAAGAGTCGCCCGTTCCCGAATGCTGCGGACATCCATGCGAAGGACCTCTGCGATTCGCTTTTCCGAAGCTCCCTTGGCCAGCGCGGCGCGGATCATCTTGTGCTCCTGGACAGCCGATAGGCGCGTGATGTGGCGATTGAACGTAAAGCCTTCGTCATCGGTCGAGACCATGCACGGAGCCGTTTCCCGGCCCAGCTCCTTAAGGGCCTCCAGTCGCAGCCTCCCGTCGAGCAGCTCGTAGTCCCCTAGACGCCGGGGGGATCGAAAGACAGCGAGCGGTTCGATCACGCCCAACTCCGCAATAGAGCCGAGGATGGTTTTGTATTTCATGGTCGCCAGAACGCCCTTGGCCAACGACGAGTTGGCGACAATCCTCTCAAGGGGAACCTCGATGACCTTGCCCTCAAATCCGTGTTTGACATTGCTCATGGCATAAGCTCCGGTGGGATGCGCGAGGCGACCGCCTCGGGTATGTCCTTGACGCCCTCGGCACGCAGGAGCGTCCTGAAATGCTCGTCGGAGAGAAAGCGCCTCAACGCCGAGGTGATTAGCAGAAGCCTCTGCTCTTGGAGATTGGCGTTTTGCACGACTATCCTCTGGCGGCGAACTTCGTTCCTGTAAGTCCGCAGAAGTTTTTGCGGTGTCGGCTTTTCCCGCGGGGAGGGTCTGCCGTGCATCTTTTTGCCCGACACCTCACGCTTGCTTAGAATTCGCCGCACGCGCAGCAATTGGTCTCCGGTCAGCGTCTTGGACTCGTAGGCGGCAACCATCGCAGCCTGAACCTCGTCGCTCGACGAGCGGGCGACCTCGACGGCAAGCCACAAGGGCATGACGCGCTTTTCCACGGCTTGTATCAGCCGCTGCTCGCCCTTTTCCAACAATTGCAGGATGCTGTTGACATATGAGTCGTCCAGATTGGTTTTCTTGGAGATCTCTTCGGTTGTGTAGCCCTTCGCGCGGAGAACCTGCAGGCCATCCAGAAGCTCAGCGGTCGAATGGCGTCGACGCGCGATGTTTTCGGTCAACGTGATAAGGTAGCGGTCGATCTGGCTGGCTTCGACAATAGAGCAAGGAATCACCGTCTCCCCCAGCGCCTTGAGAGCTTCGAGGCGGCCCTGCCCGCACAACACCTCATGCCACTCGCCCTCGGCGTCGCGTCCGCCGTGCGCGACCGTGATGGGCCGTTTGAGCCCGACCGACGCGATGTTCTCGACGAGTTGCGAAAAGAAGTACGGATTGCGCGTTCGGGGGTTCAGCACACGAAGGCGCTCAACCGGAATCAAGGTGATTTGTTCGCTGCGCGAAAGCGTGGAGACGATCTTGTCGACGCGGTCATTCATAGCTGACTCCCTTCAATGGGACCCGGCGCGCCAAATGGCAAAGCATGCCGAGATCTTCGTAGCGGTAAGCCTCGAATCCAAAGTCGTTGTGGTCGCCCAAACGGACGATGTCTGACGAGACGTCGATGGTCGGTAAGAGGTAATAGTCGCGGATCGACTTCGCGTCGAGCTCCATGCGGACCGCGACAGTAATGTCAGGGCGCAGCGCGTTGTCGAAGCGAATGATCCAGCGATTCGAGCCGGTTACGGTCGGCCGGCAGCGGGACAGGGCTAGCGACACCTTGAACTCTTCGTTGACCCACAGCAGGCCGGATCCAGCGTCTCTTTCGACCCGCGCTCCCGTGTCGGCCATCGCCCGCTCGGCCAGCGAGACAACCTCGGGATGAAGTTCCCGAAGGCGGCGGTTGATCTCGACGTAGCGATAGTCGCGAGCGGGCATGTAACCGATGAGGTCGTAGGTTCGAAGCAAGCTGCCGAAGCGACTAGTGTAGGCACTGCTCGAGGGACAGCCAGCCGCCTCGTCGATGACGATGCCGGAAAGATAGCCGTTGTGCAGCAACAGCTTGCGCAGCGCGTCCAGCATGTCGGTATCGGTCAGGCGATACGAGCGAGCGAGAATGATTTGGCGAGCGGCCTCGAAAATGATCCTGTCGACGATCGGCTCGAATGCGTTGTCCGCACGAATCCATGAGGCCGGCGGGTTGCGGACGCGCTCATGTTTAAGTTTGAACGACACGCGGTTCCATACGTTGTCGCCGACATATTTGTCGTTGATGAGAATCTGGTGAACGGTTCCACGGGTCCACAGTGTGCCGCGATCGGTGCGAACGCCCGCCTCGTTCAGGGCTGATGCGATTTCCGATTCGGGGCGACCTTCTTCAACGAACCAACGGTAGATAGCTCGCACGGTCAACAGTTCGTCTGGCGGCCCTGGAGCGAGAATGACACGATCCGTTTGAATCGCCTTGTGCTCCCCTCGTTTCAACTCGTGTTTCTCGCCATTCTGTTCCACACGGACGCGGCGCAAGCCATATCCGGCCGGGCCGCCTTGGCGGAACCCGTTGCGGATGTGGCGACATTGCCCGGCGTGAACCTTCACGCTAAGCTCCCGGCTGTACTCGCCGGCCATGGTTCGTTTGACGCTCTTGATGATGCTGGACACGGGGCTGCCATCGTTCTCGAACTGCTCGGCGCAGTAGAGCACCCTCACGCCCGCTTGCTTACAACGGATCTCGTAACTCGCACTCTCGTCCGGATCTTGGAACCGCCCCCAGCGGCTGACGTCGTAGACCAGGATCACGGTGAATTCCGCAGCCCCCGATTCCACGTCTCGCAGTAAGGCTTTCAATGAATCGCGCCCTTCGAGGCGCAGGCCGCTTTTTCCTTCATCGGCATAGACGCGGACGACGTCTAGGTTCCTGCTTTCCGCGAAGGCAAGAACGACTTCCTTCTGATTTTCGGTTGAGTATTGTTGGTGTTCTGTAGACATCCGCACATACGCAGCCGCGCGGCCTCGTCCGCCGGTGTCTGTCGGGAGTTTGTTGCGCGATGTTCGTTCCACCCTGCCTCCCGTGAACCTCAAGGGGTCGGCTCTAGTCGCTGCGTGCTCTCCCGGAGAGGAGGCAGGCGGGCCACATTTCTTTGCTTGCGTTCAGGGAATATAGTTTTGGAGGCGCGAAAAATGTTGCCGACAACACGCAAGAAGTTGCGCTGGAAGAAAGAAGAAATCGTTGCCGAATACCCCTTAGCAATTGCCATGGCGCTAAGAGAAGAACTTGGAGGCTCGCGGCAATCGATCAAAAAGCTCGTTCGGTGGACCGGTGCCAGCGAAAGAACGGTTCAGAATTGGCTGGGAGGTGTGCGCGGCCCGAGCGGCCCGCATCTGGTGGCCCTCGCGAAGCATTCCCCAGCGGTTCACATCGCCTACATGTCCATGACTGGCAGGGACGATGAGGTGACGACAGACATCACGGCGTCCGTGGCTCTACTGCGAGAGGCGCTGGCCCTGTTAACCGCCCGTCGCTCTCCGTAATGGAGTTCGCTTCGTTCGGGTAGTCCCATCGCTAAATGGCGGTTAGTGAGTCAAAACCGCCGTTCCTGCGCCATGGTGTCAAACACTCGGAGTGGGTCGAGGGCGCTCCATCACGACGGCAGCGATCGGCTCCTTCTGTCCGCTGGCGATCTCAGCTAGCATGGTCGCCCAAGCGTTAAACTTGCCTCGTGTCGTTTGCGAGGACGGTGTCGCCTTGAACAATCCGCTTAATCTCGATTTGCGCGCTCGCGCCGAACTCCTGACCTACCTGGTTGCCTCGCACTTTGTTGCCCGGCAAGCGACCGGGGAATGGCTGTCGTCGGATCACGTCGTCGAATCGACGACAATATGGCTGGCCGCAAACGGGGGAGGCGCGGATGTCATCGAACGTGTGATGCTCGCGAGTCGCGCCCGCGAAATTGCCGAGCAGATGGAGCTAATTTCTCCACTTATGTTTGGACCTGACCAGGTCACTTCGATGTTCTGTGAAAATCTCCGTTTGGATTTTCGCTCGCCAATAGCTCAGGACATCTACCAGCAGTGTCTGACCCAACTTCTCAACACGCGGTGGTTTTAAGGCAGTTGCGGCACGCGCACTTCAAACGGGCCTCTTTGTTGTAGAACACACGGTCTTGGTTCGTGCGTACGGCAACTTCATGGCACGTTTTGGCTCTGTCGCATCATCTGCTTCCCGTGCGATGCGCTCGAGCGAAGCGGCGTGAAGCGGATAAAGCACTTGCAACCACGCGATCACGTCATAATTTTGCACCCAGCTACGGATATAGCTGCCGCAGACCGCAAGGTAGAGCAAATTAACGTTATGCCCGGCAGACAAGGCGTGATTCTTTCGCTGCAAGCCTATCAACCGCTTTTCAATCCTCTCGAAGCGCCTTGTACGATTTCGGTCGCATCGACGTACCCGTGATACGACTGCTCGATGATCCTCGGGTGTCGCCGCTAGCAGCGCGTGGGCAAAGTCCCCTGTGTAGTTGTCCACTGCGCGCATCAGATTGGAGACGGCTATCCGACGTGATGTCGTCATTCGGCTAAGTGCCTGAATTGTCCTCGCGGACAAAGTCTCTCCAGCAAGAGTCGTTGTGGTCTCTGTGACGTCAGGCGGTCGGCCGCGCCGGTGACCGGAGCCGGTTGTGTTCCCTTCCGGCACATCCGAAGCTGCACGATCCTCGCATGCTTGCTTCAGCAGTCGTTGCTGAACGAGGTGCGGCATCTTTGCGAATCCCGTTGCCTTGAGTAAGGCGACGAACTCCGCTTGGAAAAACAGTTCTCCAAGGATATTGTCAAGAATCCTGACCTCCGCGTCCGCAGCCTCCTTACGAGATAGCGCGGTGCGTTGGAGTTCACATTCCCGCTTGATCTCTTGACATATTCGTACCTCAACGGGCTTGCGCGCTACCCGCTCGCCGACAAGGCGACTGCCGGCCTCAGGTACATCAGGTTCATGCCCCTGTGATTGCAGCAAACTACGGTTTGCCGCAGTACGCGTCGAGGCCCGTTTTTCTGTGCGAGGTCTCACGGTACACCCGCAGACGGAACGCGATCCAGGACTTCCAGCGGGACCGCGTCCGAGAGTTCGACGAGCGACTTCAAATCGGGACGTCGTAAATCTTTAAAATTCGAGACGCCATTTCGGTGAATCACCGTGTATTTCCCATGAGTGAGGCTGCCTCGAGGAAAGAAATAAAAATCCAGTAGCTCAGGAGTTGCCCGTTCAATGCGGGCATAGACCAGAAAGTCGATGGCGAAGCAGTCCGGCCAGCGCGCGACCCAATACGGTGAGTGTCCGTGGATGAGCCATGAACTTCTCACCACAAGCTGCAGCCTGAGCGCGTTGTCTACACACATGACATTTGTGTGTTTCTCGAACTTCACTTCGTGCCCGAGTCCTTGCAACACCTCTATCGTGATCTCGGCTAGCGCGCGCTCCGTTCGCCGTTCGACGTGTCTGTTCCGGGATCGCTCGGGATTCAGA
This sequence comes from Paraburkholderia sediminicola, assembly GCF_046030555.1. Lineage (GTDB taxonomy): Bacteria > Pseudomonadota > Gammaproteobacteria > Burkholderiales > Burkholderiaceae > Paraburkholderia > Paraburkholderia sediminicola_E. The sequence goes on along the minus strand of NZ_JAQQCH010000014.1, from coordinate 93,397 downwards.
TGGGGCGAATACCCGATTTCCTCGTACGCTCCGTAAAGGCTGCCGAATTCGTGCATCACGCGTTCAACAGATGGCGCACTTCGATAGCGCTTCAAAGTCGCCTGATTCAGTTTGCCGGCTTTTTCCATGACCTTGCGCAGGCCTGACACGATTTCATCCCGGCTGGGGGTATGCCTGATCTGGGCGAGTTTACGCTGAACGGTGCCAAAGATCTGCGCGCCAACTACCGGCTCGAACGCACCGGGTACGCGTATCCAGTCCTCCGTGGGCAATTGTTCCCACGCGGCGTCCAGCTTCGAAGAAGTCCGGCTGTAGACGTTCGTGCCGATGTATTTTTCATTGTGCAGAATCTGGAGAATATTTCGCGGCAACCAAGGCCGGCCGGCGCCGTTGCAAATTCCGAAATCGTTCAGCCGACGCGCTATGATCGTGGCGGTCGTCCCACGGGCGGCGTACCACTCGAAGATTTTTCGCACGAGCGCCGCTTCATGCGGCGGTCCGGGAGCGAGGACCACACGGTCGGTCTGGAGGCTTTTGTACTGGTACGGTGCAAGCGGTCGGCGGGTGCCGTTATGGGCGTCCACCAGCACACGCTGCAAGCCGTACCCTGGCGGCCCGCCGGAGTGGTAACCCCGCTGAACGTTGACACAGTGGCCCAGGAAAACTTTGCGTGAAATTTCGCGACTGAATTCACCCGCCATCGCGCGTTTGAGCGCCTTCATGACGCACGTTGCCGGGCTGGCGTCGTTTTCAAAGGGCTCGGCAACGTAAACTACCTTTACGCCAGCGCGACGACAGGCGTATTCGTAGAAAGCTGCCTCATCAACGTCCTGAAATCGCCCCCAACGGCTTACGTCGTAGACCAATATTATTGTGAATTTGCGGGCTGGATTTTCGACATCCACCAGCAACTGAGTTAGGGCCGGGCGCTCGCGCAGCGTAAGTCCGCTGATTCCGGCGTCCTCATAGTCCCGGACGATGCGGATATTATGGGCTGCTGCGTACTCTGCAATCGCCTGTCTCTGGAAAATCGGGGAGCATTGCTGATGGTCGGTAGACATGCGCACGTATTGCGCTGCACGTAGCGGTGCGATGAAGCCTGAGCGGCGATTCGGTGCGGACGCCATGCGATCTGCCCATTAGCTACCTTGCATAGTAATAGCGGCGCAGCCTTGGAAGTCAAGGCAAGTCGATTGATTGAGGCGAAAAAGCCGGTTTGCACCCGGCTGCAACTGACAGCCTGCAAGCGATTACAGTCTAAATCCGATAAAGCGCACTCTCCTTGGTCGGTAGTCCAGATTTCTGCATTTGGCGAATCCCCAGCTTGATCGTACGCTGAGATCTCCGAGGGACAATCGGCTCGTTTCCGCACAATAACGTAGATCGCTGTCAATCCAAGCCAATCGCAGCGCGACTGGTATCGTATGCAGAAGGAGAGCTAGCTTGACCGCCTTTGTCAGATGGCAATCAAAGCCGGACCGAACTCTTACCAAGCGGCTTTCTACGCGACCGACCCGCTGCGGGCCGTTTCTCGTGATTCTGCGGACAAAATCGTGTTATCTCGTTCACGCCAGTTCAAACCCGGCATCGCAATCCATGTGGTACACGGAAAAACTGTCGATAAGATCGCTTAATAGAATTTACCGATATGCCGTACGCATATTCGGATCGTGGGAATAAATACCGTTTTACACTGGTTGATACTGGCTAGCTGGCTGATTAGTCTGAAGTTTTGTAGAATCGCGCTGAGCGCGATGGCTCGGTCAGCTAACAAGAAGAGGCGGTATGGGAGCGCAGGACATAATCGGGGTAATAACTGGCGCACTCGTCCAGAGTGGCCGCCTCCTGAAGCTGGACAGCCCACTCGGCGATAATATTCTGCTGCCGCAGCGCATTGTCGGTTATTCACGGATTGGCCGCCACTACGAATTCACTGTCGATCTCGTTTCCACTTCAGGGACGATAGAACTCAAAACGCTGATTGCCCAGCCAGTCACTTTATGGATCCAACAGACTGACAAGTCGTATCTGCCTCATCATGGCTACGTCCACACGGCGCGACGTCTCGGATCGGAAAGCGGACTGACGAGCTACCAGATTGGCTTTGCGTCGTGGATGCATTTCCTGCGCTTTCGCAAAGACGCGCGGATCTGGCAAGACAAGTCTGCGGACCAGATTCTGACCGATGTCTTCACCATGCATCCCCAGGCGCAAGGGGCATTTCGTTTTGCTCTGAGCAAGCCGCTACCTTCGCATTCGTTCTGCATGCAACACGAGAACGACTGGAATTTCACCCACCGGTTGATGGAAAGCGAGGGCCTGTTCGGATACCTCGAACAGGCTAGCGATGGCAAATCGCATACGCTCGTCGTCACCGACAACCTCGACTCATTTCAACCGCTCTCTCCGCAAACCGTTCAGTTCTATCGGGCGGGCACCAACAGCGAAACCGATGCGCTCGTGCAGTGGTCTGGCACACGAACGCTGCAAAGCACGACGCTCACGACACGCACCTTCGATTACAAGGTGCCGAGCTCGCCGGACAATCCGAAAGGCACCAGCGTGCCAACCCTCACGACCCAAGGGAATCTACCGCAGCAAGCAGAGGTCTACGAATACACCGGCGCCTATACCTACGGCGAACAGGACCGCGGCGATCACCTGTCGAAGGTCAGAATGGAAGAGTGGGAGTCGCGGGCAAAGCGTTTCTTCGGTGCAGGCGGCGTGCGAAGCGCGGATGCCGGTCATTGGTTCCAACTGGACAATCACCCCGAGCACGGAACGGACAGCACCCAGAACCGGCAGTTCGCCATCATTGAGACCGCCTGGTTCGTTGAGAACAACCTGCCGGTATCCACTCAGGCCGCTGACTTCCCGCATAGTCTGAAGAGCGAACTGGCGGCAGCGAAATCGAACCATGCCCACCATGACGGATTGAAGGTCGCCCATAGCGACGGCAGCGAGGGTTTCTTCCTTGTCGAAATCGAGGCGCAGCGCAAGGTCGTGCCGTATCGCAGCCCGCTTGAACATCACAAGCCGTCGATGCACCTACAGTCGGCGATCGTGGTTGGACCGGGCAGCGAAGAAGTCTATACAGACTCGTTGAACCGCATCAAGGTGCATTTCCATTGGGACCGGCTCAATGAGGGCGACGAAAAGGCGTCGTGCTGGGTGCGGGTCGCGATGTCCGATACAGGCGGCGGATACGGCGGTGTGCATATCCCGAGAGTCGGCGAAGAGGTTTTGATCGATTGGGCAGGCGGTGATTGCGATAAGCCGCTGGTAACGGGCTGCATCTATAACGGTGCGACGCAACCGCACTGGCATTCCAATGGTCTGCTTTCGGGCTACAAGTCCAAGGAGTATCAGGGAAGCGGCTACAACCAGATGGTGATGGATGATGCGACAGGCCAGAACCGTGTTCAGCTTTATAGCAGCAGCACGAATGCGCATCTGCATCTGGGATATCTCGTCGACCAAAGCGGCAACACGAGAGGCAGCTATCTCGGCAGCGGGTTCGATCTGAAGTCGGACGCATACGGCGCGCTTCGAGCCGATCGAGGGCTGTACGTTTCAACCCACCCCGCCACGAGTCAGCCGCTCGACGCACGCGCAGCCAGCGATCAACTGGCCAACTCGGAAGGCGTGATGGATGCTCTCTCTCAGGCTAGCGAGAGCGCCCAAGCGGAAAGTCTGAAGAGCGGCCACGAGGCGCTGAAGACCTTCACCGATGCGACCCAAAATAGCACCACGGGGGTGTCGGCAAGCGGCGGTAATACGGCAGGTGGCGGTACAGGCAACGCGAACACGTTCAAGCAGCCAGTAATGTTGATCGCGGCCCCGGCGGGCATCGCGCTGTCAACGCAGAAGTCGGCTCACGTTGCGGCTGACCAGCATGTCAATCTGGTCAGTGGGGGGAGCACGCACGTTGCGACGGGCAAGTCGCTAGTTGCTAGCGTGACGGAGAAGCTCAGCCTGTTTGCGCAAAATGCGGGCATGAAGCTCTTTGCGGCGAAAGGGAAGGTCGAAGTTCAGGCGCACGCTGACAATATTGAGATGACCACGCAGAAGACGTTGAAGCTACTCTCTGCGACCGACGCGATTCAGGCCGCGGCAAAACAGGAGATTCTTATAACATCGAGTGGCGCTTATATTCGCATCAAGGACGGCAACATCGAAATCCACGCGCCAGGGAAGATCGATATCAAGGGTGCGCAACACTCGTTTAACGGTCCGACGCGGATGGATGTCAACAGCCCAGCGTTCAAGGATATGCCCACGCAGCGATTGATGGTCAACACCATTGCGTCGCCATCCGCAACGAGCGTCATTCCTGAAGGCATGCCGTACAAGCTTTTTGCGGACGGCGCGCTGGTGAAGCAAGGGGTCATTGACAGCACCGGCCAGCTTCCCATTGATCATCACGTCACCACACAGCAATACAAACTTGAACTGGCGAACGGTGTGACTCATGAGATCCCGGTGCCTGCTGACTATCGGGGCGATGCGGTCAATGGAGCGCTGGCGAACCAAGGGTTCCAGTTTCACGAAGGCATGCCGGGGAGCGAATATTCCTCGGTAGACCGCGCCGCACACCGGCAGGCATACAACGATCTGCTCAACCCCTCTTCGGACGCATAGGGCATGGCCACACCGAATTCGACCATCACCACACCGATCGCCTTGAACAGCACGAAGAGCGCGACGGCAACTCTGCCGTGGTTCGTGCAGCGGACCGAATACAATCCAGCGGCCTGTACGTTTAGACCCCTGGTGAATGGAGAAGAGGCATTCGGCGCGGTATATGACGCCATCGTCATCGCAAAACATTCCGTCGATATCATCTGCTGGGGCTTTCAGCCGTCGATGCTTTTCAAGCGTAACGGCAACGGTGTACCGATTGGTCAACTCCTCGTGCAGAAGGGAGAGGAAGGAGTCAGGGTGAGACTGCTCTGCTGGCAGGATGACATCCACCTGGCGGAGTGGAGCGAAAACAACATGCCGGGTAACAATGCGGCGACCGCAGTGAAGCCCTATCTCGGTAAATCGGTCTATGCTCACATGTCGATGCTGTCACCCGACTACCAAAATAACACCGAACGGGAATTCGATACCGAGTGGTACAGGCGTGCCAACCTGACCAATGTAACTTCGAGTCTACCCACACCCGGGGCATTGGCCGATGCGGTGGTGCGGCGGATTGATCGGAAAGAGGCATTCAAGAATTTTGAATTCGCCACACGAGATTTCAACCCGGCAAATCGAATAGAAATAGCGTGGCGTACGTTTTGGCACGGTGAGGACTCGGCGCGAGATACACGAACCGCTGCACAAAACAGTGCTTCAATGGGTGCGCTCGAACCCACTCACCATCAGAAAATGGTGTTGGTCGATTATGAGTATTCCGACCTCGCGCTTGGCTTCGTCATGGGTCATAACATGCTGGATCAATATTGGGACACTGACGCGCACAGCTTCGCTCGGATGCATCCCCGCTTTGGGCGCAATGGTCCGTCTCCGTGGCAGGATATCTCGAGTCGGGTCACAGGCCCCGTGCTGCAATATCTCAACGACAACTTCTGTCAGGCATGGGACGATGCGACGGGCCAAAGTCTGGGCAAATCGCGCAAGCGCGCTGCCACGCAGTTGAGCGCGTATCGAAACACGGCAGGCGACACACCTTTGATGGCGCAGGTGTTACGTACGCAATCACAGGCGGGAAGTCGTGATATCGAAAAGATGTACCTGCAGGCTGTGAACAATGTCACAAAGCACATTTTTATCGAAAACCAGTATTTCAGATGGCCGCCGCTTGCAGAAAAGATCAAGCAGGCGGTCAAACAGCAAGCCAGTTGGGGGCGTGATCTCGCCAAGAACCCCATCTATCTTTTCGTCGTCACCAATTCCACCGACGCGGCAGTCGGTACTGGCACAGTCAACACTTACCGGATGCTTCACGCACTCGGCCGCGACGACACGATCCCTGAAATGACCCGTCTGGAGCGAGCCGATAGCCTGGAGAGCGAGCAAAAGGACGTGGAAGCGCAACTGGAACGGGAGCAGCAAGCTGAAAAGAAAGTAGAAACCACCGGATTTGATTTTTCATCCGCTGCTGGAGCGATGCAATATCTTCAGCAGAACCGGATGAATCAGCAGGACCTTTGGCAAAAACTGGCTGACATTAAACAGCAACGCCGCGACGCGGCCGACCACAGTAAGCAAATCGTCCCTACGGAGATCACGGGACTTAAGGTTCATGTGTGCACCTTAGTCGCACCCGATTCGTTGCCGGGCAATTGGCTCCCGGTATACGTGCACGCAAAGCTAATGACCGTCGACGATGCGTTCATGACGCTGGGTTCGGCGAACATTAATACGCGTAGCATGGAGGCCGATAGCGAGTTGAACATCTGCCACGATAATGGAAAGGTCTCCGCGGATTTGCGCCGGCGATTGTGGAGTCTTCACACTGCGGGTCGCGGCGCGGACGATAACCCCGAAACAGCTTTCGGCGGGTGGCGCGACATCATTACAAACAATACGGAATTGCAAAGTGCAGGCAAAAAGGCACCGTATGCGTCCCTCGTTGGTTTTATGCGAACCTCCAACGTTCGCAGTTACTCGGACTGACCATGCCCATAAAATGTTTGATTGCTGCACTGTTTTTTAGCCTGTTTGGCTGTACGCATAAGGACGATCCCTTGACTTCTTTGCCCGATATGAGCGCGGTGCGCGCCAATCTTGCGTTTACCTGCACGCATGAGGCTGACCATCTGCCGGCTCTGGATCCGCAGGCAGACGTTCTGTTCCAATTCGCGCGCTTCCTGCAGAGCGCTGATGGTCCGAAGAACTTTAACGATATCGTCCGTTACTACAGGATTGCGGCAGCCCATGGTCATTACAAAGCCAACCACAATGCGCAACTCTTGATTTCGCAAGGCCTGGCCGATTCGCCTGATGCCCCAAACGAAACCATATCTCTTGCTACGCAACTGGTTGAACAGGGCATACCCGGCGGCTACTACGATATTGGCCACTACCTCGAAATCGGCTACGGCTTGAAACAAGATCCCGAGGCATCGCTACGCTACTTCCGTAAAGCGGCAGACCTGGGGAACCCCGAGGCGCAAGGGTACGTGGGCGACCTTTTGTCGCCGCATGACAAGGCTCCGGATATAGCTCGACAGATGCGTCAATGTGCAGTCGATCAGGGCTATGGCGCAACTGCGGGTCCGCTGGGCGTCAACCTTAAGAATGATGACCTCCAGTCTGATGCCGTGAAGGTATTCCAGAAAGGTGTAGAGAGCGGCGATGCGCAGTCAGCATCGTTTTTGGGGAACGGATTCAAAGGGCCGCCGCCATCAGACCGGCTGTATTTTGTCGGCTTGCCAAACGACCCCGAACGTACACGCCGCTACGAGCAAATTGGCAAGTTCATCAACGATAACGACGGCCGGAATCCCAAGGTCCCAGACATCGACAAGATCGTGCCTCTGCCACCAGCGAAACTGCCACCATGGGATGGCACATTCCAGTGGGAAAAAGAGCGGGCGGCCGCCGTACCGCCCCAGAAGCCGTCAGATGAACTCATCGACAAGCTGAGCAAGGAGAAGAATCTTGATCCGGCTACGGGCCTGCCGTTGGCCGGGTCCTCGAACAAGACATCGCAGAACGAACAGCCGGCAAGTGTCGTGGCCAGGGTGCCACTTGGTACTGTCGCGCACTCAGGTGAGCAGTGTCCAGAAGACGGCGTATGGTGCGCGAAACTCGAAGCAGGTCAGATTGGCGACGCACAGAGGCGCTTCCTGAAGGGAGACACGCTACCCTCGCTAATCTTGCATGAGCCGCGAAAGGTTGCATTGCTGGACCGCTGGATCGGGGTCCGGCAGCATACCGCGAAGGTTGAATGGCAATTGATCGCCTACAGCGACCAGGCCTAACAGGCAAAGAACAGGTCCATCATGAAGCGATTTCTGATTCTGAACGGCGACAAGACGACTTCAAACGGAACTGTCGTCGCCCGATCAACCACGCTCGGATTGCAGGAGCGGCAAATTGCACACGAGGGCGACGACGTTTCTTGCCCCGCCTGCCACTCGACCGGGAAGATCCAGTGCGATGGGCCGCGTCTACCGATGACCGGACCTGATGGTCGACGGGCAGCACTGAGCGATGACCTGTGCATCTGTCAGTGCACTCCGCCGCCGAAACTGGTCGCCTCTCAGAGTTCGACTTCTATCGAAGTCTGACTCTGTAGGCTCGTAGATCGTCTTTAACCTTCGCATTGCACGAATGCGTGGCAAAAACCTCAGTCCCATCAGATGCAGGGCGCATCACCGTTCATAAAATGCCCCGTTCCTCTAATCGGCCACCAGCACAGGCTTGCGATGTTCCTTTTCCAGATTTCTAGGCAAACTCACCATCACGAGATAGAGCCGGACAAGCAGGCCAACAAGGCAGAGTGACATTGGCATACCTAATACCGCCAAGACGAACAACAAACCGTTCGTCCCGAAGTTTGACGACAGTACTCGACTCAGTATCAGGTAGAACGGCGCAATACCGAACACAACATAGGAATAGATTTTCGGAAACGGAGAGCGCTCGTTATGGAATTGCTCGAACAACGCCGTTCCGTCTTGGGTCCGATAACTAAAGTCGGAGGCGTTCTCTTCGAAGGCCCGTGTGACGAAGGGGTTTTCGTGATCGTGTGCGTCACCGCCAGCCTCGATATCACTATCCAGTACAGCGTCAATCCAATCCCACCCAGTAGCCCTGGCCGCCGCATGTACTGTGGACTCGCCCCGCTCGAAACCTATCCAATCAGAACGACGGGTTTGCCCTGCGAACGCTCAAGCGTCAATGGCAGATGAATCATAACCAGGTATTGCCTTACCAGCAGTCCGGCGACCCAAAGTGAGACAGGAAACATGATGACGGCTCCCAGGAACAAAGCACCGTGTGATCCGAAGTATGGAGAGAGAATGCGGCCCAACACCAGCGAAAATGGCGCGACAAGCATGACAAGCCACATATGTAGCTTGCCCGAAGGACTTCTTGCCTTGATGAACGCCTCAAGCTTCGCCATATTTGCGAGTTTGTAGTGAAGTGCGTCGCCCACGTCTTCAAACGACTGTCCGACGAACTTCGAAGTTGCGAGTGCCTGGCGCACATCCCGTCCGGTCAACGTCATCCAGTACGCAGTCAACGCCAAACCGCCCCCAACACCTATCACATGAAAGATCATGGGCATCGGCGCGAACAGGAAATAGAAATAGTAGAAAGTCACCCCAAACGTGAAATAGACCGACCCGGTAGCGAAGATACCGGCGAGACCCGCCGAGCGCAGGCGAGATGCTCCCTTATCAGCAAGACCGAACACAACCGGAAATACGATGCAAGCAACAAGCATCACCACCGCCAGTTGGCCAGGCATGGACGATGTTTTGAAAACGCGGTCGTAGAAAAAAAAGGCGATTGCTGCACAGAAGACGTTCAACACGATCGAGATTGGAACAGACCGGACGATTAGCTTCCAGACTTCACTACGCGTTTTGGGCGACGTCATATTCAGGGCACAAACATCATAGGATAGCCATCGTAGTCTTTCGGGTAGTGTTCTTCAAGGTAATTCGCCGCGCTTCTCAGGGCTCCCGCCAGCCGCTTCGTTATGTGAAATTCGTTATCAGCCATGTTGACGAAATACCCGATGACAATCGTCACTCCGACAGTCGCGGCGGCGATGGCCCACACTGGTGCCGTCGCGATCGCACCCGTAACAAGCAATGCCGTGGTGGCAAGTCCAACTACGGCGGTGGCTACTGCAGCCGTTAGGCCAGCCGCGATGAGATCGACGCCGATTTTGGTGAAGAGGTCGAAGAAGTCCTTTGTTGGGCGTCCATCCGGGCCCCTCTGCTCGTAGTCGTGATACCACTCTGCCGTATCTAGCACGATAGTGAAAACGAGCGCCAAACCCCCCGCCTTTTTGAACGCGCCTTTCGTTGCTTCCCAAGAAGCTGCAGTCGCTGACTCGAGCGTACCGGTGCCTGCCGTGATCGCAAGAATTTTGGAGCTTTTCGCACCGTATCGCGTCCCCGTAATCACTTTCCTTAGAGCGCTGTTGCCCTTGAATGCGACGTAGGTCTTCACGCCGGCTTTCGGATGGGTCATCGTGATCAGCCTGAAACTTCGGTTCCAGAGGTCCCGCAACTCGCCAAAGTTATCCTTCGCGAACGCTGTACCACCGGCTAACTGGCCGATCAACCAGTTGCGCGTGGCCACCTTGTTTGTATCGATTGCAGTATCTTCGCCCCCGCTGCCCAATGCATGCCAGACCTCAGCGGGCGCCGTGGACAGCTCCACCTCGAATACATGAACGACCGTCTCCTCTTCCGCGTGGCCTTGCGCGGCGGCTGGCGGGTTCGCGCTCGCCTGAGTTGGAGAACTGGGCGGAGCTAGCTTCAGGGGTAACAGTGGATTCCACCATGTACCGTCAACGCCAGCCGGGTTCGCGCTACTACAGATAAGCGGGGCACTCTGGCCGAACATGCTCCCGGCCGTCTGCGATGTCGCAAACGGAGTAGAGGCGGTGTGTCCCGCAGCAGCGCTCGGATGGGACCCCAGTGTCAGAATAATCGGCGCAGGCTTTGCCTTCGGATCCGAACTGCCCTCGACAAGGTTCAGGCCAGCCATCGAATAACGCTGCAGGACAACGCCGTTTAGTTTGAGCAGTAGGTGACCCTTGAAATCCCTGCTAATCCAGATGTGATAACGCTGGCCGTCCTGGAACTGTCCCTGCTTGACGCGCTTTTTCTTGGCCACGTCGTAAATCCAGTCCTCGGTTGCTTCGACGGTATAGGTTGCGCCCTTTTTCACCTGAATATCGAAGATCACGTCGCGGTGCTTGCGGAGCAGAACGGTGATATCAGTCTCGGCCCAGCATTCGACCGGTTCACCCGGTAAATCGATGCACACGGTATGTTGGATCAGGGGACGGTCGCCCATTGTTATTCTCCGCTTCGCTTGACTTGGTCTGCCACGAACTTGCCGAAGTCGATGCCCTTCAGTTCGCCTTTGCCCTCACCATCGAGAACGACGTTATGCAGCGCGCCATCCTCCGACGCGAGCTTGATCGGTTCACCTTCTGGCACTTTGCCCTCCGCGTCCATGTAGCGGATTCGCATGTCGGCTTTCTTGCCTTCCGCGTTGTAGGTTCGATCAAGGCTCGTTGGGCCGGCAAAGGAGTGTTGGCTGCCTTTGATGTCGATCTTTCCCGGTGCATGAATCTCGATGTTGCCGCCAGAAATGCGCACGTACGCGCCACCCGACGTGAGAAGAATTTCCTGCTTGGCAGCCGCATCGATTTTCTCGGTCGCGGAGAGCAACTTCAGTGTCTTCTGGGCGGTGATCTCAAGGTTATCGCCTTGCGCCTGGATTTCGACTTTTCCTTTCGCCGCGAAAAGCTTCATGCCCGCGTTCTGTACGAACAGACTGATCTTTTCCCCGACGCTTGCCAGCAGTGATTTGCCCGTCGCGATGTGCGTGCTCTGGCCGCTGACCAGGTTTATGTGCTCCGTTGCCGCCATATGAACCGACTTCTGCGTCGACATAGCGATTCCCGATGGCGTCGCGAACAGGATGATCGGTTCCTTGAATGCGTTCGCACTGCCGGTACCGCCGCCCGCAGTGTTGCCGCCGTCGCTTGCGGCGCCCACGACGCTGTTTTGCGTAGCGTCCGTGAAGGACTTCAATGAGCTGTAGCCGTCTTTCAGGCTTTCTGCCTGATGGGTTTCGCTCGCCTGGCTCAGCGACTCGATCACGCTTTCCGAATTGACCAGTTGGTTGCTCGCGTCGCGCACATCCAGAGGCTGACTCGCTGCGCCAGTTGTCGGATGCGTCGACACATACATGCCTTGTGCCGCCCGGACCGCGCCGTATGCGTCCGACGTCAGATCGAAGCCGCTGCCCAGATACCCTCCGCGCGAGTTGCCAGTTTGCGCGATCAGATAGCCGAGATGAAGCTGCGAGTTCGCGCTGCTGCTGTACATCTGCACGCGGTTCTGGCCGGTGGCATCGTCCATCACCATCTGGTTGTAGCCGCGGCCCTGATATTCCTTCGACTTGTAGCCTGAGAGAATCCCGTTCGAATGCCAGTCGGGAGTCTTCGCACCGTTATAGACGCGGCCTGTAACGAGCGGCTTGTCGCAGTCGCCATCGAGAAACGACACTATGACCTCTTCACCGATACGCGGCACGTGTACGCCCCCGTGACCACCACCGGCATGCGATTGCGCGACGCGCATCCAGCACGACGCGTTTTCATCGCCGGGGTTCAGCCGGTCCCAGTGCATCTGCACCTTGATGCGGTTCAGCGAATCCGTGAAGACTTCCTCGTTCGCCGGGCCCACCACCGTCGCCGTCTGCATGTGCATCTCGGGCTTGTGGTGCTCGAGCGGACTGCGGAACGGGATGGCTTTGCGTTGCGCTTCGACCGTCGCCATGAAGAACCCTTCGCTGCCGTCGCTGCCTTTAACGACGAGTGTCTGGTCCGCTCCATGTTGAGCACGGGCCGCGGCGATCGTCTGGTTCAAGCCATGCGGGAAGTCTGTCGTGCCACCCGAGACCGGCAGGTTGTTCTCGATGACCCATTCGACGTCGATCACCGCAAACTGCCGGTCCTGCTGACTGCCAGTGTCGTGCTCCGGGTGGTTTTGCAGCTCGAACCAGCGGCCTGCATCGATGCGACGCACCGCGCCTACGCCGTGGAAACGCTTCGCTCGCGATTCCCATTCCTCCATCCTCACCTTCGAGAGGTGGTCGCCGCGGCCCTGCTGTCCGTACGTGTAGGCGCCCGTGTACTCGTACACCTCGGCCTGCTGAGGCAGGTTGCCCTGGGTCGTCAGCGTCGGGACCGTCGTGCCCTTGGGATTCGCAGACGATGATGGCGACTTGTAGTCGAACGTACGGGTAGTGAGCGTAGTGCTCTGCAGCGTGCGCGTGCCGCTCCACTGCACGAAAGCGTCAGTTTCGCTGTTGGTGCCCGAGCGGTAGAAATCCACCGTTTGCGGCGACAGGGGTGGCAGACAGCCGATATCGTCGGTTACGACCAGGGTATGCGATTTACCATCGGCGGCCTGTTCGAAGTAGCCGAACAGGCCTTCCGTTTCCATCAGCCGCTGACAGAAATTCCAGTCGTCCTCGTATTGCACGCAGAACGAACGCTGCGGCAAAGGATTACGCAATGCAAAACGGAATGCACCTTGCGCCTGGGGATGCATATTGAATACATCGGTGAGAATTTGGTCGACGGCCTTAACCTGCCAGATACGCGCATCTTTTCTGAAACGCAGAAAATGCATCCAGGAGACGAAGCCGATCTGATAACTAGTAATGGCGCTGTCGGACCCTAAACGGCGGGCGGTGTGGACATAACCGTGATGCGGGGCGTACGACTGGTCAGTTTGCTGAACCCAAAGCGTGACAGACTGAGCGATCAGGGTCTTGAGTTCGATATTGTCGTTCGTTGAAACAGCATCCAGCGTGAACTCGTAATCACGGCCGAGGCGTGAACGGCCTGCGAGCCTTTGGGGCAAAAGGACGTTAGCGCCCAGTGGCGTGTCGAGTTTCAGCAGCCGGTCGCTTTGCAACAACCCGTCTTTTATCGCCGCGATAATGTCCTGCGCACCCATACCGCCTCTCTTTCTGCAAATTGCGCCCCCGCGCTATCGCGCGATAATACAAAAGATCAGACGTTTACAGCAATCGTATATTCAAAAATAAATGTTAAATCGGAATTTATTCCCAAGTCCGGCTGGACGATCTCATATCGGTATTTATGACGTGGATCGCCTCGCATTTTCCCCGATTTATAAGTCTCCGGCAAAGCAGTCCACGGCGGCATCATCACCGTCGCCGAAGATCGCAAGCTCCGCATCCAGCGGAATCTGCCTTTTCTCTGGTGCGATGACCAGGCACTGCATGCACCAGTGCGGCAGCGCCAGGGGAATCCTACCTATTGCCGGATCAGGCCGGTCTTCTCCGCGATCGCTTTGGGCTCGTACCCGGCCCGTGCTTTGTACCGCGTGTTCTTGGCGTGCCGCTGTCGCCAAGCCTGCCAAAAGCGCGTTGATATGACAAACCGCGCCGACATGTCAGCGGAATGTGGATTGAGAAATACGCTAAACGCATAACTTGGTTTGTGACGCCCGCGCATTAACCGCCATCCGCCTCATTCAAGATTGATATACATATCTGCGCGCAGTTGGCGATGGGGAGTAAGCGGCTCGTCTGGGCCGTTATGGACAGCGGATTGAGGGTTTGGGTAATTTGGTGTCCACCAAATTATTGCGGACACCAAAGTGGACAATACATTGAAGGCGCGCGCAGCCGGTGGCGCATATAAGCGACCGAATTTCCCTACGGAGTTCAAACGGCGCCTGGTAGAGCAGTCGTTTGAGCCGGGTGCCTCGGTGGCGTTGATTGCGCGTGCCAACGAGGTCAATGCGAATTTGCTGTTCAAATGGCGACGGCAGTATCTGCAAGGTGCCTACGGCATCCCGTCGCTTCCCGACCCCACGATATCCGATCTTGCCCGGGAGAGTGCGCCGCTGTTGCCGGTGAGCATTGTCGCCGACACGACCGGATCGACCCCGGCGATGGTAGACGACGCGGGCGCCGTGGTTGAAAACGTGTGCGAGGTGGTGTTCAGCAATGCGTGTCTGCGGATCCGCGGTGAGGTCTCGCCGCAGACACTGCGGCTGTTGATCCGCGAGCTGTCGCGATGATCGGCCTGCCGGCGGGTACACGTATCTGGATCGCCGCAGGGGTGACCGACATGCGCTGCGGCTTTCAGGGCCTGGCCGCCAAGGTACAGGCGGCGCTTCAGGAGAATCCGCTGGGTGGTCACGTGTTCATCTTCCGCGGCCGTCGCGGCGACCTGATCAAAATTCTCTGGGCTACCAGCGACGGGCTGTGGCTGCTCGCCAAGCGACTCGAGCGCGGCCGCTTCATCTGGCCGCAAGCCGATAGCGGCAAGATCCATCTGACGCACGCACAGCTTTCGATGCTGCTCGAAGGTATCGACTGGAGGCAGCCACGGCGGACAGCTGAGCCATTGTCGATGTTGTAAACCGCGCGACACCTGCGTAAACTGCGTGGCATGTCTGATGCCAGCGACCTTCCTGACGACATCGATGCACTCAAGGCCCTGCTGCTCGAGGCACGGGCGTCCCTGGCCGAGCGTGATCTGGAAATCGAACGGCTCCAGGCGCAGATCGACAAACTCAAGCGCATGCAGTTCGGCCGCAAGTCCGAGCAACTGGACCGTGAAATTGCGCGACTCGAGACTCAGCTGGAAGATCTGACCGGCAACCGTGGCGTGGCCGAGACGCGCGAAGCGCAGGCCGGCAGCAGCAAGGCGAGCGCGAACCGTGCTTCGCGCGAGGCGCTGCCGGAACACCTGCCGCGCGAGGAGCATGTGCTGGAGCCGGAGCCGACCTGCCCCGAGTGCGGCGGCCAGATGCAACCACTGGGCGAGGATGCCTCCGAACAGCTTGGCCGCATCGCGGCAGCGTTCAAGGTCATCCGCACCATCCGGCGCAAGAAGGTCTGCGCGTGCTGCCGCCGCATCGTGCAGCCGCCAGCGCCGAGCCTGCCGATCGAGCGTGGTATCGCACACCCGAGCCTGCTTGCCGACATTCTGGTGGCCAAATACGCCGATCACCAGCCGCTGTACCGGCAGTCGGTGATTGCGGCACGCGCCAGGGTCACGCTGGACCCGGCGAGCATGGGTCGGTGGGTTGGCATGTGCGAGGCCCTGGTCGATCCGCTGGTGGAGGCGTTGCGCCGCTATGTGATGGCCAGCACGAAGCTGCACGCGGACGACACGCCGATCCCCGTGCTCGCGCCGGGCAACAGGAGGACCCGAACCGGACGGCTGTGGGTCTATGTGCGCGACGACAGCCGGGCAGGCTCGAAGGAGCCTCCTGGCGCATGGTTTGCCTATTCGCCTAACCGGCGCGGGGAGCATCCGCAGCGCCATCTGAGCGGCTTCAGCGGCATCCTGCAGGCGGATGCTTACGCCGGGTTCGACGAGCTGTTCAAGGACGGTTCGATTCGCGAAGCGGCATGCCATGCGCACGCGCGGCGCAAACTCTATGACATTCACGTGCGCACGCCGTCGCAGACAACCACCGAAGCGCTCAGATACATCGGCGAGCTCTACGATATCGAAGCCGGCATCCGCGGCAAGCTGCCAGCCGAGCGACTGCGTGAGCGGCAGGGGAAGGCCAGACCTCTGCTGGAGAGCTACGGCATGTGGCTCAGGGCGAAGCTCAAAACGTTGTCGGCGAAGTCGGAGACGGCCAGGGCGATCAACTACTCGCTCAACCAGTGGGATGCGCTGATGCTGTATTGCGAGGACGGTACGGTGGAGATAGACAACAACATCGCCGAAAATGCGCTGCGTTGTGTGGCCCTGGGTCGAAAGAACTTCCTCTTTGCCGGCTCCGACAGCGGCGGCGAGCGGGCGGCGGCGATGTACTCGCTGATCGCGTCGTGCAAACTCAATGGCATCGACCCGCGCGCTTACCTGTGCCACGTGCTGACCTGTATTGCCGATCATCCAATCAACCGCGTCGACGAATTGCTGCCCTGGCGCATTGCCGCACACCTGCAGAACGCATCCCAACCTGCTACTCCGACTGGTTGAACGGCAGCGGTGGACAGCATCCCTCGGTTACCCGGTATGGCTCACGTGCACTGAGCCGGGCAGCCGACCGCACCTGGGAAAGCGGCCCGTTACCCGGTAACGTTGATGGGCTACCGGGTAACCTGGAAGTAGACATCCCATTCTGCCGAGTCCGGATCGAGCCTGCGCACGATAGTCGCATCCGCCCGCACAACCAGCCGCTCCAGCATCTCACGCTTCGTTGCCGAGTAGTGAAGCGCCAGCCGTGCAAGCGCGAGATCAGCCTCAGTGCTCACCCACATGTCAAGCCGCCGCTCCCCGTTGCCATCGTCTCCAGCCGTTGCCCGCCTTGCCCGGTAGGCGGCCTGTCGCTCTGCTGTTGTTTGTGCCATCCGTTTCCCCTCATCATTGTTACCCGGTAACGATATATCCGAACTCGTTACCGGGTAACGTAAAATGCCCAAAGGAGATAGCATGTCCCACTTCACATCGCGTCGTCCAGGAAAATCCGAACGGTCCACGCGAGGCGCTTACGATGGGGACACCCAGATCACTTGTTCAAGACGCGACCGCGAATACCCTGCGGCAAAGGAGGATGTACTATCTCCTTGACTGGCTGAATGCCGTTGAAGAGCGGGGACGTGGCATATGGCTAATCTTTTGAATGCAAGGATGCACATACCTTGGAAGCTTCTTGTTACTCGCTTGCCGGTACCGAATGAAGACTATTTTTCTGGACATAGATGGTGTATTGCATCCATCTACCGTCGGCGAGCTCGAATACGGCCCACACGGTCCCAAGGTGGTAGGGGCCGGCGTTTGTGCGCTTGAGGCAAAGCTGGCGGAAATCGTCACTGGAAAAACGATCGATATCGCGATCCATAGCACATGGATCTATATGTTCGACGCGCGAAAACTTCAAGACGAATACTTGCCCCGGCTAGCCGCAGTAGCGCACATCCAGCTGACAAACAGGCGCATTGAAAGCCGCGCGCTCAGAGTTCTCGACTACATACGACGCAGACGTCTTTCACCCTCAGACTATCTGATCTTAGACGACGCGCCAAAAGAATTCTCGTCTGCCCCAGCGCTGCTGCCGCGGCTCATCGCTTGCGACCCAGCACGTGGCCTGGATGACCCGCTGGTGATCAGGAATATCGAGGATTTCCTACGCTAGAGCCTCGAGTTTCTCTGAGCCGAACCGCTCACATCTTGTGGATGATCGTCGTCAGGTCTGGGCTAGGGCTGTTAGTACGATCCGGAGCCGCTGCGTTGGTGAATGCGCGCCGTGCACAGTTGTCGGTCCATTTTTCCATGAGACGCCTGTCGTCGAAGCCCAGCTGCCGACTGACCACGCGGTTTCATTTTAGGCGAACGCGCGCCGGCTCATTTACGGCGTGTCTGGCGCGGGGTCGCTGTCTATCATCGCATGGCGGTTTGCGCGCGCATCCACCAGCGCATGGTGCCGGCCGCGATGCTCGCGGTAGTAATCCTCCTGGCGTCCCGGATCGAGTAGCTGGCCCACGTGGTGCGCCTGCCATCCTGCAGGCGGCCCATCGAGCAGATCGCACAGCAATTCCCAGTCACCGCCGTAATCGAAGCACAGCACGCGTTCGGGCTCGTCCGCGAACTGGTCAAGCCACGCGACGAGCGCCGCGCGTAGCGCCTCGCGCGTAAATACGCGGTCAGGATACTGGCCGAGCTGGGACAGTACCGCCGCACGCACGAATTCATTGCAGCTCGCGCGATCGTAATCCGATCGCTCGCCATAGAACTCGCGGCCGTCGTCGGCCACCAGTGCGATGCTCACGAGGTCACAGTCGATGAAGTCGGTAAATTCCGTGTCCACGAAAAGCCGCATGCGTTACCCCGCTGAAGACTGGTTGGATCCGTCGCCGTGCGCCAGTCGGATTGAAGCGTAGGGCGCTAGAGTACGTGCGACTGAGGCCACAATTATGCGATAGGGCGACCGCCGCAGCGACGATGATCCGTTCTGGCGCGAGCCACGCAGAAAGCCATCCGTCGTCGTGCTTCAACAGAATCGCGACGAATCGCTCGAAGGTCCGCGATTGGCCTCATCCACCTGACTCATTCTCGCGCACCTGGACTATCAATGCATCTCTCAGCTTGGAGCACCGAATTCATCGATTTCATTGGCTGACATTGTCGGCGGACCACTGCCAGGTAGTCGACGTCGACGGGCTTCAATATCAGACTGTTGACTGCGATCTCCTCGCTTTCAACGTAGGAAAGATGGAATTCGGTCATATCAACTGGCCTCCCACATATCGCACAGGATTCAATCGGGCCAATTCCAGGACGTCGAATTGGTACTCCTTCGTCGCGCATAACCACATCTCGCCGGGCGTCGACGCAGGCACGTGAGCAATAGCATTCAAGCCCATAGCTATCCCGGATTTCGACTGACGGTATTCCTTCATCGAAGTGCGTCCGCTCCCATTCCCGCGAGATGTTGAACACGGGACTGCCGAACATACGATTGCAGGTAAAGCACTGATATTCGTCGGCGCCTAATGACTCCATGATTACCTCGCCAATGTTCGTTGCCGTGTCCAACGGAGATGGTCGATCAGGTGCGCTGCTCGTCACTTGACGCTGACGAACTCTATTGTCGGGGTGAAGTCGACCATCAAGAGACATTCATTCCAACGTCGACAAGCATCTTTCACCCGTGCGGAAATCGGCCCTGCAGCCAGTCGGACCAGTCCCACTCATAAGCGCATTCGCCCCTGCCGTCGATCATGGGACAGGCAGATCCACGCAGCGCCGCGCGAAACGCGTCCTGCCACGGCGCAGGAATATCACCCAGACACACGTAGTACGGGCGGCCCTTGTGCTCATGCACGGGGACGGCTTGCAGCAGCGCGAGGCGTTCAGCGTCTGTCATGCAGTCCGATCCAGTTGGTTAAGCCGTGCGTGAAAGGCAATCTTATGACCGCTGGCGGGCGCGACGTCGCCTTCGCGCCAGTCGGGCATGCTGACGTGTCCATGCCGAGCACCGGCCGCAAACATTCGCTCGGCTAGCTCGCACGGGTCGGCGCTCTCGATGGTCAGCCCGTCGTCGAACGTGCCGACGAGCAGCCCGCGTGCGGAATCAAACTGGACGTGGGCGGCTTTCACGGCTTGTCGGTATCGCACGCGAGCGCCCAACGGTCCGGCGGCACATTTGTATCCAGGCCAAGCTGTTTTGCCGTCTCAATCGGCAATCGTACTACTACGTCAGCTCCGCCTTGTTCCCGCGTGCGTAATTCCATGGTCACGCCTTCCAACTGAAGATAAACCACGCCTGGATCAAACACTTCTGCGTAGAGGTGCCAGGACGGCTTGTCTGCTTCGTCCGAGTGGTGATGCGCGAGGGTCGCTTTGGTGCTCATGTTGTGCCATCCCTACAATCAGATTTCGTCGTTGCTCGGCCATGCAGCATCGGTCGGGTTGTCGTAACGCCGGACCGTGCCGTGTAGTTGCTCCAGCGGAGTGGCTGGCTTCCCCGGAACGCCGGACGCGGGGCCCACTCCCGCGGAGGGGGTGATCATCCGTCCGACTCTGCGACCGTTGATCCAATGCACCGGAAAGTGCGCGCCAGTCGTCATATCAACATACCAACGCAATACTGATCAGCTCGCTGCCTATGAAATCGGTGAACTCAGTATCGACAAAAATTCGCATCGCCGTGATGTTCGTGTTGGCTGATGGACCGAGGCTCATACTTCGATCAGGAGGGCAGGATTGAAGCCTGGGTTCAGATGCCGGGGTGAATAGCCGCGCGGGTTGCAGATTACACGTGTACCACACTCATTGGAATCGTCATCGGCCGGAACGATGTAATCGAAGCTTGTATGCATGTGACCGTGAATCCACAAGCAGACTGCGGGTCCCATAAGACGTTCCAGATCGGACGCGTAAGCTGGTGTCAACGAATCTCCCTCATACTGCGCCTCGACAGACCCCGAAGATGGCGCGTGATGTGTGACGACCACGGTCTTGCCGTCAAATGGCTCATTCAATGTATTGGCAAGCCACGCGCGCGACAACTCATGTCGCCGCACCGTATCTGCCGGGTACAGCTTCCGATACGACGGCGTCGCGCGAATCAGCCGGAAGTCCTGCATTGCGCTTTGCGCATCCCGCATGCAGATCGCGGGGGTGATAGCGCTGGCGTATAGCCTGAAATCCGTCCATAGCGTGCATCCGAGAAAGCGAACGTCGCCCAGGACTAGGCTGTCGTTCTCCAAGACATGAATATTGGTACCGTGCGCACGCTCGCGAAGCTTGCCCAGGGTGGAGTCAAAGTGGCCTGCGTAAAATTCGTGATTTCCGGCCACCAGAAAGACTGGCTTCGCTGGATCGTTAACGAATGACTGAGCCCACTCGACGCTTCGATCCTTCGTATGGATATCGCCGGCAAGTACAACTGCATCCGCCTGCGCGATGACCTCAGCGTCGGCCGCGAGTGGCTCAAATTCATTGTGCAGATCGGACAGGACAAGCAGCTTCATGGCTTCACGATCCGGGGGTTGGTTGCTGAGCTGACTGGCCGGTGCCAATTCAGGGCGTTTTATTGCGGCAGGTCACAGGGTCATGACGACCATTCTGTACCTTGATCTCCATCAGCGTCGCGCGGCAAGCCGCGCTCCAATTGATGAAGCCGATGCTCCACCGCGCGCACAAGGTCGACGAACTCGGGTCGATTCTCGGTCCTGTCGAGGTGCGGGAAGCTCAAGTAACCCTGTCTCACGCCCGCGGCAAGCAGTTCCGCCAAGTCCTCCGGATCCCGCACCTCGAAGGATTGACCGGTCGCCGGGATTTTCGCGCTCAGGCACCCGAGACCACCTTCGTAGAACAGATGGGCTACGAACGGCGCGACAGGTCGGTGGGAAGTGATTGCCGGTTGATCGTAATCGGACGAGACATCCGTCGAACTCGTGCCAGTTTGCGCGCAGGTGACGGCCCACAGATAGTTGGCCGCCGTGTCGACGCCGCTGTCCCCGACCAGTTCGTAGATCCTCCCGGACCCGGTCACGCCTCGACGCGCCTTCGGGTCAAATTTCACGATACAGGTAGTTGCCCGTCCGCTCATGGTTTCCATATTGTGCCCAATGAAATAGCGGAAGCCCTCGTCCGTCTCCATGACTTGCCAGCGGGACAGAAAGACAATAGGTTGCAGCTCAACAGACGGAGATTTCCAGATTCCCATATACGCTCCTGATTGCAGGACAGGGTTGACACGACCCACGAAAGCCAATTTTTCATGCTTCACGTCCTACGCTGCGGGGAATTTCCACGCTGCCCCCCTGCGGATCCAATATTGCCGTCCGCCGTCGACTGATGGTCCGGTGACAATCTCAATGTCGTGCAGCCGGGCCCAGTCGGGCGCTTCGCGAGCGGAGATTCCCATCGTCTTCGCCAACGCGAACAGCGGCAGAAATTGCTCTGTGAACTTCTGCAGGTCATCAATATCGACGACCCGCGCTGCTCGCCGCCGCAGCTTACCCATTCGAGTCCTGACCAGGCCTATGTTGATCAGGTGGTACATCACTTCCTGCTTGATGCCGAGCCGACGGGCAGCCTCAACAATAGATATCTGGGAGCCCAATCCGACACGTGCCTGCATGGCAGTGACCACGTCGCCACGGTCGGCGAAAATCTCCCGCAACGCTGATACCTTGCCCGGCCCGAAGACCAGGCGTACGTCACGGTTCACGAGCCCGTTGAAGAATGCCGCTGACGCTTCAACAGGAACATACAGACGCAATGCGTCGGCTACGCTGACCGGATCTCCAAACGCCAGTGTGTCCTCGACACAGGTCGCCACGATGCTGCCGAGCAGGCGGTCGACGGACCTCGTGTCGATCCGGGTCCCGGTTGAAGCAATCAGGCCTGCCTTCGCTAGCGCCTGGATACGTCTGGTGGACATCCCGGCATATCGGGCTGCCGTCTTCAATGGGATCAGCGAATGCTGGGTTTTCCTGAGGCGCTGCAGGTCTGCCTGACTAATCACGAACTTCTGCCGTCCGGCCTGGGTTCGCCTGACCGGTACAGTTACGCCCGTCTGCGCAAGCAAGGCGGCAATGGCAGGGTTTCGTGTCCTCTGGAGACTATGCAGCTCCTTGCCCACCCGCCCGGCAACACCTTTCCGTTCCCAGAGCACCACAGATCCATGGCGCGATGAACTCGCAACGTATCCATCCAGCAGGTCCAGCATCCAGCAACGTTCGGCCTCATTCAACTGCTTGCGCAGCATGACGAGCAAACGCGGGAAGACTTGTGACAACAAGGGAATATTATTCACGCCTGTCTGAGGCGCACGAAGGCGATCAAGCAGTTCAAAACAGGCCAGTTGGTCCGCGATCAGTGACGCTCCGGCCGTCACGAGCAACTGTTCGACGTTTTCCAACTGCCGTGTGGCCTTCTTCAATGGTTTGCCTTGAAGCCCGAACTGGGCCAGGGCTCCTAAAAATCGTGACAGGCTCCATCGCTCTCCTACAGATAGAGTTCCTGCATTTGAGCCTGATCGGCCGGCAGTTAGCTGCTGGAGCTCGGTGGAAAAGGGCTGTACCAATGCATCTTGTAACGGTGCGCTGCACGTGCAGTTTGCAAACCGAACATGTTTCCAGCGCAACACACGGTGACAGCCATTGCATGATGAGGTGAGCCAGCAGCGATGCTCAAAGCACGCCGCGGGCCCGGAGTGCCAGCTTTCGCGCCAGTAGCTGTCGGGTTCCGCCAAGCAGTGAGGACACCAACGGGCAATGCCATGCGTTTTCGGCAGGCTGTTCTCATTACAGTTGAGCCAATTGGGGTTAGACAAGCCATTCGCAACTGCGACGCGTAAGCGATAGCCGAGAAAGCTTTCATCCAGGCGTACAAGGGGGCGCACCAGAAGCCGCTCGTTGAACAGTGCGGCTCCCTTCGTGCGCCAGTCCACACCGTGGATCTGTTCGCCACTCATTCCAGTAACAATGAAGCCTGGTGGGACGAACACTTCTGATGTTTATGTCTCGCTATGTCTCCTTTCCTGAGTCGGCGCGCGCGTTCGAGCGCAGTGTAGTCAACGAAATAAGCGAACAAATGAGAACTTTCCGTCTGCCGGAAAATGGGGAGTTTGCCGCTAAAGGCTTCCCTTAGTACTTGTAGCGCTGCCGGCCGGTAGGGCCCGCTCGATGGAATCCATTCACCCAACAGTGGATGCAGATTAGGAGCGTTTGCCGGAGATGGACGAGATACCTCCTCTAGTCGTCGACATATATCAGTCAGATCAGAGCGCTTAAAGAAGCGTCGCAGGTCGACAGCAATCGGACGCAACAAACGTGCACTAAATAAAGCAAGAAAACCGCTTTGGTCGATGCCCAACTCGTTCATTACCTGCTCAGGCGTTGCGATCGACGCATACCATTCGGTACATGCATGCACTGCGTCCGGTGAAATATAGGTATTGCGTCTCGATCCGTACTGCACAATGCTAGCGCCTTGACAAACCTTGTTATCAATAAGATGCCTCAAGACCCTTGGCGGACACCCGATCAGAGACTTTGCTCTTTCGAAGCTCAGACGTCCGGCGGTCTGCGCTTGGCCCGGATGTAACAGCCCATGATTCGACGCGTGCGTGTTTTCCTCTGCTCCTACCAGAAGTCGCCTTCGCAAGACTGCAATCGGCAGATTAGAAAAGCAGGTGGGTCTGTGCGCTTCTTCGAGCAACATTCGACGGAGCCGCGCGAGCACCACGTCACGATGTGGAATCAAGGTGATCTGACCCAGGAAATTGCGAATTCCGTCCAGATCTGCCGACAGAGAAAATTCGTATCTCGCGACTAGTTCGGCAAGTTTTGTTGACCTTGGAATCCCCACCGGCGACGATTCAAATTCGGATGTAGTGGACGCCAACGCGTCGAGCAACGCCTCCAGAAACAAAATGCAAGTGAGCTGCTCGAAAGCTCCCGGGGTGTCGTCCTCAACGATCGACCGTTCGAAGCCCGACCACAATCGATCGACGTGCCGCCGTTCGCTGGGCATTGGGCATACTGCGCCCGCCCAGAGCTGTTCATCCGTGACGTCGGTGACGAAGTATCTGTTTTCTTGCCTGTAGCCTCTCGTCATCACGGGTTCGACCAGATCGTCTTTTAGACGGATATCGTGGATAGTGCAAACATCAAACACTGTGAGTCGCCAGCGCGAGCGAATGTATCTCGACTGCGTCATGCACTCAGGGCAATACCTGATCTTGTTCACACGGGTAACGACGCTCCATCGAGGCAACGTCGTAGCACTCCAGATTGGATAACCATCGGGCTTGCTCAACGCGGTCGCCGGCAATGTCGGCCGAAAACGCTCAGTGTCGTTTAGCCGCGGATGGCGAATGCCATTTGCTCTCGCAACACGGAAAAGGTAGGTCTCGACCCACTCGTCCGGGAGCACCTTGGGACGGCACAGGGGTAGTCCAGAATTAAAGTAAGTATTCATCTCAACGCTCCACAGGTGAAAATGGTTCATCGCCGGTCACAAGTGGCTTTTCATCGAATGCCTTGTGGAAGGGATTCCGTTTATCTGGCGATCCCGGGTAGATGACCGTCCGGAAGGCCTCAGCCAGAACCGCGTTTGTCAATCTAGGATTGGACTGTTCGTATGCCAGTTCGACAGCTCGTACCAAAAGCCTTCGAATGTCACGCAGACGCCCATCGCTTGCAAAGGCGAACAGTCGCGCGAGGACCGCTCCCGAGAAATCTATGGTGGGGAGTTCCCGCAGATAGCCCTTGAAGGTATTGAGGACGCTACGAAACTCGTGTTCCGCAGGCACGTTCGCCACTGAAAACCGGTCGATCTCAATGACCTCCCTGAACCGCTCGCGCAATTGATCATTGGTCGCAAGCAAGCGCCTGGTTCGGGGTATGCCCGCCAGCACAAACGACACCCTTGTCGCATCTACAACGCGCTTGAGCCAGTCAGCAGCGGTGTGCAAGGTTTTCTCTCCGCCGCGATCAATAAGGTGATTAGCCTCATCGATGATCACCAGCCTGACGCGACACTGTTTTATCAGGAAGATGAGTCGGTCAGTCAACTCGACCTCCTTTCCCATATGCCACTTGGGGTCTCCTAGCGCCCTTAGGAGCATGCTCGCTAGAATCTTCGGGGTTGGCGATTGACTAAGTGCCACGTAAAGCACCGGGACTTCAGTGAACTCTTCGTGCTCGATCGCAGGGTGCTTCTTGACGTACCGGATGAGCAAGGTCGATTTACCGACACCGGATTCGCCGAGCAACATAATGTGCTCAGCCTCCTCGCTGCCACACTGATATTCGTGCATACGATCCAATGCAGCCAATATCCGTTTGACATGGGGGAGGTTGATGAAGCTCAATCGGATGTTCTTAACAATTTCTGTGCAGATAGGTTTATTTTTCATGGTTCACCTCCGTGCTGACGGATTCGACTTCAAATTCGGAAAGCTCGTCTGCATCCGAAGTGAACATGGCGGGCGGAACGACAATCTGCGGCTCGGACGTAGCAGGTTGGGGACGATTGGCAGATTTCGACGTTGTATGCGCCAGACGAGCCCCCTGTTTACGCGCTTTCAATTTCTTCGACTGCATCGCCTCATTGGCTTTCTCACGGATCATTTCCTCACCATTTGCTCTGGTTCGTTGGTGAGGATCGGACTTTGCGTACTCTCGCTTGAGAGCCTTCGCCTGCTCTAAGGTCAAGTTGTTGTACTGCTCATCGGAGTTAGCAGCGCGGATATATGTGCTGTTGATCGGGTCCCATACCCAGATCAAGCCAACGTTCTCGTATGGAGCTTTGATTTGTACCTTTTGTTTGGCTGGTAGCATCCGCCGTAAGGTGAGAACTTCTGCGGATACGTACGTGAACGTATTAAAGTCGATACCATAGTGCTGTATCGGGCGCTCGTCGACGTCGCCGAATTCGATGCTGAGATCCTCCGCGTTGCATTTCAGCGCTGGCGGAAATGCAACTGCACTCTCCTTCCACACATCGATTGGGGCGCGCCCGGACAGACCTTTATGAGGTCGCAGGTGATATGCGGATGTAATCCAGACGTGAACCATCTCGTTGAGTTGCTCGAACGTGATGCAAGCTTCATCTTCCGATTTGAAGCCTATGCGTTGATGAACCTTTGCGAGAGTCGTTCCTGGGAGTTTATGGATGAAGGAATAGTTGAACGTTCTGAGAAAGCGCTCAACGAATGGCTTGTCGTTCGGATCGCGCGACGCGGCGTATTCGCATGTCACACCGAGATTCGTTAGAGCATCGACTACCGCATGGGCATGAAATTCTCGCCCATTGTCCATGAGCAGGCGTTCAGGCCAACCATGGCACGGCCATTCCAGAAGTAGCTCGGGAAATCGCTCACTCAGATAGCTCTTTGGCATCATCGAGTGCCGCAGCGCTTCGAATACAGCGTGAACGCCGTGTCCGGCGGAGCTGATGCAGAATCCAAGCACGCATCGGGAAAATCGATCCAGTACAACGGTCAAGTACGGGCGATCGATTGCTCTGCCCTCGGCATCCGTATAGATCAAGTCGATCGGGGTATGGTCGATTTCAACGATTTCAAGAATTCTGGACACTTTGCGCGCGCAAGACTGATCGGCGGATCGGCGCTGTGCTTCGCGTTCACCATAGCGAGCCACTGCTCGGTCAAATGCATTGATGCTCCCGATACGTCGTTGGATGGTCCGAAGTCCCGGAAACTTGAGCCACTCGGACTCGATACGCGTCGTGTTCAGCCGCTGGATTTCGAGGAATACCGCGTTATAGACATCCTCTGCGGTTCCCCTTTTGCTGTTGAGGAATGCGGTTTCGATTTTGTCTTGCACGATACCTTCGACGACGTTGTCGAGTCGTGACTGCCCTTTGCCTCCCCTCAGATCTGTTCGATCAAGCAATGCGCGGACATCAAACTGCGCAACTAGGTAGCGCGCGCGCCAGCGATATATTGTCGTGACATGGGGTGGCTTTGCGTCGTCCAGGTCGCCTGCCACTTTTTGAGTCGCCTGACACAGGGCAGATCGAGGACCTTTGAACGCATCCATCCGGTCAAGCGCCACGAGATAGTTCACACGCCGTCGCGTCTCAAAGTCACCTTGCTTGGCTGGTGGTATGGCAGCTTCCAGCGCATCCTTGAAGGTGTTACGCATTGGAGGGCGTTGATACTGCCTGCTGTTTACCGTGCGAAGGTATCCCCGTACATACTCTTCCAGAAGATCTGCTTCACTGTGGCTGGAAAGCTCACCTGTCACGATGTTTTCCAGTTGAGCAATGTCCTCCTGTACGCGAACGAGCCGGAACTTCCCCGCGCCGCGGAATACAACCTGATCCTTGATGAAGTTGGCCATGGTTGACGCTCCTCCTAGCGAGTTGCGACTGACAGGAGATCATCTGGATCACGCTTCATGATCCGGCGAAGCAAATCGTCACATTGACGTTTTGCGTCTTCCCATTGCTGTTGAATGTCTGCAGGAGGAGGGGTGCCGTTTTCCGGATCCCACAAGGATGCGTCGAGGTCTGGGCGGAACTTGCCGCGCAGTGGACGCATTCTGAGGAGTAGTGCGAGTTTGTCTTGGAGATCATTCGCGAGGAGATCGGACCGCAAGACAATGTGGAAACGGTGCCCGCATCGGCGGAGATGCGGTAGCGCCGCCCTTATCCGCGCGGCAGCTTTTGAGTGTGGGGTAAACGTTCTGTCGTCTTTGACCTCAAGGAACACCGTTGCGTCGGCAGTCTCGATCTGGATTTCCACGTCAGGCGTATAACGCCGCTGGAGTGCGCCGTCTGTGTATTCGAATACCCGTGGCTGGGTTGTGAATGACTTGACTGACGGGGCCCCTTCCAAGGCTCGCAGCGCCATCTCTTCGATGAGGCTTTCGAACTGAGCTGCCTTGGCTGACTTCCGGCTCGGGAAAATCCCTCGCACGCCACGGCCTGAGACGGTCACGATGCGGCGCGGCCGACGTGATGAGGGTTGATGATTCGCTAAGATTTGAGAGATTTTAGGCACGAGTTTTCTCCATCGCGTCTCGAGGAGACGCTTACGTCCGGGGAATGTGCGCCCCCTTCGACAGCAATTTGCTGTCGAAAGCGCCGCCGCAAATGGACGAGCGAGGGCGGAAATTCGATCAGATTTGATCAAATTTCTAGGTGGCGCAAATCGTAGGGAAAAAGAAGGACTTGACGCTGAGGTCAGATCGGTAGAGACTCGGCTTTGTTGGGTGACGAATCGCTACTGATTCTGATCCAAAGCGCTGCACGCCTTCGGGTTTGTGGCGCTTTTGTTTTTTACATTGCTCCTCCTTGGCTGGTTGCATTGGTTGCATCGATCGGGGCCGTACGGTTTCGTCGAATCGCAGCATGCACGCGAGCGAACACCTCCATATCTTCCTCTGACAGACCCTCGTCGCGCACAAGCGCGGCGACGACTCGGTATTTGTACACGGGCAACGGATCTGACAAGTGAATGTAACGCTGAGAACATGTGGCCACGATCGCAAGCTCCTGCTTGCCGTTCGCGTCCAGGTTCAGCGCGTCCCCTAACTGTTCAATGAATGCGACGCCGTCGGGCGAGCGAATCCCTCGCTCAATCGCGCTGATGTAGCCGTCGTCAACTCCCACGCGGCGAGCAAGCTCGGTCTGTGAGATGCGAAGCTCTCGTCGACGGGTACGCACGAAATTTCCAAGGTTTGTCACGTTGATATTCGACAGCAGAGTGATGTTGAGATGAATACCGAGGGTAGCTGGATTCGGTCGCTTTCGCAAAGCCAGTGCGCGGATATTTTTTTGGATCAACTCTGATGCGAATTTCAAAATTTCGACTATGTATTTGGCTATACTGGCCAATATATATTTAGCTATACAAATTAATATATGTTTTTGTTATCCATCGGCGACAGTCGTCACGTGACTGGTGGCCGGTAGGTCCATGCAGAGCATTCAAGTGGCGTGCGCTCAAGTTTCGAGCGACTGCTTGGAAGGGGTGAGCTTGTTGCAGAGGCCGTACCAAGGCTCCTAGCGGGCGCAAGCCATGGTTTCGGCGAGACGCATAATGACTGAATCACCCTGCTGGTAGCTTTCGCGCGAATCGGTGCCCGTCTCGTGGTTAGCCACAAAGCCTGGTAGTTGCCGCTCCGCCGGCCATGATCCGATATACCGAGGTAATCAAAGTGCGCGACAAAGATTCCCCATTGCATTCCTGCAGCAGCTTTTCTTCGCGCTGTGAGAAAGCATGTTCGCGAATGCGGGCTATGAAATTTTCGACCATCTCCGCTTCCAACGTCGGCAGTGGGACTAGACCTTCGACGATGCCGTCGAAGGTCTAGTCCCGGCGCGACGTCACCCCACTGGATTCACGCAGCCACGACCGCAAGGGCGGTGACCATCTCGACTACCTGTAGCACGAAGGAGGCGCGTATCGCTACCACCAAGTGTAGGGACGGCCAGCATCCGTGTCGTCCGCGACTATGAAGACGCTGGTATCAGCTGCGACGTGCTGGCCCGCGTTCAGCTTCGCCCAGTAGCCACGCGGCGATAACGGTATATAGCCGCGCCGGCACGCCTTCGCGAGTCCCACATCGGAAATGGCCAGCGATTTTATCGGAGTAGCTCATACAGCTGCTTCCGCGTAAATAGATAGCCCATAACTGGCTCCTCTGGGAGTACTCAGTGACTAGGCACCGATGCAAGGCTGTTGGGATTCAACGGGTACCGCAAAATTCCGAGCAAAAATAGTCCGGCAAAGTAAATCGGATGGGACAGCGGAGGCGAACTTTATCCCGTCGGCAAAGGTTCTTTGCTCTTCGTTTGTCAGTGGCAAAGTCGTGCCCCGGCAAAGTCCAAGGTGCAAGGCAGCCGCCGGCGCTAGAACACTCAATGCATCAAATTTAACGCGCGTTTCACCATTGCCAGCGGCCCGGGCATAGGTCCGGTTCTCTTTCGTGCCAGCAAACGTCCAGGTGCGCGTCTGTCCTCCCTCGAGCCTTGACATGAAGTGCGCATCTACCGAAATAGCCAGTTCTTCCATCAACGCTCCGAACTGGATCTTCGCCCGCTGAGATAAATGCACGGCAGGCGACGTGCCATTGGCAAGTGCGACGCGAATGCCTTGACAGACCATCCGGCTCAAGCTGCGCGCACCGCCCATCCACCTCGCTTTGCCGCCCTCTTTCACGGGCTCCAACCAGACCGTGCGCTTGGACCACTCGATCTCCTTGACGAGCCAACTACGGCCGGCCAACAGGAGCAGACGTGGACGATCCTCGCCCGTCAGCACCGTCGGGTCGATGTAGCCGATCTCCGCACTGCCACAACGCCCGGTCAGGAGTTGAGCACCGCTGAATGAGGCCAGCAGGTCTCGATAGTGGCCTCGGCCGAACTCACGTTCTGTACGCGCTCCAATGCGGACAAGACCCTCCGCGCTGTTTAGGTAGTCCTCGTGGATCATGTGATCGACAAGCAACCTGATTCCGTCAGGTGGCAGTTCCGGAAAACATCGTGTCAGCAGCGCGACCACTTCATTCAGGGGCCACTCACCGCGTTCCAATGTGGCCACGAGTATCTGCTGTGCGGCGATGGGCCAAGGCTCTTCCGGCGGTCGCGCGGCTTCGACCCAAGCTTGGGACCAGAGGTGGGTGACACCCAGAGCCAACAGGAAAGCATCTTGGTTGGTCGCCAAGAACAGGCAGTTGCGCCGGCTACCTCCTCGTCTGCCGGTACGACCCATGCGCTGTAGGAACGACGACACTGTCGAGGGAGAGTCGATTTGAATCACCCGGTCTAGGTCACCGACATCGATGCCGAGTTCCAGCGTCGATGTCGCGACGATCACGCAGTCCTTCTCTTCGCCAAATGCAGCTTCGGCCTGCCTGCGCTCGGACGCGCTGAGCGACGCATGGCTGACAAAGGTGCGCACCTGCTTGGCTCGCAGCATGCTGCTCAGTTGCTCGGCGCTGCTGCGGGAGTCACAGAACACCAACCGCTTTTCGCCGCGGTGCATGCGCGAGATGACCGTCGCCGCGTTTTCAAGCGTGCCGACGTGATCAATCGTGACATCGGCATCGGTGCTCACCGAGGCGCTGCCAACCACACACTTTTCCCCAACGGGCGCGAACCAATCCAGTAACTCGGCCGGATTGCTGACGGTCGCGGACAAGCCGATTCGCTGGAGCGGTTGTTCCATGTAGTGCTCCAGTCGGTGTAGCACCGAGCGCATGTGCCAGCCACGGTCATCGGCGGCGAAGGCGTGCAACTCGTCGACGATCACGGCACGCAGATTGCCGAACCATGCGGGGCGATCCACCCTGACGGAAATCAGCATCGCCTCGAGCGACTCCGGCGTTGTCAGCAAGATGTCGGGGGCCTCTTTCAGCGCTTTCTTCTTGCGTGACTGCGACACGTCGCCATGCCAGACCTCCACCGTGCGACCGACAAGCCCCGCGTAGTGGGTCAGCCGATGCTCAAGGTTGTTCAGCAGGGCCTTGATGGGGCAGATATACAGGACACTCGTACCGGGCCACGACTCCTTCAGCATCCGCGACAGGATGGGGATGGCGGCCGCTTCAGTCTTACCACCGGCTGTGGGCGCTAATAGAAGACAGTGCAAGCCGGCATGAATCGGCGGGATTGCAGCCAACTGCGTCGGGCGCAGCGTGCTCCAGCCCAACGTGTTGACCACGTGGTACTGGAGGGATGGGTGCAATTGCTCGAATTCGCTCACAGCTCAATGTCATCCACTGAGTTTGCACCCGCCGCCGCCCGCTCGATGGCAGACATCTCGGATTCGGCCAAGGTCAGCGAGTAGTGCTGACGTGGGTCGAAGTCCTCATGCAGGTCCACGCGATCAAGGACATCTGCGACGAGCTTTTTCAGGAAAAGGCGCGGCGCCACGCCCACCTTCCCACCCAGACCGCCCGCCACAGCTCGCGCCAAGGCCTCCAGGTAGCTGTCATCGACAACCGCCCGAAGGCGCTGCTCGTGCTCGCGCCCTTCCGCGTAAATGTCGCGCACGCGGCGCCCCACTGACAGCAGGGCGCCGTGATCAAAAGGCGCCAACCGGATCTGAACAGCCCTGGGGTTGTCGAATCTGCGGTCCGTACCGAAGTCCACATGCAAGCGTTGGGCTAGCGGTGCAAGCCTCTGGACGCCCTGCGGACCATCAAAGAACGCCGGGGTGCCGGTAATGACCAGGTACAGGCCCGGGTAGCGGCCTGCATCGATCTCGTCGATCCATTGCCTCAGCGCATTGAGACCCTTTTCGCGCGTGTCGGTGCGCATGCGCTGAAGCGTTTCCACCTCATCCAGCACCATCACTAGCCCGGCAAAACCGCTGTCACGCAGGATGGTGAGCAAGCCGACGAGGAAGTTGCTCGCGCCAAAGTGGTCCAGATCGCCCTTGATGCCGGCTGCGCGCTTCACGCTGGCCGCCACGTTGGGCTGGCCGGCCAGCCAGCTGATCAGGCCTTCGGCCAGCATGCCGTCGTTGTTGGCCAATGCCTGCCGGTAAGTGCGCAGTACTGCCGAGAAGGCCGGCGCCGTCCTGCTGATGGCACTGAGTCGCGCATCCATCAACGCATCCGTGCGCTGCAGCAAGTCTTGAGCATCATCCGGGTCCACGGCCGGGTCAGCCAGGACATCTTGCTCCAAGGCGTAGAACCATCCGTCGATCACGCCTCTGAATGCACCGCTGGCCATGTCAGCCGTGCCGAGGTGTTCCACCAGACGCCGGTAGACGGTCTCTAGCCGATGAAGCGGCGTCTCGCTTTCGTTGATCTGAACTTCGGTCGCCGCGAAGCCTCGCACGCGTGCGCGCTCCTGCAGCCAGCGGCCAAAGAACGTCTTGCCGGTGCCGTATTCGCCACGCACTGCCTTGAACCCGCCGCGCCCTGAAGCCACCGATTCAAGCTCTTCAGTTAGCGTAGGCCCAAAGGTCTCAATGCCTACGGCCAGCGCATCCAGGCCACTCCCTGGTACAGTGCCGCGGCGTAAGGCGCTGACGATGTCCTCCCTGCGTGCTTCGCTAATCATCGTGCCTCTCCTTGACGGGGCAACCTGAATTGTTGCTGCAGCAGGGCAATGTTGAGTTCGACCGAGCCCGCAGTCTCATCGACGGTGAGTACCGCCGCCTGATCTACGTTCAGTACGCGCCGAACTGCACTCAGCACCCCGCCGATGCGCACCTCTGCAAGCGAAAGGCGGTTCGCCAATGCCGTCCGGGACAGCTTCCCGCCACGTTCGGCGAGCGCCTCTAGCAGCAGGCGCATCTTGTCGTCCGGCAAAGCCACACGTGCTGCCAGTTGCCGTTGCGACGCATAGATCGAACTGGACAACAGACCGCCGATCCAGTCGTAGGGGGCTGCCTCCCGCGTCGCTGGCGGTAGCAAATCGACCGGCGCAAAGAGTCCAGGCTGCGCCTCGATCTCCGCGGGCTTCTTGCGAGTAGGCCTCGGCTGCTGTGCCGCAGTTGCGGGACTCCTGGCCTGCAGGAGGAGCGGAAGCTCCCACCACTCCGGCTGGTTCGGTGGCGCAGGGCTCCAACCCGCGAGGCTCGTCCCCACGGGCACAAACACGCTCAGCGGGACCGTGACCTCTTGGGGCGACAACCCGCCGTGGTAGCCGTTCTTGCGACCCGCATAGCGGCTGCTTTCCCCCCACAGGCAGACCACCTCGTTGGAGCCGTCGCTGGTGACTACCCGAGCGCCACTGACAGCGATCTCTTGAGGTGACGTAGTGGTCTTACCCGGCCGCCAACGGTCACTTTCCCCGCCAGGAACCAGCGTGGTCCCATCCTCCAGCAGGTGGCCGTGATCCGCAGTGATCACCACCACGCGCCTCGCTTCCCGGGCCTCCCGCAACAAAGGCAGTAAATGCCGAAGGTCTTCCAGAGCCCACCGCTGGTTGAGTTGGTCGGGACCGCTGAGGTGGTCGTCGACCGCGTTGTAGACAACGCCCACAACGCGTTGGCGCTGATTCGCGATGGCCGCCCGGACCTCTGGAGAGAGGCTGCCAGCATCAGTCAGGTCTCCCTTGTGGAAGACCTTTGGTGGGTGTTCGGGCCGACTGTGCGCCAGCAAGGCCGCGTGGGCTGCGAATCCAGGCTTCTCCTGCGCTTGCGTGCCTATCGTCAGACGGCCACATAGCAAGCTGGCGCGGCTCACCTCGGTGACGGTGGGGACAGCCGCGACACCAACGAGCGGTTGACCCAGAGCCGTTGGCACCAGCTCTGCCCAGCCTTGTCCGGCTATACGCGAGAACAGTTCGCGAAAGATGCTGTTGCTCAGGCCGTCCATCACCAGTAACAGCGTCGGCTGCACTGCCGCAATTGGAGCCAGCACTTTGTCCAGAACTCGCTCAAGCGGCACGATTCGCCCGCTATCTGCAGACGTCTGTGCGTGCCATTGCACCAGGGCGAGGGCAAATGGTTTGGCGAACGCGTTACGTCGAGCGATGGCCGCCTGGCGGCATGCAGCATAGGCATCAGACAGTTCGGTCAGCTCGTCGCCGCCCAAGAGCCTGAATCTGGCCCAGTCGACATAGGCGCCCTGGTCGGCTTGCCATTCGACCGAGTCGGGCAGTGATGTCCCGGAGGCCATCGGGCTGAGCAGCCAACGCGCGAGGCGTCGCGCCATTTCGACGCGCTCCATGCGTGGCTTCTGGTCGTTCATCAGCGCATGCTTGAGCGCCCGATCAGCCTGAACCTCCACCTGTTGGAGGTTCGTCTCGCTGGGCTCGACCGCGTGAGCGTTCAACGCCAAGGCAAAGTCCGTCAGGCGCTGATCAAGCGCTGAAGGCAGCACATCGCTTAGCTGCGCAAACTCCGAGATGCGAAGATCACGCAACAAGGCATCCGCACGATCCAGCGTGGCCCGGCTGGCCTCCAGGCCCAGGCTCCGAACGGCTTGTTCTGCCGCGGCGGCCCACGCCCGGCCCTCAGCCACGCCAACGTGCTTGTCGTTGACGAAGCGCTCCAGGCGGATCGCGGCCTGACCCAGTGCTGCCTGTCCTTCACCGTCAGGCGCGAAGATGACGCCACTGACCAGTCCCAAAGGCAGCGCATCGTTCGTGCGGGCCGTTTCAACGCAACCCAGCACCATGCCGCCCGCCACGCCGGCAGCTTCTGCGAGCCAGGACACGATGTCCGATCGCATCGCTGCGGGCAAAGGGCCCAGCCGGGGATCTGCATCCGGCGTGAGCGACCACCGGAGCAGCACCACTGCGTCCGGCCGTGCCGCCTCGATCCCGAGAAACCGCGCGAGCACCTCTCGCCAAGCTGTCTCCAGATCGAGGAATCCATTGGCTACGGGTTGGTAGGCCCCCAGTGATGCACCGTCGATCAATGCTTGCGGCATCCAGGCAAACCTGCCGAGCCGAGCATCGGTCTCCTTGGCCTGGAACATCAATCGAACGGTGTCCCATCCTTCCGGCTGGAACACCCGGGCTCGGGCCAGCCGCGCAACAATGTCTTCAGCAACCTCGTGCGTCGACAAGGGCGTGATGACCACCATGCCAGAGGCGGCGGGATCCTGCCGCTCCAAGTCGCACAGAGCCTCGCGGATGGCCAACGACGACTCGCACCAACGCAGTTGAAACTGCCGCCCATGCTGGGTGACGGCGTCTGGCCAGACTTGCCTGGCAACCGCGCGAATTGCGATGGCCTGAGCAGTCGGGTCGCTCGCCAGCACCCGTTCGAGCTGTGCCGTGATCTGCGGCGTTGACAAACTCATAGCTGAGTTCCCTTGCGCTGCAGGCGCCAGCTAAGTGTCAACTCCAGGTCACGCTCGCTGGTAACGCGCGCCTTCAGTTCTTCCAGCGCAGCCACCGCATCTGTGCCACTCAAGTGCAACTCCTGCTTCTCATCCACTATTTGTGGCGCTAGGTTGGCCGGTAGCGGTGAGATCGCCGCAGGTGCCGGTGTGGGTGCCGGCACACCGGGCGTGGGAACCGGGGCAGGCACTGCAGTCGGCGCAGGCGTAGGAGCGGGAGCTGCCAATAGTCGCATGGCATCGCGCTCCAGCTCATCAAGCCGACTTTTCAAGGCGATCACGTGCTCGTCACTGGTAAGCACTTCCGCCAGGCGCCTTACGACGATCTGCGCAGCTTCAGCCCGGTGGTCGCGCAGGTCTCGCACCACGTCGAAGAGCTGCCAGTTACCCGCATCCAGCGCATCAGCACAGGCCTTCGCCTGCCCCAGGGTACGGCCAACGGCGGCCTCGGAGGTTTGCAGATCTGCCGTCGCAAGCGATGTGACAACGTCGGGCTCGGCGGCCTGAGCCAGCGCGGCTACCAACGCCTGCGCAGACTCGGCGGTCTGCTGACGAGCGCCCGTCGCGCCAGCAGCGTAGCGGTTCGACCTGTCGCGCACCTGGACCAACAGGTGCGTCACCACATCCCGCTTCTCGCCGGCCTGCTGTTTAACCTCATCCACCAGCTTGCCCACGTTGGCGGCGTTAAGCGTCCGGCCCAAGGTCAGGCCAAACAAGCTGGACGCGCGCTGTAGCGCGGTCTCCCAGTGCCCGGTATCGGGCAGCGATTGCTCGCGCAATTCCAGCTCGTCAGGCAAGCTATCCACCGACGGCTCAAAGGGCCCACCACGCATCGTGAAGCGGCGATTGGTTGACGCAGCGAAAGCCAGGATGATCAGGTTCTGCAACTCAAGCGGCAGACCCATGGGCGTCGGTGTATCGATCCACTGCCGCAACTTGGCTGCGGTAATTGGGCCCCGGCCGTCGCGCGCATGGCTCTGCGAGAAGCGAGATTGCCAATGTGGCTCGATCAATAGGTGGGTCTCGCCCATCTGCCCCAGTTGGCAGGGATTCACTACCCCACGGACCTGCTTGCGGATACTGGCATCCTGAACCAGCCCGCGCTGCCCCGGTGCTTCGATGGCCTTCTGCACCTCCAGCCAGATCTTGCGAACGATGTTCGGCTTGATCTCGATATCGAACTCAGGGTGGGCCGGATACTGATGGGCGAACAACTGCCCCAGCAGACTCTCGAACGCCGACTTGAAGTCCGAGCCCACCGGCGGCCGCGGCGACAGGGTCGGGTCCAGCGAGCGGAACTGCTGGTCTGCCGTCAGCGGGTTGCTGACTGCGTCCCGGGGCTCGGTGCTAATGCCATAGGCCACTTCCAGCTGCGAACGAAGCTTGATGCGCAGTTGGTCAAGCTGATTACGAGCCAACGCTTTCGCCTGCACGCGATCCACAAACGACAGGTGACCCGCATAGGTCTCGAAGCGCTCCCCCTGGAGGATGTAGTCCAGCACGACCAGGCGACCCAGATCGGCCAGGGCCTTGTTGCTCAAGAAGGAAGGAATCCACAACAAGGTCTTGGTGTCCCCACCCCTGTATTCCGTGAGTCGCGCCAGATCGTCGGCCGGACCAAAGTTTGAATCGTCAAACGGGAAGTCCAGCACTACCGTCCATGTGCCCGACCGGCCTCGCAGACGCTCATCCGTCATTTCGCGGACGTTCTCAAACAGCAGTTCGATTTCACGTCGCGTTCCGCGCCAGTTGAACTCGTAGGTGTTGAACATGTCACCCGTGTCAGCGATCTCCAGTTCCTTGAACAGCGCTTCACGAATCCGCTTACGACGGTTACCCGGGTTGTCGTTGGCCTCGGCCGCGCGCAGGATGGGCTCGATGTCAATGCCGGTCACCTGCAGAGAGATCACCGGCTGCAAGTCTTCGGTGATCTTGATCTCACCGATCTCGCTGGCCCAATCGCGACACTTGCGAATAATGTCAGCACCCTCACGTCCCTGAATCGGCGACTTGAACGTACCGTGATTCAGAGCCGCCAATCGAGGGCCGGTCAATGCTTTCAACGCTTCGACTTCCGGCACCAGAGCGCTGAGTAGCAGCGTCTTCAACAGACGGGCATCGTTGCGCAGGTTTTTCGCCGCTACGGGGTCGGCCTGGCCCAGCTTGATGGCTTCCCAGGTGACGTTGTGCTGCCGCTCCAGCATGGGCAACAGGCGCTGGTTGTACAAACGCTTGGCGTTCTCGAAGTGCAGGCGCATGCCTTCGCTAAAGGGCTCATCGCCCTCGACGATGGCGTCGTATAGGTCGCCCACGGGGATCAGCTGGCCAAGTTCAAGATCTGCCCGACGGTCCACCAGCAGTTGAAGCATCAGCTTGAGCGCCGTGCGCTCTCGCTGCAGGGCAGCCGATACGGCAATCAAGGTCTGGACCAGCGCCGGCGAAAACGGATACACCTTGCGGAACATGTCCCGGTCCGCCGTGGTGGTCAATAGCGTATCCAGCACGTCCTTGCGGATCTTCAGTAGGTCGTCGAAGGTACTTTGCAGTGTCTGCCGCGCAGCCTCATCCACTGGGCGCAGCACCCGCTTCTCGGCGATGGCCGGCAGGTTGCGGTCTTCCAGTGTGATGCGGTGGAAGCGCGCCTCCCAGTGCTTCAGCACATCGCTGAACTGCACCTGTACCGAGCCAGCCAAATTCTCACCCACCAGATCACGCAGGTCACGCTGCCGCGCCACAAAACTGATCAGCGGGATCGGCCGGTCAGCATTGGTGGCCTCCACCAGCTTGACCAGCTTGGTGCCCTCGCGGCTAACGAAGTTGACGTCGGCGGCATGGCTGGCCAGCCACAGCACCAGTTCGTCCAGG
Organism: Paraburkholderia sediminicola; assembly: GCF_046030555.1. Taxonomy (GTDB): domain Bacteria; phylum Pseudomonadota; class Gammaproteobacteria; order Burkholderiales; family Burkholderiaceae; genus Paraburkholderia; species Paraburkholderia sediminicola_E. The sequence continues at coordinate 54,064 of NZ_JAQQCH010000014.1, read as the reverse complement.
AACAGGATGACGGCGTCGTAGCCCAAGGTTTTGGCATGCCGGCTCATGATGCTCAAGCCATCGTCGAGCGACACAAACGACTCGCCACTGCCCGCCAGGGACCGGTAGGCCGAGAAGAACTGCGTGATCAGGTCTCCCACCAAACGCGAGCGTTCTTCGCCGTTGGGCGCCTCCAGCATGGCGGCCTCAAAGGCAACGGCATCCCAACCGCTCTCAAATGCGCCCCAGCCACCGCTTCCAACACCTCCTTCGACGGCTCCCTCGTTGAGCTTCGCAAAGAAGGCATCGTCCCCCATGCGGTCGCGCAGTTCGCTGGCATCCTTGAATAGACCTTCCGCCAGATAGAAGCCAGGCACCGGCGCTTCCGGATGCTTCCTGCGGACGAACTCGGCGTACTGGCCGAGAATGGCCGACTCCATGTCCCGGGCGCCGATCATGTGGTACGGCACCAGCAAGAACTTTCGCCCGTCGGTCCAAGCATGGCGGGCCACTACATCGGCCAGCTCAGGGGTCGCGCGGGCCTGCGTGTTGCCAGCCAGAAGCAGGTTCAGCACAGCCATGAAGTGACTCTTACCCGAACCGAAGCTGCCATGCAGGTAGGCCGCCTTGCTGCCACCGGTTTGCACTGCTTGCTGGATGAAGCCCAGCGCGTTGGCAAAGGCATCCACCAGCTGCGGCGTGACGACGTAGTCACGCAGGGTTTGCTCAGGCTCGGTCACGCCCTTGGACAGTTGCAGGACGAAGTCGCCCTGGTGCACCCGCTCAGGGATGGCGATGAGGTCTTTCAGCAGCGTCATTGTTGTGTTTCCTTGTGTTCTCGCGGGCGATCAGCTGGCTTTGCGACGGCCGCGCTTTGCCGCCATCACCGCGGGCTTCCATGCACGCAGGTCATCAAGCGTGAAGCCGAGCTCACGCGCTTCCTGACTGACGAAGCCCCGGTAGTAGTCGCCCATGCGCTCGCCGAACACCGGGTCCAGGTCGTTGTGCCACTGCTCCAGCCAGGGCACCAGTTCCAGCAGGCTGGTCAGCAAGGGCTGGAGGCGCGCCGGCTCCCAGCCTTCGTTGTCCTTCATGTCCATGTAATAGCCGGCCAGCGCTGTGGCCTGCTGCAGATGGTTCCAGCCCGCCCAGGCGATAACCAGGCTGCCGTCCGAGCCGCGTTCGCAGCCGGGGTAGCTGATCCAGCGCTCCTTGGGTACGTCCAGGCCGCCGCGCAGACGCCAGAAGTCGGACTTCAGGAAGTCCTTGCTCTGATACTTGGGTGGCACGGGGATGGGACCTACCTCGTTGGCCTTGCGCTCGTCTTGGTGGCGCTTGATCTCGTCGGCCAGCTTCTTCTCGATCCAGGCGCGCGCTTCTTCGGTGTTGTCGTTTCCGAAGCTGATTCGGGCAGAGTTGGCGAACTCGGCACGCCAAGTGTCGGCGCTGTCGGCCACGACTTGGGCGTCGATGGCGTCTTCGCGGCGCTGCAGGTCCCAGGTATCTTGCCACTGGGCGCGTTTGCGCAGGCCGGTGTCGGTGTAGCGCTGAACCGGCAGGGCTGGCACGGCTTCCTCAGCCACCAGTTCAGCTATCAACTGAGGCAGGTCGAAGTCGGCATGGCCCGCGTACAACGAGGCGATCCGCATGAACTCCTCGTCACGCAACACAGCGTCGGCCAGGCGGCTGGTGCTGCTAAGTTGGGGCGGTTGATCGGCAATGGCAGGCCACAGTGCTGGTGCTTCGAGCCGAGCGAGCAGCCAGTCGCGCAGCGCGGCTTGTTCTTGGTCTTCCCAACGAGGGGTATTCCAACGACGCTTGAACTCTGGCCGCTCGATCAGGCCGATGGATTTGTCGTGCTCGATCAGCTCGATGCGACGGGCCACCACGCGGCGATAGCTCTCGGGCCAATGAGTCGGAATTTCGGTGATTGGCGTGGAACCGTGCCGCTCGAACCACGAAGTCTGTTCACGACCTTCGGCCACGCGGCGGGCCAGCACGATTTCGAAGGCACGCTCTCCCAGCGCTACTTCCACTGGGTCGGATAACTCCACATCGTCCACCGCAACGTCGGTCGGCAGCAGGCCGTAAAGACGATAACAGCGCCAGTCCAACTCTTCCTGTAGTGCGATCATTTGGCGACGCTGTTGGGAGGCTCGATTACGAGCTTGATCAAGGGAAGCCCGAGTGGGCTGCAAGGTGTTCGTTAGAAAATTGCCGGGTCGAATGGAGATCAGGCTCGTGCCGAGCGCGTCTAAACGGGAGGCAATGTCGACTGGAGGGTCAACAGGAACAGGGAAGTTCTTTAGTCCGGTACCTGTGAACTCATAGAAGTCTTCGAACGCATCGGTACGTTGTCTGGCTCCATGCTGGTCTACCGTACTTCCCTTGTTGTGAAATACTTGCTTCAGCCAAAAACACGCGGCCGATGAATTTAGTAGTCCAAGTAAGCCAAGGTATTGAGCCTCGTTGCTGTTATCACGCAGCTTAATTACCGGCGCTGACTGCTTGAACACCTTGCCGCCACGAACGAGGACAAAGTGGTTGTGCGTAGCGACAAAGGCAAAGGTAATTGCCAGTGGATCACGATACTTAGACGGCACCCAGCGATACCACGTCCACCACTTATCTCCACACTCCTTCCGTGTCTTACCCGCGAAGGAGACAACGCCCTCCAAGCTAGCCCTATAGGGCCACATGGCTCTACCCCATTGACTTTCTCGCTCAAGTAAAAAGGGGGACAAATCTTCGTGATAAGGGGCAAAGGCGAAGTCGTCAGATCCGGTCTGGTAGTCACGTACTGCGTCGCCCAAAACCAACGAACGAATGGATTTTTCCGGAATCCCCTTGCGCCTGAAGGCCGATGCCGATGCGCTGAACACATCGTCGGTGCCAGTGAAACTCGCGAATCCGATTGATTCTGCAATCTCACTCATCGTTGATCGTGTGTCCTCAAGTTGTTCCTTTACTTCTGCGGCGCCGCCTCCGCCAATACTCCACGGATGCCTTCCAAATGTTGCCCGCGGTGTGTCCGCCACGCTTACAAAATCACTCTCGCTGCCAGCCCGGTCGATCTGCCCAAGGATTGCGCTCCAGACCAGTCCCTGCGCCGGATCATTCGGTGTGCCAGGTTCACCCTTGGTGCCCATCACTGTGCGCACGCTCTCATCCACCGGCGAACGGTGTCGGCCGAACAGGATGACGGTGGGCGTGCCATGTCCCGGGATGTAGGCGCCTGAAGTGTCTACCACGTGAGTCAAATCCAGCCTTGGCAGCACCTGCTTGATCAGCTTGCTGCCGAACTCGCGCTTCATGAAGGAGTTGGCGGTGATCAGGCCGACATAGCCCGCATTGCACCCATCCGCCGCCGATACCGCCAGCTCGAAAAAGCGCTCGGTGAACGGCGCCCCAAGCGAATACTTCATGTGGCAACTGGCGTACTGACGCCGGTAGGCGGCATTAAGCGCGGCGTCCTTGACGACGATGTAAGGCGGATTGCCCACCACCGCGTGATACTGGCGACCCAGGATGCGCTGCACTTCGCTCAGGTCTTCACTGGCGTACGCATGGGCCAGGCCGCTCTCGGCATGGCTCTCGGCCGCATCGAACAGGTCCTGGGTCATTGTCAGGCCAAAGCGGGTGCCATGCAGCAGGCTGTCGCCGATGGCAACCGAAACCTTGAAGTCGTGCGCATTGGCCAGACGTTGCACCCCTGACGCCTGCAATGCAGCCACAAACAGCCGGAAACGGGAGATGGCGACCGCAAAGGGGTTGAGGTCCACGCCCGCCACGGCATCCAACGCCTTCTGCGCCAGGTCCACCGGGTTCCGGCCGGGCTCGTTCCGCTGCCACTCGGCCAGCAGGCGATGAAAGCCACCCAGCAAGAAGTGACCCGATCCGCAGGTGGGGTCGATCATGCGCACTTCGCGAAAACCAAACTCGCGGATAGCCGGCGTCAGCGTACGATCGAGGATGAACTCTTCGACGAACTCGGGCGTCTGCAGCAGCGCGTAGCGCTTGCGCGTGGCCTCGGACAGGTCCTGATAAAGGTCACCCAGAAAGCGGGTGTTCCAGGCCGGGTCCGTAAAGTCGTGTAGCAACGTGCCGGAGTTGGGGTCCACATGCTGCCAGAACTGACGCAGCGCCATGGCCGCATCACCCGTAATGCCCAGCCGGAAGGCCGGGTTGTGGACCTCATCAAAGAAGGTGTGCAGGCCTGGCAGCGTGCCGGCTTCGCGGAAGGCGGACAACAGATAGTCGCGGTCGTTTTCCAGCGGGTGTGCCTGGAAGTAGGCCTCGTGCCGGTCGCGCACCAACGCCAGGCGGCCGGATTCAGGCGTGCCGCCCAGCCAGGGGCGGTCGACCAATTGGTTGTCCTCGATGAAGCGGAGGAACACACAGTTGAGCAGCCAGTGCACGCCAGCCTGGGTGATGACCTGGTCAGCCCAGGTCTCGAAGGTCTCGGCCGAGCGGTCTGCATCGCGAGCGGCCTGCCATTCGGCTTGCAGGCTGATCTTGAGCTCAGGGGCCTCTTCGATGCGTTGCCGCAGATCGCCTTCCAGCCGTTTGAGCAGTTTGGTCAGGTCGGACAGGAGTTGGGGGGCGTTGATCACTGTGGAAGCTTTCCGGCTGCGGACGGACTGGCATGGCTGCCCGTCTTGGCCCGGTGTTTGTTTTCAACCCAGGCCTGCGGCAATGCCAGGGCGCGGGTATTGTTGATGTTGTTGACTAGGGGCACGGCCACGCCGTCGATGACAGGCAGTCCCTGGTGGCTGGAGGGCAGAAGCACCCATGCGCTGGACGTGTGACCTGGTCGGCCGGCGTACTCTTCGAGCTCGGTGACGAGGCTCATCAACTCATAGCGGGCCAGGAGCCCGACGCACACCAGCAGGATGGGCGATGGGCTGTTCAGCAAGGCGGCTCGCACCGCCGGCAATGCGCGCTGCACCAGGCGTTGCAGGTTGATCCAGTGCCGGCTGCTGCGGTCAGCGGCATCGGCTTCAAGAACGACGCTCCAGTCCACTCGTGCGGCCTGGGCCTGTTCACGCAGGGACACGAGCAGCAGCGCGTCGAAGTTGACGCGCTTCACGGCCACGGCAGATGTGGCGGGGTTGCCGAAGCGGTGCAGCAGCTCGGCCTCCGCGTGGCGTGCGAGGCGAGGATGCACCGTCAGCGCTAGCATGCCGCCTTGGTCCAGTGAACGCACGAGGCGCTCCTCAACGGCGGCGGCCTGGGCCACATCGCCATCTCCCATTACATGGTTGGTCAGTGAGGTGGCGTGGCGAGAAAACTGGGTAGCGGTGCCTGCCGTCTGCCCGCGCCCCAAGGTGGCCAGTCTGTATGCGCCACGGCCATCTGCCGCAGCGACATCCCAGGCCAAGGGCGCGCCTGCCTCTTCCAGCAGGCGATCCAGACCGGGGCGATGAGGCAGTGCCGATGCCTCGGGGTATCGGCCACGGACGCGATCCTGGATGTCCTTTACGCGAAGCTCAGGGGCCCCCACCAAGGCACCCAAAGACTGGCGCAGTGCCTGGATAGGCGCCATGCCCCGAGCGTACATTTCTTGCCGGCTGGAGACAGCGGCCTTGCGGGATGCCGAGGCGGCCAGTCGCAGCAGGCGAGTGGGTGTCAGCGGCGTGGGCACGGTGCCGCCAAGCTGTTCGGCCGCTGGTGGGGCCACGCCTTCCAACATCTCAAGCACACGTGCAGGCGGCAACAACGGGTCAGCCAATGCGCAGGCATCTGCAGCGCTGCCCAGCTGGCGCGCGTAGTCGGCCCAGGCTGCGGCGCTGGCGATCAGCATGGACGGTTGATGGTCGAATGCCTCGAAGCGTGGACGATCGAGGTGAGCCTCGGCCTCCACCGCGCCACGCAGGACGGCGGTGGCCTGCCGCAGCCGTTCAGTGTCATCCTGTGAAGCGCAGCCACGCAGGGCCAGCAGAGCAAGCGCGGCTTCTTGCGCACTCATCACACTGCCTTGGGCGCGGAGGAGCGAATCGATTTGGTGACGCAGCTCCGTAAAGGCCGGGTTCTTGAGCCACCGTTCACGGGCCTTGATCAAGGTCGCCGTCAGCGTGCCACGATCCACTTCGCCGGCCTGCGCGGCGTGACCAAGGCTGGGCCAAGCACCGGCTCTCACCGCGTCGTCCAAGCCAAGGTAGTGCGCCAAGGCGGCTTCTTCGGGCCTATCATCGCCTGCGGGGCGACGAGGCAGCAGTTGGGTCGCCAGCTCGTTGATGCTGACCGCACCTTCGACCTGTTCGTCAGCGTCGTGCGCGACGGTTCTGCCTTGGGTGAGGTCTGGCCGCAGTCGAGCCAGTTCTTTGGCCGTCAGCTGGATTTCCTTGCGGATTTTGTCCCCAACGCCCCTGAGGTATCGAAAGCGGATGCGGTCCACCGCCAACAACTCGCGGGCGTTGTGCACGCCCATACGCTCAAGCACGTCCTGGGCTTCCAGGCTGTAGCCCAACTCTGCCATTGTGGTCTGTGGGGTGGCTGTCAGGGCAATGGCCGCCAGGCCGCTGGCGGGCGCGGCCTCGATCGGGTGGATCGTCTGTCGCGCCGCGAAAATGGCGCGCCATGCACGGAGCACTTCCTCTGCGTTGTCGAAACGCTCGCGGAAGTCGCGCCTAAGCGCCTTCTCGAAGAAGCGGGCGAAGCCTTCGCGCGTGACAGGGTCGAAGACGTCTCTTTCGATCGTGGCTTCAACATCGAGCATGGCCGGAAACGTTTGGCCATCGCCCCACACCGGTGGCTGACCCACGGCCATCTCGTAGAGCGTGACGGCAAGGGCGAAGCGCTCGGCGTAGAGGTCCCAACGCGGCGGCCGGCGCAGCGAGAGGAAGGGATCGAGGTAAGGGTGGGTCCCGGCCGTGATGTTGTCGGCCGGCGTGCGGCACAGCGAGAAGTCGAACAGAACCAACTGCAACTTTCCGCTGCGGTTCTCGGAAATGCCGATATTCTCCGGCTTGATGTCGCGATGCGCTACGCCTTCGGATTCAAGATGGCTGACGGCCTCGATCAGCTCTTCGCCGAAGCGTTGCAGCATGTCTAGTGATAAGCGTCCCTCCTCCTTGAGCTTCTCCGCCAAGGTCTTGGCACCAGCGCTCTTTAGCAACAATGCCGTTCGACCGGCGACCGTGAGCGTCTCGCGGTGGGCCACGATATTCTGGTGGTGCAGGCGGGCGAGCACCTCGCCCTCTGCAACCAGTCGATCGTTGTGGGCGACATCGCAGGCCACCTTAAGGACGGCCTCATCATCGCTGCCATCGCGGCGCACCAACAAGGCATCACTGGACGAGCCACGCCCCATGCGTTTGACAACGGTGAAACCACCGTCGAGCCGATCACCCGCGCTAGCGATGCTGGGATCGACGGTGACTTCGGGATCCGGTGTGGTCAGCTCGTCTTCGACGAGGTCGAGGTCGTCAAGGAAGCTTTGAATCGTGTCGTAACGCGTCAGCAGATCCGGTGAGGTGGCGAACTGGATCAGGTCTTGCTGGCGCGCGCCGCAGCCGTCCATCGTGTCGGAGAGCCTCAAGCCCTGACCAATACGAAGTTTCTCGGACAGATCCAGCGTCGACTCCGCCGGAGGTTGCCCGGTGAAGATGTAGAAGGCGATACAGCCGAGCGAGAAAACGTCGAGGCTGGCGCCTTGTGCAGGGTCGGCCCGCATGGTTTCGGGGGCAAGGTAAATCAACCCAGGGTCTTCGACGTAGTCCTCAACGTGGCGTGTCCCAGTCGTGCGGTGAATAGTGTCGGGCATGGCAGAACCCCCGACGTTGCGCGAGGCGGTCTGCCAATTCATGAGACGCAGGTGCATGGCACCGCTGTCCGCGCCGTAAACGAGAATGCTTTGCGGACCCAACGCACGGTGGTAGAGGCGGTTGGCGTGGGCATACTTCAACGTCTCGGCTACGTCACGAACTAACTGCAGCCGCTGTGTCACCGTGAGCGTTTTGCCTTTTTCTCGAAGCAGGTGGTCTAGCCGGACTGCTTTGGGATCGTGGTCGAAAATCAACGCCGGGCCAAGTTCAGTTTCCTTGTAGTCCTTGACGCGCAAAATGCCTGGGTGATCGATGCCCTCGAGGACCTCAAACTCACGGCGAGCCTGGCGCAGTCGGGCCCCACGAATTTCCGGGCTGGAAGCCGTGGCCACAGTGTAGATGCGCACACGTCGGTGCACTGTGTCGATACTGACGTGGTTGGCTTCCCAGTCCTGAAAGCCTTCACCTTCGGCGATGAGTTTGATCAGCCTGTAGTCGCCGACCTGGCGATGCTTATTGGACGGGCGAATGCCCGCCTCAAACAGGCCTTTGGCAACGGCGCGGGCCTTCGTGGCGTCGACCGGCGTGGTCGCCCTCGTGGTGATTCCATTGCTCAGTGCGCCGACAATGCCGGGATCGTCCACGGCTCCCGGTCGGCCACGCTGGAACGTGGCGCTCTTGGCCAAGCCCTCAAGCTGACACGCTAGGCTGCTGGACGACAGGAAGATAGCCGGCTCTACAAAGGGCAATCGGATCTTGGCCTTAATGATCGCCGGCTGGCGGCGCAGCAAGCTGGCCAAGCGCTTCGCCTTGCGATTGGCCAGGATCAGCGGGTTGTCGTAAGTGGACGATCGGCCGTCAGTGGTCCACGTCCAGCTATGGGTGTCACCACGGAGCACCCCCGGCCGGCTTTTGATCTCGACCAAAAAGAGACCGGCGGGCGACAGCACCAGTGCATCGACTTCGCTTACCTTCCCCTCGTCGTCGATGAACTCGAAGTTGGTCCAGACGTGCCACGAATCGCGGTCAGGCAGGTTGGCACGCAACCATTCGAGGGCTTCGCGCTCCCAAGAGAAGTTGGATTCGGCAATGACGTGCCATCGGGATGCACTAAGCGTCACGAAGAACTCCTGTCGGAGTCAGGGACGTATTCAAAGAGTTCCCCGATCTGACATTGAAACAGTCGGCACAAGGCATCGATGGAGGCCAAGTCCAGGCGCGTCGCAGTTTCCTTGTACAAGTAGCTGACGGTGCTGCGATTCAACCCTGTGAGTCGTGAAACGTCGGAGATGCGAAGTTTGTCGCGGCCCATAAGGGTCGACAGATGACAGCGGACCATAATTCGACTGGCTCTCCGAGGCGGGGGGTGATGCGCAGAATAGCAAAATGTCCATCTACGCACAACCCGTAGCGCATGAGAGCGGGCTTGGAGTATGCGACTTTTACCTCGTCTTCGTTGAAATCCTCGCCATTCGGCATCGTTGTCTCATATGAAATTCTTGAGCCGGTCGCGGTGACCGGGCTAAGTGCTTGAATTCTTTGGTGAGGCGTGACTGGCTCGAACACTCGACCTACGGATAAAGAGTGCGCTTAAAAACATAGTTAATTCAATTGCCTAGCATCGTTTTTGCTCCTCACCGGTGCCAGAAAGACGCCGTCGCGAGCCTTACGGATGGTAAATCCTGCTACGATTGCGGAGCATTTCCTCGGCGGTTTCGGAAAAACTTGCGAGAATTGAGGGCGAGCCTTGGCAGACGATTTGAAATATACAAAAGACATCGCGGAATTGATTCAGGAAGCCACAAGCCTTACGGTTGTAAGCACGTTCCTCAAGTCGAAGGGATTGACGTCCTCGGCGGGCACCTGGAACGATATGTTGAACAAGCGCTTGATTCCTGCGGTCCAAGAAGGTCACCTGTCCAACGCCGATTTGGTGAATTTGCTGCGCTCGGTTGAGGAATGCGGTCGTCAGCACGTTTTCCTTTATTTCTGTCCGAAAGCACGCGCTGCCGAGCTGATGGATCGCAAGCGGGTGGCGCAAGTCGCTTCGAAGTTGGGCGTGAGCGATCTCCTCACCGCCGCCCGTGCTACCGCCAAGCCTGAGCACCCGGAACTGGTCGACATTCGGTGGGAAACAGCGAAGGTTGATTTAAGTTTCACAATTAAAGCGGTGGAAATCCGGGAGCATCAGAAGTACATTGGCACAAAGCCCTTCGGCAACGAGTTGCACAAGATTTATGCGAAGGTGCAAGAGCGCGCCGTGAACCTTGCGAAACTACATCGCAACGGCCTGCTCGAAGTGCGCGTGGCCGCGCATGCTAATAGTACGAAGTATGAAGTCGACATCCGGCGATTCTGGAATCAAGTTACGCAATTTTTGCCGCCGACCGATTTTACGGAGCTTTCGCTGTCTGTTGCGAAGGATCGATTGTGGGCCGAACGAGCAGAGCTGTCTGCAGCGGTCAGGTATACCGACTCCACGATCCGCGATGAAGCGGGTAATGTTCTTCGTGGCGCTACCGGCAGCGAGGGGAGTGACCTGGTGACGGACGTTGCGGTGAGTCAAAGTTTGGACTATCTGCTCAGCCATGATGCGGCGGCGTATTGTGAAGGGGCTAACATTTGGTTCAAAGAGACGACAGGCCTGTCAACTGACGTGCACGTGCTCTTGGGCGGAGAAGTGAATGAGTTTGCTCTACCTGCGAGCTGTACAGCGGAGGATTATCAGTATGTCCTCGATCAACTTAGAAGCCTTAATCGACGAGTTTCCTGAGGAATCGGAAAGCGTTGAGCGCCTTGCCGAGTTTTTCGACAAAGCCGAAAAATTAGGAACGCAGACTAAAGAGTTGACTGTTCAACGCTTCTTCGATGTGGCGAAGCCATCATCGCAAGGCGTCCTAATTAAAATACTCCAAAGATTGGTTCAACAAGGCGTATTGAAAAAGTTGATTCGTGTGGAATCTGACGCTTTAGGTGGTATCGCTGACTTTGGTTCCGTGACCGAGGTGCCGGCAGTTCTCTTTGACTCGCGCATTGGACGGGAAATCGAAGTTCGCTCAGATCAGTTGAAGCTCGTCTATCGTTTCGAGTCCGCCGGGATGGCTCGTTAAAGTGACAGATTCGTTCCTGACGCGAATCCTTGGTGAGTTGCAGAACATCTCCGCTGGAGAACGACTCGCTTTCATTAAAGCCGAAATCTCCAAAATTGACGATCCCGACCAGCGAGAGCTAGCAGAGACGGCGCTTTTTCTTGGAATGAGCGTTGGTGCCCCAGTCCCGCGAGAACATGTCGTCGTGTTAGTGCACGGTATCCGAACATATGCTGAGTGGCAGGAACGTCTTGCGGGTGCGCTGACAGACAAAGGTCATGAGAATGTCTACCCGGTGGGCTACGGCTTCTTCGATGTGCTTAGTTTTTTGTGTCCGATTTGGACTAGGCGTCGTCCCATAGATCGCGTCCTCCGAGAGTTTCGAGCCATTAAGACGAAACATCGTGACGCGGACATTTCGGTAGTTGCTCACAGTTTTGGCACATACATTCTGTCGCAGATTCTTGAGGATGCCACCGATGTTTCCCTGCACCGCGTGATTCTGTGCGGCTGCATCGTGCCATTAAAGTTTAGATGGGATAAGGTCATGGCCCGGGTAAAGGGTGTGGTTATTAACGAGGTTGGCACTCTTGACTATTGGCCGGTGATCGCACGTCTTGTTACCTGGGGCTACGGGGCGAGTGGCACATTTGGATTTAAGACAAGTTTCGTTCGTGATCGTTTCCACAATTGCGGTCATAGCGACTTCTTCGAAGATGATTTGATGTCTAAGTACTGGCTTCCGATGTTGTTGGACGGGCAGGTCGTCCCCTCTGATTGGACTCGAACCCGGTCGCGTTCGTCCGCATTGGTTTCGTTTTTATCTTGGCTTCCGCTTAAATCACTGTTGCTTATCGGCGCGGTTACAGGAGTTGCGGTGTTCGCCATGCATCGAGTCGCCTGATCTGTCGGTTGTGTGTGCCCCGGCGCCGGTGTGTCGCGCGGCGCCGGTCACTGATCACTGATCACCAAAGGTTCAAGCTCCCTCGGCTTCTGAGTTGAGGTTCGCCGCTAAGCCTCAAACCGGCTCGGCCGCTTCTCGTCCTCACGCTTGCGCTGCTCTGCAAGTTGAGCCTCCTGCTCCTGCAGCTTGTTGTACAAACGTGGGCAAAATACCCAGTCGACGGACTGGTCGGCTTCGTGCAATTGCGATAGCCATAAAATTAGCAGCACGGTGATTACGACGAAGGCAATCGCGTCCCCGGCGTGACGAAGTATGTTGTCAAGAAAAACGACGAGGGCCGCCGAAAGCGAACTGCCAGACGGCAAACAAAGCTCGATCAATAGTAGGGCAAGCAAGCTAAAAGAGAGTGAAGCTGTTCGCCAAGCTCCTGATTCGCGCTCGCGCTTGCGCTCTTCGTAGGCCTCAAGCACTGTGAGATAAAAATCGTCTTCGGCAGTGCGGGCGGTTATGCGTAGATCCATTGGAGTTACATGATCGGTCAGTCGCCAATTGGATTGCGTTGGGCTGTCACCGAAAAGCTTGGTAACTGGACGAGAGATTTTTAGCGCAATTGGGTCGATGACGGCTCGCAGGATTCCAACACCACACGACATATATAGTGTGTAGACACAAAGGAAGATCAAGACCTGACCAAAGGGGACGTTCGATTTCGCGTATTGCCAGGAGAACCCTGCAAGGTTTTGCTGGTGCGTTAGCGTTAAGGCTATGTTGGCCGCAATGGCAAACGTACTCAGTAGCATGAAAGTTTGAATCTCGGAGGCCCGCTCCAGCGTGCCCAATGCGCCCATTACCTTGGTGATATAGCCGTCTTTGTCGTCGCTCATGAGGTTTTCGTTTGTTTGGCAAGTTTCACTCGACCGAGCGAAGGGCAATGTTGATAGCCGCCCGCAACGGAAGGACTGCTTTATTTTAATATGGTGGAGTGGCTTTAACGTTGCGCCACGACACGTGTTTTCCGCCGCGCTAGCATGCTGCTACTGCGGAGGGAGCAGGTTTTGGACGGGCTTGGTGACGGGTTTGATAAACGGTCCGCGGAATTTTTTCGCACCGGCAGTTGTCGTTATTCGGGCCGCGAGGGGGTGTCACTTCCGAGCGACAAGGTAGGGGCACCACCCGTTGTGTGCGAGATGCTGGTGCTTGCTACAGGCCAATACCTTGCTCAAGGCGCAGGAGAAGGTTACTAACGCGCTCGTACGAGCGCGAAGCAGACGGCGTTTTCAATCGCTGCTCGTGTGCTTGGTGGGCAGTTGTCGCTTGGCAATGGCTCGACGGACAACGATTCGACCGCGATCAGGTTTTCTGGCGGCTGCTTGGATGCGGCAATCTCGGCCCTTGACAACAATAGCCGGTTTCGCGGGCTGAGTGATCCGCATGTTCGTGTGACCTCTGGTGAGCCGGTGAGCCTTAACGTGGGGTAGCGCCGGTTCATCAGCACATGCCACGGAAGGTGAAATATTCGTCTCTCTCTGCCTCGTTAAATGAAAAGAACTGGCGCCCGCGAGCAAAGTCCACAAGACCTCGTTGACGCAGACCGACTAGCTGTTCGGTTGCGGCCACGGCTCTCATGTCGCAGCTCAGCGACGGACAAGAATCGGCCAGACTTGGACAGTCGCGTCCTCGCCATGAGTGTCGCCCCCAGGTTTTGCAGGAGCTGTGTCCGCATTTTTTCACTTAATTGGCACAGATTTCATTTTGCCTAGCACCCGAAGATGCCAGAGGATATGAATTTTTGCGGAGCAATGCGGATTTTGCGGAGCAAAAAAAGCTCCCGGTTGCTCGGGAGCCTTTTAAATACTTGGTGGGGAGTGAGTGACTCGAACACTCGACCTACGGATTAAGAGTCAGCAGACCTTAGACACTGCGGCGGTCACTCCATATCCATGTAGGCCAGTCGCATTAACTCGGCCGTACAGTCGCAAAACTGTGGCGCCAGTCGCACTTACTCTGTCGCCCTACGAGCTACAACAAAGCTCAAACATCAATATTCCCCGCCCTCAACGCATTCGACTCAATGAAAGCCCGACGCGGCTCCACATCATCCCCCATGAGCGTGGTGAAAATGCCATCAGCCGCAATAGCATCCTCAATCTGCACACGAAGCAAGCGACGCACAGCCGGATCCATCGTAGTCTCCCAAAGCTGCCCAGGATTCATCTCACCCAGGCCTTTGTATCGCTGCTTGGAAACATTCCGCTCAGCATCGGCAATCAACCACCGCATCGCGCTCTTGAAGTCGGTAACCGCCATACTCCGCTCGCCGCGCTTGATCATCGCACCCGCGCCGATCAACCCCTTGAACGTATCCGCAGTCGTCAAAAGCTGCTGATAATCCGCAGTCAGCTGAAACTCTTCATCCAGCACCGAAACCTTCTGATTACCATGATGCGTCCGCGAAACACGCAGTGACCGCAGCTCACGCACCGGGTCATACATCGTCGTCACCTTCACCTCAGGCTTCAACGGATCGTCCCGCAGCTTCGCCTCAAGCGTCTTCGCCGAGCTCTCAGCCGCTTGCTCAGAAGACAGATTGATCACGACCCCATCCATCACCGCCTCAAGCGCGCCAGCGTCGTACAACCGGCTCAGCCGATCCACCACGCCTTGCGCCAACAGATACGAACGCGCCAGCTCACCCAACGCATCGCCGGCGATCGGCGTCGCATTCTCAGAAGGCAGCAGCTCCGACCCATTCAGCGCCAGCTTGAGCATGTGCGCGTTCAGCTCGGTTGCATCCTTCAGATACCGCTCGTCTTTACCCGCCTTGATCTTGTACAGCGGTGGCTGGGCGATATAAATAAACCCGCGCTCGATCATGTCCGGCATCTGACGATAGAAGAACGTCAGCAGCAGCGTGCGGATGTGCGCGCCGTCCACGTCAGCATCGGTCATGATGATGATGCGGTGATAACGCAGCTTGTCGAGGTTGTAGTCGTCCTTGCCGATCCCGCATCCCAGCGCCGTAATCAGCGTCACAAGCTGTTCCGAAGAAAGCAGCTTGTCATAGCGCGCCTTCTCCACATTCAGCACCTTGCCGCGCAGCGGCAAGATCGCCTGAAACTTCCGGTCACGCCCCTGCTTCGCCGAGCCGCCTGCGGAGTCGCCCTCGACGATATAAATTTCGGACTTCGCCGGGTCTTTCTCCTGGCAATCCGCCAGCTTCCCAGGCAAGCCGACGCCGTCGAGCAAGCCCTTGCGACGCGTCATCTCACGCGCCTTGCGCGCCGCATCCCGCGCCCGCGCAGCATCAACGATCTTGCCGCAAATGATCTTCGCGTCGTTCGGCGTTTCCAGCAGGAATTCTTCGAGCGCCTTCGCGACCACATCTTCCACCGGCGCGCGCACTTCCGACGACACCAGCTTGTCCTTGGTCTGCGCGCTGAACTTCGGCTCCGGCACCTTCACCGACAGCACGCACGAGAGCCCTTCGCGCATGTCGTCGCCGGCCGTCTCGACCTTCGCTTTCTTCGCGACGTCGTGATCCACGATGTACTTGTTCAACACGCGCGTCATCGCCGCACGCAAACCGGTCAAGTGCGAGCCGCCGTCGCGCTGCGGAATGTTGTTCGTGAAGCACAGCACGTTTTCGTTGTAGCTGTCGTTCCACTGCATCGCGACTTCAACGCCAATGCCGTCTTTCTCGCCGCTGATGTGAAAAATGTTCGGGTGCAGCACGACCTTGTTCTTGTTGATGTACTCAACAAAACCCTTCACGCCGCCCACAAACGCGAAATCTTCTTCCTTGCCCGAGCGCAGATCGCTCAAGCGAATCCGCACGCCGTTATTCAGGAACGACAGTTCGCGAATCCGCTTGGCCAGAATGTCGTAGTGATATTCGACATTGCCGAAGATCGTCTCGTCGGCCATGAAGTGCACTTCGGTCCCGCGGTTTTCAGTGTCGCCCAACACCTGGATCGGCGACACAGCCACGCCGTCGATCTCTTCGACGATGCGGTTCTGCGGCACGCCACGGTGGAACTCCATGAAGTGCTTCTTGCCGTCACGGCGCACCACCAGGCGCAGCCACGACGACAGCGCGTTCACGCACGAAACGCCCACGCCGTGCAGGCCGCCGGACACCTTGTAGCTGTTCTGGTCGAACTTGCCGCCGGCGTGCAGCTCGGTCATCACGATTTCAGCGGCGCTGCGCTTCGGATCGTGCTTGTCGTCCATCTTGAGACCGGTCGGCACACCGCGGCCGTTGTCGGTGATCGAAATCGAGTTGTCCGCGTGGATGGTGACCTGGATGTCGTTACAGTACCCGGCCAACGCTTCGTCGATCGAGTTGTCCAGCACTTCGAATACGAGGTGATGCAGGCCGGTGCCGTCCGATGTATCGCCGATATACATCCCGGGCCGCTTGCGCACAGCCTCGAGACCTTCAAGGATCTGAATGGACGAGGCGCCGTAGCCGCTGTTATCGGGTTGCGAATTGTTCGTTTCAGTCATGGATTTTTTCCGGTTCTGCGTTGCTGCTGGGTTGCTGCTCGGGACTTTTCAAAACGCCATAAAAACGCCAAAGGGGCACTGCGCCCCTTGGTGTGTTCTCGGTTTTTGGACGCGTTAGATGCGCATCGGCATCACGACGTATTTGAATTCGTCGTTCTCGGGAATCGTGATCAACGCGCTGGAGCTGGCATCGCCAAGGCTCACTTGCAACATGTCGACCTTCAGGTTCGCGAGCACGTCGAGCAGATACGTGACGTTGAACCCGATATCGACGCTGTCGCCGTCGTACGCGATTTCCAGTTCTTCCTGCGCCTCTTCCTGATCGGCGTTGGTCGACATGATCTTCAACTGGCCTGGCTCGATAATGCAGCGCACGCCCTTGAATTTGTCCGACGTCAGAATCGCGGCACGTTGCAGCGAACGCTGCAGTTCTTCACGGCCGATCAAGAACTGATTCTTATGCGACTTCGGAATCACGCGCTGGAAGTCGGGGAATTTGCCTTCCACCAGCTTCGACACCAGTTCGACCTGGCCGAACGTGAACTTCACCTGTGTCGCGGCGATGTCGATCTTCAGCGTGTCGTCAATGTCTTCCAGCAGACGCTGCAATTCGAGAATCGTCTTGCGCGGAATGATGACTTCCTGGCGCGCGAACGAGCCTTCAATCTTCATCGACGAGAACGCGAGGCGGTGGCCGTCTGTTGCGACTGCCATCAGCTGGTCACCGTCTACCACCAGCAGCATGCCGTTCAGGTAATAGCGGATGTCCTGCTGGGCCATCGAGAAATGGACCATGCCGAGCAACTGGCGGAACGTTTTCTGGGGAACCACCAGGTTCGCGCCGTAGTCTTTAGCTTGAGCAACGGTCGGGAACTCGTCGGCCGCCAGCGTTTGCAGCGCAAAGCGGCTCTTGCCGGATTGCACGGTCAAACGCTTGTCGTTCAAGGTCAGCGTAACCTGCCCGTCGGGCATGGCGCGCAGAATGTCGAGGAGCTTTCTTGCTGCCACCGTGGTCGCAACCGAATCGCCGCCCACGCCAAAATCGGCACGCGTGGTGATCTGCAACTCAAGGTCGGTCGACAGGAACGACACTTCAGGCCCGTTCTTGGTAATCAGCAAATTGGCGAGGATCGGCAACGTATGGCGGCGTTCGACGATGCCGCTCACAGTTTGCAGCGGCCTGAGGAGGTTATCGCGTTCGGTCTTGACCAGTTGCATAGAGTTCCTTCGTTGATATGACGGCCTGCGCGCCTGACTTGCCAGCCTTACAGCGCGCAGCCGCGGCTCCCCGCCGGCGCGACGCAGCGCCTGTCACGGCGTGAATTCCGCCCGCGGCCGCCGGGCGGTTAAACCTGTATTGTGCCTGAAAACAGAACCGCTCCACTAAAATGGGGGCGAGTTCCGAAATAAACAGGTCGAAATTTCCGTCCGGGCTGCTTAACCTTTCAGCGTTTGCTCCAGTACGTGCAGTTCGTGGTTCAGTTGCGCGTCCGTCCCGCGCTCGGCAGCAATCTTGCGCACCGCGTGCAGCACGGTGGTGTGATCGCGCCCCCCGAACAGCTCGCCGATTTCCGGCAAACTTTTCTGCGTCAGCTCCTTCGCCAGATACATCGCGATCTGCCGCGGCCGCGCGATGTTCGCCGGACGCTTCTTCGAATACATATCCGCGACCTTGATGCTGTAGAAGTCAGCCGTGGTTTTCTGGATGTTTTCCACCGAAATCTGCCGGTTCTGTACCGTCAGCAGGTCTTTCAGCGCTTCTTTTGTCACTTCAATCGTGATTTCACGGCCGTGGAACTTCGAATACGCGAGGATCTTGCGCAGCGCGCCTTCCAGTTCACGCACGTTCGAGCGCAGGTGCTTGGCGACGAAGAACGCGACGTCTTCGCTCAGGCTCACAAACTCGGATTGCGCCTTGCGCATCAGAATCGCGACGCGCATTTCCAGCTCAGGCGGCTCGATCGCCACCGTCAGGCCGGAGTCGAAGCGCGAGATCAGGCGGTCGTCGATGCCGGAGATTTCCTTCGGATACGTGTCGCTGGTGATGATCACCTGCGCCTTGTTCGCGACCAGCGCCTCGAACGCGTAGAAGAATTCTTCCTGCGTGCGGGACTTGCCGGAGAAGAACTGAATATCGTCGATCAGCAGCAGGTCGAGCGAGTGGTAGTAACGCTTGAAGTCGTCGAACGCCTTGCGCTGGTAGGCCTTCACCACGTCGGACACATACTGTTCCGCGTGGATGTAGCGAATCCGTGCGCCTGCCTTGTCCATCAGAAGCTGGTTGCCGATCGCGTGAATCAGGTGGGTCTTGCCCAGGCCCACGCCGCCATATAGAAACAGCGGGTTGTACGAGATGCCGGGGTTGTCCGCGACCTGAATCGCCGCGGCGCGCGCCAACTGGTTGGCCTTACCGGTCACGAAGTTGTCGAAGGTGAGCACGGGGTTGAGCTTCGAGCGCTCGTACATCGAGTCGTTCTCGCCGTTGCCGTTCGAGTTGGCGCTTTGGCCCGGACGCCACGTGCGGCGGGCAGCTGCGGCTTCATTCGCGTCGAGGCTGGGAAGATCGAGATCGGCGGCATCTTCGGCCGCGGCGCGTGCTGCGTTCGCGTTGAGGTTTGCCATCGCGTTGTTCGCGCTGTTCGTGCCATTGGCACGCGCGGCATGCGCCGATTGCACGGCGCCAACGGCCGCATCCACCGCGGCACCGCCGCCATTTGAAGAAGACGAGTGGCCAGCGCCCATCGAACCAGGCGCGGAAGACGGACGCGATGGAGCCGACGACGCTGCCGCAGGGGCGCGCATGCCGGCTTTCGGGTCCAACACAAATTGCACATCGACCGGCGTCTGCCAGAAATCGCGTGCCATATCGGAAATGCGGCCGGAGAACTGGCTCTTGACCCAGTCGAGCTTGAAGCGGTTCGGCGCAGCGATGCTAAGCGTGTTCGCAGCGGCGTCGAAGGCGACCGGGGCCAACGGTTTGATCCACGTCACGTACTGCTGGGGCGTAAGCTCGCGCTCCAGCAATGCGGAACAGTGTTGCCAGAAATCGTTCATCGAGTTGCTGTCGTTATGGTATGCACGGCGGTTCGCCGCTGCCCCTGTCGCGCATACGCAACAAGGCCCTGAGCAGCCAGGCCGAACCAGGCGTAATGGCTCCAGGCGCTTGTGCCACAAGGGTTTGCGGGGCAAGCGAGCCGGAGCGGCGTGCAGGATTTTTGGGAAGTAAGGCGAGATTCTAACGCCAAAACGTCAGCGAAAGGGAGTTATCCACAGGGACGGATCATCCGACGAAGCTTCTCCAGCCTGGCGCCGAACCAGGCTAAACTATTGACGGCCAAAAGAAAACCGGTTTAAATAGCGGGTTCCGCGAAAACCAATTCAGTAAACCTCCGGCCATTGCGCTTTCAGCGATGATCGCGCGGTTATTTTTCGATCAAGTGAGAGCAACATGAAACGTACTTACCAACCTTCCGTTACCCGCCGCAAGCGCACCCACGGCTTCCGCGTTCGCATGAAGACCGCAGGTGGCCGTAAGGTCATCAACGCACGTCGCGCGAAGGGCCGCAAGCGCCTCGCCATCTAAGGCGAGCGAGCGGATTGCGCGCTCCGTCTGTGATAAGCGAAGCCCGCGGTGAAGCGGGAGCGGCTGGGGCGCTGCAACTGGGCTCGGTTCCGTTGCGAGCGCAAGCCGCCTTCCCCAAAGCCGCAAGGCTACTGAAAACGGATGAATTTTCATCCGTTTTTCGTTTGCGCCCGTGGCGCCGCACCGCGCACTTCGTGGTGTACGGCCGGCCCACCGGCAACGACGCGCGCTTAGGTCTCGTGATCGGCAAGAAATATGCGCCGCGCGCGGCCACGCGTAATCTGGTACGTCGGCTCGCGCGTGAAGCCTTCCGGCTGCGTCGCGCGGAATTCGGCGGTTGGGATGTGCTGCTGCGTTTGCACACGCGCTTCGACAAGAAGGCTTTGCCGAGCGCGTCGTCGCCCCCGTTGAGGGCGCTGTGCCGCAGCGAGATAGAGGCGCTGCTCGATAAGGCAGCGCGCGAAATTGTCCGTCGTGAGGCGCCGCCCGCGGAAGCGCCCAAGACGGAATGACGCTCAAGTGAACGCTCGTTTCGCAGTTGAGGCGGCTCTGGCAGCCATGCTGCGCGGGCGTCACCCGGTACTCCACGTTGCGCGGCGCCGTCCGGCCGCACCAGCCATGCAAACGGTACTCATCGCTTTATTGCGTTTCTACAAGCTTGCTGTGAGCCCCATGCTCGGCAACCGGTGCCGTTTTTACCCTTCCTGCTCTGATTACGCGCGCGAAGCAATCCAGTATCATGGCGCCGCGCGCGGGACTTATCTCGCCGCCAGGCGTATTTGCCGCTGTCACCCGTTTTCCGCGGGCGGCATCGATCTCGTCCCGCCTCCCACTTCTGAAAAGCGCTGACGCGCCGTTCCATCGACACTGAGACAACGCATGGATATCAAACGCACCGTCCTATGGGTCATCTTTTTCATGTCAGCTGTCATGCTGTTCGACAACTGGCAACGCGACCACGGACGCCCGTCGATGTTCTTCCCGAGCGCCAACCCGACCAAGACCGTCGGTAGCGCCGCTCCGGGAACCACGACGCCGGGAACCCAGCCCGCCGATTTGCCGGCCACTAACGCAGCAGCGCCGGGCAACGCGCCGGCCGCGGCGCAAGGCCAACTGGTCAAGTTCAGCACCGACGTCTACAACGGTGAGATCGACACTCGCGGCGGCACGCTGTCGAAGCTGTCGCTCGTCAAGCAAGGCGACGGCAAGCAGCCGGATCTGGTCATCACGCTGTTCGACCGCACCGCGAACCACACGTATGTGGCACGCACGGGTCTGCTCGGCGGCGATTTCCCGAACCATAACGACATCTACACGCCGGCGCCGAATCAGCCGACCGATCTGACGGGCGACGAAAAATCGTTCAAGCTCAGCTTCGAATCGCCGGTCAAGGGTGGCGTGAAGGTCATCAAGACCTACACGTTCACGCGCGGCAGCTATGTGATCGGTGTCGACACGAAGATTGAAAACGTCGGTACCGCGCCGGTCACGCCGTCGGTCTATATGGAACTGGTGCGCGACGACACGCCGGTGGAAACGCCGCGCTTCTCGCACACGTTCATCGGACCGGCTGTCTACACCGACCAGCACCACTTCCAGAAGATGACGTTCAGCGACATCGACAAGAACAAGGAAGACTTCGTCAATTCGGCCGACAACGGCTGGATCGCGATGGTGCAGCATTACTTCGCGTCGGCATGGATTCCGCAGCAGGGCGTGAAGCGCGACATCTACGTCGAGAAGATCGATCCGGCGCTGTATCGCGTTGGTGTGAAGGAGCCGGTGCCGACGATCGCCCCGGGTCAATCGGCTGACGTCTCGGCACGCCTGTTCGCCGGTCCGGAAGAAGAGCGCATGCTCGAAGGCATCGCGCCGGGTCTGGAACTGGTGAAGGACTATGGCTGGGTCACGATCATCGCGAAGCCGCTGTTCTGGCTGCTCGAGAAGATCCACAGCTATGTCGGCAACTGGGGCTGGTCGATCGTGCTGCTCACGCTGCTGATCAAGGCCGTGTTCTTCCCGCTGTCGGCGGCAAGCTACAAGTCGATGGCGCGCATGAAGGCGATCACGCCGCGTATGCAAGCCCTGCGCGAACGCTTCAAGGGCGATCCGCAGAAGATGAACTCCGCGCTGATGGAGCTGTACAAGACCGAGAAGGTCAATCCGTTCGGCGGCTGTCTGCCGGTCGTGATTCAGATTCCGGTGTTCATCTCGCTGTACTGGGTGCTGCTGTCGTCGGTTGAAATGCGTGGCGCGCCGTGGATTCTCTGGATTCACGATCTGTCGCAACAGGATCCGTTCTTCATCCTGCCGGTGCTGATGGCCGTCTCGATGTTCCTGCAGACCAAGCTGAACCCGACGCCGCCGGACCCGGTTCAAGCGAAGATGATGATGTTTATGCCGATCGCGTTCTCGGTGATGTTCTTCTTCTTCCCGGCCGGTCTGGTGCTGTACTACGTGGTGAACAACGTGCTGTCGATCGCCCAGCAGTACTACATCACACGGATGATGGGCAAGCCGAAGACGAAAGCAGCCTGATTGATGTCTTGCCGGAAGCGGGCGGTGGTAGCGCCCGCAGGCTGACAGGCAGATGTGAAGCTAGCTGTAAAAAGCCGCCCGGTTTGCGCCGGGCGGCTTTTTTTATGATTCGGCCGATGTTCCCTTATCGTCTGATGTCGAAGCGTCTTCAGGCACGGCCCCGGTTTCCTGTTGCGTGCCACCGTCAAATTCAGTGATCAGTTCTTCCACCAGATTGCGCTGACGCGGCGACAAACCCGCGAACCGGTTAGCCATTTGCGTAACCAGCTCGATCGTTTCAGGCGTCATGGGATATTTCTCGCCTCGACCAAGCGGTTTAGCCTTGCCGGATGGCGTCGGCCCGTAATGCAGCCAGTGAACTTCCTTTTGCAACCATGTGGCTAAAACCTGCAACTTATCGCGCTTTGGAATCGTCGTACCCGCAAGCCATTTGTGCGCGGTTTGTGGTGAGACGGCAGGGCCATTGCGATAAAGCAAATTGAATTCCCTGGCTAAATCGGTCCCGCCCTTAATGTCTTTGGGGAGTGAGTCTTTCAGCCGTTTGGCGAAAGCTGCTTTTTCTTTGGAGGTCGGCATGGGCCCGATTGTGCAATTCGGCGCATAATCAGTGGACAACCAACCGCGCTATTTTATAGCTCAAATAGGCTATTTTTAGCTTGAAATCGCCACCTATTAACGTGTTTCACGATTTCGCCGACTACCGTCTTTTCCTTGTGTAGCGTGCGTTTTAGGCATTCTGGCGCGTCCATCTGTCGCAAGTGTGTCTTAGGCTATCTTAGCTTGTATGAGATAAATCCCCATTTGTCCTATGAAAATCGGGCCGCAACAGGAATCCGGTCTCGGTCCAAGGTCCGAGGATGCCCGCGATACAATGCCCGGCGCCCGCTCCTGCACATTCAATTCCTTCTGATAGCCTCGTTCCCATGCTCGCCACCGATTCCGATCCGATCGTCGCCATTGCCACCGCTCCCGGCCGAGGCGGAATCGGGGTCGTGCGGATTTCGTGCGGCCGTGCCGGGGAAGCCGCGGCGCAGCCGTTGATGCAGGCGCTCATCGGCCAGGCACTCGCGCCGCGTCACGCGAGCTACGTGCCCTTCCTTGACGACAGCGGCAATGCGCTCGATCGCGGCATCGCGCTGTACTTTCCTGCGCCGCACTCCTACACCGGCGAGCATGTCCTTGAGTTGCAAGGCCATGGCGGCCCGGTCGTGCTGCAACTAGTGCTGCAGCGTTGCATCGACGCCGGCCGTGCGTTTGGTCTGCGTCTGGCCGAGCCGGGCGAATTCACGCGGCGCGCGTTTCTCAACGACAAGCTGGATCTGGCGCAAGCGGAAGCCGTCGCCGATCTGATCGAGGCCAGCACCGAGGCCGCCGCGCGCTCGGCGGGACGCTCGCTCGACGGCGCGTTTTCGCGCGACATCCACGCGCTGGTCGAAGAGGTCATCACGCTGCGGATGCTGGTCGAAGCGACGCTCGATTTCCCCGAAGAAGAAATCGACTTTCTCGAAGCCGCCGACGCCCGCGGCAAGCTCACGCGGATCCGCGAGCGCCTCGCGCACGTGCTGAGCGAAGCGCGCCAAGGGGCGTTGTTGCGCGAGGGTTTGTCCGTGGTGCTGGCGGGGCAGCCGAATGTCGGCAAGTCGTCGCTGCTGAACGCGCTCGCCGGCGCGGAGTTGGCCATCGTCACGCCGATCGCCGGCACGACGCGCGACAAGGTTGCGCAGACCATCCAGATCGAAGGTATTCCGCTCCATGTGATCGACACAGCCGGTCTGCGCGATACCGAGGACGAGGTGGAGAAAATCGGTATTGCGCGCACGTGGAGCGAGATCGAACGCGCGGACGTCGTGCTGCATCTGCTCGATGCGCGAACCGGCATGAACGCCGAAGACGAAACGATCGCTGCCCGCTTCCCGAGCGGCGTGCCGGTGGTGCGCGTGCTGAACAAGACGGATCTGACCGGACTCGCACCGACCGTGACGCCGCTGGACGCGGACCTCGATCTCAGCCAAGTGCGACTGTCGGCGAAACAGGGCGATGGCGTCGCGTTGCTGCGAGAAGAATTGCTGCGAATCGCCGGTTGGCAGGCGGGTGCGGAGAGCGTGTATCTCGCGCGCGAGCGGCATCTGATTGCGCTGCGCGCGGCCCAGGAGCATCTGGCGACGGCTGCGGCGCACGCCGATCAGAACTCCCAGGCGCTCGATCTGTTCGCCGAGGAGCTGCGGCTCGCGCAGGACCAGTTGAACTCGATTACTGGTGAATTCAGTTCGGACGACCTGCTCGGCGTGATTTTCAGCCGGTTTTGCATCGGCAAGTAAGACGAGTTGGACATTTCCGCACCAACGCCTTATCTGGTATGCCTAATCAGGTAATTCCAGGTGGTCTGCAAAACACGCACTGAACACGGTCTGTTGACCTAAGTCCGCCCATCTCTTTGGTACACAAAAGACAACCAGTTTAGAATCACCGTTGTCCGTGTATCAACGAGCCGTCATGCCAAAACTAGCCGCCCCCCTCACCGAAGCACAGATCCGCGCGCTTGAACCCCGCGCCACCCGGTATTGCGTAGCAGACGGTAACGGCCTCGTCATCGAAATCATGACGACCGGCACCAAGGTCTGGCGCTTCCGCTATTCGTTGAACGGTAAGCGTCAACCGCTCGCCACAATCGGCGACTATCGGATGATTTCGCTGCGGGTCGCGCGCGCCAAAGCGCAGAAATACGCGGAGATGGTGGCGAGCGGCGTCTCGCCGGTGGCGACAGCGCGCCGCGACCGCGGCGCGGAGAGCAAGGCCGAGGTGCTGCGCGAGGGCGCGGAGCTCTATCTCGCGACGGAGATGGCCGGCAAGTCGAACGAATATCAGCGCACCACGCGGCGCGCGCTCGAAAAAGACGTCCTGCCCGCCATCGGCGCCAAGCCGATCAAAGCCGTGACGGAGGAGGACATCCGCGCGATATGCGACCAGATCAAGAGCCGTGGCTCGCCGAAGATGGCGCTCCACACGCGCAACGCGGTCAAGCGGCTCTATGAGTACCTGATTGCCCGGCAACTCGCTACGACCAACCCGGCAGCGCTCATCCCGGCCCGCTTCATCGCGACGCCGGACAGCCGCACCCGCGTGCTCGCCGCAGACGAAATAGGCGCCATGCTCCGCGCGATCTACGCCTCGAACATTCGACGTCCACTGAAATTGGCTTTGCACCTGCTCGTGCTGACGATGGTGCGGAAATCGGACATCGTCGAGGCGGCCTGGTCCGAATTCAACCTCAATGCAGCGCGATGGACGATCCCCGCCGCGCGAATGAACAAGAGCCGTGAGCATGTGGTGCATCTCTCGCATCAGGCGGTCGCCCTGCTTCGCGAGCTTCAGGACACGAAGACCAGCCGGAATTTCGTCTTCCCGAGCGTCAGGGGCGACGATCGTCCGATCGCCAAGAGCACGCTCAATCAGGCCGTCAAATCGCTCGGACTCGACGTGGAGCATTTCGTCCTGCATGACTTTCGGCGCACCGCCGCGACCCATCTACACGAGATGGGACAGCCTTCGGAGGCGATTGAAAATGCGCTGGCGCATGCCGTCAAAGACACCACGGGCAGAGACAGCCACGCGGAGCATGTGGCACAGCGGCGTCGAAGCTTGCAACTGTGGGCGGATTTTGTCGACGCCCAGATCGAGAGCGGCCGACAAGGCGTGATCGGCTAAGTGCAGCACGTCCAGCAGATGCGGTAAGCGCCAGGCCGGCTGCCAAGGCTCACCACGCCGTCGGCCAGCCGTAAGCCGTAAGCCGTAAGCCGTAAGCCGTAAGCCGTAAGCCGTAAGCCGTAAGCCGTCGATGGTACACATCAAAATCAAACTGAGCTTCAACCCCATGTCTTTAAACAGAAAGATAAGCGCTTCACGAGGTTCTAAATCGCGCTGCAACGGCTTCCCGTCAGCCAATTCACGTCAATCCCGCCGCGCCGCCAGCCAACCCATCACAGTAGCCTTTCTTCCCGCCGTTCATCGCCTAAACTAAAGCATGATTGCAAGCCGAGGTGGAGGCTCCGATGTCTGAATCGTTAATGGCTTATTTGTTGGGACCTTTGGTGATGCTGCTGGTCGGCGTCGTGATCTGGGCTGCGTCCCACCCGCGCCATAAGACGGGGCCGGAGCGCCTCGAGCGCTGGCTCGATACGCACTATGCGGAGTGGCTACATCACAAGCACTGAGCACTGAAGCACCGAGCGGAGTCCCCCAACAAGAAAAGGCCGTCGCAATATTGCGACGGCCTTTTTCTCTGCAGCGCGCGGGCGTCGAAGCGACACGCGCGCCGGTACCTTCCGTTTACCAGCCCTGTTGCGGCTGCTGCGGATACCCATATTGTGCGGGCGGCGGTGCGCCGCACGCGACGTACGCACGCTGGTACTGGTCATAGCAGTATCCCGGCGGCGGCCCCGCATACACAGGCGCCTGCTGATACACCGGTTGCGCATACACCGGTTGCGCATAGACCGGCTGCTGGTAAGCGACCATCGGCGGCGGATTCAATGCGGACGTGACCACCGCGCCCAGCAAGGCACCGCCGATCAGCGCACCGACCACATCGCCGCCATTGCCGTGAGCTGACGCTTGACCCGCCACACTCAGGCTCCCGACCATCAACAACGCCATCGCCATCTTTTTCATGTTTGACTCCCGCCGTTCAGGCATGGAACAGATTGTGTGGGCTGCGTGCAGAAATAGATGCTGCAGTTGGTAACCGGGCATTACGGGTGTAACGTCGCGCGGGCAGTCCTGTAAAATCCGCCGCATAACCCGTCAGACAAATCCGACGACCTGCGAAGCTTTCCGATCCCCCGACCCGGGACCCACAAGTCGACATCGGGCGTCGGGACCAAGCCAAAAAATTAAGGGGCGTGCGCGTGAAACAATGGACCATCCGGCAACGGATTCTGTGCAGCTTCGGGATCGTGCTGATCGTGATGTTGGTAATGGCAATCGTCACTTTCGAGCAACTCGGTGGCATCGACCATGACGCGAAGAGCCAGCAGCAGGACTCGATGCCCGGCCTCTACTACGCGACCGCGATGCGCGCGGCCTGGTTCGAGAACTACACCGTCACGCAGCGCCTCATCTATGTCGACGCGGACCCCGATTCCGTCAAGCGCGACTCCACGCGCCTTGTCGAGACACAGCAAACGCTGCAGAAGCTGCTCAATGATTACGGCGGCACCATCTTCCGTCAGGAAGACCGTGAACTCTTCGGCGACTTCCGCCAGCAACACGCGCAATACCTGCCTATCCAGGCATCGCTGCTGACCGCCCTGCCGACCTCGAAAGAGAACGCCGCGCACATCTTCAACTCGCAGCTCACGCCGATCTGGGAAACCGGCCGGCTTTCCGTGCGCAAGCTGGTGGACAACAACAAGGCGTACGCTGACCAGTCCGCCGAAAGCATCCGCAGCTCGGTCGAGACGACCCGTATCGTGCTGCTCGTGATGCTGCTGATCGCCGCCGTCGCCGCCGTGCTGGCCGGTTACTGGCTGCTGCGCGCGGTCACCACGCCGATGGCGAAGGTGCTGCAAGTCGTCGACGTCATGCGCACGGGCGACCTCACGCAGCGTCTGCAACTGAACCGCGCGGATGAAATCGGCGCGCTCGAAGCCGGCTTTAACCGCATGACCGATGAGCTCACCGCGCTGGTCGGCCAGGCGCAGAAATCGGCGGTCCAGGTCACCACGTCGGTCACGGAAATCGCCGCGACCTCGCGTGAACAGCAAGCCACCGCGAACGAAACCGCGGCGACCACCACCGAGATCGGCGCCACGTCGCGCGAAATCTTCGCAACCTCGCGCGATCTGCTGCGCACGATGAACGAAGTCTCCGAAGTAGCCGGCCAGTCGGCGGCGCTCGCGGGCACCGGTCACGCCGGTCTCGCGCGCATGGAAGACACCATGCGCCTCGTAATGGAAGCGGCCGGCTCGGTCAACGCGAAGCTTGCGATCCTCAACGAGAAGGCCAGCAACATCAACCAGGTCGTCGCCACCATCACCAAGGTCGCGGATCAGACCAACCTGCTCTCACTGAACGCGGCGATCGAAGCGGAAAAGGCCGGCGAATATGGCCGCGGCTTCGCGGTCGTGGCGACCGAGATCCGCCGCCTCGCGGATCAAACCGCCGTGGCGACCTACGACATCGAACAGATGGTCAAGGAGATTCAGTCGGCGGTGGCGGCGGGTGTGATGGGCATGGACAAGTTTTCCGAAGAAGTGCGGCGCGGCATGCTCGACGTGCAGAACGTGGGCGGCCATCTCACGCAGATCATTCAGCAGGTGCAGGCGCTCGCGCCGCGCTTCTCGATGGTCAACGAAGGCATGCAGACGCAGGCCACCGGCGCGGAGCAGATTACCCAGGCACTGACGCAGCTCTCGGAGGCCGCGCAGCAGACGGCGGAATCGCTGCGCCAGTCGACTCAGGCTATCGACGATCTGACGCACGTCGCCAATAGCTTGCGCACCGGCGTATCGCGCTTCAAGGTGGTGGCCTGAAGCGTCGCGGCGGGCTCATGAAGCACGCTGACGCCGACCCACCCTCACGCCCCTCCACAGCCCAAACCCACACCCACGCCGATGCTCTTCATCCTCTTCACGCTCGATAGCGAACGCTACGTGATCGACGCGACGCAGGTGGAGCGTCTGATGCCGCTCACGCCGCAATCGCCGCCGAAGACGATTCCCGGTGCGCCGTCGTGGGTCGCGGGCGTACTCGATCACGAAGGCGCGCCGCTGCCGGTGATCGATCTGCCGGCGCTCGCGCTCGGCCGCCCTGCCGCGCAGCTGATGTCGACGCGCGTCGTGCTGGTGCGCTATCCGCACGCGGGCACGGTGCGCCTGCTCGCGCTCCTGCTCGAAGGCGCAACGCGCACCATCCGCCTCAGCGCCGACGCGTTCCAGGATGCCGGCATCGACACCCCGCACGCGCGCTATCTGGGTCCGGTCGCGAGCGAAGCAGGTGGTCTGGTGCAATGGATTCGCGTCGAGCATCTGCTGCCCGACGACGTCAAAGCGTTGCTATTTCCCGAGGCGCACGCATGAACGCGCATCACGACAACGCGCCGCTGTATCGACGCTTCGTCGATCTGCTGCATCGAACCATCGGACTCGATGCCGCGTCGCTCGGTCATAGTGCGATCGAGCGAGCGGTCGATCAGCGCGCCGCCGCCTGGTGCGCGGAGGGTCACGCCGGCGCCACGCTCGCCGACTACTGGGAAGCCGCGCAGGCATCACCTTCGATCGTGCAAGCGTTGGTCGAAACGGTAGTGGTGCCGGAGACCTGGTTCTATCGCGACGCTGACGCATTCAGGGCGCTCGCGCGTCTCGCGCATGAACGTCTCGACGAGCGCGGCACCGCGCTGCCGCTGCGGATTCTGAGCCTGCCCTGCTCGACCGGCGAAGAGCCGTACACGATCGCGATGACTTTGCTCGATGCCGGCATCGACCCCGCGCACATGCGCATCGACGCGATGGATATCAGCGAGCGCTCACTGGCCGTCGCACAGCGCGCCCTGTACAGCCGCAACTCGTTTCGCGGCAACGCGTTCCCGTTTCGCGACGCGCACTTCGCGCGCACCGAAGACGGCTGGCGTCTTGCGCCGCGTATCGTCGACGCGGTCCGGTTCTCGCGCGCCAACCTGATGCAACTCGATGCCACGGCGCTCGGCGTCTACGACTTCGTGTTCTGCCGCAACGTGCTGATTTACTTCGATCGCGAGGCACAACACGCGGCCTTGCACGCGCTCAATAGCGTGCTGGCCGAAAACGGCACGCTGTTCGTTGGTCCCGCGGAAACCGGGCTGTTGATGCGTCATGGCATGCAGTCGGCGAAGATTCCTTTGGCGTTCGCGTTCCACCGCGCCACGGCTGGTGAAGCGCAGTTCAATGGCTGGCATACCGCGCCGTTCGCCACCGCCGCCGCACTGGCAATGACTCATTCACCGGTGCCCGCGCTCGCCCCGCTGCAAGTGTTTTCAGCAGAGCCGTTCGCGTGGCCCGATCCGGTTGCGCGCACACCGTTCAGTGACGTCGCAACGCCGGCACCGTTTAACGGGACTTCGCCATACATACCGCCGGAAGGGAATTCACCCCGCTTGCCGTTGGATGGCATGTCGCCGCAAACGTCATTGAACGGTATTTCGCAACGCACACCGGCGCCGTTCAAAGCCGCATCACCGTCGCGCGAGTTCATGTCGTCGCACATCGCCTCGCCGACCAACGCCGCACGCGATACGCTGCAAGCCGCGCATGCGTTAGCCGACGCAGGCCGTCTGACGGAAGCGGCGAACGCGATCAACGCTTACCTGGAACAGCACGCACCGCACGCTGACGCGTTCTATCTGCTCGGTGTGCTGGCCGACGCCAGCGGCGATACGAACCTCGCACGCGGCCAGTATCGCAAGGCGCTCTACCTCGACCCGCAACACGCCGGAGCACTCGCGCATCTGGCGACGCTGCTCGAACTCGAAGGCGATCGCAACGGCGCACGTCTGTTGATGGAACGCGCGTCGCGCGCACAGGGAGCGCAACGTGGTTGAGGATCGCACGGTGAGCTTCGACGATTGCTGGAACCGCATCGGCGTACGCGGCGATTCATCGTGTGAGCGGCTGGTCGAGTACGTGCGCTGCCTGAATTGCCCCGTGTTCGAGGCGGCGGCGGCCAAATTGCTGGAGCGTCCGATTCCGCAGGTGGATCTCTCGCAACATGAGAGCCGCACGCCGACGCGACAGCAACGACACGATCTGCAAGGTGCGAGTGAGTCGTTTCTCATCTTCCGTATCGGCGGCGAATGGCTCGCGCTGCCCACGCCGATCTTCAAACGCATCGTGCAGACGCGGCCGATCCATACGTTGCCACATCGGCAGCATCGCGCGGTGCTGGGTGTGGTGAACGTGCAGGGTGACTTGCTGGTGTGCTTGTCGCTCGCGCATCTGCTGGGTTTCGAGGCCGACACCACTGCGCACGACGACAAAGCGCGTCACGATCTGCCGCGTTTGCTGGTGGTCTCGCGCGCGGAAGAGCACGCGGTGCTGCCCGTCGACCAGGTCGACGGCGTGCATCGGATCGCGATCTCTACATTTTGCCCGCCGCCCGCGACGCTGTCGCAAGCGGCCGCCGCGCACACGCGGGCAGTGGCCCCGTGGCGCGGCATGACGGTCGGCCTGCTCGACGCCGACGCATTGTTCGATACCTTGAACCGGAGTCTCGGATGACGGACGACCCGCGCCGCCCGTCGCTGATCGATCTCTTTCACGAGGAAGCGCGGACCCAGGCACGCGTGCTCAACGACGGCCTGCTCGGCCTCGACCGAGCACCGCGCGATGCCGCCGCGCTTGAGGCCTGCATGCGTGCGGCTCATTCGCTGAAGGGCGCGGCGCGTATCGTCGGCGTGCAGGTCGGTGTCGAACTCGCGCATGCGATGGAAGATTGTTTCGTCGCGGCGCAGGAAGGGCGCGCGTTGCTCGACCCTGCCTGGATCGACGAGTTGCTGCGCGGTGTCGATATCGTTACGCGCATCGGCAATGATGAAGACGAGTCGGCGCGTGACGCCGTCAGCGCGTGCGTGGCGTCATTGCAAGCGCGTATGGTGGGTGTCGCGCCGCATGGGGCGGCAATGCGGCGGGATGCTATGCCACCGGCTGCTTCTACACCTGCAGCGAATCCTGCTCGCTTCGTCGGCGCTGCACCTGCACCTGCACCTGCACCTGCACCTGCACCTGCACCTGCACCTGCACCCAGCGTAGCCGCCGAACCCCCAACCGCATCGGCCAGTGCCGACCATGACGCCGACGCTGCATTCAACCTGCTAGCGAGTGCCTTACGCGCCGAAGCGACGCCTGCGTCATCCGCGCCGGCCAGCACGACTGCAATTGGGTCCACGTCAACCTCTGCAATCCTGTCCGCTCCTGCAGGCGTCTCCGTGTCTGCAGCCGCGGCCGCGCCCACGTCGAACGAGACGGGCGCCCCGGCAACAGACCCTGGCCGCATGCTGCGCGTACGCGCCGACAACCTCGACCGGCTACTCTCCCTATCCGGCGAATCGCTGGTCGAATCGCGCTGGCTCAAACCTTTCGCGCAATCGATGCTGCGCGTCAAACGCGTCCAACGTGACGGCACACGCGCACTGGATCAGTTACACGAAACGCTTGCCGACCTGAAGCTCGACCCACGCGCGCACGCCGCGCTCGAAGAATTGCGCCGCCTGACAGCGGAATCGCAGCATCTGCTCGCCGAACGTCTGGCCGATCTGGAGAGCTTCGACCGCCGCTCGACCCATCTGTCGCAGCAGCTTTACGACGCCGCCCTGCAATGCCGGATGCGCCCCTTCGGCGACGGCACCAGCGGTCTCGCACGCATGGTGCGTGACGTCGCGCGTTCGCTCGGCAAGAAGGTGCGCTGGCAACTGGTCGGCGAATCGACTCAGGTGGACCGCGACATTCTCGATCTGCTCGAAGCGCCGCTCGGCCATATGCTGCGCAACGCGATCGATCACGGCATCGAAGCGCCCGCGGTACGTCTCGCGCACGGCAAGTCCGAAGAAGGCACGCTCACGCTCGACGCCCGCCACACCGCCGGCGCATTGCTCATCACCGTCACCGACGACGGCGCGGGCATCGACCTCGACGCATTGCGCACCTCGATCGTTCGCAAAAAACTGGCGAGCGCCGAAACGGCCGCGCGCCTGTCCGAGACCGAGTTCCTCGAATTCCTCTTCCTGCCCGGCTTCTCGCTGCGCGATCAGGTCACGGAAGTCTCGGGCCGTGGCGTCGGGCTCGACGCAGTGCACGACGTCGTCAAGCGCGTGCGCGGCACGGTGCGCATCACGCACGAACCCGGCTTCGGCACGCGCATGCAGTTGCAGTTGCCGCTCACGCTCTCCGTGATCCGCAGCCTGCTCGTCGAAGTCGCGGGCGAGCCGTACGCGGTGCCGCTCGCGCATGTGAACCGCACACTGCACGTGAGCCGCGCAGAGATCGAATTGCTCGAAGGCCATCAGCACATTGCCTTCGACGGCCGCCGCATCGGCGTCGTCACCGCGCATCAGATTCTCGACACCGCGCCACCCGCCAGCGAAGCCGATACCGTCAGCATGATCGTGATCGGCGACGGCGAAGAAACCTACGGCGTGGTGGTCGATCGCTTTCTCGGTGAGCGGATGCTGGTCGTGCAGCCGCTCGACCCCCGCCTCGGCAAAATCAGGAACATTACCGCCGGCGCGTTGATGGAAAACGGCGACCCGGTGCTGATCGCGGATGTCGACGACTGGCTGCGCTCAGTCGAACGGCTCGTGGCGGGCGGCGATCTGAAACACACGCAGAACGGCACGGCCCTCGCCGCCCGGCGCGTCACGCGGCGCGTGCTGGTGGTCGACGATTCGCTCACCGTGCGCGAACTCGAGCGCAAGCTGCTGGCTACGCGTGGCTACGATGTGACGATCGCCGTCGACGGCATGGACGGCTGGAACGCCGTGCGCGGCGAGCGCTTCGACCTCGTGATTACCGACATCGACATGCCGCGCATGGACGGTATCGAACTCGTCACGCTCATCAAGCGTGATCCGCAGCTGCAGGCGCTGCCGGTGATGATCGTCTCGTACAAGGATCGCGAAGAGGACCGCCGCGCCGGCCTGAACGCGGGCGCGGATTACTATCTGGCGAAAGGCAGTTTCCACGACGAAGCATTGCTCGATGCCGTGCGTGATCTGATCGGCGAAGCTTACGGTTAACCCCACGGGTAAAACGGATGAAAATCGGTATCGTCAATGACCTGCCCCTCGCCGTCGAGGCCCTGCGCCGCGCGCTCGCGGCGCGCCCCGACTATGAGCTGCTGTGGGTCGCGCAGGACGGCGAGCAGGCGGTCGATTTCTGCACCGCACAGCGGCCCGACATCGTGCTGATGGATCTCGTCATGCCGAACGTCGACGGCATCGAGGCCACGCGTCGCATCATGGCGAAGGCGCCATGCGCGATCCTGATCGTGACCGTCGACGTGGGTGCGAACGCGTGGCGGGTCTACGAAGCGATGGGCGCGGGCGCGCTCGATGCGGTCGATACGCCCTCGCTGAGCGGTCCGGACGCGCCTAAGAGCATCGCCACCCTGATCGCGAAGATCGACCACATCGCCGCCCTGGTCAGGGAGCGCAATACGCCTGGCGCGGCGGCTGCATCAACGCCCATCAGCGCGACGAATCGCGACACGTCGCTGGTTGCGATCGGCGCCTCGGCGGGCGGCCCGGCGGCACTCGCCACCCTGCTCGCCGGTTTGCCGAAAGACTTCCCTGCGGCAATTGTCATCGTCCAGCACGTCGACGCGGCATTCGCCGCCGGCATGGCCGACTGGCTGAACCAGCAGTCGGCGCTGCCGGTGCGGATCGCCCGCGAAGGCGACCGGCCGCAAGCGGGCGTCGCCCTGCTCGCCGCCACCGACGACCATCTGCACCTGAAGCTGCCTAACGTGCTCGGTTACACCACCGTGCCGGCAGAAACGCCCTATCGGCCTTCCGTCGACGTGTTTTTTCATAGTGTCGTGGCACGCTGGCCGGCGCGAGCAATCGGCGTGCTGCTGACCGGCATGGGCCGCGACGGCGCAATCGGGCTCAAGGCGATGCGCACCAAGGGCTATCACACGATCGCGCAGGACGAGGCAACCAGCGCCGTCTACGGCATGCCCAAAGCGGCCGCGACGCTCGATGCCGCTGCCGCGATCCTGCCGTTGCCCCGCATCGCCGCCGCGCTCGCCGCCGCCGTTTGCGCGAGGTAGGCGCACACTAGCCGCACTTAGCCCGCTACGACTCATTGACATTCATTCTGGCTGACCAACATGGACACTCCCAAACCGCATCAGAACGCCACTGCGCCGAACCTTGCAGAACACGACGCGAATGCGCAGACGTACGCGGAGGACGCGCCCAATAGCGCCATCGACGACGCATTGGCGCGTATCCTCGGCAATCCGCCCGCAGCCGAGTGCCCGATCATGGTGTTGCTGGTCGACGATCAGGCGATCATCGCCGAGGCGGTCCGCCAGGCGCTGGCCGATGAAGCGAGCGTCGACTTTCACTACTGCGCGTCGCCCGAAGAGGCGGTGCGCTGCGCCGACGAAACCCGCGCAACGGTGATTCTGCAAGACCTGGTGATGCCCGGCACCGACGGCCTGACCCTCGTGCGGCAATACCGGCAGAATCCGTCGACGCGCGATATTCCGATCATCGTGCTGTCGACCAAGGAAGAGCCGTTGGTGAAGAGCGCCGCCTTCGCTGCGGGCGCTAACGACTACCTGGTGAAGCTGCCGGACCGCATCGAGTTGATCGCGCGGATTCGCTATCACTCGCGCTCGTACCTGAACCTGTTGCAGCGCGACGAGGCCTATCAGGCGCTGCGTCAGTCGCAGCAGCAATTGCTCGCGACCAACCTGGAATTGCAGCGGCTCACGCATTCGGATGGTTTGACAGGTTTGTCGAATCGTCGTTACCTCGATCAGTACCTCGCCGCCGAATGGCGTCGTGGCACGCGCGACAAAACCGGCCTCGGTTTTCTAATGATCGATGTGGATAACTTCAAGGCCTACAACGACACGTATGGACACGTTGCCGGCGACGAAGTGCTTAAGCGCGTCGCCCACACCATCGAGTCGTGCCTCGGACGCTCGCCCGATCTCGCGGCACGATTTGGCGGCGAAGAGTTTGCGGTGGTGTTGCCGGGCACGTCTTCGGGTGGATTGCGGTTGCTCGCTGAAAAGATCCGCATTGCGATCGAAGGGCTCGGCATTCCGCATGCGGGGTCGACGAGCGGCGTCGTGACGATCAGCATCGGCGCGGCGATGATCGTGCCATCCGCAAGCGAACCGGTGACGACGCTGATCGAAGCCGCCGACGTCGGACTGTATCGGGCAAAGCGGGATGGGAAGAATCAGGTCGCGGTGAGTGGCTAATCAGCGCGCATAACGTGCGGCCGGCACCTTGAGCGACAGGTTCGGCTGCAGTTGTTGACGAGCGGTGTTGAAGCGCTCCCAATCGGCCGCCTCCGGCAGCGACGGAATCAAACGCACCGCGCGCGTGTTGTAACAGATGTGGTGGACAATATCGCCGACAGCACCTCCCCCTTGATACAGACAGCACCCTAGAGGACGCGAGATGAATTACGACAACAGCAACCCCTTCGCGAAGATTCTGCGCGGCGAACTACCCTGCATCAAAGTGGCGGAAAGCGACGCTGCACTGGCCTTCATGGACCTGATGCCGCAAGCTGACGGTCACGTGCTGGTCGTGCCAAAGGAAGCGGCGGTTGAGATTTTCGAGTTGTCGGACGCCTCGACGGTGGCCTGCATGCGCATGACACAGAAGCTCGCCATCGCCGTACGCGCGGCGCTGCGCCCTGACGGCGTGTTCATCGGACAGTTCAACGGCGCGGCGGCGGGACAAACGGTGCCGCACGTGCATTTTCACGTGATCCCGCGCTGGGAAGGCCAGCCACTGCGCATGCACGCACGCGAAGTCGCCGATACGGCCACGGTGGAAGCGCTGGCCAAACGCATTCGCGACCACTGGCGCGCTCACTGATGCGCCCACTGACGCCAGGCGCGGCGTAACTGGTCACGCCCCGTAATATGTGTAAAGGCCGGTGAAACCAGCCGCACGCGCTGTGCGGCTAGACTGGTGTCTGCCTTGTACCCGCAAGGCATTGAGTGTGGATCTCTTTTCAGCCTGCCCGAAACGGCAGGCTTTTTTATTTGCGGGTTCAATTCGCGAGGCGCCCTCGCCTCGTCACTTGCCACATGTTAACCACGCGCTCACCCATGCGGCCGCCCAACCGGCATCAAAGCCGATGCCGCGAACGGCGCAGCGGATGCCGCCAGTCGATCCGATGCCGTTTCGCCGGCACGGGATTCATCTCGTGCAGATGCCGGTGTTCCTGCCACAATTCGTCGGAGAAAAGAAACGCGACGATAAGCAGCGGGATAACCAGAAAGGCGCCTAATATCAAGTGCTCGATCACGGTAGCCTCCATCGCAAGAGCCTGATTTCATTGTAGAGCACCGCATGTGCCCACACCGTGCCGAGCCCCTCACAAATTTACGACAAGCGGCCTGCGACAACGCGACGCCCCACCGCCGCCGAACCCGCGTGGCGCCTCGCGCTTTGCAAAAACGCGCTGCCCCGGAGTCTGGCGTTGCAAGAACTCCCTGCGCTGAGCCCGGACTAACAGGAAACGCAAGCCTGAGGCCTCGCCCTGAGCTTGCGCACTCAAATCAATAATTCTCAAGGGGAATCCAATGACTATCGAACGCAGCAGCGAACTGACCCTGCGTCCGCTCGAGCGCACCGATCTACGCTTCGTCCACGAAGTGAATAACAACGCAAAGATCATGCGTTACTGGTTCGAAGAGCCCTATGAAACGTTCTCCGAACTGACTCAACTGTACGACCAGCACGTGCACGACCTGCGCGAGCGCCGTTTCGTCGCGATCGACAACGACGGCCAGACCGTCGGCGTCGTCGAGTTGATCGAGCTGGACTACATTCACCGGCGTGGCGAGTTCCAGATCATCATCGCGCCGCACGCACAGGGCCGCGGCTACGCCACCATCGCCACGCAGCTCGCGATCGACTACGCGTTTTCGGTGCTGAACCTGCGTAAGGTCTACCTGATCGTCGACAAGTCGAATACCGCTGCCATTCACGTCTATGAGAAGTGCGGTTTCCGGCACGAGGCCGAGCTGATCGAAGAGTTTTTCGGCAATGGCCGTTATCACAATGCATTACGCATGTGCATGTTCCAGTCCGAGTTCTTTGAGGGTAATCAGCAGCCCCAGTAACCCGCGGCCGGGCCGCCCAGCGACGCCCCGCCGCGTCGCCTGGCGCACCTGGCACCGTTTATCTTCAGTATGCACCCCGTTATTTCGTGATTTTTGATTAGTCGGGTGAATGACTTTGTGTGCAATGCACCAAGTCCATCCGTTAATTGTATTAATTCACTTAATTGGTGCCTCTCGTTTACGCCAATACGTGCCGCAAAGCTTTACTGGTTAAAGCAGCGCACCTCGCCCGTCCTTTAGTTATCCGTTGCAATCCACCCTGTTTAAGTGGCTGCTCAAGGTTTAAGCAGGCACCAAAGGTGGTGCGACAATTCGCCGCTGTTGCGACCG
Organism: Paraburkholderia sediminicola; assembly: GCF_046030555.1. Classification (GTDB taxonomy): domain Bacteria; phylum Pseudomonadota; class Gammaproteobacteria; order Burkholderiales; family Burkholderiaceae; genus Paraburkholderia; species Paraburkholderia sediminicola_E. The sequence goes on along the minus strand of NZ_JAQQCH010000014.1, from coordinate 15,520 downwards.
CACACAAGATGTGCTTGTCCTTATCTCGCGTTCTCCTAAAGTGCAAGGTGCGGGTTCGACGTTAAAGTTAAATACATAGCTAACCTGAGTTATTCAACCCGCACCGGAGGAAAATATGAAAACGCGAATCGCCCTTGTTTTCGCCATTGCGGGTTTGGCTGCTGCTTCTGTCCAGGCACAAGATTCCATGGTCAAGCCGCAGCAAACCATACAGTTCAAGGCTAACGCGTACGGTTGCCTGTCGAAGGATAAACTCGACGCCGCCGACCAACATGCGCAAGCTGGTGAACAGCAAAAGATGCAGGAATTCTTCTCCGGATATCAGTGCGTTTCCGCGCCGGAAAACTCGAGTTTCCGGGTTGTGCGCGTGGTTGGGCACGATGTCGAATTCGTAAATTCCGCTAATAGTGATACGGAAGGCCTCTGGGCAAACGATCGATTCATCAAACAATAAGTCAAACGCCAACACTCTGGCGAAGCGCCGGAGTTTTTGACGGTCGCCATAAACCCTCTGGCTTTAAAAGCCAGGGGTTGTGAACCTGCGAGTTATAAATCGGCTGGGCATGACATGCCCGGCCGTTTTTATTTCTGCCCGCTTTTTTCAAACCGTGAAGCCCATAAAAAAGCCGATGCGGGATTTCGATCCGCATCGGCAATACGCCTTCTCGCAAAGCGCAGGGAGAAACGTTTAGCCGTTCAAACGGCGATCAATGCGAGTCGCGCGGCACGGCCGCGCCGCTCGATCCGACCAGGAAATCAAGATCGGCGCCCTGGTCCGCCTGCAGCACATGGTCGACGTAAAGCTTGTAGTAGCCGCGCGTGGGCGGCGCAGGCGGCTGCCACGCGGCACGCCGGCGTGCGAGTTCCTCGTCGGTGACGTCCAGATGCAGACGGCGTGCGTCGACGTCGAGTTCGATCATGTCGCCGGTTTGCACGAATGCGAGCGGGCCGCCCGCAGCCGCTTCCGGCGATACATGCAGCACCACCGAGCCGTACGCCGTGCCGCTCATGCGGCCGTCGGAAATGCGCACCATATCCGTGATGCCTTTTTGCAGCACCTTCTTCGGCAGCGGCATGTTGCCGACTTCCGCAAAGCCTGGATAACCTTTCGGCCCCGCCCCCTTGAGCACCATGACGCAATGCTCGTCGATGTCGAGCGAGTCGTCGTCGATCTTCGCGTGCAATTCCTCGATGTTCTCGAACACGACCGCACGGCCGCGATGCTTCAGCAGATGCGGCGTCGCCGCCGACGGCTTGATCACCGCGCCGTTTGGCGCCAGGTTGCCTTTGAGCACCGCGATGCCAGCCTTCGGCTTGAACGGCTCGGCGAATGTCGTGATGACTTTCTCGTCGTGATTCGGCGCGTTGCGCACGTTGTCCCAGATCGTCTTGCCGTTCACCGTCAGTGCTTCGCGATGCAGCAGGCCTTGTTCGCCAAGTTGCTTGAGCACCGCGGGCAGACCACCCGCATAGTAAAAATCTTCCATCAGGTACTCGCCTGACGGTTGCAGGTTCACCAGACATGGCACGTTCGAACCGAGCTCCCAGTCTTCCAGCGACAGTTCCACGCCGATGCGCTTGGCCAGCGCGATCAGATGCACAACCGCATTGGTCGAGCCGCCGATCGCCGCATTCGTGCGGATCGCGTTTTCGAAGGCCTGGCGCGTCAGGATCTTGTCCATCGTCAGATCCTCGCGGACCATATCGACAATGCGTCGGCCCGCGAGATGCGCGAGCACTTGCCGGCGGGCGTCGACTGCGGGAATCGCCGCGTTGTGCGGCAAGCCCATGCCGAGCGATTCGACCATCGAGGCCATCGTCGACGCGGTACCCATCGTCATGCAGTGGCCGCGCGAGCGGTTCATGCACGACTCGGCTTCAGTGAATTCTTCCTGAGTCATCGTGCCGGCGCGTACCTCCTCGGACATCTGCCAGACGCCCGTACCGGAGCCGATATTCTTGCCTCGAAACCGGCCGTTGAGCATGGGACCGCCCGACACCGCGAGCGCGGGCAGATTGCACGACGCCGCGCCCATCAGGAGCGCCGGCGTGGTCTTGTCGCAGCCGACCAGCAGAATCACCCCGTCCATGGGATTGCCGCGGATCGATTCTTCGACGTCCATCGAAGCGAGGTTGCGGAACAGCATCGCGGTCGGGCGCAGATTGGTCTCACCGAGCGACATCACCGGAAACTCAAGGGGCAAACCGCCCGCTTCGTGAACGCCTTTTTTCACATACTCGGCGAGCTCGCGAAAATGCGCGTTGCACGGCGTCAGTTCAGACCACGTATTGCAGATGCCGATCACAGGACGTCCGTCGAATTCGTCGTGCGGAATACCCTGGTTTTTCATCCACGAACGATGCAGAAAACCGTCGCGGTCTTTGAGGCCAAACCACGCCTGGCTGCGCAGCGGCTTTTTAGTCTGGTTGGAATCAGCCATGAAATCTCCTGTTGGCAAGCAAGTAGAGGGGCGCGCCTGGCCCGGGGGCGCGCGTGTTAGTCGTCAGTGCACACGCTTGCTGCGGCGGTACTGATCGAACAGCACCGCGAGCAGCAGAATCCCGCCACGAATCAGGTATTGGTAGAAGGTCGGCACATTCATCAGGCTCATTGCGTCCTGCACGGAGCCCATGATCAGCACGCCGACCAGCACACCGGAAATCGTTGCGACACCGCCCGTCAGCGAAACGCCGCCGAGCACGCATGCCGAAATCACGCCGAGCTCGAGCCCGACCGAGGTTTTCGGGTCGCCGAGACTCATGCGTGACGCCAGCATCACGCCTGCAAAGCCGGTCACAAGGCCCTGCAATACGAACACTGTGATCTTGATACGCGTAACCGGCAAGCCCGCGAGCAAAGCGGCCTCGCTATTGCCGCCGACGGCCAGCACGTTCTTGCCGAATACGGTTTTCTTCAGCAGAAAACCGAACAGCACGAAGCCGACGATGTTGCTCCAGATCGGATACGAAATGCCGAGGAACGCGCCGCCGCCGAGGTCGAAGAAACGCTCTTCGGAGATCATCACGGCGTCGCCGTTCGAGGTAATGTAGGCGAGGCCGCGCACGACTTCCATCATGGCGAGCGTGACGATCAGCGAGTTGATCTTGTAGCGTGCGACCAGCACACCGTTGACCAGTCCGACTCCGCCACCCGCGAGTACGCCCGCGGCGATGCCGATCGTCACGCTATGCGTCGCAGTGATCAACGTGGACGCCACCACGCCAGCGAACGCAACGATCGAGGCCACCGACAAATCCACTTCACCCAGTGCGAGCACGAACATCATGGTCACGGAGATCGAACCGATCAGCGTGACGGAAAGCAGCAAGCCCTGGATGTTTCGCGAGCTTAAAAATTCCGGCACGGTGAACGATAACGCCGCGAACAGGATGATGAACACCATCACGATGCCGGACCTGTTGATCAGGTCCCAGGTGCGTGCGGCGCGTGCGCTCGAGCCCGCGGAAGCGACGGCTGGCGAAGAGGGGTCGGTTGAAGGTGTATGCATGATGTCTATTCCGTTTTCAGTGGCGCGATTCAGTTGCCTTCAGTTGCGCGATGAGTGCGGCGTTAAGTGCGGTGTCGAGTGCGGCGTCTTTAGCGCGGCAGTGCGAGCTTGATCAGCGCATCCGGCGTGGCCTGCGCCTTCGGTAGATCGCCGACGATGCGGCCTTCCTTCATCACGATCACGCGATCCGCAACGCCGATCACTTCAGCGAGATCGCTCGACACGACAATGACCGTGCGGCCCGCTTCAGCGAGCCCATATAGCAGGCCGTAAATCTCGCTGCGTGCGCCGACGTCGATACCGCGCGTGGGTTCGTCCATCAGGAACACGTCGATGTTTTCGGCGAGCCAGCGCGACAGAATCACTTTCTGTTGATTGCCGCCGGAGAGCGTGCCGATCGGCGTTTCGCCGTTACGCGTCTTGATCGCGAGCTTGCCGATGAACGCTTTGGCGGTCTGCGCTTCCTTGCGGCCGTTGAGCACGTTGAAGCGGCTGAAATGACGACGGCAACTGATGTTGAGGTTGTCCGACACCGAAGCGATCGAGACGATGCCTTCCTGCTTGCGATCTTCCGGACATAGCGCGACGCCTGCGCGCACGGCATCGCGTGGCGTGGCGAAACGCACGCGCTTGCCTTTGAGCGTGATCTCGCCGGCAGCCGGTTTGACTGCACCGTAGATGAGCTTCATCAACTCGGAACGTCCGGCGCCGACCAGTCCGAAGAAACCGAGGATTTCACCTTTACGTGCCTTAAACGAAGCCGGTTCGCGTAAGCCACGTCCCATCAAGTCCTTGACGTCGAGCTGCACAGCACCGAGTTCGCGCGAGCGATAGCCGTATACGTCGGCGATCGAACGACCCACCATGCAGCTGATCAGGCGATCACGATCGAGTCCATCGCCCGCTTCGAACGTATCGATACGACGGCCGTCGCGAAACACAGTCACGCGATCGCACAGTTCGTAGACTTCATCCATCCGATGCGTGACGTAGATGATCGCGCGGCCCTCGGCCTTCAATGCGCGAATGATCCGGAACAGCTGCGTGGTTTCACGCGACGACAACGAGCTGGTCGGTTCATCGAATGCAATCACGCGCGCGTCGCGTATCAGCGCCTTGCCGATTTCGATCATTTGCCGCTGACCGATCGACAGATTTTTCACCTGTTGTGAAGGATCGATTTTTTCGCCGAGTCTTTCCAACTCGCGCACCGCACGTGCGACTAGCGCCTTCTCATCCAGCACACCGAAGCGGTTGGGCAGGGCGCCGAGCATCAGATTTTCCGCAACGGTCAGTTCAGGCACCAGATGGAGTTCCTGATAGATGATCGCGACACCCGCCGCGATGGCCGCCTTGGTGGTCGTGAACTGCTGCTCGACACCATCGAGCGAGAGCGTGCCCGCGGCCGGCTGATTCACGCCGGACAGCACTTTGAGCAACGTCGATTTGCCGGCGCCGTTTTCGCCCATCAACCCGTGTACTTCGCCGCGCCGCACGTCGAGCGACACCTGGTCAAGCGCGAGCACGCCGGGAAAGCGCACAGTGATACCGTCGAGTAACAGATACGGATCAGTCGACGTAAGCGTAGGCGAGGGCGTTTGCGCAGGCAGCGCCGTTTCGCCGGTGTGAGAAACCGTCATCAAAAGCCTCTAGCGTGTGGACAAGCTGTGCGGGCCGCTCAAGCGTTGGCGTAAGCGTCAACGTGAAAAACGGCCCGCTGTGTGCAAACTCGAATGCCGCTTAGATTCCGAGCTCTTTACGCACGTCCAGCCAGTTGCCGCGCACCATCAGCTTGCCGGTGGTTTGCGTGTCGGCGGGCGGCTGCTTGCCGTCCTTGATCCACTCCACAAGGTTTTCCGTGCTCTCTTTGCCGTGCATCGTCGAGCTCACGGCGATCGTGCCGTAGAAACCCGTGGGTTCCTTCTTCTGGAACTCGGCAAACGCTTCGCCGGCACCGTTGATGCCGACACCGATCACATCCGCTGCCGGAATGTGCAGTTGTTCAGTCGCGCGAACGCCGCCCAGCACGCTTTCCTCGTTGAGTGCGAAGATCACCCACTTCTTGATGTTCGGATGCTGCGCAAGTACCGGCGACGACGCGTTGAAACCGCCTTCGTCATCGGTGGTCTTTTGCGGAGCGTCGAAGATGTTTTCCTTCTTGAAACCGCCGGCCAACAGCGATTCCGTTGCGCCGTCGGTGCGCAGTTTGGCGGTCGGCAGTTCGTAGTTCGTGATGCGCAGCGCGCCGACTTCTTCCGGCTTCCAGCCGCGGCGTTTCATCTCTTCAGAGATCGCGGTGCCGACCTGATTGCCGATCTTGAATGCGGACATGCCCAGATGCGGCACGTTCGGCAACGGCTTGCCGGTGGAATCGACCAGTTGATCGTCGACGGTGACGAACTTCATGTTGTAGCGCTTCGCACGCGCCTGGATCGCCGGTCCGAGCCGCACGTCGGGCGCGCAGATCACGAAGCCTTTGGCGCCTTGCGCGCCGAGGTTATCGATCGCGGCCAGCACCTTTTCACCGTCCGGCGTGCCGATGTTGACCACCGAGAAACCGTCCTTCTGACCCAGCGCGGTGGCCGCTTTCTGTTCGTTGATGAACCACGCCTGTTCCGGCATCTTCACAAGGAAGCCAACTTTGAGCGGCGTGTCCGCATGCGCGGAGATTTGTGCGGCAAAGGGCGCGGCGAGAGCCGCAGCGGCGATCGCGGATAGCGTCAAACGGCGAAGCTTGCTGGTCATATCTGTCTCCTGAGGTTGAAAAGCTGCATTGATTTCGTTTATTTGCAGCGTGAAAGCACGGCGGCGTCAGCCGGAACGTGGATAAGCGTTGGGGTGAGCGTTGGCGTGCGCCATGCAATGCGCAGCACGCCAAGCGGCCAGATTCGTTACCGGCGGAACTGCGAGAAACGTGGCTGCCGGGGCGCCGCAATGCGCAGCGAGCCGGGCGGTGGGAGACGTGGCGAAGTGAGCGAGTGTCATGGCCATCAAGCCGCTACGTAGGCCGTTTTCACGGCCGTCCAGAAGGCTGCATCCGTTGCGCCATAGGCTGACGCCTTGCGACCGCCGCCGGGCGCGTGATGCTCGACAGCAGTAGTCGGCAAATTGATCGTGACGAGGCCGCATTGCACGTGGCGGCGAAAATGCCGCGCGCGGCTCAGCGAGCGCGTGCAGATGCCGGCGCATAAACCGTAGGGGGTGTCATTCGCGAGATGCAGCGCGTGGTCGTAGTCGTCGGCTTTCAGCACCACGGCGAGCGGACCGAAAATCTCTTCTCGCGCGATGCGGTGTTCGGGTTCGCCGATAAACAAAGCCGGTTCGAAAAAATAGCCGCGCGTCGCGCGTTCAAGTTGACGGCCGCCGTGCAGCAGTTGCGCGCCTTCCTGCTGGCCGACGCGTACGTAGTCAAGATTGCGCTCGAGCTGCGCGGCGTTGGCAACCGGGCCAAGATCCGTGCCGTGCTTCAGTGCGTGATCGACGCTGAGTCTCGCGAGCTTCGTCTGCAACGCGTCGACGAACGGCTCGAACACCGCACGTTCGACAACCAGCCTCGACGCAGCCGTACTGCGTTGTCCGGCGAAGCTATAAGCGCCGCTGAGGGCAGCATCGACGGCACCGCCGAGATCGGCATCGGCCAGCACCACGAAAGGATTCTTGCCACCCATTTCGAGCTGCACGCGGGCTTGCCTCGCAGCGGCAGCCTGGAGGACACGCGTACCGGTCTCCGCCGAGCCGGTGAAACTGATCGCCGCCACCAACGGATGCATGACGATCCGCGCGCCGACCTGCCGCCCGCTGCCCATCACGAGATTGAATACGCCGGCCGGCAAACCGGCGCGGCTGACGATCGACGCCAGCGCCGCCGCGCAACCCGGCGCCGATTCGGCCGGTTTGAAAACGACGCAGTTGCCGTGGGCGAGGGCGGCGCCGATCTTCGCGGCAGCGATCGCCAGCGGCGCACTCCACGACGCGATGATGCCGATAACGCCGAGCGGTTCGCGCGTCACATCGATTTCGACACCGGCGCGCGCCGATGCCCCTGGCTCGGCAAATGCACGAAGTGCTTCGGCGGCGAAAAACTTGAAGATCTGTCCGGCCCGCGTTGCTTCGACCAGGGCTTCCGGCAACGTTTTGCCGACCTCTCGCGCCAGCAGCCGGCCCAGTTCGTCACGGCGCGCGAGCATCTCGCTGCCGATCGCATCGAGCGCATCCGCGCGGCGCTGCGCTGAACCGAGTGACCATTCGCGAAAGGCCGCGCTCGCCGCTTCGATCGCGGTGTCGGTCTGCCTGGCGTCGGCCCGCACGTAGTCGCCAACCGGTTCATCCAGATCCGACGGATTGAGCGACACGCCCGTGGTCGCACCCGTCTCCCAGCCGCCATTGATGTAATGGCGAAACGGACTGGCAACGAGCGGGACGAGCGGATCTCGATTCATCGAAGGGAGGGGCGCCACATGAGGAAGCTCAAAGTCCACGAATGGTATGAGCCGCCCCAATAACTTTCCAATCCCTTTTTAGGCCATCCCGATATCATTTTCGATATGGCATGATGGAGACTTGGTGACGGCAAATCGTCCGAAAGACGGCATCAAGCCGCATAAGGAGACAGGCCCATGACGCGTAGCTACTCGAACTGGTTCGTGCGCGCGCGACTCAAAACGCGGCAATTGCTGCTGCTCGCGGCGATGGAAGAAGAGGGCAACGTCCGGCGTGCCGCCGACGTGCTCGGTATGACCCAGCCCGCCGCATCGCGGCTCCTGAAAGAGCTGGAGGACATGCTGGAGGTGAGCCTGTTCGACCGCACACCGCACGGCATGCATGCCACCCTGTACGGTGAAGTGATGATTCGCCACGCGCGCATGGTGCTCTCGAATCTTAGCCACGCGCACGATGAAATCTCGGCACTGCGCGCCGGTCTGGCCGGCCAGGTGCGCATCGGCGTGATCGCCGCGGCCGCCGCGACGATGGTGCCGCGCGCCATCGCCAGCGTGAAAGAACGTTATCCCCAGTTGCAAATCTGGGCGGAGGTGGAGACGTCAGACGTTATGCTGCCGAAGCTCGCCGAAGGCGAACTGGATATCATGATCGGCCGGGTACTGGAGCGGCAAAACCAGTTCAAGACCGAAGTCCGCTACGAGCCGCTCGCCGACGAACCGCTGTGTGTGGTGGCGCGCCCCGGCCATCCTCTCGAAAATGAAACAGGTTTGACACTGCGCGGAATCGTCAACGCGAGCTGGGTTTTGCACCCTCCGGGCAGCGTTTTGCGCCATCGCTTTGATCTGATGTTTTCGCAGATTGGACTGAATCCGCCGCAAAACGTCGTCAATACCAACAATTTTCTGGCGATTTCGAGCTTATTGCTTCAAAGCGACATGTTGGCGGTTTTACCCGATGAAGTGGCGCGTCAGTACCAACAGTACGGTGTTCTCAAGCAGGTACCGATCGATTTACCGTGCAGAATGGATACATTCGGTATCATCACGCGCCAGTCGCATCTGCTTTCGCCGGCGGCCTCCGTCGTGCTCGAAGCCTTACGGGCAGCCGCTGCCGAGGTGTATGGCACCGCTTTCGAGCCGACAGTGGCGCGATAAATGCTTCTCCCGTTGCAATAGCGCAATTGCAGCCGAGGTTAGGCTCGGGAGGAACAGCGATGTACAACAAACACGGAAAACGGCAACGCGCCGTCGACGATTCTTTTTCTGTTCGCTCCGGTGGAGCGAGCGCCTGGTTTAGTAACGGCATGGCTCTCAAATCGACGATTTACAAGGCGGAACTCCAGATCGCCAACATGGACCGGCACTATTACGCGGACCATTCCCTGACGATCGCCCGCCATCCCTCGGAAACCGACGAACGGATGATGGTTCGCGTCGCCGCGTTCGCGCTGTTTGCGCAGGAACGCCTCGAATTCTGCAAAGGTTTGTCAGATGTCGACGAACCGGACCTCTGGCAGAAGGACCTCACCGGCGCGATCGAAACCTGGATCGAAGTCGGCCAGCCAGACGAACGCCGCATCGCCAAGGCGAGCGGCCGCTCGAACGAAGTGATCGTGATCGCCTATGGCGGCCGCACGTCGGACATCTGGTGGCAAGGTGTGCGCGGCAAGGTGGAACGCATGCGCAATGTGACGGTGTGGACGCTCGGCGAAGACATCGCCGCCGCGCTCGGCAAGCTCGCCGAGCGAACCATGCGTCTGCAATGCACGGTGCAGGATGGCGAAGCATGGCTCGGCAGCGCCGAGGCCGACGCGGTGAAGATCGAGTGGACCGTGTTGAAGGCGCCCGCTAACGCCTGGTAATTACAGCGACGTCACGCGCGCCGCTTCAGGCGGTCCTTTGAGTTCGACCATATTGCCTTCCGGGTCGAACAGATACAGCGATTGGCCAAATCCATCCGCGCCGTAGCGCAGAGCCGCCTCGCCAGGCCGCGCGCCGTGTTCCGCCAGATGCGCCGTGAGCGCCTCGGCGTCGAACGGATCAATGCGCAAACACACGTGGTCCATATTCCGCCCCGCGCCCGGTACGCCGTTTTCGGGGTCATCGAGCTTCGCGCCGACCTTCAACAGGTCGATCAGCGAGCGCCCCGCGCGCAACTGCGTCAGGCCCAGATCGGGCTGCTCCTTCTCGACGCTGCATCCGAGCACCTCACAATAAAAACGCCTCATCTCCGGAACGTTCGACGCCCGGATGACGATGTGGTCGATCTCGCGAATGTGGATTTTCATGTCGAACGCCCCTTGGCTGGTTCGCTGGATAGGTAAATAGCCACCACAGTTTAGAAGAAAGTAGAAGAAAGGACGCTCCGCGAGAGCAGGCCGCTAACCGGTCACAAGGGACGGATCAGGAACGGTCAGACGAAAAAAAGCCCGCTCTATGTGGAGCGGGCTGAATCCATATCAGGAGGAGACATGGAGGAGACAAGTACTAATATACACATGGGGTTGGTGCGACGCAATAACTTTTTAAGGGAAAACCCGATATCGTGCCAAATTGTCGCAGTTTGAGGCGAGACGGGCGCCTGGCGGGGCTTCCAATCTACGGGGAAGCGCAATGACAGAGCAAGAACCGGAGCGTAGTGTGTCGGCATGCGGCCTACATTGGTGAGCATCGACACCGTCTTTCCGGGACCATCATGAACCGCACCGACCATACCGATACCGGCGCCGAAACCGCCGCCGATACCACCCGCTGGACCACCGACGCCGAGCGTTGGGAGGCCCTCACCCGCCGCGAGCCGCAAGCCGACGGCGTGTTCTTCTACGCCGTCAGAACGACCGGCGTGTTCTGTCGCCCCTCATGCGCGTCGCGCCAGCCGCACCGCGAAAATGTCGCTTTCTTCACCGACGCCAACGCCGCGCGCGCCGCGGGCTATCGCGATTGCAAGCGTTGCCAGCCCGGCGGCTTGCCGCGCGAGCTGGAGATCGTCAATCGCGCTTGCATCGCGCTGGATGCCGATCCGCAGCAACGCCTCACGCTCGCACAGTTGAGCGACGCAGTGCACGTCAGCCCGTTCCACTTGCAGCGTCTGTTCAAGCGCGTGGTGGGTGTGTCGCCGCGGCAGTATCAGGCTGCGCAGCGCGGCGCCGCGTTGCGCGACGCGCTGCAGAGCGGTTCGGACGTGACGCGCGCCACGCTTGACGCCGGCTTCGGCTCGCCGTCGCGAATGTACGACAGCGCTTCGGCGGAATTGGGCATGGCGCCGTCCGCGTTTCGCCGCAAAGGCGCGGGGCTTACCGTGCGTTACGCCAGCGCATCGACCTCGCTCGGCTTCGTGCTGGTCGCCGCAACCGACAAAGGCATCTGCAAGATCGGTTTCGGCGACGATGCCGCAATACTCGCCGAGGACCTGCGCGGCGAGTTCGCCAACGCCGAACTGGTCGAAGATACAGCGCGCCTCGCACCATTCATTGCGCAGATCGACGCCTATCTGCGCGGTACCCGTCAGGACTTCGATCTGCCGTTGGATATCGCCGCCACCGCCTTCCGGCAACGTGTATGGGACGCGCTGCGGCGCATACCCTACGGTGAGACGCGCAGCTACTCCCAGATCGCCGAAGCGGTCGGCTCGCCGCGGGCCGTGCGCGCGGTCGCGAGCGCGTGCGCGACGAATCCGGTCGCGTTGGCGATTCCATGTCATCGGGTGGTGCAAAAGGGCGGTGCGCTGGCCGGGTATCGCTGGGGACTGCCGCGCAAGGCCGCATTGCTCGATAACGAAGCGCGGCACGCAGGCGACATTTCGCCCGATAAACCAGATCGCCGTGAGCGCGCGGCCAATGCAACCACCACCAACCTGGACCACGCTGCGTGAGCACGCTTGACGACGTTGCGACACTCGAACTGCCGTTCAAAGCCCCCTTCGACTGGCCGCGTCTGCTGCGCTTTTTCGGTGGACGCGCGACGCCGGGCGTCGAAGCGGTCGAAGACGGCACCTATCGCCGCGCGATCGATTGGGCCGGCGACAGCGGCACGCTGACCGTGCGCCTGCATCCGCGCAAGCGTTGCATCGTCGCGAACATCGAAGGTCCCGCGAGCCGTCATGCCGACGCGCTGACCGCGCCGATCGCGAGGATGTTCGACTTGCACGCCGACCCGAAGAAGATCGGCAACGAACTGGCCGCCGACCCTTGGCTCGCACCGTTGATCGACGCCGTGCCGGGCTTGCGCGTGCCGGGCGCATGGTCGGGTTTCGAGCTGGTGGTGCGCGCCATTGTCGGGCAGCAGGTCAGCGTGAAGGCGGCGACCACGATCATCGGGCGGCTGGTGCAGCGTGCCGGCGAACGTATCGAAGGTCATCCGCATGAAAACACCGCATGGCGCTTTCCAACGCCCGCCGCACTCGCGATTGTCGATCTGGAAAAGATCGGCATGCCGGGTAAACGCGTAGCGGCGTTGCAAGGCTTCGCGCAGGCGGTCGCTTCCGGCGACGTGCCGCTCGACAGCAGCGTCGCCGATGCCGACAGCTTGCGCGCGGCGTTGCTCGCACTGCCTGGCATCGGTCCATGGACCGTCGAGTACGTGGCGATGCGCGCATGGCGCGATGCCGACGCCTGGCCCGCATGGGACCTCGTGCTGATGCAGGCAATCTGCGCACGCGATCCCTCGCTCGTGCGGCCCACCCAGCAACGCATCCGCACCGACGCGTGGCGGCCGTGGCGCGCGTATGCGGCGATGCATCTGTGGAACGAGGTGGCGGATCGGGCGGGGGCCGCGCGCGGCGGCTGAGGTCGTGTAGCAGTCAAGGGGCAAGGCAGGCCGATTCGTCCTGAAAATAGGCGAAGTTGAGTGGTCCGAGGGCCCGCCGAAGCGGCCTCAAGCAGCCGCCGTGGCGAGATGTTAAAGTGCCCGCTACCCGAAAATTCCGCCGAACGTTGTCAACCGCGCAGTGCTGCACGTAAGCAGTGAAGCGGCACATGGCGGCCGACAACGCCCGACTCGCATCAATGCCAAACACGACATCCTCCCGCACGAACGACGCGTTCTCGCACCGCCTGTCCGTGCTGACCTCAGGCCCGCAGCGCGATGCGCTGATACGCGGCTTGCGCGGCATCGAAAAGGAAAGCCTGCGCGTAACACACGACGGCAAGCTCGCCATGACGCCGCATCCGCGTGTGCTCGGTTCGGCACTCACGCATCCGTCGCTCACCACCGACTATTCCGAAGCGCTGCTCGAACTGATCACGCCGGCTGAGCACGACGTCTCGATCACGCTCGAGAAGCTCGATACGCTGCATCGTTTCGTCTACGCAGAACTCGGCGACGAGATCTTGTGGAACAACTCCATGCCGGGCCTGCTGCCCGAAACGGACGACGGTATTCCGATCGCGCGCTACGGCTCGTCGAATATCGGCAAACTGAAGTACGTGTACCGCATTGGCCTGGCGCTCCGTTACGGCCGCACCATGCAGTGCATTGCGGGCATCCACTACAACTATTCGCTGAACGAAGAAGTGTGGCGGGTGTTGCATGCCGACCAGCAATCCACGGCAACCGCCGTTGATTTCCAGTCCGACCGTTACCTCGCACTGATCCGCAATTTCCGCCGCAGTAACTGGCTGTTGATGTACCTGTTCGGCGCGTCGCCGGCACTGGATCGCCGATTCCTGCGCGATCGCCAGCACACGCTCGAAACATTCGATGCCGACACGCTGTATCGCCCGTATGCGACCAGTTTGCGCATGAGCGACCTCGGCTACTCGAACACCACCGCGCAAGCCGCGCTGCACGCCGACTACGACACGCTGCCGGGCTACCTCGACGCGCTCGCGAAGGCCGTGAGCCAGCCGTACCCCGCGTATGAGGCGATCGGAACGCAACGTGACGGCGAGTGGGTGCAGATCAACACGAACGTGCTGCAGATCGAAAACGAGTTTTATTCGACGATCCGTCCGAAACGCGTCACGTATCCGGGCGAGCGTCCGCTGCATGCGCTGGCTGCGCGCGGTGTGCAATACGTTGAAGTGCGCTGCATGGACATCGATCCATTTGAGCCCACGGGCATTTCGCTGGAGACATCGCGTTTTCTCGACGCTTACCTGCTGGTCTGCGCGCTCGACGACAGCGCGCCGCTGCCGCCGGACGCGTATGCGGAAGCGAATCAGAACTTTGGCCGCGTGACGATGGAGGGCCGCAAGCCGGGCCTCGAACTGACGCGCGACAGCCAACCTATTGCGATGGTGGATTGGGCGAACGAGTTGCTCGTCAAGATCGACGCAGCCGCGGCAACGCTCGACGCATTGCACGGTGGCGACGCGCATGCACGCGCCGTGGCGGTTCAGCGCGCGAAACTGGTGGACGCATCGCTGACGCCATCCGCGCGCGTATTGCAGACGATGCGCGACAAACAGCAAAGCTTCCTCGCCTTCAGCCTCGAGCAAAGCGAAGTACACGCCGCCTGGTTCCGCTCGCGTCCGCTGGACACTGCGCAGACAAAGGAATTCACCGACCTCGCGGCACAATCGCTGGCAGAGCAGACCAAACTTGAACAGGAAGAAGTGGGTTCGTTCGACGCATTTGTCGCGGCATACCGGGCGTACACCCTGAACCGCTTTAGCGTCTAAACGACAGAATCCAGGCCGTGGCCTGATGCCGTTCAGTTAGCCCTGAACGGCATTTTCATTTGCGAAACCGATAGCGGCCTGGGGCCGCTTTTTTATTGCGCACAGGTAACGTCTACGCAAGGTGGTACTGGATGTCTGACCACACCGGCAAAATTTCCGTTGTTTGACGATTCGCGGATGCATATGAAACACCGCGCTGGGGATGCGGTCAAACTTGAATGACACGCTCCAGAGAGGGAGGCTTCGACGTGATGAAAAAAGGTCTGTTGGCCGTGCTGTGCCTGATGGTGACGGCGGGATGTTCGACGCAGGGGCAGGTCAACCCGGACGTCATGCAGATCGCGACGACGCCGTTGACGTGTTCGAACAAAGCCGAGTGTGATGTGTGGTGGCAGCGTGCGCAGACGTGGGTAACGAGCCATTCGAAGTACAAGGTTGAGTCCGCGACTGACACGTTGATCCAGACTGCCGGCCCGGACGGCGGCAAGCGCGCCTTGGCGTACCAGATTACGCGCACACCGAACCCGGACGGCACGGCGACGATCGGGTTTGCTGCACATTGCGACGGCTCCTTGGGCTGCAAACCGAACCCATGGGAAGCGGGCGCCGATTTCAAGGAATACGTGCGAGGCACGGTGCCGTCCGCGCCGCAGAGCGGCGAAAAACCCTCGCAACCAGCGCCAACGGCCATGCACCCCGACGCATCAGGACAATCGATCCCGGGAACGAGTGGGGAAGCGGTAACACAGTGAGGGGGAAACGATAACGGAGTCAGCGAGGAGAAAGCGCCCGCGCATGAAACGCGGGTGTGCCCCTGAAGTAGCCGCGGCACAAATACGACGGGGCGATTCAAGAAGTCCCCTTCGGCGCGCGCAGCGCCGCTGGAAGTATGACGCCCTTGTCACTCACGCGGAATGTGCGAGAACACAGATTCCAGATGCACCACTACCGC
>NZ_JAQQCH010000013.1:0-227273 GCF_046030555.1 Paraburkholderia sediminicola | reverse complement strand
GTTCAAATGTTGCTAATTTCTTTTATGTAAAATACAGGAATCCGAAATTTATCGGCAGACGAAATCAATAATGCAACGACCTCTTCGGCAAGTGCTCCACCTGAATCGCAATCTGCCAAGGCTTGCCGATACGTCGATTACGGGATCGGGGAATGGTCCGTTCCCGTCAGAAAAACCCTCAACTGCCGCTCCGCTTCGAATACTTCGTGAAGAGGAGCCCTTGCGAGCTGGGCGTCATACAGCGCCAGCAGCGCTTCAAAGTCGCTGATTACCTCGGACGCGAGCCGCCACTCTCCCGTCTCATGAGCGTGCGCCAGGGTGTTCTCAACGGCATATTCGGCGATCTTGAACTGCTCCACCAGTTGGTTGCCATAACCAGCACGCTGCAGATACCAGCTCAGGTACACCGCGCGCATAAGTTCATTGACCAGATGGCTGTTGCCATGTCCGTCGCGGCATGCGACCAGCGCAAGATGACAGGACAGCGACCGTTCACTCGCGGAGGCCCGATCCATCGGCAATAGAAGTGCTTTCGTCAGCGGCCTGCGGGCTCGGCCGGGGGACCTGTTTCGCCTGGAAGACATTTTTTTGACATTGCGACGCCGGGAAGCGATTGATTATAGCGAAGCCATATCAGCGATACGGCCGCGACGACAATCAAGGGCCGAGTTCGACCCGATTTCTGCCTGATCCCCGGCTACGGTTGATGTGCCCTCATCCAGTCGCCATTCGCCCCTCTTTCCCGGCCGCGGTCGAACGCGGCCGAAATGGCGGCTTCCGCGACGACGAGTTGCTCATACGTGGCCGCGCCGTAGCCTGCCTCGGCGATAAAGCCCGTCAGGATCATGGTCTGGGGAAGGGTCTGTGCGTTACGCACGCTGCCGACACCGGCCCGCATCGTTGCGAGCGCAAGGTGTACCCGCAGCGCGAGCTCGTCGGCGGTAGCGCGCGGCATCGGCAACAGCATCGTTTTGGCACGTCGTGCTCGTGCCGAGTCGGGGTTGCGAACGAATGGAGAGTTTTGAACATCAGGGTTCATTGGTGATCTCTTGAACGGGGATAGCGGCCACGGGCGGAAGTTGCTTAAACGTTGCCTTCTGACGAAGCGGCCCCGCGATGTGCGATGAATACTTCGACATGCCGGATCGCCTGTTCGCACTGGTCGAGTGACAGGTTGTGGATGGACGCCGGCACCGGATCGAAGCCGAGTTCAGATGCGACCCAGCGGATTGCTTTCGCGCGGGCCTCGAACGGATTGACGTGATCACGCCTGACCTTGCCCGAGACCAGTGGCTCGAGCGCGTCGTGCAGGCGGCTCTTCGCGTCGCGCAACGCGCCGTCGGCGAGACGTCCCAGCGGCACGTTCCGTGTGCTGCGCGAGTGGATGCCGATCCACGCCTGACACGCTGTGCAGACCCAGAGCGCGCCGTGGTCGTCGCGGTAGGGATACGACGCTTCACCGTATTTCACGAACGCGGCGTGAGCGCCGCAGTAATCGCACAGGGGCTGGGGTAATGCCTTGATCGGGCGACCTACACGCACCGGACACTCCTTCTCTCTGAATTCAGATCACATTATCCGCGATCGTCGGGAAGCGAAAGCTGTACGATTGTCGCGATCATTTTTAACTGAGACCGTGCGTCCCTCGCCCAGCGCAAGCTCGGTGAATGGCCGCGGCCGAGCAGGTACGACCGCCTCTTGTCGACCCGTTGCAGTCGGTCGAGCAGTCTCTGTTCTAAGGGCAGGTATCGGAGTGGAACGGTCGTTCCGTGCCGTCGCCTGGGGGGGACAAGTCATCGGCCTCTACGGACGCTTAGACCCGTGTGGTGAGGCGGCTTGGCTGCCCGCGCGGGCGGCTTTTGCGCTCATGCAGCGGCCTCGCGCATCAGTCGTTCGCGCGTCATCCGCAGATTGCTTAGAGCGAACAGCGTATGCAACTCTGCGTGTTCTTCATCAAGCCGCGATAGCGCACTTTAGATGCCACCGTGCGCGGCGATGAACATGGCGACGGCCGACCGGCAATAGGACTCGATTTCGTTGTCGTCAATTGCCCTCGCCTCATCGAAGCGTGCGATAAGCAGCAGATCGCATCCTTTGAAGAGCGCGCCAAATAAGCGGGCGGACCGGTGAGCATCGGGCACGTTCAGAATCGCTTTCGCGTGCAACTGACGCAACACGGCCTCGATTTGGGCGATGACATAGGCGGGCCCGGCTTCGTAATGGAGCTTGCTTAACGACCTTTGATTCGTCTTGTCGGCCAAAACCATGGCTTCGACACTGCGGACGTCCGGGCTCAACAGCGTGCGAAGCAGGGATGATCCGACCGCCATGAGCTGATCTTCGGCCGAACCGTCGATGCCTTCAGAAAGGGCCTGCGGTGCAAATTGATTGCAGCGGGCCACCATGGCCGCGCTGAACAGCGCTTCCTTGTTCTCGAAGTGCCGATAGATGCTGAGCTTGGATATCTTCGCGCGCTGGGCGACCTTATCCATGGTCGTCGATTGAAACCCCAATTCCACAAAGAGTTCGCAGGCAGCGTCGACGATCGTTTGGCGAAGCGCCTCGTTGGCGGGCCGGCCGCGCCGGCCCTGGCTATTTTCGGTCACGACGATTCCAGTACTTGACAGTATTCAAATTCGTGAATTACGATACCATGAAGTATCGAAATGTGCAAGCCAAGGGCAGGTTTCCCCCGGGCCGACCGGCGATATCGAGCGGCATTGTCGGGCTGGTCAATACAGCCATGGGCAACTTTCTTACCAATGTCGAAGCCGTGCTCGCTGACTGTCTCAAACGCGTATCGCCGGACGATGTTGCACACCAACGCTCAGCCCAACCTTCCATCCACAACACGGAGCCCATCACCATGAATGACGTCATCATCATCGGCGGCAGCTTTGCTGGCCTCGCTGCTGCCCTGCAGCTTGGCCGTGCCCGCCGCAAGGTCACCGTTCTCGATACCGGCAGGCCGCGCAACCGCTTTGCCGGCCACTCGCATGGCCTGCTCGGCCACGATCACAAGCCGCCGCTGGACATCCTGGTCGAGGCGCGGCAGCAGCTGTCGCGCTATCCAACGATCAGCCTCGTCAATGCCCGGGCAGAGAGCGTGTCTGGCGCCATCGACGATTTCTGCGTCGTTACTGACGATCACGAAAGCCTGAGGGCGCGCCGCTTGATCCTGAGCTATGGCGTCGCCGACCAGATGCCTGATGTGCCGGGCTTTGCCGAAAGCTGGGGCACGTCCATCGTGCCCTGCCCCTATTGCGACGGATTTGAAGTCGCCGGCCAGCATTGGGGCCTCGTCTGGTCCAGCCCGCAGTCGTACCAGTCTGCCAGGCTGTTCCGCGATTGGACCGACAAGTTGACTGTCTTCGCCGATGGTCATGACATTGCGCCCGATATCCAGGCCGATCTGGCGCGCCGCAACATATCTCTCATCGATGGCCGGATCGTCGAGATCGCCCACCAGAATGGCCATATCACCACCGTCAATCTCGATACCCGCCGCAATGTCGTGGTCGACGTCCTGTTCGCCCATCCGCGCAACAAGCCGTCCGCAAGCCTGCATGAATCACTGGGCCTCGCCACGGTCGACACCCCCACGGGCATCGTCCTCAAGGTCGACGAGCGCCGCCAAACCAGCATGCCCGGCATCTACGCCGCTGGCGACCTCGCCACGCCCTTCTTGCCCTCGGTCACCCAGGCTTCATCGCAGGGCGCGATGGCGGGTATCGTCGCCCAGCAGTCGATGGTGGTTTGAGAGCAGAGATCCCTGCTCTCATTGCGTCGTCGCCTTCGAAAAGGTTGGCGTAGATCGACGCGATGAAAGCCGGATCGTCGAGTCAAGGAGATGACATGGCAAAGCAAAGTGCTGATCAGGTGGGTGACTGGAATGGTCAAAACGGGGAGCGCTGGGTCGCCAACCAGGCCCGGCTTAACGCTCTGGTGGCGGTGTTCGGCCAGGCCGCGATCGAAGCCGCCGCGCCCGCGACAGGTGAGCGCGTGCTGGACATCGGCTGCGGCGCGGGTGCGTCGAGTCTGACTCTGGCCGCTCGCGTCGGCGCGGAGGGCCAAGTGCTGGGCGTGGACATATCCGAACCGCTGATCGATCGAGCGCGCGCGCTTGCGCGCCACGATACGCCGGCCCTGTTTCTGGTGGCCGACGCCAGCAGCGCAGAGCTGCCCGAAGGCGCGTTCGACATTCTGTTCTCGCGTTTCGGCGTGATGTTTTTCCCCGATCCGACAGCAGCGTTCGCCCACATGCGACGCGCGCTCCGGCCGGGCGGCCGGGTCGCTTTCGTCTGCTGGCGCGGTGCGGCCGAGAACGATTGGATGCGACTGCCGGTGGGCGCGCTCAAGGACATCGTCCCGCCGAGCGCGCTGCCCGATCCCGAAGCGCCCGGAC
Organism: Paraburkholderia sediminicola; assembly: GCF_046030555.1. Taxonomy (GTDB): domain Bacteria; phylum Pseudomonadota; class Gammaproteobacteria; order Burkholderiales; family Burkholderiaceae; genus Paraburkholderia; species Paraburkholderia sediminicola_E. The sequence continues at coordinate 222,868 of NZ_JAQQCH010000013.1, read as the reverse complement.
CGTTCTCGTTTGGCGACCGGGAGCACGTGGCGCGCATCCTGACGGCGGCTGGTTTCACCGAAATCGTTATCTCGCCCTTCGACGCGGCCGTCCCGTTCGGCGAGGGCGAAACGCGGGACGCCGCGATCGACGACGCAGTGAGGATGACGCTTGAGGTCGGCCCGCTGTCGCGTGCGCTCGCTGGTCAGCCCGACGACATCCGCGCCCGTGCCTTTGCCGCAGTTCGTGCCGCCTTCGCGAGCCTCCCCGGCGAGGGGTCGGTGATGATCAACGGCGCGGCGTGGGTCGTCATGGCGCGAAATCCGGCAAGCTGACAGGGATTAAGAGGGGAGACGCCTCCTCTCGGTAGAGCTGGGCGTCGTTGGCCGCTCACACTGATGTCCCTTCTGGCCGCTGAACGAGCGCTCGCCTTGCGACAATCAGATGGCCGGTTGCGAAGCAGAGCCGACGCCTGAGCGGCCTGCCGGCGGCGCATGTGACCGGCAGTTTGTGGCCGAACCCGGAAGCCTGCTACCGCGTGCTGTCGACTGCGGGCCGTAGCCCGCACCGTAAAAAGTCCTGACTTCCGAGGGCAAAATATTGGCAGGACCTGAGAGAGCGGCTATGCGTCACGGACCAGATTGAACGTTTCCGTACCGGTCGTTCACACCCTTCTTCGTATCCGGTCCAACGCTCTTGCACTGGTTCGTGAAATCGCTACGGGCATTCGTCGTGCCTGTCTCATCGAAGTGGCCGTGATGAAATTTCACGATGGAAAAATAACCCGTCATATAGTTTTTGCAGTCCCCGCCGGCACTGCCACCGGCGATCAGACCGGCGAGACACAGGACGGCACCGCAGGCGGACGGGTTGTCGTCGTCGGCCAGCGCCACCGTCTGGGTGGCGATCGCGCCGCAGATTAATATTGCGATCAGTCGTTTCATGAGATCTCCATGTCAGATGGTCAGATGACGCAGCGCCGCAAGGGCTCCGACCGTGAGTGCCGCCGAGCCAAGCATGGCGCACACGGTCCATGCGGCCAGTTCGATCCGGCCGATAGCACGACTGCGGCCGCGTTGTTCGCGCAAGACGTCGCGCAGCAGATCGCGGCTTCGCCCGTTGGCTTCGTCGTACTGCCTGAGCGAGATCTCGCCAAGCAGTTGATCGCGGGCCTCCGAAAACCGCCCCGCTTCGGCCAGCACATCGGTGCTCGATGCTGCGAACTCGTTGAGGAACCGCTCGTAGCGGGAGGTGAAGCGCAGCAGCGTAAGTTCGCCATCATCCTTAAACTGCTTGCCAGTGGTCTCGAGCCGCTGGGACAGATCCTTCACGTCACGGCGCAAAAGCGACAGCTCGCCGAGCACCGCGCCGATCAGCTCCTCACGGATCGAATCGTCCGGAGCGCCCATCAATGCACCAGGACCTTGAATACTGCGTCCAGTTCTGTCGTCACACGGCTCGCAAGACGTTTCAGTGCGACCATCTGCCGGATCCAGGCCTTCCGCTCTTCTGGTTCGCCCTGGTCGATCGCGTCAGCGTTCATCGTGACGTAGTCCGTGGGATCGTTGCGCAACTCGATGATGGATCTGTCGAAGCCCTTGATTTTCTCGAAGATCGGATTCTCATAGATCACCGCGTCCGTGCACAACATGAAACCCCGGTCGTCTTCATGAGCCTCGAACACCTTCGCGAAGAGTTTTTCGATGTCTCGCTTCGGATCGACCATATTGAACACAACACGGATTCGGGACGCCGGAACACCAATGTCTTCCGAAAGCGACCGGAGCGTCGCAATCGTGTCGACCTGCTGCTTCATTGCCGGCACTGTCGGCACGACGAACAGGTCGAAATCCCCGTGAGAACCGTCGTAGTTCTGCATCAGGCTCACGAAGTCTTCAGCGTTCGATGCGCCGATGTCGACTACGGCGTTCCTGAGCGTCATCAACTGGTCCTGCAGCTCGTCGAACTGGTTGCCGCGCAACGCGGCGGTCTCCGTTCCGTCCGAGTTGATTGATTCAATTGCGATAACCTGCGCATGGTCAAGACGGGGGGCCAGCAGATGTCGCGCAACAGTGCTCTTGCCGACGTTGCCCGAGAAGTTGATTACTGCAATCTTCATGATGATCTGCTCCTGTTGTTCGATTTGACGATGACAGTCGCGAGGCGATCGCGGCCGCCCGTTGTTGTCCGCCGCCTTATGGTTCCATTTCGAGCGTCGGCCCGTCGTGTTCGGCGGTCTGCGACTGCGGGTCCTGTCCGCGTTCCGGTGTCGCCTGTTGGGTGGTCTGCTGTGCTGTGTGAGCGTGGCCTCGCTGCTTCCGCTCGATCTGCTCGCGTACGGCCTCGATCGTTGCTTCGCTTACCTGAGGCATGGGCACGTCCAGTGGCCGGTTAGCAGCGCGCGCCTCAGCCACGGCGCTTTCGAACTCCCCCATCAGCTTCTCCTGCTGCTGCTCCGGCAGACCCTTGATCTCGTCACGCAGCACCTCGCGCGCGGCCTGCGCCTTGATGCGCTCGCGTACCTCATCGAGCGTCTTCTGCTGCTCCTTCGAGTATTTCCAGTCCCCGCTCAGGAACCGCTCGCGCGCCTCATTGATCTGTCGGCGCTCATCGGCGTCGCGGCGCGCGCTGGCCAGCGCTTCGCGCTGCTCGCGCGTGGGCAGGCCCGGCACATCGGGCGAGAACACCAGCCATTCGTTGCGCCGGCTCTCGACGGACTTCGGAGCGAGTTCGGTACCCTTCTCGTCGAACTGGCGCTGCAGCGCTGTTACCGTCTTGCTGCCGCCCTTTTCCAGCTCGATCCGCTGGCCGGGCTGCACGCCGCTTTCGCCGATAGCGCGCTCGATGTCCAGTCCCCAGACGGTGCGCTCGCCATCCTCTGTCCGCACGGTCGCGTAGTAGCTGTCGTTCTGCTTGTCGTCGTGGTTGAACGGAGCGGGCCCGTGTGCCACCAGTACGCCCTCCGTGACACCGGCCGGCGTTGGTGTGCCCTGAGCGGGACTTGCCGGCGCAGCCGCAGATGGTTGCGCGGCGGCCGTCCGGGCGCCTCGGGGCGCGGCGGTATCACGCCCAGTTGTGACCGTCTTCGCCGACTCCGGCGCGGCGGGCTGCTTTTGCCCCGCTGCGTCTGCCGCCTCCATCTCATTCGTGCGCGCCTTGTCCGCCTCACTGGATTTGTCGCCGGCGCCAATGCGCATCGCCTCGCGTGCAGCGGTCAGTACCGCCCGATCCTGCGCACCAGGTTTGAAACCACGCGTCGGCACGCCTGAGAGTTCAGCGGCGATCCACGCCTGCCGACGGAACTCTTCGCTGCCCTTAAGCTGCAGCTCACCCCAGTTCTTCGCCTTCGCAACTTCGACCATGTGCACGATTACGTCGCGGTCCTCGCTGGCCGTCGACAGCGAGCGGCCCTTGTCCTCGAAGTGCACCGTTTCGCTCTTGCGATCGAGAAACTTGCCTTCATGCGCGACATACTGGTTAGTGACCGACTTCGGCACGTCATAGCCAGTCTTCTCGAAAACCGGTTTCGGGCGGATGGTGTTCTCCTGCCCATCGCCCTTCTTCCCGAGCGGCTTCCCGGTGCCGGCGGCCGGCTTCACCGACTCGTCAGTGGCGGTGTTGGGCAATGGGTCGCGCCTGAGAAGCTTCTCGACCTTCTCCCGGTCGGCCGCGCGGATTTTCTTCAGGCGCTCTTCGGTTGCTTCATCGACCGGCGTTTCCGGAGTGCCGGGCACGGCGCCCGCGTCCGGTTCGTTCGCCGGCGGCGTGACGCGCGCGCGAATGGTCGACGCATCGTCGGCGTTTGCCGCGCCGCGTTCGCGGTAGTCGATCCGGTCGGCGGGAAATTCGATCTCGTTCATACGGTCACTCCTTGCGGTTCAGGCTGTGATTGAGGTGCTGCGGTTTGCGCCGACACGGCGGCCGCCGCGTCCGGCAGGACTTCTCGCAGATAAGGCATCAACTGGAACAGCGACGCGCGGATGCTGTTACGGTTGGCCAGGTGGACAGGCGCGAGTACGCCGATCTCGTGCTCCCGGACGTCACGCGCCAGACCGGCCGTCTGCCTGGCGGCGTCCGCGGCCGCCGCGGCCTGCTGCACGCGGCGGGCCGCGTTCTGCGTCTGCCACCACTGCTCGACGTCGATCTTTGGCACGGGTGCGCACAGTTCACGCGCGACGAACGCGGCGTGTTTCATCTGCACCTCGTTGGGAAACTTTGGACCGAAACCGAACCATGCGCGCCGGCGATTGGTCTTCTCCAGCTTCGCCATCACATCCTGCAGGTAAGGGCTCTGCCGCACCAGCCGGTCGACGAGCTCGGCGTCTTCATAGAAAAACGCCTTCTCGCACAGGATCGGCTCGCACCCCTCCATCGTGATGATCTGTTTGTTGTGCTTCAGCGCCCGCAGCTCCTGCGGCATCATCAACGCCCTGCCGTGCTCTGACTCGTTGGTGCTGGTCGACGAACTGCGCCCGCGACTACGGCTGCGTGAGCGCGCCATGTGCGTGAAGGTGCCCAGCATCTCTGAGTACTCTTTCGATTCCTTGACCGTACGCGGCGCATACAGGCTGCGCATCTTGCAGTTGATCGCCAGCGTTTCGGCGCCGTGCTTGCCGTACAGCTTCGGATCCTCGATCTGGGACATGCCCTGAAAGATCAGCATCAGCCGGAGGTTGTAGCCAGCAATGAACGGGTTGGCCGTATCGATGATGTCGATCTTGCCGGGCGCTGCAAACTCGTCCAGGATCAGCGCGCACTGGTATTTGAGCTCAGGATTCTCGGCAGGCAGCTCGCGCGTGTTCAGGTCGATCAGCTGCGAGAAAAAGAGATTGACCAGCAGCGCGCCGGCCTTCAGGTCGCCCGGCTTGATGCCCACATAGATCGACATGCGCTTTTTGCGCACATCGGCCAGATCGAAGTCCGAGCGACTGGTGGCCGCGTCGACCACCGGATTGCTAAAGACGTTCAGCGGCGCGGTCATCGTCGATACGATGTTCGCGAAGGCTTCCTTCGATTGCGACAGGAAACGGTTCAGCGCATCGAGACATTCGAAGGTGAGCGCCGGTAGCCCGTCAGTCGCATGAGCTGCATCGGCGCGCGTGCTGACGATCGACGAGATGTGTTCACGGATCGCCCTGCCCTTGCCCGAAGCCTGCCGCAGCACCTCGCCGAACGTGCACGGCAGCGAGGGCGTTTCCAGCAGGTACAGGACGATCCCGATGAACAGGTTGCGGGCGTTGTCGTTCCAGTACTTCAGGCGCGCGTCGACGTTGGACGGATACAGGTGTTCGCCGATCGTCATCACGTCGCCCACGCGCGCATAGGCGGGTCGGCCTGCGATGTATTCGAGCGGGTTGTACGCGTGCGAGCGCCCGTCTTCCGAGAACGGCGCCCACAGATAGGTTTCGTGACCGCATGCCCGCCGGTAGCCGGACGTATAGTGGTAGTTCTCTTCCTTGATGTCCTCAACGACGACGGAATCGGGATAGGTGAGAAGATTCGGGATCACGAGCGAGGTGCCCTTGCCGGAGCGGGTGCCGGCAGCCGTCATCAGGAAATCCTGGCCGTAATACTTCAGGTATTCACCCTTGTACTTACCGACAATGAAGGGCGGATACAGATGTTGTGAGGTCGTCATGGTTATTTCTTCTCCAGCAGGCCCGCTTTCACAATGTCGTTACGGGTTGCGAACCGGGCCTCGCCAAACTGCGCGAGGCGCTTGCGGCCCGACACGAGCGCTATCGTGATCACCGCCACTGGCAGGCCGGTGATGACCACCGACAGCAGCGTGCACACCTTGAGCGCGCGCACCACAGCAGGCACGTCACCGTAGGCATGCCAGTAGTCGTGCAGCGTGAACACGCCCGCGCTGCCCGCCGGCAGCTTCTGCATCTTCGCGAAAAGCTGGCCGCCAGCGAACTGCCCGAGGAACGCGAAGCCGCACAGGATCAGCAGGAAGACCACGACGGGGATCAGAATTCGAAGCGGTTTTGGCATGGTCGATTCTCAGTGCGCGGACGCGTCGATAGCGGCCTGAAATTTCAGATGCGTTGTCATGCGGCCATCTCCTGTTGTTGCAGATGCGCGCTCAGGTCGCGATGCAGGCGCATCGCGTCACGCACGTTATCGAAGGGTCCGTGGAACTGGTTGCTCTTGCCCGCCGTACAGCGATCGATCGGCTCCCACAGCAGGTAGCGCCACTCGTCATGGACTGAGTACCGTGCGATCGCCCAGCCCGACGGGTGGACCAGCGCAAAGTCGCCGGACGGTCGCCATTTGCACGGGCCGTCATCGTTCGCGTCCGCGGTATCGACAATCGCGGGAACCGGAAGATCTGTCTTCATTGCGGGAACTCTCCGGGTGGATCGGCGGACAGGATCCTTAGGGCGTCGCGCTGCGCGTCGTCCGGCCCGGCGTCCGCGACACCCTCGCAGCCGTTCACGATCACGGCGCCGTAGAGCCGCGCCGGCGCGCGGGCCTCTGTGCTGGCAGCAAATGCTTCGTCCGACGACGAACGCATGCGCCATCCCTCGATCGCCGCCTCGATATCGCTGATCGCGAAGTTCATACCCTGTCCTCCCTGCGGACGAGCCAGTGCGCTGTGAAACCGCGCGCCCACGACGCCACATAAACAAAACACAGCGCGAGCACGCCGTACTGATGCGCTCGCCACGCCATGTCGAGCCAGAACGGCTGCGCGGCCAGCCCGAAGATGCAGGCCCAGCGCCGCCAGTGCGCACGCCGGTCCTGCGACAGAAACACGGCGAGCGCACCGCACAGGCTGATCGCGATCTGTTCGATCATCTGCGCCGCGGCATCGGCGCTCATGAGACACAACCCAGCAGCTGCGCCTTGCCGATCGGGTCGTACCAGATCTCAGCGAGCCGCTTGTCGCGGTTCATGAACAGGACGAGGTCCACCGTTACGCGCACCTGGTCCAGGATGAATTGCCAGTCGAGCGTCTGGCCAACGACGCTCTGCTTGACCAGCGTCGCGATGCGCGAATGCGCTGAACGCGCGTCGTTGCAATGCACCGTCGTGATGCCGCCTGGCGTGCCCGTGTTGAGCAGCGTCAGGTAGTCCCACGTTTCGTCGCCACGACACTCGGCGAGAAACACACGGTCGAACTTCATGCGCAGTGTGGAACGCACCAGTTCCTTCGCCGGCAGCGTGTCGCTGAAGAACATGTGCACGCGATTCGGATGGTTCGGCAGCGACAGTTCCGGCGTGTCCTCGATCGTGCCGATCCGTTCATCGGACGGCACGAGGTCTGAGAGCGCCTTGTTCAGCGTCGTCTTGCCGGATCCGGTGCCGCCGGCTAGCGCAATATTCAACCGGTTGGCGACGGCAAGCTCGAGCATGCGCGTGACGTTGCGCTGCGACTTCGCCTCGAGCATCTCCATCTCGAACGGCTGCAGATCAAGCGCGGCTGGCATCTCGCGGCGAGGCGAAACGTCGCGGTATCCCTCGAACCAGCCGTTGGTGTCGTATTCGTCAACAGTAAAGCGCACGTTCGAAGGAATACGGATCGTGATGGAGATGGTGTCCTGCTCGCAGGCCGGCTGCATTAGAACGTGCCCGCGCTGGCCCTCCGGCAGCACGACTGGATGAATCGGTTCTTTCGTCCAGAACTTGCCGCCCTTCATGACCGTCAGGGCATTCGCGAGCTTGGAGCAGGCGTCGAACGTGCAGGCCGCGGCTTCGTGCCGCTTCCAGCCGTGCGTGCCCTGGGTCCAGATCTCGCCCGGACGATTGATCGCGACCTCGGTAAGACTCCCGTCAAAAAAGTTTGAGATCCCCATCTGTTTGAGGAAGCTACGGGCGATCGTGCCCTTCTCGATCACATCGATTATGTCTGCGCTCATCTGCACTCCTTTCTGGTTCAGGCTCACATCCATCTTTCAAGGTGACGCGCCGTTTCAGCGGGGCGTGGTGCCCGAATCCTGCAGCTCGATCTGCACTGACACGCGATATGGGCGGCGATCGTCCGGCACGCTGCTGGCAAGCTCGCGAAGGGTTTGCGCCGGCGAGGTGGAAACCACGGTTGCGCTCAGAGGCGCGGCCGGCCGGGTCCATTTCCATGCCGCACCGCCGATCGCCACTGCGCAGAGCCCCGCTGCAAGCAGGACGCGCGATGTGCGTGAGGCATGGCGATCTTGAATTTCCGGAACTCGATCTGGTTGACGGTTAGTTGCGGTCGCTTCCGTTGCAAGACTGGCCGCATGATTGGCTGGCTCGTCGAGCGACGGCAACGCGCTGTCGCCCCACTCCGAAATCGTCAACCCGAAACGCGCCCCGACGTTACGCAGCAGGTTGCGCCGCAGCGGCGCTGACATATGATCGATCCGGCAACCGTCGAGAGTCATGCAATCATCAAACGCGTGCTCGTCGGCGATCTGCCGAAGTGGCAAGGCATCTGGAACCACGCGTGCACGCCGTGCGTCGACCCGCTCGGCCAGCTGTAGGATCGTGTTGCCGTAGAAGCAGAAACGCAGGGCGTCGCGCAGCTTCGTCTCGAACATGTCGCGATCGAGGCCATGCAGCGGGAAATCGTCCGGATAGGTGATCTTCAGGTTCATGAGTCCGTTCCTCATTGCTGCCCGTTCGGGCCGACCGGGTTGCCCTGCGCGTCGACGTTCTCGTACACGCCGCTCAGGTCAATGTCACGCGCGACAAAGATATTGATTACCGAGCCCTGGTTCGAATACGCCGTCGGCGGGATGTTGATCGTGCTGCGCAAGGTCTCAGCGGCCACGTCCTGCGTCGCGTTCGAACTGTTCGAGAATGTGATCTGGTTGCCGCTGCCGCTCGCCTTGTTGGCCAGCGCCTGGCCGAAATCGCCAATCAGGCTGACCATTAGCGCGCCCTTGAACCGCAACCAGAAGTGCTCGTCGACGTAGGCCGGAATACCCGCAGCGCCAAGCGGATCTGTTGCCGGCGAGTTCAGCGGAATATGCACTTCGCCGTCGTCGATCTCATCCCAGATCGCGCCGATCACGCCCTGCCCCTGCAGGACCGCATCGCGCTGCTCGCCCTTCGCAATCGCACCCTTGCGAACGAGCAGCGTCGTGCCATCGTCGGACCACACGTCCTGCGCGATCGGGCATCCGATCAGGCCCGGCCGGTCGGTACGGATCGCCGTCGACTGACCACAGCGGATCATCGTATTGCGGCTGAGCAGGTAGTGACGGTTCGGCCTGAAAGAGGCTTGCATCGGCTGCAGCTTCGATGGCTGCAACGACTGATCGATCGGCGAGCCCTTGCTGTCGCCTGCGTCCGGCTTGCTGGTTGAGGTGGACGCACCGCCACCGTGCAGCGCTGACAGGCCCATCGACTTCGCCAGACCTACCAGACCCCCGGCATCGTGATCACGCGCTCCAGCGTTGCCGCCGGCCGTGTTGCCATTGCTGTCGTCGACGGTTTCATTCGATGCCACGGGACCATCTTTGCTCTGACCGGAATCGTTATTGCCGCTCGCGACGAGCACGCTGCCCTGCAGGCGGCGCTCGGCCGGCGTGAGCGGCCGCGGCTGGTTGCTCACGGCCACCGCCTGTCCCGTCTGCGATGCCGCGCCGGCCGGCGTCGCAAGCCGGGAATTCGCCGCAGCTGCGGCCGCAGCCTCCGACGCTGCACGGGCCTGCTCGTCTTCCGCGTGTTTAATACGATCCTTCTGCGTCTCCAGATCCGCACCGGCGTCACTCGCGCCGCTGTCCTTTGGTTTGTTCAGCACCGCCTGCTTCGCATCCTGATGCTGCTGGAAGAGCCGCTGCAGATAGATCGTGACGCCAGATGCACCCAGCGCAATAACAGCGAGCGCGACTAGCACCAGGCGCAGCTTGCCCACACGCGTCTTCCGGCGCCCCGGCAGGTCGAGCGAAGGCTGTGGGCCGACGTCGGTCGACGCCGCATGTTCCATTTCGTTTCGTTCAGTCATGCCCTGTTCACTCCCTGATCAGTTCGTCGATGCATCGGCGTGATCGCGCTGGATGCGCGCGCTGCCCGGCACCGACGAGCCCGCACGGTTGTAATGGCCATCTGGCGCATAGCCGTCGTTGCGAATACCCAGCACCGACTGGCCGTAGCGGATGACAAACGACTTCGACACTTCGTGCACGACGACCGTGTCGCCCTCCATATGGAAGTTCGCTGTCGCTTCGCCGCCGTCGGGCAGCTTCGTGAAAATCGTTGGCAGGTCACGCGCGGTTGCGTACTTGAAGTACGTAAAACGGCCGTCGTCCCACAGTGCGGTCGGCGCGAGTGCACGATCGCCGCGCATCATGTACTCGATATTGGCCGCGGGAATCGATGCGAGAGGAGCGGTTTTCGCACCACCCACGTTATTCGCAATCGATTCCGGAATCGCCGGCCCATTAGCCTGTTGACCGCCCAGCGCTGCGTTGACAGCGTCCTGACGGCGCTGCTGCGCGGTTGCCGCTTTGGCACGCGTGTCCGGATAGTCGAAACGCAGTATCCATGTCGCTGGCTGAGCGGCCGATACGTCGACAAGTGACAGCGGATACGTGCGCCGGTTGGTGACCAGCAGAAGATTGGTTTCCGGCTGCGCCGCACCCGGTTTGAGCAACGCGCCACTGTCATTGATGGCTATGTGCCACGCCTTTCCGTCTCCAATGCCCTCGCCGCTGTTGATAATGTGTTCACCTGGCTCGAACTGGATCATCACCGCACGCCCCGGCATGGTCGCCACGCGATAGGCCTGGTCTGGATCGTAGGTCGCGCACTGGATGTGCGGGTCGGAACCGCAGCTGCGTGGCGTCTCCAGTGCGTGCGCCGGCGGGCCGGCGGCCGCCATGCCCATCGCGACGGTCGCGAGCCGGACAAAAACTTCCAGGCGTCGTGCGTTCATGACGCACCTCCGGTGGCCGCCGGCGACGACGCATCTGCGGGCGCGCGGCTCCAGTCACGCGTGACCTCATAGCTCGTGCAGCGAAATCCGTCCGCGTTGATATCCTGCTGATCCTGCTTTTCGGGAACGTTCACACGCTCGAATGCGACCGTCGCAATCCAGTACGTCGGATCCGGCCGTTTCGCTGCGGGATTCAGCGGGACCAGCTGACGCGAGAAAAACACCTGTGCGGTAGCGCCCACGAAAGTGATCGAACCGACGCGTGCGATGACCCGCGCCTGATCCTTCAACAGCTTCAGCGGGCCCACCGGGCCGCGCACCAGCCCGTCATAGGCTTCCTTCTCGTGATCGTCGCTCATGAACATCACTGCGGCGTGCGTATCCGAAATCGTCTCCCAGTCGTAGCTTTCGCGAAGTTCGACATAGGTGTGCAGGTCATGCCGATCGGTCTTCTGGGAAAACGTGACGTGTCCGTTCGCTGTTGTCGGCAACACATCCACCTTCCCTGTCGTGTCGTTCACGCGCAGCACGGCGGGCGGGCTCGGCCGCTTTAGGAGTCCTAAAGCCCCCATGCCAGAAACAGCGGCGAGGGCGACAACACCCATGAGCACCGAACGCCGGTCGGCGATTCGGGCCTTCTCTTCTGCGGCCTCGACTTTCGACTCTTCGAAGGCCTGCGCCTGTTTCAGGTACCAGCTGACTGCATCGCGCTCGCCTGACTCAACACCGCTCACCGGCGCGTCTGCGCGCGTGGTCGACCCGGTCGGGCTTCCCTTACGTTTGCGCGCGTTCGCTCCCGACGCAAACCATTGCCTGATAGTCGATGCCATCCTGTTCCTCACTTCGGTTCCGTATGGCCCGACTGCTGGGCCAACGGTGGATTGACGGGTACCCACTGACCAGTCGGCTCGGGTGGCTTTGGCGCCGAGCTGCACGCCTGCAGCGCGAAGGCCATCAGTAAAATAGCGACAGGAGATTTCATGGTCTCCGTTTCTCCTTTGGATTGAGCAAAACAGGCGTATTGCGTGGCATCTAGTAAAACAGCTTGATCGATACCATCGCGCCGATCGTTGCCACCACCGCCGCGACAAGCCACCAACGTGCGATTGTCTTGAATAACCTGATCATTTTTTACGCCTCACTCAAGCTACCGCCGGTCTTCGGCGATCCGCCGCCGCCCATTTTTCCAAGCGAGCCAGCAAATCTCGCGACGCTACCCAGCTTGCCCACCATCGTCGAGATACCGACACCGCCCGCGAGAGACGAAGCCAAACCCGGCAGGTTAAGCGAGATAACCCAGAAGGCCAGCCCCATGATGTCCAGGTCAATGACCTGCGCGATAGAGGGGGAGCCGTTCAGCGGTACCACGCCCATCGCGAAATTGACTTCGAGTGCACATGCAGCCGCGAAGAGCGCAACCAGCAGGGTGTAGTTCATGCATTGACCGACCCAGTTCCAGAAGAACTGTCGCGATGGCGGGAAGAGCGCCGCTGAGATGAACAACGGACCAAGTGCGAGCAGAAGCCCAAGCGCAAACTTCGCCAGAATGATGTACGCAACCGCTATCGCCATGAATGGGCCGCCGAAAATGATCATCAGCGCGATCGTCCAGATGGCCGCAATGACCTTCAGGCCGGACGCCTGTGCATAGATCGCCTGGGCTGCATTGATGTATGCATTGAGCAGGTTGTCGAGGCCGGATACCGGGTTGCTACCGTTGGTCAACGCGCCAGCCAACTGCTCGCCAAGACCGTTGAAGAAAGGAACGACGTACTCACTGTAGAACTGGATGTTCATCCCGCAGGTCAGGATGAGCGCCCACGTTGCCATGCGCATCAGGAAATCGTTGATCGGCTCGTCGTTGCGCCCCTGCCAGTACGTCCAGAGAATCAACAGGACATAGATGCTGAAGCAGGTGGCCATCAATGGCGAGATCAGCGCAATGATGTTGCTCGAACCGGTCGAGATCGTGTTCAAAACGTTCTTGTCGAACGAATTGGTCATTGAGGTGAAAAGCTGGACGTCTGCCACGGATATCTCCTGCTTCGGTCAGTGATTGATGGACGAGCCGGATTACTTCAGCCCGGCCGCGCGGGCTTCGGCATCGTCGCTTGCAGCGTTGATTCCCTTCGCCTTACGCTCAGCGGCAAGCTTCTCGGGCGTCGTGCCGAGAAACGCCGCATCGAACTTCAGATCCTGCTGCTGCTGTTGCTCTTCCTGCAGGTTGTGCTGGTGACGATCCCACGCGAGGTATCCAAGGTAGCCGGCGATCGCGACCAGCAAAGCGATGATTGAGCCTAGAAGTGTCTTATTGACCATTGGTTTTCCCCAGGAATGCGTTGTCGAATTCACGGTCGCGCTGCTGTTCGGCAAGCTGCAGTTCTGTTTTCTGCAACTGCGCGGTGAGCTGCAGGCGCGTCTGGTCATTTGTGACCATCGCCTCTTCCGCGGCCATCCGGTTCTGCAGATCAGCCTTTTGCGCCGGATCCTGCGTCATGTTGGACTGCTGCATCAGCGCCTGGATGTTGTTCAGGCGCGCCATCGTCGCGCTGTACGCCTGCTCGTTCATCGCCTTGTTGGCCGCGAGCGTGTCGTAATAACGCTGCTGACCGGGCGTGCTGGCGCCGGTCATGCTTTCCTGCTGCTCGATCGACCGCATCGACGAACTGATACCCGAGAGACCGCCGTTCTTCGCCTGGTCGTAAATGTTCTGCCACTGTTCCGGAAGGTAGTTACGCAGCGACGCATCGTTCATGATGTTGCCGAAACTGCTGTTGCCAGTCAGCGCACGGTACTGGTCTTCCTGATTCTGGATCTGCTGCCCCAGCTGCTCGACCTGCATCATCTGTTGCGCGAGCTCCGCCGGTGAGATGGTCGGCACGCCCTGCGAGTGGGCCTGCGAAAACGCACAGGCGCACAGCAGCGCGACCAGACTGCGGCGCGGCCAAAGCGTAAATCCCGGCAGATAGGCAAAGACGCCCATGCCAGCGCGCGTTGATCGCGCCCGCCGCGCCTCGCGAAGGTTCCGGATCGCTGGGTCAACCGGCCGGCGCACGGCCGGATAGACATCGGTGCTGTTCATCGCTCCCTCCTTGGATTGCAGCACATCAGGCAAAAACTTCGTCGTCAACCGGCTGATTAACCGGTGGATAAATCTGCGCAAGCTCGGCACGCTTGCGCTCGAGGCCACGCTGTAGTTCCCCGATCCACAGCCGCTCATCGGTGCCGTGCTTCGCCGCGAGCCGTGTGCGCAGCTTGCGTTCGAACACGCGCTCCAGATACACCGGCAACCACACGTCCGGATCGTCGCCAACCTCGGCACGGACCGCATCACAGATCAGCACGTTCTCGCGGTCACCAGAGAACACTGCAATCGCGTCCTCAAGCCCGGACAGGTCGAAATGGGCAAACGCCGACTGGTTGCCCTGCTTGATGAGGAAGCGGCGCGATTGTGGCGTGAGCTTTTTGAACTCCCGGAACTCCTTGCGGGTCATGCCGTCACGCAGATACGCTTCTTCTTCGGCCGCCGGGTCGGCCAGCCACATCTTCGTCGCGACCAGACTGCGCAGCGCGGGGAACAGGTCCGCAGCACGTTGCGCCTGTTCCGGCTGCTGTGTGATGAGCCCCATGAATTCCCCTTCCTTGCGCCCGCTGGCGAGCGTTTCCTCGATCTGCTCGCGGATCGTGCGAAAACGCAGCGGCAGCCAGTACTCCTCGATCACGGTCTGCATCAGGGTGCCTTCGCGACGCATCAGTTTCTTGAGGTGGAACAGGTATGCAAACGCGGGCTCGGACGGCTCGTAGTTCTCGACAAGAAATGCCTCAACATCGAAGCCAATCCAGCGCTGCTCGCTCATGTTCAATGAGAGATTGGGCGGGTTATCGAACACCCACCCGAAGCGGCCGTTCTCCGACCTGCACCAGATCGACAGCCGCGCACGCAGGCAGTCGTCGCCTTCGTCCGGAATGCTGTCCAGCAACAGGCTGAAGCGGCGCAGCCGCACATCCTCGATGCCCATGATGGCGTCGGCGGCATTGCGGCACTGGATCTTCTCCGTGGCGGTCAGATCGATCTTGATTGGTTTGCCCTGGTGGTCGACACCGTTCTTGCGGCCGCACAGTTCGACGAGCCCGTACAGAAATTCGCGATTGTCTGGCGTGTCGGCGAGCTCGAACGGCGCCCATCCGGTCGGCTTGCCTTTCTCCAGATAGACATAGGCGCCACCCATCGCGCGGATAAACACTTCCCAGCCCCGCCCCTTGTCCAGCACGTACAGCATCGGATCGAAGCGGGACAGCATGCCAGTCGCCGCTACGATGACCGTAGACTTCCCGCTGCCCGTCGTGCCTTTCGCTTCAAAATGGCCGGCCACCTTCTCCGAAACGTTGATGTCCCCCATCCGGCTCGCGTGCGAACTGTAGTTGTACACGCCCGAATCCGAGCGAAACGGGATGACGGCTGATCCGTCGCCGATCGGGTTACCTTCCGCCTTGCCTGACGAGTAGTCATGACACGTGTTCACCGCAGCAAAATTGCGCGAGGACTGCACTTTTGGACGAGGTTTTCGAGCAGCGCCCGGGACCTGCGAGAAGTACGTGAACGGAGCGGACCCCGTCGCGGGCGACCATTCAACTCCACACTCGTTGCGTGAGCGCGACGCAAACCTGTCGGCGTTCTCCAGCGCCTCTTTCGCTGTTTCGCCGTAGATAACCGCCGCGCCGTGATACTCACCGAACGACAGCTCGCCCGTGTTCACGTAACCCTGAGCGTCGCGTAGTTCCTTGACCTGATGCTTCGCCTTGTCACCGGCCGACTCCAGCTTGTTGATGACCGAATCGATGGTCCGGTTTGACTCGAAGCCCGTCATGCAGTTGAACGTATGCGTAATCGTGAATTCCATGTTCAACGTGATCAAAGGGTCGAGCTGGCCCCAGCCCGGCTTCTCCGGGCAACTGCGAAGGTCGAGGCAGGTTGCAACGCGTCGGTACGCCGGCACGTCGCTTCCCGCGATCTCAAGCGTGTTGTAACCAAAATGCAGATGGCTCGACGGGATGACATCGGTGCCGGGTTCCGCTGCGACCGGCAGATCACCGGTCTTCCCATTGATGAGATAACTGACGAGCCCATACAAAGGTGAGAACAGCATCTTCGTGCCGTTCATGTGCTTGCGCTCATACACTTCAAGCAACTCGGCTTCATACTCGCCGAACTGCAGCAGCGCCTGTTTCGCAAGAGATTCGATTTCCTTCAGTCCGTCATCGAAGTCTTCGTATTTCAGGAGCAGCGACAGGTAGTAGCGGTTCTCGAAGAACTTTTCGTCTCCGAAACGTCGTCCGATGTACTCGCTTACGAACCACTGCATGAAGCGCTGTTTGAACCGGTACACGCGGTCAAAACTCACACGCTGTCGCACGAACGTTGCGTGATAGCCAAGGCGCCCACCCAGGTCGCGACCCAGCTTGCTGTACGCTTCCGTGTCACGATCGAACATGCGCTCCATCACGACATTCTCGTGCACTTCAAACGGCACGCCGCGCATGGCCAGCGTCACCATGAACCGGTTGCCCTCAAGGTGCTGTACGTGTTTCGTGACAGGATGCCTGTACTGCGGAATCCAGTCTTCCACGGCGCCGATCGCGCCGAGGATTTCGCTGGAGACGGCGGGTCTGCTCTGCATCAGGCCTCCGGATCGAGCTCGCGCAGCCGGCGCTCACCCTTGGACAACGGTTTGAGAAAATCACGGTAGACGCGGCGTTGCCGCCCGTACCGCAATGGCGCGAGCGTGGCGGTGTTGCCGAAGCGCGGGGCGGCCCGCCGGGCATTTACCCGCGCACGGACCCGCAGCCGCCAGAAGTAGAAACGGCAACGGAATTCCAGCCACATGATCCGCAGGCCCTGGTCATCGGTTTCGCATACGTTCTTGAAATACAGCAGCACCGGAAAGCCAAGAAAAACGAACAGCAGGCCGCCGGGCCCGACGAAGAATGAAACCAGCACGCCGATAAACATCGACGCGACGACGACAACCAGCATCGCCATGTAGGGAACGCCCCAGATGGCCGCCGTGCGTCCAAGGCCGTTGAAGCCGGGGTAGCGGGTTTTTTCGTCCGACATGGCGTGCTCAGCTGAACATGTTCCACAGATACGGTGCGAGCACGCCGACCACCGAGCCCACCGCCGCCACCTTGCCGCACATCGTCACAAACTCGCTCCAGTGCGCGCGATCGGCCCAGCACTCCGCCCCTTTCCACATCAGCACGCAGGCCGCCACGACGCCGAGGAACGAATAGAGCCAGATCTTGAAGGTGGTCGCGCCCTGCGTTGCTGAGTCCAGCCCCCCACCCGCAAACGCGAGTTCCGGACCGATTGCGATGCCGAGGGCCATCGCACAGCGCATATGGGCTGCGATTCGGCGCATCGATATGCGATATGAATCATCTTTCAGTTGTACTAATTTAATGGTTGTGAGCTTTCTATTGCAATACATGGCTTCTCCTTTCACATGTTTGAGATCAGGCCGCGTCGTCGCGGCTCAAATCATTTGCAATCGTCATCGCAGGCAGAATCGCCGAATGCGTCCCACGACGGGTGCCGTGCGTCCAGCCGTTGTTTGGGGCCGCTACGGCGAGCGGAAGAAGTTTTGGCATCGGGCGCGGCAGCCCGTGCCGGTCTGTCGGACTGATTGTCCATCAACACGGGAATCGCAGGAACGACACTGGTTGCACCTGCCCCCGTCTGTGCGTTGGCAACAACACGCTGGACGTAACTGGTGCCGCCGGCGTCGGCTGCCTCGCCTCGCGTGAAATTACCGCTGTAGTAACAGCTGATAGCAGCACGCAATGCGGGTGTGCCCTGCCCTATTGCCGCGGCCGCCCGCTGATAGCAGTCGTGCAGGATGGTGCTGCCCGCGCGCAGGTTTTCGCACGGGTCGAAGGCTGTTTCGTAGGTCAGTCCGTAGCGGGCAAGATTGGCCTTGTTGACCTGTCCAAGCCCCATGCTGAAATTGATGCCTTGCGCATCGAGCGCCTTTGCCGTCGCCACTGCTTCAGCGCGATCGCGCGGCTGGCGCGCAAGGTGGCCACCAACGACGCCGATCGCGTACGGATTGAAGCCCGATTCGGTGCTGACGACCGCCTGAAGCGTGGTGGGGTGGACGTTTGGCGCGCATTGCTGGGCTAGGGAGTTGAAATCAAGCATGACTTCCCCCTTCGCCCACGTTATGTCGCCGGCTGTGCCCGAACGATATAATGGCTTTAGCCATTGTCGACCTCTCAGGTTCAACAACTGGTCAGGTCGGCGCCAATGCTCGCAACATTGACGCTGACCGCTTCTACACCCTCACCACCAAGCCTACCTTTCCCTATCTGGCGGTACATCGCATCTCGCAAAGATCTGGCTCGCTCGCCTCGTCGTTACGATTTACAACGCCTTGCTTCAGTCCGAGCAAGACTGCCGCGTTGTGCGCGTGGCCGCGCTTGCCCTTCAGTCTCCCTTGCAACACACCGTTAACGATATTGCGGGGGATTCCATGTTTTACGGCCCAGCTCGAAACGGAGATGCCACACCGGTCGAACTCTGCGCGAACCTCTTCCAATGTTTTCAGTGCCATGCGGTGGCCCGTATACTGGTCGGCTAGGACAAATTGCCACCAGTATGGGACATTTCTGTGCCATTCGCAACACAAAAGACCAATTTATATGCCATCTACGTTTGGTGTACGCCTTGCCGAAGAGCGTGACCGGCTCGGACTTACTCAGGGAAACATCTCCGAATGGACCGGCATTAATCGCAAGACACAATCTGCCTACGAAAAGGAACAGCGCTATCCGGACGCTGGCTATCTCATGATCCTGCTCGAGCATGGCTTCGACGTGTCGTACTTACTGGCCGGGAAACGAGCTCCGCGCTACGGCGCTGTTGATGAGCAATTGCTACGAAACGTGTTCGCCATCCTCGAAGCCAGTATCTCCGCCACTGGGCATTCCATGGACGTTGAAAAAAAAGCCAAGCTGTTCGCACTCGTTTATCAGACTGCATCCGAAACTGGTCGGGTCGATCCGCTCGTCGCGCAGAAAGCAATCGACCTCCTCTCCTGACTAGTTCGTCACGCGTTGATCCACGTCGGCGCAATGGAACAGTTAGCAGGCGAAACCGCCACCCCTGCTTTCGCCAGCGCAGCGCGAACCTGACTCGCGAAGGCCACCGCGTGCGATCCGTCTCCATGCAGACACAGCGTCTGCGGGCTAATCGCGACCCAGCTGCCATCGGATGTCCGGACGCGACGATCACGCACCATGCTGATGGCTTGTTCACAGGCCTCGTCGTCGTTATCGAGCAACGCGTTCGGCTGGGATCGAGGCACGAGCGCGCCTGCTGGCGTGTAGGCGCGGTCGACGAAGCCCTCCTCGATCGCGACCAGCCCTTCTTCGCGCGCAATCCGGACGAGTTGCCCGCCAGCGAGGCCGAATATCGCAAGGTCGGGATCCATGTCACGGACAGCGTGCACAATGGCACGGGCTAGGTCCGCGTCCTCCTCAGCCTGGTTGTATAAGGCCCCGTGTGGCTTCACATGCGCGACACGGCCACTCAGCCCCGCCACAACCGCGGCGAGCGCACCGGCCTGGTATTGCACGCCGGCATACACTTCATCCGGCGGAAGGGTCATGACCGCCCGACCGAAATTCTCGCGGTCAGGGAAGCTGGGATGCGCACCGATCGCAACGCCTCGACGTATTGCCTCTGTCGTAACACGTCGCATGGTCAGCGGGTCGCCAGCATGCCATCCGCATGCGACGTTGACCGACGTAGCGTAGCCAAGTAGTTCAATGTCGTGGCCGAAACCCTCACCAATGTCGACGTTCAGATCAATTGTTTTCTCTGTCATGGTTCGCCTCATGCTTTTCAGTTACACAACGGCTGCCTGTTCGGACAGCGCCATCCCCACTCACCACGCTTCTGAAATCACACACGGCGCTGCCAGTCTGGACACGCAGCACCGTACCTGACTGCGCACTCCAGGGCAGCAGCGTCTCTGTGCGCTCCCCGGCAGACATGTGCGATATGCTCGCGCCGAACATCAGCAGGTACGCGATGACAACGATCACTGCGAGCGCACGGCCACTCAGGACAACTTGTGGGCGCAATGCACGGCCTCTAACAAGGTCAATGGACATGCGTTCTGCGCCGATGGCGCCCCCTTTAACCGGAACCGCGTGATGATGTCGGACTCATCCGGCGGGACACGGGAAAGCCAGTCATTCAAACGTGCCTGCCCCACTTCGTAGAGGCGTTCGTGCAACGTGTTGTCGATGGACGTGTTGACGGTAACGCCCGCACGTCGCATCTCGGCATAGTTCTGCTCAACGCGTGCCGGTAGCGCGGCCCACTGCTCCTGTTGCACTACAGCGACTGCTTTATCCAGCGCGTGCCTCAAGCGTTCCGGAATCGCCTCATACCGCGCCTGGCTCATGACGACAAACGACACCGGGAACGCGTAGTGAATCGCGGCAAAGTTGGGCAGATCCGCCTGCAGCGATTTCCCTACCGCGCCATCGCCGGACGACAGAACACCGTCGAGCGCACCGATGCGCAGCAGCGGCCTGACGTCCTGAACCGGGAGGGCCGCTGCCTGCGCCCCGAAGCCAGAAAGCACCGCGGCCGAGGCAGTGTCGTATGTGCGGATCCGGAGGCTTGTCATGTCGGCCGCCGTTGTTATCGGCTGGCGCGACCACAATCCGGTGGGCGGCCACGGCGAAATGAACAGCAGGTGAAGTCCGGCGCGGGACAACGCGTTACGGTAGGCCGGCTCAGCGAGGCAAGCAAGCCGCCGGGAATCGTCGACCGATCGGACTTCGAAAGGCAATGTGGACAATTCGAAAATCGGGTCGAGGTGGGCCAGCGATCCGGTGAACACGTCGGCTACCTGCAGGCGATTATCCAGCACGGCTGACACGAGATCCGATGCCTCGTGCTTTGCCTTGAATTCTGTCTTGCCGGTCACGGCGCCACCCGTCTCCCGGGACAAGGTTGCGGCAAACGACTGGACACCACGACCAGCCACAGTGTCCATCGGATACTCGGTCGCAATTGACCATGTCTGGCCGGCATGCGCCGCAGGTGCCATCACACCGCAAACCAGAGTTGCGGCAAGTGCACTATCTGTCGTTAGTTTTACTAATTTGTTCCAGATCATCGGTAGATTTGGTCGATAAAGTACGATCGCACCCCCTTGATCGCAGGGCGCGATCGAGGCACGGTGAACGTACTTTATCGAGAAAGACCATGTCAAAACCAACTGGGTTTTGACATTCCCAAACGCTCACTTGTTTGTTACGATGATTGGTTGTTATGAGAAATTACGCGCCTTCTCTATTCGATCAACCCGCTCGCAGCAGCGGTCTCGGCAGCCTTGGTGATATGAGGCGCACCCAGTTTCTCGTTGATCTTCCTGAAGATTGCGTACGCCGTTCTTTCCGAAACACCGAGACTATCCGCGACATTGAGCGCGGTGCGGCCAGCGCGAACCATACGCAATGCAGCAAGCTCCCGTTGATCCAGATTGAAGAGGTTTGTCGCCTCGTGGCGCAGAGTTGCGAGATGCCAATCGAGTAGCGCCAGGGCAAGTGCTCTCAAAAGCACGCGATGCTTCCAAAGCGCATCCTCACCCTTCGGCCGCATCTGCTCATTGCTTACCTGAAGCACGCCGACCCACGCATTTGAACGGCTATGCGCCGGACATACCAAGCTGCTGCGAAAACCGTATTCGACCGCATGGCTTATCAAGGAATCGTCATCGTTGGCGAGGTCGATGCGGGAACCAACCGTCGGCGCCGCATTTCTTTTTGCATAATCAAGGAATGGATCGCGCCTGTACCACAGGCGACTGATGTATTTGTGCAACCACGCCGGATGACAACCAACCAGGCTGCGGTATTCGTCGACCGTCCCTGTCTTCTCGTCCACCCGTAACCAGTGATAGACGTATGACTCCCCGCCTAGCTGGCTAACGACGCCACCCGCGATCGTCATCAGTTCAGCTTCGTTTGAGCACGCATCGATTAGACCAATTTCTTCGACTGGGGCGACGGGACGATTCCGTGCTTTCCGGCCAGTCTGGTGGTGGATTTGTTCACGCCGCTCACGATCGACAGATTGATACTGCGCGCGCAGGTGATCGCCGTACGGATCGGCCGAGGCGAACTCGGCTAGCGCGTCATCATCCTCGAGCGAAAGAATCTGGGTCCATACAACAGCATCGCTTCTGACAAGCCGCCGCTCCAACACACAGAGGGCATCCGAATTCCGCCACAGTCGCAATACAACACGGTCGCGCGCAATCTGGACGTCAGCCTCAAACAGGATCTGTCTTGAAAAATCGACGGTGCGGTCGACGACGGGTTTTTGCATGTTGCGCTACGCCGCTTTTCCAACGCGCAAATCGGCGGGCGCGACAGGCCGTGAGAAATAGAATCCCTGGACTTCGATGTCCCCGAGGCGACGCAGCCAGCTGGCCTGCTGCTCCGTTTCCACGCCCTCCACGGTTAAGGAGATGCCCAGTTCGCGCGTAAGCGTAGCAATGCTGTTAAAGGTCGCGAGAGACGCCTTGTCGCCGGGGACACCACGCGTGAAACTGCCGTCGATTTTCACGCCGTCAATTGCAAGATTCGTGATCTGCAAGAGCGACGAGTAGCCCGTGCCGAAGTCGTCGAGCACGACCCTGACGCCAGAAAGCCGTAGCTCTTTCAGCCGCCTCGTAACGGCTGCGGAATCTTCAAGTACGGCGGTCTCAGTAATCTCCAGCTGCAACCGATGCGGGTCGATCATGTACTGGTTGAGGCAACGATTCACGACACGAATCAAGTTTCCGTGGACCAGCTGCGCGGCGGACACGTTCACCGACAGGTAGAGCGGTCGCGGGTCGCTCTCCTGCCATTCGCTGAATTGAGCGCAGGCCTGCTCGAGCACCAGTTCGCCTATTGGCACGATGAATCCCGTGCTCTCTGCGAATGGGATAAAGTCCGCCGGCATGACAGTGCCCTTTTCAGGATGTCGCCAGCGCGCCAGGGCTTCAACGCCGCGGATCTCCCCCGTACCCAAGGAAACGATCGGCTGATATTCGAGGAAGAATTCGCCGTTCAGGATGGCGTATTGCAATTCCTGTTGACGTTCGATATCCCGCATCGCACGCGTCGACAGGTCGGGTGTGTAGACTCGACACTTGCTCATATTTGCGGGTTTGCCCTCACCCTTCGCCGCGTACATTGCCAGATCGGCTTGCCTCAGGAGGTCATATTCCGCGTCGGCGCCATCCGTGTAGACGGCGATGCCGATGCTCACGCGAATGACATAACTGTTACCGCGCAGGCCGAAGGCCAGCTCGAACGCGTCAATGATCGACTGAGCCAGGTTCCGAGCCCTGACTGATGCGCCCATGCCGTCGACGACCAGCACGAATTCATCGCCGCCAACCCGGGCGAGCAGGCGCTCCTTCCCAGCCACTTTAGCCAGTCGTCGCGCCACATTCTGGAGGAGCTCGTCGCCCGTTTCGTGACCAAGTGCGTCGTTGATGCGCTTGAAGTTGTCGAGATCAATAAAAAGCAGCGCCAGTCTGTCGATCGGACTGTCGCGTTCGATCTGCCGCCGCACGGTTTCGGTCAACA
This sequence comes from Paraburkholderia sediminicola, assembly GCF_046030555.1. GTDB lineage: Bacteria > Pseudomonadota > Gammaproteobacteria > Burkholderiales > Burkholderiaceae > Paraburkholderia > Paraburkholderia sediminicola_E. Next base: position 199,365 of record NZ_JAQQCH010000013.1, on the reverse strand, counting down.
GGTAGCGATTCGGCAAGCTGGTCAACGGGTCGGTTTCGGCGAGAGTCTGCATTCCTTCCGCGAGGTGACGCATCTCTTCCCTGCCGGCCAGCAGCTCGCCCATCATCTTCGTGATCAGCCCGGTGGCCAGAAGCAGCACGACGGTAATGACACTGGACATCAGGATGTACAACGTCCTTGCATGCGTATAGCCGGCCAGCGCGTTGCTTTCCGCCAGACCGACCAGGACTGCCACCGGATATTGCGTCAAATGTCGATACGTCACGAAGCGATGCACCTGATCCACGGGGTCAACGAACACCCCACCCTTGGCATTCAGCATTTCGCGATAAGCCGATGCAGGCGGCCCCGTGGGTGAAGCGGGTTCCCCGCCTGCCAGACGGGAGAGTAGATAGCCACTGTCTGACGTGACTGCAAGCATGCCGCCAGCGCCAAGGGAGTCGAGGTTATAAAACCCGTTCGTCAGATAGTTGGGATCTTCCGACACCACAACGACGCCTGCGAACGAGCCGTCGGGGTTGTTCAGACGGCGCGTGAATTGCAAGGTCCAATGGTGGGACACGCGGCCAAGGACCGGCTGACTGATGTAGAGGCCAACATCCGGATTAGTTTTATGGGCGATAAAGTGCGGCCGGTCGGCCAGATTCACCGGTTGTGCGTCCGGTGTGGTCGTTTGCAGCACCTCGCCATTTGCACCAACGATCGTGACTTGCAGTGCAGTGTCGGCCGCAATCAGGCCCTGTCGTTCGTACGCGGCTACGTTGAAGGTGGCCGGAGAATGCTCGTACTCGTACTTGACCCAGCGCACGACGACATCGGCATCATGCACGGTCTTGGCGATGTGCGCGGAAAACGACGACGCCAGTTCGGCGGTGGCGGCTGCAGCGGTTTCCCGCGCCTCCCTGCCCTCCGTCTGGATGCGGACGATGGCAGCAATCCAAATCGCGATGACAAGTGCGACGGCCCCCACCGGGATCCAGACCACAGACCGCGCTGGCCGTATCAGCATCCAATCCCTGAGTCCCCTTCTGATCTGCCCGCTTTTTGCATCCGCCATGGCGGCGCCTCCTCGTTGCTGGACCAAGTCACCGCCATCGCGATCCATATGACGAATGCAGGCATGGTACGAACCCCTTAGCGTGATGGCAAGCGCTTCCGGCCGCGCACGTCTGTCACCGCTGGGCTCCCTCCCAGGTCGCGAAAGATAGTCTTGCGCCCGCCAGGAACGGCTCGCCGGCAACCGACCATGCCCCCGGAGCACCTCCTTTTACATTTTTTGGAGATAAGCGCTACACTAGAAACTGTATATCCATACAGTGTTCTTGCCCCATGAGCGCCTTGCCGCGTCACCCCGAAGAAATCCACCCTGGTTTATGGCGCGCCTCGCAACTGGCCACCGGCTTCGATCGGGTGGTGTCGTGCGGCCACGCCGCGCTGGCCGCCGAACTGCCGGGCGGTGGCTGGCCCGCGGGCGCGCTCACCGAACTGCTCACAGCGCAGCCGGGCAGCGGGGAACTGCGTCTGCTACAGCCCGCACTGGCGACCGTCGGATCCCGCCCCCTGCTCCTGCTGCAGCCGCCGCATCGGCTACAACCCGCCGGACTGGCGTGGCTGGGCGTTCCCGCAGGACAGGCCTGTGTGCTACGCGCACCACGCACGGCTGATGCGCTGTGGGGCGCCGAGCAGATCCTGCGTGCCGGCAGTCGCGGCGCCCTGCTCTTCTGGCAGGCCGAAGTCCGGCAGGAAGCGCTGAGGCGCCTGCATCTGGCCGCGCAGACCTCGGACACCCTGCTGTTCCTGTTTCGCCCGCTCGCGGCCGCCCAGTCGACGTCGCCGGCGCCGCTGCGGCTTGCGCTACGTGCGGCCAGGGGCGGTATTGAAGTGACGTTCGTCAAACGCCGCGGACCGCAGCGCGACGAACCCGTTTTCGTTCCTCTCGTACCTTCACCTGCCCTGTTGAGCCGATATGCAACTCTGGATCGGCGTACATCTGCCGCACCTCGCCCTCGAGTCGTTTCTCCCGCGCTGGTCGATGCCACGCAATGAGGCCGGGTTTGTCGTGCTGGAGAAGGACCGCGTTGTCGCGCTCGACCGCGCGGCGCACTCGGCCGGGATCGTGCCCGGCATGCGCCGCGGTGGCGTGTTGACGCTCGTCCCCGACGCGGTCATCCGGGAACGTGATCTCACCCGTGAAGCGGAGCTTGTTCGTGGCGTGGCGTTCGCCCTCCTGCAGTTCACCCCCCACGTGGTGCTGGCGGAGGAATCGGTCGTGCTGGCCGACGTCTCGGCGAGCCTGCGCCTCTTCGGCGGCATTCGGCCACTGCGCCGGCGGGCGGGTGAAACGGTGACCGCGTTCGGCGTGACCGCGACACTTGCCGTTGCCCCGACGGGGCAGGCCGCGTGGCTCTTCGCCCGGTCATCGGCTGGCATCGCGCTCACGTTGCGCTCCGTCGACCGTACGCTGCGTCGCGTGCCCTTACCTGCCCTGCCGCCTGCGCGCCCCTACGCCGAATGGTTCGACGGACTGGGATGCGAAACGGTCGATGACGTTCGGCGACTGCCCCGCGCAGGCCTCAGGAAGCGCTGCGGCACGGCGCTGCTGGATGCGCTCGATCGCGCGACGGGCGCGGCGCCCGAAGTGTACGAATGGCTGGAGTTGCCCCCCGCCTTCAGCGCGCGACTCGAGCTGCCCGACCGGATCGAGCATGCGGAAGCCGTGCTGTTCGCGGCGCGGCGGCTGATCCTGCAGATGACCGGTTGGCTGTCGGCGCGACAGTTGGCGATCGCGCGGTTTGTACTTGAGCTCGAGCATGAACGCGGCCGCGCGGCGGTGCCGCCGACGGCAATCGAAATCGCGCTTGGCGAACCGACGTCACGCGAGGAACACCTCGTGCGCCTGCTGAAAGAACGGCTGGGCCGCGTCGAACTGGCCGCGCCGGTCATTGCCGTTCGCCTCGATGCGAAGGACGTCCGCGAAGCGGATGCGCCGAGCGAATCGCTGTTTCCGGAGCCCGGCGGCTCGCCGCAGGATCACGCGCGCCTGATGGAGCTGCTCGTCGCCCGGCTCGGCGCGCAGAACGTGCTCAAGGCGGCTCCGGTTGCCGACCACCGCCCGGAAGTCGCCGCACGCTGGCTTCCCATCGGCGAGACCGTCAGGCCCATGTTGCCGCCGCCAGGTCTTCCGCGACCCACCTGGCTTCTCGACAACCCGGTGCAGCTCATCATGCGCAGCCACCGCCCGTTCTACGGCACGCCGCTGCGCATGGTCTCGCCGGGCGAGCGGATCGAGGTCGGCTGGCAGGATGGGTATCCGGTGACGCGAGACTATTTTGTCGCGGAGTCCGACGATGCGCTGCACTACTGGGTCTTCCGGGAGCGCGTAAGCGCCGTCGAGGAACGCGAGCCGCGCTGGTTCCTGCATGGCCTGTTCGGGTGATCGCCCATGGCGCCGACCTACGGCGCACTGCCCGACTATGCGGAGCTTCAGTGCGCGTCCAACTTTTCCTTTCTGCACGGCGCATCGCACGCCGAGGATCTCGCCGCTCGCGCCGCACAGCTCGGGTATGCCGCGCTGGCCGTCACGGATGAATGCTCGCTGGCCGGCGTCGTGCGCGCGCACGTCGAGGCGAAGAAGGCCGGGCTGCCTTTCATCGTCGGGTCGCACTTCCACCTGACCAACGCCGACGGCTCGCCAGCCCTGTCATTCACCGCACTGGCGATGACCCGTGAAGGCTACGGCAACCTCTCCGAGCTGATCACGCTCGGCCGCATGCGCGCACACAAGGGCAGTTACCGGCTCGCGCCGCTGGATCTCGCGCACCCGGAGAAGCCCTTTGGACACCTGCGGGGACTGCCCGGGTGCGTCGCGATCCTGTCACCGGACTACCCCGCCGATGAAGACAGGCTGGATACGCAGGTCGAGTGGTTCGTCCAGACCTTCGGCGATCGCGCATGGGTCGCACTGACATTGCACGCGCGTGCAATGGACGATATTCACCGTGGCACTGTCGAACACGTCGCGGCGCGTCACGGCGTTCCCGTCGTCGCGACCGGCGCGCCCGTCATGCACGTGCGTTCGCGCAAACCACTGCAGGACGTGCTGACGGCGATCCGGGTCGGCAGACCGGTCGCCGGATGCGGCTATGATCTCGCGCCCAACGCTGAGCAGCACCTGCGATCGCGTCTGCGGCTCGCCAACCTGTATTCGCAGCGCACGCTCGAAGAGACGCTGCGAATCGCTCGCCTGTGCACGTTTTCGCTCGACGAGCTGCGTTATGAATATCCCGACGAGCTGGTACCGCCCGGCCATACGCCGACCAGCTACCTGAGACAGGAGACCTACATCGGCGCACATCGCCGCTGGCCAGCGGGCATCCCGCATCAGGTACAGCAGCAGATCGAGCACGAGCTCGCGCTGATCGGGGATCTGCGCTACGAGCCGTACTTTCTGACGGTCTACGACATCGTCCGGTTCGCGCGCAGCGAAGGCATCCTGTGCCAGGGGCGCGGTTCGGCGGCCAACTCGGCCGTGTGCTTTGCTCTTGGCGTGACCGAGGTGGATCCTGCGCGCTCGTCGATGCTGTTCGAGCGGTTCATCTCGAAAGAGCGAGGTGAGCCGCCTGACATCGACGTCGATTTCGAGCACCAGCGCCGCGAGGAAGTCGTGCAGTACATCTATCGCAAGTACGGGCGCGATCGCGCGGCGCTGACGGCCGCCGTGACGACGTACCGCCCACGCAGCGCGCTGCGCGAATCGGGCAAGGCACTCGGCGTGGATCCGGCAATCGTTGATCGCGTCGCGAAGGCCCATCAGTGGTTCGATTCGAGCGGCGATCTGCTCAACCGCTTCGCCGAGGCGGGCCTCGACGCCGGGGCTCCGCTGATCATGCAGTGGGCAAATTTTGCGGCGCTGCTGGTGGGCTTTCCACGACATCTGTCGCAGCACAGCGGCGGCTTCGTCATCAGCCGCGGCAAGCTGTCGAGGCTGGTGCCAATCGAGAACGCCGCGATGGCCGACCGCTCGATCATCCAGTGGGACAAGGACGATATCGAGGCGCTTGGCCTGTTGAAGATCGACGTGCTCGCACTCGGCATGCTGTCAGCCATCCGTCGCGCACTCGACATCATTTCAGAAAAGCGTGGCGAGCCGTTCGAGCTGCAGGACATTCCTGCCGAAGATCCCGACACCTACGGGATGATCTGTCGCGCCGATACGGTCGGCGTATTCCAGATCGAATCGCGCGCGCAGATGAGCATGCTGCCCCGCCTGCAGCCGCGCTGCTTTTACGATCTCGTGATCGAGGTGGCGATCGTACGCCCGGGCCCGGTGCAGGGCGGCATGGTGCATCCCTATCTGCGCCGGCGGCAGGGGCTGGAGCCCGTCACCTATCCAAGTCCGCAGATGGAGCAGGCGCTCTCGCGCACGCTCGGGGTGCCGATCTTTCAGGAGCAGGTGATGCAGGTCGCGATGCTCGCAGCCGGATTCACTGCCGGCGAGGCCGACCAGCTGCGTCGCGCGATGGCCGCATGGCGTCGCAAGGGTGGACTCGAAGCCTACTACGACCGCATCGTGAACGGGATGCTCGAGCGCGGCTACGACCGCGAGTTTGCCGAAGCGATCTTTGCGCAGATCCAGGGCTTCGGCGAATACGGCTTTCCGGAGAGTCACGCGGCGAGCTTCGCGCTGCTGGTCTACGCGAGTGCATGGCTGAAGCACCATGAACCGGTCGCGTTCCTGGTGGCCATGCTCAACAGCCAGCCAATGGGTTTCTATTCACCCTCACAGCTCGTGCAGGATGCGAAGCGCCACGGCGTGAAGGTACTGCCGGTCGACGTGACGCTGAGCAACTGGGACTCGGCAGTCGAGGGCAGATCGACTCGCGCGCCGGTGCGCCTCGGCATGTCGCTGGTACGCGGGCTGAAGGAGGAAGCCGCTGCGCGCATCGAGCTCGCGCGGGCTGTTCGGCCCTTTGCCGATGTCTCCGAGCTGGCACGACGCGCGCAACTCGATCGCAAGGACCTGCAGGCGCTCGCGGCGGCCGACGCGTTACGCTCGCTCGCCGGCGACCGGCGTGCGGCACTCTGGCAGGCCGTCGCAGCGGTACCTGACCGGGATCTCCTGCGCGGCGCGACTGATGACGACGCGACGCCGGTCCTCGCGCCGATGACGGAAGGCCAGCAGATCGCAAGCGATTACCGGACTCTCGGTCTGACACTCGGCCGGCACCCGCTGGAACTGCTGCGCCCTCGCCTGCTTGCCCAGCGCCTGCTGCCGGCGTCGACGCTGGCCGGATTCCGGAACGGGCAGCTCGCACATGCCTGCGGCATCGTGACGGTCCGGCAGCGGCCGGGCACGGCCAAGGGTGTGATGTTCGTCACACTGGAAGACGAGACCGGCCAGGTCAACGTCATCATCTGGCCGTCCCTGCTCGAAAAGCAGCGACGCGAAGCGCTCGGCTCGTCACTGCTTGCCGTGCACGGCGTCTGGCAGCGTGAGGGTGAAGTGCGCCACCTCGTCGCGCACCGACTGGTCGACGTGTCCCCGCTGCTCGGCTCTCTCGTCACGTCGACGCGAAATTTTCACTAGGAACCGGCGTACCATATTGGCGCACCTTCCTTCACGGAGAGCCACCATGTGCTATTCAGCCCAGATCCAGGCGGACTACCGCAAGTACGTCAGGATGTTTGGCGCGCACATGAGCATCCGGGAGTTCGCGCAGCTGTACTGGGAACGCGCCGAGGGCAGCAACATCAGGATTCCGAAGGCGATGGACGCCGCGTTCTCGGCTCCGCAAACGGACGAGGAACGTCGGATCAGGGAGGCGATCGACCGGTTCAACGGCAAGCAGGCAACCAGGCTGGAGCAGGACCTGTTCATGCAGCGCGCGCGGCTCGCCGACGCGGAACGCGCCCTGCAAAGCAAGACGACGAAGGCGGCCTGCAAAGCAAGACGACGAAGGCGGCCACCGAGAGCAAACGGATCGCGACCAGCAAGATCGAGTCGGCGCTGCGCGGGCTCGACGATCTCCGGCGCACCAAACTGAAAGACCGAGATTCGCGAATCTTCCCCGGCAACTATGCTCCGCTCATGATCATGGAAAACGGCAAGCGTGTCATCAAGCCCATGCGATACCACTGTCGCCCGGCTGGCAAGCCTGCGTTCTACGACAAGAAATATCCCGGACTATACAATGCCAGGTTTGACAACCTTGAAGGCTTCTGGAAGGGAGTTTTTGCGTATTCGCACGGACTTATCGTCGCGAATGCGTTCTATGAAAACGTGAAGCGACATCGCCTTGAAGGGCGCGAGCTCGCTGAAGGCGAACTGGAGGAAAACGTGGTCCTGGAGTTCAAGCCGCAGCCCGCTCAGGACATGCTCGTCGCCTGCCTGTGGTCGCACTGGCAAAGCCCTGGCGAGCCTGATCTGCTCTCCTTCGCCGCCATCACTGATGAGCCGCCCCCTGAAGTTGCCGCAGCCGGCCACGATCGCTGCATCATCCCCATCAAGCCGGAGCATATTGACGCGTGGCTCAATCCCGATCCACACAATCTCGCGGCACAGTACGCGATTCTCGATGACCGCCATCGTCCTTACTTCGAACATCGAATGGCGGCCTGAGTTTTTCTCGAGCCGATCTGTCGGCCGGATGTCGGGTCGCTGTCGTGTCGTCGTTGCAGGCGTCGTCGCATCATTATCCCGTCTACTTTCTGGAGATCACGATGCCGACCACCGAACAAACCCAGCCGCGCCTGCTGACCGAAGGCGAACTCGCTGTAGTGGTCAAGTTCTTTCGCGAAACCCGGCAATGGTCGCAGGAGCAGCTTGCTGACCTATCCGGCTTGAGCGTGCGGACAATCCAGCGTGTCGAAGGGGGCGATACATCCGGTTTCGACACGCGTCGGGCGATCGCACGCGCCTTCGGGTTCGAAGATATCGACGCCTTGAACAAGCCGTTTTTCCATCCCAACGGCCGAGGAAATGCAGACTGCAAAAGAGAAGTTCGAGCGCGAGCACGTCACGCTCAAGGCGCTGCCGGTGCAGACTGGCAAGCAGCTCGCGCAGCTTGCCGAAGCCCACAGCATGGATCTGTCCATACCAGGGTTCGAGATGAGTCGTGAGGCCGATGAAGAGTTTGCCGCGCTGATCGACTGCATGCGCGAGTACCGCGATTGCAGCGACCTCTATTCCGAGGTGCAGAAGTTCGATATTTACGACGACCTGCAGCGGCACATTGATGAGCTGAACACGTTGTGTGTATCGCTGCGTTATGCAGAGCGCAAGGTCAGGTTGAGGTTCGAGAGACACCTTAACGTCGAGTTTGTCCTTTGTGACGCCCGGTAGGTCCGCCCACAGCGCGATACCCCGGCTGTCCTCAAAAATGCCGACCGCCGGTGTCAGCGTCACCCGTCGTGCCGGCTGTTCGCCCTCGCGCCGTGCTACCCGTTGCGCGTCGCGTTCGGCAACCTGGATCCTGTCGTTCACGGCTTGCTCCTCGAATTTCTGGCGCTACTGGACGGTGGCCCGCGGCTTCGACGCTTCGCGCTTGCCGACGGTAATCGGCAGGCAGCCGTTGGTATAGCGCGCCTGCACCTTGACCGGGTCGGCATTCTGCGGCAGTTCGATGACGCGCCGGCAAAGCGCTCCTGCGCATAGGTGCGGGTCTCGTCACAGCCGCCGACCTGCGCAGGCTTGCGCTCGCCGCTGATCGTCAGCAGACCCTTGTCGATCGACACATCGAGTTCTACAGCGCTGCGCGCAAACGCGATGATCTCGATCGAGTCGTCGGTCATACCAATGTTGACCTGCGAGGAGGCGCCGGGGCGGCCGGCGCGGATGCTGGACGGGAAGCCGCCGAACAGGCTCGCCATCTGCTGCTGCAGACGGTCGAATTCGCTGAACAGGTCGGTTCCGGAATAGCGTTCACTCACGGTCGTATCCTCCTTGATCCTGCACGGAGGCGGACGGGCCTACGCGCTCCAGTCTGCCTGCCAGCTGCTGGCAAACAAATCGGAACACGCAGCCCCGGCTGATACCGCCAGCGCGTCTGCCCGAGCGAAATCCACGATAGGCACGACAGCAGAAATTCCACGGGGAACGGTGAAATTGCAGTGTTGAAAACCGGCTGCCGGACCCTATTCTCCCGATGCATGCGTGTCCGGATTACGCGTATTTTAGACTTTGATTCCAGACAGTTATGCGTGCGAGCGCGATGGGTGGAAGGCCGCGCGCGAAGTTCTCACTGAAGCGGGCGTTATCGCCTTCAGGATAGACCGCGGCGGCTCCGTCGGTGCCAGCGGCATTGGCAGGCCGCTGGCCATTTCACGATCAAACTACTTACCCAGTGCTTCCGCCGCCACTTTCTCTTCTGCAAGCAGGGAAAGCTTTTCATCGGTCGCCTTTTCTTCCTTCAACGTATCGCCCAGAAGTTTGACAGCAGCTGTTTCGCCCAACTGGTTCGCGAGAGCAATCAACGAGCCATACGATGCGATTTCGTAGTGCTCCACCTTCTGGGCAGCAGCGATGAGCGCGGTATCGAGGACGGGGCCCTTTTCAATTTCGTCAATCTGCTCCTGGCCTTCCTCGACCAGCCCCTCCATGGCAACGCACTTGATGCGCTTGAGCTTGATTCCCATGGTCCCGACAATCTGGTCGATTCTTTCGATCTGGCCTTGCGTTTCCTCCAGGTGCTGCTCGAATGCCGATCTGAGACCTGAAGAGGTCGACGCCCGTGCCATCCTGGGGAGGGATTTCGTCATCTGCTTTTCGGCACTGTAAATGTCGGACAGCGAATGAATGAACAGATCCTTCAGCGTCTTCGTAGTCATGGCTGCTCCATCGAGTCGGGTTTTCGAAGTGGCCCTCCACGGGGGAGTGACCTGACGGCGAAGCGCGCAAACAGCGTGCCCGTGTCGGCCGTCAACATGCGTCTCCCCCAAGGGCGCCGCCTGCCACCGGACCAGGCCCCGGTCGGGAACGGCACAGTGCATGCTTCTACGTTTCTGTGGTGTCGTCAAATGGGCGGCACGTGGTCGGCGCCGCCGGTGCGAAGCGCAATTCTTTTTCTTGACCGGCTTGTGCGTAACCTGGAGGAGCTATGAAGACCGTAAAAATCGACGCCCTTCGTCCCACGCAGATGACTCACGGCCTGCGCGAAATACGTCAGAAGACCGCAGTGTACAAATCGCTTTCGGGCCACGCCCTGGACATGGCTATCGCTGAAAAGCCGGTGCCAGTGGTATACGGGCCGGGCGGCACACCATTCGCCATCGACCATCATCATGTCGCGACGGCGCTCTGGCGCGCCGACATACAGGCCGTCCCGATTGTTTTGGTGGAAGACCTGTCGTCATCGACATCGGGCGAGTTCTGGCTGGCCCTGGAAAACCAGCGCTGGACCTATCCGTATGATGTTCGCGGCCGGCGGGTGTCCTTCACAATGATGCCCAGACACATCTGGGACCTCGCCGACGACGAATATCGAAGCCTCGCAGCAGCCGTGCGCGACGCAGGCGGGTACGAGAAAACGACGGTGCCTCTGGAAGAGTTTCGATGGGCGGATCTGTTCCGGAACACTCTTCCGTGTCCCTCCAGCGATGCCGAGTTTGCGTCGCTCGTAAAAAAAGCAGTCAAGCTGGCAAGGAGCGCTGTGGCAATGGGACTACCAGGCTACGTCGGACCCGCGAAGTAACAGACGTGGCATTAACCGCCCTTCCTCGCGTACGCGTCGTACTGCATCCATTTCCCGCACTGTATCGATGCTGGCGGACGATAGAACTTCTGGCATTTCCGCGACGAGCACGAATTTCGCAACCGCGTCGGACCCCGCCTCGTGCCCGCGCAATCCTTTTGCATAGGGACGTACGGGCGACTCGAGCAACACGTACGGATGGGCATGAAGGCCGTGGCCTTGCTGGGCTAAACCTGTACAGGAGGCGAAAAATGGACATTATCGTTGCATTGTTCGGCGAGGGAAAGGAACTCGATTCCCTGCAGATGGCCATGCGCGCTGCGGTCGCGTTCGTTGCGACGCTTATTCTCATCCGGATATCGGGCCGACGTTCCTTCGGCCAGCGTTCGCCATTCGACTACGTTGTGGCCATTTTGCTCGGCGCGACACTCAGCCGCCTTATCGTGGGTGCGTCACCTGCGATTCCAACGCTCGTGGCATCGCTGGTCATCGTGCTGATGCATCGCGCGCTTGGATGGGTATGCGTCCGGTCGCGGTCGTTGGAATCGCTGGTGGTCGGTGTCGAGAGAGAGGTCTACCGCGATGGGCATTTCAACGACGATCAGATGTCTGCAGCGCTCATCACGCGGGCGGACGTACTGGAAACAGCACGACAGGAGCTTCATTCTTTAGACCTCGATGATGTCCACGCCGCTATTCTCGAGCGCAATGGGGAAGTCAGCCTGATTCGCAAGTCCGACCCAGAGCGTCGGCGGTGACGCCCAGCGCGAAGGAAGGTGTCTACAGTGATGCGCAGGCTTTGTCGGCGCTTCCTTGCGGGATGTTAGCGTCGAACCGCAAGCCCCACCGGTTCGCGCCGGGCCGTCGCCCTATCGCGCCATCGCGACGTGAGTGTTGAGCTTGAGCGGTGGCGTCCCATCGCGAAATGGAGCTTGTGCTACGAAGCTTTTGATCACGCCCGGTTCGAAAACCAGACAGCAGGTCGAGCCGCCAAACTGGAAATAGCCAATTTCTTCACCCTTCCTGACGCGCTGCCCTGGCAACGCCTCGATTACGCATGATGAAACCTCTGCCATCCCGACAAATACGCAGCCGACCTGGCCGACCTTTGGGTCATCGCAGTCGATGACAATCACCGCGCGCGTGGCAATGGCGGTGATGTAGCCCTGCGAATCGTTCAATCCGCCCGGGTCGATACCTTCCGACTCCGCATCGGAGTAGTAGGTGCCATCGATGTGATATGCCTTTGATATGGTGCCGCTGACGGGCGCATGCCAGCGATGATAGTTGTAGGCACTGAGAAACGCCTGATAGACCGAGCCCCCCACGAACCGTTGCGCGAGATCGCGTTGACACGCCGTGAACATGTCCTGCAATGAGTACGGTTGCGATTTGATCCAGAAGCGATCGTGAAGTCTGACGTCCTGCTGGACGTTATAGGGCGACGCCTCGCAGGCGCTGATGATAGTCTTGTCGTCAGCCGGAGAAGCGACCGGTCGTGCGTCGGGCAGAAACCGGCGCGTAAAAAAGTCATTCCACGACGCGAAGCCCCAAAATGGCTGTTGCGGATCACACTCGAAATCCGGCATGCCAATTTTCTTGACTGCTTCGGGGCAGAACCATCCGTCGGGCGATGCAGTATTCAGGTGACTACGCGAATAAGGGCCGCTCAGGAATCCACACCAGACGCCCAGCACGCGCTTCAGTTGGGCGTTGAACGCAGGGTCCCGGAAGAGCGAATATCCGGAGGGCATACACATCGGCCAGTCGAGCAACGCGTTCAATGGACAGATGATGAGGCTGGACTCGCTGAACGGCGGCGCATACGTCATCACATAGTCGACTAACAGCATCAACTCGTCGATCGTTGAATAGCCGAGCTCATAGCCGGCGGACGACGCGTCATCAATGGCCCGCGCGAGATCCATGCGAAGCACAGGATCGTCATTGACAAGCGCCGCGAGTTCCTGGACAACGCTCGCCCGCGGCGCCCCGCCGGCGCGCTCGCGGGCACGCGCGGCGAGATTCTTTCTGAATGTGGCGAGCGCCGCCTCTCTGGAGGGTAGCCAGCCCCCCAGCCGCCGTCGTTCGTCGATCATCGTGTCTGATCCGGTTGCCATCACCTGTTCTCCCGTGTGTTGCGCAACGCAAAGAATTGGCGAGGGGCGTCCAAGGCCGTCTCGTGTTCGCTATCGGAAGCAGCTCAAGGCAGATGGTTCCCGCCCGTGACACCGTAAATCTCGCCGGTCACAAAGCTGGATTCCTGCGATGCGAGCAGCACATAGATCGGCGCGAGTTCCGCGGGCTGACCGGGACGCTTCATTGGAACCTCGGCTCCGAAGCGCATGACTTTCTCCTGCGGCTGCCCCCCGCTGGGCTGCAACGGCGTCCATACGGGCCCGGGCGCAACAGCGTTGACGCGGATGCCTTTTCCGGCAACCTGTTTGGCGAGCCCGTGCGTAAACGCGGTGATTGCGGCCTTCGTCGACGCGTAGTCGAGCAGAATCGGGCTGGGCTGGTAACTCTGGATGGAACTCGTATTGATGATCGTGGCGCCAGGCGGCATATGCGGCAGCGCCGCCTTACACAGCCAGAACATCGCGAAGACGTTGGTACGGAAGGTCGCCTCGAACTGCTCGGTAGTGAGGTCTGCGATGTTCTCAACCGCGTGCTGTTTGCCAGCCACGTTGACCAGAATATCTATCCCGCCAAGCCCCCCGACAGTTTGATCAACGAGACTTTTGCAAAATTCTTCATTTCCGACATCACCCGGAATGGCAAGGACCTTACGGCCCTCCTTCGTCGCCAGTTGCAAAACTTCCTGCGCGTCCGCTTCTTCACTGGGTAGGTAGTTGAGGACGAGATCCGCGCCTTCCCTTGCAAAAGCGATCGCCACGGCCCGGCCGATGCCGCTGTCAGCGCCGGTGATGAGCGCCCGACGCCCGGCCAACCGGCCAAAACCCTTGTAGCTTGTTTCTCCATGGTCCGGCTTCGGCTTCATGTCTCTGGCGAGGCCAGGCGCCGGCTGCGGCTGCTTTTCGAATTCCGGCTGCGGATACTGTGTCGTCGGATCCTGCATCGTGAACTGATCGAAGGTTTTGCCCATTTTCCCTCTCCGGTTAAGGACTCATCGCCGCCGCTGGACTACAGCGGGCAGGCGGAAAATAGGAGCATTCGCAATTCGCATTCCTCGCCGATGTCGGCATTACACACAGACGTTGCGACGGGGCACCCGGGCCGCAATTGACCGGCCAGCCTGGCTGGACCATACCCGTCCATGACGATGGGTACAGTAGCCATGCGGAATCCAAACCGCAGTTCATGAATCGCCATGAATGCCCAGGTGGCAACGATGAACAACGGACGTTCCACATCCCAGCCTTTCCTCATCCGGCGGGCCCGTGAGCGCGTCCGGTCGTCATCTGTCTTTTGCGCCTGCGTATTCCACGCCAAACCGAACGCTGATTCCACGGCTGCCCGAGCGCGTTTTCCGCGCGTAACCGAGCAGTAAGCCGGAGGACGGCGACGCGGGATAACCATGGCACGCTTGACGATTTTGTCGAGCGAGCGAATGTCGAATAAAAGATTAACTGTCGTTCGCCTATCAGCGATGTCGCGGGCGCCCAGCATAATGGGCCGGGTGTTTGATGGGCGGCTCATCACGCTGATGTGTACAGGCGTCTGGACTAATTCGAACCCGACAGATCATAGGCTACACGAGTAACTTTCTGCGACATGACTTACCCTGCGCTTCATCAGGCTGGCGTTTGGGCCGAAATGCCCGTTAGGTTCGTCGGCGGTTGGAACTGACTGCCAGCGAAGCTACCGTTGCGATCGCATATCCACATAAACGCCCATTGTTGCGCAACCTCGATCGCCTCTTCCTCAGTATCGAACCACGAAAGATTGCGCTCGATGTGCATTTCGCCGTCTACATCCTCGTCTGCGGACACGCGCACCAGTCGCGCGCGTGCGAAGAATTTCCCACAGGAGAATTCCGGGGTTGCATCAATGTTCCACCCAAGGTACCCGCATTTCATGATCACCTCCATACCGGCCTATTGCGATTTGAAAAACCAACCATGGAATCATCCGACCGTGTTCGCTAAATGCTCTTCCTCGGTCAAGTTCGCAGGGCTTTGTTTCTGCAGTCGGGCAGAGGCCGTCATGGACCAGCGCCAAGGCCACTAACCCTTCGGCGATCAAACAACGATCTTCATCAGAGCAAATGACGGGCCATTCTACATATACACCGCGGCTAACGAAGCCACTTGCGTTCCCGCGCCCGCCGGTTGCGGCTTCTGCCAGGCAGGACGGTCCCGATAGGTGAAACTACTGCGCCAGCATCGGACTGCAGGCGCCGCGTTCTGTAAAAAAGTTTTGCTATTTTTGAAAAAAATATCGACGCCCCAAACGGGTCGTTCCGCCGGGCGCCGTCAGGCGGAGACGTCCACAAAGCGGCAATCCCGAAACCACCGACGAAGGACCGTATGATGTTGCAGATGGCTCGAGCGACTCTAGGTGTCGCCGCGAACCAAACGCGATTGCCCGATCGCCGCAAGCAAGGCGGCCAGCGATACCGGTTTGCCAACGTGTGCGTCGAAGCCGGCTTGCAGTGCTTCCGTCACATCTTTTTCGCGTCCAAATCCGGTTAAAGCGATTGCTGGTATGGTCGCCGTCTGGGATAGCTTCCGGAGTTCCGCAATGAGTTCATAGCCGCTCATTCCCGGCATGCCGATATCGGACAGGATCAGATCAAATGGGGCTTCGGCTGCTGCGGCGAGCGCCGCCTTCCCGCTGAGTTCGGCACGCACTTTCGCGCCTTCCATTTCCAGCAGCGTTCGGAAGGCGTTCAGTGCGTCGGCAGAATCGTCAACAAGCAGCACTCGCAAATCCTTCAGGACGCTCCCATCAACCTCAATGTGGGCATGTTCCGCAGGCAACGAGGTGGCGATTTCGGGCAGTCTCACGGAGAACGTCGCGCCCCGCCCGACGCCATCGGAATGCGCGTGGATCTGCCCGCCGTGCATTTCCACCAGTTGCTTCACCAGCGAAAGCCCGATGCCCAGGCCGCTGTGTTCCCGGGCGGGACCGGTACGGCCCTGGCTGAACATATCAAAGACGCGGGGAAGAAAATCAGGTGCGATTCCCTGTCCTGTATCTTCAACCTGCACACACACGAATCCGTCTTCAGGCAAAAGAGTCACGTCTACCCGGCCGCCCGCCGGAGTGAACTTCAGCGCATTGCGGATGATGTTCCAGAAGATCTGTTCCAGACGGACCGGGTCAGCCTGTATCTGAACAGGGCTGTCCATGCCTGAAACGGATACGGTAACGCCGCTGGCAGCCGCGTCAGACGCGCTAGCGTCGACCACCGTGCGCACGATTGCCGAAACGTCGACGGATACCAGATGCAGCGCGAGTTTGCCGGTTCGCGCCCGGGACAGGTCAAGCAGATCGTCAATGATTTTTGCCTGGCCAACCACCGCCCGGAGAATCACATCGGTTGCGTCCCGAACCAGCGGGATCGCCCGAAGTTCCGGTGCGCGCGTCAGCATCTCCGCCTTCACGTGTATGAGGTTCAGCGGGTTCTTGAGTTCATGCGACAGCACCGCAAAGAATTCGTCCTTTTGCCGGTTCGCCGAGACGGCGCGTGCCCGAACCCGCCGTTCCAGTTCGAGCTGATTGGCCTGGCGACTTTCCGCACTCTTCCGGTCCGTCAGATCCCGCGCGATTTTGGCGTAGCCCCTGAAGCCGTCTGTATCGATCGCGGTGGTGACGCCACTGCAGTAGATTCGCCTGCCATCCTTGCGCACATGCCACCGTTCATCCTCGGCACGGCCCGCACTTCTGGCCTTCTGTCTCTCAGCCAGTGGCACGCCCTGTTCCCGGTCCGCCTCCGCAAAGATCAGATCAATCGGCTTTCCGATCGCTTCCGCTTCCTCATAGCCGAACACGCTCTGCGCCCCTCTGTTCCAGCTCATTATCACGCCGTCCAGGTCCTGCACGATGATCGCGTAATCGTTTGTCGTGAGCGCGGCGAACTTCAATCGCTCTTCGCTGGCTCGCGCCGCGTCTTCCGCGTGGCGCCGCGCGCTAACATCGATCAGGGTCAGCACCGCGCCCTCAATGCGGTCATCGAGTGTCCGGTACGGCAGCAGTCGCGCAATGAACCACTCTCCATCGTTTGTGCTGACTTCCCGTTCCGTCAGCTTGAGTGTCTCGAACGCAGCGGCCGCATCCTGTGCCAGTTCCGGATAGTTCAGGCGATGCCGGAGGTCCAGCAATGGCCGGCCAATATCAGTCTCGATCAGGCTGAAGATATTCACTGCAGGCGCGGTAAAGCGCTTGATCCGCATGGCCCGATCCACGAAGATCGTCGCGATGCCACTCGACACAATAAGATTCTGAAGGTCGTCGTTTGCCCTCGCTTCGTCTTCGACCTTCGTCTGAAGCTCGGCGTTCACGGTGACCAGTTCCTCATTGATCGACTGTAGCTCTTCCTTGCTGGTTTCGAGCTCTTCCGTTGCCGAGCGCATTTCCTCGTTGATTGCCTGCAATTCCTCGTTCGATGCTTTCAGTTCCTGGGTCGACAGATTCGACTGTTCGACGTTGGATTGCAGAAGTTCTTTCGTTCGGATCAGCTCGGCTTCGAGGTGGGATACGACCCGGTCCTCACCAGGGTTGCGAGCCGGATCGGGTGAGCCCACCATCTCGGATTCGTGAAATTCGTCGAAGAAGATGGCGACCACATCGCCGCCGGCTGCCTCGTCGTGGAATGGATGGACAGAGAGACTGACATAGGACACGGTGTCGCCCCGCGAGAACCGGACCCGTTTGACCTCGACACTATTGCCATGCTGTAGCGCCTGATAGAGCGCGGTTCTCAGCTCGAGGCGCAGATCAGGATTCACGACGGTGAGCAGATTGTGCGATGGCTCGCCGCCGACGTAACGCAGAAAGCGCCCGACGTGTTCGGACATGTGCAGGATCTCAGCGTCCCGGTCGACGAGAATGCTTGGCGGGGAGAAATGTTCGATCACCCGCTGATGCAACGGCGCAAACGAAAAGCTTGCCGGCCTAGGTAACGGCCGCGCGACGTCGGCGTAGGATGTGTGCGGCATCTTCCCCGCTGACGTTAGTCGGGGTGTCACTCGCGTTCGGTGCGTGGCAGGTTTCGCGCGGTAAATGCGGTTCTTCTTGTCGACGGGCGCAAACAGGTCCTGCGCTATCTCCGCTGACTCGGAGCTCCCAAGGAAAAGGTATCCGCCAGGGCGCAAGGCGAAATGGAAAGTCTGCAGGACCTGCCGCTGAACATCGCGGTCAAGATAGATGAGCAGGTTGCGGCATGTCACGAGGTCAAGCTGGGAAAATGGCGGGTCACGCAGGATGTTGTGCGCAGCAAAGAGGACCTTTTCCCTGAGCGCCTTGCTGACAACGTAAAACCCTCGGGTGTGAGCGAAAAACTGCCGCAGCCGGGCGGGCGGCACATCGGTCAGGATGGACTCGAGATAGCGGCCGGATCGCGCTGACTCGATGGCGCGTTCGTCAATGTCGGTGGCGAATACCTGAATGCCGGACTGATGGTTCTCTTCGGCCAGCCGTTCGCACAACAGCATGGCGAGCGAATAGGCCTCTTCGCCCGTCGAGCACCCGGCAACCCAGGCGCGAACCTGTTCTTCTTCGTTTCTGGCTTCAAAGATCCTGGGTACGACCTCCCGCTCCAGCGCTTCGAATGCTTCACGATCGCGGAAAAAATTCGTGACGCCAATCAGCATGTCCCGTAGCAACGCCTTGTTTTCGTCGGGATTTCGTTCCAGAAAAAGGAGGTACGAAGGCAGATCGGGAAGCGCATTGACCTGCAGGCGTCGTTCGATGCGCCGCAACACCGTTGCGCGCTTGTAGTGACGGAAGTCATGCCCGCTGTGAATCCGCAGTGCCTTGAGGATCTCCTGTAACGCATTTTCGGCTGTCGCGACAGCGTTTTCACTCGGCGGGACCGCAGCGACGGGCGGCGCCCCTTCAACCGCCGGTAGCTGGATCACCTGTGCATTGCTCCACAGTTCGATCAGTTTTTGCGGAAGATCGACGACCGGCAGCGACATGTCTATCAGCCCGGTGGCAATGGCGTTTTGTGGCATCTCGCCGTACTCGGCGTCGTCCGGACTCTGAGCCAGCGTGACGCCGCCACACTCCTTGATCCGGCCGATCCCGGCGGTCCCATCACTGCCCGTGCCGGAGAGGATTACGCTTATGGCGCGAGCGCCATGTGCGTTCGCAAGGCTTCGAAAGAACCGGTCGATGGCCACCGGCCTGCCCGACGGGCGCTCCGCCGGCGTCACCCGGAGATAGCCATCAAACATGGACAGGTCATTCGATGGGGAGATCAGATAGACGCTGTTTTTTTCGATGTGCGTCGGCTCGCGAACCTGCATGACGGGCATTGAAGTTACGCGCTGCAGCACCTGATCAGCACGACTTTCGTACTTCGGGGAAAGATGCAACACAATGACGAATGCCATGCCACTGTCTGCGGGCATCTGCTCGAAGAGACGAAGAAGCGCCTGGATGCCGCCCGCGGAAGCGCCGATGCCTACCACCGGAAACGCCAGTGAAGCGGCGGGCGTAGCCGTAGCGCCGGATTGTCCGGAGCCAGGGTCTGAGGATGTTGTAGTGGTCATGGGCAGCTATGAAGAGTCCGGGGATAACGGGCCCGGTTTGCCGTGAGACGACGGCATGGATCGTCCAGCGTACACCGGCCTGCATGGACAGGAAAGCAGAAGCCGCGCCTGGACACAGTGATCAGGTGCAAGTACGCAAGGGTTGCCGGAATTTTTGCCGCGCCAGACGCAGTCGGTAATAAGTGGGATTGTATGCGGATGCAGAAATGCATGAGCCGTCGCGCCCATTTTCTTGATGAGCCGACAAACGGTCACGGTGCACGGGCCCTCCGGAGTTCGTGGGCTCGGCGTCGGGCATCGGGCTGCGTGCTAGCGACCGTGGACGCCAATCAGCAGGGAGAGCCGACCCGATCCTGACACGGCCGTTGCCCGGCCATGCGATGCTGGCTACGGTGGTTCCTCGGGAATTGCGCGCCTCGCACCAGTCAAGATTGGCACTGGCATCGGCGGTGACAGCGCCGGCGGGGGTATGCGTTTCCAGAGATCACCGCGAAAGCGAACCGGCAGGCCCTGCCTCTCATTGCGTTATGGCCACGCGGCAGGACCAGCGCAGATCTGTCCCGGGGTTCGTATGGGCGCAGGCAACCAATTTGCCTCAGTGGAATGCGCAGGAACGCAAAATGCGCCGATACCCCAACCGCGAGTGCCGGCCGCCGGACATCGGGTACGTATGATGCGACGGAGAACGGTGCCTCTTCTGGAGAACCGCCATGCCTGATATCAGTTCATCGCTGTCGCCCACTGTGACCTCAATGATCCGGCTGGACCACATGCATGTGCTCGCCGCATTCCATCGCTATCACGCGGATAGCCCGTGGTGGCGCAAGCGCGCCATTGTCAAGTCGGCCTGCGCCGCGCTGGAGATTCACGCGCAGCTGGAGGAAGAAGTTTTCTACCCGGCGTTGGCCGGCGTACTCAGCGAAGACGAAACGCTCGATAAAAGCCGCCCCGAACATGACGAAATGCGCGCCACGATCGGCAGGCTGCGCGCGACGGGCCCTGAAGACGCGGCCTACGATGGCCTGTTTCAGCAACTGATGCGCGAGGTCATGCATCACATTGCCGACGAAGAAACGGTCCTGCTGCCCGCAGCGGAGCGCGCATTGAAAAGTGAGTTGCGCGCCCTGGGCGCGCGGATGACAAGGCGCCATCTTCAACTGATCGGCGAGCGTCCGCGCGAGCTCGCCGTGAACACGGCCGGCACCTTCCCGGTCGCTACGATCCTGCTCGGATCGTTGCTGGTGCTGGGGATCAGGCATTGCCTGCCGAAGGAGACCAGAAGGCGCGTCGCCGGCTAAAAAGCGATGAAAGGCGAACAGGCGAACAGGCGAACAATTCACCGCGACGGGTCTCCTTCACACAGCCGGCTGCCGGGCCGGCTTGTCGATGATCCGTACCGGAATGGACTTCGCCGCAGGCACCTTGCTCTCCTCTGCGCAGTGCCATAGCGGCAGTAGCGGATTGCATTCCGGATAGTAGCCGGCAACGCAGCCCCGGGGAATGTCGTACGCCATGACGGTGAGACCATTGACACGCCGCTCAACGCCGTCATCCGCAATAGTTTGCAGACCGACCCGGTCGCCCTCTGAAAGGTTGCTCGCAGCGATATCTTCCCTGTTCATCAATATGACCATCCGGTTTCCTTTGACACCACGAAAACGGTCGTCCAGGCTGTAAATGGTCGTATTGAACTGGCTGTCCGAGCGCAACGTCATGAGCCGTAGCACGTCTTTTCCCTGCGCGGGCATATCGGGATCCTCGCCCAGGTCTTTGGGCACAAGGAATTCGGCTTTGCCGCTCTTCGTTTTCCAATGCCGCTCCCGCGCAGGTAGAGGCTTTGGAAAACCACCAGGCGTCCACATGCGCTGATTGAAATCGTGGAATATCTCGGGGTACGTTTTTGCGATTTCATCACGCACGACAGAATAGTCGTCGCGCCACGCATCCCAATCGATCGCGAACCGGCTTCCCAGCGTCGCCTTGGCGATGCCCGCGAGGATAAAAGGTTCAGAGCGGATTCGCTCACTGGCAGGCTCGGCCACGCCGCGAGAACCGTGCATGCATGCCGTGCTGTCTTCCACCGAAACCGCCTGATCGCCGCTTTTCTGCCGGTCGATCTCGATGCGGCTCAGGCACGGCAGGATGTAAGAGATTTCACCGTGTATGAGATGGCTGCGGTTCAGCTTGGTTGCGACATTTACGTTAAAATGCAGATGCTGCCATGCGGGTTCGATCCGATTCCTGTCAGGCACGGAACGCACGAGATTGCCACCCAGATTGAAAACGGCCCTGACTTCTCCTTTTATCATTGCCTCGAACGCCTCCACGGTATTGAGGCCTTTCGTGCGCGGCGGCGCAAAAGAGAACTGGCTGGCGAGCCTATCGAGCGGCGCCAGCTCGGGCTTCTCCGTGATGCCAACGGTACGCTGCCCCTGCACGTTGGAGTGCCCGCGCACGGGCGAAGGCCCGGCACCGGGCTTGCCAATATTGCCTCGCAGAAAGAGCAGGTTGCACACCATACGGACGTTCTGGACGCCGAGCCGGTGCTGGGTCAGCCCCATACCGTAATGGATCATCACTGCTTCTGCCTTCATGTACTCGTCGGCCGCTGCTTCTAACGCCTCGCGTGTCAGCCCGCTCACATTCTCGATGTCCGTCCATGATGCGTCGCGTGCAAAGTTTGCAAACGCAGCGTAGCCGGCCGTGTGATCGCGGATGAAAGCGACGTCAACGGTGCGCGGCCCGCCTTGCTCGACGGCCCGATCGTCGGCTGCAATCACGGCCTTGCAGATGCCGAGAATTGCCGCGGTGTCGCCGCCGGTCTTCACCTGGTGATACTGCGTACTGATCTGCGTGCTCGCCGGTGTGAGCATCTGCGCGGGTGACTGGGGATTCGCGAACCGTATAAGCCCGGGCTCCCGAAGGGGATTGAAAGTGATAATCGGTACGCCGCGTTTGCGCGCGCCCTGTAACTGATGAAGCATGCGTGGACTGTTGGTGCCGACGTTCTGGCCGAAAAAAAACATCAGATCCGTCTTCTCGAAGTCATCGAGCGTAATGGTCCCTACGCCCACCCCGATCGCTTCCTTCAGTCCGACGCTGGTGCTTTCGTGGCACATATTCGAACTGTCGGCAAGATTGTTCGTGCCGTACATGCGCGCGAAAAGCTGATACATGTACGATGTCTCGAGTGACGCGCGGCCAGAAGCATAGAACACCACACTGTCCGGGTCGAGGCCGTTCAGTTCGCGGCCGATCTCATCGAACGCCTGCTGCCAGTCGACTTCAACGTATTTATCGGTGACGCGGTCGTAGCGCAACGGGGCAGTGAGCCGGCCCGCTTCTTCCAGGTCGTGGTCATGCCAGGACAATAGCTCCTTCACGGTATGCAACCGGAAGAACTCCGGCGTCATCCGCCTGGACGTCAGGTCCCACGCCGTTGCCTTCGCGCCGCTTTCGCAGAACTCGAAGACATGCGGGTCCGCTGGCTTCGCCCACGAACAGCTGACGCACATGAAGCCGTCGGCTTTATTCTGCTTTGCGAGCACCGCGCGGGTCTTCGCGCCGACATGCTCCTGGGCCAGAATCGTCGTCACCGCCTTCAACGACCCCCAACCTCCGGATGCGTACGGGTACGATCGTGCAGCGTCCTTTTTGTTCATCACTGTCTCCCAGGGAACGCGAGTAGAAGTGACACGCACAAAGCATACCTACCGATCTGGTCATATCAGCGCCTGACTGTGGGCAGTGCACCGGAGCCGCAGAAAGGCGGGCCGTCGAGACATTTCCGCCGCCGTGTGTGCCCGTGTTGCCAGTGGCATCAGACACCAGGCGCCGGAGCAATGCTCCGTGAGCGTCGCCTTGCATACCTGTGCGGTTTCGTCGCTGTCAGATGCCGCGTGAAAGCGGCGAGACGCCGCAACCCGGAAGAGGTGAACCGTGGCTCTCGAGGATCATTCCTTGCTGTTCCGCAAGGTAGTGAAGTTCGTTTCCGTTGCTCGTCGGGGATATTGCTATGAATCTTCCTATGCAAGTCGTGTCGTTCCTTTCTTCGCGAGGTCTCAAGCTGGCCACAGCCGAATCGTGCACCGCTGGTCAGATCGCGTCTTATCTCGCCAGCGTCCCGGGAAGTGGTGCTTGCCTAGACGTTGGCTTTGTCAGTTATTCCCCATCGGGCAAGGCTGGCTTCCTCGGCGTCAAGCTGTCGACCATGAAGCGGTTCGGTCTTACCAGCCAAGAGGTTGCGCGTGAAATGGCCGAAGGCGCGCTCAGGCAGGAGGGCTGCTGCGCGGACATTGTCGTGTCCAATACCGGACTGGCAGAGTCTGGCACGGAAGGCGGGCCACCTCCAGGAACGCAATGCTTCGCCTGGGCGTTCCGCACGCGGCGGCAGGGGATACGGACATTCGCCGAACCGCGGCGCTTCGCGGGCAGCAGAAACGATGTCCGTTCGGCCGCTGCCCTGTATGCCTTGTCGCGTATTGAATATTACTTCAACGAAGTTGCCGCCACGTGGCGCACCTGGGTGAGGCACCGGACATGAACCGTGCCATTTCTGTTCGTTTTCATTTCTGCCCCACCTGTGCGGATAGCTTTTTTGACTGTGACGAATATCGCGCTGAATTCATTTCCCGAGCTTGCCGCGTAGCACCGAGACGTCGCGGGTCGTAACCGGCGCTGCTGCGTTACCCCAGGTCGTGCGCACAAAGCTCAGCACACGGGCGATCTCGGTGTCGGTGAACTGATTCGCGAACGCCGGCATCTTGCGATGTGCCGGACCGTTCAGCGTCTGCGGACTACTGCCGCCCTCCAGCATAAGCCGGATCAGCGACGACGTGTCGGGCGCAAGTACTACAGGATTGCCCGCAAGCGCCGGGAATTTTTGTGATTCGCCGTACCCGTCGGCCTGATGACACTTCGCGCAGAACGATAGATAGAGTCCGGCTCCAGGACGTTCGACGTCGCCGGTCTTCAGCGACACAGCCGTTTCCTGCGCCCTTTGGGAGTTCGGGGTGAAGGCACCCGACGCTTCGCGCGCAGGGAGGCTCTTCAGATAGTGCGCGATCGCATCCAGATCATCGTCGTTGAAATATTGAGCGCTGTCCTCGACCACCTGCACCATGCTGCCAAACGTTACCACGTGCACATCGACGCCGTGACCGGATTTGAGGAAGGAAGCGATGTCGCGTTGCGACAGGCGCCCAAGCCCCGAACCCGGATCGCCTGTCAGGTTCGGCGCGAACCAGTGATCGTTGGTGCCACCCGTCAGGTACAGCCTCGACGACTCGTCGTAGCCGCGCTCCTCAAAGCCGGGGCCACGCGGCGTATGGCACGCGCCGCAGTGGCCGAGCGACTGGACGATATAGGCGCCCCGGTTCCATTGCACGTCAAGCCTGTCGTCCGGGGTGAAGCGAGCGTGCCGTACGAATGCGAAATCCCAGAAGAAAAGGCCCCAGCGCTGGCTGAACGGGAACGGCAGTTTCGTTTCAGGCGGCCGGTTGCTGACCGGTTGCACGCCATGCAGGAAGTACGCGTACAGCGCCTGCATGTCCGCGTCGCTGATCTTCGTGAACGACGCGTACGGCATGGCCGGGTAGAGCCGCTTGCCGCCGGGTGCCACGCCGTCGCGCAGCGCGTGCTCAAAGTCCGCATAGCTGTAACGGCCTATGCCGGTTTGCGGGTCCGGTGTGATGTTGGTCGAATAGATTGTGCCGAAGGGCGAGCCCATCGCGAGGCCACCGGCAAACGGCGCGCCCTGCTTCGGCGCGGTATGGCAACCGGCGCAGTCGCCGAGCTTCGCGAGATATTCGCCGCGCGAAATCAGCGCCGGGTCCGTCAGCGCAGCGGTTGTACTGGCATCACGGGAACCTGTCTGCGCGAAGGCGTGCGCAGACACGCCCAGCACGATCGCCGTCATCGTGACGACGAAGATGGCGCAAACGGCCCGCGGCGAGATCCGGTTCATCTCGGTCATCGCCACGCGCTGCACGGCGAGACGAGCAGGACCGCCAATCCGGTCGCGACGAGCCCGACGAGAAAGAGCAAACTGAGCATGAGACCCGCCATTGCGAGAAAGCGCGTTCGTCCCACACCTGTATCGGAAACCGGCAAAGCGGGATCCGGGCGTGCGGCGCGCGTCATGCGCCAGCCTAGCCACGCAACCGAGACGCCCGCGGCGCCGATCAGCAGCGCGACGATACTCATCACGTCTAGCGCCGACATCAGCCACGACCATTGAGGCGCTGCAAGCGCAGTTCGATGCGGGAAACACGCCTGGGCCGCCAGCGTCTCGCCGATTTCCGTCTGCAGGATCCATGCTGCTGCCGCGCCCAACAGGCCGAACAGCATCATCAGCGCCCCGCCGCGCCGTCGATATGGACTCAGCCACCCGGGCTTGTTGGCGGAGGCCGGACGCGCTGCCGCCGGGGCTGGCCCATCGGGCGCTTTCTGATAAATCGCTGCAGCTAACATCGTCGCTCTCCTAGAAGAGAAAAGGCGTGACGTACAGCGTCGTGAAAAGAAAGAGCCACACAACATCGACAAAATGCCAGTACAGGCCGCCGATTCTCAGCGCAGCGCAACGCTTTTCGTCGAAATAACCCAGCGCCGTCCAGGTCAACAGGCATGCCAGCACGACGAGTCCGACGAGCACGTGAATCACGTGAAAGCCGGTGATCGTGAAGTACAGCGACCCGTACAGATGCGTCGCGATACCGTACGGATGGTCATGCCACTCCTTCATCTGAATGCCGACGAAAACGATCCCCAGCACAATCGCAAACGCCATCGACGCAACCGCCCAGCGGATCCTGCGTCGACGCACCATGCGCTCGCACAGCCACACGAACACGCTACTCGAGAGCAGCACGCAGGTATTGAGCGCCCCGATGCCGATCTTCGGCAGTCCTTCGGGCGGCCAGTGCAATTCGGTCTGCGAGCCAAGGTACAGATACGAAAAGATCAGATAGCCGAATAGCGACGCTTCGGTGGCGACCGTCGCCATCATGCCCCACCAGCCGCTCGATAACTTGCCCGCGCTGCCGACCGGAAGGATCAGGTCGCTATCGGTCAGCTCACTCATGGCCGGCTCCCACATCCTGCACGGGCTCCGGCTCCCGCTGTATCAGCAAGCGCTCGGGCCATAGCCATAGCAGTATCGCCGCGCCGCATGCCGCCACCATGAATCCCGCGAAGATCCATGCGTGCAGCAGCATGGCGACGAACAGCAGCGCACTGAACAGACCGAGCAGGAACGGGGCATAGGAGTCGGCCGGCATCCTGAGGATGATGTCGGGTTTCGCATCGAGCGACGTCGTGCCCAACGCCTCGCGGCCATGGTCCAGCACGAACCCTTCATCGAGCCTTGAGTGAGCGCCCTCCCCGATCCGGTCTTCCCACAGCGGATTGCGGCTCGCCACGAATGGCACGACGGCGAAATTGTAGGGCGGGGGCGGCGACGATACCGACCATTCGAGTGACGCGCCGTCCCAGGGGTTGTCGCCGGCCGGCTTGCCCCGCCGCAGGCTCACTGCCACGTCGATCAGAAAAATGAGAATGCCAAGGGCGAACACGAACGAGCCGATCGTAGTTACCATATTGGTCGTATCCCATCCCATATTCGCCGGGTAGGTATAGATCCGGCGCGGCATGCCCAGCAGGCCCGAAATGTGCATCGGGAAAAAGCCGACGTTAAAGCCCATAAAGGTGACCCAGAACGAGAGCCTGCCCAGCCGCTCACTGGTCATCCGGCCGGTGAACTTGGGAAACCAGTAATAGATGCCACCCAGCACGGGAAATACGTTGATGCCGAGCAGCACGTAGTGCAGGTGCGCAACGACAAAATAGGTGTCGGTGAGCTGCCAGTCGAATGGCACGGCGGCTGTCATGACACCGGAAACGCCGCCAATCACGAACATCAGCACAAAGCCCGCGAAAAACAGGAACGGTACGCGGTAGACCGGACGTCCAAGCCAGATCGTTGCAATCCACGCGAAGGTGGCAACCGCGCTCGGGATCGAGATGAGCGTGCTGGCGGCGCCAAAGAACGCCAGCGCGAGTGGCGCAATCCCTGTCGCGAACATGTGGTGAATCCAGACCACGAAGCCGATCATCATCGTTGCGACAGTGGAGATCGCGACGGGCGTATAGCCTACGAGCGGCCGGCGGCAAAAAGTTGGTAGCGCATCGGACACGATGCCCATCGCCGGCAACACCACCACGTACACCCACGGATGGGCGAATATCCAGAACATGTGCTGCCATAACATCGGTCGGCCGCCATTGGCGACATCGAAGAAGTGCGTGCCGACCTGCCGGTCGAGCCACAACATGAGAAACGCCAGGCTGACCGACGGCACCGCCACCAGGTTAGCCGCAGACGCAGTCAGCGTGCCCCACACCAGGATTGGCAACCGGTCGATCGACATGCCGGGTGCGCGCATGCGCAGCAGCGTGACGACGAAGTTGACGGATCCAACCGTCGTCGAGACACCGAGCAGCACCATGCCGAGCGCGTAGACGTCAACGTTCGGCCCGGTGTTGTATTCGAGACTCGAGAGGGGCACATAATTGAACCAGCCGGCGTCGGGTGCCTGACCTAGAGGAAAGCTCGCATAGAGAAAGACGCCCGCGAAGAGGAAGACCCAGAACGAAAGTGCGTTAAGGCGCGGAAATGCCATGTCGCGCGCGCCGAGCACGAGTGGCCACAGATAGTTCGAAAACCCCGACAGGACCGGCAGCGCGTACAGGAAAATCATCGTGATGCCGTGCATCGTGAAGAGCTGGTTGTACTGCTCCGGCGACAGCAGATGTGAGTTCGGCCGTGCAAGCTGTACGCGCATGACGAGCGCCTCGATACCGCCCGCGATCAGAAAGATAAACGCGGTCACGATGTAGCGCATGCCGATCCACTTATGGTCCACGGTCGAGAGCCAGCCGCGCCATCCAGGTTCGCTTTCCCATAGTTCGCGCAGACGCTGCTCGCGCTCCGAACCTTGCGGCATGCGGCCGATTTCCGCCCGGCGTGCGAGTCGCAGGTCGGGCGGATTGGGTGCGAGGTCGGCCATGTTCTTCCTTGTCGGGTAGCGTTGCGCTAGTGGAGCGCCGCGAGATAGGCGGAGAGCGCAGCGGCATCCTGCCCGTTCAGCGTAAAGCTGGGCATCAGCGAATCCGGTTTGATCCGTTGTGCGTGCTGGACCCAGTCGAGCACGTGATCAGCGGTATTCGTCAATGTGCCCGCGGCAAGCTGCCGGCGCGAGCCCACATGCGTGAGGTCCGGCGCCTGCACACCGGCAGCGTCGCTGCCCCGTACCGTATGGCAGCCGGCGCAGCGATCCATGAAAATCTTCTGTCCGGTTCGCACCTGGCCGTCAGCCGGGGGCGCCGCCTGACGAATCTGCGCGTCGCGCCAGGCATCGAAATCCGCCTGCGGCTGCGCGACGACGTCGAACGCCATGTGTGCATGCTGGGCGCCGCAAAACTGTGTGCATTGACCACGATAGACACCTGGCGCATCCGCCTGGATCCATTGCGTGTTGACCTGCCCCGGAATCGCCTGGGTCTTACCGGCAAGACGCGGTACCCAGAACGCGTGAATCACGTCCGCACTTTTGAGTCCGATCCTGACCGGCACACCCACCGGGATGTGAATCTCGTTGGCTGTCACGAAATGATGAGCCGGATCGGAGTCGTCGCCGTAATCGACCTTCCACCACCAGTCGTACGCCGTGACGGAGATGCTCAGCCCCGGTGCGGGCGAAGGTTGCGCGACCGCCTGCAACGTGACGAGCGTGTAGAAGAGCGACACCAGCAATGCCAGGGTCGACACGCCGACGCCGATGTAGATCCACCCCATTCCGCCCTCCTCCCTGCCCAGCGCGCGCGGCGTGGCCGCGGGACGACGCCGCCCAAGCGCGCCCGCCAGCAGGACAGCAATGATGGCGACAACCGCGACGCACATCGCAGTCAGGCCCCAGCCAAGATGCATCGTGGGCGTCGCCGCGGGTCCGGCGGAATGCAGGAAATATTCGAGCGGCGCGTCGGCTTGCGCCAGCGGCGGCGAGAGGAGCGCCGCTAAAAGCGCAATCCTGCATTCGCCTTGGATCAGCGCGAGACGCACGACAGCTTCCCGCGCGCGGCGAGCGCTTCGATACGATCTGCGGTCCGGTAGGCGATCGGCGGAATCGTCAGCGACGGATTGACACCGCCTACGGTCGGAAACACCGAACCATCGCAGATCCACAGATTCGGGATGTCCCGACTGCGGCAATCTCCGTTGACCACACTCGTACGCGGATCATCGCCCCTCCGCGCGGTGCCGTTCAGATCGCAGGTATCGTTGTCCTGATTCCAGATCCCGCGTGCGCCCGCGGCCCGCAGGTGTTGGCCGGCAAAGTCGAGCGCGTGTCGCACGAGGCGCCTGCCGTTGTCCCACAGCGAATAGGTGACGCGGGCGGTCGGCAGTCCGTACCGACCATTTCCTTCAGCGAGGGTGACGCGGTTCCGCTCCTGCGGCATCCACGCGATGGTGCCGTCGACCTCATGCCTGTCGGATGGGATGGTGTACGCCAGTGGCCGTATCCGAGCAAGCGGCGCGGCGGTTGAACAGGAGGACATTGCCTCAGTCCTTCTTCCGTTCGGACTGGTCGTGATGCTTGTCGTGATCCTTGTCGTGATCCCTGTGGCCGTGCGGAAGCACGGCGCTGAGAACCTGCTTCATCGCCCCCATCAGCATGCCGCCTTCCTGAGGGTCGCCCTTGATGAGCGTTTCCGCGAAGGCCCTGGCTTCCTTCAATGAGATGTGCGGCGGTAACGGCGGCACGTTGGGGTCCGACTTCACTTCGAGCACCACGGGGCGGTCCGCTGCGAGCGCTTCGTCCCAGCCCGCGCCGAGGCCCTCGGGATCGTTGACGTAAATGCCCTTCAGTCCAATCAGTTCTGCAAACTTGTGATACGGCACATTGGGAATCTGCTGCGATGCATCGAACTTCGGGTCGCCTTCCATCACGCGCTGTTCCCACGTCACCTGATTCAGATCCTCATTGTTCAGCACCATGCAGATCCAGTGCGGACTCGACCATTGCTTCCAGTACTTCGAAACCGTGATCAGTTCGGCCATGTTGTTCATCTGCATGGCGCCGTCGCCGACGAGCGCGATCACCGGTCGGTCCGGATAGGCGAACTTCGCGGCGATCGCGTACGGCACTGCCGCGCCCATCGACGCGAGGCCGCCGGATAACGAACACATCATGCCGCGACGAATCTTGAGATCACGCGCATACCAGTTTGCGCACGAACCCGAGTCACTCGTGATGATTGCGCGTTCGGGCAGACGTGGGAAGAGTTCCCACATCACGCGCTGCGGGTTCACGTTGGTTTCGGCTTTTGCCATCGCTCGCGCTTCGAGCGTCTTCCACCACTCGCCGACCCAGCCTTCGATCTTCCTGCGCCATGCACGGTCGGTTTTTTCCTGCAGCAGCGGCAGGAGCGCCTTCAAAGTATCGACGCTGTCGCCGACCAGATTGACCTCCATCGGATAGCGCAGGCTCAGCATGTCCGCCTTCAGGTCGATCTGCACGCCGCGCGCCTGGCCTTCTTTTGGCAGGAATTCCGAGTAGGGGAAACCGGAACCGATCATCAGCAAGGTGTCGCACTCCGTCATCATGTTCCAGCTCGGCCTGGTGCCGAGCATGCCGATGGAGCCCGTGACCCACGGGAGCTCGTCGGGCAGTGCCGCCTTGCCGAGGAGTGCCTTCGCCACGCCGGCGCCGAGTTTGTCCGCGATCGCGATGACTTCGTCGGTGGCGTGCAAGGCGCCCGCGCCGACCAGAATCGCAATCTTTTCGCCCGCATTCAGCACGCCGGCCGCGCGACGCAGGTCGTCATCCTTCGGCACGACCTTGGGTGCCGAGTAGCCAATACCCGAATGAACCGTGCCGTGCTGGCCTGGCGGGTCCTGATAAGCCACGTCCTGGAGATCGTTAGGTAGCACAATTGCGGTTACGCGTCGTTCGGATAACGCGATGCGGATCGCGCGGTCGACCAGATGCCGCACCTGCGCCGGCACGCTCGCCTGCTGCACGAACGCGCCGGCAACATCCTTGAACAGCGAAGGCAGATCGATTTCCTGCTGATAGTGACCGCCGAGCGACGCGCGCGCCTGCTGGCCGGCGATGGCAAGCACCGGCATGTGATCCATCCGCGCGTCGTACAGGCCGGTGACGAGGTGCGAAGCGCCGGGACCCGAGGTCGCAAGACATACACCAAGTTCCCCGGTGAATTTCGCATGCGCCGAGGCCATGAAGGCGGCCATTTCTTCGTGCCGGACCTGAATGAACTCGATCTTTCCGTCGGCCCGATTCAAAGCGCCCAGGATGCCGTTGATGCCATCCCCTGGATAGCCGTAGATGCGCCTGATACCCCATTGATGCAGGCGCTCGACAAGAAAATCGCTGACGGTCTGACTCATCTTCGTTCTCCTGGTCTGCCTGGGGCCGACTGGCAGGCGGTTGTTTGCTCACATCTGCGTCGCGCGTCCTGATCTGCGCTTTCGGTATGAAACTGATGTCACGACGTGCCGTGCCGCAAAAACCTTGCCCGCGTGCCTCCCCTCTGCATGTCGGATGCCGCCGCGCAACAGCGCAGGACTGCCTCAGCCGATTTTCAATGGCGTAACAGGTCGGCCCATTTTGCAATTGCCGTGTAAAAGACTCGAACAATGCAACTTCCACATTGCGGGCGTTGAGCGAACCGGCTTGCGCCGCCTTGCTATCGGCCGCCTCAGGGGACGGCTAGGCCCTTGCGGATTATCTTTCGGTAGGTCGCTCAGCACCTTCACTTCGCGCCGCGCGATCCAGGCCGGGTCCCCCCGCAGAACGTCGAACTGCGTCGTGTCGTCAGTCGGCAAGAAGTGAATATTGAAGACCTGCCTGCCGACGCGCAAATCGCTGAGCTTCAGATCGTTCGGCCGGGCAAGCAGGCCGTTCGGGGTCGATGTAAAGCGTCTCCCTAGGCGCATCGGGCTGGAGCCCATGGACCGCCTGCAACAAAGGGAAGACCAAACCCTCCGCCCGGGGCCTGCGGAACATTGACGTCTGGATACTGGACAGGAAAGCGGGCGGATGCCCCACCCACGGCACATGTCCGGTCGCATCAGCCGCGCCACGACGCATCCACTGTGGACACCGACGGCTGAGTGTCGAAACCTCGCCCGCTCTGTCCGGCCTACCTCGCAATGCGGCAGTTAGTCTGGTGTTCGCTGCTGCCACATGGGGAATAGGCGTACCTGGCACGATACCGCGCGACGCGCCGGCATCGATCGGATCTGGCGGATCGCATCGTGGCCAGATTTTTCGGGCGGATGTCGGTGCAGTTCGAATGGTGCGGCAACGAAAGATCCGGCGCGGGTCCGCAAGCACGTAACGTCGACGACCAGATCATGAATCAAAGGCAAGCCTGGCAGCGATCGCAGGACGATCCGCGAGGGCGGGTCGTTCATGTAGACCTGTCACGCGGGACCGTGCCCGAAGTTGATGTTGATGACGTCGGAACCGCGAATGCCCCTCGCGGCACGGCAATCAGCGCGTGACACGACTTCTGGATCAATCGATGGTCGGCCAATCGGGCTGTAGAGCGGCGCGACACGCTGCTGAAGATCAGCCAGATCGGGAACCTGATCGATGCCTTACAGCAGACGCGGGCGAGGCACATGATTTTCCCGGTCGAATGAGTTCAAAAGCTTGTCGTGCGCGGCACCCAACTGAGACATCATTGACGATGTACTCCCAGCGATCAATGTGGTTCAGAACACCTATTCGCGGTTCAAGCGACTTTTTTTAAACAGTATCGGCCGGCTATGCCCTACGGGATGCAGCACAGTCGGTGCGTCGCCCTGCGCAAACTCCGCTCGACCGTTTTACAAACATCGAAGTGCAGGTGTACCTACGGGACCGGCGAGGCGCCATACTGGACGTCCAGGTGGCCGAATCTGGACGGACTCGCCATAGCACCAGAGTTCCGCACATCCCATGAGTTCGGTCGTCCGGGCACGCCCTTCGGGACGAGAAGGCATCTCCGTCTCACGAAGGGACTGCGTTCACGGCGGCTTCGCCCGCGTGAGTGTCGGTCACCCGGCAGCCACGAACGTCCGGGCACACGCCTTGCTCATTACCAGATTTATGTCGTCAGGCGGTGCCAGAAGGTGCCGATTGTTGATGCTACGAGTGTCGATCGCGTGGCTCGGGTGAGTAGCGTCGCTGCCGTTACGGCATTCTGTGTCCGCATTACACCGCGAATCGCTTTTTTGTCGTGAAATTTCTACCTGGCACTCGAAGATGCTCACTAGCAACGACCTTTCTCCCGGTGTGGCTCACGATTGCGATCATTTCGTCCAGTTCTACGAATCCGACGCCGGCCTGGCGGACGAGGTGGGAACGTTTCTGCTACGCGCGTTGAGTACCGGCGGTAGTGCTATCGCAATCGCAACCGCGCAGCATCTCGCGGCGCTGACGTCGTGGCTTGATGCGCGTCGAGTACAACAGACGCAACGCAGACTTGGGGATGCGGTCACGCTCCTCGACGCGCAGGCTACGCTCGACGGCTTCATGGTTGACGGCTGGCCAGACGAGGCGCTGTTCGCCGCGACGGTAGGAGCCGTCGTCGCAAATGCTGCGCAGGCCGGCCAGCCGCTGCATGCATTCGGAGAAATGGTCGCCGTGCTATGCGACCAGGGGCTGGGCGAAGCGGCACTGCGTCTTGAGCAGCTGTGGAACCGGCTCGGCGAACGCTACAGGTTTGCACTTTTTTGCGCATACCCCGGCAGTGCGTTTCCCCGCGCCGAGGACACTCAGCTATTCCGGCACATCTGTCACGCGCATCAGCGTGTGTTACCCAGCGTTGCACTGCGCGACGCTGACAATCAGGAACTACACCTGAGGCTCGCACTGGCCGAGCAGCGCGCAAGATCTCTCGAAGACGAGATGGCGCGGCGAAAGACGGCAGAGCAGCAGCGCGACGCCATGCTGATGACCTCGCCCGTCGCGTCGGCGCTGCTCCTCGGAGAGGACCACAGGTTCCAGCTTGCGAACCCGCGCTATCTCGACATGACGGGCCGCGACGACCTGATCGGCCGCCCGTACCTTGATGTATTTCCGGACGAGCGCGACGGTCCGATTGCAGCTGCGCTCGGGCAGGTATTGACGCATGGCCTGCCCGTCGTGCACGAGGAATATCGGACGATGGCGAGAGACATCGACGGCACCATCTCGATGCGGGTGCATACCCTTCACTTCGAACCGTTACGTGCATCCTCGGGCAGGATCGAAGGTGCAATCGTCAGTGCGGTTGAGGTCACAGGATATGTCCGCGCCCGGGAGACGCTGGAAAAGTCCCGCGCTGACCGGGAAGTCCTGCTTGCAGAACTGGAAAAGGCTAACCGCGCCAAGGACGAGTTTCTGGCCATGCTCGGACACGAGCTGCGCAACCCGCTTGCCCCCATCGTCACCGCACTCGAACTGATGGGCCTGCGCGACAGTAGCTCAACCATGCGTGAGCGGGCAATCATACAGCGCCACGTAGATCATCTGGTGCGACTCGTGGACGATCTGCTCGATGTATCCCGCATCACCCGCGGCAACGTTGATCTGGACAGGCGCCTGGTTGACCTGCGAGAAGTCGTGACGAAGGCCGTAGAGATGACGAGCGGACTCATGGGACAACGCCGTCACCGGTTGACCGTAGCGATAGATCCAACGCTCACGTGCGTCGGCGATCCGATGAGGCTCGCGCAGGTTGTAGCCAATCTGCTGGTCAACGCCGGAAAATATACAGAAGCGGGCGGCCAGATCACCGTAAGCGCTACGAGCATTGACGCCGCCAACCTACGGATACGCGTGTGCGACAGCGGCGTCGGCATTCCGCCGGACGTTCTGCCTCACGTCTTTGACACGTTCTACCAGGGACAGCAGACCATCGATCGCGCCGAAGGCGGCCTCGGCATAGGCCTGGCGCTCGTGAAGAACTTCATGAAACTGCACGGGGGACACGTCGAAGCGGCTAGCGACGGGCCCGGGTGTGGCAGCCAGTTCACGATCGTACTGCCTCGCGCACCGTTGGACCTGGTCACCGGCGAAGCGGCAGCCGCCGTCCCGATTTCTGGAGCACCGCCGGCAGCCATGCCCTCCGGGCAGCGCGACGGTCGTCAGCAGCAACATCGCATTCTGCTCGTTGACGATAACGTCGATGCGGCAGATGCGCTTGCGGAATTGCTCCGAACCTACGGCCATTTGGTCAGGACCGCCTACGACCCGGTAGCAGCCCTGACGGAGGCGCACGTTTTTCGGCCTGACGTTGCGGTGCTCGACATCGGACTGCCTCTTATGGACGGCTACGAACTTGCCCGACAGTTGCGAGCTGATCCGGGCAGTTCTCCGTGCGTGCTTGTCGCGCTGACGGGCTACGGCCAGAAGACAGACCATGAACGCAGCCATGCGGCCGGCTTCGATCACCATTTCGTAAAACCCCTCAGGCCCGCGGACCTTCTCGACGTTATCAGTGGCGTGCCGGTTGAAGGCCCAAAG
Source organism: Paraburkholderia sediminicola (assembly GCF_046030555.1). Lineage (GTDB taxonomy): Bacteria > Pseudomonadota > Gammaproteobacteria > Burkholderiales > Burkholderiaceae > Paraburkholderia > Paraburkholderia sediminicola_E. The sequence continues at coordinate 163,422 of NZ_JAQQCH010000013.1, read as the reverse complement.
TTGTGAAGGATTGTCAGCCGATTTGCGGTAGTGTTTAGCGGGTAGCGGGTACGAGGATCGCAGGCATGAATCGCGTCCATCGTTGTAATGTGTCGCTCGTCGCGCCTATGCAGGTCAACGATGATCGGCGTCGCCCCTGAGGAGCCTGGCGGTCCGCGGACGGTGCCTGATTTCGCGGCCCCATTTGGCGCTATCGCTGGAGCCGGTCGGCAACGAGCGGCGCTCGCGTGTCCGGGCCCGGAACACCCTGCGCCCCCGTCCGTTACAACGCAGCGGGTAAGAAATAAGGCGCGCTGCCCCTGGCCGTAGGGATTCAGACGCGGCGGGAGGCAGCAGTCAGATAGCAGGATTTATATTGGAGACAGGCATGACTGAATCAGTTACCCGCACGCCCCCTGAAGTTGCTGCCCTCGATATTCCGCTGGAACGGGATGTTTTCCTCCGGACGCTGATCCGGGAACTCGCAGGAACCCTGCAGGATGTCGTGGGCCTGGAGGAAGCGTCGGGCTTCGTAAGCGTCGTCGGACAGCGCGTGGGCGACCAGATCAATGAAAGTTACAAGGCCGCCCTGCACGTCTCCCAACTGTCACGACAACAGGTCAGTGACGTGCTGGTCGATCTGAAGCGTCGCATCCAGGGCACGTTCTACGTAATCGAGGAGGACGACGACAAAATTGTCTTCGGCAACCACAACTGTCCGTTCGCCGAGAAAGTCATCGGGCGCCCGGCGATGTGCATGATGACTTCGAACGTGTTCGGCGTTATCGCCGCAGAAAATCTTGACTATGCGAAAGTGACGCTTAAAGAAACGATTGCCGAAGGGCATGGTCAATGCCGGGTCGTCGTGTACCTGAAGCCGTCTGCCGAAGCAGAGTCCGCTGTCGGCCGGGAATATTTCAGGAGCTGATCCGGATTGAAGATGCCGACAGCCGTAGACGGTTTTGCCGACCTAGCCGACCTCCTTCCCGATGCCCTGATCCTTGTGGGTGCCGACGGAATAGTGCGGGCGGTTAATGAGGCTGCCTGCCGTCTTTTTGGCCGGTGCAAGACAGATCTTCGGGAAAGCATGCTGGCCGCGCTCGTGCGCGACCAGCCGGCGGCGGTGACGTCCCTCATCCGGGCCGGCTCCCGAAGCAAGGCCGCCCTTCCAGGCGGCCTGACGGTCGTGCGTCAGACCGGCGAGACGACGGCCTGCCGCTGCGAGGCGTCCGTCTTTCGCCCACGGTCCGATGAATCGCCTGCGCTGGTGCTCCTGCGGCTGACGCTGCGCGAAGCCGCGTCGAGCCGTTTCGTACTGCTCAACGAGCGGATTGAACAGCTTTCACGCGAGATCACGAGGCGCCGTGCCGCTGAGGAAGCACTGCGGGCGGCCACTGAACGCTTCAGGGTGACGCTGTCCAGCATCGGGGACGCCGTCATTGCAACCGACTCTGCGGGGCGAGTCACGTTCATGAATGCTATGGCCGAAAATATGACGGGCTGGTTGCAGGAGCAGGCACAGGGGCGGCACCTGGACGACGTGTTTGTCATCGTCAACGAAGAGACCCGCCAGAAAGTTGAAAGTCCGGTCGCCCAGGTGATACGGTTTGGTGGAACCGTCGGCCTCGCAAACCATACGGTCCTGATACGCGCGGACGGCACAGAGCTGCCGATCGACGATTCGGGCGCACCGATCCTGGATGCCCGTGGGGTGATGCTCGGCGTCGTGCTCGTTTTCCACGACATCAGCGAGCGCCACGCTCTCGAGAAGGAGATCGCCCAGAAGACGCAGCGCCTCATGGAGGCGGACCGCCGCAAGGACGAATTCCTCTCCATGCTCGCGCACGAGCTGCGCAATCCGCTCGCGCCGCTAAAGACGGGAATTCATCTCATCGAGCACAAATACGGCTCGTTAGCGGAAGTGACCCGTCTGGCGGGCATGATGAACCGTCAGATTTCCCACATGGTCCGCCTCGTTGATGACCTGCTGGACGTTTCCCGGTTGACACGCGGGGCGATTGAACTGCGAAAACATCCTTTTCCCCTTGTGGCCGCAGTGGAGCAGGCCGTTGAAATGGTCCGTCCTGGCTTCGAGGCGCGGGAACTGACCTTGTCGGTCGCCCCCGTGCCGCCGGACGTCGTCGTTGACGGCGACCTTACGCGGCTGGTGCAGGTGTTCTCAAACCTCCTGACGAACGCAGCCAAATTCACGGAGCCGGGCGGTACCGTTAGCATCTCGGGCGAATATGGCGGCGATGCAGCTCACGTGCGCGTCGTCGACACCGGCGCGGGTATCGAGCCCACCCTGTTGCCGGAGATCTTCGATCTGTTCGTGCAGGGCGAGAACACGCTTGATCGCAGTGAGGGGGGCCTTGGTATCGGTCTGACCATCGTGCGCTCCATCGTCGCATTGCATGGTGGCCTCATCACCGCCCACAGCGAGGGCCCCGGGCGCGGCAGCGAATTCCGGATCACGCTGCCGCTCTTCCGGGCAGGGAACGTTCCGGAACCGGCAGCCCCGGACTCAGCCAGCCCATCGGATGCACCCGCGTCGCTGCCGGTGCTCGTCGTTGACGACAATGTCGATGCGGCGCAGACGCTGGCTGAAATCCTGGAAATGTGGGGCCATCGGGCCCATGTTGCCCATGACGCGCAGGGAGCGCTCGATGTCATCGCTGCCGCCCGGCCACGCGTTGCGTTACTGGACATCGGCCTTCCAGGCACGAATGGCTATGAACTGGCGCGCGCCATCCGCGCGCTTCCCGACGCACACCGGATGGTCCTTGTTGCGGTCACTGGCTATGGCGACGCAACCGCCCGGCAACAGAGCGCGGAGGCGGGCTTCGATGGCCATCTTACAAAGCCAGTCGAACTCGGAATGCTGGAAACCCTCCTGGCTGCCGTCGTATCGAAGGGCGGCTAACCCTTTCTGCGCCGGATCGCTGGCGCCGGGCGCGCACAGAATCGACGTGGGGCCGCGGACGGAATCGGGTTGGAACGGCGCTTGCGGCGGGGTCCGCATAACGCGAGGTGCCAGACGGCAACGACCTTCCCTCCAGGAGACACCCGTGCCCGAAATTTACCGCCATCGTCCAGCCTGCGAGATCTGGACGGACCGTCGTAGTTGCCGCGCACCGCAGCGGCAGCGTGTACTGGTGGTTGACGACTATATTGACGGCGCTGACGCCGTTTGTGCCTACCTATGCGCAGTCGATATTGACGCACGCGTGGCCTACGGCGGCTGCGACGCGTTGCGGATCGCTGCAACATGGCACCCTCACAGTATTGTGCTGGATATCGCAATGCCAGATCTGTCGGGGCTCTCTGTTGCGACCACCCTGCGTACCATTGGCGGGCTCGGCCAGACCGTGCTTATCGCTTATACCGCGCAGGCTGAGCGCGATTACGAGCGGATTCGCGCCAGCGGCTTCGACGCGATCTGCTGCAAGCCAGCCGACCCGCCGCATCTCGTGCGATTGCTCGAGCAGTTAAGTCTGGAGGCGAGGCACTGAGACCCGTCCCAGACGGCGCGGCGTCGCTAGCCTTCGTCATTCGCCCCGGATCCGGGACCACGGAAGGAACGGGCCGTAGCCGCCTGTCCGCCCGCAGATAATCCGCCGCCGCGCCGACAGCACAATGTCTGACAGTGATACGACGTGATCAAATCGATGTATCTGCCGCCGCCGGATGCACGGGCCCGGAACAGCGTCGCCTTCTCAACGCGCTCGGCAGACGCAAAACAGATGTGTATGTCCGTCTTTTCCGGCGCGTGGTCAAGCGCGCTTCGCCGGCAACCCGGAGGGACCCCAACGAGACGCACGACATCGCCGGGGACCGATGATGTTCCCTGGCAGATCCGTGGGCCGGCTAATCGCACACCCGTGGGCCGGCTACCCGCACACCCGCGAGGGAATCAACCCTTCGGTCCGAGGCGCCATCGGTGCGAAACGCCTCGCCCAGGTCCGCGTGGCGTGTGGATTGCTTGTCGTCAAGGCACGCTGACCTGATGGAGGGGTATGGCAAATCGGCACCGACCAGGCGAAGCGGTAAAAAGAACGGCAGCATTGACAGGGTTGTTCTGCCTGGGTGAGTCTTTCGGCCTTGCGCGATCAGCAATCAGGCGGGACAACAGGCAGGCCCCATGAGAAACAATGCTCGCCGTCGGTCGGTCGTGAGGACTGGGGACCCAACGGATAGCCTGCCGGCGCCTTGCGGCATTTGCAGTCCTATCGACCTGAAGCGCACGGGAGCTTAACTCCGCGCGCGATATTCACACGCTCTTACCACAGGGGCCGAAGATGGACATCGACAGCAACCCGTCGGACAAACCAGATCCTGAGGTCGAGTCGTGGCTCGAAAAGCTCGGTCCAGGGCTGATTACCGGCGCTGCGGATGATGACCCCAGCGGAATTGCAACATACTCGCAGGCGGGCGCGCAGTTCGGTTTCAACATGCTGTGGACGGTCATCCTCACCTATCCGCTGATGGTTGCCATCCAGATTGTCAGTGCGCGACTGGGACGAGTGAGCGGTCACGGCCTGGCAACCAACATCCGGCGCCACTATCCCGCCTGGCTGCTCTACAGCTCTGTCGTCCTCCTCCTGGTCGCCAACACGATCAACATCGCGGCCGACCTCACGGCAATGGGTGCTGCAATCAATCTCGTACTCGGCGGTCCGACGCGCGTTTACACGGTCGCGCTTGCAGCGGTGTCCGTACTGCTGCAGATCTTCATTCCCTATCGCAGCTATGTGCGCGTACTGAAGTGGCTGACGCTCGCGCTGTTCGCCTATGTGGCCACGGTGTTTGTCGTCCACATTCCGTGGCAGACCGTACTGGTACGAACCTTTGTTCCGCGCCTGTCCTGGAAAAGCGATTACGCCACGACTGTCGTTGCGATACTGGGTACGACCATCAGTCCGTATCTGTTCTTCTGGCAGGCTTCGCAGGAGGTGGAAGAGATGCGCGCCGAAACAGGCCAGCGTGCGCTGAAAAAAGCCCCTGGACAAGGGCCGGCCAGCCTGCGCCGCATCCGGATGGACACCTGGATCGGGATGGGATTTTCAAACCTCGTCGCCTTTTTCATTATCCTGACGACTGCCGCGATCTTGAACGCGCACGGTGTGACTGACATACAGACGTCGGCGCAGGCAGCGGCTGCACTGAAACCCATCGCAGGCAAGTTCGCCTTTACCCTGTTCAGTCTGGGAATCGTCGGTACGGGCCTGCTTGCGTTGCCAGTGCTCGCGGGATCGGCAGCCTATGCAATGGCAGGCACGTTCAACTGGCGAAACAGTCTCGCCCTCAAACCGCAGTTGGCAAAACGGTTCTACGGCATCATCGTCCTGTCTACGCTGGTCGGTCTCGCAATCGGCTTTACAAGGATCGATCCTATCAAGGCGCTTTACTGGAGCGCGGTCATCAACGGAGTGGTTTCCGTCCCGATCATGGGACTGATCATGTTCATGGCGGTGAATCCGAAGATCATGGCCAGCTTCATCATTTCAGCGCGCCTGCGCGTGACGGGCTGGACTGCAACGACTGCGATGGCGGCGGCCACATTTGCCATGTTCTGGTTCATGCTTGCGTCCTGAACGCGCGACCGGTGCAGGCGCCACTGAAGCGTTGCTCGTCTGCCGAAGTGCCGTCCGACGACCGCTTCGGTGAGGCGACGATTCAATCCTGAAAAACACGAAACAATCAGCGGGGCTTCCTGCGGTCCGCTCGGCTTCGGGTCCACCGCGCGGTATCGCGCAGGTTAACCGCGATTTGCAGCATTGCCTTGGTGCTGAATGCACGGGACGACTGCGCCCGCACACCCTGCACCAGACCAAACGAAACGGCACCGGCACCGGCACCGGCACCGGCACCGGCACCGGCACCGGCACCGGCACCGGCACCGGCACCGGCAGCTGGATACGGAACTCGCCCGCTGTTCCCGTTTGCGTGTCAACGAATGATCGGGTTGGGCGCAGGTCTTGCGGAACTGTTGGCACGCCATCCCCATAGGGTCTTTCAGATGCAGCTTGCACAATCGTGCTGGAAACCGTGAGGCTGGACGACAGGCAAGTCGCGTCGACGCCTGCGCATGGAGCGCTACCCGCATATGCTCGTCTGCGTCGCGTCATGGCTAACACCCGGTTATCCCTGATCATGGCGGCACAACCGGACCAGGGCTGCGGCCGAGGACAATCAGTACAGGTCTCGAGCAAAGGTCACCGCAGGTGCCGAAATCGTCAGAATATCCACGGCGAGCTGGATAATTCCCAGCTTTCTCCAGGCGGTATATCTCGGGTAGCAGGTCTGCGCCGGCGGGAATATCGATGGCAGGCGATGCCACTTCTCCTCCGTCTGCTCGATCCACAGAATGGCATCGACAATGCCGCGGACGTCGCGACGAGGACGGCCGGGGCCTCGCGATGTTCGTGCGCCGGAGTCGGAAAACAGGTGTTTGACGCGTTCCCAGTCGGCGTCTGTCAGAGGAATTTCGATCACGGATTAATGGCGATAAAAAATTTCTGGCTAACTTTTGCCGGCTGACTGGTTACCGCCCTCCTGGAGGAGTGAAGTGGCATTGGCCATGTCCAGCCGCGCCCGGAATCGGGTTACGGCCCTTGCTCCCACAAAACTGGGTCACCGCGCCGCAACGACGCGCGCACCTTTGGACGATATCTCAGGTTTCTGCAGGTACAACCGTGCCCTGCACGTCGACTGTACCTTTCAGACCATTTCACAGTCAAGAGGCCGGGCGGCGGCCCATTGGAGCAAAAATTGTTGGGCCGATTTCCATGCGCCGGCATTACCTTTATGCCCAAGGAGGGCCAGCATTTAAACCTTTTCCCGCACATGGCGCCGTATACGATAATGTCGAAATAGCGGAGGTCGCGACGGCTGGACGGGGGAGCCATTCCTCGGTTGTGCATCGTCCCGTCTTCGCCGATCCCCTTCCGCCAGACTCGCGCTGCCTATGTAAGCGCGCGATTCCGCCCTCGACCCAACGGGCGCGATATTGACCATTGGAATCAACATTGATTCTGGAGCCGGCATGGCGGGCGAAGCGCCGAGGCCGACATCGCTTGCCCTTGATGGTCCGGACGCGCAGGCGCATGTTTGTTCTCAGCGATAGGCGTTAGTCAACGAAGTTAGAGAAGCAGCAAAAAGTGCAACCGAATGGTCCCGTGCGGGGCATCAGGTTTCCTTAATGTGACGTCGTTAGCATTATTAAGTGATGGCAACGTACGCTCCGGGCTCGACGTTCAGCAACGAACTGGCCGACGTGCACGGCGTCCTCACAGGGGTGCTTTTCGCATTGATTGGTCTGCATGTCGGCGCAGCGTTGTTCCATCGCTTTGTTCTGAGCGGGCAGGTGTTGCCGCGGATGTTGCCCCGAGCAGCGCCGTCGCGCCAGAGCCATGCCAATCGAAACCACAACCACTTCCGCAAGGGACGGATGGGCAAACACATTGACGACGTCCCGCTCGCGCGCCGTAGAGCTCTCGCCGCGGAACTCCTGTTGAATGGCGAAGGTATTAGCGACGTATCCAGGAAGGCCCGGCTGAGTCTTCCGACCGTGAGCAAATACAAGCACCTGATAGAACGGGGCGGACCTGAAGCCCTCGCGCGCCTTCGTATCCTCGGGAATAGCCCGCGACTGGATGATGCTTCGCAAAGCTGGCTTGTTAGCGCGATCAAGCACTCACCTGGCCTTCACGGCCATCCAGGGCCGACCTGGACCATAAGCCAACTGCGCGAACTGATCTTTCGGTGCTTCGGGGTCCAGTTTTCAGCTTCGCATGTTGGCTACCTCGTTCGGGGTTATGGCCTCGCCTACCGCCTCACTTATTCACCGTCAGAAAATCCGCCTCGTGCGACCGCTCAGAAGCCGCAAAACGACGTCTACGCCGAGCGCCGAAAGATTGCTGCAAAAATGCTTCTGGATGGAGAGAGTGCTGACCGCGTCGCAAAAGCGCTCAACATCAGCGAGCGGACGATTACGAAATACAGATCAATGGTAGTTGCCGACGGAGTTGAGGCTGTTGAACGGCTCAGGTCATCGGGGCCGGACGCGGCACTTGGCCCCGAGGCTCTTGACTGGTTACGGGCGGCATTGGAGCGTGGCCCCATGGCCCACGGATACGAGTCCGAACTCTGGAGAAACGGAGATGTTCAAAGACTGATCAAGGAGCGATTTGCGGTCCACCACTCAAGCGGACATGTCAGGAGCCTCGTCAGTAAGCTCGGACTGGAGCACAGGATGCGACCACCGAAGCAGCGCACGGAGAAGAAGCGCCTGACGATCAATGATGAAACGCTGGCGTGGATTGCCGCAACAGTCAAGGAGTCGCCGCGAGTGCACGGCATAGACGCTGATCACTGGACGAACGGCCGTTTGCGCACCGTACTTCATCGACGGGTGGGTGTCGATTATTCCCGAGGATATATCTGGGAAATTGCCACCCGCGCCGGCGTGGCAGACCTGCTTACAAGGCGGCGTAACTGATCAATTCATCCTGATACTGCTTAACGGGAACGCGTGCGTTTGTGGTGGAGCGACGCCATTTGTCGGCTGTCTGCTTTACGACAAGCTCTGACCCGACGAACCCGGCCTACAGGCGGCTGAAGTGACTCGACCTGGGGCGGTCGTCGTCTTGTCCGCATTTAGTGGCGGGAGCCCGGTCATGCCCGGGAGAACGGTGAAACCTTGTTCCGGCCGGTGGCCTTGGCGTTGTACAGCGCCTCATCAGCGGCCTTGATGACGGCGGTCACGTCGTCATCCTGCTCGGGCGCCCAGCTGGCTGTGCCAATGCTGGCTGTAACACGTCCGTATTCGCTGCCTGCATGCTCGATCGCCAGTTCGCTGATTGCCTTGCGGATCTGCTCGGCAATCTGCGCAGCGCCCGCAGGCGGAGTGTCCGGCAGCACAACCACAAACTCCTCCCCACCGTAACGCGCCGCACTATCCGCGGGCCGCCGGATGTTGCCGCCGATACAGCGTGCGACGGCGGCCAGTGCATCGTCGCCGGCCTGGTGACCGTACGTGTCGTTGTAGGCCTTGAACCGGTCGATATCAACGAATAGCAAGGAAAACATGCTGCGCGTGCGGCGGGCCCGGCGCCACTCCTGATCGAGGATTTCGCCCAGGGTTCGGCGGTTATTGAGACCCGTCAGACCGTCCGTTCTGGCGAGCAGTTGCAGTTCCGATTCCGCGCGCATCCGCCGCCGGAGCTGGGCACCCAGCAGGAACGACAGTGCGACAAACCCCAGCCCGAATGCAACCATCAGCGAGCCGATCGTCAACGTGCGCTTGCGCCAGGCCGCATAGATATCCTGCTCGGCTTCGGCCACCATGATGATCAGCGGCAGATCCGCGAAATTCCTGAACAGGTACAGGCGGCGCACGCCATCGATTGACGCAGTGTCAGAGAAGCTTCCTTCCGGCGCCGACCGGAAATACCGGAACGTGCTGGCCCTGCTGATATCGCGCCCGATGGTGCGCAGGTCATACGGCTGACGCATGATCATGATGCCGTCACTCCCGATCAGGGACACGGCCCCATGAGGTCCGAGTGACAGTCCGGCAAAGAGGGTGTGGAAATACTCGAGATTGACGGCGATCAGGACGATGCCGGCAAACGAGCCGTCCGGATGCGAAAGCCGCCGGCTCAGCGCAATGCTGGGTGAGCCGTTGCGCAGCCGCGACTGAAAGGGATCGCTGATATAGAGGCCAGCATTCGGGTTGTCGCGCTGCGCGGTGAAGTACGGGCGATCCGAGAAGTTGCCCTGGCGCGGCACGTCGCTGGCGGAGTCAACAACGATGTTGCCCGATGCGTCCAGCACCAGCATCGAGCCCAGGTATTTGGCGGTCGCCGCCCGATCGAACAGCACCTGCCGGCGCAGGCGCGGCGGTAGCGCCAGCACGTCAGGATCGCGCATCCCGTCAACGACCGCCTGCAGGGATAGCGCGTACAGCTCGAAATTGCGCTCGATGTCCCGCTCGGCGATCAGCGCGAGGTTGCCCGACGTTTCACGGGCACGGTCCATGGCGTCGACGCGTCCCTGATACAGTACCGTCGCACATAAGGAGATCATGACCAGCGCGACGAGCATCCCGCCACAAATAATCACCAGTGGCGCCAGCTGACCGCGCCACAGCCGGTCGGCGAAGGAGAGAAGCCTTCGGAGGGGGGGTGTTACGGTCTCCACCATACTTTCGAAGCCTTCATGAAAATCGGGCGGCATGTCCGCGATGCAGACCGGGGCGGAAAGTCTTGCGCCGATCCGCAGGCGCTGAGCGGCCATTCCAGATTCGGCCACTGGAAGCGCCGGAAATTTTAACGGAACACCACTGTCTTGTCGGCAATTTATCTGCTTTCTTGAACCGCATCGGCACCCGTGGGGAGCACCACAGGTGATGTCGTGCTTTGCCTCATCACTCTGCTACCCAGGGTCATCTCAAGATCCAGGTTTCGGGGGCTTCAGTATCCACCCGATGAAAGCGGATGGACCGTCCCTGCATTTCCGCTTCTTGAGTTGCCCCCTAAACTGGCAGATATGACAACGCGTCACCCTTTCCGCATGATGATGTGGTATCGGCTCGCGGCCTCGCCTTCCGATGACGGCAATCTGTCGGGCATCGGGACCGAACCTTACGCAGCCCCGGTACGCCGCTCCAGTTCCGCTGTCGTGCGCTCCAGCTCCTGCACGATCATCGCCTCATCGGGCAACACCGTCTGGTATTCCGCCGCAAGAATCGTGTTCGGCAGGTTGTCCAGCGCGTAGTGTGCTTCGGCTGCACCTTTTTCGGCGCACAGGATCAGACCGACAGGTGGATTCTCCCCAGGCTTCATCCAGTGCTCGCGCGCGTAGTTCAGATAGAGATGCATCTGCCCGGCGTCCGCATAGCTGAAGCGACCGACCTTGAGATCGATGATGACCAGGCATCTCAGACGTCGATGGAAAAACACCAGATCGACCCTGAACCACGTGTCGTCGATTCTCAGGCGGCGCTGCCGGCCGACGAAAGCGAAGTCGTCGCCGAGCTCCAGCAGGAAATCCGCCAGATGCCGGATCAGCGCCTCCTCAAGATCCGACTCCGAGTACTCGTCCTTGATGTCGAGAAACTCGAGGACGAACGGGTCGCGAATCGCCTCCTCCGGCGTGAGGAGATCACCCGGCTGGGCATCAGCGGCTTTCCTGAGCAGGGCCGCCTTGTTGCGCGACAGCGCCAGCCGCTCGTAAAGCTGGCTACCGATCTGGCGGTCGAGCTGGCGCACCGACCAGCCTTCGCGCAACGCCTCTGTTTCATAGAAAGCGCGCGCGGCCGCCGTCTTCACTGAAAGCAGGCGCACATAGGCGGACCACGGCAACGTAAAACGGGAGGCGAGCGCCATGTAATCGGGCGCTGTTGCCGTGGCGTCGGCAACGTCTTTCGCCGGCAGCGATTTTCCAGACAGGGTCTGGACATTTCCGGCAGCTGCCGATTTTCCAGACACTGTCTGGAAAATCTCCTCCGCCGGCCAGGCGGAATAAAACGCGCGCATGCTGGCCAGATTCGCCCGGCCGAATCCGCGTCCGAAACGGCGCGTCAGGTCGTCAGCGAGCCGGGCGACCAGCGCCTGTCCGTAGCCGGCGCGCGCCTGCCCGCCTTGCTCGCTGGCGACGATCCGCCGCCCGATCTCCCAGTAGGCGGCGGTCATCACGGCATTGACGTTGCGTGCCGCCGTGCGTCGCGCCGATTCGACGACACTGACCACTTCCTTGTGCAGCCCGGCGTAGTCGCCGGGCGCGATTGCCATCTTCGTCATGACGCGTTGACGGCATCCTTGAACGCCTTGCCCGCCGTGAACTTGACGGTCTTCGCCGCGGGAATCTGGATTTCGGCGCCGGTCGCCGGATTGCGGCCGAGCCGTGCGGCGCGCGCACCCGTGGAAAATGAGCCGAAGCCGATCAGCTGGACGGTATCGCCCTTCGTCACCGCGCCCGTGATCGCAGCGATCACTGCGTCGATCATCTCGCCCGTCACGGCCTTGCTTTCATCGGTTAGCGCCGCGACTGCATCCACCAGTTCCTGCTTGTTCATTGCCGCCTCCTCGTTGTGTTTGGATGTCGCCCACCCTACCCGATCGGCGCGCCTTCGCGCAATCACGACCGGCGGGTGGTCCGGTTCTGCGGCAACCGGATCCACTTCAGGTGCATTGACTTCGCCACGCGCCGTCAGGGTCGGTCAGAAGCGCCCTGGCACGGCAGATCAATCGCGAACCTATCGCCCGTCATCGGGCGACGACCGGAAAGCGCCACGCAGAAAAATCGTCACATCTGATAACAGCTATTATCAGGTGTGAAGGTTTTACTCGTCAGATTTCCGGTGCTCCGCTACACTTCCTCGAAAGCCACGCCCGGCAAGCGATTGCGCCGGATGTCCATTCGCAGTTTCGCGACGACCGACAACGGGGAAGGAAAAATGAGCGCGATGCTCTACGAACTGACGGCCCACGCTGCCCGCATTTGCCTGCCCGTGCCCGTGCCGGCGGCCGCACCCGGGGGCTGGCTCGAACCGCTCATCCGCCATATCGATCACTGGCAGACGCTCGCCGGGAACGGCATCGGCGGCCTGATGGGCATCGCCGGCGCCCTGATCGTTGCGGTCATGGTGCGTAGCCGCGAGCAGCGCATCGCAGCCGGCATGGTCTTACCTGACGTGCAGCAGCTTGCGGCCGCCGGCGGAGGCATGGCGCACTGGCTGGGCTCCCAGCCCAACCTGGCCGATGCGTATCGCCACAACGCAGCCATCAACCGGCTACGTGAGTCGCGCCGGCCGCTCATGCTCGCGCTGCACGGCCCCGTGATCGGCCAGCTCTCGGACATCGACGCGCGCCTGTACAGCCACCTGTTCCAATGCGAAATGGTTCACCGGGCATTCGAAGACGGAATCGCAGCCCAGCAAGCGACGTTTGCTGCCCTCCTGAACGCCCCGTTCGACCAGTCGCCGAAGGTCACCAGGACCGCCCCGGGCGATCTACAGCTCTTCGACGACTGGCTCCTGTGCGTCGAGCACGCGACGCTGGCCGCCTACTTTCTTGACCGCTTCGTGTTTTCGCGCTGGCCGCGCTGGGTGCACCGCCTGAGGATGAAGCTGCACCCCAATGCCCTCGATCGGCGCTCTGCCCGCCTGATTACGACCGGTGAACTGCTCGTGCAGCCGCCGCCCGCCGGTGCGACGACGCCGGCGCAAGCCTGACGCCGGACCGAGCATGAAATCTCGCACGCCCCGTCTGACGCGGCAGCACTTTGCGCTTTACCGTGGCTACCTCGAAGGGGCAACTTTCGAGGGGCTGCATACCGTTTATGGGGAACCGGGCACCGACGTGCGGGTCACGCGGCGGCTGGTCACCACGCTCCGCGACACGCTCGCTGTTGCTGCACGCCGCGCGCGCGATATCGAGGCGGCTCACCTGCTGCGCCTGCGACCCGGCAGCATCCCGCTCGCCGAGCTGCACGGCCGCGACGACGTGCCGACACTCGAGGTCTACCGCGCGCAGGTGGATCCGGACGGGGTCTACGGCGAAGCGGAGCTCCTCGCGCTGTATCGGGGGGATTTTCCGCCGCCGCCCTCGCCGACTCTCGACCGTAAACTCGCCCGCAACGCGCGCCTGCGCCAGCGCCAGGCCGCCGCGCTCGCCCGCATGGAACAGGCGCTCGTTCAGGAGCCGGCGCCGGATCACCCGGTCGACGGCTGGTTCGAGCCCGCGGTGGCCGAGCGCCTGGCCGCCGCGGGCCTGTCAACCCTGGCGGACCTGCTCGCGCTGATCGGGCGACGCGGACACCGGTGGTACGCGGGCGTGCCACGCCTGGGGCCGAAGGGCGCGCAGCGCATCCTGAGCTGGCTGTCGCTGCACGCGGCATCGCTACAGGAACTCTCGCCGCGGGCGCTCATCCCGCGCCGGCAGCTCACCCCCGACCACCCTGCCCTTGCCCACGCGGGCGGCGCCGGCACGCGCCCGGGCGTCCCCGACGTGGTGCCGCTCGAGGCGCTGCAGGAGTTTCGCCTGCCCACCGGGCTCGACGGCTCGCAGGGCCTGAACCGCGCCCCGCTCCCCCGCCATCAGGCGACCGTCAATACGGACCTGAAGGCCATCCACGCGTGGCTGGCCACCTACCGGGCCAGCCCCCACACCGCCCGCGCCTACCGGCGGGAGGCGGAGCGCCTGCTGCTGTGGGCGATCGTCGCCCGGGGCAAACCATTGTCCTCGCTGAACACCCTGGACTGTACCGAATACGTCGACCAGTTCCTGGCCGACCCGGAGCCCGCCGCGCGCTGGATCGGCCGCGGCCGCGTCGAGCGTTTCCACCCCGACTGGCGCCCGTTCGCCGGCGGCCTGTCGGCCCGCAGCCGCGAAACCGCGCGCCTGATCCTGCGCTCGATGTGCAGCTGGCTCGTCGGCCAGCAGTATCTGGCCGCGAACCCGTTCGGCGGCCTGCGGCCCGTCGCGGCACCGGCCGCCATCGACGTGGCCGGCCGCACCCTCACGCACGCGCAGTGGCGGTTCGTGCTGCAGGCCAGCAGCCGCACGCGCTACAGCGTGGCTGAAGTGCGTGACCGGTTCGCGCTGCTGCTCGCCTACGCCACCGGACTGCGCCGCGCGGAGCTGGCCGCCGCGACCACCGGGGCGCTCACCCGCAAGGGACTGGACGGCACGCTCGACGACGCCTGGCAGCTCACGGTCTGGGGCAAAGGCGGTGTTGTGCGCACAGTACCGCTCCCCCATGCGCTGATGGGGATGCTGAGGGAGAGTCTCACCGCGCGCGGCCTGCCGGCCGATCCCCAAGCCAGTCCGCCTGGCACGCCGCTCGTATGGCACGCGCGCACGGGCGCGGCGCTCAGCGCGGACGGCCTGGGTCAGGTCTATAAGGGGATTTTCCGGCGCGCAGCGGCGCAGCTGGATGCGCGCTACGAAGGTGCCGCCCGGGATTTGCAGAGGGCCAGCACGCACTGGCTGCGGCACACCCACTCCAATCACGCGCTCGACGCCGGCGCGGATCTGCGTGACGTGCAGGCCAATCTCGGCCACGCCAGCCTCCAGACGACCACGGTCTATGTGAAAACCGACAACGCACGACGGTTCCGCGCGATGGATGCGTTCTTTACGGAAGCATTGCGGACAACACGCGAGTAGCAGGTCAAAAAGTCAGGTTTGACCCCTTTCCGCTCTAAACTCCTCGCGTAAATTCTCAGCATTTCACGCCTAATCCAGGCGCGACGCGCCTCTCCGGCCTACTGTCCCCGAAAAAGTTAACTTGCGTTTACTACGCCAGGCCGCTAATCTCCACATCAATTCGACCGTGGCGGTCCAATATTGCCCAATCGGTCCAATCACCGCGAACGGTAAAAAACCAAATGGACATGAATCTCGCTCATCCCGGAAAGACGACCGCCGACGACCTTATGCGCCTCGCACAGCTCTCTGATGTGATGCTCCAGAAGATTCGGGATGAGATGCTCGAGCCGTTTCCGCGCAAAGAGCCGCCGCTGATTACTTCCGTGCGGGTTCAGGAAATGTGCGGAATCGATAAGCAGCGGATGGCCTACGTGCTGAAAAAGGGCGAACTGCCGGAGGGCAGCCAGAGTCGACCCGGCGCTCCTCGTTCCTTCACCGTTGCCGAGACCATCCAGTGGATCAAGGCTGAACTGAAGCCCACCGAACGTCAAGGGCCGGGCAAGGTTTTGTCCGTCGCCAACTTCAAGGGGGGCGTAACGAAGACCACTACGTCTACCCTCCTCGCCCAAGGCCTCTCGATGAGAAGAGGTCGCCGTGTGCTGCACATCGACCTTGATCCGCAGGGCAGCGCGACCACGCTTTACGGTATCAATCCACACGCCGAGGTCGACTCGTCACAGACAATCATGCCTCTCATCGAGGCGTATCTCGATGATCGGCCTTTTGACATGCGGACACTTCCGGCACCGACGTATTGGCCGAATCTGGACATCATCCCGTCGTCGACCGAGCTCTTTAACGCCGAATTCATGCTGCCTGCACGAGCCTCAGGGTCGGATCACGGGGTTCGGTTCGAGCAGGTTCTTCACGACGGATTAGCCAGCCTCAAGGATGAGTACGACTACATCATCATCGATACCGCACCGACTCTGAGCTATCTGACGATCAATGCGGTGTTCGCATCCGATGGCGTGATCGTCCCGGTGGTGCCCGACATGCTGTCTTTCGCCTCGATGGTCCAGTTCTGGCACCTTTTCGCCGACCTTATCAATGGCATGAAGGCCTTTGGTGACGAGCGCACCAAGGAGTTTGACTTCGTCGATGTTCTCGTTACGAGATCAACTCCGAAGGCGGCCGCACAGGTTTTGCAGGCCTGGATTTCCCAAATTTATGGCTCTCGCGTGATCCCTGTGGAAATCCCCGAGACCGATTTAGCACGCAATACAAACATGCGTTTTTCAACGATTTACGACCTTGCCAGCTACGAAGGAGGCGCCGAGACGCTTCGCCGCATCCGTAACCCGGTCGACCAGTTAGTGGACCGTGTCGACGACAAAGTTAGCGCCATGTGGTCGAGAGGAGTCTGAGAATGTCCTGGATAAAGGATCAAGCAAAGAAGGCCGCGAACATCCAGTTGACCGAAGCTGATCAGGCACGCGCGATTGCCACCACGCCTGGCACGCCACGGACCGCCCCGGGACAACTTATGCATCTGCAGGCAACCGCCGCCGCTCAACGTGAAGAGATCGAGCGTCTAAAGGCAGCGCTTCAAGGCGCAGCAAAGGTAAAACTTCCGGTCTCGAAACTACACGAGGTCCCGGGGAGACGCAGAAAGCTGACCGACGAGCAGTACGGCGAATTGAAGGCGAATCTGCAAAGCTACCCATTGTCTACCCCCGTCAGCGTCGAACTACGCCCTGATGGCGATTGGGACATCGTAGCCGGCAATAACCGGGTTGCCATCTATCGCGAACTGGATAGGGATGAAATTGAGGCGACGGTGCTCGACATCGATCCTTCTCAGGTCGAAAAAGTCGCGTTCTTTTCCAACCTGCTCTCTCCGTCACTATCGGACTTCGAAAAGTACTGGAATTTCAAAAGACTCCAGGATGGCACCGAACTGACCCGGCAGGACCTCGCTGAGGCAGCGGGGCTCGCCAAGTCCCACATGAGCCGGATCTTTGCTTTCGAGGGGCTTCCCGATGAGGCGAAGGAGATTCTTTCTGCAAGGCCCGAGCGACTCGGTAGTCACGCGGCAGCAAAGCTTGCAAAAGCAGCGGGGGCAGGGAAAGTGGTAGCCGTCGTTGCCGCGGTTCGTCGCCTTGTTGAAGACGGCGAGTTCACCCAAGAGAACGCAGTCAAATTGGCCACTGCGAAAGAGACGACCGCCGCGCCTAGCTATGCGGAGCCACTTGTTGTGAAGGTTGGAAAGAAGCGCTTTTGCGAGATAACCGCCCGTAAAGGCGTAATCGGCGTCAAATTGGCAGTCGAGGTTGAGCAGGCTGATGTCTGGGCCAAGGAGATTCAGGGGTTCATTGAATCTAGGCTGAAACAGCGCGAGTAGGGCGGTTCCCAATGGGAACTCGTTTCCAATCAGCAACTTAGCCAACTGGCAAAGCGGAGTGACTACTGTGACTGCTGCGGTTCCCTTTGGGAACTTCTTAAAAAACAAGCACTTACGACCAACGAACAAACTTGGAGCCTTGGATGGCACATAAACAAGCGCTGTAAAGACAAAAGCCTTCGGCTGGAACCGAAGGCTTTTGAATATTGGGCTTGCTGTCGCTCGCCCTTGCGCTGCACTTCCCCGACGGCTAATCGGGTAAGGACTCAACACCTCGAAGTGTAGCGAAAAGCGAACGACAGTCAAGTATCCACAATCCATTTTTCCAAATGGACGGGTAGTTATGTCTATCGCGCAACGCTTCGTTGCCTGCGAGGGTGACGTTCATCCTCTAGCAACAGAAACATCCGCAGCAGAGAACGATTCGCAAGCCCACGTCGAGTACTCCTGCGACGCCACCAATCTGCCCTGGGTGATCTTCCGGGCAGCGCATCGTGCGGCGAACCTGCAGGGTCTGCCAGCACGTTCCCGCGCCGTGCTTGCCGCCCTCGCGCGTACTGTCGACGCAAGTCGCCCCTACGCCGCGATCTTTGCGCGACGTGAATTGCTCACCGGCCGCGCCATGCAGTCCATGCGAACCTTCTATCGCAGCCTTGACGACCTGCAGGCAGCCGGCCTCATCCAACGGGCACCGCAGAAACGCTATGGGGAAGCAGGCCTGTTCGGCCGCGCCTATCTACACCTGACGGAGCGGGCAGCCCAGCTCCTCGGACTCGCTGCACCCGTTCAACCGGTTATCGAATCCAACGCAGGAATGCGTGCCGAGGCATCCGCGGCCGTTCCTTCGAACCCTCCGTCTGCCAGCGTGGCAGACGGAGCTATATATAAGGATCTTTCCCCTGGTTCTTTTCAAAAGAGACAACCGGGCCAGCTCCCTAGCGATCTTCAGCGCCTGCGGTCCCTGGGTTTTCGAGAATTCCTGATTTTCAAACTCATGAAAGAAGCTCGTCAGCACGGCAAGCTTCTTTCCGATGTCGTTGAAGCCACATGGCAGCATCTGAAGCGAGCCAACCGCCCAATTTGCTATCTCCGATCTCTGCTCGGCAGCACCACTGATTTCCGGTATCAGGTCCAGACGAAACGGGCAGCAGCCGACAATGCAAGACGCGAACAGCTCGAGGCCACGGTCGTGAAAGAGACCTTGATGCGCTGCGCGGGCAGCGTGTTCTTTGATGGCAATGGCGAGCGCCGGATTGTGGTAGGGGAGAGTGGCGAATCGATGACCGTTCACGACTTCCGTGAGGCAACCCCGCGGGTCGCCGCCGGGGCATGGGAACCGGCTTTTGTCGGCGCGCTTGAGGCTGGCAGAATCCGCTCTGCGACCCCGGACGACGAAGAACGCTTCGCCGCTTGCCGCCACGCCCAAATGAGTCAGCGCCCGCCGCTCGTCGCTGCCGCTACCCAGGCGTTGCCCACACGCGAGTTGACGGCGCACGTCGGTGCCCATCTCGCCCAGCTCAAAAACGTCCTCAGAGCAGCAAGGCCAGGACTGTCTCCGAGCTGAGCGGCGCTGGACTAGTTGATGGCCGCAGGCGATACAGCACGGCCAAGCAGAGCGATGAGTTAGCCCACGCCGTATCATGTAGCTTCGATGGCCAAGAGAACCGTCCGTACTATGCGCATAGGCTCACAGCCTGACACGGTCGGATTCAAGTCATTGCCAGATCTGCACGCAGCGAGTAGGATTAAATCCTATCGAATTATAGGGGGCCGTCATGCGCACCACCCAGCAGTTGAGCATTACGTTACCGAAGGAGATGGCCGAGCTCGTTCGCGCGAAGGTCGCGAGCGGCGAATACGCGTCCGAAAGCGAGGTGATCCGGGACGGGCTGCGCACGCTCGCCGCGCGAGATCGTGCTGTGGAGGCCTGGCTGCAGGATCAGGTCTTGCCGGCGGCCGCCGCGCTGGAAGCCGATCCCGGGCGCGCGCTGACGGTCGAAGAGGTACGCGCACATCTACGCCGCAAACGCGGCGTCACAAACCCGGCATGACGTACCGTGTGCAGTTTGCCCCTGAGGCGAGAGACCAGCTTGATGCGATCGAGACATACATCGCCGCGGCCGGCGCACCTGAGACGGCTGCGCGCTACGTCGACGCGATCGTAACATTCTGCGTCGCGCTGGCCAGCTTCCCGGAGCGAGGCGTGCCTCGTGATGATCTGCTCGCGGGCCTCCGAGTGACGCATTACCGCAAGCGTGCCGTGATCGCGTACCGGGTGACTGGCGATACAGTATCCGTTCTCGGCGTTTACTACGGTGGCCAAGACTATGATGCGCGGTTCCTGGAGGAACCCGACGAACACTGACTGATGGCTGATTGTGGCCAACCAATCCAGCATCTGCCGCAGCGATCGCTCAAGATATTTCGGCGGACTGACTTAGCTGCACTGAGCGAACGGGGGGTAGGGCGTTTCAGTGTCGGCGAGTTGCGCTAGCGTTGGAGAGGTTGATGTCCTGTCCGGAATCGCATCGTTCGATCATGCGCAGGCGCCGGGTGGATGCAACAGATCCCGAAGGAACCGTTTCTCTCATACCCGGAAAGAAAAGCCGCACGGCGGGAGCCACGCTATCTATCGCTGCGCCGCCGCACGAAGACGCTGTTTCTGTCAATGCCTCGCGCAGATGCCGACGCACTGATTCTGAACTACCGTATCGCGCTCGAGGCGGCGAAGAGTGGCCATGCCGTACTGATACGGCGCCTGTTCACAATGGTATTGCTCACCCGCTTTCTCACAGAGGCCGGCCACGGGTCGCTTGAGCGTGTCGCGGTGGAGGAGGGTGAGAGCGTGATCGTGGAAATAGCTGGTCGCGGCACAGAGACTGGCAACTGGACGTGCAGTCGTCTGGCGATCGAGCTTCTGGTACGGATCACTAACGAACACGATAGGCAGCTACAGCAGACACGACTTGAAGTGCTGATCGACGCGAGCAATCGCCCGGACAGATTCCTCGACAGGCAGCGTTTGTCTCCTAGCTGAAGTCTGTCCAGACCCACACCAAACAAGAGCTCGCTGTAGGGTTCTGCGTTCTCCTCAATCGGCACTGTCGTATTCGGCATCCGTCGGCCAGTCGATGCCATCCAGGGCCCGAAGTGACTCCTGGATGTAAGCCTGCGCCAGGAGTAATTTGTCGCGCAGTTCGTAACGGTTGTGATGAATGCCATAGCCATTCGTGCTTACCGAGCCAGACAAGGCGGTGTACGCATCTTGCCAGGCCTTTTCGGCGGCCTCGCACCTCTTTATGGCAGCATTTACCTTAGCCTTCGCGTCTTGCTTCGTGGTCATGTCGTATCCTTGTCTGCGTTCAGAAGGCCAAAAGCGATCGCCCCACTGGGAAGCGGGATTAGGCTCAGTGCAAGTGGTAAGGGCGTAATCGAAAACGCCATAGCCTAAGCACACATTCAATTCTCATTCTGCGGCTGCGCCGAGGTCGTACGCATGTCTGACGCGTCGACTTCCCAGATAATCCCGTGCCCAGCTGCGTGACACAGCAGCGCCCATGCAGAATACGGAATCTCGTTCTCCTGGCTAGTCCAGCGCCGGATGTGCCGGCCGCTCTTGTCCTTTAAACCAAGAAAGGCGGCGGCGGCCCGATCGGTAAGCCCAGCCTGACGCAGGATTTCCTGTATCTCCGCACCGGTCGGAACCGCCCAATAGATACCAGGTTGAAAACATTCGCGTCTGATCGCGAGATAAGTATCTTTCACCGTCATTCCAGATCCATGTAGTTAGTCCCCACGGCTGCGCCGCGGGGAATTCACGCGCCCGCCGGGCGCTTGACGACCCCGACCAGCGGTGCACTTGCGCCCGAGCCGGATCGTCCCGGCGCTACTGCGCCGCGCCGGCGCGCACCCCACGCCTACCGGCGCGGGTCCCCAGGCGCCTCGATCCGGGCGCGCGGCGCGCGCGATACATCCGTGATTATCGCGGATCTGGCTTGCAGAAAGGAGGGGCGGCCTCGCTTCACACACAGTTCAGGCGGCGGCCGGCGCTGCGTGGCGTCACTCACGCACCTCATAACGGTAGTTCCCGCTGGTTGAGCGCGATATTAACCGCGTCTACCTGCTCAGCGGAAAGCCGGGATACATCGATGACCTGCATGCGTTCATAGATCATCTGGCCGTAGATGTCGGCCAGCAGACGGGCCTTCCTGCACAGTGCACCATCTTCGCCAGAAGCCTGGCGTGCACACCAATAGTTGATCGCCTGCTCGATCTCGGCGACGGTCAGAAAAGTCTTCATAAAGAGCCTCCAAATCAATACATCGGACTCCGGCACTGACTTCGCGCAGGAGTCCGGTTGTCGGTAATCAGCCAGGCAACATCACGTCATACAGGCTATCGCGCACGATCGACATTTCGGCGGCCGGGAACCGGGCGATGCTGCAGATAAATTCGAACGGTCCGGTATAAGGCCGCATCTCAAGAATGGTCTGGTTGCCGAACCACGTGCGCAGCACATCGCCGCTCACCAGTTCGGCACCACGTCTGCAGACGATCCTCATCCAACGCTCTCCAGCCGTTCCACAGCCATCGTGAGCGGGGTGCTCGGCGGCACGCGTTCAATCTCCGCGAGTGCGCGACGCGCGATCGCGCGAAGCTCGTCGCGATGCATCTCGACTGCATTGCCGTCACGGTCGCGCATGTTAGCAATGCGCTCCAGCGCAACGGCTGCATTTGCCGCCGCATCCGCCGACAGGGCCATCCGGAAAAGCTCGCTGCGCGCGATGGAGCGGTCGCCATACTGCCAGACGGCGAGCAGGGGCAGCAGGGAAGTCAGCCATGAAGGACGCATGTTCAGGGTATCCATTTGCATTGTCTCCAGCACGACCCGGCCCGCCGCAGTAGACAGGCCGGGTCCGTTTATCAGTCGATGGCGCGCAGGATGTTGGCGGCCTCTACGTGTTGCCTAGCGAATTCGCGCAACTGGCGATAGCGCTCAATGATGGCGTCGTCGAGCGTTTTTTCCGCGAGGTGGCAGAGCGCAAACAGCGTGACGACGATGCCGAACGCGTCCGCGCCCATCATGTCGCTATAGCCGTTCAGGTGCCAACGTACGTGCACGCGGCCCGAGTCAGCCGGAGCCATATAGAAACCACCATTGGACAGCGTGAAGAAGTGCCACAAACCGCCGTTGTAGTTGCGGCACAGGCGCGCGGCCCAGTCGTAGACGAGCGATTCGCCAGTCAGGTAATGGCGACCAAGGAAACGGGGCAGGACATTGAGACGCAATTCGTCTGGAACAACGGCAGAGCTAACCTGATTTCCAATACACGACATTTGAACCTCCTGTTTCAGCCTCGGCGGAATGCCTGGCCACACAAACAGTATAGGACAATACAGCCTAATTACGCAACCACGATTGCGCATAATTTTAATGTTAATACTGAAATATTTCCTGATTTTCTTCTTTATATTAAGGACAATACAGCCTATACTATTTGTGTGGCCAGGCATTCCGCCGAGGCTGCTTTTCTGGAGAAATCCACATGACAAGGCAGGTTGAAACGCTAAACGAAGGCAATACGAAGGGTGGTCGGATCGAGTACGTGGCGTATTCGAGGCTTGTACGCTCGCCGTTGAACGTACGCAGGAAGCCCCCCACGGGCATCGAGCCTCTGGCCGAAACCATCGCGGCGAAAGGCATCCTGCAAAATCTCGTTGTGCACGAGATCAAAGGTCGCTCGAAACTTCCAAAGCTCGGAGTATGTGCAGGCCAGCGCCGCGAAGCCGCGCTCGATCTGCTGTTTGCGCAGGGACGCATTACGAAGGATGAGCCAGTGCCAGTTCTTATCGTTAGCGAAGGCGAGGCGGTCGCTGCGTCGCTGATCGAGAACCGTGAACGTGAAGACATGCATATCGCGGACGAATGCGTTGCGTTCCGGCTGCTCACCGAGGAAGGCAAAAGCGTTGCGCATATTGCGGCGCTGTTCAAGGTGCCGGAAATGGTCGTGCGCCGCGCACTGAAAATCGCAAACCTCGCGCCCGTGCTGCTTGACCTGCTGCGTGATGACCGGCTCGACTATGAGCAGGCGAAGGTGCTGGCACTGGCCGACGATCACGCGACGCAGGAACGCGTGTGGAACAATGCCCCAAATGCCTGGCAACGCCGACCATCGGAACTGCGCGCAGCGCTGACGAAAGCGGAACTTGATGCCAGCGAGAATCCGCTCGCGAAGTTTGTCGGGCTGGACGCTTACGAGGCCGCTGGTGGGTACGTGATGCGGGACCTGTTTTCCGACGACCAGAACGCCGGTTATATTGCGGATGCCGATCTGCTGCACCGACTCGCGACCGACCGGCTCATCGAGGTTTCGCAAACCGTTCAATCCGAGGGCTGGTCATGGGTAGAGACGCGCACGCGTGGCGACGCTAACGAACTGATCCGCTATGGCCGTGTGCATTCAACCACGCGCAAGCTGAAGAAGGACGAAAAGGCCGAGCTTGCTGCACTGGTCGCGCAGCGCGACGCGGCGCACATGAAACTGAACGCGTATTACGACGAGGACGGCGAGGAAGATGAGGCACGACACGACCGTCTGAATACGGCTGTTGACGTTGCCACTCACGCGGTCGACCAGTACGCCGAACGCTTCGAAATGTTCGCACCAGAGGACATGCAGCGGGCAGGGGCGTTCGTCTATCTCGATGACGATGGCTTCGTGACCATCGAGCGCGGCCTGATCCGGCCCGAGGACAGGGCGGCAGCAATCGGCGACGATGCCATGCCGGTAACGGCAACAGGGCAATCCAGCAAGCCTGCGCATGTGACGCCGCTGCACAGCGAAAAGCTGTGCCGACGACTCACGGCGCACCGCACAGCGGCGATCCAGGCCGAACTGGCGAGGCATCCGAATGTCGCGCTTGCAGTGCTGATGAGCCGCATGATTCCGGTCGTATTCGACGAGCACTACGAACGGCAGTATCCGGAGCACGCGATCGAGGTTGACCTGCGCACATCGCGCGGTGCACTGGTGAAGCACGCCGACGACATGGCCGACAGCGTGGCGTGGAAGGAGATCGAGGCCGAACGCGCGAAGTGGATGCGCATGCTTCCGGCGCGCGCCGATGCACTGCTGCCGTGGCTGCTCGACCAGGGTTCAGACATCCAGTCGAACCTGTTTGCGTTCTGCGTGGCGGCCACCGTCGATGGTATCGATGGATCCGACCGCGCACACGCCGTCAACAGCCTTGCCGACGTGCTGAGCGTGGACCTGTCGTACTACTGGAAGCCCACGCGCGCGAGCTATTTCGACCACGTGTCGAAATCGCGCATCGCGGACGTGCTGCGCGAGCACATATCACCGCAGGCCGCAGCCGAAGTGCAAGGCATGAAGAAGGATGCTGCGGCGGCGGCCGCCGAAGTGCGGATGGCCGAGTCGGGCTGGCTGCCTGAAGTGCTCGCGAACCGTGCAGTGCCGGAATTCCGGTCGTATGCGTGGGCGGATGATGACGGTGAGGCCGACGACGAAGCACACTACGCGGGCGACGATCCGGATGACATGACTGGTGAAGACAGGCACGAAGCTGGCGACGACGAAGGGCTAGCCGAAGCCGCCTAAGCGACTGTAGTTATTACCCATGAAGCCGTCCGGGCGCAGGCCTGGGCGGCTTGTTGCGTTCTGCGAGTGGTGGAGCAAAAAGGCAGCCGAGGCCGGTCACGGCCTGGCTGCGCAAACACACGCCGACGGATCGGGCGATCAACCGACTGCCTGTATTAACGGCGTGTCCGCGCATGCCTGAATGCCGCCCTTTTTTGCAAGCCGTCTACTGCGCGTCGCGACTGCCTGACGGATTGGCGCGCGCCTGCGCGCCCGTATCGAGGCCCCTGGGGACCCGCGCGGGACGCGTGGGGTGCGGGCCGACCCGGCGCGCAGCGGCGGGGCGATACGGCTCAGGGCTTGGGTTTCTGGGGGTATTTGCGTTTGAGTTCTTCAATGTCTGCACTGGTCACCTGAGGCTGGTCATACTGTTGCGCGTACAACTTGTTCAACTGGATTTTGGGCATGGTTGGGTTTTCCGCCCGTAGCTGTTCCATCGTTTTCCTGCCTTTTCGGAGTTTGTCACCGGCTGGGGCTTGCGCTCCGGCGATTCCTGACGAACGGGCGTTGTCGTCGTGTACCGGCGTATCAATGGCATGGGGCGCACGTGTGCCACCGATACTGCCGGTCGGCGCGGTCGCGGTGCGTTTTTTCCGGATGCGGTAAAGCGCGGACTTGAGGCCGGTGATGCGGAACGTAAAGCCCTCCGCGTGCAATTCGCGCAGGATCGAGGCGAGGGACAGGCCGTTCTTCAGCGACTGATCGATGATGGGGAAGTAGATCTGGAGGCGGGCGGTCTGGGACCGTTCGTGCGCGTTGTCGTGTAATTGCTCCACGCGGCGGGCGAAATCGTCGAGGGCCATACAGATCGCATCCTTTATGAAGTCCTGTTGCATCCAAAATAGGGAAAGTGCATCCTGTGTACATTCTATCTGCGGCCCTCATGCAGTTCAACCGAAGCCGATCAGCATCTTTTGAGCGCTCTTTGCTAATCTTGATGTCGTGGCGAGGCACGTCGAATATGTTTACGTAACGCTACGCGTTCCGTAAAATATTTCGTGCCAAAGGGGCGGCCCCCTTTGAAACCCCGACGCGGTCTATTGCCGCGTCAGCGTGTCGGCAGCTCCGTTACCGACACTAAGCACTGCCTGGTATGCGTAATGAATATGTAGCGAATACGGAGGTCCAGCGATGATTCCGAGTAGCGAATGGGTGATCCAGCTTGTAGTGGGGCCGCGTGCCGACGAGCGCGGCAGCGAGCCGCGTTATCTGCCGTGGGCAGGCTACACGTGGCCAATGACGGGTGACCAGGCGATGCGCGCGCTGCGCGAGTGCGAGTTGCGGTGGCCGGAATACAAGTTTCGCGCGCATCCCATCGATGACGACGGCAGGTCCTTCGCGATGGTCGGCGCCGAGATCGACCGTAGTCGTTCGACGGGGCTCTGGTAATGCCACGGCAGAAGAGCAATGACGGGGCAGGGCTGGGCAAGCCGATCGCGTTCCGTCTGTCGGATGCGGATCGCGATGCGTACCTTGCAAAGGTGGCGCAAAGCGGGATGACGCAATCGGAATTCTTCCGGCAGGCGGTGCTGACCAACCGTACGCAGGTGATCGCGCGGCCGGTGGCCAGTGGGGACCGCAAGCGGCTGCTGTACATCTTCAACAAGACCAGTAACAACCTGAACCAGATTGCCCACCGCGCGAACTCCGAACACGTTCGCGGGAAGCTTTCGGAAGCGACTTACGAGCAGTTGCTCACGCAGCTGCAGCTGATCGGGCAGTACCTCAGGGCAACCCTGAACAAGGTCGACTGATAGCGATGGGAATGGATCAAAAGCAGGCGGCCATCATGGCGGTGATCGAGCTGGAGACGAAGCTGCACTTCGATCGCGACCATGACGGTGCGCATACGCTGACGCAGCCGGACTGCGACAGCGCCCGGGCGTCGGTCTCCGCTGCCGGCCATCTGTTGCCGTCGATCGTGCACAGCACGCTACTGTTCCGAATCGAAGGGGCGCAGCGCTGGCTTGCCGAGCGCAAGGCGCAGGGGTAGGCGATGCTCATACGCGTACGCGGCTATCACGACGGGATCAAGGACTATCTGGAGAAGGGCCAGAAGCAGGGTCGCGAGATGGAGCGCGACGAGATGGATGAGCGCGTGATCCTTGCCGGCGATCTCGATCTGACGAACGACATCATCCAGTCGATCGACACGGACGCCGAGCGCTACCTGCATGTCACGCTGTCATTCAAGGAAGACGAGGTTGACCACGAGCTGTTAGGTGAGATTGTTCGGGAGTTCGAGGCGTTTGCGTTTGCCGCGTACCGTCGGGACGAATACAACTTCTACGCTGAAGCGCATGTGCCGCGGATCAAGAGCTATGCGGACCGCAAGACGGGGGAGCCTGTCGAGCGCAAGGTGCACGTGCATATCGTGATTCCGGAAATGAATCTTGTGACAGGCCGACGGCTCGATCCGTTCGGGAAGGTTGACCATAACGAGCGCTACCTCGAGGCCTTTCAGGAGCACATCAACGCGAAGTACGGACTCGCGAGTCCGAAAGACAACCGGCGTGTGCAGTTCACCGACGCGTCCGAGATGATCAGCCGGTACAAGGGCGACGTATTCGAGGGCGCTAACCGCGAACTGAAGGCCTCGATCCTCGAGGCGGTGATGACACGTGACGTTACGCGGTATGACGACGACTTCAGGGCGTTGCTTACGGAGTACGGCGAGACGCGCACGCGCAATGCCGGCAGGGGGTCGGAGTACGAGAACGTCAAACCGACCGGTGCCGCGAAGGGTGTGAACCTGAAGGAGTTTGTGTTCTCGCGTGAATTCATCGAGCTCGATGCTACGGCCAAGCGTGAAGCGCTCGAATCAAATGTGCATGCGCAGTATGTCGAGCCAGGCGTATCGCGCGATACGCCGCAGATCTATCTCGATTCGCTCAAGACGTGGCACGACACTCGCGCGCGCGAGATCAAGTATCTGAACAGCGGCAGCAGTTTTTACAAGACGTATCAGGCAGCGTCGCCGGCGGAGCAGCGGCGCATTCTCGATCACCGCGAACAGCGGTTCTACGATGCAACAGGAGGGTTCAATGAGCGCACACGAGAGCGAAGACAACAGCTCCACGATCGATCCGGACACTGGCGAGATTGGAGCCGGCTGGGGGCCGCCGGAGCGGGAGGGCGGGCGCGGGAGCGCGGCGCCGGGCGGGAGCCGGAAAGGGCAGGGCAGTCGCAGCAATGGTGGAACGAGCTCGAACGCGCGCACCGCGAAATCACGGGGCGATGGCGAGCCGGAGCGGATCACGACTTTGACGCTCGCTTCGATCGATCCGGCGCGCCGTCCCAATCCGCCCACCGTGTGCATGGCATGCCCAGCCGCGGTGTGGATGGCGACGCCGCGCGACGTCAAGTGCTTCTGCCGCCTGATGCACTACTGGAGCTGGGAAACCAGCAAGCCGAACGAATTGACGCATTGCGATGGTCTGGCGATCGCGAGCGAGCGGGAAGAGAACAGCTAGGCATTTCGGTGCCGCGGCCGCGATGGCGCGAAGGTGCCGGCCGCGACTTCGAACGCGGCGGAAGTTACGACGAGAGGGAGGGGCGCTGGCAATCGTCCGGCGCTCGCGATGCCGTTGACGGGTCCGACGGCGAGCCGGAGTGGAAAGTGATGGTCGATCGCATGTTTGTCGCGTGGGACCAGGCAGATGAGGCGGGGCGGACGCGTCTCACGCGCACCGGTGCCGAGAAGTTCATGCGGGCGGGAGGGCCGTTCGGCTCACGCGACCCTTTTAATCTGACCGGCGGTCGCCTGCCCGCAGGGCTCGGGCCGCGTGAAGAAATCCGCAGCCTCGCGGATGTGCAATCGTTCGATGCGATCGAATCGCTGCCGTTCGAGATCCGGCCAACTGATACGCCGCCGCCGGACGCAGCGTCGGTCGATTTCAATGCGAGAGCGCGCGCGTCGACGGGCCGGGCAGCCGATACCGTTCGCGATCAGTTTGCGCGCGACCTGTCCGAGGCTCGCACGGCGCGACGTGCGCGGGAGCGGGATGAGTTCACCGAGATCCGCGCGACGCTAGACGCGGGCCGGTTGCTGGCTGTGCTCGCGCATACGCACGGACTGATCGTCGAAAAGTATTCGATCGGTAAAGGCGCGGACGGCAGTGACAGAATCCAGACCGGCTCGCGCAATCTGAATGTGTCTGACTTCCTCACCAAAGAGATGAACCTGTCATGGGAGGATGCTGCGCAGCTGCTGCGCGAGACCTATCGTGCACAGACAGGACGTGATCCGGAGCATGCACCTAGGCGTACGCCTGAACGGGACCTATGGGGCGAGTTCCAGCAATGGCGATCGGCATACCGGAACGAGCTACGTCGCGCGTGGGATGCGCAGGCCGATCATGAGAGTGAGCGGCGAAAGGCGGTCAAATCTGAGTTCTACAGTGCCCGCAGCGCGCTCATTGAACGCCCGCGCATGGACCTGTCAGGCGCGCAGCGCCGCGAGCAGCTGTCCGCAGCACGTGTTGCGCGCCTTGAGGCAGAGGCCGCGCTGCGTGTGCAGATCGCGAAAGAGCGGGATGCGCTGAAGGGCGCCGCAAGCCGGCCGTTGACCGAGCAGTATCGTGACTTCCTGCAGGAGCGCGCTCAGAAAGGCGACGAACGGGCGCTACGTGAGTTGCGCCGGATGCAGCAGATCCGCCTGCGGACGAAACGTGCAGACGATGAACGCGCGGTCATTTTCAGTGCGCCGTCGCGTGCTGTGGAGCGACCGGCAGCGCACGATCGCAACGAGATCATCTACGCCGGCCCGTCGATCACGTACGAGGTGCGGGCCAGTGGCGAGGTCGACTACCGGAAGGACGGCGTGGCGTTCCTCGTCGACGAGGGTCGCACATTGCGCCTGTGGGATAGCGAGCGCGAGGCGGTCGAGATTGCGCTGCGCTTCGCGCAGCAGAAGTTCGGCAGCACGCTGTCGCTGTCCGGACCTGAGGCGTTCCAGGCAACCGCCGCGCGCGTAGCAGCCGACACTCGCATGCGCATCGTGTTCGGTCAGCCGCACTTGGAGAGTATCCGGCAGGTCCGGCTTGCGGAGCTCGATGCCGAGGCGCTGGAACGTCGGGCAGCGCAGCGTGAGCGCGACGCATGGGAGCGCGACGAACTGCGCGATGCCGTGCGCCATCCGCCGCCACCCACTCCGGAAGATCCGTCCAATCCAGACCAGGATGCGGCATCGCCTGCTGATCCCGATGCACCCGACAGTGGGCCACATATTGACCGATGAATCATCAAACTGAGAGAAGAAAATGAACCAGCTTGCACACATCGACCGCGACGGCCCGGTTGCGGTTGCGGTTGCGGTTGCGGTCACGCCCGTGCCTCGGGCCTTGTTGCTCGAGTTCATCACAAAACTGATTCTCGAACGGTCCCCGTCGATTGGTCCAATTCGCAACCTGAGGATTATTTGATAATAGTGCCTTGGTGGCTAATGGCATGAGCAAACCGTGACGAGCCCGGATTTTTGAATGAGGGGGAAATGTGAAGGGTCGGATAATTTCAGTTTCCGAACCTTCGTTTGCGCGCATTGGACGACCGAAAGGAAATGAATCGCCTCGACTGGCCACCGCGCATTCAAAGCCACGCTGCCTCGCCAACGCTTAGCCGGCCGGCATTCGTCCTACGGGATCGCCAGTGATATGGCGCAGAAGTTGGTCAGAACGCAGGGCACGAGCAGAAGAGGGCTGAACACCCATAGCATGGACTATCAAGTCACCTACCAGCACAGCTTGCGGTCGGCGCCGGAAGATTTCATCGTTCACGTCCCGTCGCAGATGGTCTGCAATGTACCGGCCACGGTTGACCAGATAATCCAGAGGCTTTGTCCGTCTGGAGTTCTGCCTCAATCTGCCTTCGGAGGCAACCGGCGTTGTCGCCGATGTGCATGGTTGCAAGGGGACGCGATATTTTCGACTTTGCGCGTCCGGAGCGGTCGGCGGCCCGCCGGATCATTAAACGCAACGCAGCTAATACGACTTATCAGCATTGAAAATGATGCGACCTATTTGCTTTGCCCTTCGAGGTAGCCTTCGCGGTCGTGGCGCCCAATCCATGTTTGCGCGAAAGCGCTCCGATGATCGAGGCATGGGACCTGATTCCTATCCTAGATGGACGCCCTTCGCAAAGCGGCACCGTGCTCAAACCCCTCGAATGGCAGTTCCGGTCAATGGGGGAGGGTATGAATTGGGGCTATCTACCCCTTCGTCTTCGGACACTGGCGGTCGCATGGCGTCATCCCGTCAGTAAATCCGGCGGAGTCAGGGCTCAGCCGCGCGCCGAACGGGTAGCCGACGTCCGCACACCCTCACGGTCGCGATGCGGCACGGCAGCCGGACAGGACGCAGGGCCCGGAGCGGAGAGGGGCGCCGACTGGCAGCGGCCGTTCGTCAGAGGTCGCCATCAACCAGAGCCGTGGCGCACCCCCCACCGCATTGGCACGCGGGTATGTCTCGGGCGCGGTCGGCACCCGCCCGCCTATCAAATCCATCCCGCGGATACGGACGATCGACAGCACAAGGATGCGACCCGGTGTGCAGGCACGGTTTAACGGCGGCGTCATGCACCGCTCACGCCTGTGACATGCGTTCAGTGCCTGTAATCGCGGATCAGTCCGGCCGCCGGCCAATTGCGCAAAGATGCGGGGATCGGGTAGGGTGGCGACATTCACAACCACAGAGAGGAAATAGCGATGAACAAGCAGGAACTGGTGGACGCGGTCGCCGCGAAGACGGGCGGGAGCAAGGCGGCAACCGGCGAGGCACTCGACGCTGTGATCGCGGCGATCACCGGCGAAGTGACGAAGGGCGGCACGGTGCAACTGGTCGG
This sequence comes from Paraburkholderia sediminicola, assembly GCF_046030555.1. Lineage (GTDB taxonomy): Bacteria > Pseudomonadota > Gammaproteobacteria > Burkholderiales > Burkholderiaceae > Paraburkholderia > Paraburkholderia sediminicola_E. The sequence continues at coordinate 131,389 of NZ_JAQQCH010000013.1, read as the reverse complement.
GTTCGGGTCGTTTTCGACGGGCGCGCGCGCCGCGCGGATCGGTCGCAATCCGGCAACCGGCGCTGAGATCCAGATCCCGGCTGCGAAGACGGTGAAGTTCACGGCGGGCAAGGCGTTCAAGGACGCAGTGAACGGCGGCTGAGACCGGACACAAGCCGTCGGCCGGATTTCTGCCGATGGCGCGGCGGCCGGCAGGGTAGTCGCTACAGGTGCCGGCGGCAGCAGCGGCACGGGGTGATCGGGCGAGGCCTGGACCTCGGCCAGCCGGCCTGGTAGCATCAGTGCGAGATGCCGCGATGTACCGCGGCCCCTGCGATTCGCTGCATGTCTCTATAGATAGCCGTATGGAAAAGAAAAGATCGCGGATGAGGCGGGAAGCCCTGTGTCCACCCATCGGTGCGCTGTTGCGCGATCGGACGCGCATCGTGCGCGTCGTCGCGGAAGCGCGTGGGCAGCGCGCGATGATCGAATCGCTCGACACCGCAGGCAGGACCTTCGTGAGCACGGTGAAGTGGGTCAGCCTGTGTGAGCTGGGCAATCAGCCTTTCTGAAGCTGGCTCTCTTCGTGGGTGATTGGTCGGTCATTCCGGGATGCCTGCGGATCAAATACCTCGACTCTCCAGTTTCGACGTGCCCCATCGTGCTCATCCCACTGGATGCGGAAATTTGCTGCTCATATACTGGCGCTGACATCGGGAAGGAAAGAGTATGCGGCGCGTGATTGTTCGGCGGTCTTCAGTTCACGGCAAAGGCGTGTTCGCCATGCATGCGCTCGCGGCGGGCGAGCGCGTGCTTGAGTACAAAGGTGAAATCACCTCGTGGCGAAGTGCGGTGCGCCGTCACCGGCGTGAAGGCGTCGAAGGACATACGTTTCTGTTCGGACTGTCGGATGGGCGGGTGATCGACGGGAGCCGCGGCGGCAATAGTGCGCGCTGGCTCAATCACGCGTGCGCGCCCAACTGCGAGACCATCGAGGACGTCGGGCGCATCTTCATCCACACGCTCCGGCCGATCGGGGCCGGTGAAGAACTGTTTATTGAGTATCTGCTGGCCACCGACGATTCGCTGGATGAAGAGGTTCGGGCGCAGTACGCATGCCGGTGCGCCACGGCGGACTGTCGTCACTCGATGCTGGCTGACGTGGCGTGAACAGCGGGGCGGGAGAGCCCGTCGGCAGTGTCACGATCCCGAAAAGCGCCGAGGGCTCGAAGCGGGAGAATGATGGATTTGTCCGGCTCGGCGTGCATGTGGTTTTCCATCTCGATGTGCTGATGCCACCGTTGCCACAGGGAAATGTGTCCGACGGTGCTCCTGGCGCAAGCACGAGGAAACAGATGTCGCTGGAGCTTGACGATTGGTGGTGACGTCGGTGCCAGCGCGCATGTCGACAGCGATAAGGGAGTGGCCTTATGCAGAAGCGGACGTTCGCACGAAAGAGAACAGGGGGAGTGAGTCTTCCGGAACTGCTGGACCAGCTTGAACTGGCATTGGCGGGGAAGCCCGCGCGCACGACCGTCTGTCTGGCGCTGTCGGATCTGAACCGGCGGCTAGGTTCGGCTAGCGGGAAGACTGCTGCGCGGCCCGGTCGATCCCCGTCCCCGCGACGTCGGCGCCAAACCGCCGTCGAATCTTTGCCACTGTTTTCGTGAGCGCTTCTGGCAAAGGTCAAAAAAGCGCGTAACCGCCTGCTCCAGAAGGCGGCAGGTCGGCTCGCCGTCGCGATGAAATTTTTGTGTGGATTCCTAGCGGATTGGGCGCGTAACGGCGCGGTCAGCATGCGCAGTTGTAACCACGATCTCGGCTCCCATGACCTCATCGCCGGGTTCGTGAACGGCCGCTGCCAGGCAGGCACGACCGCCTCTTGTCGACCCTCTTCGGCCAGTGGGACTAGCCAGGTCTCAACGGCGGTTCCCGAGGTCAAGCGGTCGTTCGCGCTGACGCGGTGGCGGGAAGTGTCGGCCAAAGCCGCCGATCGCTAATACTCAATTGCAAAACCGCTTGACTGAGCGAAGCCGACACCCGCATCTCCACGTTCTCCTCTTCGTTGATCTGCTATCGAGCTCTAAATTCCGAATCCTGATGTTGGTGCTCACAATTGCCGCTAGCCGTGTCAACGAAACTGCTAGCGCCGAATTTGTCGTAAAACGTCATACATACCGACCGAAAAGTGGAAAATCCAACGATTTTGCGTTGTTGTAGCGATACAACGACTGAGTGACACGTTGTCCACTAACGTTGCTAGCGTCGATTTCATGTTCTCTAATGCTGCTAGCGCGTCCTTCCTGCGTATTGGGGGTAGACATGGCTTCCTCAGAAGGGATTGAAGAACGGACGAACGACCAGCCACTCGGGCAACTGCTAGCGTACGATTTTTTCCGAATTCTGAGACGCCCCCAATATCACCTATGCAACACGGAGTGGGGTTGTATCAGAGTGCAATGCTGTTCACGCAGACGTCGACGAGCGTCGTAGGCGCGGATCTGGTCTTGAGCCACCACTTGTTGAAGACTGGAAAGGAGGCTTCTTGCCTCAGACATCGACAATCCGAAGTCAGCCGGGGTCGCTCCTTCGAGCGGGCGCTGAAACCTGGCCAACGGCACATTTTCGTCGGCACCGTCCCGCTGCAGGTAAATCGTCCAGTGCATATCCATCCGTCACCTCGCTGAACGGGTGGCGAAGGTAGCTTAGGGCAAAACGCCGCGCTCCCCCAATTTCTGTCCCCTCCCAAATTAACGATCTCCGACACCTGTCGCCAGCGTCGGCGGAGCGATTTGTGCCGTCGGCCTGAGAAGTCCAGACTTCCGGGCTTCAGGCAGAATGAACCTGAGTGCCAAATCATTGGCCGGCCGGCAAAATGTGCGCCGAGTTGATAGTGCTACGCGGCGCGACTCGCCAGACAGCGTTACCTACGTCGTCTGCCACCAGCAAGGCCCCGCGCGCATCCAGCGCGACGCCAACAGGTCGTCCCACGGCATGGCCGTCGGTCGTCAGAAAGCCGCTCAGGAAATCCTCGGGGGCGCCAGCAGGCTTTCCGTCGACAAATGGTACGAACACCACTTTATAGCCGGTGCGCGGCTTGCGGTTCCATGATCCATGCTGGCCGACAAATGCGCCGCCCCGATAGTGCGTTGGGAACAACGTCTGGTCGTAAAAGACAAGACCTAGCGAAGCCGTATGATTGCCGAGGGCATAGTCCGGTGCGATGGCCGTTGCGACCAGGTCGGGGCGTTGAGGTGTAACGCGCGTGTCGACGTGCTGGCCGTAATAGCTGTACGGAAAGCCATAGAACGCTCCATCTTTCAATGCTGTCATGTAATCCGGTACAAGGTTGTTACCGAGGTCGTCCCGCTCGTTAACGGTCGTCCACAACGCGCCGCTGTCCGGCTGCCACGAGAGTCCATTGGCATTGCGCAATCCTGTCGCATAGGGCCGCAAGCGACCCGTGTCCACGTCAAACTCAAGGATCCGTGCACGGCCTTGTTCGGCGTCGACGCCGTTCTCTCCCGCGTTGCTGTTTGATCCCACCGTGATGTATAGATGCCTGCCTGAATGGTCTGCGAGGATATTTTTTGTCCAGTGATGATTGATCGGGCCGGCTGGCAAATCGGCAACTTTAACTCCCGGGCTGGTGATCTTCGTGGCGCCCGTAGCGTAGTCGAAACGCAGCAGGGCGTCCGTATCGGCAACGTAGAGTTTATTGCCAATGAGGGCCATCCCGAACGGCGAGTGCAGACCGCGGATAAACACGGATTGCATCTGGGCGATGCCATTGCCGCTCGCGTCGCGTAGTAGCATGATGCGATCGGGACTCGTCACACCTGCGCCGGCGCGCTTCATGACCTGCCGTCTGATCCAGCCGAATAGGCCACTTCCTTCGTCGTGCTCCTTGGGGGCATCACTTTCCGCCACCAGTACGTCACCGTTAGGCAACGTGTAAAGCCAGCGCGGGTGCGCTAGGCCGCCGGCGAACTCGGTGACGGCAAAACCGTTGGGAGCGATGGGCATGAAACCAGCGGGGCGCGCCTGAACGGGCGCAATGTTGACCATGGGAATCAACATCGACTCTGGAGTCGGCATGGCGGGCGAGGCGCCGAAACCGGTATCGCTTGAACTTGATGGTCCGATCGCGCAGGCGGCGAGCGGCAAAACCATTGAAGCAGCCAGACGATTTAGCAGGCGCATATTTGTTTTCAGCGATCAGTGTTAGTCAATGACGCTGGAGAAGAGCAGCAAGAAGCCTGCCTGTGAAAATGATTGCGCGATGCGCAAACCTCTGCGGGTTGCATCGGGCGCAAGCTCGCAACCATATCGTTGGCGCGATAGCCCTGAGACCGTAGCAGACGGTCGATAGTGGAGTTGGGCAGCCGGATGGCTCCGTGCGGAGCATCAGGTTTCCTTAAGGTGAGGTCGTTAGCATCATTTCATGTAGGCAACGTGCGCTTCGCGCTTGACGTTCGACCACGAAATAGCCGATGTCAACGGCTTTCTCGCCTGGCTGTGTTTCGCACCGTTTGTTCTGCATGTCGGCGACGCATTGTTCTATCGCTCGGTTCTGAGAGACCCTGTCTTGTAGTGGATGTTGCCCCGAGCAGCACCGTCGCGCCAAATCCATGCAAATCGAAACGATCGAGGTCCGGCATAGATGCGCAAGGGACATGAAGAACGTCATCGCATCAACACAATTGGCTGGCTACGCGCCGCGGTACTCGGCGCGAACGATGGCATCATCTCGACGGCGAGTCTGATAGTCGGCGTCGCATCGGCACACGCTGAACATAGCCATCTTGTGCTGACCGGCCTGGCTGGACTGGTAGCCGGTGCGATGTCCATGGCAACTGGCGAGTACGTATCAGTTTCGTCACAGGCGGATACGGAAAAGGCCGCGCTCGCCGAAGAGAAGGCGGAACTTGATGCGGACGGTGCGCGCGAACAACGGGAGTTGGCGGGAATCTATGTGCGACGTGGTCTCGACATGGCGCTTGCCAAACAGGTCGCGCAGGCCTTGATGGCACACGACGCGCTCGGGGCACACGCTCGCGACGAACTGGGTATTTCGGAAGTCACCACCGCGAAGCCATTGCAGGCCGCACTTGCCTCTGCCTGCAGCTTCTCGGCGGGGGCGGCTTTGCCGCTGATTGTCGCTGCACTCGCACCTCAGAAATGGGTGGCAGCGGGCATCGCGGTGACGGCGCTCGCTTCACTCGCAATTCTCGGCGGACTTGCCGCGCGCGTCGGCGGTGCGAAGGTTGGTCCGGGCATATTGCGGGTTGCCTTCTGGAGTGCTCTGTCGATGGGTCTGGCATCGGCGGTCGGTGCAATATTCGGTACGAATTGAACCGTGATCTGTATCGACGCAGTGTCATTTGAAACAGTCTTAGGATGCCTGGACGTTGGGGAAGGGTGTGCCGCTCGGAGGCTCTTAGCTGAGCACAGACTGTGCGAGAGGCAGAGTGCGGCCACGAGCCGACTTTCGATGCGGCCGGATGGCTGACCGCTTCAGGTTGACCTGGGATGTTCAATGTTTCTCTACGAATGTCGGCGCCTGCCGAAAGGCGACGACGAACTTGGGAACCATTAAATGTCGTTGTCTTCTGTAAGCCTGACAAGACTAGAGCCGTACTTTTCGTTCTGACCTTTGGCTGCCGCCAGATCCTTTCGCGTCAGGCAAGAATATTGCCCATGCTTGCACTGCCGGCGACGGTGTCGTTGCAGTCATGCCGACGGGAAATTCTTCCCCGTTCGCGGTCAGTCAAGGTCGATACCTCGTTCGACGCGCGCGCGGCAACTCGGTCGAGCAGTGCTATGTGCCGCTCGTCCCGGTTTTGGCGACCAGTCTGTCACGTCCTCGCCAGCCCTAGGCGCCGTAATAGCTCGGTACCCTCCGATGTCAATCGGAATTCGGTGTTCTCGGATGTTGTGGACACGATTTCGACCAATTGTTCTTGTCGGAGGGTCACTACATCGGGGTCTGCGAGTGCCACCTGTCCAGGCGCGCTGACCAGGACAAACAACATCGCAATCTCATGGTGGCTAAGAAGCTTTTTCATGATGTGCCTCAATAACTGTTACGCACATGGAGTTCGGTCAACACGCGATTTGACGAAAGAGGAAGGTGGTTATGCCCCTTGTACGCTATGACGGAATATAGCGAGACCGCGTGACAATGATTTAATAACGACACCGACTGGCAGCGAACTGTCGCCGGCAGTAGATGGCAGGCTTTCCATCATGATTGACTGGATGGATTATCGCTGTCGCAGACAGCGCCCGGTAGTGGGGAAAAAACGGACCCGGCGGAGCTCCGGGTCCCAAAGTCGGCCCTGAGTAAGGGTGGAGGGTCGACTAGCCGTCCTTGACATCTGTTGATTGCAACTGCCTGTAACTGCATTGGATTCTTTTGCTTTTAGCCTGAATGTAGCGGCGACTGTGCGGGCGTCGATTGAGTGTCCATGCGAACTATTGAGACCTATGGCGACGCGGTCGTCGACAAGCTTGCTGCAATCTACTCGATCGCGCTTAAGCAAGACTTAAACTCGGTGCAACGTCGAGTGGTCGGATATGAAGCGCGGAGGGTAATCAGCAAACTGGCAAAGCCTCCCGGTGAAGCATTGGCTTGGGACTGTGCAGGGCATAAATGGAGTGGAAGCGGGAGGCTGTCAAGAGAGATCTTTACCGACCTGGAGCCGGCCGAGCCCGTCAGAGCGAATCCGCCTGCAGCATCACTCCTCCGAAGTCGAACTGCGCTGCGCCACATGTTCGGCGGTGGCAATGCGAGGGCCCATGTCCAAGCGGCATGAAGTCGAAATTTCGACGCGCACCGAAACATCAGTTGTTGCTGGTCTAGTCACGATTGTCGGTAAACCTGGCCGTCTATGCTTTTGGAGTCCGCGTGGACGAGAAAAGAGCCCCTGTAACTACTCCGAGGGCCGTGAGCGCCAGATAGGCGATATGCAAATGCTGGTGCGATGCGAGTTCACGCGTGCCGTACGTCAGGATGCCGAGGCTGGCAAGACTTGCGAGGGCTCTCACGGGAAACTCAGTTGTTGAACGCATTGTTTCGCTCCTCCACCGGCATAGCCACTCCGCCGGTGCAGCGGAAGTTACGCCATTCATCTATGTTGTTGGAAACGTGGACGCGTCCCCTGTCGCTATGCTCTGCCGCCCGCGTCCGCGCGTCGCACGGATCCACGCTCGATAATCGGGCGTGCATGAAGCGCAGTTTTATGTCGGCGCAGTATAGCGCTACTAAAGTAGCGGCCGCACGAATAGCGGCCGAGATCTCTCGGAGGCACACAGGCTCATGTCGCATGAGAAGCAGAGCGCTGTGGTAGGACTCCTGCTGCAATGCATCAGTTTACGGGCTAACTGCTACGCAACACGGCTTCTACAATGGCAGTGTGGGCTTGCACGTTGAGCAGTGAAGATCGGCAGTGGAGGGTGCCGTGGATTCGAAGTTCTCGTGGTACTTTCTGGCGCCACTTGTTGTGATGGCGCTCAGTCTCGGGCTTCGCGGCAATTCGAGCAAGAGATACTGACAACGAAAAGCGCGGCGAGCACGACGACAGATGACGTTGGAGGGGTTTCTTTGCGATAATGTGCTGCCCGGCGTGACGATATCGCGCGCTCCGCGAGGGAGCGCGCTTGATGCCTCCAAGACTTATTCAGCGATTGACTTGCCAGCGCCGTCTTTCACCTTTGCGCTCCATTGCGAGCGAATTTCGGTAACAACTGATTTCGGCAGGGAAATGTAATCCAGGTCCTGAGCAGCCTGGTCTCCGTTCTTGAATGCCCAGTCGAAGAATTTCAAGGTTTCCTTACCTTCGTCCGGTTTGTCCTGTGCCGTGTGCAGCAGGACAAAGGTTGCGCCGACGACAGGCCACGCATCCTTGCCCGGTTCATTCGTCAGGATCTGGTAGAACGACTTCGACCAGTTGGCGCCGGCAGCGGCGGCCTTGAACGTTTCCGTCTCTGGCTGGACCACAGCACCAGCTGCGTTTTTCATTGCCGTGTAGACCATGTGGTTCTGCTTCACGTATGCCCACTCGACATAGCCAAGGGCGCCAGGGAGGCGCTGGACGAAAGCGGCCACTCCGTCGTTACCCTTGCCGCCCGTACCCGTCGGCCAGCTCACGGTCGTGCCTTCCCCAACCTTGCTCTTCCACTCCGGATTGACTTGCGACAAATAGTGCGTCCAGATGAAGCTCGTGCCCGAGCCGTCGGCACGACGGACAATAGCGATACCTGTGTCGGGGAGCCTCACTTTGGGGTTCAAAGCGGCGATGGCCGGGTCATTCCACTTCTTGATCTTGCCCAGGTACATGTCGCCGAGCACTTCGCCAGATAGAGTCAACTCGCCCGGCTTGATGCCCGGCAGATTTACCACTGGCACCACACCGCCCACCACGGTCGGAAACTGAAACAAGCCGTCTTTCGCCAGCTCGTCGTCCTTCAAAGGGGCGTCCGATCCGGCAAAGTCGACCGTCTTGGCGATAATTTGTTTGATGCCGCCCGAGGAGCCAATACCCTGAAAGTTGACCTTGCCGCCGTTGGCCTTCTGGAAGGCGTCTGCCCATTTGGCGTAGATAGGCGCGGCGAACGTGCTGCCTGCTCCGGTAATGTCGGTAGCGTGAGCCGCGACGACGAAGAGTGCGCCAGTCAGGCCGGCAATCGCGGTTTGCATAAGTCTCATATGTGCTCCAGCGTGTAGTTGTTGGAAAAGGTCGCCCACGTTAGACCTTGCTGATGTCAAAGATGTGACGGGGCGCTCGCGCTCGAAACGTGGAGTCACCACGCCCTGGTGAGCCGGCTGCCAGGCTGATATCGAATGCATGTGGAATTCTTCGGCGCGCTATGGTTTGGGTTACCGAAATGTCGACGGCCTGTCTGTTCATGTGTGTAACTGCTAGGCGTAGTGCAAGATTCGAACTATCCTGAAGAATGCTCTTCTTTTGCTGCAACTTGCCGGTTGGTACGCAGGCGATGCTGCGAGCTTGCGAACTCTTTCATCTTTCGTTTCGATGACGACACGCGCGAGGTGTGATAGTTACGAAAAAACCATTCCGGAAAAGATAAAAATTCCCAATGATCATGGAAAGACAAGAATTAGGCCCGTATATATCGGGAGCTTTGGTGATGGTGACCTGTGGATTCTTTTGCCGACAAAAGGTAGAGGAATGGTGGTAACGCATGTCCCGCCTCCGATCCTGTTACCGGGGCGCTGGTAAGCCTTGAAAGCATTCTGGTTCAGGCGAAGCAGATCAGCGCAGCGCAGACTACCGAGCACTTCAAGACGTTGGCGGCCAGTGGGCGGGATGTACTGGAGGGAATCGCGATGATCGGTGGAGAACAGGGCGCTTGAGGCGTGCTCTGCCATGGACTAACGTGCCGTTCAGTCGGCCATGCTTCAGCTTTCATGCGACGTCCAGGCTGTACGTCGCATGAAAGCGACACAGGTTAACGAGGAGGCATAATGACGGAACTCACAGGAACCTTCATGGGCATAGCAGTGCTGGCAATTGCCGCGTTGTTGGTCGCAGGACACTATCGACGTGAGCATGTCCGCAAGCGGCTTCTCCGTCGGATGGACCATAGCGAGTGCTGGGACGCTTTTCGACACAGGCGATAAGATTTGATTCGGGAGCTTCCTCGGTTCCACAGCATCCTGCTCACCGGCTTTCGGGAGCTTTTAACGACCATGGCCACCGGACTATTAGTACCGGAAATCGCTGCAGCTCCAAAAAGATGACCAACGACACCGTTGAAGCAACACGCACACATTGCAGCAGTTGAAATGGGAGCCTCGTCTGTCATAACGTGCCGAATTCCGGTGTGAATCGGCGGCGTTCGGCGCAAGCGCTTCCTTTAGGTTTTCCTGGCATCACATAATCCGTGTCGGCGGTTAAACCCGGGAAGAAGCGCTTGAACCAGCTCCTTCTCAACAGATGGTCTTGTGTCCGTAGCAGTTATGCTTCGGTGATTATTGGGACACCGTCGGCACGATCGTATAATTTCCATTATTGACCTGAATTGGACAGTTGCGGCAATCGCGCAGGGACGCAGTGACGAGCCCGGAACACCCAGAACCTTTAGAAGAGAGAAAAAATGGCGCTGCGGCGGCCGAACCTCCTGATTGGCGTTAGCCTGTTTGTTTCGGTCGCCATATTCCTGATTTCAGCCCTAGTCCTGGTGGAAATGCGCCAGGATGCGCTGCGCCGAGCTCAGGAGGCTGCTACCAACCTATCGCTAATCGTCGAGCGGGACACATCTCGAAACCTGGAAATCTACGACCTGTCTCTTCAGGCGGTCATTGACGGGCTCCAGGAGCCTGGAGTCAACAAACTTCCACCGCTCATGAGGCAAAAAGTGCTTTTTGACCGTGCAGCGTCCGCCAAGGATTTGGGCGCTCTCCTGGTTGTGGACGAATCCGGCAACGTTGTCATTGACTCGAGGTCCATTCCAGCTCGTCGCGCTAACATCGCGGACCGTGATTACTTCAAAGTCCATCGCACGTCCCCTGACGTTGGGCTATACGTCAGCCACCCTTTCATCCCACGCCTCGGTGAAGGAGGAGACTCCATCGCGCTCAGCCGCAGACTCGCTCATCCCGATGGAAGCTTTGCCGGCGTCGTGGTCGGCACACTCCAGCTCGACTATTTCCGTCGTTTATTTGATGGCATGAATCTTGGCTCCGGCGGTTCGATGTCGTTAATGCTTGATGACGGGACAATGCTCATGAGGCGGCCGTATGACCAGAAAATCACCGGCCGGAGTTTGTTGGGGACCGCGAACTACACGCGTTTCGCGCAAACATCGGATGGCGCATTCTTTGGTACGGCCACTCTCGATGGAGTAAAGCGCTGGTACACATATAGGCATATTAGCGGATTCCCGCTAATTCTCGATGTTGCGCTTGCGACCGAAGACATTTATGCCGAGTGGCGCAGTCGCGCCTGGACCGTAGGTTCACTGATGGCCGCACTCGACGTGATGATTGTCGGTTTCGCCTTATCGTTCTCGCAGCAGTGGAAACGTCGTCTTGCATTCGAAGAGGAGCTTCGGGTGCTCGCACGGACCGATGGCCTTACGGGACTACACAACCGTCGTACCTTCGAGGAAATGGCGCAGACCGAGTGGCGTCGCGCCCAGCGAACCGGTTACCCGTTGTCGATGCTTCTAATCGACGTTGACCACTTCAAGGGGTTCAACGATTTGTACGGACACTCGGCGGGTGATGACGCCCTGATTGCAGTCGCACACGGCATTAGTCAAAGCATCAGACGCCCGGGCGACATCGCAGGCCGCTACGGTGGCGAGGAATTTACTGTGCTTCTCCCCGATACGGATAGCGGCGGTGCAGCGCGTATTGCGGAAAAGATTCTTGTATCGGTAAGAGCGCTGGAACTCCGGCATGTCGCCAGCACGCATCAGCTTCTGAGTGTGAGCATCGGGGTCGCCTGCGCCGTGGACCAACGGTTTCCGACTTTGAGATCACTGGTGAATGCGTCCGATGCGGCGATGTATGAAGCGAAGAATGGCGGCAGGAATCGAGTAGCCAGCTATCCAGCTGAGACAGAGAAGGGCAGCACCATAAGTGCTCAGTCGTCCCAGGGCTGGACGAATTGAACAACTATCGAGACCGCACTGTGTTTTGCCGACGCGTGCTCGTAAATCGAAAGACAAATCGCCTTGACCGGGCGGTCAGCCTGTCCAACTGGAGAATGGCTCAGGAGCGGTCGGCTTCGTGCGACATGACCCGGGAGCAGGGCGGTCAGCTTGCCGACCGTTGGCCGCCAGAAGCCACCTCGTCGAGATGCCTCACGCGCGTCTCGCAATTCCATGGCGACCACGAACCGCGCGAGCTGCAAGGTCGATGGCTTCTCAATTCCTTTCTCCGGAAGCTCGATTCGAGTGCTATTGGCGCTGCGTGTACTTCGCGTGCGGCGTCAACGACACCTTCAAGCGCTATTGCCTCGTCTGAACGCGGACTTCTATTTGTCATTTATTCGCCCGGCACGCGTTGTTGCGTATATTTATCACGATAGACAACAGTGACGTCCAGAGGTCTTCCGCTGCCGGTGACCGCGGTGAGTGCTGGCTGCCTGCCCGACAGGCAATGGACTATCTCGGGCTTGCACGTACGGATGTACTAATTTGACGGCCATAAAGTCACTCGGACCGCTGCTGTACACGATGGACTTATCCGGGTCGACTATGCCGCCGACTTTGTGTCGGAAAGCCTGCTGGCGTTTTAAGTATCTCTTAAGTTTGCCGACCTACGCTGGAATTATCGTGGGTTTGAATGAACGCGAGGCTCTCGCGCAAACGCTCTTCACGGCGGTCATTTCCACGTCGCCTGGAGCGATGCTATGCGAACCAGAAATCTGATGCGTGCGTTGCTCGCGGCGTGTCTCGTGGCGGCTTCGTCCGCGGGCTGCGTTACCCGGTCGACATACCCTTCGTCAGCGACACTCTCCCGCAACGCGCCGACGACGCAGCATCTCCCGTCGACCGGAATTGTGACGGACTTTGCGGATATTGTGCGGCAGAATGGGCCAGCGGTGGTCAATATCAGCACAGCTCATGGGAGGCCTGTCGCCAATCTGACGCCTCTTTGGCCGCCCGCGTCGAACGAGCACGACCCATTCGTCCAGTTCTTCAGACAATTCTCACCCGACCGGCCCAGTGGAGGCATATTGTCATCGGGAACCCTCGGCTCTGGTTTCATCATCACCCCGGATGGATACATCCTTACCGGCGCCCAGGTGATCGCAGGCGCATCGCAAGTCAGAGTCAAGCTGAACGACCGTCGCGAGTTCAAGGCCTCGGTCGTGGGTATCGACCCGCCGAGCGACATCGCGCTGCTGAAAATCGATGCGCATGGCCTCCCGACCGTCAGAATCGGGGCCCCGTCCGATGCGGAGGTTGGCCAATGGGTCGTTTCTATCGGTTCGCCATACGGTTTTGAGAACACGGCCACTGCCGGCATCATTAGCAGCAAGGGACGACTTGTCCCGGATGAAACATATGCCCCGCTAATTCAGACGGATCTAACCTTGGACGCTGGCGATTCTGGTGGGCCACTGTTCGATTTGAACGGTGATGTCATTGGCATCGAGGCGCCCGTTCATCTCAGTTTTCAAGGACTATCCTTTGCGATTCCGATTGACTTTGCAATGAGAGTCGAGCATCAACTGCAGCTCCACGGGAGAGTTGAACACGGCCGTCTGGGCTTGAGCGTTCAGGAAGTCACCGCACCGCTCGCGCGGTCCTTTGGGATGGCAAAACCGGTTGGCGCGCTCATCAGTTCAGTCGATGAGAATGGTCCATCAGCCAAATCGGGCTTGCGCGTGGGCGACGTCATCCTGCAACTGAACGGAGTGACAATCAACGACTCGACGCAATTGCCGATGGCCGTGGCCCACTTGCGTCCGGGTTCTGTGGTGCGTGTGGAGTTTTGGCGGGACCATGGGAGCCATGAGGCTTCGGTCATGTTGGGCGCCATGCAGGGCTACTCGCTGGTGTCGGACGTCCCCGCTCAGACTACGGTCGGCCAGATTGGCTTAACGCTGCGGAGTCTGGCATCCGAAGCGGTACGCAAGGCTGGTGTGAGTAGCGGTGTCCGCGTCGAGCGGAGCATCGGCCCTGCAGCGCTGTCTGTCATTTAGCCGGGGGACATTATCTCGCGGGTGGCCAGTAACCGGTGTCAACGCCGGCCCAGTTGCGTGATGAACTCTGCACCGTTGCGCTGCTGGTTCAGCGTGATGGTCGTCCGATTTTCGTGGGAATTGACTTAGGATCGGTGTACCCGCGCCGGATGCTGCTGTGTTTCGATGTGTTCGACGGAGGTCGAGATGAAGCAACGTTCAATATTACGGTTGAGTGCCGCAGCTCTCATGCTCGCTGGAAGCGCACAACTTGCGTGGGCCATGTCGGCAGTGGAAGTGCGTCACAATAGAGAGGTTCATGCCGAAACAGCTCACGCGCGGCGAGGTACGGGCATCGCCCTGGCGACAATGCGCCGTTCATCCAGGCTTGCTCGTCCGACGAATTGGGAGATACGAGTGGTAAAGAGCCTGTGGGTTATCGTTCTCGTGCTCCCTGTCGTGGTAGCCGCACTGGCTGCAGCAATTGGCGTTCTCAACGTTACGGCGAGATTATTCCCGCATTGAATGTCGGGGATCTTGTCCAGCAATTGGCAACGGACTTCTGCAGTTCCGGTCGATACCGTTGCCGGGTCGGCGGATTGGAGAGAAAAAACCATGAAATACAGTCCGTTCGTTTTCCTCATTGTCTTGTCGGCTGTATGCATGATGGCGCGAGCAAGTGCTCATCCGGAGGGTGGCTTCGACATCGCGATGCTCAATCCGATCGAGGTGAGCACGACATCCGTTGCGAGCGAGATGTCGGTCGCCGAAAATGACTTTCCGCTGGTGGCATATCGACTCCCTCCCATAGTTCATGGGCCAGCGTATTACCCGGCTTGGAGAGATGGCATGCCGCGTGGCCGACGGCGGTTCGAGTATTTGCGTGGCGGCCGATTTTTCCTTCACGAGCGTGACAACGACAAATAATTGCCGGGCCGTTGACTATTTGGAGAGGCGATCGTCGTGATGATTCGCTATCGATGGCAGTGTTCTAAACTGCATAAGGAGAGACCAAATGACGTCGAAAATTCCTAAGCTGCTCGCGGTTCTGATCGTCGGGGGGCTAACCGCATGTCACTCGGGCGTCAAGTTCGACCACGGCGCCAACGCAACTGGTACCGGTGGCGGCGCACAAACAAACCCGAACGGCGTCGCGCAGGTCGGTGTCGACCCGCTGAATGACCCGAACAGTCCACTCGCTAAACGCAGCGTCTACTTCGACTTCGACGACTATACCATCAAGCCCGAATATGAATCGCTCTTGAAGCTGCACGCACAATATCTGATGAGTCATCCACAACGCCACGTGCGCATTCAGGGCAATACAGATGAACGCGGTACGAGCGAATACAACCTGGCACTTGGTCAGAAGCGTTCCGAGGCGGTTCGCCGTGAGCTGGTTCTGTTTGGTGTTCCCAATTCGCAACTCGAGGCGATCAGTTTCGGAAAGGAAAAGCCGGTCGCAACCGGACACGACGAAGCGGCGTGGGCCCAAAACCGCCGTGCGGATTTGGCGTACCATCAGTAATTTGTGATGCGTGGTGAGTCGGACCGGGTCCCTATTTCTCTACAATTGCAGCGACTGCAGTTTTGCGAACGGAATTGGGGCTTGCGACTCGCATTGCGGCCCCTCCATTGCTCAAGCAGGCCGTTGAAATACCTCGTGCAGCGGTCGAGCGTGACAAAGACCCAAACTTTGAACTAATGTCGTCAATGAGAGCGAGATGGAAGGGATGCGTGCGCCAGATGGTTTTATGGAGTCGATGTCCATGGTGTTGACGCTGAACGATTTTGTGCCGAAGGACGAACCCTTGCGTCCGATTCGCTCCTGGCTCATGACGGGCTTAGACGCGAGGACGAGATGTTCGCGCGGATGTACGAGGCTGAGGCGAAAGGAGGTCGGCCGAGCGTCGCCCCGGGGAAGCTGGTGCGAGTTCTTTTTTTGCTGCAGGTGCTGTACTCAATTCGCAGCGAGCGCATGCTGATGGAACAGATTTCCTACAACTTGTTGTTCCGCTGGTTCGTCGGTCCGCGATGGACAAAACCGTGTGGGACCACTCGACATTCAGCAAGAACCGCGACCGGTTGCTCGAACACGACGTGCTGGTGTTTCTCTTTGACGAGACAGTCGAGGCCGCGCGCGAGCGTGGCGTCTTGTTGGAGAGTATTTTAGCGTCGACGGCACGTTGATTCAGGCATGGACCGGGCATAAGAGTTTTGTGCCGAAGGCATGTGCAGACGAAGACGACATGTCGCCTGGCGATCTGCGCGCGCCACCTGTCACTCGTCAGGACCGAGCCAACATGATCGCCGATGCGGCCGTACGCCCGGATGGCCAGCCAGCGCAAGCTCGTCTGCAAGGGCTCTGCGATTGCTAAAGCTCTCGACTACAGTCTCAGGCGATGAGTGGCGCTTACGCGCTATCTTGTCGACGGGCGGGTGCTGATCGACAAAAATTGACTGAGAAACCAGATTCATCCGTGGGAGCTCGGACGGTCGAATTGGTTGTTCACGGATTCAATTCGCAGGGGCCAACATGCTGCCGCGTTCATGAGCCTCATCCGCTCGCCGCAGCTGAGCGACCTCGATCGGTAGGCCTATCTAAAAGCTGTTCTCACACGGTTACCCATCCATCGGACCGAGGGCACCGCCCACTTGCTACCACATCGCTGGACACCTGCTACCGACCGATATATCTCAACGGTACCCTCACCGGATGCTTACCTTGTATCGTCGATTCAATCAAGCGAATTTCATGCGTCAGTATTTGACAACGGTTAAGTGTTCCTTAATGTTCACCAATTTTCGTCTGGCTATGCTCATCGCGGCAACATTGTAATTACCTCATGTACTTGGCTCCCCCGACTCGGAGAATATGTTATGAAGCGAATAATTGTC
Organism: Paraburkholderia sediminicola; assembly: GCF_046030555.1. Classification (GTDB taxonomy): domain Bacteria; phylum Pseudomonadota; class Gammaproteobacteria; order Burkholderiales; family Burkholderiaceae; genus Paraburkholderia; species Paraburkholderia sediminicola_E. The sequence goes on along the minus strand of NZ_JAQQCH010000013.1, from coordinate 114,848 downwards.
GCAGCACTTTCGGTCAGCGCTCTCGGCGTCAGCGTGCAGGCGCAAGCGCAGAATTCGGTGACCCTCTATGGTCTCATTGATGAGGGCTTTGACTTCACCACCAACGCGGGAGGCCATCACGGATACCAAATGGTCAGCGGGGATACAGTCGGCAGCCGCTGGGGCTTGAAAGGCACTGAGGACCTCGGTGGGGGGCTGAAGGCGTTATTTCAATTGGAGAATGGCTTCAATACCAATAATGGCGCGCTCGGGCAAGGTGGCCTGCTGTTCGGTCGCCAAGCCTTTGTCGGACTGTCATCCGATCACTACGGTACCCTAACGATGGGCCGTCAATACGATCCAACCGTTGACATGTGGAGCGGATTCACTGCTGCAGGTAATTGGGAGGGCGATCTGGGATCACACCCTTTCGACAACGACAACGCCGACTGGGATTATCGCATCCAGAATTCGGTAAAGTACGTGTCGCCGACGTTCGCGGGGTTTAGCGGTGAGGCGATGTACGGATTCAGCAACCAGGCAGGCGGCTTTGCACAGAACCGTGTTTATAGCGCCGCTGCCCAGTACCAGATGGGCCCGCTGGCCGCCGCTGTCGCTTACTTGAAGACCAACAACGGAGGTCTGACCGCAGGGGGCGCTGCGCCCAGTGCGACCGTGGTGTTCGCGGGTAAGTCGCAACAAAATATTGACGCAGGCGTGTCCTACAAGTTCGGAGATAAGGCGACCATCGCATTCGCCTATTCGCATGTCGACGTCTACGATCCGACCAGCAACGCATACTTTACCAATCAGCCGGCCGCTGGTTCTCAAAAATCATGGAAATTCGACAACTTCGAAGTGAATGGGCAATATTTCTTTCTGCATGATTTCTGGCTGGGGGCAGCCTACGCTTACACGCGTGCTCACGTGGCGACCGTGACCGGGAATTCTCAGCCTAACTGGAACCAGGTCTCGCTGATGCTTGACTATGACCTGAGCGCGCGCACGTCGGTGTATGTGCAAGGCGCGTATCAGCACGCCGACGGCAAGACTGGTCAGGACTTCGACGTTGCGAACATTGTCGGTTCGCCGAGCCAGTCATCCAGCAGCAACCAGATGGTATACCGCGTAGCTATGACCCATCGGTTCTAAGCGATCGCATTCTCAGCGGAGCAAAGAAAAGCACGCACCGGACACCGGTACGTGCTCTTCTGTAGCTGGCAGGCGGTCCCAGGCGGACGACCGTCCGTGGGACTCGCTCCGGCAATTGTCCCCCGCGACGCGGGAAAGCCCTCTGGCGCGACTTGCCGTTCAGCCGGCAATCGCAATAGGACATTCCAGGAAAGTTCCAAGAATCAAGCCCATTTGCCTTGCGCGGCCCAATCGATGCCATGGCTGCGGTGGCAAGCCAGTCTGCATGTGCGAGCCTTCGAAGAGTGACGCACCCACACCACGTAATCGTTGCATAAGGGAACCACCGACTCCAGTCGGGCATCGTCGGCGCCAAGCGACGGCGAGTTCAACTTGTGGCGTGAATTCCCGGTGAGCGCATGCCCCTCCCATTGCTCTCGTCACGGGAAACGCACCGGCTGGGTTCTGGGAATCTGGAGTTCAGTCAGCGCGCACCTAAAGGGGTCGTGGTGTTTTTCCACGAGCCGCTCGACCGACACCGCCAGATTATCGGTCGACCAGATACGACGTCTCGCGAGCGGAGTCGCACTAGCGACATCGTGTCCGGTTCCTTTAAAAAACAAAATGCCCGGTGCTCGAGCACTGGGGAAATCGGGGGTTGGACTCAGGTCACGCATCGGTGCGGCAGGTCATCGAGCGATTTGCTGGAGTCACGTGCAGACAATGAAAGCGGGCCCCGGTGGCCGTCTTTCTTTTGTCCAAGTAGATTTGGTAGACAATGTGTCTGGATGGCGCCGTGGTTTGCGAGGCAATACCCCGCAGGGGGGCGGTGGCCGTTGCACTTCGTTTGCCGCCTTATTGCTCTGCTCCCCCCGACTGACGGTCGGATTCAAGGCAGATGTCGACCGTCACACAGAGTCCCGACCGCAAAGTCTTGTCTGAATACGATAGTTCAACGTCCCAGCCAAGTCGGTCGGCGATCGTTTTGACAATACGGAGTCCTAGGCCCGAACCCTCCTGATTGCTGCCGAGCACGCGATAGAAAGGTTCAAACACCTGCGCGCGCTCCGCAGGAGCGATGCCCGGCCCAGAATCCGTTACCGCGAGTCGGACATGTTTCCCATTGATCTTCACAGAAAGATCAACCCGGCCACTCTCCGGGGTATACCGGATCGCGTTGTCGACCAGATTTTTCACAAGCGTTCTGATTTCGATTTCATTCGCGCTAATCTGCGCGTCGTCGCCACTCTCAATCCCGATATCGATTCGCTTCGCCTCCGCCAATGGCATCAGATCTTCCAGCACGCGACGATACACGTGCAGAACCGATACAGACGAGGAGCTGTACGCAGGGGCCGACTGGATCCTCGCCAGTGTTAATAGCTGGTCGAGTTGCGAACGCCCACGTTCAATTCCACGGCGCAGGTCAGCAAGGCGTTCCGATGCCTGGGGCGACATCGGAATCTGCGCGAGACGCTCCGCCTGAAGGGAAAAAGCGGTCAACGGTGAGCGCAGCTCATGCGCCGCATCCGCAATAAAGCGTTTTTGGGTTTCCATCGACTGCCCGACGCGGGCGAGCAACTTGTTGATTGCGGTGACGAACGGACGCACCTCAACTGGAATGTCCTTCTGACTGAGCGGATACAGATCCTGCTCTTTCCGTGCGTCAACGTCGGTTGCCAGTGACGCAATTGGTGAAAACATGCGCTTGACCAGCTGGGCGACGATGATCAAAAGTATTGGTACCAGCACAAGGAACGGCGTCACGGTGCGAAATGCGCTGGCTGTTGCAACCTCATCGCGCAGTCCGGTCTCCTGTGCTACTGCAACGCGACGGCCCGCAGCCAAGGTATGAATCAGCACGCGAAACGATTCGCCGCCAAAGCTCATCGTATAGATGCCGTCAGCGATGTTCTGGGGGATATCTAGGAGCCGGGTATCGCCATCTCCCGCTTCGCCGGAATGGTGGTTGGTGAAGTACTGGACGATAACGCGCGACTCTTCGCCGCCGCCAGTCGAATGGAACGCACCGATGGTGTCACCAAGGGAAACGTGTGTCTGACCGAGAAGGGTTGCGACTTGCCGCAAGACATCATCCTGAAGCTCATGAGCTTCATCGAACGCTGAAACGAAGGCCGAGATGCCCGCAATGGTCGCGACCGCAAAGATCGCCACACACAACCAGAGCGAGATGCGAAACCGGACCGAATGCTTCAGTCGGAATGCGAAACCATCCATCCGGCCCCCCTGATATTGCGGATCAGATCGTTGCCGAGTTTTCGTCGCAAGATATGGATCAGGTATTCGACCGCGTTGCTCTCAACTTCTTCACCCCAGCCATAGATTCTCTCCTCCAGTTCCGCTCGTGAAAGGATAGCGCCTGGACGGATCAGGAGGGCACGGAGCAATGCAAATTCGCGATTCGACAATTGCAGGGGTTGGCCGTTTCGAACGGATGCCTCGCGGGTTGCCAGATTAAGCGTCACCGTCCCGTTGGTGAGGGACGGCAACGCATTGCCATTCCGGCGACGTAGCACTGCGCGCATGCGGGCAAGGAGTTCCGCGATCTCGAATGGCTTCAGAACATAGTCATCAGCCCCTTCATCGAGACCCTGAAGCCGGTCCTCAAGTCCGTCCCGCGCGGTGATAATGAGCAGGGGAACAGCATTGGCGCTACCGCGAATCGCCTTAAGAACCTGCATCCCGTTAGTTCCAGGAAGTCCAAGGTCGAGCAACACCAGATCATAGTGATGGGTTTGGAGCGCCGTCAGACCCTCGGTACCGCTTTTTACCCAGTCGGCCGCATACGAAGCATCCTTCAACGCCCCCTCAATGGCTTCGCCGATCATCGGATCGTCTTCCAGCAGCAGTACCCTCATAGTTACCCCGCGAACTGCCTATCAATGGGATCTGGCCGCAGCGCGCTGCCTGAACAAAAAGATGCTGCCGGCGATGAACGCCAATAACGCGACGGAAGCGGAATAGCGGCTCAAAGCGAGACCGCCGGCGTTCACCGGTTTGTCGAGAAAGTCGCCGACAACTGCCCCCAACGGCCGGGTCAGAACGAATGCGATCCAGAAGAGCATCGTGCGCGATACCCTGGTCCAGAAATATGCAGCGACGACGAGAGCGAGCAGGGCGGCGAAAACGAGGGCGCCACCGGTGTAACCAAGACCTGCCGTGTCGGCCGTCCAGTCTCCCAGTGCAGTGCCGAGCGTCTGTGAAAACATGATGGTTATCCAATAGAACAGTTCAGCCTTTGGTGATCCAATCGACGAAACCGAGATGGAGCCCATCGCGCGATACCAGACAATCAGCGAGACGCACAGTAGGGCCAGCAGAAGCGACGCCCCTCCCGCATAACCGATGCCGAGAGACCGATCAGCAAAGTCAGCCAGGGTGGTGCCGACCGTGGTACTCGCGATAATCGTTACCCAGTACAGAGGAGGCTGGAAGGATCTGGATCGCATTTGCGCGGTTACGGCGGCCAGAAAGACAACAGCAAAGATAAGCGTTCCAACGAGATAGCCGAGATTCATCGACATCGAAACGGCATCGCCACCGGTCTCGCCGAGAGTGGTCGCAGCAATCTTCAATATCCAGAACAGCAGCGTAACTTCTGGAACTTTAACTAGAGCGTCGTCCATGCTGCGATCTAACGGGCGGTGTATTGGCGAATCAGACACGTTCTTCTCCCAATGGGTATCTGCAAATGGACAGGCAAGCGATCAGGCATGCAATGGTCGAGAGGAAGATGATACTCGTCATCGTCGTTCCGAGACCCAAGCCGCCGCTGGTTACCGGCTGTGCCAGCAGATCACCGCATGCCGCACCGAACGGTCGCGTCAGGATGTATGCCAGCCAGAAACAAAGCACGGCGTTTGCCTTGAACACTCGGCGTACCAGGGCAACGGTGAGGATCATGGAGCCAAAGAGCAGGGCCGCATTGGCGTAGCCGGTACCCAGACCCTGTGCGACCCAGTCGCCGGCAGCTGTGCCGAGCGCAAACGTGAGCAGGATAGCAGTCCAATAGAAATATTCGCGACCACGGGTATCGACTGCGTGGATAGAGAGCGTCCGTTCTTGCGCGTACCAGATCGCAAAGACGGTCACAAGTGCAACTCCGAAGGCCACAGTTGAAACTGCGAGCGGGACCGCGAGGGTGTCGGAAAGGTTGTCGGTAACCAGCGTACCGAACACGCTTATGCAGACGACGCAGAGCCAGTATAAGGCTGCCACATACCGTTTCGCGCGAATCTGGAAAAACAGGCTGCCCGCGAGCAGGCACGCCATGATGATCGATGTTCCCGCCAGGCCAAGCTTCAGGTTGATGCTCAGGTAATCGGCTGCCGTTTCACCGACCGTCGTGGACATCATTTTAATTATCCAGAAGACGAGTGTGATCTCCGGGACCTTGTTTAGCCACTTGACGGTCGGGTGCGAGCTTGGATTCATGGACGTTTCTTATTGGAGGAGTTCGAGCGGGCGCCGCGATCACCTTTGCCGCGCTAGTTGCACTACGCAATGATTCGTTCGCTCGCGCGAGCAATAGAGCTTTCCTGCCGGTCGGTTAGGAGCCGAGGAGCACACGGCGGTTTCCAGCCTGCGTGAACTTCGGATCGCGCTCACGACCTGCACCACGAGGCTCCGTCAGTGGTGAGCATAAAGATTCGACCACGCGGCTCCGGTGTGGTTACGCCTGCCGGATTGAGACGCGCTCGTGGGTTCCGTGCCCATACCCGTGTCGGACATCGGCATTGCAACTCGTTTAGCGGCAACGCGGGCCTCAGCCGCCTGAATGTCAGCAGGATAGGTTGCATCATCGCGCCTGGCGGGATTGTAGCCAGCCTTTTCCATCTGGACCAGATCGGCGCGCACCTGTGCCCGGGTAACCGGGCCGGTTGACTGTTGAGCGAAGGCGATGACGGGAGCCGTCAGCGCGGCAACTGTGATGATTGAACGGATTAACGGTTTCATGGCTGCTCCTTCGAAAATAGTTGGCTTTCTGGGGCGGCTTTCGCCGCGACCGTGAACCCAGTCTAGGGAGGCTGACTTAGGTGGAACTTAGCTGCCTGCAATCTCTGCCGACGTTCATGTATTTCCCGAATTCTCGCCGGTTCAGGTTCTCTTAACTTGACACGTGCCAGCATGAATCGTGGCAAACCAACATTGGAGTTCGACATGAAAAAGGGTTATTACTTTGGTCTGGCCGCGGTAGCTCTGCTCGCCACGAGTATCGCGGCACACGCCTTCACCGGTCAGGAGTATTCGAAGGATGCGAAGATCAGCCTGAAGCAGGCGCGGGAGTCTGCTCTCAAGGCCCATCCAGGGAAGATCACCGACGAAGAGCTTGAAAAGGAAGCGGGAGGTAGTGGGCTGCGTTACTCGTTCGACATTGCGACGAAACGGGGCACGCAGGAAGTCGGGGTGGACGCGCAAACGGGGTCGGTCCTCGAAAACAGCGCGGAAGGACCGAACCCGGACTGAAATGGACCGATCATGACACTGCCGCGATCGGTGTGGGCGCTCGCGCGGACGAGGGTTACCGATCAGGGCGCATCCGGGCACACTTTTACGAACGCACAACGGGTCATTAGCGGAACAGGATTCGCCGCGATAGAAGCGACGCGTACGCCCCATTGTCGATTGCTATTGTGTCCAGTCCTGTCGTCGCTGACTGTGATGCCGGGGCGCAATCGCGGAACCTGAAGCGTTCAGCTTACGTCGCTGATCGTCTTTGTCAGGAGCGGTAGGTAGTTGCCCAATGTCCGTCAGGGGCGGTTCTAATTTCTTTCCGATTCGTCGTCACATATCTGGCATGAACTGAGTGGCCGAGCGACGTGCGTCCGAAAGCGGCTACTGCGAACTGATTGATCCGCGCCTCTCACGCGTTCGACACTGCGGCAGAAAAAACAGTTTCTTCTGCGAACTCTCCCTTCCCAGTGAAGGCTGGATGGCTGGCAGGGTCTCGGCCGTTCTGTGTTTGCGGTCAGCGTCGCGGTGTCGGCTTTCCACGCAAATGCCATCAGGGTTCCATTGAGAGGGGCAGAGCGTGCGCTCAGAGTACGGTTTGCTTAGTTGCGAAAAGGTGGTCGCGAAATTTTCCAGCGATAGTCCGTCAGGCGCGAGGAGGCGCCTGTTGCGGCGCATGCCAGCACAGCAGCAGCGGCATCGCGACGAGCGCTGCGCCGGCTAGGAAGGTCGTTGAGGCGCCAAAGCGGTCCCATAGCCAGCCGGCCAGCGCGCTGGCGAGTAACATGCACAGACCGCAGGCCAGGTTGAAGATGCCGAACGCGGTCCCGCGCAGCGTCGAGGGTGCTGTCTCGGACACCATTGCGGCGAGCATGCCCTGCGTGAAACCCATGTGCAGGCCCCACACCGCCGCGCCTATGAACACCGACACGACCGACTTGCCCATGCCGAGCACCAGATCGGCCGCGATCAGCAGCACCATGCCGAGCGCCAGCAGCAGACGGCGATCCAGAAGGTCCGAGAGCTTGCCAACCGGATATGCGGACAGCGAATAGGTGAGGCTCATCACAACCATTACGCCGGGAATCCATGCGATATCCAGACCGGTCTGCTGCGCGCGCAACACGAGAAACGCTTCGCTGAAGCGCGCCAGCGTGAAGGTGGCGCCGATGCCGACAATCAGCCAGTAGGCCGACGGGAATTCGCGCAACGCGCGCCAGTGCAACGGCGAGCGGAACGTACGACGTGCCGGCGCACGGCCCGATTCGTCGATGCCGAACGTGATCAGGCCGATTGCGATGACGGCTGGCGCAACCGCGAACCACAACACGGTGCGAATATGGTCGGCAAACCAGAACATCAGCACGATGGCGAGCGCGGGCCCAATGAACGCGCCGACCGTATCCATCGACTGACGCAATCCAAAGCACGCGCCGACGATTTCCGGGGGTGCAACGTCTGCTACCAGCGCATCGCGTGGTGCGCCGCGGATGCCCTTGCCGACGCGATCGAGCAGGCGCGCCGTTATCACCCATGCGGGTGTGCTCGCGAGCGGGAACAGCGGTTTCGTCAACGCCGCCAGTCCGTAGCCGAGCAACAGCAGCCCCTTGCGCCGCCCGAGCCAGTCGCTGAACGGTCCGGAAAACACCTTCACGATGAGAGCCGTTGCCTCCGCCGCGCCTTCGAGCACGCCCAGCGCGGTCACGCTCATGCCCATGGTGGTCACGAGAAACACCGGTAACAATGCGTGCACGAGTTCGGACGAAACGTCCATGAAGAGGCTCACGAAGCCGAGCGTCCAGACCGTGGGGGGAATGGCGATTTTCGTGACAGCAGGCGTGTCGGAGGTCATAGGTTGTCAGGGGGAGGGTGTCCGATTGCGGCACAACGTTGCCTGCTGGCCGTCGGACCGTGCGTGTCGTCCTGAATTCTCGCGGCCATTTCAGGGTGGATCCGGGCCTGCAGTCCCTGAGCGGTGTACTGCTGCGCCGCGTCCTCAAGCTCGCATTGCGTCATGTCGCTAAGCGTCGCAGCAAGAAGACGAGCTTTGGCGAAGCCCCGGTCGCACACGCCTGCCAGCAGGCCAATGAGCCACGGCGACACGCGCATGGCCACAACGGCAAACTGGGCGCGACCGACTGTGTAATGCACGAAGTCACGCAGAATGTCCGAGGTCGTGCTGGTGCCGTCGAAATCGAAGGTGGCGACGATCTGATCGCGCGGCATCGGTTGGTGCGTAATAGTCAGCGGCGCAGCCAGCCGAGGTCGATCGGCCGCGCGAGGAGTTTGCGGTACAGCGCAATCGCCCACCGCGTTACGGCAGCGCCGCCGAGATCCCAGAATGGCGCGACCAGAAAGTAAGCCACACAGGCCACTACGACCGCGCCGAGCATGTCCAGCGGGAAGTGAACACCGAGAAAGACCCGGGCCCAGGCGACCGGGACTCCGGCCAGCAACGTGAGGACGCCCAGCCAGTGCGCACGCCCCAGCAGCAGCGTCAGGACGATGCCGGCGAACACAGTAGCATGGTCGCTCGGAAACGAAGAGTCCGGCGCGTGCGGCAAAAACGTGTGACCGAGACCGATCATGAACGGCCGCGGATGCTGCCACACCAGCCCGAACAGTTGGTTCGCGCCGACGCCGAGCATCGCCACGAGACACGCCCGGATGGCAAGACTGCGTTGCGCGTCACTGCCCCACAGCCACATGCCGGCCAGCAGCAGCGGAACCAGATAGATCACGTAATTGGCGATCAGCAATGCGATGTCGACTAGCCATACAGGCGTCGCCAGCGTGCCGTTGATCGCGAGAAACAGCGCCTGGTTGAAGGCTTCTAGGGTATCCATTGCAGTGAAATTATCGAGAAGGTTGTCGAGAAAAATCCATCATGGTGCCGTCGGCACAGCCGGCAGGATCAGCACCGCGTATCGGACTGATCCGTTCTCGATTGCCGAAGGGCTCAACTTCTGCACGCTGGCCGGCAACAGTTGGCGAATAGTGGGCGCATCAGGCCAGGTCGTGGGAGTGCCCACCGTGACGAGGTGCCACGGTTGCTGAAACGTTTCCTGATATAGCGCGCCGTACCAGATCGGCTCATCGGCCGCGTCACCGACCCCGTCGCGGGTCATCAATTGATATCGCGATCGCCAGAGCCGTAGCACCAGCCGGCTCAGCGGCCGCTGGGAATCGAACTTCAGGAAGGTCAGCCCGTTGCTTTTGCCTTCCGAGAGTTTCGGCAGCACAGGCAGGGCAGCCAGCGATGTTCCGGGCGACAGCCACAGCAATGCGGACTGCGCTGACCATGCCGGGGCGGCACGCCAGCCGGTCGGTTCGAGGTAACGCGCGATCGCGCCATCGTCGTCGGCCCATTGCAACGGCAGATATTCCTCCTCATCGCCGCTCAGTTCGGTGCGACGTTGCGGCAGCGCGCGCCAGCCACCGTCCATCCACTGGCTGATCGTGAGCGTGACCGGTTGCGTTCTGGGGTCGTACCGCGCGAGATCGGCGTGAAATCCTTCAGGGTTCGTCCAGGGGCCAAAAACGGCGAGCATTCCAATAGCAATGCAGCTCAGCAGACCTGGCTGCACGTTGTCGTGCACCTGCCAGTATGTGTATGCGCCGGCAAGTACCGCAAACCACGCGAGCCCCAGGCTCCAGCCGCCCAGCATGTCGGCCAGCCAGTTCTCTCCGAGATACAGGCGGGCAAATCCGGTCATGACCAGCCAGACGGCGACGACGGCAACGACCACGCCCCGCCAGAGCAACCGTTGCTGGCGCACCAGCAGCCAGCCAAGAAATCCATACACGAGCAGGTTGAACGTGGCATCGCCGCTGGGTAGCGGAACATGGACCATCCCTGGCTGCCAGGTGAAGGGTCGCGCATAACCGCTCCCGGGTTCGATCGCGGGGCTTACCGCGCCTGCAACGCCCACCGCCAGAATCCAGTAGCCTGCCGTGCGCCAGCATCGTCGCACGATGAGCCAGATCAGGACGGCAGCGGCCACCGCCAGCCCCACCCCGTAGGTGCTCGACTGAATCACGACGGCCATTACGTAATCGGTCGGCGCCGTGCGCAGCGTCTGCAGGAAGCTGTAGATAACGGTGTCGGCGCGAACCAGCGGATCGTGCGCGACCACATCCTGCAGGATGCCAAGAAACAGCCACACACTGCCGATGAAAAGCAGCGTCAGTATCAGGAGTGTCTGCGACTCGGGCTTGCCGGGATCGATGATGCGCGATAAGCGGCCCGCCAGCCGCGGATGCCGGCGACTTAAACGTCGTACCACCCGTTGGGACGCGGTCCCGACCAGCGGCACGCCGCGCCGGACGGCCAGGCGCGTCAGCCCGGCGACCAGCCAGAGGAGTGCCGCCAGCAGGAGCAGCATCACGGCCAGACGTCCGCTGACCGCTGCAGCAAGTTGCGCCGACGCGCCGAACACGATCCCGGGGCCGATATGCGCAGGTGACCATGCCAACGCGGAAGCGATATTGATCGGATAAAATCTGCGCCGCGGCATATGCGCCGCGCCGACGACCAGCGGGACAATCGCGCGCACGGGCGCGAAGAAGCGCGCCAGCACGATACTCTTCCCGCCATGGCGTTCAACAAAATGCTCGCCACGCTCCCAGGCCGCTTCGTGAACCTTCGCCACCCACCACGTTCGCACTTCGCGGTGATACCGGTGACCGACTTCATAGCTGATCCCGTCGCCCGCTACCGCGCCGAGTGCGGCGATGGCGAGCGTCATCCACGCGTTCAGCGCGCCGGCTCCGATCAGCGCGCCAGCGGCAAACATTACGATGCCCGCAGGGACCAGCGTACCGACGACGGCCAGCGACTCCGCACACGCGACGGCGAAGACAATCGCCAGCACGATATAGGGATGAGCGCTAATGCTGTTGAGCCATGCGTGCATAGGTAACTCAAGTAAAAAATGGACCCGGCAGGGGCGCCGGGTCCAGAAAGGCGGCCGCTTGCAAGATGTCCCCGCCGATAGTGACAGCACGACGAGGACGATTCTGGCGGGGCGGCCACCGCGTGGCCGTTTCACCTCGTTTTATCCCAATGACCGGGCCAACCCGTGTCAGTCAGGTTGTTGCCACATCATGGACGTCGCAGGGCATCCATGTACTTGCCCGCTGCCCGGCGGCAGCGCATGAAGCGCATTCCGGTCAAGGGTTTGCTCACCAGCATTGCACATGCGGCGCCGTCGTGGGGCTCGGGTAAGCGTTCCTGTTTCCCGCCTGCCGGCGGAGAATTGCCGTCGCCGCAACCTCTGCTTCGTTGCGTTCGCTGGCGGTCAAGGTCAGGGTCCGCGCACCGGCAGCTGGTGCGGCTGCTGGTTCGTTGACTGCACACATGACCTGCTTGCCACTGTGCAGTCGCACGCTGGTGGTATAGCTCGCCGGTGGGGTAGCGAGTACGGTACCCACAGCACAGATCATGACGAAGGTGCCGAGGAAGGATTGTCGAATGATTGACATGGTGAGTCTCCTGACGCAAGAAACTTGTCCCCGCGTTGTTGACCTTTCTCGTTCCAGTCACGCGGGAAACGCTGGAACACCCCTTATCCGTTCGATATGGGCGCTCCCGGATCCGCCAGCGTGTCGCGCTCGAACCGCCCATAGCGCAGCGCGAGTGTGGGCAGCACGATCAGATTCAGCAGCGTCGAGGTGGCGAGGCCGCCGAGAATGACGATCGCCATCGGCCCCTCGATCTCGTTGCCCGCCGCGCCGCTGGTGAGCGCGAGCGGCAGCAGTGCGAGCGCGGTCACGAGCGCTGTCATCAGGATCGGGATCAGCCGTTCGGACGCGCCGCGCACCGCTGTGTCGATACCCCACGGCACGCCTTCGACATGCACCAGGTGCTCGAAGTGACTGATCAGCATGATCGAGTTGCGCAACGAAATGCCGAACAGGGTGACAAAGCCCACCATGCTGCCCAGTGACAGGTTGCCGCCTGTGGCGAGCACACTTAGCACGCCCCCCACCAGCGCGAAGGGCAGGTTCAGCATCACCAGCACGACACCGCGCCGGCTCTTCAGCGCGAGGAAGAGCAGCAGTGCGATGCCGACGGCCGACATGGCGCCGTACGCGAGCAGGTCGTGCTGCGATTGCGCGCGTGCCTCGCTTTCGCCCGAGAACACTGCGTAGGTGCCTTTGGGCATGACAATTTCGCGACTGACGCGTGCACGCGCCTCGTTGACGAAATCGCTCACCGCGCGCCGGCCGAGATTGACCGAGACCGTTTGCATCCGCCGGCCGCCGTCGTGCGTGATCTGATAGCGGCCCGAGACCTGGCCGATGCTCGCCAGTTCGCGCAGCGGGACGGACAGCCCATCCGGATTGCGCAGCATCAACGCGCCGACATCGGCAAGATTCCTGCGCGCCTCGGGCGCGAGAATCACAGTGACGTCGTAGGCGCGGCTGCCGTCATAGGTCTGTGCAACCGTGCTTCCCTGATAGGCGCTCTGGATTGCGTCGAGCACTTCCACCGGCCGGAAGCCCCAGCGGCTCAACTGATCAGGCTTCAGTCTGACGTCGAGTTCCGGGATGCCCGGAGGTGATTCCTCCTGCACGCTTGCCGCGCCACGGATCGTCCCCAGCAGCCGGGCGATCTCCTGCGCCTTCCGGTCAATCACGTCGAGGTTGTCGCCAAACACGTTGACGACCACCGGGGCGGTTACGCCCGAAATGGTCTCATCGATCCGTTCGACCAGAAACGTATTGACCGACGTGGTGAGGCCGGGAAAGCGCGCGAGCGTTTCCTGGATACGGCGCAGGGTTGCGCTCTGCCGCGCCGAGCCCATCGGCTCAAGGTCGACCTCGAACTCGCTCAACTGCACGCCGACCGGGTCGACCACTTCATTGGCCCGGCCGGCGCGCTGCGCGACCAGGCGCACCCCAGGAATATGCAGCAGCGCCTGCGAAACCAGGGTGCCGATGCGCATCGACTCGGTGAGCGACGTTCCCGGTTCAAGACCCATATGCACAATGAAGTGACCTTCGCGCAACTGCGGAATGAAATTGCCGTTCATGAACGACAGTGCAGCCAGGGAGGCAACGCACATCAACGCGACCACCACCATGACGGTTCTCACCCGTTGCTCGACCCTCAGCAGCATCGCGGTGTAGCGGGTTTTCAGCCACGTCAGGAATCGGGGCTCCCCGGCCGGCAATGGCCCGCGGGTCAGCAGCGCGAGCGCCATCGCCGGCGTGAGCGTGAGCGCGACGCCGAGCGATGCCAGCACCGCGAGGATGTAGGCGACGCCAAGCGGCGCGAACAGCTTGCCGGCGATGCCCGAGAGCGTCAGCACCGGCAGGAAGATCAGCATGACGATGAAGGTGGCGAATACCACTGCACTGCGCACTTCGAGCGAGGCGCGCAGCACTACCCGAAACGGCGGAAGGGGTTCGGGCCGGTTGCGGTTCTCGCGCAGCCGCCGGTAGATATTTTCGACGTCGATGATCGCGTCGTCGACCACCTCGCCGAGCGCGATCGCGAGGCCGCCGAGCGTCATCGTGTTCAGGCTTACACCAAACGAGCTCAGCACGATGATCGCGACCAGCAGCGAAAGCGGAATCGCGACCGCTGAGATGACCGCAGTGCGGATATTGAGCAGGAACAGGAACAGCACCGCAACGACGAGCACCGCGCCGACCAGCAATGCGGTGCGCAGATGACTGACCGCCACCTCAATGAAGTTAGCCGGCCGGAATACATCCGCGGTCAGCTCCACACCCTGCTGGGTCAGCACCGGTTTAAGCGCGGCCAGCGTCTTCTCGATGTCGTGCGTGACAGCCAGCGTATTGGTGCCGTACTGGCTTTCGAGCACCAGCATCACGCCCGGCTTGCCCATGATCGACGCCGCACCCACAGCCGGCGCACTGCCCCAGGTGACGGTCGCGACGTCGCCGAGCCGCACGGCTGCGCCGTTGCTCCAGCGCAGCACCACGCCGGCCAGCGCGGCGGGCGTTCTGATCTGGCCATCGGTATTGATGGCGATGCGCTGGTTCGCGCTCTCGACGAAGCCCGCGCCGCGCACGCCCGTGGATGCCCGGGCCGCAGTGGTCACGTCCTGGATCGACAGGCCGTAGCGCATCAGCCGGGCCGGATCGACCTGTATCTGCAATTGCCGCGTGTCGCCGCCGAACACGATGGCGTCAGCGACGCCAGGCACGCTCAACAGTTGCGGACGAACTGTCCACTGCGCGACGTCATACAGATCCATCAGCGAGCGTGTCTTCGACGTCAGCCCGATGGTGAGCACCACGCTCGTCGTGGTCGTGAGGGGCAGCAGCCTGGGCGGCTGCACGCCCGCGGGCAACGTCGAGCCCTGCGCGTTGACGCGCTCGGACACCAGTTGCCGGACCCGCAGCAGGTTCGCATGGCTATCGAACACCACCGTGATCGCCGACAGGCCCTGCAGCGACTTCGAGCGCATCGACCGGAGACCCGCCATGCCCGCGAGCGCATTTTCGACCGGCTGGGTCACCAGCGTCTCGACCTGTTCGCTCGACAGGCCTGGTGCCTCCGTCTGCACGATGCTCATTGGCGGAGCGAACTCGGGGAACACATCAAGCTTCGCGCGCGTGAGCGTATAGAGGCCATAGCCGGCTAGCAGCACGGCCAGCACGTAAATGACGCCGCGAAAACGCAGCGAAAACCGGATGATCGCGTTGAGCATGAGTACTCGTTGAATTCGTGTTGGATGAAGCAGGCTTACGGATCAGTCATCGCATTCGGGCGGATCCTTGCATGCTGTCGCGATGCCCTGAGGCCGCTGTTCTTCGGAAAGCAGCAATTGCGCGCCGTGCATCACGACGTTCTCGCCCGCGTGAAACCCTTTAGTCACGACGAAGCCCTGCTCGCCGGAAGAGGATGCCGGTACGTAGCGCCGCATGAAACGATCGGCTGCAGTGCGCACGTACACCCATGCTTGTCCGCCGTACCAGACGACCGCACGTTCGGGAATCACAAGCCCGGATGTGCCGGGATTCGGCGCCGGCACATGCGCGACGGTGTGGGTTCCCACCGGCAGCGTGCTGCCCGTCTCATAGAAATACGGGTTGCCCTGGATCGCGGGGTCGCCCTGCGGTGATGCCGATAACTTTTGAGCGGTAGCAGACTGGCCGTCCGGCGTATCCACCGTCATGTGCGCCGGCGCGGCGCCGCTATAGCCAACGGGCAGCGTCACGCGCAACACGACCGCGCGGCCAGCGAGCAGCCGCTGGAAAAAGTCCGAGGCGGGCGCCATTGCGGCGTTGGCGAGCACTGTCCCGAATTGCTGCCGCATGCTCGCATCCAGTCCGCCTTGTGTGGCCTCGGCCGACTGCAGCTTCGCCTGATCGGCCTGCATGACAGCGCGTGCGTCCTGCAGGCTCTTCTGTGAGACGTTCCGGTCGTCGTCGAAGAGCACGCGACTGCGCTCGAACTGCGCGCGAGAGTTGCCGGACTGTACACGCAACGTCTCGTAGTCGGCCCGCGCGGCCGCGAGGCGATTTCGCAGATCGAACAGCGGCTGCAGGTCGACGACCGTCGCGTACGCAATGCTCCCGGGCTGGCTGGTGATGGCCACGAGCGGCGCAACATCGATGTGACTGGCACGCTGCACGTCGGTGGCGACGACGACGACCGTTTCGCCGTTCACCGTCTGAACGGACGGCTGCGCAGCGACCTGCGCAGCCGCGTCTGGCAGCGAAGCATCGACGTAGAAGGTGCGGTAGGCGAACCAGCAGGCATCGGCTGCCAGCAGCAGGTAGACGATGGAAAAGATGACCGCTGGTCGTTTCATCGCGATATCTCCTGTTCGGTCACGGTGGAGTTGACGGTTTCCGGTTCGAGAGGCCGCTGCATGGCGTCTTCGAGCATGCCGGCAGCCTGCTGTGCAGCGACCACAGCGTCCAGATGGGCGATCTCGCTCGTCTGATAGTCAGCCTTGGCTTGTGTGAAGGTCAGGCGATCGGTGGCGCCGGACGCGAAACTCGCGGCCTGGCTGTCCAGTTGCCTGCGCGCGCTTGCGAGGCGTTCGGCGGACAGTCGCACTGCAGCGATCCTCGCCTGGTTATGGGCGAGCGCGTGGTCCAGATCGTTGAGAATCGCATCCTGCAGCGCCATCGTGCGCGCGGCTGCCTCTTTGCGTTCCGCTTGCGCCTGTGCGATGCCGCCCTGGTTCTGGTCGAAGACCGGGAGCGTGATGCCGGCCAGTCCGAATGCGATCTTGTTGGTGCCGGTGTCGTACGTGTACCCCGGGCCGAAATGGATATCCGGATACTGTTTCGCTACCTCGAGCTGCAACGCCGACTCGGCGGCCGCGTACGCGGCGAGCGACGCGAGCAGGTCGGCGCGATGGAAAACCGCCTCGCGTCGCGCGTCGGCAGTGGGCGGTGCAGGCGGGGTGGTGCCGAACGGGTGCAGCTCGAGCTGCACTCCGTTGAGTGCGGCAGCCGGAATGCCGATCGCGGCGGCGAGCTGCGCGAGTGCGTCCTGCGCGGCACTGCGTGCAGCGGCAAGCTCGGCCTGTGCCTGCGTGGCTGCGAGCATTGCTGCATCGACATCCGGTCCGGAGTTCTCGCCAACCGACCGGCGCATCCTCACCATCGCGACGATCTGCTGCTGCGCATTGGCCTTGCGCGACAGGAAGGTGGTGCGCTGCCGGGCGGCATAAAGCGAAATGAGTGCGTCACGCACCTGAGCGCGCACCTTCCACGCCTCGTTGCCGATGGCGAGGCGCGCGGCTTCCGACAGGTGTGATGCCTGATCTATCCGATAGCCGCGCTTGTGTGCAGTCTCGATCGGAATGTCGAGCGCCGGGCCGGTGATGAACGGCGAACCGGGCCCCGGGTTGGGGGTTGCGTACTGGAACGGCAGTTGCAACACCGGGTTAGGAATCGCGCCAGCCACATCGATGCCCGCCTTTGCGGTGCCCCACTGCGCACGGACGATGTCGAGCGCCGGGCTGTAGTACCAGGCCGTGAGGGTAAGCATCTCGCGGTTCCAGCGCGGCAGCGGCCATGGATCGATTTCGTGTCCGACCTGCCGCGTGAGGTAGGTGCGCAAATCGTCGCTCGCGAGCGACCGGTCCTCGAAGTGGCGGGCCAGGTGAGTCAGGGTGATCGGCTGCGGGTGATAGGTGGCGCATCCCGTCAGCAGGACGCACACGAGCAGCAACGGTCGGCGCATAGCGATATCCACGGGTTTCTTGTTGGCCACTTGATCACGCGGCGGGCAGATGTGGATACTGCGTTACCGGTCGTGAAGTTTTCGTCAAGAGCAGGTCACTCTCTGTGAATCTGGGGAAATCCAGGTCGCGGGCGGTAGCCGTGATGCACACGTGTAGTTGCCCGCCTGCACAGACGGTTACGCCAGCGCAACCGGACAGAGTCACTCAGGTAGTTAACTGCCCCTGCGGCAGGTCCGGCGGATGCTCGCCCACCCGACATGCAACGACCGCATCAATTCGCGTCGCGATGCAGTTGATGGTGCCCGCGCTCGTGCTGCTTTGACACCGGCAGTGCCGAAGCAGCATGGGCTGCCCAGCTTAGTGATGCGCATAGAGCGAGTGGCTCAGTGATTGCCCGAGTGGCGCACCTGCCTGCTGATTCCCGGCTGCGGGTGCTCCGTACCCGGAAGTGCTATCAGCCGTCCCAGACACGTTTGCCGGATCTGGATATTGGGTTTTGGACTGGGGGATCACTCCCTGTTGCTCCGCCGCAACCAGCTGGGCACGAACCTCGGCCCGCGTGAGTTCGTGAGTTCGCTGAGCAAATGAAACAGAGGGAAGAATGGCCGTTGACGCGACAATGAGCGCGACGATGAGCGATTTCATGACAAGCTCCTTAACGGAGGGGTGATCTACTTTCCATGATTCACGGAAAGGCTGATGACCCCATGCTACGCAGTGTGCTGTGAAGTTTTCGTCAAGAAACTTCAACTTTTCGTGAAGCCGGCAAAAATCGGGTTCGCGGGCGGCAACCGGAGCGATACACAGGTGCCTTTGGCTGGCTCGCTGTCAAGCTTGATAGACCAGCCGTAGCGGTCGCAAATCTTCCTGACGATCGACAGGCCAATGCCAAACCCCGGCGCCGCAGCATGTGCTGCGCCCGCTTGGTAGAACCGCTCAAACACGTGTGGTAGTGCATCCGGCGGGATACCGCGGCCGGTATCTTCGATCCGCAGCCAGCCGTTGGCGTAGGCGAAGCTGACGTGACCGTTGTCGGTGTAACGGACCGCGTTGTCGACCAGATTCGATAGCACGAGCGCCAGCGCGGATCGGTTTGCTTCGACCTGCAGGCCGCGATTGACCTCGATCCGGGTCTGGAGGCCCTTGGCTTGCAGCGTGTCCGCAATGCGGTCAAGCGCGTCCTCAATGGCGCTGACGAGACGCACCGGGCCGATGTCGGCCGGCGACTCTTCACGTGCAAGCAGAAGCAGCGCGTTGACCAGGTCTATCATGGTGTCAGCCGCGCGCTCTATCTGTCGCAGGCGTGCTCTTGACTTCGCGTTAATCAACGCATCATGGTCGAGAAGTTCGCAACTGGTTTTGATCGCCGTGAGTGGTGTGCGCAATTCGTGACTGACGTTGCCGGTGAACTCTTTCTCCCGTTCAATCATCTGTGCCATCCGCCCGTGATAGTCATTGAACGCGTCGACCAGTTCCACGACTTCCTCTTCATCGTACCTGCCGGCATCGAGCGCGCTCGATGCCCCAAGCCTTAGCGCCTTTACCTGATGGGCGAGGCCAGCGACTTGCCGAACCAGCAGGCCGGACAGCGCAAACGCGAGCCAGAATGCCAGAAGTGCAAACACTCCAGTGCCGAACATCAGTGCGTCAATCACCTGCCTGAACCGCTGTTCGTACGCGCTGAAGTCGTAAATCCTATAGACGCGGGCATGGCCGAACGGCGCAATCGCCACATGGATTTCACGACCTTTCACGATAATTTCGTGGGTGCCATTGGGCAGATCTTTTACCGAAGCGGGTAGCGACACGCTTACGCGGCCGCCTGTCGAAACATGACCGTCGATCTGAGGATCCAGAGGCGGCACAAGCGTTGGGTCTGACCGCCAGCTCTTCAAGACGCTTGCCATGTCGTCGGCAATCAGCGCGGTGATGAGCCGCTCCTCCTGTGCTTCGGCGAGCGCCTTCACACCAAGAGCCTGGGCCACGAGCAACACGATCGTCAGCGCCGAAAAAACCAGCGCGACCTTGAAGCGTAGGCTAGGGCGCCGTAGCATCGCTCACCACAAGCCGATAACCGAGACCATGGACCGTTTCGATGAGATCGTCCTCGCCGCTAGAGGTCAGCGCGCGGCGCAGCGTATAGATGTGCGCGCGTAGGGTATCGCTGTCGGGCAGCTGCTCGCCCCAGACTTCGGTTTCGAGTTCCGCGCGACCGAATACGCGATTCGGCGCCTGCATCAGGAGGCGCAACAGATGCAGACACTTCGGCGGCAACCTGATTGGCCGGCCGGCGCGCTCCACGGCGAGCGTCGTTGGGTCGAACCGGATGTCAGCGCGACACAGAATCGCCTGTGTCACATGGCCTTTATAGCGCTTGATCAGTGCGCCGAGGCGTGCGGCCACTTCCTTGAGTGAAAACGGTTTGACGAGATAGTCGTCCGCGCCTTGCTCAAAGCCATGGAGCTTGTCATCCAGCGTATCCCTTGCGGTCAGCATCAGGATCGGCGTATCGAGAAGTGCCTCCACACGAAGCTTTCGGCAGATCGTCAGGCCGTCCACCGCCGGTAGCGACAGGTCGAGCAGAATTGCGTCCCACCGCTGTGTTAGA
Source organism: Paraburkholderia sediminicola (assembly GCF_046030555.1). Lineage (GTDB taxonomy): Bacteria > Pseudomonadota > Gammaproteobacteria > Burkholderiales > Burkholderiaceae > Paraburkholderia > Paraburkholderia sediminicola_E. The sequence continues at coordinate 94,475 of NZ_JAQQCH010000013.1, read as the reverse complement.
GCGAGGTGAAGTCCCAGCGCTCCGTCCCGTGCGAGGTCGGGCTCATAGCCGGCGTTCTCCAGAAAATCGTACAGATTGGCGGCAATCGCTGCATCGTCTTCAATGATCAGGATTCTCATTCTGCACTCCTCCGGGAAGATTTACATGGAGCGACTGAAGGGTAAACCGCCATGCACTCGCATCTTTGGTGCCCCGCGTTTTTCGTAGCCGTCCGGTCCCGCGCACACGTCACTCGCGATGGCCTTACATCGTTTTCTACCATAACCGGCGCGGACGACTCAAGACGCACGCCGCGTCGGTTTGCAAGCGAATGACGAACAGGCGGCGAACCGGGACGACTGCATCGTCGCCCCGCAATGGTTCTCCCCAGGTCCTCTCGCCGAACGACTCTATGGATTGGACAACATGACGGGTTATCGCGGCTAGCGGGTGAGCGTTTGACTCACCAGCGCTTACTCGGGCTTGAGTTACCTACTGCGAAGTCTCGGCCGCTCCCGACCGATCGACGAATATTGCGCTTGCGTACGGCGCGCCCAATCCGGATGAGCGCGTTCAGTGCATCAGGTGCATAGCCCATGAGATCGAGACAGTCCAATGGTGACCCTGGTGCATAGACACTCACTTTCTCGATGCTTCAAGGACATCGTGATTCGGAAGCCACGTGGGTGCCGCTATAACATTGAGCTCGGCCTGCTGCCTGGAGACCGGCCCGGAAATCCCATGCGACTGGCTAGGAGCAGGCGACGTGCGGGGCCGTCGAGGCGGAGGGGTAGTGATTCTTGTTGCCCGGATGACGGCGCAATCTCGCCGTTGCATCAATTTGCGCTTCGTTAAGCTCTCCCGTGGTCAGCGTCTGGCTCCGGTCGGCCGCTTGCATCGGCAGGGGCTCATTGACCGCACACACGACCTGCTTTCCATCGTGCAGGTGAACGGTCGTCACATATGGGACGGTGGATGCGCCAAAGGCGTTTCCAAGGGCGGCAGCGGCTAGTGCGCCGGCGAATGTGATTCTGAAAAATATACGCATGATGAGTTCTCCCACGAAGAGCGCGGCAATCCGCGTTAAAACTCATTTTCTAACCCGACTCCTTAACACATGCTGAACTAAGCTTGGTCAATCGCTGGATGACCGATGCCCAAAATTCTGGACAGGTTTCACCGATTGATTCGTCTCGACCCTTCGGGCCGCGTTCTTTCAGACGTTATTCGTGACCCCCGCGATCAGGGATAGCGCCTCGAATTCCACGAAACATCACCTTCGAACCGGCTTGCTGACGCGGCAAGCTATGCCTGGTTTGTTTCATTGAACTGGACGATCAACATTGACTCCGGCGCCTGAATTTGGATGGCAGATCACTGGGAGGAGCGCCCGCATAATAAAGCGCGGGCGCTCATTTTTACCTCCGGCGACGCTAGTGAGGCGATGCACGCGCGTCGCCTTCCTGTCGCGCTTTAGAACTTATGGCGAATTCCCGCGCGCACGACAAGTTGCTTCGAATTTGACGACAGGTCGGCGGCGCCCGGTACGTAAGCCTGATCGAGCGATGACCCCGTCTGGCTCCCTGCAACTTTCTGGTACGCGCCCTGAACGTAAAGATCTGTGCGTTTCGAAATGTTGTAGTCCGCCATTAGTCCAACGCTATGAATTTTCGGTTTTACGCTGCCCGTTGTCGCGTCGTAATTTTCGAGCGTGTACACATATTGCGCACCGACGAAGAATGCCGGCGTGATCTGATACTTGCCGTTGACTTCGAAGTTCTGATACTTGAGGGTGTTGAGCTTCCCGCCCGCCAACGGACCCGTGATGGGCTGGATCGTTTCGGAACTGGACAGATAGCCAGCGTTCGCGGATGGGTTCTTGACGTTAGTGTTCGTGTAGACGAAGCCCACGGTCGCGGGACCAAACGTGTAGTTGATGCCACCACCGAAAATGCGCAGACGTTCAGCCACGAAATTCGCATCGGTCAACGTAATGGCGCCACCGGACGACTGGCCGGGATTGTCAGCATTCAGGTATGCCGCCGCGACCAGCAGACCGCCATTGGCATACTGCGCACCCAGGCTGAACTGTCGATTGTTAGCGAAGCCGGTGGCGTTGCTGAAGCTGTACGTGCCGCCAAATTGCAATCCGGCGAAATCCGGACTCGCGTATTTGACTGTGTTGTTAACCCGGAAAGAGTTATCCGTATTGTCGTTGTCGAACGGGTGCGAAAACAGATAACCGGCCCAGTTCCCGTTAGCCGTTGTCTGCGCAAGGTAGTCGACGACGGAGTCATATTGACGGCCGAGCGTAACCGTGCCGAACGTGGCATTCGAGATACCCACATATGCCTGGCGCCCGAACAACAGGCCACCTTGACCCAGGCGGCCGTTGTTCAGGTTAAAACCATTCTCAAGCTGGAATATCGCCTTCGTGCCGCCGCCGAGATCTTCGGCGCCTTTGAGTCCCCAGCGGCTTCCCTGAGCGTAGCCGCTTTGCAGTTCATAGTCGTGCTTCCCGGCTACATTGTTGGTGTAGTTGAAACCTTCGTCGACCACCCCATACAGCGTGACGCTGCTTTGGGCAAACACTGGCACTGCAAATGTGGCTGACGCAGCCAACGCAATCAGACTTTTCTTCATCAAAGATCTCCAGAAATGTTGTTCGAGTAGACAACTTTTTTCAGACAGCTTGTGTTTGTTGAAGCGTTAATACGAGCGACTGAATTGTCATCAATACAGCGGGGATGATGCTTACACGCCGATACTGCGACGTCTATGTTCGCGCCCTAGTGTTTCCCCGGGCGTTGCGAAATGATCACGACCGTACGCTGAGCAAATACGCGAACAGGCGGGGGCCGGTCGGAGGCAGCCGGCACCGCTCCGGACTGAGAACCCAAGCCGGACGTGAGGATGCGGCATGCGATGTAAATTCTGAAGATCGGAGCGCAGCGTGAGCGCTGAAGGGTTGCGCCAAAGGACGCGGGTTATTACGACATTTAGTTAAGGATCGCTTAAGGTCGCGGAGCGAAAATTGTGGTATCAAACCGCAGGATGTCGATCGTGAAACATGTTATGGCAGCTTTGGTGATTGCCACCCTGGTCGCCTTCCTTCCGGGCTGTACCACGACAGTACCAGACAGGGCCACGCATGAAACCGTGCAACCCCCTCATCCCGGACGCCCGTCATGGTTGTAGCAGCTAAAGCACGAAAGAGTTAACGGGCAGCCGCGTTTGCCAAGGACGTTTTTCCGGCAGATGGCGGGGAAAATGCTCGAGCCTCAGTAACGACGCGAGCGTGACACCACAAAATCAGTGAATGTCTTCAAGGTTGCGGGTATATGGCGATGCGCCGGGTAAAGCATCCATATTGCCCGCTCATTTCCCTTCAGTGGGAACTGGCCTAGTAGCTGAACAAGAGTCCGGTTCTCCAGTTCTGTCTGAACCAGCGACTCAGCCAGGCGCGCGATCCCGAGCCCGGAGAGCGCGGCACGCTTGACGGCCAGAACGCTTCCGGCCCGAAGGACGGGCTTGAATAACGTGCGGTTGACGCCATGGGCATCGTCAAATTCCCAGAAACGAGCCGGTATCTCTCCTGCGACCAGGATACTGTGTTGCGTCAGGTCGTCGGGACGCTCGGGGATACCACATCGTTCCACATAGCCCGGTGATGCAACAATGACGTCCCTAGTTACCGCGAGGCTGCGGCATATCATCGCCGAATCGCGCAGTCCGCTTTCGACGCTGAAGCAGACATCGAAATCCGCGAGGGTAACGCGTTGCATCGATTCAAAGACGCTGAGATCGAACCGGACCTGCGGTTCGGCGAGATGAAATTCAGTCAGCACGTCCGCCAGGTCGCCGTCGGCGAACGACGCTGCACACGCAATTTTCAAGGCACCGACGGATTCATCGGCAGCAGATATGATGCCCTTTTCCATCGACTCCAGTTCATTGAGCCACTCGACGCATCCTCGCAGATACGCCTGACCGGCAGTGGTAAGCGACACGCTGCGCGTTGTCCTGTTTAGCAACTTTGCGTTCAGGTGCGATTCGAGCATGGCGACTTGCCGGGTGACCACTGCGTTCGAAACGTCGAGGTGCCTTGCCGCCGCGGCAAAATTAAGGCACTCCGCCACCTTCATGAAGGTGCGCATCGAAGTCAGATGGTCCATTGCCGCGTCCGTAGAAATCGAATTATTGCCAAGGCTGGCCTTATGTGATGAATCGATCGCATATACCGCGCGAGTCGCGAACGTTTACTTCTCCGGTCGATCTCGGACGGTGCCGCAAGCGTTGGGTGGGCGATTATTATCGTGACGGCAGCTTAACGATTGCTTAACCGTGATGCAGATGCTTCCAGGCTCCCGGGCTCGACGCTCGCAGCTCCGTCGCTGGGACCGCTGGTCAAGCGGCCTGGCGAACTCAAAACCACAGTGACCCGGTCCGGCCTGCCAGCCGCTCGCGCCACACCACTTCGATAAGTATGGAAGCCGTTAGCCCTGCAAAGCAGCGAGAACCCTGGGTGTTGCAATAAAACCCACCAATGCGATAAGAGTGGGGTCGGGTTCCTCGTTGATCTCGCTCTATACATTGAGCGCGAGGCAGAGGGCGCATGCAACGCGCCATGCTGAAAATGGCGTGGACCGCGGACTCGCGTGAGTGAAAGAACTGCACGCCTGGGCGCGATCGGCCACAGGGCCGGTTCAGAGCTTTATCAGCGTGGGCCTTGCTTCACACGGAAGTGAACAGGGCTTCGATATAAAGCAGTCTGGCGTTAGTGCGACTGATCCCTTTGATCGCCGGCGAGGAGGCCTTAACGTTCGAGCAGTCGCTAACGAGATGTGCCGGCTCACCGTTAACCGTCAGAAACGCTGGTCGGATCGCCTTAAGGTCTTCATAAGGAGAAGTCGGGCATCCTTCAAGGTTGGAGTCCGGTGGACTGCGTAAAGCGCGGACCGTGATGCTAATGAAGACTGCGATGGATAGGTCGGATGCCCACTTGCCTTCACGAAACGAGTTCGAGGTATCTGCGTGCGAGGCACACACAGGTATTCCTACGCGCCTGTCTTGGGCTTATGTGGCTGGTCCTTTATCTGGTTCCTGGTATCGTCGGGCGCGAGCCCTGGAAGCAGGACGAAACCTATACGTTCGGCATCATTGAGCACATGGCATCGAGTGGCGACTGGGTTGTCCCGACCAACGCGGGCGTGCCTTTCATGGAGAAGCCGCCGCTCTTCTACTGGCTCGCTACCGCCCTCATGCGGGCAAGCTCCGGATGGTTGCCGGCGCCAGACGGCGCCAGGCTTGCAACACTACTGGCCATGCTAATCGCGTTTGCTGCTGTTGCGGCGACGGCCCGGCTGATCGCCGGAAACCCGGGTTGGCTTACCCGGGAAGTGGTGGGGGCGGTCTTGTTACTGGCCGGGACGATAGGACTTGTAAAGCATTCGCACGATCTGTTCACTGATATCGGTTTGATGGCTGCAAGCGCGTGCGCACTTTATGCGTTGATCCGTATCGTTGGTGATACCGCGCTGAGCGATAACCCTAGATGGCGTGACTCCCTTCTGTTTGGCATCAGCATTGCCGCGACGTTCATGACGAAGGGACTGCTGATGCCAGGCGTGTTCGGCGTCGCCTCGCTTCTCGTACCCGTTTTCGTGCCTTATTCCCGTTCGCGCCGCTATATCCTGCTGCTCGGAGCTGCGGTGGCGGTCGCGCTGCCGCTAATGACGATCTGGCCATCGCTGCTTGCGCTGCGGTCGAGCTCGCTCTTCATCGTCTGGTTCTGGGATAACAACGTCGGACGTTTCCTTGGTTTTTCAGTGCCAGAACTCGGGTCCGACAATACGTATTTTACTCCAGTGAAAGCGCTGCTGTTTTTCGCGTTCCCGATTGGACCGCTAGCTCTGCTGGCGATGTTCCGGGTGACCGTCTGGCGTGACCCCCGGATGGTCGTGGCAGCGCTCGTCGTCAGCGTTGGTCTCGTGACACTCGGTCTGTCCGCGACAATGCGTGAACTCTATCTTCTGCCGCTGTTGCCCGCGCTCGCGCCGCTGGCGGCCAGCTTTCTGTGCCACCTGTCGCCGCTTGTGCAGCGGGCTTGGGTCGCCGTCTCGTCCGCGGTGGCCATCGCATGTCTGGGTTTGGGATGGGGGGGATGGTGGATCATGCGCGCGCCTGTCGCGGAACATCACTGGCTATCCCCGTTCGCTCGCTGGCTGCCGCTGTCATATCAGTTACCGGCGAAGCAGCCGTTGGCGCTTGCCGCTGCTGTTGCGCTGACCTTGGGCTGGCTTTTAGCGCAGCCTGCCATCTTGCGTAGCGGTCGCTGGTCCGGGGTGTGGAGTTGGGCCGCTGCAATGACGCTCGGGTGGGGTCTTATGTCAACACTTGTGTTGCCATGGATTGATGCCGCGAAAAGCTATCGGGAGGTATTCGACCAGGCGGCAGTCGCACTGGCGCCCAACCTGGCGGCGAAAGGATGCGTCGCCTCCGACGGCTTCGGCGAGTCTGAAGCCCCCATGTTTGCATGGTATGCTCGCCGTCAGGCAGTTCCGCAAGGGACTCGAGGGGCTGAGGACTGCAACGTTCTGATTGTGCAGACGCCGTCCGCGCACGCGCCGTCGTCACTTTATTGGCAACCGTTCTGGAGCGGCGCGCGCCCCGGAGACGGGCAGCAGAAGTTCATCCTCTACCGGCGCATTGCCGAAGCTGGTGCAGGAAAGCAGATCCATGGTTCTCAACCGCGAGGTGCGCGGAGTTCTGACGCCAGTCCGGCATAGCCACCGCCGCCCAATGAGCGTCGCTGTGAAACCGTTTCCGCTGACAAGGTGCATCGTCACCGCCCCTCAGACAAACCGCGTAGCGATGCGGATGTCTCCGGGTGTCGCAGACAGGCGTACTTCTTTAATGCTCGACATTTTTGCGTGTGAGAAATCGGGCGCACGACAGGTGCGGCAGTACTGGCAACCCAATTAGGAACCTCGCGCCAACATGAAACCCGTGCACCGATGCGTGGCAGTAACTTTTCGAGGTGCCGACGCAGGCCTTCCTGGGGCACGCTATGAGCCGTCCTCCAGTCGGCGGGATACAACTTCTGGCAGAGCGCATGCGCCATTCCGGGAGCGAAGAATTGGCGTCCGCAGCGATCTGGGATTCCAGCCTCGCCGCTTTAATGTTCACTGGCGCAGTCGTTCACAATACTCGTGCAATTGAATCCTGCGAAAGGCCACGGGAGCGTCATCGTCCATAGCCAATGAACTGGGGGCACGGGCCTACATCGAATCGGGCGTTGGCCGCGAGCGTGCGTTGGAAAAAAACAGCGTTGTCGCGTGTCCGGTCCTCCGAGTGTTGGGAGGCTTCGAAGGTCGTCCGTTTTTCTTGCGTGTTTGGGTGCCCAGTAATTAGTCGCGGGGCGACCATCCCGTCGTGAAGAATGTACCTGTAACGACGCCGAGCGCCGTTATTGCCATGTAAGTCAGGTGAAAGTGCGGGTGCAGGGCGAGTCCGCGCGTGCCGTAGGACAGGATGCTCAGGCTGATAAGGCACGGTAAATTCCTGGTCATAGCGGCGAACTTAGAATTCATAGTCATCTTTGAACGCAGAGGCGTAGCCGTGGATGATGTCCAAAGAGGATCGCACGTTCGGGCCAGCTTCAGCCCCTGCTGAAATTCTAGGGTCGGTACAGGCCGTCATCGTCGCTACGACGTCGCCCGAAATCGCGCAGCGGCCCCGCAGCATACTACGAGGGTGTTGAAAGCGCGATGGGGTAATTCGGAATCTCAATGGCGTGCGCGGTGTCGATCTTACCGCGCGATGCGAGATCGTGCCCGTTGCAGGAGGATTCGTACTGGAATGATGAGTGCTGACGAACGACCATGGGATCGACAACAGAGTTGCGGTGGGCAAGCAGCTTCGATCAAAAGCTGCACTCGTTCGAGACGAAACAGTCAGAAAACTGTGCAACCATTAGAAGGTACTACTGATAAATGTAGATGTTTTCGCGAGCCTCCGCGTTGCTACCGCAATGTGTGTGCCGGCTCTTACCTTCGGCTCACGCTAGCAGACACCTGAAGTTGACTGTTTGATGTTAATTGGCGCTGATGTCATGCGGGTGACTGCTAGTGGCGTCGCGATCCAGTGCGGTTTCAACGCGGCACACGTCAGTACGCCCGCGATAGTTTACGGGCCATGCCATCTTTCTGTTGCGAATCAGGCCGTCTGGCAAAGCTATCTGTCATACGACTTTCAGCATCAGGATGGCGGCATGTGGACCGGTAAAGGTGATGCGGGAAAAAGGAGCCGCCGATGTTTTGACGGCCCGAGGGGAAGTGTGGCGGGGGTTGATACAACGTCGCCACACTTCGACAGTATCGCATTCAGGTACTTAACCGAGCCTTAACCAAAGGCGCACATTCCGCGGGCGATTGGCCGCCTCTTGCCGAGGAAAGGCGCGAGTGCTTTGACGGTCAGGAGGCCGTCTTCGAGAAAGATTCGCGCCATCCCGCATGGGAAAACTTCGTGTCAAAGGGAAAGTTAGCGGACGCACTTGGACTGACGGCCGACAAAAATCGGCAGTCTTGCCTCGCATTGAACGGCCGCGACAGCAACCGGTGGATTGCAAGGGCGAGTCGCATCGTCACCAACTAAGGATGCTGCTGCGTGGCGCCCAAGGGGCGGCATGTGACGCGGCCTCGCATCGAGATGGAATTCTGCCTGGCAGTCCGATAGAGCGCGCGTTCGATTTACCGAAGTTAAAGGCCAAAACGCCGTGCTGTTAGCCATGCACGGAGACCCTTATTCGACATCCGGGTGTTGCGCATGGCCCCCATGCGGCCGGGTGGCCAGGGAACTCTGTTATTTCGAAGAACCATAAGGCTCGCTTAAGGCGAATGGGCGTACTGTTCTGGTGTCGTTCGCACTTTGGAAGCCCGGGAGGTTTGAGCCGCATGTCAGCCATGACGGAGTGTTACGACCCACCGCGGTCCACGTTCAGCCTGCTTTGACATTTCAGTTCGCCCCTTCGAGCAAGGAACGGTGTGCAGTCCTCGGATCATCCTTATGCCAGGCACATATGTACACTCCAGATACGATACGTTTCCGTCGAACACCGGCCCGATATGATGTGGCTTCGCGGTTGTTCCATTGGTCTTGTGCACTGCTTCTCGTTGCGCAATTCAGCATCGGATGGTTGATGCCGGATGCCGACTCAGTCAAGACTCCCTCGGGTCTCGTCGCGTGGCATGTTGGAATCGGGTCAGCGCTGTTAGTGATTTTCTCCGTAAGACTTGTATGGGTCGTAATGCGCAAGGCACCGGGTTCGGACGAACCGCGTATGGTCCTCAGGTTCCTCGCTGTAGCAGTTCACAGCTCGATGTATGTGCTGATGCTGCTCGTTCCTTTGCTCGGCTGGCTAAATGCAAGCGGTCGAGGCTGGGTCGTCAGACTCGCGGGCATATGGAGGCTACCTGAACTGGCAACGGCTAATTCAACGGGAGCCGCCCTCGGGGAATGGCACAGCACAAGCGCCATCGTTCTTTTGATTTTCATTGGTCTGCACATTTTTGCAGTCGTTGTGCATCAGATCGGATTTAGAGACAGTCTGCTCGGACGCATGTTGTAGCTGGGTTTGACGCGGCTCCTGCGAGCGCGTCGGGGTGAGTTCCCAGATCAGTCTATTGCGGTGACCGGTTGTCGTCGCCAGCGCCGACCGCATCAAACGTCGGGTCCGGATTGACTGGGCGAACCGTTTTGATATGCAGTTCCGGAGATGGGCCAGACAGTCCCTGCCGATAATCGTCAATAGCACACAGCATGTCTGGCCAACGGTTGCATGAAAGCGCGCTCCGCGGGCCGGGAAGATCTCGTTAGTGCCGCCGATGCGATATCCGCGGACATGCTGAATCGCGACATCTATTCGGCTGCCTCGTTGCACACGTCTTCGTTGAGGTAGCGGCGCCATACCAAAGGACAAGTCAGAGCCAGGTCTCTTTGCGTTTCCTTTTTCCGCCGCCGTCGCTTCCCTCTGCGGGGCGGTCCCACGCGACTATCGGAGGGCGCGATTTGAAATTTCAGAAACGTAACTGGCTTGTTGAAGCCACACAGTGGTTTACGCCGGGAGATCACCCAGCCGTAGAACAACGCAACAGCGTCTGGTCGATCGCTACACCCGAAGGATGGACCGACGTGCATCCCGGCGACTGGGTGATCACTTCATCCGACGGCTCAATTCACTGCCTCAGCAACCGGCGATTCTTTGATCTCTATGAACCTTTCGTGTAGCCCAGCGGGGCGCCCTCTGCCCCTGTCAGAAAGCCATTGCTATGCTTCCACTGGTCGTCGGACCGTCAATTCGATGTCGCCATGTGACAGTAAGCAGGGAAGAACCGGGCGGCTCCGCACAGATAGGAAATGCGTTAGCAACGAATTACGGGCCACGCGAACCTTCGATGCGTTCAAACTTGTCGAGGCGATATGCCACTGGCGCCCGCGGCACAATCTGATTGCGGCTGGTTCTCACTCCTCCGAACTGTCAATCGATATTCTGCTGGCACGTTTCGCATGAGCGCTGTATTCGCTTGGCCGAAAGGAGATCTCCTCGGGCGATCATCATTTTCGCCTTGAGCGTCGCTGTAAGCGACAGCGGAGATCGGCTACGCCGCGGCGATCAGGTGTCGCCACGTCGAAGCGGAGTTTCGAGTTCGATCGAATCCTTCGAAGTGCCTGAACGAGGCGATCGCCTCTCAAGAAGTACCAGCCACCGATGCAGGACAGGACCGGACTTATACACAAAAGGCGCACTAGTGCACGGAGATCGGAAAATGAGTCCAAGACATTCCTCGTTGCGGTCGATGGCTTAAGCGTGAATTGTTTCTGGACCTGTACACTCGATCGGTCATTCTCGTCACTCTCACGGGGCGGACCGGGTCTATGGGACGTGTTCCGCAAACCTGCTCCGGGGAGACTTCTAATAAATCCCAATCAGACGCAGTGGGCCTGAGGCGCCGAACGCCGGTCGTGACAATCGAGGGCTATCAGCCTCAAAGGGCTCCGTTCGCACGCGTCTAGACGCTGCGGGTTCCTGACTAGTAAACCAGCGACGCTGGATTGGTCGAACACGCGCAGGAACCGAGTGTACTCTTCACGGAGATTCAGAGCTTATGGAAAGCCTCTGAAAACGATGTTTGTGAAGAAAGATACGTTCACAAAAGATAATTCGATCGCGGCGCACGTGGGTTCGGGAAAATCCGCTGGCTTTATCCGTTTGTCGGCCGGATTTTGGACACGAACGAAGTGGCCATATTCAAAGTCGGTCAGTTTTCCCATAGTCACGTCGCGTTGCCCGATACGTCGTGTACGTTACGCGACTTCTGGTCGTGCGAGGTCGGGTGCTCGTGTTCGGCATTTTCCGCAAACCACCGCGACTGCATCGAAGGCTTACAGCTACGATCGCCCTCTGCCTTCCAATGTCCGCGCGAATAAAGGAGTGTGCTTTGTCATTTCTCCGGACCGGTTGTCATGACTAGCATGCCGGACTGAAATTATAGAAGCCTTTGGACGAACACGTTCGTTTGAATTGTCTGCCGATTTTTTGTGCGACAAGTTTCGTCATTTGAGCCTAGTTTTCCTGCCAATCACTTCATGGTTCCAGTGCGAATTCGTCGTTTGAGCGGCACGAGCGATCGAAACGATCGCAATCTTTGTCGCGCGGCAGCTCTCTGGTGACTTGCAATCCATATTTTGTCCATCCGAGATCTCGTTCAGGTTGCGTCTAGATGAGGAATCTTTTTGTATGATGACGAGGCGTAATTTCTCGATGATGGGAACGGCCGGCTTGCTTTGTGGAAACGGAAGTCAACGCGCAGGAACGTCGACACAAATAGCATTGTCGTTGTTCATTCAGATTGGACGTTTGGCGAGTCGATTGCACTGATGTTTTGACTAAACGAGCCGGTCGCGGTTTGTGCGCAAAACATGAGTTCCGTTGGACTGATGTTGGAACACTGGCGCCTCCGATCGATGCTCGGAATTGGAATAGCCGATGCCAGAATAACCGCTTCGCGCACTGAGGGACGAGTCACAGGATCGTAAGATTGGGGAGTGTTGAAAACGATCAGTAACATCAGAGCTGTGGCTTGGTCGCGGTGAGGTATGCGGTTCGATCAGCCGTGGCTAACCGGCGCCCTTCGACTTGTGGGCGGAAAACCTGTTCGAAGAACAGTCGCTCTTCCGCTGTGAACTGTTCCGATAGAATGGTGCCGAGCGTAGGAGCCAAAGGGTGGGGCGAAGTGCCCAGTAGTATCTCCCACGAAGCCACCCCGGACGGGCCCACATCTATATGGAATTCCATGTGAACCTCCGTGAAGCCTGCATCGAGCGCGAAACGAACCAGATCCCGCTCGCCGAAGTTTGTGATTGGGTTCGCAGCAATCCTTTCGTCTGTATCGGGGAATTGCGCGGCTTTCCAGCGATGCAAGAGGTGGAAGAACTGGTCCCCGGACTCCTGCGGGAGGGCGTCGACGATTTTCTTCAGAGAAGACGCCTCGAATGCGTCGTCACGCAGAATCGGTTCAGCAATAGAAAGACGGCCACCCGGTCTCAGAATCCGGTGGAATTCCCGCATAGCGGCGATCTTGTCCGGCACATAAGCGAGAACGGCTCGAGTCGTGACGGCGTCGACGGAGGCAGCATCAATGCCTTTAAGTACTTCGGCGGAACCATGGACGAAAGTGCATTGGCCCCGAACGCCGCGTTGAATCGCAAGTGCGTCGGCATGACGAAGCAGAGGCGCCGAAATGTCCGTCAGGTGCACGCGCAGGGACGGACCGACGCGTTCAATGGCACGAAATGCGATCAGACCATCGCCGGCGCCGATGTCCGCCAGCGTCATGCCAGAGACAAGCCTGGCGCCGTCGAGAACGCGATCAGCGTAACGTTGAAGGTCCGTCCGGAGGCTACGCTCCTGATCTGGATCACCGGCATACCGGGTATGCAGAAGCCAATCAGACCACATATCGGTTTCCGTCGTGCAATCGCTGCGATTCATCGCTAGTGGATTCCTTTTAATCCGGACGTTCCGTAAAAGGCAGTGTTACCCGCCGGCCAACGGCGGGGACGCGCAACGGAGCATTCGGACGATATCAAAAGTAACTTGCTGTCGTGTCGCCCGAATCTAGACAAATTACCTTATGCAAGCCTGAAGGAGCGGGCATCGAAGGGAAAATAATTGCACATGACGCCTCAGCTTGACGTCGCAACAAGTTGTGGAGGTCGTACGGGTGGTTCAAAGCAACGAGAGGTTGCGGTGTTGGGCCAATGTCAGTTGATCACATCGTCAGTCCTCGCCGACTTGTCAGCCTCGCACCGCGGCGGTTTTTTTCCTTTCCCGGTGGTTATCTCACCTTTTGCGGCCGTCATCCTTCTTGGATTCAACCGGTCGACGCAATACCCTAAGGCTGCCTGAGCAGTGGGGGTATTGCAAATGAAACGGAGACGGCGGATTTGGAACAAAAATACCACCCACCCCAAAAGACCCATAGTCGGCGCGTTCGTCCCTGAACAACGCTTCGACATTCATTACGCGATTTTGGCAATAGTCGGCGATCGTGCCTCTCGGGCCGGTGAAGCGTCGCGCTGAAGAAACTCAACTCACGCTATCCTTAAGACAACCTTAATACGGTTGCCGAACGTAAAAAATATACCTCTAAAGCCCGCAGATTTTAGGCCGATACATTGACGGCAGTACAGACGTTCTCTAATCGGGAGATTCAAATGTCAGTTCCGTCTATCAATCAAGGGCCGCCCCCAACAGCGGCTCCAGTATCAACCTCCATGTCACGCGCGAAAGGAACGGGGTCACCGGACGCGACGTTGACGTCCGGGAAGCCAGCAGGCTCAGGCACGCCACCCGCTTCCTACCGTGTCAGCATCAGCAGCGCTGGCCGCGCGGCCTTGGCGGAAGCGACCGAAACCTCAGTTCAGACCGCAAAGGAAGCGGGAGCCGGCGATCAACAGGCGAAGCGACTGCTCGCCAGAGAGACAGCGGCGAAAGCAGGCTAATCGATAGCAATATGGACTCCATCAGGCCGCCGCGCGATCTGGCGGTGGCCTGCTTCGCAACGGCTGCTCAGGATTGCCCCTGTTTGGGCATTCACGTTCCTCCAAGGATCTTCTTGCGAATCTGCATTGCTCGTTCAACGGCGGAGTGCAGCATCGCGCGCTCAGCGTGTAAGTGCGCTTGACGTCCCGACGACCTACTCAGCGATTAACGCATAGGCGGACTCTTTCACCTCTTGCGCTTGACTATGAGTGAATTTCAGTAATCACCGAAAAGTCACATCAGGCAAAATGCAAATTTATCAGCGCCTCTTTACCTCGCGCTATTAACTAAAAACACGCCGCTCATTGCATCCCGATAGTGGCCCGGTTCGTTGCAGAACGCGACGTAGCGCCCTTCGCTGAGGGAAAATCTGACCGTGACAGCTTGGCCTGGCAGCAAGTCCTCGACTCCCTGCATCGCCTTGAGCTTATTCTCATCAACCTGCTGGGTCTTCGAATCATAAGGCAACGCATCCTTTTCGCCTTTCCATGGAACGATCATGAACTCATGCTTCATAGTTGACGACTCATTCTTTATTGTGAACTCTACCGGGCCCGCGCCTACGGATGGTGGTGAGAGACTGAGCAACATCTTGCCAGCGGCCGTGTCCGACAATCTCACCGTCACAGAGGGCGGCTCTCCGGCGAACGCTAGTGAGGCGGTAAATCCCAGTCCGAGAGTGGCTAGACTACGGACTAAAGAGTGACGATGCATGTTTTTTCTCCCAAAAGGCAGCGCGATTGAATCCGTTTGCTCGGCCTGCAAGTCGAAAACCGTAACCCGTTATATGCCGGGGAGCCACTGTGGGCGCACAGTCGCACGGAGCGCGACGCAGGATCGCTCACGAACCGGGCGGCTGGCTTTCCAACCAGACGAGTGATTCATTGACTTGCGCTTCGGCTGTTTTTAACCTCAGGACGATCTCCGATTTCTGCGAAGTAGTTAGTGTGTCGCTCAATGCTTAAGTGATGATGAAGAGCCGTCTTCGATGTGTTAAAGCATGGCCTCCCAAATTCGGACGTCGCGTTCAGTGGGGTTGCTGGTCTCCGAGCCGGACATAGTTTCGGCAGAGAAACCCGGAAAGACGACGAAGAGAACCCGACGGATGCACTCAAGCGGCATTCAGGACGAAGGCGCAGCAGTTCGCGGCGCGAGTAGCATCGCCGCACTGGCGAAGCAATTCGATGTCCACCCAAACCAGATGACATAATGGAAGTGGTAACTACAGGAACGCGCTGCCGATGTTTTGGGAGCGGCGCGGGTCACGGAAATGCAGCCGGTCGATCGCAGCCTATCTACGGTGTTGCAGTCAACTCCGCCCGCAATCGAGTTTGTCCGACGCACGCCAGACGAGAACCTATTTCGCGATGCCGCCTGCGATCAAAACGGCAGCGCAAAGACCAGTAGCTTCTACTTTAAATCGCGAAAATTCGGTTCAGACAAAATGGGACCACCCCTCCCGTCGTCACAGTTATTCCCAGACGCACGGAATATCGGAAAGTCTGGATCTGGCCGCAGCATCGCTCTGACAGGCGATCCTACCTCAGTACCTGAAGTACGCTTAAGGTGGTCGCGCCCACGACATGGCAAGCCGCGTGCCTTGGAATGCTTCAGGTTTCCCTCAGATAACTGCGGTAGAGTGAAGCGGATCATTTAGTTATAGCGTCTGTTTTTGATGGTTTATGCCAATCGGTTTGATTAAGTTATGCCGGAGCTCGAACCGAAATGAGAACGATACCGAAGCTCAAGTTGGCAATGTCGTGGCCTAACCTGAAAGCGCCGGAGACCGTGCGTGCTTTCCGTGCGCACTTGATAGCCGCGTGTGCTGCCGCGATGTCGATCCAATTAATTGCATTGACAGCGATTGTGGTATTTGGTGTACCGGAGCATTTTTTTGAGACCGCCATTTTTCGTCTTTCAGCGGCGGCGTTGATACTAAGCATAGTAGGAGCGGTGAGGTACGTCGCCTGGGACGCCTTTGTTTCTGCCGTCGGTCGAAACGATGTGATATTTCATGATGCTCGGCACCGTGTTGTATCGGTTTCCGCAACTTGCCCGCAGCGCCAGTTGGTTATTCTTCACGCTCGATTCGCCGGGTTCGCAGGAGAGACCTTCAGTTAAGGCAGGTCGGTAAACGTCCTGGCGTTGACGGCTGGTGAACAATCCGGGATGAGGGGCAAAGCTCTCAAGCCCGATTGCTTCAAGAGACCTTGCATGCGAGATGATGACGGCGCTTGGTTTTTCTGGGTGGTCGTGAGTAGTTGCTCGAGAGCCGGATGCGACGTCGGTTCTGGTGCATGACGGCAACTGCATATGTAAGCCGGTCCAGAGCGTGCTCAATGCGGAGAAGGCGCGCGCCGAGGATAGACTTGAGCGTCCCCCATCGCGTAAAGCCGGATCGGCCGGCTGCCACGCTCGTCACCGGGTGGCACACCGCAACGTGCACAGGTTGTCGGCGACTGTCTTTGCGCCGAAGTCCTGCTTTTCTCGAAACTGAGATTGATGAAGACTCTTCGCCCCCTCTGGTACCTAGCCGACGCTACACGCGGCGATCCGGAGGGTTGGCCAGCGGATGGCATCCGCTACGAAGATCATCACGCGTGGCTGGAGCGCGCGTGTCAAACCCACCAGCGTCCGCAAGGTCGTGGGCTTGCCGACTCCATTGCGACCGAGCAATGTGGTGATACGCCCCTCCGTGACCGTCAGGCTCACGCCGTGCAGGTTATGGCGCTTGCCGTAGTAGGTATGCAGCCCTTCGGCGATCAGTGCGGCGCTCACGCTGTGTTGCCCAGATAGCTGGTCTGTACGTCCTTATTGGAAGCGATCTCCTCTGGCGAGCCTTCGGCGAGGAGGTTGCCCTGGTCGAGCACCGTGCGTGATTCGATCGGACAGATGGAAGGGACAGCCAGGGTGTGGATTTACGAATTCGAGCATGGCATGGCAAGGCCACGCTCAGACCGAACCCCGGGGATTGCTGCGTGTACTGCGCGTATCGCACCACCAGGTGTTCCCCGATGCTTCGGTCAGGCTCATGCTGCACATGAATTGGATAACGCCGTAACTGGCAGAGCTGGCGGGTCCCACTGTTCCGTTAATTCCTTACAGGTATGAGGCGGGAAAAGCGCGATGCCGAGATTTTGACCGACCCGATTACTGCTGCTTCTGGAAGCAGCAGTAAAGAAACTGCTGGCTGGAGCCAGTGGGCGTGCGGTGGTCTTCAACCGCGCTCGTTAGCAATTCGAACCCGGCACCGATTTCATCAGACAGGCGTTGAACATCGTATCGCCTCACTTCCAGCCCGCTGCATCTGCTTGGACCGGTTGGCCCGAATGTACCAATTACGACGTGGCCGCCAGGCTTGAGCGCTTTCTTCAGCACGCGGATGTATGCGCTTCGTTGTGATGACTCGGTCAGGAAGTGAAAGACGGCACGGTCATGCCACAGGTCGTATCGATGTTCGGGCAGGTCAACCACCGCAATATCGGATTCGACCCACGCTATCTGGTCGGCGAGAGTAGCCAACCGACGTTTTGTCGCATCGAGAGCAACGGCGGACATATCGAGCACCGTCAGGTTTCGATATCCGCGTACAAGTAAATCATCTGCAAGCGTCGATTCACCCCCGCCCACATCAATAATGGCAGCGCTCTGGTCCGGCGCAACTCCGCAAATCAGCTGTAGCGAAGTCTCAAGATGCGGGCGATACCAGCTAATTGCGTCAGATGCCTTGGAGCGATAGACTTCTTCCCAATGCTCTTTGCTGTCCATTCTGCGTTCCCGGTTCCGTACAGTCTGCAGTTCCATGATAGGGGACCTGATGAAGCCCCGCACGACCATTGGCTCAGGCTGAACGCAATATTGTCGTTGCACAGTCAATGCGTATGGCGGTGATGAATGTCGGGGAAGTGCGCGTGCGTGTGAGTAATGGGCACGTGCTGGTGCGGATGCGTGTGTGGCTCATCACTATCCCATTCAAAGTTGTGAGCGTGTTGATGGTGCTCGTCGTGCCTGTGTTGGTGGTTGTGATCCAGAACTTCATGAGTATGGGGGTGTTCATGTCGCTCACGGATATGAAGCCAGATTCCCAGAGCCATGAGTGCCGTCGCTACCCAGAACAGCAGCGACGGCAGTTCTGGCCACAGAATGAGCGAAAGTGCGATCCCGAATATCGGCGCTACTGAAAAATACGCTCCGGTTCGGGCGGTACCGAGGTTGCGCAGTGCAACGACAAAGAGAACCAGACTGACGCCGTAGCCAGCGAAGCCGGTTAGCATGGCGGCAGCCATCTTGCCAACGCCTGGCAGATGCGCCCCCATCAGCAGCGCGATGCCCAGATTCACGGAACCGGCGACCAGCCCTTTCAGGCAGGCAATGACCATGGCGTCGTTAGTTGACACCTTTCGCGTCAGGTTGTTGTCGATAGCCCATGCAACAGAAGCTCCCACAACCAGCAAAGCACCCGCTGGCACGCCAGTTGCGCCGGGTTGCCAGGATAGTGTGACGCCGCCAGCCACTATCGCAACCATACCGAGAAATATCTGCAGGTCGACGTTCTCGCGAAACACGACCCAGGCAATCACCGCGGTAAATACACCTTCGAGATTAAGCAGTAGGGAACTGGTTGCTGCCGGGGTCGTGCTAAGGCCCAGCATCAACAGCGCAGGTCCGGCGACACCGCCCGCTGCAATGGCGCCAAGAAGCCAGGGCAACTCCGAAACCTGAATGCGATTTTCGTTCTGCCGTTCACCCGCCGTGCGGCGAAGGCGCTGAAAAAGAATTCCGATGGCAAGCCCGACTCCGCTGCCCAGGTAGAAAAGACCCGCGACCATAAATGGTGACAGAGAGCCGAGCAGAGTCTTGGCAAGCGGCGTGGTCGCACCGAATAGCGCGGCGGCAAGGAGTGCGGTCAAGGCGGCGTTGTGACGTGCGTGCATGAATTGACGGGTTTCGAGTAGTAGCTTCATAAAGTGTTTCAGGCGCTTTGTAAGATACCGGAAGGCGGATTGGCGGTAATACCCCATCCCCCTATGAAAAGCTATGAAAAAGTATATACTCCCTAGGGGTATATAGGGGGAATGCGATGAGTCACACCGTTCAGGAAAAACAGAAGCTTCTCAACAGGGCTCGCCGTATCAAGGGGCAAGTCGAAGCCATTGAACGGGCGCTGGAAGAAGAGCACGGCTGTTCTGACATCCTGCAGCGAATCACGAGTTGCCGAGGGGCGATGAATGGCCTGCTTGCCGTTGTGCTCGAGGACCACATCAGGAACCACCTTGTCGACGCGGAAAGCGGCGAGGAGCCCGGTGATAGTGCGACCGAACAACTCATCGAGGTTGTTCACAGCTATTTCAAGTGATTAGGGTTGGAAATGAATGATTTCAAAAACGCCGCGTTCGGCGCGGGACATGACCACATCTTTCTTGGAGCTGGTCACGAACAGAACGAGCGAAAGACGTGGGCCGTAATTGCGCTGTGCAGCGCCATGATGCTGATTGAAATCGTCGGCGGCAGCATGTTCGGGTCGCTTGCGCTCGTCGCTGATGGTCTGCACATGTCGACCCATGCGGGTGCCATGCTGATTGCCGCGCTCGCCTACACCTATGCCCGCAAGCACGCCACCGATTCGCGTTTCGTGTTCGGTACGGGCAAGCTGGGCGACCTCGCAGGATTCACAAGTGCCATTGTGCTTGCGATGATTGCGCTGCTGATTGGTTACGAGGCTATCTCGCGTTTCCTGTCACCGGTGCCCATCCACTTCGGCGAAGCGATTCCCATCGCGGTAGTCGGCCTGCTCGTTAACCTGGCAAGCGTATGGCTGCTGAGCGGCGGCCATCACGGACACAGCCATGGTCATAGTCACGGTCATAGCCATGGTCATGACGACCACGCTCACGAAGAAGAGGCGCAGAAGATTTTTGCTCCGTCCGGCGTGTTTGCCGTTTCTATCTTCGAGGATGGCGTGCCCCCCGTTTTTCGCATTACGCCTTCAACAGACAGTTCGCGACTGGACGCGTCGACTGCTTCGGTGACGACGATGCGACCTGACGGCGCGCGCCAGGTCTTTGCATTTGCAGACCGCGACGGCTATCTGGAATCGAGGGAAGACATTCCTGAACCACACGCTTTCAAAGCCATCGTGCGGATGCAGGACGGCGAGCACGAGGTCGAGTTCGAAGAGCACGAGCACGGCCACGACGCGGTTGACGCAACTGCCCGGGACCACAACATCCGCTCCGCCTACATCCACGTGATGGCCGACGCGGCGGTATCCGTGCTGGCAATTATTGGCCTGGTACTGGCGCGTGCGTTTGGCTGGCTCTGGATGGACCCGCTCGCAGGTGTTATCGGAGCACTCGTGATTGCGAACTGGTCCTACGGGTTGATGCGCGACACGGGCGCGATTTTGCTCGACATGAATCCCGACCGACGCATGGCTGAGAATGTGCGTCATGCTATCGAGGACCGGGGCGACAAGGTTGTTGACCTGCACGTATGGCGCGTAGGCCCGGGCCACATGAGCGCCGTAGTGTCGGTTGCTACCAATGAGTCACAGCGGGATTCGCGCTTCTACCATACCGTGCTCGAGCGCTTCAAAGGGCTGTCGCATGTCACCGTTGAAGTGCAACCTGCGCCAGCGTCGGCCTGACGCATGGCAATCAAGTCCCCATGCATTGACGTGTGCGCCTTCGATGGCAAGACCAAATTGTGCGTTGGGTGTTTTCGCACGCTCGACGAGATTCGGGGGTGGAAGAAGATGACGGACCACCGGCGCCATCAGGTCATTAACGACCGGGCGCGGCGACAGGCCAACCTGCAGCGGGAGTCCCCGGAGTTATCTGCCGGGCGAAGAGCGTCGGACAGATAGATGCATCAAGTGGGGCCGCCGCTGCGGCCCCACTTCGCCTGCTTGCTTCTGCAACACATAGCGCGATAGAGGCGCGCCCGTTCATTGGGACCATCTGCCAGCACACACGTCGAGAAACTTCTGCTGCTGCATCATTTCTAGCACGAAACGTAGTCGCCGAAAGGCGCAACCCCGGAGTTGTCCGTCAAACAGAATCGAGGCACGCGCTCGGATTGCTTGACCGGAACTCAGGCATTCAGAGATACCTCAGCGAGCATTCGGATGCGAGCACGCACGCACCTGTTCATCCCGACCGCAACGGATAGGTGCGCCGGTCTTCTCCGCTTCACGCGAGCTGTCCGCGTCACACGACGTTACTTGCCATGCTTAGCCTCCCAGCTTTTCATGTAGGCAATCTCCTCGTTCTGCGCCTTGATGATGTTTCTTGCCAAGCGCTTCATCGCGGGGTCTTTGCCGTATTTCAGCTCGACCTCAGCCATGCTAACCGCGCCCTGATGATGGGGAATCATGTGAGCGACGAAGTCTTTGTCGGTATCTCCCGTGTAGGGGGGAGCACTCATGTTTTTCATCATCTGCTCGCCGCCCTCTTTGAAAGCCTGCGTCGACGGGTTCGAATCACCAGCAGTCGACCCGGACATATTCATGGCAGGCATGGACGCACTCTGCTGCCCATGCGCCGTGAACGACGCGCCCGAGATGGCCACGCCAGCACAGACAGAGATGACATTGAGGAAACGTGGGTATTTCATGCTGAAGCTCCTTACAGGTGAAATCAGTTGGATGGGTCGTGATGATGGTGATGCGCGTCGTCATGTGCAGTGTGATGCCCATGAGCGCCATGTTCGTGCTCACCGCCCTCCATCATGCGCATCATCTCCGGACCGCCGGTCCTGAAAAATACAACCGTCAGGACGATGAAGACTGCACCGAAAACGATGTCGAGCACGGTTGTGTAATTGAGGGTAATAGCTGCGTCGACAACTGCCGTATGCCGTTCCGTCGGGACCCACCCGAGGGACTGGAACAATGCTTCGACCACAAGCGCCGCTGAGACCATCGCAAGATAGAAGGTCACAGCGAGGAACACCGTCATCGGGCCGCCGTAGTACTTTCTGTAAATGTTGAGGATGGGAAGGATGATGAGGTCGCCAAAAATGAAAGAGGCGACACCGCCGAAACTGATGCCGCCGTTCCACAGTACTGCAGCGAGCGGCACGTTTCCAACGGAGCAGGTGAACGACGCAACCGCAATCAGGGGACCGACAAATGCACCCCAAATCATTGCGGCCGTCGGATGACTGACGAGGAAGAATTTCTGCCAGAAGCTGTCCGGCACCCAGGCGCCGAGCGCGCCAGCGATTAGCAACCCAATACCGATGTCGCGCCACAGCATCGCCCAGTTCATCACGTAACTATGGCTGATAGCTATCCATCCCTCTCTGGACGAAAGGTGTTGCTTCCATGTTCCGTGCTGTTCGCCCATCGACATGGCCGCATGACCTTCCATGCTCCCGGCGATACCCTTGTCCGCCTGCTCGATAGCTTCGCTCTTCAGCGAGTCCTTGAGAAAGAACCGGAAGAGCAGCACCAGGACGACAATCATGATGGGGCCACCGATGAACTCAGCGGCGGCGAACTGCCAGGAAATCAGCACCCACATCAGCACGCCGAGTTCAAGCACAAGATTCGTCGCTGCAAACTGGAACGCCATGGCGGCCGTGAAGTCGCCGCCTTTGCGCACAATGGAGCGGGCCATCGCGACGGCTGCATAGGAGCAGGAGGAGGACGCCGCACCGAGCAGGCTAGCGACCGTCAGCGAGCGAGGCGATGCGTCAGGCAGAAGCTTCGACATCTCGGACTTCGAGACCACGACTTCAATCACCGCGGAGAACAGGAAGCCGAGACTCAGTCCCCAGAAAATCTGCCACAACATCGTGAAGGCCATCCACAGCGCATGACCGAGAGCGGTGACAATCTGCATGGCAACCTCCTGTGTGGAAACTCCTACGCCAGCGGCGCGCGGTTATAGAAGTAGATGCCGTGAGGGGACTTTCCGACCTTGATGGTGTTGACGAGCTTCAGCGTTTTCATATCGATGACGCCGACGTAGCGGGTGAACCGGAAGGTCACCCACAGGTATCGCTTGTCGGGCGTCAGCTCCATGTCGTCGGGGCCTGGCAGCAGACCGGTGATGGTCCCAACGTTGGACAGATTGTTCTCATCCAGGATGCTGATGGTGTTGCCGACCCGGTTCGAAACCAGAATGTGCTGGCCGTCGACGAGCGAGCGGAAGTTATGCGCGCCCTTATCCGTATGAATGGTCTTCACGATTTTGCGCGCGCGCCAATCGATGACGGCCACATAGTCAGCGCCGGTCATTCCAATCAGTAGATATTTGTCACCTGGCGTTAGCCAAAGGCCGGCGGGCGCTTTCCCAACCGGCATCTTCCAGAGCACAGTCTGGGTTGCGAGGTCAATCGCGGCAACTTCACCCGAGACCTGCAGCGTGACGAAAACAATTTTGCTGTCAGCAGAAAAAATCATGTGGCTTGGCATCGTCGCCAGTGGCACACGTTTGGCCAGCGTGAAGTTCTTTCCGTCGTAGTGGTAAATGTCCACGCGGTCGAGGCGCAGCCCATTCGTCACAAACCATTTTCGGTCATATGAGAAGCCGAGCTGGTAGGGGTCTTCGATGTCTGCCATCCATCTTTGGACCTTCCCAGTTTTGGGGTCAAGAAAGACGAGATTGTTGGCCACGGAGTTCGCGACAATCAGCGACTGATTGTCCGGCGTTGCCATCAGGTGGTGAGGTTCCTTTCCCACCGGGAACGTATCGACGACTTTCTGCGTCGACTCGTCAATGAGGCTCACGCTCGCGTCGGCAGAATTCAGCACAATCACGTTTTCAGCATGAGCGGGAAGCTGAAACGCGAACATCAACAGTAAGGTGCCAAGAGGGAACCGCATTTCAGCTATCTCCGTGGGACGATGTGATTACGCGTTGACCGTCGGGTGAAATCCCGCTGCCTCAATTACCGCGACCAGACGCTCTGGTGGCAACGCTGAATCGATTTTCACGATTTTGGTGGTGACATCGATGTCGAGCTTCGCTTCCGGGTCGACGTTGGTGACGGCCCGCGTAATCGAGCTTGCGCACCCGCCGCATGACATGTCCTTAACTTCGAATTCCATTTTTTTCCTCCAGTAGCAAATCAGAACCCTTAGCATGGACCTTCCCATCGCGGGAAGGTCAAGAACCATCGTGACATATGTGCTTCTGTTGCCCGCCGTCACAGCCTAGGCAGCGGCAAGGCGTGGGAAGTACAAGGTAAATGTGGTCCGTTCACCATCGCTTATGGCGTCGACTTTGCCACGGTGAAGTTCCATGATGGATTTCACGATAGCAAGGCCGAGACCTGCATTTCTGGCTGAGCCATGCCGCGACGCGTCGACTCGATAGAACCGCTCAAAAATCTTGTCGATGTGCTCAGGCGCGATGGGTCGGCCCTGGTTTGTCACTTCGATGACTGCGTACTTCGGCGATTCGAACGAGGACAGTTCGACGGAGGACCCAGCGAAGGCATAGTCGAGTGCGTTTGATACCAAATTGCTCACGGCGCGCCTAAACAACGTCGCATCGGCGGCTATCCGGGCGTTCCTTTCTACAACGATTTGCACGCCAGCTTCTTCGGCCAGTCCCTGAAAGTAGGACGCGAGCCGGCGCAATTCGCTTTTCGCGTCGAACTCTGCGACTTTGATGAGCCGTTGCGCGTTGTCTGTGCGCGCGAGGAACAGCATGTTTTCAATCATTCGCTGTAGTCGCTCACACTCTTCGATATTGGAGTCGATGAGCGCTTCGTACTCTTCGGTGGTTCGGGTACGTGACAGCGTGACCTGCGATGAACTGATGACGTTGGCGAGAGGCGTGCGCATGTCATGCGCCAGGTCGGACGAAAACTGCGAAAGACGGACGAACGCGCGCTCGAGCCGGTCAAGCATGCGATTGACCGAGAACGCGATATCCTGAAGCTCGATTGGCCCTCCCTCGATGTCGAGCCGTTCGCTCAGATTGTGAGCTTCTATCCGTGAAGTTTGGCGCCCAATGCTTCTAACCGGCGAAAATCCTCGCCGGGCGACCGCGTAGCCCAACGCCCCGACCAGTGCCGCGCCGACGGCCACTGCAAGCCAGATATCTATCCGATAACTTTCCAGCAACGATTGGCGGTCGGCCGCCGCGCGAACGAGTAATACGCGAACCGAATCGCCGGACGGTAACGTTTCATCGGCAAAGACACAGCGGGATGGACCAATGCCAGCCGGCTCACAGGTATACGGTGCGTTCGGAAGTTGGGTAGCTGGCGTAGCCGCCAGGTCGACCGACGGCCTGTCCGAATGCTGAAGCAGGACGGCGCCTTGTCGGTCGAATATGGCGAGATAGACGCCGGGGTGAGATAGCAGCACCTCGTGGAACACGGAGGGCTTATTGCGCACCGCCTGCGCTGAACCGGTATCTCGTGCCAGTTGGAGAAACTGGCTAAGCTTGCCGCTGATTTCGATGTCATCACGCCGTTGCAACTCGGTGGACAGCGCGTTGTACAGGAATGCGCCTGTCAGCGCGAAGACCAGGATGGCGACCGTTGAGAACGCCAGGGTCAATCGTTTGAGCAGGGAATACGAGGACGTACCGGTCGTCACGAGCGGTCCTCGAGCACGTAACCCATGCCTCGAACCGTGTGCAGCAATTTTTTATCAAACGAATTATCAATCTTGGCGCGCACGCGCTTGACGGCAACATCGACCACGTTCGTGTCGCTGTCGAAGTTCATATCCCAGATTTGCGACGTGATGAACGTGCGAGTCAGGACCTCACCTTGTCGCTCCGCGAGCAACTGAAGCAGCGCGAATTCCTGAGCGGTAAGGTCGATGCGGGTCTCACCTCGCCGAACCCTGCGCCTGATGAGGTCCACCTCAAGGTCAGCAATCGTCAGCACGTCGCGAGTGCCACGTGGCGCACGTCTTAGCAGCGAGCGAATGCGCGCCAGAAACTCCGCATAGGCGAACGGTTTTGACAGGTAGTCGTCAGCGCCGAGCTCAAGCCCCTCAACCTTGTCGTCTACCGTGTCTCTGGCCGTCAGTAGCAGTACCGGCGTTTGCTTCTGCGCCCTGAGGCGCTTAAGCACTTCGAAACCGCCAAGTTCCGGAAGCATCACGTCGAGGACGATCAGGTCGAAGTTTTCGTGCAATGCGAGAAAGAGGCCGTCTTTACCGTTATCGGCGATGTCGACCGTGTAGCTGGCTTCCGTCAGTCCCTTGTGCAGGTAAGAAGCCATTTTTGGCTCGTCTTCGACTATCAGTATCCGCATGGGAGAGGTCGGCCTGGTGGTCGTCGCCGGTTATGAACATTAAATCAGTGTACCCAGCGTAGTGCCGGGAAGGTGTATCGAAAATGACGGGGAAATGACAATTTTTTCATCTTCGGCCAACCTGAAAAATTGGTCATTTTCCGGCCACCCCTTCGTCACGTACGCGGCGATAAGGTTCGAGGCGTGTACTCGGCGAGCCACTGCGCCCTTAGAGAGCGCGGGTTACGCAATGACACATTCCTGACCTTACAGTCTTCTTAATCTGCGTGCTAGACTTCGCAACCATGTCGTATTGGCGCAAACTTTTCGTCATCGTGCTGCTGATACTGAGCCTTCCGGTTCAGTCGTTCGCGGCCATCTCCATGAAATGCGAGTCATCGCATTTCGTGGGTGAAATGACGTCCGCGCAACACGCACATGAGCCTGAATCGATTAACGGTCATGATATGCGCGGTATGGCGATGGCTGACGGTACTCACCACAGCCATCAGCATGGAGGCGCGCATCATGCGCACTCTTGCGCGACGTGTGCATCCTGTTGCTTCGGCGTAGCGTTACCTGCCGTTCCTGCAGTGGCAACGCCGGCCGGCACCGCTCACTTTGCTGTTCCACTCCCTCCCTCGGTCAGCGTCGCATCGTTTCTGACTAGCGGCATCGAACGACCTCCCAGAGTCTCTCTCGTCTAGCCCTTCGTCGCGGCCTCAGGCTGCGATATGCAATTTCGCCCTGATGGCCGTATGTCGGCCATCCAGGTGACTGACGACGAGAAGAATCCATGCGAATGTTTATCGCGGCGCTGCTCAGCGCGGCGGCATTGTTGCCGGCGCTCGTGCACGCCACTACCATATCTCCTGACCCGACCGACGCTGCCGCATCGGTGCCGGCGGTCAGCGTGCTATCCGCCTTCGCGGATTACCAGCCATACCGGGACCAAAAGGCGCCTGGCTGGCAGGAGCTCAACCGTTCCGTGACGAGTTCGCCGGGGATGAAAGGGATGGACCACGGCAACATGAGGAGCTGCAGCACCGACGCCAAAAATAACGAACACAGCTCCAGACACGAGGAGCCGGCGAAATGACGCGGCATTTCTTTTCGAGCAACTGCATCCTTGCGGTCGCCAGCGCGATGGTTTTCCTTGCAGGCTGTACGACCTTTTCGAAGGACGGTGGCTTCAATACCGTTTCAACCACCGCCTCTGAGCGTCTTGGGAAAGATGCCGTACTGGTGAGGACCGACGAAGACCGGGACGCGGTTGCAAAGCGCACGCAGGAACTGCTTTCCAGGCCGCTTGGTATGGACGACGCCGTGCAAATCGCTTTGCTGAACAACCGGGGCCTGCAGGCCTCGTACGGCGAACTCGGCATCTCTGAGGCGGACCTCGTGCAAGCGGGACGACTACCCAACCCAGGTTTCATGTTCAGTCGGACGCACGGGAGCAACGACCTGAGCATCAGCCGCACCTTTACGCTCGGGTTATTGAACGTCCTGACGCTGCCTCTGGCGACTCGCGTCGAGAGTCGCCGCTTCGAGCAGACCAGGCTTCTGGCGGCAGACGCGATGCTCAAGGTTGCCGCCGACGCGCGACGGGCCTATGTCGGCGCGGTCGCAACGCAGCAGTCTGCCGCTTACGCGGAACAGGTGAGGGATTCGGCCGAGGCCGGCGCCGAACTCGCGCTCCGGATGCAGCAGGCCGGCAACTTCAGCAAGCTCGACTACGCTCGCGAGCAGGCGTTTTACGCAGACGCGGTGGCGCAACTCGCAAGAACGCGGCAACAGTCTGTGTCCGCGCGCGAAAAGCTTACGCGCACGATGGGCCTGTGGGGTGCCGGGACGCAGTACACGCTTCCCGAACGCCTGCCAGACCTGCCCACGAACGGTCCCGAGCTGAATGACCTCGAGAGCTTCGCGATGCAGAACCGGCTGGATATTCAGACGGCGAAGCTGCAGACGCAGAGTGTCGCAAGCTCGTTGGGTCTCAGCAAGGCGACGCGTTTCATCAACGCGCTGGACGTCGGGTATCAGAACAATTTCACGACCGCCGACGGCCACGAACAGGGCTATGAAATCAGCGTCGAGATTCCCATTTTTAACTGGGGTGGTTCGAAGGTTGCGCGCGCCGAAGCGATTTATATGCAGTCGGTCAACCGCGTCGCCGAGACCGCGATTAACGCGCGCTCAGAGGTTCGGGAATCGTATTCGGCCTACGTGACCGATTACGACGTTGCGAAGCACTATCGCGACGAAGTCGTGCCGATCCGCAAAACCATTTCGGACGAACTGCTGCTTCGCTACAACGGCATGCTCGCGAGCGTGTTCGAGCTGCTGTCCGATTCGCGTGACCAGGTCGGCGCGGTGAACAGCACTATCGACGCGCTGAAGGACTACTGGCTCGCGGAGACCGACCTGCAGCAGGCTGTCGGTGGCCGTCTCCCGCCGCTCGCAATGGCCTCAGCGCCGTCAGCACCCACGACGCAACCGGCGTCGTCTACAGATTCAGAAGGTCAATAACATGGTGTCTCGTCGAAATTTTCTCAGCGGCTCCGGGGCCGCGCTGCTGGGGGCGGCACTCGTCAGTAAGGCCGGCGCCGCGTCACTGCCTGAGGCGCCCACGATGGCCACGGCCACGATGCAGGCACCGCTTGCGCCGCCGAATGGCCGGACGTATACGCCCGTCGCCACGTTGAACGGCTGGTCGCTGCCGTGGCGTATGAAGAATGGGTGGAAGGAATTCCACCTGATTGCTGAGCCTGTGGTGCGCGAAATGGCGCCGGGCATGAACGCGAATCTTTGGGGCTATAACGGTCAGGCGCCGGGGCCGACCATCGAGGCGGTCGAAGGCGACAAGGTTCGCATCTTCGTGACGAACAAGCTGCCCGAGCACACCACGGTTCACTGGCACGGCATGCTTCTGCCGTGCGGTATGGATGGCGTCGGCGGTCTCACGCAGCCGCACATTCCGCCGGGCAAGACCTTTGTCTACGAGTTCCAGTTGGAGAAGCACGGCACTTTCATGTATCACCCGCACGCCGACGAAATGGTGCAAATGGCAATGGGAATGATGGGCACATTCATTGTTCATCCGAAAGACCCGAACGTCATGCGGGTGGATCGTGACTTCGTGTTCATCATGTCCGCGTATGACATCGACCCAGGCAGTTTCACGCCGCGCGTGAACGAGATGACTGACTTCAACATGTGGACGTGGAATGCGCGCGTTTTTCCAGGCATCGATTCTTTGCCGGTACGGGCTGGCGATCGCGTGCGCATCCGCGTCGGCAATCTGACGATGACCAATCATCCGATCCATCTGCACGGCTATCACTTCGAAGTGGTCGGCACGGACGGCGGATGGATCCCGCCTTCCGCCCGCTGGCCCGAGGTGACCGCGGATGTCGCCGTCGGCCAGATGCGTGCCATCGAATTCACGGCGAACCGTCCTGGCGACTGGGCGTTTCATTGCCACAAGTCCCACCACACCATGAACGCAATGGGTCATCAGGTACCGAACCTGATCGGTGTGCCGCAGAAGGACCTGGTGAAACGGATCAACAGGCTGGTGCCGGACTACATGGCGATGGGCAGCACAGGCGGCTCAATGGGCGAGATGGAGATGCCACTGCCCGACAACACGTTGCCAATGATGACCGGCACCGGCCCATTCGGCCCGCTGGAAATGGGCGGCATGTTCACCGTCGTGAAGGTTCGAGAGGGGTTGGGGCGCAAGGACTATCGCGACCCGGGCTGGTTCAAGCACCCCAAAGGGACCGTTGCCTACGAATACACCGGCGAGTTGCCGGACAGCCGATTTCGATTCCGCCGGACACATTACCCGGCTCGTTCTTGTCGTTTAACTACTGGAGAAA
Source organism: Paraburkholderia sediminicola (assembly GCF_046030555.1). Taxonomy (GTDB): domain Bacteria; phylum Pseudomonadota; class Gammaproteobacteria; order Burkholderiales; family Burkholderiaceae; genus Paraburkholderia; species Paraburkholderia sediminicola_E. The sequence goes on along the minus strand of NZ_JAQQCH010000013.1, from coordinate 64,301 downwards.
GCGTGATGAAAAAGTTGTTTGTATCGATTGCGGTTGGCTGTGCATTGGCAATTTCGGCATCGGCCTATGCGGCTGGCGAAATGGGCAACATGGATATGAGCGGCAGCAGTGCCAAGCCTGCAGGTGAAAAGGCTGGCATGTCGTATGGGGAAATCAAGAAAGTCGACGCCGCAGCCGGAAAGCTGACCATCAAGCACGGTCCGCTGGAAAACCTGGGCATGGACGCCATGACGATGGTGTTCAAGGTCAAAGACCCGGCAGTGATTTCGCAGGTCAAGGTCGGCGACAAGATTGGTTTCGTGGCCGAAGAAGTTGACGGCGCACTGACGGTGACGAAGCTGCAGAAGAAGTAAGGATTCTCGGGGTGTTGCCATCAATCGCAGGCAACGCCCAGATTGACTATTCAGGATGCGCAAGAACATGAAAACATCTACTCGCAAGCAGCTCACGGGACTGGCTACGGCGGCCGCCATCGCACTGGTGCCGGCTGCCGCGTTCGCACACGGCAAGCTCGAAAACGCCATTCCTGCGGCCGGTAGCACCCTCGATGCAGCACCGGACGCACTGCGGCTTACTTTCAACGAAGACCTTGAGTCCACTTTCAGCACGGTGAAAGTGTCCGATGCAAACGGCGCCGCCGTGACCAGGGAAAAGGCCAGGGTCGACGCTTCTAACCCGCGCGTGCTGGCGATAGCTCTCCCGAAGCTGTCGTCCGGCTCCTACTCCGTGCAGTGGTCTGTCATGACACATGATGCCCATAAGACCAAGGGCACGTACACCTTCCAGGTGAAGTGATGAACGACGGTCTCCTTGGCATGCTGCGGCTGGCTTTCGTTGCGCTGCAAAACCTTAGCTTTGCGGTTGCCGTAGGCGTACTGCTCAGTGACCGGTGGCTCGCACGCCGAGCATCGTCGTGGCAGGCGAGCGTGAGCCAGCGGCTTGTTAGCGCCTTGCGTATCGCGTCGGTCGGCGCGCTGCTGTCCAGTACGTTTGCGTTCTGGATTCATTGTGCGTTGATGAGCGAGTCCACACTTCCCGAGGCGGGACCCGCTGTCCTCTCGATGCTGGTGGAGACTGGCTTTGGTCACGCATGGCTGGTTGGTGCTGGGCTGATGCTATGCGTGGTCATTCTTTCTTTTATCCAGGCCGGGAAATCAATCAGGTTCTCTCCGGCCATCTGGTTGGCCCTGGCCGGTGTCGCGTTGGCGCGCAGCAATGGAGGACATCCAGTCGATGCTGGCTTGTTCAGCCTGCCGGTGTGGGCGGACTGGGTACATCTGCTCGCCATCAGCGCGTGGGTGGGGCTTGTGCTGGTTACGACGTACGTTGTCGCGCCACGTTTTTTCAACGCTACGGGTAGCGACCGCGTAAATAGCGCTGCGTATATCCAGTCCTTGTCGGACGCCGCAACGCTTGCGCTGGTTATTCTGTTTGCCACAGGCGCCTATAACGGCTGGCGCGGTGTCAGGTCGCCAGGCGACCTTCTGGAATCGGGCTACGGACAGATTCTGTCGTTGAAACTCGCGCTGGTGGTCGTGGCCGCAGCCCTCGGAGGGCACAACCGCTTCTTCGAGATGCCGAAGCTGCTCGCATCGTTGAAGAATGCCTCCTCGACGTCACCCGTGAAGCCTCTAAAGCGCTTTGCCGCCGTGTTGCATATCGAATCGGCGGTAATGGCTGGGGTACTGGTCGCCGCTGCGGTACTCGTCTCCAGTCCACTACCTGGTACGTCGTAGTCTGTTCGGTACCGTTTGCCTTTCACGTCCACGCAGATGGCCCACCGCCACAGGGTCAATAAAGGCTGAATCCTGCCTCGATTGACTTCAGGCTAAGGTCATCTTTTACGGGACCCGACAGCACGTCGGGTCCTTTTTTTATTTCCCCTGCGTCTTTGGCGGAATTCGTGTTTGTGACTCCCGATCTGAATCAAACATGCATGGTTCTGAGCATGTCGTTCGGATGGCTAAAAAGTCATTTCCACGTCACGGCTCGTTCAGACGCGACTCTCCAGAATGGAAACCGTTCGGAATCAACTCTTATCGATTCCGCATCGCTCTGGAGGAGTATATGAAGCTCGAAACTATCGCCGCCGCGCTCATCGCTGCAATGCTCGCCACGTCCGCACTTGCCGATGCCGACCACGATTACCCTAAATCTAGCGCTTCGACCACGTTACCGTCCGCGAGCAGCGCTAGTCAGTCGACGTCCGATGCGACGGCTCCGACCATCCAGCCCCAGTAGCAAGGAAAAACCAGAGAGCAGGTAGCGCAGGAGTTGGTTCAGGCGAGACGCGATGGTCTGGTCCCTGCTGGTCATGCCGATTATCCGCCAAGTCAGGTGACGATTGAGCGCAATCGGGCGCGCATGAAGAGCAACTCTCCGACATGAGCCAATCAGCAGTAAAGCAATTATTCCGATAACGGCGACGTCGCGTGTGGGTTTGGCGACGCGCATACCGGTCAGCCTCAACTGAGAACGCAGTGATAATCTCTCTGGTACTACGAAGATGCAAACGCCATCAATAATCTGTGTACGCATCATCGCAATGGTGGTGGTGGCGGCTGTCGCCGTCCTCGCGGGCTGCACGAGTTCCGCTGTGCCGATTCAGGCGGCCGGCGCTAGCGACCCGGCCCCCGATTCACGCTCGGGCAAATCGCCGCAACTGCCGAAGTCCTATCCCTGTCAGAACCTGCACGTGAAAACACTGAACTGTCCACCGAGATAACGTCTGGGCATAAATCTTGGCACGACAGAAACTCAATGAGGAAATTTGATTTTTGCGTCTGTCGCTCTCGGAGCTATCACTGCTACGCCGGCGTTCGCTGGCAATCACATGGCTGCTATGAACATGTCCATGTATTGTCGGGCTCGACGATTTCGTCCAGTTCCATGTTGACCGACGCCGCGGTCAAGAAAGTGGCCCCGGCCACTGCCATGCTCGCGCTGAAGCACGGAGCATTGGAGAACCCGGGTTGTCGCCGATGACCATGGCGTTCAAGGCAAAGGACGCTGGCCGCGGTCAAGCAGGTTCACGAGGGCAACCAAGGTCAAGGTTCGTGTCGAAGGCGTCGCTTGGACGCTGACCATCGAGAAGCTGGAAAAGCAATCTCAGTGAGGCTCTGATACTGTACTTGCAGGCTCACCGCTCGTGGTGAGCCTGTAGTCCGGCTTGAATGGATAGAGGCCAGCGATGCGAACGACATCAATCGCCGCCCAGCGAGGCATTTTCTGTCTGAAGGATACGCTTAGCCGCGTGTGGCGCGTCGCGTTCGGTTTGCTGTTCGTACTGATGTCTCTGCCCGCCTACGCGGTGAACGAATCTGACCTGCTACCCGTCAATGAAGCCTTCCCATTGACGGTCAGCGTCAGCGGGCCACAACAGGTAACGCTCGACTTCGGCACGAAACCTGGCTACTACCTGTACCAGGACCGTTTCAGCTTCGCGGTGGATGGTGTGCCCGTTAAGCCGGACCAGATGCCGCCCGCAGAATCGAAAAACGACCCGACATTCGGCATGGTCGAGGTCTATCACCGGCCTGTGCAAATTTACATTCCACTGCCCCGCGCCGTCACGGCGAGCACCGTGCTGTCCGTCACGTCGCAGGGGTGCGCGGACCTCGGCGTCTGCTACCCGCCGTTAACCCGAAGCTACCGCATAGCTGCTAACGGCGTCGTCACCCCCATTGGGCACGAAGGGAACGCAACGGCCGGTGCGACCGAGTTTCCAGTTGTCGGTGAAAACCGGAGCCCCACTGTTTTCGGCTTGAATCTGCGACCGGCGAATGGCCTTGGGGTGCCCGAACTGCTGGGCTTCCTGCTTGCCGGTCTGTTGATGGCGGGCACGGTTTGTATGTATCCCCTCATTCCCATTGTGACCGCTGTTATCGGCGGAGGTCGGCAACGGCCAACTGTGTGGCGCGGCTTCGCGCTGTCGGTCGCTTATGTGCAGGGACTTGCGGTTACCTACGCGGTCGCCGGCACCATTGCGGCACTCATCGGCATCCCGTTGGTGGCTGTAACGCAAAAGCCCTGGGTGCTGGCCGGCTTTGGTTTGCTCATGGTTGTCCTCGCGCTCGGCATGTTCGGCCTGTTCAGACTGCAGTTGCCAACGGGCTGGCAGACCCGGCTTACCGAGTGGAGCAATCGCCTGCCCGGCGGCCGGATTGTCCCAGTGTTCGTGATGGGTATGCTCTCCGCACTGATTGTCGGTCCATGCTCGACACCCGCGCTGGCGGGTGCGCTGCTGTATATCGCCAACAGTCGCGACGTCGTCGGTGGAGCGCTGGCCTTGTACGTGATGGGCATCGGAATAGGCATTCCGCTACTGCTCGTCTGCACGTTCGGCGCGCATGTGCTACCCAGGTCCGGTCACTGGATGGTTGTCGTTCAGAACACGCTAGGCGTCATGCTGCTTGCAGCAGCATTGTGGTTCGTCTATTCGCTACTGCCGGATTTGCTGCTGATGGCATTGGTCGCTTTGCTGCTAGCCGCTTGCGCCATGATGCTGCGCGCCATCGACCCGCTGCCGCCGAACGCGCACTGTGTGCTTCGCGTGGGCAAAGCAATCGGTGTACTGCTGCTGGTCGCCGCGATTGCCGAACTGGTCGGCGTTGCATCGGGGAATTTTGACGTTCTTCAACCATTGCGCGGTGTTACGCGGGGGGCACAGACTGAGACGGTCAGTGCCGCGCGTTTTGAGCCAATAGGGTCGACTGCCGAGCTCGACCGGGCGCTTGAATCGGCACGCGGCCAGCCCGTCATGGTGGATTTCTACGCTGACTGGTGTATCAGCTGCAAGGAACTGGAGCGATTTACCTTTACCGACGCACGCGTGGAGAGCGAGTTCGCCCACTGGAAACTGCTGCGTATTGATGTGACGAAGAACACACCCGAAGACGTTGAGATGTTGAGGCACTTTGGGCTTTTCGGGCCACCGGCTTTGATTTTCTATGACCGTAATGGCCATCAGCAGGTCGACGCACGGTTGGTCGGTTTTGTTGGTGCTGACGCGTTCCTCGCGCATCTAAAGCGTTGGGGCCAGTAACCCACGGGGTAGCGCGCGAGCGTCACGAGGTCCTTTGGCGATGCGGCGCGGACCGCCTATACTGAAATGATGAAATTCTGGGCCAAACTCGTTGCCTGCCTGCTTATCGCGTGGCTGCCGCTGCTCGGCTACCCCGCGCAGGTGGCGTTTTGCCCGGAGATGTTATCGCCGACAATGCAGCCGCAAATGAAGGCGCCGCATACACCGGGCATGGCGTCGTGCGCACAAGATACAAGAGCGCACGTAATGGGTTCCCAGCCCGCATGTCACGGCAGCCTGAGCGGTCTCGCCTGCGGCATGGCTGTTATACCCACGACGTACAAGACTGCAGTTGTGACTTCCTCGCCCGTCTACCAGGCCACCAACCTCATTCTCATGCCTCAGTTCATCCCCGAACTGCCAGCGCCTCCGCCTCGCTCCCTGTAGTTCCCTCGTCGACGAGTCTCGAACGGCCCCGCGTCGTTGCGCACGCACGTGTGTCGCAAACGCTGGGCGCATCGGGTCGCGCCTCGACAACGGTTTCTCAGTGACACGATTTAACCGAATCCGGAGAGATATATGAACGCGAAATCACTATTGACTACATCCCTGTTGGCACTCTCGTTGGGGACGAGCACTGTCGCCATGGCTGCCGGTGGGACCGGCAATGACGCGAGTCACCCACCGCAAACGCGAGAACACGGCTCCAGCATGATGGGCGGTATGGGAATGGGAGGGATGGGTGGCGGCATGATGGGCAGTTGTCCAATGATGGGCAGCAATATGAACATGGACCCGAAGACCGCGATGCGCATGCATGGGGAAATGATGAAGGCGATGGGCGACATCATGCTCAAGTACTCGGACCAGGCAGGTGCGTCTCCATCGAAGTGACGCGGATTTCTTCCCGATACCACTACCCAATCTAATTCCAGAAAGGAAACACTCATGAAATGCAACACAAAGACGATGGTGACGACTGCACTTGCGCTCGCACTTGTTATCGCTCTTGGATATTGGGCGCTCCCTCAGTTCAGAGAGTCTCTCGCACCCTTCATCCTGGTGGCCTGCATGCTGGTGTGTCCGCTTTCGATGCTGCTCATGATGCGGGCTACGAAGTCCAGTACCGACGAGCAGGACGTGCAGAGTGAAGCGGTGACAGGTCCCAAATCGTGACCTGATTCATCACGTCACGTTGAAGTCACGCGGAGCAGCCCGATATCGCTGCCCATCATGCTGCTCCGCGACTTATACGAAGGAGGCAGTCATGTTCGAGAGCGCTCGAATGCTCAACGTCGTCATTGTCATTTTCGCCGTCATTGGTCTCGTCGCTGTGCTCGGTATCGTCGGCATGGCTGTGATGCACGTAAGCATGATGCACGGTATGCATTCTTGCAGTGAGGTGATGCGTTTGTGGCGATAGCCGCTGGCCTGAGAAATAAGGAGAGTTGCAATGAAACATCGGATAGGTAAAGAAGAAGAGCATCAGGCGCGCGCGACCAGTTCCCCGGTGCTCGCTTCTGCCAGCTGGCGCCTCGTGGCGCTGCTGTTCGCGCTGGTTCTCGCGATACCTGCGGCTGTTGTTCTGGTGCCGTTCTTTGCACGGCACCCGTTACTCAGTTCCGCAACCGTGAAAGTAAGTCCGCAGGAGCAGGTTCATTCGGAAACTGCGTGGCATGTGGGGGTGTTGCGTCCCGATGGGTTGCGCATCATATCCAGTGGCCGGTCGGATGCGTCACACGTCCTGAACCCGAATCAATTTGCTGATAAGGATGTCAGGCATTCCTACTGGGTTGCGACGCAGATTCCTGCGACGCTCAACAAGCTCTATTGCTGGTGCGGTTGTGAAAATCGCGGCATACATCGCTCCAATCTTCAATGCTTCGAAGACAAGATGGCAGTGACATGCGCGGTTTGCCAGGGTACGGCAGAGATAGCCTGGCAGATGACACAAGCCGGAGTTCAGGACGCGGGCAAGATTCAAGCTGCCGTGGACGTGAAGTGGGGACCAAACGGATAGCGGGATTCAGTTTCCCCAACAATCAACCGCTGAGGAGGACGACATGGAACTGAAATGCGTTGTTGCCATTGTCAGGCTCGATGTAGTGGAAGGACTGGAACGAAAGCTGGGCGCCATTCACATCCATGGTGTGACCGTTACCAAAGTGCGGGGTTTCGGCGTACATCCGAATTACTTTGCCGACGATTGGACGACGGAGCACGTCAAGATTGAAGTCTTTACGCAGCCGGAAAACGTCGACGCTCTCGTAAAGACCATTATGGATATCGCACGTGTCGGCGCAGGTGGAGACGGGGTCGTTGCGGTGATTCCGGTGGAGAAATTCTTCCGCGTTCGCAGTCAGGCGGAAGCGACACCGTGACTCGATGGCGGACATCGGTTCGCCGCCGTGTGACGCTGACCTTAACATTGCGGCAAATTCTAGGAACACAGTATGTGGCCGGTTGGCAGGCCAGACAGAGGTGGCTGAGAAGGATATTGGTGCAGCGGCGAAAGCAACGCAGCCGTGTCAGAGCTGTGGCTGCTTATAGCGACGGCGGCAGGCTTCTTCCGACGGTGAGGCAATCTCGACATCCCGCGAGATGCTGCTCCAACGCAGGTAGCAACAAGTAGGCAGTTTGCGGAAATAGACCCGGCAAGCGCATCCTTGAAGTTTGTCGCGTCCGAGGTCCGCTAATCGACAGCACTAAATGCATGGTGTTTAGGCGTTTCGATGAACTGAAGTCAACCGCAAGAGATGAAGACGGGGCGGCGGCGCTGATTCAAGTCGTGTCCTTTGCATTGGCCTAGGCTTTTACGCTGGCCATCCGTTGAACACAGTACGGCGGCGTAGTTGCGCCTGTACAGTCATATGGGAAGTGCTTTCAGTCGTTTGTGTATGGAGGTCGGCTGATGAGTGATAGTCAAACCATTAAGAAAACAGGTTGGTTCCCTTCCACGACGAAGCCTGCGCGGAAAGGCCTTTACGAGACCCACTGGTTGATCGAGTCGCATTCCGTATTGCGCTACTGGGATGGAAAAGCATGGCATGTAGATGGCCAGGTTTCTAGCAGGCAGGACTACACATGGCGCGGCCTTGCTCGCCTTGGCCGAGAATATCCCGCCGACTGCGTCGACGAGCATAGCGCCGAACGTCGCCTGATTCCGCACGAAGTCGTGAGCAAAATCGTGGACGGCGCAAGTCCGTCTAGAGCATGGCGCGAGCACCTCGGGCTGAAGCAGGTTGAAGTCGCTGCGCGCATGAGTATCAGTCAACCAGCCTACTCGTACTTGGAAGCAAAAGAGCGGCTGCGCGGGTCTTCGCGCGAAAAGATTGCGGCCGCACTCGGTATCACGGCGGGCCAACTCGACTTCTGACCGGACCGGGCGATTGCTACCCTCGGCGGGTGCCTCGTCCTCTAAATCGCCGACCCCGGCTGCGAGTCGCTGAGGCTCCGCCACGGTCGGACTGTGGGATTGACCTGCTGTCAGATAGTAAAATCCCCGGACGACAACGACAAACCGCGCGGGGCAGACGCTAGACAGGGTGGCGGACCTCCGAGCGCATGGGCTCAGTGAAATGAACAAGAAACTTGCCGGCACATCCGCAGCCGTTGCGATACTCGCGGCGTGCAGTAGCGTTGGACCGGGGTTCGCTAATCACCCTGCGGATTGTGCAATGGGTATCGCCTGGGCGGACTGTCTGCCGGGAACAAGGGGGTATGCAAACGGGGGCGGTAGCGTACATCGGAAAGAAGCGGCTGACGCTGCAAAGGCGCAAAACGATGCGATAGCAGCGCGGTATGAAGCAGTACGCAAGCAGTGTGAGGCCGATATGGTCGCGCGCGACCTAGACCGTTTACGTGACAAGATTCAATTGGGTCGCAAGCTCGACTCGCCGCCGCCGTTTCAATACGCGTCGCTTGATTCGTTTCCGACTGCAGTCGAGCGGCCACTCATTGCAAAGTGGGCAACGCTACGCGACGCATGCATCGAGCGCGAGCGCGCCGTCAATCCGATACCGCCGAATGCTACTCCGCTCGACGAGGCGTTCATCAGGCAGGAAATGGCTTTTGGGTCTGAGGCAGAGGCCAAAGTCAGCGGACTCGTCGTTAGCCTGTACCAGCAAAAGCTCACGTATGGGGAGTTTGCACAGCGCCGGTATGCGATTGGAAAGGCGGCGGTCGATGCTGGTCGACAATATCGGGAAGCGCGAATGCTGGAGGACCAGGAGCGTCAGCTACAGGCCCAGCAGTTTGCCAGCCAACGGTTTGCCAACAGCATGAATGCATGGGCCAACTATATGCCGGCGGTCAACGCGCGCCAGCCGCAGACTGTCCACCTGACCAGTTCGAGCGTCCACTGTGCGTCGACAAGCCTTGGTAACACGGTCAACACGAACTGCAACTAAGCGGGCTAACGGGTGGCAGCACGGGGGTTCGCCGCGCATGACGCCGGCGGCAACTGTCTGCCATGAGCGCTCGCAATTATTGGCAACCGACGAATGGACCTTTGGATTCACCCCTGCGCGCGGTGCGCCGACCCCTACGGGAAGTCGGCGGCTGAGCCTCCGCACCAAGACCTCACCCCTAACGGCGCCGCCGGGGTGAATGGTGCGCGAGGAGAGGAGCATTACACCTGTGTTCGGTGCAGCGAGGCGTTTGCGCGAATTCTTGCCGGGCCGCCGACGCGGCAGATTTGGATGCTACTGAATGCCGGCCAGCATTAACGCAACGTGCTGAAACTCGTAAGAGCGCGAGTGTCCTCACGTCTGGATTTCTCCAAATCGAAAAGCAAGCTGTGATGGCTAGAGCTGGGACACTCGACAACGGGCAGCCGCCGCCGAGCATCTAGCCAAGGCTGGTCCTCAGGACTTGCGGTTCGATGCGTGCCAAATGTTTGAGTTATTTCGCCACAACGACCATCTTGGTCTCGGTTTGAATGTGGTCGCAACGTCCGACGATGCGTTGTTCGTGCGCACAGGCCATGCCCGCACTGACCATGGCTGGACGTAATGAGTTTGCCGTATCGCACGTACTTCTCAAGCAGGCGTGGTCGCTGTTGAACGCTACATGAAAGCAGTTGCTACAAGCAGGGGCTGCGTTGTGTTCAGAGCACGTTGTGCGCGCACCTAAGAAAGCAAACGTTGCCGTCATGCAGTGAGTCGGACTTTCAGTCGCTCCGCCAGCGGGGCACGGCTCGTCGTTGAATCTGCATGCGCTGAACGCAGCCATCAGACGAGTCGGTCCACATCAGTGGTGTCTGTATAGTGGCCCCGGAGTGGTAGGAGCGGAGGTGCGTTGTCCCCACTGCGCCGCACCGCTTGTGACTCCGCCCACGCCTTGAGTAGCGGCCTGCATTGGGGAATTTCCTGCCGCGACGCGTGCTTCGGCAGCCTGAATGTCGGCGGGATAGTTAGCGTTGTCGCGTTTTGCCGGATTGTAACCAGCCTTCTCCAACTGCACGAGTTCAGCACGCACCTGTGCCCGGGTGACCGTTGAGTTCGACTGCTGAGCAAAGCAGGATAGCGGTGTCGCCAGCACGGCAACCATAGCGACGGCTTGAAGTGATTTCATGATTCGTACCTCCACAGTAACTTCCGTTGCAAACAGCCCTGTTCACAGCCGGTAAGTGCAGGATAAGGTATGCATGCTTAAGCCGAGATTATGCGAGTCTCAGATGCTGGCGACGGCGTTAGTGCCGCAGACTGCGCAATCTTATGCGCTTGACTGCGTCGCACAGAGCGGCTTTGCATGGGTCGTCTCGGCAGTGGGATATGCCGGTACGCCAGACGTTGCCCCTGGCCCCCGGTGGATTACGTGCGGGATGCTGCGGCGGTCGCTGCGTCGGTGATGGAACGGCGTGAATTGACTTCCGGATTTCGGGCGAGACTATTTCCAATTTGGCACACTGGGGCGCCGTTTGCCGCTCTGGGATGTCACCTGTGCGAATGACACTACCTCCTCGAAGGGTTCTGCGAGCACTTGGTACGCCGGGCTGCTTACGCCAGAAACCAGCCATTGCCGCATGGGTTCCCGGTCACATGGTTGGAATTGGGAGCAGCAGGAGGTCTCCAGTAGCGCGGTTGCGCGATTCTCTGGCAGCCTGAGCACTACCTGGTTGTCGTAGATGCCGGCGACCGTCGTTGTGACTAGAACGAAACCCGGACACCAAAACATTGGGTGCTCCAGCACGCAGCGAGGCGAGCAGGTCGCTGTGGTCCTAATTTGATCCCTGCATCGCATGTCCTCAGCAAATCCGATAGCGCAATGTCTGTGTTGCCTCGCATCCGTGTCATGCACCTTCGATAAACTGAAAATTTGCGATGCCTCCCATGATTGCTGAGCGACATACCGACATACCAATCCACCAATGGCGACCGGTCGATTGCGAGGAGTATCAGTTAGCGTTGAGAGCCAGCACCGCGCCGACACTGTGGCGACAGAAGCTTTCATCAAAGTCCCTGGAATGTACGCGATCGCGGGGTTCGTCGTTCTGATCTCGGTAGCAGTGCGCCATTTTCGAAGTGCTACGCAGGTGAAAGACCGTCAACGTCTACCGCGGCGAATCGCCTTCCCTTAGAAGATGGGCAAACAGTAGCTCGACCTCGCTTATCTCGAACTTGGCGACAAACGTTGTGGAGGTGCCCGCCGACATCTATGCGGTCTTACGAGTGCGAATATCCCACAACAGCTCAGAGGCCGGAAACTTGAGATTGCTGCGCTCTATTGCCGGCAGGTGTAGCATCCGCCGGGGCGGGAGGGTCTGCGGTCTGCATAAAAAACGCCGCCGGGTTCTCCGGCGGCTCAACAGGGGGGCAACAGGGGGGCAGCAGGGTTGATATTCGCAGGCGAGAATTAAGCCAGCCTTAAACGAGCCCACGGCAGATTGGTTTTTTGGGGACTCCCAGTTTCTGGTCCCCGTCCTCGAGCGGCAAGCAAAATGTGACGTGCGGAGACGCGGACGAAGCTACCGACGACGTGCTCGACACGAGTGTTCATACTGCCTCGCGTCAGCTCAATGTCTCTGGCCGGGGAACGCATTTCTCGAATCTATCTGTCAACGGGACTCGTGGCGCGCCGCACAATCTCTGACTCCCGGCACTGACTGTGGCAGAAACATCGACGTCAAAAGCATAGCTAACTACCGGTCAGTGATGAGAATAGAGCGGGTGCTTTACGCCCATCTTCGATGTAGCTGTTTGCGTGGAGCCACCGACAGCCGATCCATATTCAGACATGTCGAATGCCGTTGCAGCCTTTTCGGACGTGGGAACTGTCTTGGGATATTGGGAATTCGATTGATGCACCATGCCCTCGCGCTCAGCGGTTATGAGTTGGGCACGCACTTCCGCGCGCGTCAGGGGCCCGTTCGTTTGCTGGGCGAAGGACACCGCCGGCATGGCGACGGATCCAGCGATGATGATGGCAGACATGAGCACTTTCATTTCATGTTTCTCCATAAATTATCAGATGCGGCCGAAAGACGTGTCATTGTCTGTGTAACTAACTTGCGTTCGTAAAGCCCGGAGCATGACAAACATTTGTGTGGAGCACCGAACAGTTTCATCTGGAGATCGATCCGACGGAACCATTACCTTTCGGGGTGCGTTGTCGGTCGTCTGTAGTTGACGGAAACGCGACATATCATTTTTGACGTGAACCCCGTTTTTGGTTGGCGTCAACGGTTCATGCGATGCTTGTAGCCACAATAGGCAGTTTTCCTTAACTTATCCTTAACGCGGACTGGGCGCTGCAGTATGCGGATACCCCGCACGCTATCGAATCGATAGTGCATGCGACGCGCTGTTCTGGCCGCATGGGCTTCTGCAGCAGCACAAGTCCCGCGTTGCATTGAAACCGAAGTCAGCATGGAGGTTGAGATGCAAAACCGCTGCGCAATTGGTTTGGCGTGTGGGTTACTTGTTGCGAGCGTTGATGCGCAGACATTCTGCGGCCAGCAAATTGAAACGAATGCCGCTGTCGGAATCGCGGAATCGCGTGCTATCACGCTCAAGGCCCATCCGGGAAGCAGCGCGGATGAGAAGCTGGAAAAGGAGGCTCGGGGCAGCGGACTTCGATAGTTCTTCGATATTCGCGCGAGACAGGCGACCCATGAGGTCTGTATCGACGCTCGCGGTGGCGTGGCTCTGGAAAACTAACTGGAAGGGCCCAATCCGGACTAACGCATTATCGTCGTCCGCAATGGCTGAGCGTCGCCGCTCTTTACGTGCAGACTAATACGCGCGAACCCGCGATTCCCCACGCTTGCAACGAAAACCTCTTCCGGCCCACCGCAGCAAGGCTACTCGCAGTTGTATCTGACGGAGCGAGGCGCGATTCCGTGCCTGAGCGTCCTATATCAGGCTGGCTGTCGAATCCCTGCCAATTTTTGCGTTCAGGAGTGGTTGGGCGGATAGATGCATCTGTCCTCCCCGACGTCCGCATAAGAAATCCTTAAGCTCGCGTGGTGCACACTCTTCAGCGGAGGAGACCACGCATGCGCTTACTAATAGTCGAAGACGACGCCATGATCGCCGAGAGCGTTCTTGACGCATTGAGGGGCCTCGGCCATGCCGTCGATTGGGCAGAAGACGGGAGAGCAGGGGAACTGGCACTCGGAAACGACGTTTATGACCTTGTCCTGCTGGACCTGGGTCTGCCGAAGCAGGACGGCCTAAGCGTTCTGAGAGGCTATCGCGCCAGATGCGGAAGCGCCGCGGTCATCATCATGACTGCGCAGGACGCTGTGACCGACCGAATCTCGGGGCTGGACGCTGGTGCGGATGACTATCTCATCAAGCCGTTTGATTTGAATGAGCTGGCGGCTCGGGTGCGTGCTCTACTGCGACGACGCGCCGGAAAATCGCGCCCCGTGTATGTTCATGGCGCGCTCACACTGGATGAGGTCGCGCATGAGGTCACGCTTCGTGGCGCAACCATCTCATTGGTCTCCCGCGAATTCAGTTTATTGCGCGCGCTTATCGAAGAGCCGGGCAAGGTATATAGCAAAGCAGAGTTGGAGGAGAAACTCTATGGTTGGAACGAAGAGGTAGAGAGCAATACCATCGAGGTGCACGTTCACAATTTAAGAAAAAAGCTGGGCGCCGAACAGATTGTAACCATTCGAGGCATCGGCTATCGACTGGCAGGAACAGCATGAGGTCGGTGCGAACACAACTCCTGGTTGGCCTGATTCTGGGGCTCGGCGCAATGAGCGCTGTTGCGGGATACGGCATCTTCCGAAGCGCGCTGGAAGAGGCGAACGAGCTTTTTGACTATGAACTGCGTTCCGTCGCCATCTCTTTGCCGCAGTCGGTGGCCGATACAGAATTGGCGAATAAACAGTCCAGCGATTTCGAGGGATTACAGGATGACCGCGTCGTCATCGAGATTTGGGATGCGTCGAATCTTCTGACCTATGAATCCCTCCCAAGCGCAAAGCTGCCACGCCAGCGCGCGGGATTTCAGTCCATCGTAGTGGGTGGGCGTCACTATCGAGTTTTCGGTTTGCAGCAGGCCTCGCGTTTTGTTCAGGTTGGACAACCCATGTCCGTCCGTGACGAGTCGGCATTGACACAGGCGTCGAGGACACTTTGGCCATTATTGGCGATTCTGCCACTCGAAATCGCCCTGGTCCTGCTGGTTGTGAAGCGGGCGTTGCGGCCTGTCACTATCATCTCCAGGTCCTTGGCCGCTCGTTCGATTGAAACGTTGGCACCCATCGATATGGCCAATGCCATACCGACGGAAATCGAGCCGCTGGTTGAGGCATTGAATGACCTACTGGTACGTCTCGACAGGGCATTGCATGCGCAGCGCGTTTTCGTTGCGGACGCCGCACATGAACTTCGAACTCCGTTGACGGCGCTGAAGCTCCAGATTCAGTTTGCACGACGGGACCACGCGAAACTGAACGACGGGGACCTGCTTCGCAAACTGGAAGACAGGGTGAATCGCGCAATCCATCTCGTCCAGCAGTTGCTGACGCTTGCCCGGGAAGACGCCGAGACGAGCGCGCGCGCTGGCGTGGCCGACCTTCGGCGCGTAGCCACACAGGTAGTCGGGGAACTATCCGTTCTTGCAGAACACAAGGGAATTGACCTTGGTCTGGAACGAGTCGGCGTTGCGGCAATGGAAAGCTCGACCATCGTGGTTGGAGATGAGACTTCCCTTACCACGATGGTCACGAATCTCGTGGACAATGCAATTCGGTACACCTCATCTGGCGGCCAGATCGATGTCCGCCTTTGCGCGAACAATGATCATGTAACGCTGGAGGTAGTCGACAACGGACCCGGCATACCGGAAACCGACCTTGAACGCGTGTTAGACCGGTTCTATCGTGCGGGAAATGCTACCGGGCAGGGCAGCGGGCTGGGGCTAGCCATCGCAGCAAAGGTCGCGGCGAAGCATCGCGCCGCGTTTTCCGTGCGCAATCGAACGGATGGGCAAGGACTGAAGGTCTCTGTAAGCGGATTGCGCCGTGCTCCTGCCGACAGCACTGCTGCTGGGACGCGCCCATCAAGTGCGCAACTCGAACCGAGTTGACGCACGTACGCATGAACGCTGGAACGACAGATGCCGGGCTCGTCCGGTGTTTGTCTGCCGTAACCAAGGCCCGATTTGCCAGTTATGCCGCCCCCTTCCTGTCACTGCGAAGCCATCCGCGTTTGTTCTCGCGTCATATCGACTCAAGTCTTTCGCCGCAGACTGCCCCCGTAGGTATCGAACTCGTCGGTTCATACGGTCGGTACGGTTTTAAAGGCTCGAGCGTTCGTCGGGCAGTCAACGGAGAGAGTCGAATGAAAGCCGGTCGCCTGTGCATCTATTAAACGACAGCGGCATTGCCTGTAACTTCGTTGCAAACGCAGGTCCGCCATGAGCTACACCAGAAAGGGTACATTTCCGCGATGGGAAGCCTGCAACGTGCATTGTCAATTGACATGGGCCTAAAATCTTCGCCTTGAGGCGCAATACCCACATTAACGACCGCGCGGAAATTGATGCCATCGTCCGCTTACGCAGAATTCCAACGCAAAAGATCAGGTATCCTGACCCGTTCACTGCGCCGAGAGAAGCGTGCTCGTGACCGATGCGGTGCCTAGGGTTAGCAGTTCCGGACAACGGCGCATTTCCGGGTAGTCAACGCTCGCTACTGGCGGCTACATGCGACGTGCCTTTCTGACCAGTGCCGAAAGGCGCGACCCCTCAGTGCGTTTCGTCGTTGCATAAGCTGTTCTTAAGGAGAGAATGCTAAGTTTCGTCGAGACAGGACGGTAACAGAATTCCGTTCCTGACGTTCGAGACACCCGCATGTCGGACTGTTTCGATTGTGCGACCACGCAGGTGGTTACCACCGCTGGCGACGTTCGGCTGAGTCACGTTTCGAGCCGAAGGAGCTATGCCATGACCACCTTTCTCGGGCCCGGAAGCGATTCCGGGCCTTCTTTTTCGTACTAGGCGCTTCGGCGTTGTAGCCTATGTCTAAACGCAGGCATACGCTAGTACGGTTGCGAGCGCTATCGTACGCGTCGAGTTCGATGAACTGACGTCCGTGAGCATCGGCGCGTTCGTGGAGTCTGGTTCGAGCGGGCAGATTTTCCGATCCCGATACGATACTGCAGGCAACTGCGGACTATGTCGCCGGCCGCCTCGGCCGAGGAATGAACATGTCGGAAAGGTATAATTTGAGAAGATTTGATGTCGACCTCAATCTGCTCTCAAGCCGGTTGCTCGAAATGGGCGGCCTTGTGGAGTCACAGATTGCGCTCGCTATGGAGACAATGAACACGTTCGATTTACCACTTGTTGAGCAGGTCCTCGAGGGCGAACGTCGGCTCAATGAAATGGAAATAGAAATCGACGAGGAAGTTTGCAACATCATCGCTCGCCGACAGCCCGCCGCACGTGACCTGCGACTCCTGATGGCTACGTCGAAGTGCATCACGAACCTTGAGCGTGCAGGTGACGAGGCCCGGAAGATTGCGAAGCGGACGTGCCACATTGCTATGGAAACCAACGCACGCAGCATCAATATCTCTGAAATCAAGGTTTCCGGCGAAATGGCTTTACACATTCTTCGCAGGGCTCTGGATGCATTTGCACGGATGGATACCGTTGCAGCAGCACAGGTTATCAAAGATGACGAAGCCATCGACAAAGAGTTTCGAGCCTTCGCGCGCAAACTCGTGACGTACATGAGGGAAGATCCTCGGACAATCTCGACTGGACTGCATTACCTGTTTATCGCGAAGGCCATCGAGCGTATTGGTGACCACGCGACCAATATCGCCGAGTCGGTTGTCTATGTGGTTAGCGGCACCGACGTTCGCCATGTGCACCGAGACCAGCTTGGTCACGATGCCTCTGGCAGATGAGGCTTGGCAGAAGAGGAGACTTGCGTCAGTTCTTGATTGGCGAAGTATCTGGAATACATCTGTACAACGTGCGCGAATCGAATTCGCATGTCGCGCGCAGACTCGTAACGACATCACCCCACCTGGTCCGGCGCACGTTCGCCTCTATATTCTTCTAGAAAACGCTCCATCGGCGCAATCCTGCGCCAATAGCAGGAGCACACAGGGTCAGCAAACAAAACCCTGCTCCCGCGTAAAACGTCGCGCTCGCTCCGAATCGCGCCCACAGTACGCCTGCGACGAAACTTGCGACCAAGATCACGAGACCGGTCATTAGGTTGAACAACCACTAACGCGCTATCAAGGATAGCCTTGGTCACAGTGCTGTCCCTGTTCCGCGCGGCCACAATTCGACGACAGATGATCTATAACAATATGGTATCGCGGCGTCGACGGGCAGCGTGCTGTCCGCGCAGTCGGCCCCGAAGTCGGCAGTTTATCCCTGGAGGTTTAGCGAATACAGCCTGATGAATCCATGCTTTGCCTGTTCGAATCTCGATTTAGCCAGGTGTCGGAGGAAACCATGAAGTACGAGCACGGCGGCTGGGTCATTGACGCAACCCCGGAATTTTCGCTTGGACAGTTCTTCGCACATGCGCGAATCATCCGGGCCTCGCCTGACGATGATGCGGACGCTGAAATGCACATCGAGCGCAATCTTGCCTGGTTCGATAACGAAGGCGAGGCGATCGAGGTTGCGCGCCAATGGGCGATTGAGTGGATCGACGCGCGCGACGATAACCTCGCCAGCACGAAGGCGGATTCATCGACGCGGCAGGACGATATTCCGGCGAAGGCGCCGGCCAGATGAATGTCCAAATACACGATCCTGATGCCGGACGACCGGCGCTGTAGTAATTCCGCAACGTCTGCGTCTGCGTCTGCGATGGCACAGGCCCACTCTACGGCAGACGCGGCAATGCGGCCTCTCGCGAATACTTAGACGAGATACCTGATTGCGTCAGAAACGCGGACGTGTAGGATGGAATCAACGTCAGCGCCCCTCGCGCGACGTGTGTGTTTCAAGCCGCAGCAATGTCTGCGGCTTTTTTTATGCATCCGGAATCTCTCCGGCATTTGCGCGAGCCATCCGGCGGCGCTAACTTCGACGGCACAAAAGGCCGGCGCAGACTCACCGAAGCGAAAACGGTGGCTTCGGGCGTCGCCGACCGTCGATATGGGCTTTTGCGTATTCAATGGCAAACCTGCATGCCGCGCTCTCGGATGCGAAGTAACCAAGAATGCCAAATGTTTCGCGTTTGCCGTTCCGGTGCGTGACTATCGCTGCTGCTGCGTAGCCTGGGATGGACACCGGGGCGAGAGGCATAATTGTCGATGCCTTGTATTCCACGGGATCAGCGTGCATGGCATGTCGCTCCTTGTCGTCGTTCGGCGAACTCACTGTGACGCCTCAATTGTTCTATCCTAGGACAATTGAGCGGCGATCTAAAGGTGCAGGGCCTAACCGGCTGCGGCGGGGCGGCTGCTGATGTCGCCACGCCCTGGAAGGTCGCCCAGCTGGCGGCGCTTGCAACCGGAGCAGGTCATCGAGCAATGTGGTCGCAACCAGCCTCTCGGCTATGACTGCGCGCATTGCGACCATCGTCTCGGTAGTATCGTGCGCCGATTCTACCTGCGACGCCGGTCGTCGATAAGTCTCGCTGCCAATGATGTCAGAGAGGTTGCGACGATGACTTTCGCGCCCGCCCGATGGCTTAAGCTTGCCTTAAGCTCCTTCAGGCGATTTCAAGTAATAATGCGCGCCTCAAGTCATATCCGATCTTCATTCACACCTTCAGCATCGCTGGAAGGCCACGCATATGGTCCACCTCCTCTCAGGTTCTAGCTCACTCGGATGCTAGACCTTTCAAGCCGGCCTCGTGCCGGCTCTTTTTTCGCGCTTCGGTTGTTCCCGACGATGTGTCTCACATGGCGATGGGTCATTCTTCCGTCTTCTTAAGCTTCCCTTCAGCACCTTGACGTAAATTAAATGCAGACTGGGCGCAGTTACCTGGTTCCTACAATTGCTGCGGTGCGTTTTCGCGTAAATAGAAACTGAGAGACCTGATGCCTCTGGTAAAAACTGGCGGCGAAGCCATGGCGAATACTCGAGCAGCTTATGCGCTCGAATTGGCACGAGGTTGCTCACACATCAGCAGCACGCTGAATGCTGACACGCGCAAACACGCAATCGCCGAAGTGCTCGGCGAGTTTCGCGATCTGTATGGGGATCGGGAACTCGTCCTGTTTCAAAAACTGCTTATCGAAGATCTGCAGCGACGAGGCAAACGGGACGCAGCCTCGGCAGTGGCCTATTTCAAATTCATCAGCTAGTGAGTATGGCTGAACTTCGGACTTCGGTTATCGGCGACAGTCGACGCACAAGAGACAGGCACATCACTCGCAAAGTGGCTGTTCATCAACCTCCCGGATGCTTTAGCCGAATTTCGTTTGTTGCCCGGGACAGTTTGCGAAGAAAATCGACGATAGACGATTCCACGATGTTTTCATGGGTCGTTCAACTGCGCGTTGCGCAATACACTCTCAACTGAGGACCGTGAGAGGTTCGAAGACCGATCTGAGATGTCGATGCACAGAAGTATTCGGAAGCATTGCTGCTGATGCCAATGACCAGATCCCCAATGACCGTGACGCGGTGACGACGAGCAGCGAGAAGAGACCTGTCGCGCCATTGATACCTTGATGCGACTAAATCCCCCATGGGGGTTTAGTCGCACAAGCCTTATGGAAGCGCCGGGTGTTATAACTCAGGCCTATCATAGGAATCGCGCTCAGCGTGCTGCAGCCCCTTGGAGGGTGTGTACTTGCTTTGCAACGAACGTTCCAGTGAACGCAGGCTTTTGGTCTGATCCGCGGATCCGGCTGGTGTCATCGGCGCTCATGCAACCGATCGTCTGCGGATGCGAAGCCCATGTGGACGCCAACACCCGTCAGGTAGCCCGTGTTAGAAATTGTGCATCGAAGGGTGCCCAGTGTCTGGCGTGAAGACATTCCAGTTGCCGTTATCGTGACGAAAAAAGTAGATTGTGTGCGCCGCCTACGATCGTGAGAATTCGATGTGCACGTAGCGCCTCGATCGTGCATGACCTTGTCGGAGGACCAAAATGGGATGCGCTGCCGTACGTCCCGCTGATTTGTCGATGGCCGCACGCAATGACATTCTGACGTCGGTCAATCGACAGCTCAGGGGTCGATCAATGCTTCGCGCTATGCACGGGTCGTCCTTCACGCCCCGCTGAAAACCGGTCGCAGCGCCGATGGTCCCCCCAGGAAGACACAAGGAAAAGTGCTTTCACCACTAGCCGGACCGAGGAACCTGCTACCAAGGTGCCCGGCACTTCCAACGCCTCCGAGATAGACCGGAAAGTCGCCCCTTGTAGAAGCTACGATGTCACCAAGAGTGGACGCGCATTGCCCGAACGCATGCCCTCAACATCAGACCACCAAGACGGACATACACAAGAGCCGCAAATAGCCATCGCTCCATTTCGGTATCTTTCATCGCTGCTTCCACAAATGACGCTAGTTGCAGTCCTGCACCATGCAGTGATCCCGACGCTACGCGACACATCGCCGGAAAATAGCACCGTCCACCCACCGTTTCTCCGCTGCTGCCGTGTGGTTAGTAAACCTCTGGCGACGCATATGGGGTGATGCCGCACGTTAGATACGGGGGCTTTCTGAATGATTGAAGCGGATTGTAGAAACCGGACACCTTCTGCAAGCTTTAGGTGCCGCTGCGAAGTCATCGCTGCTAACCCCGCTACTCACCCGCAGCCGCGACGACGGGTGCGGCACTGTCACGTCGAAGTGTTAGCGGCGAAATAGGGAAGCGCGCGCGCCTCTGAAGCACAGATCCCACGCATCAAGCGGTGCATCGGCGCAAAGTGCTGACACAAAAACTCGAGTCACAGAAGCGTAAAGGCGTTGTCATCGCCAACATCGCTAACTGCGGAAATCATTCGTCCGACCCTTCCCAACAGAGCCATACGACTCGATGTCAGTCGACGCCCGTACGATGGCTCATTGAGGTTGCCTGACTCGGGAGTCATGCAGCAAGTCCGCTTCACGCCAGGAGACGGTAAGTCGCGGCGCCGCTGTTTGCCATCGGTTTCGATCCGCACTTTGAGCTTCTGACCTACCCGGAACTTGACAACCCGCGTCGCGCTGCAATGAGCGTTGTTTAGCCAGTTTTCGGACGGCGGCGAGGACGCAGTCGTTTGTTGCGCCCTTGAAAGTTATCGAAGCAGGTTATCGAAGCGGGAAGGGACGTTTTTGAATAGCAACCTGTCTGGTTCTCATGGAAATCCCGTATGAAAAACCCATCGCGGTGTAAGTCGGCAGAAGGATTCGTTCCCCTAGAATCGCCTCCATCGATGCAGACGGGCGGCATTCCGCCGCGCCGGACAATAATGGAGACTATCGATGACCCCTAGCTTTCGCACGTTGCGCCAGATCGCCATTGCTTCCAGCCTGCTGTTCGGCCTTGCGTCGCAGCACGCGACAGCCGCCGACAGCGGGAAGATCACGATCATGGTTGGCGGCATCACGAAACTGATCTACCTGCCCGCGCGCCTGACCGAACAGCTCGGCTATTTCAAGGACGAAGGGCTCGACGTCGAGCTTCTGTCGCAACCGGCCGGGGTTGATGCCGAAAACGAACTGCTGGCCGGCGCGGTCCAGGCTGTCGTCGGTTTCTATGACCATACGATCGATCTGCAAACCAAAGGCAAGGACGTCAAGGCGATCGTCGTGTTCGGCCAGGTGCCGGGCGAGGTCGAAATGGTGTCGACCAAGGCGGCTGACACGGTCAAATCAATGGCCGACGTGAAAGGCAAGACGCTTGGTGTGACTGGCCTCGGTTCTTCAACGAGCTTCCTTACGCAATACCTTGCCGGCCAGCACGGCATCCAGTCTACGGAATACACGATGCTGCCGGTGGGCGCTGACGCCAGCTTCATCGCCGCAATCAAGCAAGGTCGCATCGACGCCGGCATGACGACCGAGCCAACCGTGTCGGCATTGCAGAAGTCCGGCGATGCGAAGGTGCTCGTCGACATGCGCTCGGTCGAAGGCACGAAGGCGGCGTTGGGCGGCACCTATCCGGCGTCGAGCCTCTACGTCCAGGCGGCATGGGCCGATTCGCACAAGGCTGAAGCAACGAAGCTCGCGCACGCGTTCGTTCGCACGATGCAGTTCATCCACACGCATACCGCGGAAGAAATTGCAGCCAAGATGCCTGACGACTATCAGAAGGACAAACCGCTTTACGTGAGCGCGCTGAAGGCTTCGCTGCCGATGTACACGCCGGACGGCAAGATGCCCGCCGACGGACCGGCGACCGTGCTCAAGGTGTTGTCGGCGTTCAATCCGTCGGTCAAGGGCAAACATATCGAGCTGGCCAAAACCTACACCAACGAGTTCGTTGGCGCGAAATAAGTCAGCGCCTGCCGGTTGCGTCTGCGTGTCTGATGCAGCCGGTTTCGTTACGCTTCCGGTGCCGCGTTCGCGGTACCGGCCACTTCCACGGATGTACAGATGAACCAAGTTGTTTCTCAGAGCGCGCCGGTGATCGAGTTCCGCTCGGTGTCGTGCCGTTTCATTTCTCCAGACGGCAAGGCGACGATTGCGTTGCGCGACTTCAGCATGGCGGTCGCGAAGGGCGAGTTCGTCGCCATCGTCGGACCGACCGGTTGCGGCAAGTCGACCACGCTCAGCATGATTACCGGGCTCCTGAAGCCGACGACCGGCGAAGTGCGCGTGATGGGCGCGCAGGTAGACGGCATCGATCCGCGAATCGGCTTCGTGTTTCAGGCCGATGCGGTGTTTCCGTGGCGTTCGGTCCTCGATAACGTGGCAGCCGGGCCTCTCTATCGCGGCCGCTCGAAATCGGCCGCGCACGACGAGGCCGATGAATGGCTGCGTCGCGTCGGGCTCGAGAAGTTCGGCAAGCATTATCCGCATCAGCTGTCAGGCGGCATGCGCAAGCGTGTGGCACTCGCGCAAACCTTTATCAACAAGCCGGAAATCCTGCTGATGGACGAGCCGTTCTCGGCGCTAGACATGCAGACCCGCACGTTGATGCAGGACGAATTGCTGCAACTGTGGTCGGCGAATTCGGGGTCGGTAGTGTTCGTCACGCACGATCTGGAAGAAGCGATCGCGCTGGCTGATCGCGTGTTCGTGTTGAGCGCGCGGCCCGCGACGCTGAAGAAGGTCTATGAGATCGATCTGCCGCGCCCGCGGATCACGTCGGAAGTTCGCTACGAGCCGCGCTTCATCGAAATTTCGCGCGATATCTGGCATGACCTGCGCGAAGAAGTGCAGATCGCCTGACGTGGATCGCCTCATACGACCTGACTCCGGAACAACACTCATGGCAACTCCCGAATACGCACTGCAGGCGGGCTTCGATAGCGCGTCGCTGGCAACTGTTGAAAAAATCGCACAACGCAGGCTGCGCCAGCGGCATGCTCTGATCATTGCTCTGCGGGTGCTGGTGCTGGTCGTCGTGCTGGGTGGATGGGAAATGGGCGGACGGCATAAATGGATCGACCCGTTCTTTTTCTCAATGCCTTCGGCGATCTTCGCGCAGATCGTGGACTGGTTCGTCAACGGCACCTCGCAGGGCCCACTGCTGCAGCAGGTCTGGGTCACGCTCGAAGAAACCGCCATCGGCTTTCTCATCGGTGCGATCGGTGGCATTGTCTGTGGCGTCGTGCTGGGTCGCAACAAACTGCTCTCCGACGTGTTCAGCATTTACATCCAGATTGCGAACTCGATTCCGCGCGTGGTGCTGGGATCGGTGTTCGTGATCGCGCTTGGTTTAGGCATGGCCTCAAAGGTCGCGCTGGCGGTCGTGATGGTGTTTTTCGTCGTGTTTGGCAATGCATTCCAGGGCGTGCGTGAGGCCGACCGCTACATGATTGCGAATGCGCAGATTCTCGGCGCCTCGAAGCGTCAGTTGACCACGTCAGTGGTGATCCCATCAGCACTGTCATGGATTCTTGCGAGCCTGCACGTGAGCTTCGGTTTCGCGCTGGTCGGTGCGGTAGTCGGCGAGTTCCTCGGTTCGAAGCAGGGTATCGGCCTGCTGATTTCGACAGCGCAAGGCGCATTCAATGCGAGCGGCGTGTTCGCGGCGATGATCGTGCTCGCAGTGGTCGCGCTCACGGCCGACTATCTGCTGACCGCGCTGGAGAAGCGTCTGCTGAAGTGGCGGCCTGCGGCATTCTGAGCTTCAGGAGGAGGGGGATCGTTGCTAAAACGAAGGGGCGTGGCCGGCACGATGCCGCAGACGGCCAGTCTGGTGAAGCACGTCGCTTAGCTGTTGTCGGCGTGAACGTCGGATGACGATACCAACGCAGACGAGGACCCGCTGTCCCTGACGAGGTCGCTATGGTGGTGAAGACATTCGGGTCGTCATCGGGCGACCTGGTCGTGAGGTGAGTGAGCGGTCCGGGTATTCCTGCGGAGACACACGTGGGTTCGATCACTCGAGGTACGACCGATGAGGGGCACGTCTGACCTGGGTCATCAAATGTCCACGGATTTGCCTTGCCTGACGCTGGGGCGACGGGCCGGCACAGGGAAGATGAGCGTATTTGCCCTCGCCGCGGTTAGCTTGCGCGCGTCGCGCAATTGAGGAAAAGCGATGAAGCTGCTGCTCGTGGAAGACAACGCGGAACTCGCGCATTGGGTTGTTAACCTGCTGCGTCGTGAAAACTTCGCGATCGATTGCGTCGGCGACGGCGAAAGCGCGGATAGGCTGCTGGCGGCCCAATGCTACGACGTGGTACTACTGGACATCCAGCTGCCACGGATGGACGGCAAGGAAGTGCTGGCACGACTGCGCCGTCGCGGCGACAAGGTGCCGGTAGTGATCCTGACAGCGTATGGCTCGACAGACGACAAGGTCGACTGTTTTAGCGCGGGCGCCGACGACTATGTCGTCAAGCCATTCGACGCACGGGAACTGGTGGCGCGGATCAAGGCGCTGATCCGCAGGCAGGCAGGCGCCATGTCGGGCTGTGTTGTTTGTGGCGATCTGGAGTACATACCCGACACGCGTGATTTCCGTCATAAAAACCAGCCGCTGGCGTTGCGAGCTCGTGAGCACACCATCCTCGAAGCCCTGATGCTGAGACAGGGGAAAACAGTCTCGAAGACAACCCTGATGGACAGCGTGTTCGGTCTCGACGACGAGCCGAGCGCGGATGCTATTGACATCTATATTTACCGTTTGCGCAGGCACCTGGCGCTGTCGAGCGCGCAGATCGTGACGCTGCGTGGGCTTGGTTACATTTTGCGCAGCAGGGATGCGGTGTAGCGGGTGCCAAATCAGCAGCGTATATCAGTAAAGTCACTTAGTTGTGCGAATGATACGGGAAAGCTGCCTGAAGGATTGAGCTCACTAGGATAGCGCTCATTGACTGAAGGGAACTGTCATCCGGATGTCCGGATGTCCGGATGTTCGGATGTTCGGATGTTCGGACCGCAGTTGCAGCGGGCAACCAGAAAAAAATTTCAACGCAGTAATCAGAGGAGATGACCTTGAAGCAAAAGTACCTAACCCTGGCCGTCGCGGCAGGCGCCCTGGCGTCGAGCGGCGCGCACGCCCAGTCAAGCGTGCAACTCTATGGCCTCATCGATTTGAGCGCGCTTGCCTACACGACGAATGCAGACGCCGCCGGCAAGCACGTGATCGGCATGGGCCACGCCGGCGAGCCGTGGTTCAGCGGCAGCCGCTGGGGCCTGAAGGGCGCGGAAGACATCGGTGGCGGCAATAAGATCATTTTCAAGTTGGAGAGCGAATTCGTCGCCGCTAACGGCAACATGGAAGATCCCGGTCAGCTCTTCGACCGTGACTCCTGGGTCGGCGTCGAGAACGCTACGATCGGCCAGGTGACGGCCGGCTTCCAGGACACCGTTGCGAAGGATTTCTCGGGACTTTACGCCGACCCGTACGTTAGCGCGAAGTTCTCGCCGAACGAGGGCGCCTACACTAACTCCAACAACTTCAAGCAAATGGTCTTCTACGCGGCTGGCCCGACTGGCACGCGTTCCGAGAACGGCATCCAGTGGCGCAAGCTCTTCAGCAACGGCATCTATGCGGCTGCTGGCTATCAGTTCAGCAACTCGACGCAGTTCGCCAACGGCTCGGGCTATCAGGCCGTCCTCGGCTGGAATGTTGGCCCGGCCTCCATCGGCGGCTTCTACAGCCACACGAACAACGGCGGCTTCACCGATCAGACGTACTCGGTGGGGGGCGACTATCGTTTCGGCATCGGCCGTGTCAACGCCGGCTACTTCCATTACACGGGCAAGCAGGGGGCGCTGCCGGATCGGGAGGACAATGCGTGGACGGTGTCCTTCAAGCTCGCGCCAAAGGGTCCGTTCGACTATGAACTCGGCTATCAGCAGATGCACGTGAAGAACGCCGCCTACAACAGCGACGGCTTCATCCCGAACGCCAATTCCGGTGCGTTCGACACGACGGCCACGACGGTTCACAACGGCTACAAGGAGACGGTCTACGCGTCAGCTTTCTACCACCTCTCGAAGCGCACAGAGGTGTACCTGGCCGCCGACTACATGAAACTGCATGGCGGCTATACGGTGTCGACCACGTATGGGCACAACAACCAGCTCGAAGTGGCCACGGGTATCCGCACCCGGTTTTGATTCTGGCATCAGCTCCTAGCAGTAGATCTTTTTGATCGATTTCCTCCAATTTGCGGCGGCGGATCTATCCACCTGCCGCTTTTTTTCTGCTCAGCGGGTCGAGGAAGGCAGCCATGTTCAGAAATACCACTATCCGGGTCGCGCTGACCATCACCATCGCCGGTTATACAGCAGCGCTAACGCTCGTGATCGTAACGTCCATCGCGGGACTCAAGGCGGCCAACACGGCGCTCGACAGGATGTATCGAGAGGAAACGGCGTCGCTGCGACACCTGACCGCCAGCAGCGACGCGCTTCTGCAGGTGCGGGTCGATCTCGGCGCGTACGAAACACTCGTCGCACAGGGAAAACCGACCGATGCGGTGCTCGCCAGGGTGCATGCGGAGCAGACGGGCAGCGATCGTGAACTGGCTGCTTATTCGGCACAACCGCCTTCGAATGAGGTCGAGAGGAAGCTGGCCGACGCGCTGCGAGCGAAGCGCGAGCAATTGATGAAGCAGGCACTTGCGCCTGAAATTGCGGCGCTTGACCAGAACGATTTCATGTCTTTTCGCACGACGCAGCGTCAGGCACCTGACACTCTTTTCAATGATTACCGGAGCGCCGAGCTCGCGCTGGAGGATTTTCAGGCAGAGCAGCAAAAGGCGAGTTTCGCATCAGCGGAACAGCATTTCCATATGCTGCTCTGGCTCTTCGGCGCGATCGGGACCGCTGCGATCGTGCTGGGCGTGTTCGCGCGTCTCGCGTTGATTGCATCGATCGTACGGCCCATTGATCAGGTGATTCGTCATTTCGAACGTATCGCGGCGGGAGATCTGACAAGCGCGATCGATAAGCTGCGCGCCAACGAGATGGGCCGGCTGATGGCTGCGCTTGCGCGAATGCAGGCGGGGCTTGCTGCCGCCGTGGGCCAGGTGCGGCACGGGACGGCGGCGATCACACACGGTGCGCGCGAAATCGCGAGTGGCAATGGCGATCTGTCGACACGTACCGAGCAGCAGGCAGCGACTTTGGAGGAGACCGCATCGAGCATGGAAGAGTTGACTGCGACCGTCCAGCAAAACGCGGACAACGCGCGGCAGGCCAGCGCGCTCGCCGAAAACGCGTCGGAAGTCGCGGCACGCGGGGGCGAGGTCGTTGGTCAGGTTGTCGATGTGATCGCGGACATGTCATCGAGTTCAAACCGGATTGTCGACATCATTGGCGCGATCGAGGGTATCGCGTTCCAGACCAACATCCTCGCGCTGAATGCAGCCGTTGAAGCTGCGCGCGCCGGCGAGGAAGGGCGTGGATTCGCAGTGGTCGCGGGCGAGGTCCGCGCGCTCGCGCAACGGTCGGCCGCTGCAGCGAAGGAAATCAGGGAGCTGATCGGCGATTCGGTTGCGAAAGTGAGGAACGGTGCTGACCTGGCGGCTCGCGCTGGCGACACGATGACCGAAATCGTCACAGCGGCCCGCAACGTTACCGCCGTCGTCAGGGAAATCAGTGTGGCCTCGGAAGAACAGTCGCGCGGCATCGATCAGATCAATCGCGCCGTGACGCAGATGGATAACGCGACCCAGCAGAACGCCGCACTGGTCGAGCAGGCCGCGGCGGCGGCGGCGGCGCTCGAAGAACAGGCACGCGCGCTCGACCATGCGGTGGCCGTGTTCCGGCTGGCTGAAACAGACAAGTCGTCCGCCTTTGAGCCCGGACGGCAGAACTGGATAGCGTCCGGCCCGTCGACAGTAGGCGCATGACTGTAGCCGACAGAAACGAACACTATCTGATCAGTGGCTTCACGCGACACCGGACAGTCTTCCGGCCAGGTGACTGGGCCGAGCGTCTGATGGGCGTCATCATCCTGTTCGTCGGGGAGCGTCGGCCAGGTATTCATAATGCCTCGACGCGCTTCGCCATGCCTGTCGTCGATAAAGGCGTGAAATGCCTAATCGTGTCCGGTGAACTCCGAAGCGTCTGTCCGGAAGCCTTTGACTTCGTTGCCCGGTTTGCCGCAGACAATGATCTGCCGGTTGAGGTTTGTTTCTCATTCGGCGACGGGGCTGGCCGGTCGGGTTCCGCTCCGGTCGGCTGATTCGCGCTAAACCGGGGCGACGCGGCCCAGCGTGGGACGGACAATCGGTCGAACCCGCTGCAGGGCGACCTGCCATGGCGACTGGCGGTCCAACTCATAGTCGGGCCAGACGCAGAGAGGCGCGCGATGAACGCTTAGGCGGCAATGTGGCGCGTTTGCGCCGGTTTCCTCAAGTGCCGCATTCCTTGCTGGAACTGGAGGAGGTAACTGAATACGGCTTGAAGTGACTTCGGAACTTGCGTCATCGCCGCTCACCCCGCAGACACGTCACCTGTCCTGTCGAACCGCACCGGGATCGCCATTTAGATCAGTTGATTCCGCTGAATCACCATCTGTAACACCGGGGCCACGTTTCTACCGTTCCTACCGACTCGACAACTCCCGGGTCAGTCCGCATGGCACCTGTCTCTGTCTACCGAGGCAGCACTTGTGACAACGTGCCCCTTTCGCGACGGAAGCAACCGGGCGCCCAGCTGAAGATCTAGGCTTGGCAGCGGCTTTGGCGCGTCTCATCGCACGAGGTTTTTAACAGTTCACAGATGTTGCGCCTGCGGAACTGCCAATGTCGATTTCCGCGGCATCGTCGGCGGACAGTCAGTCAAGAGGCGCGATGTTGTCTTCAGAACGTCACAGCCGCGTCGTACCGGTTACGCATGTGTGGATAGGCAACCGCTGGTCCTACAGCAGGTCGCGGCACTTGTGACCGTTCGCACGAACGCTGAGCGCGGCGAAACAGAAACGAACTTTACCGTCTACTACGTGCCGCTTGGCGCGCGGTGGGACGGCGACGCGTGTCGCATCACGAAAGGGACGAATATCTTGGATGAGCGTTTCCATACAAGAAAGCGCATTTTCGGAAAAAGAGAGTTTCAGGATATGCCGTATCTCAAAAGCGTCGGCCGATGTCAAATGGCGAGGACGAGTAACAAGGAACACATCATGATGATTCGACACTTCACCTGCACACTGCTCGGTGTCGTCACTTTCTGGTCGACCGACGGCATGGCTGCGCAACCCGATTACGCCTATCAAACGACGGTACAGCTCGCCGGCGGCAAGACGCTGACGTGCGGCGTCAACGAACCTCTGCCGAACGGCGACGCGCCCGCTGCTCTCACCCGCCGCGAGCAAACGCAAGCCGACGTCCTCGCGACCCAGCGCCTGCGCGTCCTCAGCGGCCCCGATTCCGGCTATCCGTCGCCCTACACTGCGCCGACCATCCTTTGCTCGAGCGCAGGCTAAGGCTGGCCGCTTCGCGCGGTCCGTTGCTCGAGGCGACTGCCAGGTGCGATGCGGAACATCGCCCGGAACCGGATAGGGCGCGGGTCGGCCCATTCGAGGTTGATGGCCTTTCAACGAGGCGCATCCCGCGCTGTTCAGAATGACCTGCGAAGACAGCCGACCATCGATAGCTTGTTCGTCGCACGCCTCCTTCTCGCAAGCCAATCGAATGGTCTGGCCTGCCGTGGCTAACCGGCTTCGACGACCGGCTGGATAGAGATAACGGCAACACACTTTGATCGCTACATGGGCGCTCAACGTATGAGTGCGATGCCGAAGGCGAAGCGTGGCGACTCGGAAAACACTGAAGACAATTTGATGGATGCGGAGGAGCATGCGAAACAGCAGGTGCGCTTGCGCTGCAAGGCTACTCAGGCCGACCGGATGATCACGCTGACATACCGCGAAAACATGGTGGACGAGATTCGACTCAAGCGTGACTTCGACACGCTATGGCGGCGCCTTGGGGCGGTTGGCGGCTTTCGGTACGGTGCGGCGACTGAAAGGCAGCAGCGGGGCGCCTGGCACTTGTATGTCGCTGTGAACGGTCGGCAAAACTACCTGGTATTGCGCTAGATCTTGCATTGCATCGTCGGTTTCGATGACGGCAACGTGCATGTGCAATCCTCTCAAGGAAAAGGGCTTTCGGCACAAGTTGGCTGGCTATCCTGCGAAGTACGTCACGAAGGGTTTTTCAGAACACGCGATGAACGAAAAACGCTATTGGACAAGCCGTGTGGAGGTGGTGCCGGAGCGCATGCCGATCGATCACCTTCTGTCGGACGATCCGGCAGAAGCGCTCAAGATCGCATTTGCGGCGGCCGAGCGCGTCGGCGCGACCCTTCACCTGTGCCAGACCTTCTGGAGGCACGAACTAGGGCGCTTTTGCCTGTCTGCCCGTGAACTGTAAACTTGTACGCTAGCGTACCGACAACCATCGGGAATGTGAGGACAATTTCTCGGCGTTTGGCTGATGCCCGCGTGTGTGATTCCAAGCACCGCAGCAGCCGTTGCGGCTTCTTTTTTGAAAAGAAACCGTGGGCGATACGTAGGCGGAAAAATAACGCGTGAGTCTGCGGCGCCCGGCAATGCCGATGGGGCATTTTGTAAAAAAAAGCCGGGGTAAGGTTCCAGGAGGCGTGTCATGATGCACGTTTTTCTCGCGAACAATCGCAATGCGTTGATAGAACGCTGCCGCGCGAAGGTAGCGCAGAGGCCAGCGCGTGAAGCAACCGCGCAGCAACTTCAAAACGGCGTGCCGCTGTTCCTGGATCAGCTCATCAGAACCCTTCGAATCGGGCCGACCTCCCAGCCCTTGGATAGTCGCAAGATTTCTGGCCCCTCGGGTGGTGGAGCGTCCCCGTCGGAAATCGGTAAGTCAGCGGCAGAGCACGGACGGGAGTTGTTGAAGCTCGGCTTCTCGGTCGACCAGGTCGTTCACGACTATGGTGACCTGTGCCAGGCCATTACGGACCTCGCGTTCGAGCGCGATGCTCCATTTCTGATAGACGAATTTCGAACCCTCAACCGGTGTCTGGACAATACCATTGCCGATGCGGTCACTGAATTCAGTTACCAGCGCGATTTTGTCATGGCGGACCGTCAGGCCGTCGAGATGCATCAACGGCTCGGGTTTTTCGCGCACGAACTGCGTAACTTTCTGCAAACTGCGACGCTGGCGTTTACAGCAGCAAAAACCGGAAATCTAAGCCTGTCCGGCGCCACCAGCTCAGTTCTGGAGCGTAGCCTGGACGGATTGCGCGATTTGATTAGTCATTCTCTTGACGAGGTTCATGCGGCGGCTGGAACTTCATCGCAATCTGGACTGTTCTCCGTCGCTGATTTCATAGGGACGTGAAGTATGCCGCTGACCTTGCGGCCCAGATTCGGGGGTGCGCATTGACAGTGTCTGCTGTCGATACGCGGCTTGCCATTAGCGGAGACCGGGACCAGCTCTATTCGGCAGTGGGAAACCTGCTGAAAAATGCCTTTCAATTCACACACCATCACACTGAAGTGACATTGGAAGCCTACGCGTTGTCGGATCGCATCCTGATCGATGTCAAGGATCAGTGCGGTGGTCTGCCGCCCGGTGATGCAGAAAGAATTTTTGTGCCATTTACGCAGAACGGCGAAGACAGAACAGGACTGGGACTAGGTCTTTCAATCGCGAGGCGCAACGTTGAAGCAAATGCCGGTATTATCAGCGTACGCGATGTGCCCGGCAAAGGCTGTGTCGTTACCATTAGCCTGCCTCGACGAGCAGTCATGACTGAGCCCGCATGACCGCGACAAACTTGTGCTGCTGACTCGCGCCGTTTCAATTCGTTTATTAAGGTGTTGGAAACCCAAGGCCGTAGAATGTGAACTCTGCACTCAATCAGCGTGGCACGTGACGACAAATGACTGTTTCAAGCAATCTTGACGACAAAGCTCGCGCTGAAACGCTCTGCTATCTGGTGGTTGGGCAACTGGTCGCGCGAGCGCGTACCGGCAGTTGGCTTCGAACTGATCGGTGCGCGGAGGTGCTGAGTATCTGGCTTAAGGGCAATGGAACAGAAGCCAACTGGCTGGACAGCGTACACCTTGTTGCATTGTCGGAGAAAGTCGCGCTGGACTTCGTAAAGCTCCCCAACTTCGCTGACTCGACCCGTCTTGCCGAACTATTCACGGACAGTTGCAGGATGAACTATCGGTCGCCGGGCGTTTGGAACATTCATGCTGCTTGTGAAAACGAGCTGAAGACAGGCTAGGCCTTCTCGGCCCCTCGCTTACATCGCGCTTCTCGGTAGCTCGAATGACGGTTTTACTGGGGTCCACGATCCAGGCAGCGCATATGAGGCATCGTTCCCAACGGACGCAGGCGAAATTCCAGTCGTTAATGGGGCCAAGCCAAGATACGCTCTTATGCGCTGCAGAGCATAAACGCGTATCTTGGCTTGACGCCTTACTTCGCTGATATTCCCATGACGGTTGTCGGCGCGTACGGCCGTACGACGCTCGACATGCTATCCAGCGGACCATTCGTGCTGGTGAAATGGCCGGACGGCTGCTGTCCGGACAGCAGACGGTGGCGCATCGGAGCCACACTTCAAAGCCATGCTTGCACGGACCAGCATGTGATCTTCCTCTGGCCCACGCTTTATGCGTTCCGTCGACGGGACGAATGACCCGACTGAAGCGTCGCCCTGCTTCCGACACTCTCCGCATCGGAGGCCAGGGCGTAAGCACGCAGGCGCCGATCGTCGGGTGCCGCGGGCAGCGTCAATGTCCATTGCGTATACGGTCCACCAGTGCCGGCGAACAACCGGCCGGAGAATCCGCTCACGCAGATTGACCGGCCGATCCTGGGCGACGACCAGAAGGATCACCATCGCGAGTACCGCGGCCACCACCACAAGCTGTACCAGAAGATCCATCATTTCCGCCTCCGTTATGATTGTGCGTTCGATCCGGATGCCGTCGTCGATTGGTTCGCAAGTCAGTGTTACACCGGCCAGTGACGACTGTCCCGGCGTTCCGTTTGCGAACCGCGCGTTGGGTGTTCGTCCGGAAAGAGCGCGGACAGGCCGGGACCGATCGCGGCCAAAACAAGCAACCCGGGCAGGAACGGCACCCGGTAGAAGTCGATATTCACAGCAATCTCCCTTCGTCTCCGGCAAGCCTCCGGTCGGTCACCGCTGCGGCGATCGCACCGTAAAGCGCCGACAGGTGTGTGCAGCGGGGTCGCCAGGTATCGGTCCGGTTACGCGGTACAGACACCCGCGAGAGTCGTGTCGATATAGCGCTTCGCCATCGCGGTGGCGATTCTCAAGGCATCTCCGGAGCGCGGAAAAACCCGTCGCTTCGGATCGCACAGGAGCTTCTCCCTGTGTGCGCCGGTATGGTCCTGCCGCTGGATCACGGCCACCGGCTGGTAGATGGCGCCGAGCTCCAGGCCTTCGCTGGCTACCAGATCAAGCTGCGCACATGCAGGGATCTGGAAGCCCCTGTAGTGTTCGGACGAATGCTCGTTCATCATGCCCACCCCGATTCAGATCCACGTATGACCGTCAGTCGGCGACCTCGAACAGGACGCCGCACGACACACGGTCGAGCAGCAAGGCGTGGTTTTCTCCCGTCCACCAGCGCGCAAAAAGACCGTGAGGATGATGTCCGATGATGATCAGGTCGACCTTCAATGAATCGGCCAGACGGCAGATCTGGTCAACCGCATTGCCTGTCGAATAGTGGCCCGTCGCAGTTACGCCCCATGCCTGCAGCCGGTCGATACCCTCGCTCAGCGTCTCTTTTGCCGCCAGCTCGTCGACCTCGAAATTGATCGACGACAGCACGTCGAATCCGCTCGACCAGTACGTGCTGTCCAGGAAGGAGAGCAGATGGGTTTCCGCCTGCAGCTGCTGCGCGAGTGCCGCGCCGCAGCGCAGCGCGAGCCGTCCCTCCGGCGTGGCGTCGTAACAGAGCAGGATCCGGTTGAATGGAGCCATGATGGATTCCTTTGCCGTCTTTCGCGGCGTCGTCCCGGTGTCGCCTGTTCGGGCGGTCGAACCGGTTCGCCACCAGATTGTTCAGGTGAACATCGGCACGGCCCCGATCAGTGCGAAGCCAAGTAACGCACCGACGGCTGCACCCAGCAACCTGGGGTGCCAGCGCTGCAACTGCAGCGCGCTGAGCAGATCGCCAACCAGGATGATGCCAAGCAGCGCAAATGCAATCAGCAGATAGCCGATTTCAAAGTCGTTGTTGATGACCATCACGCCTCCTTTTCGTCACGCGAGACTGTGTCCGCTATAGCCTTGATGTCCAGTGCCGTGACACGGTGACCGCTGTCGCGGGTTCAGGTTTCCTGCATCAAGGCCACCTTCGCTCCACATCGGATCCCGGTGTCGGAACTTCGATTCAATTATATATCACACCATGACATATATAGCCATCTGACCAGCGCTCCGGCCCTGCCCGGTCGGAATCAGCCTGGTCTTGCGTAACCTGTCGTTCGCCCGGGTCAGCTCCAGTTGCGAAGAGCGTCAGGTTCGCCGCCGGTAAAGCATGCGAGCAGCGACGCACGAAGGGACGTGCGATAGCCAGCAGGATGCCGGCATAACGATCGTCTTGACGCAACCGTCAGGTCGGCCGACTATCACAACGTGAGAGATTCCGCCGTTCAGCAACGATCCCGCCCGCGGCCCCCGAGCCGGGTCGGGGAGGTAATCAATACCTGCGAAGCCACCACCCCGTTGTTTTTGCCGCGGCGCAGTAGAGACTCCTGATCGCGGCAGGCCGAGCAGGAAAGTCGAGGGACGAGAGCCATGACTGAGGTCGACGAAAAAATCCGGCATCCCCAGCCGGTGAAGCACAGCGATAACGAGAAAAGCAGGATGCCTCAACGTGACGACGCGCGAGACAGGCCACCCAAGACACGTGGCGAAGGCGAGCCGCCGGTCGAGTGATACGTCAGGGCGGCATGTCAACGTGTCACGCAGGGGAGTGGATCATCGTTGGAGCCCTGGACTGGCTCCTCGCAGCGTCGCGTCAACACGCGCATGGGCTGCGGGCGTTTGTGCGGACGGTCGGTGCGCGATACGAAGCGCAACCGAAGTTATCGGCGCCACATCAACCTGACCGTTGTCCTGACCAATGCCCAGCAAGCCGAAACCTGCAACGTCCTGCGGCGGGTGACCCGGTCCCGCAACTGGCACGCGATCACGACACAACGCGCACTCCATCATGGGCGTCCAGAAAAGGGCTGCGCCGACCTGACGTTCGCCGGCTCGCGCGTAACGCCGCGCAGGGGTGGTAGCCAGGCCTTCCCTCCGTCATCATGATCGCACCGCCTTTTCGGGATGGACTCAATGAATGCGAGTGAAATTTGATGGTCTTCTTTCGGCGCAGCGCCAGATCATGATGCGCGATATCCCGACCTCGAATACTGCAGCGCCCGCTGACACACCGAAGCTCAAGAAGGCCGACCTTGCCGCGCTGCTGTACGACCTTGCAGGTCTGAACGGACGGGAAGCAAAGGAAATGGTCGAGGCTTTTTTCGAGGTGATGCGTGATGCGCTGGAAAGTGGCGAAAACGTGCGGTTGTCCGGCTTCGGCAATTTCCAGTTGCGCGACAAACGGTCGCGTCCCGGCCGCAACCCGAAAACCGGCGAAACGGCGCTCATTGCGGCGCGGCGGATCGTCACGTTTCATGCCAGTCAGAAGCTCAAGACGCAGGTTGATGCCGATGACAACCAGTGACATCGTGACGGACGGCGGACGACCCGGCTACCACCCCAGCGCGCCAATGCGCGCGAGGAGATGAAAACGACTGGTCGTCCGTCGATCGCACTGCGGCATAACGGGATGTGAAATGCACATCGCCCATTCGTTAACACCCGTACACGGCTTCTTCCATTCCTGTTATTGACGGCCTTCCTGTCAGAACGGGTTTCAGTCGTCCTTTTCGATCAGATAATCAATGCAATACGCCCGCTGGCATTTCGATTGAATGATATCTGGCCATTGGAATCCGGTGTTTCTCGGATGCACCGCAATATCAAAATTTTAACCCATTCAATGTAAGCTTATGGTAAACGTCTTGATATACGAAAAATGCGAAACACTGAAAGTCCGCCAGGAAAGTAGAGAGATGACCGCTGACCATGAGCACCAGGAATTATTTCATCTCCGGAAGATAATTAATGAACTCGATCGACTGATACAAAATGGTTGCATAGCGGGCAGCGAAAATCCCGTCTTGCAACCCGGGTACTGGCGAAACCGGATTAATGAGCTGCTGGCCAAGCAGGCGACTTCCGGGACCACCGTCGCACAGGCATCGGCATTGCTGGAGAAACTGGAGCGCATTGCCGATACGCTGGAGAAAAGGCGCTAATGTCGTACCCTGTTACAAACGGTTACCCCTCTGTCAGAGGTGTACGGCGCGGAATTAATGGAAGGATGCGAGGCCGCCGTCCTCAAGAGTGGCCGGACTCCAGCCTGCGGGAGGCTCAACGCCGGATACTGCCTGCCTTTCGGCCTCGTCCTGACGTCAAGGCTGACCCTGTGGCTGTCCTTCAGCAACCGGAAACCATCGTCGCAGATTTCGGAGAAGTGCGCGAACAGGTCCTCGCCGCCGTCATCTGGCGCGATGATGCCAAAGCCCTTCGCTTCGTTGAACCACTTGACCGTTCCCACCGTTTCCGTTGCCATCCCGAATTCCTGAAAACGACAGCCATGCACGGACACCGGGCCACGCGACGTGTCTCGCCGCTCATCTGGCATCCGCCTGCTCGCAACTGTCGCTGAGACGAGGGTGTACTGGGGGCAATTAAAACAGAAATTCAAACAAACCAGATCAACGTTAACCCTGAACACAGTCCATTCAGAAAGGTTTTGCGGCTGCGAAATGATCCGATTCAAACGCCCGCCACATCTATGTATGGCCAGAATGGAGGCAAATAATCAGACAAAATAGCCTCAAAAAAGATGCGCCGAAGAGGTTGCTTTGCCGTGCGAAGCCGCATTACGATGGAGCCTCCTCTTGGTGTAAAGTAATTAATTTGTAAGCAAGCGAGGATGTATCGCCTGCGTCGTTGCCGCTCGCAACGCGACGGCCACCGGGCGAGCTTTCGCGCCGGGTGTACCCCTGCCAGGAGACGAAGATGCTAAGCCCTCATGAATACGCGACACCGATGCTGTCAGAAACGCTCCCGATCAGATCAACCTGGATCACGCGGATCTTGACGCGCTGCTCACGCACCGGCTCGTCGCCCTGGACCAGGGTCCCCCTGGTCCACCACGGCCTTACGTCACCCGTGACGGCGAGGCCGTTCTTCATGCTGTGACGCGGGTCCGCTGAGGATCCGCGCCAGCGCGGTTACCGCCTGCCACCGGGGTCGGTCTGCCGCCAGTCCAGACGATTGCATTCATGCCCGACGGTCCCATCGACGCCCGCTGAAAGGACGCGCACACCCACGTGGTTAGCAGTCCAGACCAGCAATCTGCATCGATTTTCCCGGTCCGTTCAGGTTCGTTGCGCAGTCCAGCGGTTTCGCCGGACTTTGATCAACCCGGCTCGTCGCGGCCACCTCAAAGTCCGGCTCCCCCGGACGCGCGACGGATCGATTTTGAGGAGCTTCATCATGAGTCTGTTGCCACCCGAGCAATTCGCCGCGATACAGAAGGCCAGCCTGGACGCACTGTTCGGTCTGACCCGCACGGCATTCGAAGGCTGTCAGAAGCTGGTCGAACTGAACCTGCAGGCGACCCGGTCGGCGCTGGCCGGCAGCCAGGACCACGTGCTCAAGGCGCTGTCGGTCAGGGAGCCGCAGGATCTGGCCGCCTTGGCCGCCCTTCTGATGCAGCCGACTACCGGGAAGATCCAGTCTTACGGCCGTCAGGTGTTCGCGATTATCACCGCCACGCAGACGGAAATGGCGAAGCTCGCCGGGGCGCAGGTCGAAACGCATCAGCGCCAGGTACAGACGCTGGTCGACACGGTCGCGCAGCGTGCGCCAGCCGGCTCGGAAGCCGCCGTCACCGCACTGAAATCAGCGATCACGGCCACCAGTACGCTGTACGAAACGGTCCAGCGCACCACGCAGCAGGCGGTCGACGTTGCCGAAAGCAACTTCAGTCTGGCGTCCGCCGCGGCATCGAAAGCGACGCAACAGGCTGTCGAGCGGGCGTCGCGCGCGGCGAAGAAATAGCTATGGGCGCGGGCGGTCGTCTTCGTCTTCGCGACACAACGATGCACGTCGGTCGCGCGCGACTTCCCGGTCGACACGCGACGCGAGGTGGGGGGCTCTCATCCAGCATCGTTGACCATTGACCCCTCTGGACAAGGAGTGAACCATGTCAAAGCGGCTGGCCCTGGTGACGGGCGGAATGGGTCGGTTTGGCGAAGCCATCAGCGTCGAGCTTCATGACGCGGATTACACGGTAGTGGTCACCCATTCGCCGAACAATGCGGGTGTCGAGCGCTGGCTCGCGCAGATGGCCACGGATGACCGGCAATTCCACGCCTATGCGGTGGACATGGTCGACTACGACTCCTGTCAGCACGGCGCGCAGCGAATCAGCAGCGAGGTCGGTGCGGTCGACATGCTCGCCAACAACGCGGGCATTACCCGCGACGCGACCTTCAGGAAGCTGGACGAGATTATCTGGAATGCGATGATCCGGACCCATCCCGATTCGGTGTTCGACATGACGAAGCCGTTCTGCGACGGCATGGTCGGCGCGGCCGAGGCCACATCAGCAATGTGTCGTCGATGACAGGCTCCAAGGGCGGTGGCCAGACCCAGCTATGCGGCCGCGAAAGCGGACATGTACGGCTTCACGAAGTCGCTGGCGCTCGAAGTGGCAAAAAAGAGTGTGACGGTCAACACGATCTCACCGGGCTTCACCGCCGCGACGATGGTGACCTCTGTGCCGCAGGACGTGTTCGATATTAAGATCATTCCGCACATCGCGGTCGGCCGTCTCGGGCGACCCGGGGGAGCCGCGGCGGTCGTGCCCGGGGCCAACATTGCGATCAACGGCGGCCAGCATCTACAGTAAAGCTTCAGGGGCAGTCGAACGCGTGAGAAGGAGGTCACCATGATCGAATCCTGGGTGGGCATGATCGTCGGGGTGTTGGTACTCGCCATTGCGGCGACGCTGGTCATTGGCCACTATCGCCGCGAGCATCGCCGGGCGCGGCTCCTCAAACGGATGGACCCGCATCACTGCCTTGACGTGATGCGGCGCCGGAATTAACAGCATCGTCGGTATGCAGACATCGGCTCGTGTCCGGCAGACACCATCCATCATGCTCCTGCGTTCCACCGGCTGCCTGCGTGGTACGCGGATCTGCCCAGACCAGTGCCAGAACGACGGGCGAGCGTTGACATGGCAAACACAGCAATGACACATCGAGACGAACATCCGGCTGACGCCGCCGCGCCCCGCATCACGGTGCGCGCTGCGTCGGGTCAGCTGAGAATCATTCAGGTCTGGCAGGCGCTGGGACAGTACGCCACGCAGGCGATGCACGCCCGGGTTCATTGCAGCAGGAAGCACGACTTCGACGAAATGACGGTCACGTTCGAGGCGGTGTCACCCGCAGCGCTGGCCGACATCGCCCAGCGGCTGAGCGCCCAGCCATGGGTTGTCGCGGCTTCTCTGCACACCGTACCGACATCCCCGCCACGCCGTGGCGGCTAGATCTGCACGCGCTATAAAAGAACCTGGGCGCCAAGGCCCTGGCAGAGTGGATTCTGCAGCCGAAAGGACCAGCAAAAGCCGAGGGTGGCCACTGCGCCTGAGAACGCCACAGCGGACACAGACTAACGCGGTTTTGTTGCCGGTCAAATGGATGTTGGCCGTTATCGGGCCCGGTTGTTGCCGATGACCAGGCATGCGGCGGCAAAGTCGCAGGATGGCTGGGGGCGCCGGCGCGTCAGACATCATTTGTCCACACGGACTGTCTTATACCCAAATTCAACATTTTTGGTATGACTTCTGGCTGACTTTACTGTCAGCAATGGGTTTGGGGCGCTTTTGTGATGTATGTATAGATACATCGTAATGCATACAAACTCTAAGGGCCGCGAATTCGGCGAACAAGCTGAAACGAATGGGCCGGTGGAAGCAACACGCAGCCAACTTACGAGCCTGCGCCGTCCGCAACATGCGCCGATGCAGCGCACCTCTCGCGGCATTCACGCGCAGGGACTCGAGCGGCCCGAGCAGCCCGTCCGCCTTCAGACTCGCCTCAACCCCATTGATCACGGTGAAGGCCGAGGTCAGCTGCCCGCACTGGCCACGGTGAAGCAGCACGGAATGGAGCAAGTCAATTTTCTGGTAGTGATCCTCATACATGACCGGTCTCTTTTGATCAGTGAAACGACATTCGTGTTGCCTCCCCGCGATGCCGCTAATACTGCTTGGGTAAGAATTTTTACGCCGAGCCGCGAGATACCCTTCGCCGGACACCCGAACATCGGCACGGCATTTGTGCTCGCGGCAAGGGCGGAATCCGGTCGGAATCCGTTGCCAGATCTGCTCGTCTTCGAAGAGTTAGCTGGTTTGGTTCCCGTAAACCAGCTGAAAGAGGGTGGGGCCGTAGTCGGTGCTGAGCTCATTGCGCCTGAACCGTTGGCGCGACTGTCACATGCCTCCGCAAGCCAGGTAGCCGCGTGTCCCTCACTCACCCCTGATGACGTCCGGGTGGATGCTCACGCCCCGCAGGTCGCCTCTGTCGATCTCCCGTTTCTCGTCGTTGAACTTCTCTACGGCGATGTGTGCCGAATCTCGTGGCGTTCAAAGGCTTGCTTCCGATTGACGGTGCCGGATCCATCTATGGCTATACACGCGATATCGATCGCGTCAAAGCAGGACCTATCTGCGATCTGGAGGCACGGATGTTCACACCGCGCATGACAGAAGACCCGGCTCCGGGCAGCGCGACAGCAGCAACTGCTGCGCTCATTGCTCAGATCCGGGGCTTGTCGGAACTGTCGCTGTGCGTCGCCCAAGGCGTGGACATGGGTCGCCCGAGCATTCTATTCGCGAAAGTTGACACACATGAGGGTCATGCAAGGGTCCGTGTCGGGGGCAAATGTGTCAGCGTTATGGAAGGGGTGTTTCAACTCGCGGGCGACGCTTAATTGATCGTCGGCCAGCCTCCGCTATCGAGAAAGTTGCGCGTCCTTTGTGGGTCACGTGCCGACGATCGCGACTGCGCGAGATCGGACAGTCGATGCCAGCTGCATGAGGCGATGATCGGCCACTTTCGGCCGTTCACCCGTACGAGCAAGATCGTCAACACTGGTCATGACCTCCGGCGTTCCACTCGGCAAGAAACGGTGATGCTTCATCACGCCGTGCCCCGTCTCACGGGCGATCGAATACTCATGTCCGAATCTGGCCAGAGTCACGCGCTGGTTTCCGCTAAAGTTTGAGCATGAACCTCGACCCTGACACCTGCTATCAGACATTGCTTTCGCGAGATCGCCGCTTCGATGGCTGGTTCTTCGTCGGCGTCACTTCGACGGGTATTTACTGTCGACCGGTTTGTCCCGTCCGGACCCCAAAGCGGCAGAACTGTAAATTTTTCCCTAACATGGCAGCGGCTGAGAAAGCTGGGTTTCGCCCCTGTCTGCGCTGCCGTCCGGAGTTGGCACCCGGAAATGGACTACTTGATGCGTCGGCCCGACTGGCGCAAGCGGCCGCGACACTCATAGAAGAGGGTTTTCTAAACACCGCAAGTCTCGCAGAGCTAGCGGCGCGCATTGGCGTTACCGACCGGCACCTCCGCCGGATTTTCGATGCCGAATACGGCGTATCGATGATCGAATTCGCTCAGACGCAGAGGTTGCTGCTAGCAAAGCGCCTCTTGACTGACACGCGTTTGCCCGTCACCACAGTGGCATTGACAGCAGGGTTCGGCAGCGTCCGGAGGTTCAACGACCTGTTTTTGAAACAGTATGGTTTGAATCCAGTTCGGTTCCGGAAGGAGATCGACTCTCATCCGCAGGAAACGATCACCTTTTCGCTTGGATACAGGCCGCCTTTTTCCTGGTCAGGCGTGCTTGCATTTCTCGCGCATCGGCAAATCGACGGCGTTGAGCAAATTGGCGACAACTCCTATGCCAGAGTCATCGAGCTAAAGCGGGGTAGCCAGAACCTAGCGGGCTGGATCAGCGTAACGCACGCACCACAACGGTACGCGATCAACGTTAAGGTTTCTATATCCCTGACGCCGGTCATCGCACCGGTTCTCGGCCGAGTTCGACGAATGTTCGACCTTTCCGCCCGCCCGGACCTGATCGACATGCATCTAGGCGAGCTGGCCGCTGAGTTACCGGGTATGCGGGTTCCCGGCACCTTCGATGGTTTCGAGATTGCGGTGCGCGCTATTGTCGGACAGCAAATCTCCGTTCCAAGCGCACGAACGATCTTATCGCGTATGGCTGGCCGTTTTGGGACGAAGCTCGCAGGCCCCTTCGACTTGACGACGACGTTTCCTTCGGCAACGGTGTTCGCCGACATCCCGGTCACCGCACTTCAGGAGGCAGGCATCACACGCATCCGGGCAGAAGCAATCATTGCCGTCGCGAAGGAAGTATCCGCGGGTCGGATTGTTTTGGAACCGTTGGCACCGCTAGAAGAGACGCTCGCCTCGCTAAGGAGTATCCGGGGAATCGGCGAATGGACGGTCCAGTACATCGCTATGCGCTCGCTGGCATGGCCCAATGCATTCCCCGATGGCGATGCCGTACTGAAGAAGCAGCTAGGCTATTCGAGCGCACCAGCACTTAATCAACACGCCCAACGATGGCAGCCGTGGCGAGCCTATGCAACGTTGCACGTTTGGCGTCGCCACGAAGCGCAACGCGAATAATCCCGGTCTGCCGAGTTCACGGCCCGTAGAGCGACGCTGTCCCGGATGCCCCGGGCGAGGCGATTATTAACGGCACCGATCTCGATCGACGAAGCATTGTCGCGCGACTCATTCGTGCACCCGCCACTCGCAGCCTTGCAGAAGTGACGGATGCAAGC
This sequence comes from Paraburkholderia sediminicola, assembly GCF_046030555.1. Lineage (GTDB taxonomy): Bacteria > Pseudomonadota > Gammaproteobacteria > Burkholderiales > Burkholderiaceae > Paraburkholderia > Paraburkholderia sediminicola_E. The sequence goes on along the minus strand of NZ_JAQQCH010000013.1, from coordinate 20,272 downwards.
GCCTATTACTATTCAACCACTGGATCGACATATTCAATGAACGTAATCGAACTGCTCGCGCTTGCTGCTATCTGGGGTGCATCGTTTCTTTTTATGCGTGTGGCGGCACCGGAGCTCGGACCGATCCCTCTAATCGCGCTACGCGTCACAATTGCGGCAATCGTTCTGGCGCCAGTGCTTCGATCAGCAACAGCACGTAGCCAGTTTAGATCCAAAGCGTGGCCGTTGTTCGTCGTGGGCGTGACCAACTCTGCCGTACCGTTTTGTCTGCTCGCATTTTCGACTCTCTACGTGAACGCGGGCGTTGATTCGATCTTGAACGCGACGACCCCACTCTGGGCTGCACTAATCGCGGTCGCTGGTTTCCGAGGATCGATGCGACGCGGGCAGGCCATCGGGTTGATGCTTGGGCTTGCGGGCGTCGTGATTCTGGCGTGGGGCACCCTCATCGGCGGTGCCGGCGCTCTCCCGCTGGCGATTGGTGCTGCACTGCTCGCGACTCTGTTCTACGGATTTGCGGTGAACTATTCCAAACGTCATCTGGCGGGCGTGAATCCGTTCGTTGTCGCTTTTGGCAGTCAACTGTTTGCCTCAATCTTGCTGATCCCGCTCGCGCTGTTCTTTTGGCCAAGGCACGCCGTCGCGCCGTCGACCTGGGCATGCGTCGCAGCACTCGGCGTGGTGTGTACGGGCTTTGCGTACGTGTTGTTTTTCAGGCTGGTTGAGCGTGTCGGTGCCGCATACGCCGCGTCTGTCACTTTTCTTATCCCTATCTTTGGAATGATCTGGGGCGCGGCTTTCCTGGGGGAGGCGATCACATCGGTGATGATCGCTGGATGCGCGATCGTGCTCTTCGGAACAGCTTTGGCGAGCGGAAAGCTCGGGTGGATGCTGGCCCGCAGCGCATGACCGTCCGCTCTGGAGGGCGGCGCAGGACCGTTGTGGGTCGATCAACGACGATCGCGTCCTCGCAATGAGCGTCACCCCCGGATTTTTTAGGAACCGTGTTGTAATTCTTGACTTAGCAGGCGCAGTTTGTCTGGCACTCGCGTCGGTTTGCATAATTTTGTTCCTGCGCGTGGCCAGTCGAATTGTGACTGGCAGAGACGTCGGGAACAGGTTTGCTTCAAGCAGGTTTCGCAGAAAGTTGTTATCCAAACGAACTTTTGAGGAGACTTTGTAGCTTTTCTGGCCGGCCCCAAGTGCAGCACCGAATTGAATATCGATGAAAGCGTTCCCGCTTGAGGTTACACCGTGAGATGAGAGGGAAGTTGAGCTTTTGGTATGAGAACCTTGTTCAGGTCTGAAGGGCAGGAACGATCGGTGCGTTGCTGCGCTACCGGACGTGCATCGTGCACGTCATTGCGGAAGCCCGCGGGCAACGCGCGATGATCTAATCTCTCGACACCACAGGCAGGACCTTCGTGAGAACGATGAAGTGGGTCAGCCTGCGTGAGCTGCCTGCAAGGCGATGCGCGAGGCCGATCACCGCTGATCTTGCCGAAGCAAACCGAATCGGACCCATTTTGCGAAGTGGCGGCGGCGCCTGACTTTCGCGCGCAAGGTTGTTCCACTCTACCAGGCCAGCGGCTCAATTAGCGCCGGGGCACCGAACTCCACAAGTTGAGCATTCGAGTGCGAGAAATATCCGTCCCAGAACTGCTTCAGATCCGTCAGCGTCTTCGGATCGCGATAGCCATTACGTTCGGTCGTTGATCCGTTGGGGGAAGGCGGCATCACACCCGCGCCCAGAATGAAGACGCGTGCTGAGCCGAAATTGCCGAACATGTTACTGTCCTGTGCCTTCTTCAGTTCAACGGCTGGATTGATGCGACGCATCGCGTTGCGCGCGTAGAAGCTTGTCATACTGGAATTTTCCAGTCCGTCTGTGACAACGAAAACCAGCTTGTGTGTGGCTCTCTCCTGCGCAACGGCAGTCGACACGCTCTTCAACGCCATCATGATGTCAGACTGGTCGAGACTGGATGTTCCGGATTTCAGCACCTGCGAGGTCGTTCCGAGTGCGAGCCTCTGGCCGTATACCAGTTGCTGCTGCATGCAGGTGCGGAAGTCCTTAAGACGGCTCATCACGACATTTCCTTCGTCGCTTGCGGGAATAGGGCGTTCGATTACACCTGTATGCAGGACATTGAGGTAGTGCCCCTGCGAAAACGCCGAGAATTCGGCAATGACGAACTTCGTGCCCGGTTTCAACATTGCTAGAACGTTATCGAGCACAGACTTCTGTAAAGTCGCATCAAGCAGCACTGTCTGGTCGATCAGCACATAGATGAGCTGGTCGTAGGGAATCTGAGGCGCAGCGATCTTGTTGGCGGCATAGCAGCTGGGAACATCGTTTATTAGCCCCGCGTGAGCGGGCAATGCGACCGTCGCCGCAAGGCACGTGCCGACTGCGAACGAACGCAATGCTTTAAAGGGGCGGTGCATCACAGATCCCCAAGAACGTCATCTTCCATACGGGCCTGCTCGGCGGCTGCCTTACGACGCGTCTTGAGCGCCTGCACGGCGGCAAGAATCGAATTGCGACGTTCGGCCGAATCCTCCGCAGCAATGTCGAGAATTACCTTGCGGCGATCCTTATCTGACTCATCGACGATCCTTTCGGCGATACGCGAAACATCATTGAATAGGGGGTGAGTTGCTGCTCCGGTGGCGGAGTCGGCGGTTGCGGGCAAAGTTGATTGTTCGGCCAGTCGGACGGGAGCTGAGGGGGCTGCACTATCTGTGCGTGGCGTCTGCGCAGTCACAATTGTTTGCTGCGACTCTTCCTGCAACTTGCGATTATAGTAATCGAGACAGCTCATATTCGACACACTCTCACGGTACTTCGGCACTTCGCGGCCCAGATGGGCGCGCAGTTCCGTGAGTCGCATATTGCCTCGATCGAGCGCGGGCTTGATGTGCTTTGCAAAGTAGCTTTGGAAGCTGGTGTGTCCAAGCGTCTGGTGATAGGCATTCTTGCCATCGCCGATGAACGAGCTACCGAACGCCTGGAAGAAACCGAGCGCCTGCGTGATCACGTAGATGATCGCAAGCACGATGGCACCGGCGATGCCTTGGCTGAACATTTCGCTGCTCAGCTCATGATCAACACTCTGCTGCGCGGCGCGCGACGAATCCGTCACATCGGTGGGGAGCGGCGTCGATGCATCGAGCCCCGATACGGTCGCGAACGGATTGCTACCGCTGCCTGCCGCCAGCTGACCATGGTCGGCGACGTGATTTGTCATTTCGATCTGCAGGCCCTTGATTCGCATCCATGTGATGCCGATAAGCAGAAGCGTTAGCAGCGAGATTGCGAGGATCGGAGCTACGAGGCTGCCGCGATCATGCGCGCCCTCAAGCACCCGGCTGCCGAAACGGACCTTCGGAGATGCGTCTTTGTCCACCTGCTGGTCGTCGCCGCTGCTTATCTTATGACCGGTGTAACCCTCTACGGTCGCATTCACAGAACCAAGCGCCTTTCTGATCGCTGAACGTTTGTACACTTCCTTGCCAGCGAAGTGGGTCAGCCCGAGCAGTCCGACGGCCATTACGGTTGCGATTACGTAGCCGATCCAGACCATCTGGTTCCCGGTTATTTCGCTTGCAACAAATGGCGCGATCAGCATCCCTGTGCCCGCCGCTTCCGCGATCGTCAGCAGGATCAGCGCGGCCATCATGAAGGCAGACACCGGTGCGCGGCCATTCTGGTGTGTGATCTTCAGATATTCACTTGCGCGCGAGAAAACCTCGGGATCAACCTTCGGCAACTTGTCGATGTAGGTTGAACACAGCGATTCTTCAGCTGGTGGCAAACCTGCATCCTTCCAGGCAGAGAGGTTCTCAATGCCATGCGTCTGCTGTTTCCATCGGCGCATCTTGCCAACCAATGGCACGCAAACCCAGAAGTCGGCCCACCAGAGATCGTCTGTATAGCGCTTCCACGCAAAGAAGATGGTCACGATGGCGGCAATCAGGAGCGGCAGTGACCACGCTATGGTGGAGACAAACGCCTGGAAGAAATCGGTGAGCACGATGAACCCTCGGAATCGTTATCTGAATTAGTGGAGCGCGAAATCGCCCGACGCGGTGTAGTCGACCGACCGGTTGGTGTAGTAGACGTTGCCGGTAGCGCGCGGCTTGCTGTTTGGCACGATGAGATCCATACAACGCATCGGACCATCGACAAATACGCGATAGAGTGTGGCATCGCTACCCCGATATACATTTACGGGAACACGCGAGGAATAGGACGGCTTCTGGGTTACATTGCCAGCGTAGTCCTTGTAGATCTTGAGTTCGGGCTGGGGTACGGGACTACCGGCGTCACTCGGCACGCGAACATTGAGCAGCGCGACCAGGTTGCCGTTAAGTCCTGCCGCCCACGGTGCGCCGTAAAAGCCGGGCAGGTAGTCGCGAACGTTCAGCACCTGGTCTGTGGCCAGGTTGCGCACGGCCGATGCGTTGTGCGGACGGTCACCCAAGCACGAGTTGAGCGTCATCGGCGCATTCGCATTCGCGCTACTGATCAGGCTAAACGATGATTTTGCCGGAGCGGAACCGAGTCGCACCGGAATACCTCCCCCTGATGTGAGATTACCGCCGAAATCGTAGCCTGGTCCGATCTTGCCGGCGGACGCGGATGCGCGAGGCGAGTTGACGGTGGGAGACACCTCAGTGCGTGCGATAGGTGCCGGGATCGTTTCTGCGTCCCTGTCGCTATTGTTGCTGCTCGCACTTGCGGTTTTCTCCGCGTCATCAGTTGCCGTTTTTTGACGGGTCTGAAGCTGTTGCTTGTGCCGCACTGGACGATCCTGGGTGGCGGTACGGACAGCGCTGTTGCTGTCATTTGCGGCCACCTTGTCGCTGACGGTCGCAACCGCGCTGGCAAAACGGTAGTTGGCCGGGTCGGCGGTGCGTTGCGACAGAAATTGCTGCAGGTCGGCTTCTGTGGGGACGTCGACGATCTGCACTCGCTGGTTTTCTTGTCGACCCTGGTCCGTGGCGTTCGACGCTATCGGCAACGTATCGCCTGCACCTTGATAGAAGATGTTCTGCACTGGAACACCCTGATCCACGAATACCTTGGCGACCGCCTTCGCACGTTGTTGCGAAAGCGTCGAGGGATCGGCGCCGCGTGATGCGTCGCTTTCGTCGGTATGGCCGACGATCAGCACCTTCCGTCCGCCCGCCTGTACTCGCTGTTCAGGCGTCGCGTTCGCCGGCAAGGCGGCCAGTAGCGTCTTCGGAGTATATTGATTCGCGATCTCGGCGAGATACTTGTGTGCCTGCGGCGTCAGCTCTGCGGTGCCTGCAACGAACTCATCTGTTTTGTTCTCAAGCTGAACGTCAAGCCCCACCGTTGTAGGCTTGTCAGCCGAGCCAGGAGCGCCTGATTTGCCTTGGGTGATAGGTGCTGAGGCTAATTTCAGGCCATTCGCCTGCGCGATCCTGTACAGCTCGCAGCGGCGCGTGTCCAGCGCGTGACCGACGAGAAAACCACCGCCGGCTCCCAGTACCACGCCAGCAGCGGCGCCTTTGGCACCACGAGTGAGATACCCGACGACGCCACCGGCCACCGCACCAACCGCAATGCCAATATTGCGGTCGTTGTTCGAACACGGGTCGTCACTATTGAAAATACTGTTGAACTGGGACTTAACCGGGGCGGCGACTTCAGGTTGACCGGTTTGTGGATTGATCGCACATCCCGAGACGCATAAAACCACGCCAAACACGATGGGGCTACGAATCGTCATTCAAGTCCTTATTGAGATTCGACGGCCAGTCTTATCTGGTTGACCGATTGGCAGGCCGAAGACCGGAACCGCTTGTTTGATTTTGGTGCACGAAATCTGGTTAACGGCACGAATATTTATATCTTTAGCGCGCTATTTACACAGGCGACAGAAATAATGTTTCCTGCCGGCCACCCGTAAATGGGTCGTCGCGCCAGTCGTTCGGACGAACAACGAGCAGAAGTTGAGGCCGGTTGCCTACGGCAAGAAATCTGAGCGAATGCGCGGACTTGCTACTTGATTTAGCCGCGCGCTGGCATCTCACCTTCGTCTGAGCAGATGTCGCACGTGGCGCATCGATAGGGGCATCTGGAGATCAATGAGATGGATGAGGGCCCCGGCAGCGAGGACGTCCTTCAGCTCGGCGTCGGGATCAGCGAGACGTCGGTCATCGTCAAAGCCGACCGGGCAGCGATATCCGTCTGACAGACGGCGTAACGGGCGACCAGATCCACGGGGACTCCGAATTGCAGAGCACGCTGTATGGAGTTGGCTCGATACACCCAACGAGGACGGATAGCGTTAAGCAGCGCGCAGAGCCGACGGTGCGAGCGCGAACGGATCAATCTGATCATCGCTTGCCGCCCAATGGAACCGCACACGAAGGAAAACAAACACTCCGGAAACCCATACACTTATTCACAGCCGGTCCTGATTCAGACCGGTTTCCACCCCGGCTCAAAACTCGATCGACGCGATGGCTCAAAATGGCTTTGTCAACTCGTCGAGGCTGAGGAGGAAAGACGGCAGGAAGAGTATCCTCACAAGACGTAGGACGGATTTTGGGCGATTTCGGTGATGTCGCACCACGCGACGAATCGCGTAGCGAGTTGTTTGCGATAGAGTGAAGCGCGCAGCAAATGCCGCTTGAGAGCGAAATGTTGCCGGATCGGTCCGTAGCACGAGAGAAATTTCTGCGTGCGTTTCGGGTCGCGAAAGCCGCGCATTCGACGCTCGCGCTCACGTGTCGGTTGGTGGCTATTCTCCGCGCGGTTGTTCAGCCGGGCGGCCGCTTTGACGAATACGTGCTTCACGTTCGTAAGCTGCGGAATCTGGGCTTTTGCCGCCAGATAGCTGCGTAACTGATCAGGGCTGGCGCTCACCTCGTGTGAGATAGCCATGGCTTTTGCCAATGTCAGGTCACAGTCTGGAACCGACGGTTTTCTGGGGCGGCGCAGGCCGCCAGGGCAGTTGCCGGTGGTATCGCACCTGCTTGATCCCGATGGGTGTCTGGCGCAATCCAGATCGCAGCCAACCGAACGAAAACCTGGCCGCGATTCGAATCCGCAAGGAGCGTGGTAGCGGTTGAAGAGGCATTGCGAGGTGTGGTGGTGATCTCACAAAGCATCACCACCACACCTCGCAATGGATGAGTTTGCCCCTTGATTTCGGCCCGCTAATGGGTGTCAGGTTATTGGGGCGGTCGCTGAAAATGGCGCGATGAAGAAATCGAAATCGCTGTATCACGGTCATCGTTTCCCAGCCGAGGTCATCAGTTGCGCTGTGCGCTGGCATTTTTCGCTTTCAGTTGAGCTTGCGCGACATCGAGGAACTACTCTTCGAGCGCGGGGTCATCGAGACAATCCGCTGTTGGTGCGGCAAGTGCGGCGAGGGTTTGGCTCATCGGGTGAAGGCTGCGCGGCGCAAGCCCGGTAGCACATGGCACCTCGACGAGATGTTCGTTACGCTACGAGGCGAGCCGTATCTGTTATGGCGTGCGGTAGACGAGCATGGTGCCGAACTCGACATCCTGCTACAAAAGCGGCGCGACAAAGCCGCAGCCAAACGGTTCTTCAAGCATGTGCTGCGTTCGAGCCCGGTGCCGCGCAAGATCGTCACGGATCAGTTGCGCAGCTATCCGTCAAGCATAAGACGATCAGGGGTGACGAAGTGTTAAGGATGGCCAGGCGGTAGATGCGAAAAAGCCCAGCGGATCAGGCCGGGCTTTGAATTTCTTATCGCCGCTTTGCTTCCTCGAACTGGACAACCGCCGCGCTCATCACCTCTCGGACAATGGTGACAACTATGGATGATCGTCAGTCCAATTCCGGCAGTTGATGTGCGCAGTAGGTATGACCGGTGTAATTTCCGGCCAAGACTACTCAGTAAGCGCCGAACAAACGATCGAGTGCGGCCAGAACCCGGTTCTGTTCGGATTTGAGTGTTCCGGTAGAGGGACCAAGCTCACTGCTTCTCATCGCGCCGAGGAATGGGGTTTCCAATATGAACTTCTCGCCACCGATCTCGATGATCGGAGCCAGATCCTGTGCGATTTTGCCGGGTGTGTAATTGCCAGCCACGCGTGTCAGCGGAACAACGACCCGCGAGATCAGACCGTCGAGATGATCGCTCTGTACATCGAGGAGGTACGGCGACTTCGCCCTGGACCGGGATGACGGGTTGTTGTAGGGGTCGTCTCAGAATTCGGAAAAAATCGTACGCTAGCAGTTGCCGGTGTGGCTGGTCGCTCGTCCGTTCAATGCTTTCTCGTCATCGTTCGAGCGCCCGATAAAGCGTGGCTCGATGGACACCAAGCAGGCGGGCAACCTCAGCTACAGGCTTTCCGTCTTGCTCGATAAGCTGGCGCGCGTGGACGATACGTCCGGCATCAAGTGTTGGAGTTGGGCCAAAGCGTACGCCGCGCGCTTTGGCGGCAACCCGTCCGGCGCTGGTACGTTCCACGATCAGGGATCGCTCGAAATCCGCCATACCGGCGAACACGGTGAGGACCATGCGACCGGCCGGAGTGGTCGTGTCAGCCCACGGTTCAGCCAGCGATCGCAGACCCGCCCCGGCGTCCTTGATACGTTCCGCGATGTCCAGCAGGTCGCGCGTAGACCGGGCCAACCGATCAAGGCGGGTGACCGTCACCACGTCGCCGGCGCGGAGATGCTCAAGTAGACGGCCAAGCTCGGGCCTGTCGCGTTTCGCGCCACTGACCTTTTCTTCGAAGATCCTTGTGCAGCCGGCCTCGCGTAATGTGCCTCGCTGCTGGGCGAGATCTTGGCCTTGGGTGGACACTCGGGCATAGCCGATCAGCGGCCCAATTTCGATCTTCTTGACCATGTTGCACCTGTCGCAATATATGTCGCAGAAATTCTAACACTCGCGACAAAGATAAGCGACATGCAAAAGTCTTATGGGATGGGCATCCAAAAAATGTCGCGAGTTTTACAAGTTATGCGACATGCAAGCCGGAGACAAGGGTGCTCGCGAACGGCACTGCGAGCAGCAGACGCGAAATACTCATGTCCGAATTTGGCCAGAATCCAAGCGACAGTTCGTTTAAAGTTCGAGGCATGAACTTAGATCCCGACACGTGCTATCAGACTTTGCTTTCGCGGGATCGCCGTTTCGACGGTTGGTTTTTCGTGGCCGTGTCGTCCACGGGCATTTACTGTCGGGTTGTCTGTCCCGTGCGGCCGCCTAAGCCGCAGAACTGTTCGTTTTTTCCATCGACTGCGGCGGCCGAAAAAGCGGGCTTTCGCCCCTGCATGCGATGCCGACCAGAACTGGCTCCGGGGAACGGCGTGCTGGATGTTTCTAGTCGACTGGCAAAGGCAACCGCATCGCTGATTAGCGACGGGTTTTTAAACGAATCGACCCTCGAAGACCTGGCGAACCGAGTCGGCGTCACTGAACGGCATCTACGACGCATCTTCGCCACCGAATATGGCGTATCCATGGTTGAGTTCGCTCAAACGCAACGCCTCCTTTTGGCGAAGCGGTTGCTGACCGATACAGCGCTTCCTCTCGCTACCGTTGCATTCACCGCCGGATTCGGAAGCGTCAGACGGTTCAACGATCTATTTTTAAAGCGGTATGGATTTAACCCCCTTCGATTGAGGAAGGGAGCTAGCGTCTCGGCCAGTGAAAACTTGTCATTCTTACTGGGATATCGACCACCATTCTCGTGGTCGGGGGTACTGGATTTCCTATCGCAACGTCAAATTTCCGGTGTCGAGCACTTGGCCGCTGAGGTGTACAGCCGCACGGTAGAGGTTGAACACAGCAAAGGCCGGATTGCTGCCTGGATCAGCGTGAAAAACGTTCCGGAGCGACACTCGGTTGAGGTGACCGTTCCAATGAACCTTGCCCCGGTCATTGGACAGGTCCTCGGCAGAATAAATCGGCTGTTTGATCTAGGTGCCAGGCCAGACCTCATTGATGCACAGCTCGGTGACCTTGCCGCAGAACTACCGGGAATGCGCGTTCCAGGCGCATTCGACGGGTTCGAAATTGCCGTGCGGGCGGTCGTCGGACAGCAGATTTCGGTCGCGCACGCACGGGCGATTTTGTCTCGAATCGCAGCTCGTTATGGAACTGCGATCGCCGAAGCACCGGATGGCCTTGCCACAACATTTCCGTCCGCAGCTACGTTGGCCCAATTGCCGACATCGGCGCTAGTCAGCGTCGGAATGACGGGCATTCGAGCGGAAGCAATCATTTCCATCGCCCAGGGAGTAGCAGCACGGCGCATCGTTCTAGAGCCTATGGCGCCGCTTGAGGAGACGCTTTCGATGCTGCGTAAAATTCGCGGCGTCGGGGAATGGACCGTTCAATACATCGCGATGCGGGCGCTTGCATGGCCCAACGCTTTTCCGGACGGTGATGCAGTTTTGAAACGGCAACTCGCCCAACCCGATTCATCCAAGCTGAAACAGCACGCTGCCCGTTGGGAACCCTGGCGCGCATACGCGACGCTCCACGTCTGGAGGCAATCTGAAGAGAGTCGCAAATGATCCCCTGCTATCGCGCTTCAAGTCCACTCGGCGAAATAGTTTTGCGTGCTGAAGATGATTTTCTAACTGGCTTGTTCTTCGTTGGTCAGAAGCATTTTCCAACCCTTTCCGTTGTCACTGCTCACCAGCGCCTGCCCGCAGTCATTCAACAGGCTAGAGAGCAGTTAGCCGAGTTTTTTTCGGGTGATCGCCGGGTGTTCACGGTGCCGTTCTATCTTCGAGGAACGGCTTTCCAGCGGCTCGTCTGGCAAGAGTTATCGGCGATTCCCTACGGGACGATCGCTTCCTATGGAGCGATAGCCCAGCGGATAGGTCTAGCGAGCGGCGCAGCTCGCGCTATCGGAAGCGCCAATGGTGAAAACCCGATATCGATCATCGTGCCATGCCACCGCGTTATCTCATCTACGGGCGATCTAACGGGCTATGCCGGCGGCATTGAACGCAAACAGGCACTGCTCGCAATGGAACGTCGTGGCTTCCTCCACGTTACATCTCACTGACAAAACAAAGTCGACTCTTATGAACGTCATTGAACTGATTACTCTGGCCGCAGTATGGGGCGCATCGTTTTTATTTATGCGCGTCGCCACACCGGAACTCGGCCCAATTCCACTGATCGCGCTGCGCGTCGGGATTGCGGCGCTCGTACTGCTACCGATTATGCGATCGGCTGCGGCACGCGGGCAATTCAGAGCCAAGGTCGGTCATCTATTGGTCGTCGGTGTCACCAATTCGGCGATACCGTTTTGCCTTTTGGCCTATTCGACCTTATCAGTGAACGCCGGATTGGATTCGGTCCTGAACGCGACAACCCCATTGTGGGCTGCGCTGATTGCCAGCATCGGATTTCAAGTGGCGATGGGAAGGCAGCAGATTTTCGGCATGCTGATCGGCTTTCTGGGCGTTGTCGTGTTGGTGCGTGACACCCTCGTTGCGGGTATATCGGGCGTGCCGTTGGCAATTGGGGCCGCGCTCGTCGCCACGCTGTTCTACGGGTTCGCGGTGAACTACTCCAAGCGTCATCTGGCCGGAGTGCAACCGTTCGTGGTCGCCTTCGGGAGCCAGTTCTTCGCCTCGCTTGTACTGATGCCGCTGGCACTATGGCTGTGGCCAGCGCGCTCGATCTCGGTGTCGACATGGGGGTGCGTCGCAGCACTTGGAATTGTCTGCACCGGCTTTGCGTATGTACTATTTTTCCGCCTCGTGGAAAACGTCGGAGCTGCGTATGCAGCGTCAGTAACTTTTCTGATTCCCGTTTTCGGGATAATTTGGGGCGCTGCCTTCTTGGGCGAAAAGATTACGCCGATGATGTTTGCAGGAGGTGCGATTGTGCTGCTCGGCACGGCGATCACGAGTGGAAAAATATCGTGGCGACTATTCCAAAGGGCTTAAGCAAACATTCGGTCGCTGCATTGCATGACATGACTGCCGCAACGGAGCGGCGAACTGCTGGGTCCCGATTCCGTTCCTTATCGGCGTAAGGCACATTGCCTGTGCGGGTGAAGAGAACTTTCTAACGCATCGCGTCGTTTCGAGATGCGGAGACTCTCAGTGACACTACATCGCAGTCTCGCTTACGGGGATCTCTCATGCCGCGCCGCTCTATCCTGTCCGTCACGGAACGCGATAACTTACTTGCCGTGCCGGACACCGAAGACGGATTGATCAGGTATTACACCTTCAGCGATTCCGATCAATCGTTGATCGGGCAGCGACGCGGCAATCCGAATCGCCTGGGCTTCGCCATCCAGCTCTGCTTGCTTCGCTACCCGGGACAAGGATTGGCGACCGATGCTGTCGTGCCGTCGTCGCTATTACTGTGGGTCGCTACGCAACTGCGCATCGACCCGGCATCCTGGCTGCAGTACGCCCAGCGAGAAGAAACCCGGCGCGAACATCTGCGCGAACTGCGTACTTACCTGGGCTTGATGCCGTTCGGCCTGGCCCAATTTCGGCGAACTGTGCATGCGTTGACTGAAATCGCCTTAAAGACCGACAAAGGTTTTGTGCTCGCGGGGCACGCGATGGATTCCCTGCGCGCGCAACACGTCATCGTCCCGGCATTGGATGTCGTTGAACGCGTATGCGCCGAGGCCATCACGCGCGCCAACCGGCGCATCTACGCGGTTTTAACCGATCCCTTGTCGGACGTTCACCGTCAGCGGTTGGCCGACTTGCTGAAACGCAAGGACGGTAGCAAGACGACATGGCTGGCCTGGCTGCGCCAATCGCCCACCAAACCGAACTCGCGCCACATGCTCGAACACATTGAGCGTCTCAAGACCTTGCAAGCACTCGACCTACCTGCCGGCATTGACCGGCAGGTACACCAAAACCGCCTGCTCAAAATCGCCCGCGAGGGCGGACAGATGACGCCCGCGGACCTGGCCAAGTTCGAGTCGCAGCGGCGCTATGCCACGCTGGTGGCGCTGGCTATCGAAGGTATGGCCACTGTCACCGACGAAATCATTGACCTGCACGACCGGATCATCGGAAAGTTGTTCAATGCCGCTAAAAATAAGCATCAGCAGCAGTTCCAGTCCTCGGGCAAGGCGATTAATGACAAGGTGCGCCTGTACGGACGGATTGGCCAAGCCTTGCTCGATGCCAAGCAGAGCGGTGGCGATCCTTTCGCGGCCATCGAGTCCGTGCTCCCCTGGGAGACGTTTGCCGCCAGCGTCAGCGAGGCGCAGAAGCTTGCACAGCCTGAAGGCTTCGATTTCCTGCACCGCATCGGCGAAAGCTACGCCACTTTGCGCCGTTATGCGCCGGAATTCCTGGCCGTGCTTACGCTACGCGCGGCACCTGCCGCGAAGGGCGTGCTCGATGCCATCGACTTGCTGCGTGGCATGAACACCGACAACACCCGGAAGGTGCCTGCCGACGCGCCGACCGAATTCGTCAAACCGCGCTGGGCAAAACTGGTTCTCACCAACGAAGGCATCGACCGGCGTTACTACGAGTTGTGCGCACTGTCGGAGCTGAAGAATGCGCTACGCTCGGGTGACATTTGGGTACAAGGCTCGCGCCAATTCAAGGATTTCGACGAATACCTCGTGCCCGCCGAAAAATTCGCCTACCTGAAACTGACCAGCGAATTACCGCTGGCAGTGCCCACAGACTGCGACCAGTACCTGGACGAGCGGCTGTCGCTGCTGGAACAGCAGCTCGCAACAGTTAACCGTATGGCGGCGGCCAACGATCTGCCGGACGCGTTCATCACGGCGTCCGGACTGAAAATCACGCCGCTGGACGCGGCCGTGCCCGATGCCGCCCAAGCACTGATCGACCAGTCGGCCGCGCTGTTGCCGCACGTCAAGATCACCGAGCTGTTGATGGAGGTTGATGAGTGGACGGGCTTCACCCGGCACTTCACACATCTCAAGACCAACGATACTGCGAAGGATAAGACACTGCTGCTGACGACAATCCTTGCCGACGGGATAAACCTCGGTCTGACGAAGATGGCCGAGTCGTGCCCCGGCACGACCTACGCCAAGCTATCGTGGCTGCAAGCTTGGCACATTCGGGACGAAACCTACTCGACAGCGCTCGCCGAGCTAGTCAATGCCCAATTCCGCCAACCCTTCGCCGGGAACTGGGGCGACGGCACCACGTCATCATCGGACGGCCAACGCTTTAAGGCAGGTGGCAAGGCCCAAAGTACCGGGCACATTAACCCGAAGTACGGTGGCGAGCCGGGGCGGATGTTCTACACGCACATCTCCGATCAGTACGCGCCGTTCAGCGGCAAGGTCGTCAACGTCGGCATTCGGGATTCGACCTACGTGCTCGACGGTCTGCTGTATCACGAGTCAGACTTGCGGATCGAAGAGCACTACACGGACACAGCGGGCTTCACGGACCATGTTTTCGCCCTGATGCACCTGTTGGGCTTCCGCTTCGCGCCGCGTATCCGTGACCTTGGCGACACCAAGCTGTACCTCCCGAAGGGTGACGAAACCTACGACGCCCTAAAACCCATGATCGGCGGCACGCTGAACACCAAGCACATTCGCGCCCATTGGGACGAAATTCTTCGACTGGCCACCTCGATCAAGCAGGGTACGGTGACTGCCTCGCTGATGCTGCGCAAGCTCGGCAGCTATCCACGTCAAAACGGTCTGGCCGTTGCTCTGCGTGAGCTGGGCCGCATCGAGCGAACGTTGTTCATCCTGGACTGGCTGCAAAGCGTGGAACTGCGCCGCCGCGTTCATGCCGGCCTGAATAAGGGCGAGGCCCGCAACGCGCTAGCCAGGGCGGTGTTCTTCTACCGCCTGGGTGAAATCCGTGATCGCAGCTTTGAGCAGCAGCGCTACAGGGCCAGCGGTCTCAATCTGGTGACCGCAGCCATCGTGCTGTGGAATACCGTCTATCTGGAGCGCGCTACCGGTGCCTTGCGCGGCCACGGACACTTGGTGGACGACGCGCTACTGCAATACCTGTCGCCGCTGGGCTGGGAGCACATCAACTTGACCGGCGATTATCTGTGGCGTAACAGCGCCAAGGTCGGAACAGGCAAGTTCAGACCACTACGGCCCTTGGCTAACCCTTAGCGTACGATTTTTCCGAATTCCGAGAAGACCCCGTTGACATGATAATCACCACGATCACGGTTGCAGGTAGCCATGAATGGCAAGAAAGCATGCGGAATAGATATTGATGGATGGCAACGCACCGAACCCGTACGAATTCGTTCACGCGGCGGGCTGGACCATCACCAATCACATCATCAGAGCGAAATCTGTGTGGCTATTGCAACAGGCCGCCGCAGAGCACGGCAACTTTAAGTCCGCCGACGAAGCGAGGCGCAGGCGTGCCGAGCTATCGGGCGTCTCACCGATGCACCGATGAATCCGCCGAAACGCCGGCGCGACGCAGCCCGCGACGCTCGCCGATGGCAGGAAAAAGTGCGTGAGGCGGCAGCGGAGCTGCTTCACCTCATCACGCTCATCGAAGCCGGATCGGACAATACACGCGACAGAGCCAACCGCATAACTAGGCTCACGCGCCTGCGTCAGCGGCTCGGCCGAATCATCGACCGCTACGGCTCGATCCTTGACTGATCGCGCGTACCTCAACTGGACGAGTCTGACGTGTTTCGGGGCCTGGCCTGACGGCGTTCGTCCGGAGCCCGCACCGAGGCGCGTAGCCAATGCCGTTTAACGAAGCGATTAAGAGGCGTCGCATAGCCTCGCGCGATCAGTGTGCTCACGGCAGCCGACAGCACCAGATAAACGCCCAGCAACAGAAGTTTCTCATTCCCGTGCGCCGCCGATGGCGGATACAGCGTGCGAAGCCCGCCGAGCACAACGAGATGGAACAGATAAAGCTCGTAGCTGAGTTTGCCGCTCCAGCGTAGCGGCGCCAGTATCCGAGCGCTGCCGCGAGCACCATTGGCGTGCGCGCCGATCAGCAGCACGGCGGTGCCGAGCGCGATGCAGGTTACCCCGAAAACATGGCTTTGCGCGATGGCCCACACAAGATAGAGAACCGTCATTCCGGCGACCGTCAGCCATTGCGCGGTGCGCACCGTAAGTGCGCGCCACAGAGGCCGGTCAGCCAGGAGTGCCGTACAGCAACCAATCGCGATTCCGTCGAAACATGCAAAGTACGCGTAGAGAAATCCGCCTTCGTCGCCTGAATGCGTCGCACGATATACAGGGCCGATCGCGACGACGATCGCCCAGAACGCGAGCAGTCGCCCTTCGCGGCGCAGGGCGATGCAAAGCAGTGGAAACGACAGGTAGAACACCTCTTCGACCGACAGCGACCACAGCACGCCAAGCGCGTAATTGACCCAGCCGTATGTGCCGATCAGCACGTTCATCCAGAAAGTCAGCGACGCCAGATTGACGAGCCAAAACGACACAGGCACGCCGAGCGGCGCATGATTGCTGAACATCGGCACGCTGGCTGCAGCAAGCCCGTTGACGAGGACGAGTAGCAGAAACAGGCATGGCATGATGCGCGCGATGCGCGACACATAGAAAGTGCGCACGTCGATTGCACCGAGACAGCCCCATCGGTGCCGCGCGTTTGACGTGATCAGGTAGCCCGAGATGACGAAAAACATCGTGACGCCGTAGTTGCCGTTGCGGACCACGGCATGCACGGCGTCCCAGCCGAATGTGCGCGCGACGGCCGTGTCCCTCAGTGTGTAAGCGATGTTGAAGTGATGCAGCAGGACGAGCAGGATCGACACGCCGCGCAGTGCATCGATCCGCGGATTACGCGGGCCGGCGCTCATGCCGCTTGTCCCGGCGTCGCGTTGGCAAGCGCCCGTAGCACCTGCAGCAATGCGTCCCGCGAGCGGATGGCTGCCTCAGCAGACGCACCCACATCGTCGGCACGAGTGCGACCGCAAAGGGACGCTCGACGGGACTGTTTACATCGTCCACAATTGTTCTTCATTTCGCAGACGATATCGCACCCATGCTGAGAAGAAAAGTATTCGTCACGTTCCTATGCATGGTTTTGCTCGCAGGCAGCGCAGCTTCGGAACAACCACAGAGGCCACCGGGACCGGTAATGATGGTCCATTTCGATTATTACCCCAAGGACCGGCCGCGAATTCGCAGCCTGGAACAGCGGCTGGAAAGCGCGATAAAGCGTGCACGTGTTGGCGAACTTGGTGAGACCGAATTCCACATCGACGGCAATGATGGCTATTTATATATGTACGGCCCCGATCCCGATCGACTGTATGTAGTGGTGAGCACAATCCTGAAATCGTCCAGTCTGATGATCGACGCGGAAGTCACGAAATGGCATGGTCCGCGCACGGAAACGTTCGTGATACACCCAGACGGCAAGCGATAACGGCTCGACTTTCGAAACTCTTAAAAAAGGGGAAAGGCCGAAGTCTTTCCCCTTCTGTAGCGGCCAAAAAGCCTCTCCCTCTATTCACGCAGCTTCACTAGCTCGCACGATCGGCTCGATCGAAACATCGAGCCTACTCGTCCCATCGCTGTTGGTCGCATAAACAGCCGACACCTGTAGCACTTGATCCATGTCCGGATTCTCGAATGTGCGATCTGCCCGCGCAGCTCTGAACAACGGGCCTATCGGCCGGATTTCGGCGGAATAGCCCAAACCACGGCCGATGTGGTCGGTCGTGCCAAGCGTCAATCGAAAACCCGTGAAACGTTGGTCATTGCCGAATATCGCGGTTGCCGATGCGACAACGATATGTGAGTCGGTGTGCAGGCTGCCGACCCACGAATCAGATGACGCAAGCAGCACGTCTTTACTGACCTTGAACAAAATTCCGGAACCAGTTGATTGCTCGTTGAACATAATGGCCTCCAAAAAAAAGGCCGCTATCCAACGTGAATCCACGGCGCGAACTTATCCACAGTTTTTGTGGATAAACCTGTGCATCAGTCTAGGCGTTCCCCCTGCGCGTTGCTTCGGGGGCGGGCTGTTGTGCCGCAACCGTGCTCGCGGCGCTGACGCTTGCGACCGCGGGCGGCATCGAACCACGCAGCGCGTGTCTCGACCCATGCGGGCTGTCGTCCATCTGGAGCGCGCTACCGGCGCCTTGCGCGGTCACGGACACTTGGTGGTTGACACGTTACTGCATGTCGCCGCTGGGCTGGTGTTGAAGTCCTTTGAAACTGCTAATCGTGTCCATAGATTACGCTAATGTAAGGCTGTAGTTTGGCCCCGCGAAATAAGGTATGGCGGCGGTTTTGCATACCTTTCTAGGCGTTGCGCTTCAGCAACGCACGCACGCTCGGATGTCCGTTGATTTTGCTAACGCGTTTGGCGTGTCCGCTGATTCGGCTAATGCGGTTGTACAGGAGCGCAATAGGTGCATTCGCCTAAGGCGGCAGCAAGTACAAATACCAGAGGTCTTTTCCTTATCTTCGGAAGGTGCCCATCTTACTGCACAGATCAAAAGCGCCATACTGTATGGCACTTTGTGTGTCACTTCGACGGCCTTCAACATCCCCCTTATGTAGATGTTGGTCAGCGCGGCGTCGTCCTGCGTTTAGTCAGTCGTGCGGGCAGCGAGTTCGTGTTGTGGTAGAACAGCTGCGCTAGCAGAATCAATGGCACGATTAGCGCATCAAAGGACATCATTAGCGGAATTTGCAAACTTCAACAGCTGGGCACACATCAACCTGACCGACGATTATCTGTGGCGCAACAACGCTAAAGTCGGCACAGGCAAGTTCAGGCCGCTACGGCCCCGGCCAACTCTTAGCGTACGATTTTTTCCGAATTCTGAAACGACCCCTGTACAGATCAAAACGGGCCATCAGAACATCCGGTATTCGTCGAGCGGCAGGCCGTCGTGTTCGATGCGGGCGTTCAGCTCGGCAACGAAGTCCGCGTGCTGGGCTGCCCACGCGCGCGCTTCAGCCTCGTGAACTTCCTCGCGCAGGCCCCGTTCGCTGGCGCGCGAGATGTTGACGTCCAACTGTTTCGCGCGGTCAAGAAGATCGGTTGGCAAAGACACGTTTGTAGGCTTGCGGGTAGCTTTCCGTGGCGGTTGTGACAGGGGAGGTTCGCCAGTCTGTCGAATTTGTGCGGAAATCATGTGCAATTCCTATGCGCATAAACATGCGCATAGTATCGCACATCCGTGCGTAGGCGGAGCGGCGGCCGAAATAGCCGTCGGCTCACGTAATTTATTCTCGCACGTGGCCAGTCGAATTACAGCTGGCAGACGTACCGGGAACAAGTTTGCTTCAAGACACTTTGCAGCAAGTTGTCCCCAAACCAGCGCTTGAGGCGATTTTGTGGCTTTTCCGGAGGCCTCAATGCAGCGCCGAATTGAATACCGATAAAAGCGCTCCCGTTTGAGGGTACCCGTGCCGTGACAGACGGGGAGGCTGGGATCGCGGTATCACGCGGCGCTTGTCTCACGTCTAGAGGCTAGGAACCAGTTTCTGCAAAAAACGGGAACAAATTTATTCAAACCGCCGACTCGGCAACGGCACCATATCGACCAAGTCTCGCACTTTACATAATTAAAGTGATCAGTTTTTAGTTATCTATCTAGTTAAAATAGTCCTCTGTCTGCTGAATCCCGCTCATCCTTATTGGTGTTTTCGCGCTGCGGTGCCGACCTATGCCCCAGATCGTGGCTTACGTTGACTCCCGGAAAAGCTCACCATCAGGAGGTACGTTGATTTCGAATACGCAACCAACCATCTGTCCCGACTACGTACACCACAAGACACGAAACCACCTACAACACGTGGCCACCTGAAAAAATTAATGAGCAGGCACGTCGCGTGGCGATTAATAGCGGATACCTCGTGAGGTTGAATCGTTGTGTCATTGACGATCGTCCGGCTTTCAACTTCTGGTAAATTAATTGCTGCGCGGCGCAGTACAAATACAAAGGCCGCCAATAATATCGTCGAGGTGCTTCATGGAAGTTCTTGATCGCGCGGCCGCCGTGTCGCCGGACGGACGCGTTGTGGTTTTCGTGCTGTCGATCCGCGGGCGCGAGGTCGAAGCCGCGGTTGCACGCGATGCACTCGAAAGACACTTCTGGCTGCCGCCTGACGCCGACGCGGCACGCACACTCAAGACATTCGAAAGCGGTCGCAACCGCATCGTCGCAGTCGCACAAAGAAAGTTACTTGCGCGGCCCGACGAATCGCTGCGGCTGACCGTGAACGACTTCGTGACCCTGTAACCGACCGTTGGCTGACGATGACTGTCGCGTCGCGATGCGTCTCTGATACACACAAAAAGCACGACCGTTCA
>NZ_JAQQCH010000012.1:0-227801 GCF_046030555.1 Paraburkholderia sediminicola | reverse complement strand
ACCAGACAATAAGCGCCGCGCAGGCAAACAAAACCAACAAATCCCACCACCGCAGGCAAACAACCAAACCACGCTAAAGGCAAAATCAACCCCAAACCCTCACTTCCTCCGAACAGTAAGCGCCGTCTCCGACAAATCCACCTCCCGCATGAGCTTATTCAAAGTCTCATCATTGATTTCCTGACTATTGCGCAGCGCAAGCAGCGCCTTCCTCTCAGCCCTCATCGCCGCCAACTTCATCCGGAATTCCAGCGCATCGGCACGGCGCGCCAACTCCCGCGGCTCCTGTTCGTCTCCAAGCGTGACGAGCCGGCGCCGATAAACATCCATCACCCTCGCAGTGACATCCACGGCATAAGCCGATGCCGACTCATCAAGATCCGCACACTCAACATCGTGCAATTCGTCGACGGCGCGAATCGCCGCTTGTGCCGCCGTCGTGCGCGCCAGCGCTTCCTCCGCGGCATGCGGATCCTTACCCCGCCGCCAGCCCCGCAACAACAACGGCAGCGCCACCACCGCCACCAGCAGCGATAGCAGAATCACCCCAGAAGCAATGAAAATCGCCAGGTCACGCCCCGGCAGCGGCGCACCGCCCGGCAACACCTCGGGCAGCGACAACACGCCCGCCAGCGTCACCGCGCCACGTACGCCGGCTACCGTCGTCACCGTGACCGTGCGCAAGCCCGGCACGGCGTTCACCATGCCGTGCTTCGCCGCGCCGCGGCTCGCGAACCAGCGCAGCAGCCAGACCCATACGAAGCGCAGCGCGTAAAGCGCCGCCGCCACAGCGGCGATGTAGCCGATCAGCAGCCACACCTGCGCGTCGCTGGTTTCGTGCGCGTCGAGCAGCGCCCGGCCAAGAATGTGCGGAAACTGCAGTCCCAGGAGAATGAACACCATGCCGTTGAAGACGAACTCGATCATCGTCCACGTGCTGTTCGCGCGCACTCGCGACGAAACCGGTCCGACATTCACAATGCTCGCGTAATTCATCATCATGCCGGCCGAGACCGCAGCCAGAATGCCCGACAACTCGAAGCGCTCGGCGATCAGATAAGCGGCGAATGGAATCAGCAGGGTCATCACCACACCGGGCGCCGGATCGCCTTCTTCGTTAAGACTCAGAAAGCGCGCCGACACAAAACTGAACACCCAGCTCACCGCGGCGCCCGTCGTGAGACCACCCACCGCGATGATCACAAAACTGATCGACACATCGCGCAACGAGAACACACCCGTCAGCGCCGCGGCAATCGCGAACTTCAACGCGACAAGGCCCGACGCGTCGTTCATCAATGCCTCGCCTTCGAGGATGTGCATCAGCCGTCCAGGAATCTTGCCCTTGCCGGCGATACCTGACAGCGCCACCGCATCCGTCGGCGACAACACCGCAGCCAGCGCGAATGCGACCGGCAGCGAGATCGACGGCACCAGTGCATGCACGAAGTAACCGACCGCCAGCACCGTCATGAAAACCAGGCCGAGCGCAAGCATCAGAACGGAGCGGCGCGCCATGAACAATTCGCGTTTGGGAATGCGCCATCCATCCGCGAACAGCAGCGGCGGAATGAACAGCATCATGAAAATTTCCGGATCGAACGTGACGTGGAGTCCAAGCCTGGGCCATGCGAGCAACGCGCCGATCGCGATCTGGACGAGCGGCAGCGGCAAGGCGATCGGCAGCATCCGGGTAACGACGCCGGAAGCGGCGACAGCGAGCAAAAGAATCAGTACGGTAAAGACAATATCCATCGGTCTATTTCTGAAGATATAACGGCGCTTCCTCTGCGATAGCCGGCGATGTCGCCATATATCAGTCACGAGGCGTGCGTGAGGCATAAGGCCGAAGTTTAGCCCGACGACGCGTCACGTCATCGTCAACCCGGCAAGACTACGGCGAGTGCACGGCAATGCTCCGCGAGCGTGGCCGGCGAGCGTCGAGGTAAGGCTGTGCACCTTAACGGTGCGCATTGCGCCCGCAGGCGGCGCATCTTCTCTTTCGCCGGTGCAATCTTTCATGCAAATTTCGATCGAATGTGCGCCAGCGTGCGCACGGAGCTTGCTTAAGGAATATCGATGACGCACATTTTGAGAAACGGTGCCGAGGTTGTTCGCTTCCGCGTTCGGACCGGCCCGGCTCTCGCGTGAGAGGATTGCATGACGATTGCGCAACAGGAAAGGACGGCCAGCGCGCCGCATGGCTTCGACGTCGAGGTGACGTCGGGGCTCGAACGTTTTTCTGCGCAGCATGGCGAGCTGACGCTGACCAGCGTGTTTCAGCCGATTTTCAGCCTGTCGCATATGCGGGCGGTCGGCTACGAGGGGTTGCTGCGCGCGCACGATGCGCTCGACCGGCCCGTGTCGCCGCTCGACGTCTTCGGCGAGGCGGCGCGTCTGGGCGACGTGTTGCAGGTCGACCGGCTCGCCCAGACCCTGCATCTTGAGAATTTCAAGGTGCTCGGCGCCGAGCGCGAATGGCTATTCCTGAACGTTCATCCCGGCGCGCTGACCGATCCGTATTACGCCGCCGCCTTGCTGGCCACGCTGAAGCGCCTCGATCTGCCACCGCGGCGCATCGTGCTCGAGGTGCTCGAACAGCGCGCGGAAGATCTCGAACGTCTTGCCGATGCGGTGCGGCAGTTCCGTGAGCGTGGCTTCCTGATTGCACTCGACGACTTCGGCGCGGGCCACTCGAATATCGAACGGATCTGGCAATTGAATCCCGATATCGTGAAGCTCGACCGCATCATGCTCTCGCACGCCGCGCATCGCGCGGATATGGCGACGATCCTGCCGGGACTGGTGGCGCTGCTGCATGAAGCGGGCAAGCTGGTGCTGGTCGAAGGCGTCGAAACGGAGTATGAAGCGCAGATGGCGCTCGCCTGCGACGCGGACTTCGTACAGGGTTTTTTCTTCGGCCGGCCGAATCCCGGCGCGGCCGACGCGGCGCACGCCGTGACTTGCATCAGCGAAGTGACCGAACGCTATCGCGACCAGGCCGAAGCGCGCGAGCGCCGCAATGCAAGCCGTCTCACGCCGTATTTACGGGCGTTCGAACGTGCCGCGGAACGGCTCGCCGCCGGCGAACCCCTTGAGGAAGTGTGCTGGAATTTCCTCGCGCTCGACCATGCCGCGCGCTGCTTCCTGCTTGATGCGAAGGGCAAGCAGGCGGGCCGCAATGTCGTGTTGCGCGCCGATCGCGCAGCGCATGAAACGCGCTTTTTGCCGCTTGCCGATGCGCAAGGCGCGAACTGGCTGCGTCGTCCGTATTTCCGCGCGGCGATCAATGCGCCGGAACGTGTGCATGTGACGCGTCCGTATCTGTCGATCAACGAGGCGTTGCCATGCGTGACGCTGTCGGTGGCGACACGTGTTGGTGAGCAGATTTGCGTGCTGTGCGGTGATATCGATTGGGTCGAGGAATAGCGGTTCCGCTGGTTTGATTGGGGGGGCGGCGGTTCTGGTCGTTCAGAATGGAAGGGCCAGTAGCGGCTCTGATGGTTTAGATAGGAACAGTGAGTGGCGGCGCCGGTGGCTCAGATTGGCAGTGCGAGCGCCGGTTCTGAGATCATGTCGTTTTTAACGATACTCAGTCGCCCTTATGTCCGTCCTACTCGAAGTCATCGCCACGACCGTTGCCGACGCCCGGCTTGCCGCGCAGTCGGGTGCGAACCGCCTTGAACTCGTCACCGCGATGGGCGAAGGCGGTTTGACGCCGAGCCTTGGGTTGATCGAAGCGGTGGTTGCTGCGGCCGGCGTCCCGGCGGCCGGCGTCCCGGTCAACGTCATCGTGCGGCCGCATAGCCGCTCGTTCGTGTACGACGCCGACGACTACGCGGTGATGCTGCGCGACGTGCGGGCAGTCAAGGCGGCCGGCGCGAACGGCGTGGTGATCGGCATGCTGACGGCTGATGGCGAGATCGACCGCGACGGCCTCGCGCGTGCAATCGATGCGGCCGATGGTCTGGCGATCACGTTCCATCGTGCGTTCGACGAAACGCGCGACCTGCAAAAGGCGCTCGACGTGCTGCTCGGTTTTGATGCCGTGACGAATGTACTGACCTCGGGCGGCAAGCCGTCGGTGTTGCAGGCAGAGTCGATCGTACGTGACCTGGTGCGGCAAGCGTCCGGCTTACATTGCACTGTGCTGGCGGGTGCAGGTTTGACGATTGATGCAGTCGCTGGCTTCGTGAGCGCGACTCACGTTCAAGCGGTTCACTTCGGTTCGGGCGTACGCGTCGGAGGCAACGGACTCGCGCCCGTCGATGCGGCAAAAGTCGCGCAGGTACGATCGCTAGTGGACGCAAACCATGGCTGATGCACCAGGCAAAAAATCAACGCTATTGGGCGCAACGCGTAGCAATAAGATCCGACAGAAAATCAACGCTGCCAGACGCAACGCGTGACAAATCCACCAGGCGAAAAAATGCCGCGTCGGGGTTCAACCCGAAGCGGCATTTTTCATCAACGGACGAAAGAACTACTTCGCGACGACCACCGGTATCCCGCGCAACTGCCCGGCGCCCTTCACCTCTTCCAACGACTTCTTCACCGAAGCGCTCGTCGCCGCTTCGATCTGCAAGCGTGCTGCGAGATCGCGTTCACCACGCTTCACACCTGCCAGATTTGCCAGCTTCACGTGGCCATAGCCGCGTACCCGAGCATGTAGATCGGCGAGCTTCGCGACGTCGTCCAGATTGTCCGCATTGAGCTTCGAGAACACGCGTTGCAGCGTGATTTCGTAGTCGTCGGCGAGTTCGCGTTCCATTTTGCGTTCAAGCGTGCGGCCGAACGGATCGAGCATCGTGCCGCGCAGGCCGCTGAATTTCGCCATCACGCCAAGCACCGGCCACATCCATTGACCGAACGTCTTCTTGGTCGGATTGACGCCCGGCCGCGGACGCGTGAGTGTCGGCGGCGCAAGATTGAACTTGATGCCGAAGTCCTTGCCTGCGACACCTTCGAATTGCGCTTCCAGTGCTTCACGGAATGCGCTATCCGTATGCAGGCGCGCCACCTCGTATTCGTCCTTCACCGCGAGCAGGCGATAGAACGTCGTCGCTACTGCACGCGTGATGCGCTCGCTCTTTGCATCGATCGCGGTTTCGGCACGACGCGCCGCATCGACTAGCGCGCGATAACGATTCACGTAGCTCGAACCACCGTAGGTTTGCAGACGACCCTCGCGATGCGCGATCAGTTCGTCAAGCGTATCGACGCGCACTGCAGGCTTTGCCAGATGCCGTGCTTGCCACAGCGATTCCAGCGCAGCCGGGTCTTGCGCAGCAACCCGTCCAATCGAAAATGCCAGTTGATTCATCTGAACAGCGACGTTGTTCAACTCGATCGCGCGCATCATCGCACCGAACGAAACCGGCACGAGGCCGAGTTGCCAGGCATAACCGAGCATCAGAATGTTCGCGCCGATGGTGTCGCCAAGGAAACGCGTGGCGAGCGCCTGGGCGTCACATGTCGACATGTGGTCCTCGCCTGCCGCGTGGCGCATCTTGTCGATCAACGCATCGGCATGCAGCGTCGCGTCAGGGTTCTGCACGAAGGTCGCGTTCGGAATGGCATGCGTGTTCACGACGATGCGCGTGCGGCCATGACGCACCGTTTGCAAGGCATCGGCGCTCGCGCCGACCACCATATCGCAGGCGAGCAGCACGTCGGCTTGTTGCGTGTCGATACGCACCTGATTGAGCCACTCGTCGCGCGCGGCGAAGCGCACGAACGACAACACCGAGCCGCCCTTTTGCGCGAAGCCCATGAAGTCGAGCACCGACGCGCTCTTGCCTTCCAGATGCGCTGCCATGCTGATCAATGCGCCGACCGTCACGACACCCGTGCCGCCAACGCCCGTCACCAGAATGTCGTACGGCGCGGCATCGAGATGCGTCGCGGGAATCGGCAAGGCTTCGACGCGTGCAGCGAGCGCTACCGGATCGAACGCGACGCCCGCGGCTTTCTTCAGCTTGCCGCCTTCCACCGTGACGAAGCTTGGGCAGAAGCCGTTCACGCAGGAAAAGTCTTTATTGCACGACGATTGATCGATGCGGCGCTTGCGGCCCAACGCGGTTTCAACTGGCTCGACCGACAGACAGTTCGATTGCACACCACAATCGCCGCAGCCTTCGCAAACTTCCTCGTTGATGAAGAGACGCTTGTCCGGGTCGGGAAACTCGCCTTTTTTCCGGCGCCGCCGTTTTTCCGCCGCGCAGGTCTGGTCGTAGATCAGCACGGTCACGCCGTCGGTGTCGCGCAACTCGCGCTGAACGGTGTCCATTTCGCTGCGATGGTGGAACGTCGTGCCCTTCGGAAAGAGGTCGTGGTGACCGTCGTATTTCTCCGGCTCGTCGCTGACCACGACGAAACGCGACACGCCCTCGGCTTCCACCTGACGCGCGATCTGCGGCACGGAGATGCTGCCGTCGACCGGCTGGCCGCCCGT
Organism: Paraburkholderia sediminicola; assembly: GCF_046030555.1. Classification (GTDB taxonomy): domain Bacteria; phylum Pseudomonadota; class Gammaproteobacteria; order Burkholderiales; family Burkholderiaceae; genus Paraburkholderia; species Paraburkholderia sediminicola_E. Next base: position 221,347 of record NZ_JAQQCH010000012.1, on the reverse strand, counting down.
CATCGCGACGGCGTCGTTATAAAGAATCTTGTACGTGATGGTGGCTTTCGCGGCCACCGCCTGACGGATCGCGAGAATGCCCGAGTGAAAGTAGGTACCGTCGCCGAGATTCTGAAATACGTGGCGTGTTTTCGTGAACATCGAATGCGACGCCCAATCGACGCCTTCACCGCCCATCTGAATCAGGCCGGTGGTGTCGCGCTCCATCCACGACGCCATGAAGTGACAGCCGATCCCCGCATGCGCGATCGAACCCTCAGGCACTTTGGTCGATGTGTTGTGCGGGCAGCCCGAGCAGAAATACGGCGTACGCTTCACGCTATCCGCCGCATTCGAGAGGATTTGCGGCGCAACCAGATCGACCACACGCTCACGGCGATCGAGCGCCGGCTTGTGCTTCGCGAGCCAGTTCGCGAACACCGGCAGAATACGCGACGGCCGCAATTCACCGAGCGACGACAGCAGCAGCGTGCCGTCTTCAGCATTCTTGCCGACTACGATCGGCCGCGTACCTTGAGTACGGTTGTACAGATAGTCTTTGATTTGCTGCTCGATGACCGGGCCTTTCTCTTCGATCACCAGTACTTCAGACAGACCGGAAACGAACGCATCGATGCGCGTCATTTCCAGCGGGAACGATAAGCCGACCTTATAGATCCGCACACCGGCTGCTTCCAGATCCGCGACTGTCAGATCGAGCCGGCGCAGCGTTTCCATCAAGTCCAGATGCGCCTTGCCGCACGTGACGATGCCGACGTTCGCATGCGGACTCGGCGCGATCCATTTGTCGATGCTGTTGGTGCGCGCGAAATGACGCACCGCGTCGAGCTTCGCGTGCATCCGCGATTCGATCGTCAGACTCGGCAGATCGGGCCAACGGTTATGCAGGCCACCAGCCGGTGATTCGAAATCCTGCGGAATCGTCCATTCGGTTTGCAGCGCATCCAGGTCGACCGTCGAGCCGGATTCGACCGTTTCCGAAATCGCCTTGTAGCCGACCCACGCGCCCGAGAAACGCGACAGCGCCCAGCCGTATAGGCCGAATTCGAGCATGTCGGCAATGTTCGACGGATTCACCACTGGCATATGCCATGCCATCAACGCGAAGTCGCTCTGATGCGGCATCGATGACGACACGCAGCCGTGATCGTCGCCCGCCACCACCAGCACGCCGCCGTGCGGCGACGACCCGTACGCGTTGCCGTGCTTCAGCGCATCGCCCGCGCGATCCACGCCGGGACCTTTGCCGTACCACATTGCGAATACGCCTTCGACGGTGCGCTCCGGGTCCGATTCCACTCGCTGCGTACCGAGCACGGCGGTGCCGCCGAGTTCTTCGTTGATCGCCGGTAAAAAGCGAATATCACTCGCCATGAGCAATTTCTGCGCTTTCCACAACTGCTGGTCGACCATGCCGAGCGGCGAGCCACGATAGCCGCTGACGAAACCCGCGGTGTTCATGCCGTGCGCCTTATCCAGCGCGCGTTGCATCAGCACAAGGCGCACCAGCGCCTGCGTGCCGGTCAGGAAGATTCGTCCGCGCGTGGCGGTGAGATTGTCGGACAGCTTGTAGTCGGCGAGAGCGGGCGTGCCGTCGAGGGGCAGGCGAGCGGTCATGGGTGAGTCTCCATTGTTTTGCGTCCGCGCGCCGTGGATGGGGACCACCAAAAGTGACGCAGCGAAAGAGACTCTATTTTTTAGCGCCTATTGGAGTGAATTTTTTCTACTTGGCTAGGCGTTCAACGAAACCGCGCGACGGGGCGCGCGTTTTAATGAAGTTTTGAGATGGATCTGCCACGCGGCTGGCGGGTTCGGGTATGCCCTGGTGCGTGGCGCGAGGGTGGAATCAGCCTGGGCGCGGGCCCGACCTTTTTGCGGGCGGCGGCCGAATACCCTTCAACGCGGGTGGTCTACCGTTGAGTACCCTACGGCGCGGGCGCTTTGGCCATCGGCGCGGCGACCGGCGTTGAGTCGAACGGTACGACCTCGTCGAAATGCGAGTAATCGATGTGACTCACGCCGCCTTCCTCCCGCATGACGTCGACGAAGCGGTATTGCCAGCGGATCTGCTCGCAAGCCCACATATGGCGCGCTTGCATGGTCTGCGAGGTCGATTCGTCGACCCCTTCGAGCGTGAGCCACAGCGACGCATCACGACCTATGAGCGTTTCGGCGGTTTCGCCGAACAGCGGACTATTTTCGTCGATGACGTGCATTATCACCCAGCCCAGTTTAAACACGGGATGCTGGTCGCGCACCAGCGTCAGATCGTAGAGCTTGCGCAGCGTATAACCATCGGTGGTCTCCAGCCGCATGAGGCGCAGCTTCGCACGCGCTTCGGCGATCACATTCTGACGTGCGTTGGCGGCGCGCACCATCAGCGTCATGCGGCCCTCGAGCGGCCGCACGACCGCGTAGCGGGCAAACATGATCTTCGCGTGGGGCCGTGAAAAGCGCGCGAAGATCAGCCCCGTCGCCAACGCGATACTGGACATGCCGACAAAGATCTCCAGCGTCGCGATCCAGTGGGCGTAAATAGTTTGCGGGTGCATGTCGCCATAGCCGACCGTCGCGAGCGTTTCGACGCTGAAGAAAAACGCGCCGCCGAAACCTGATGGAAACTGATTGGCGATCGATGCCCGCCCGAGCATGTAGAGCGTGGCAAACACGGTGTTGAGCAGCAGGAACAAAACCCCGAGCGAGACAAAGAACGTCGGCCAGCGGACGACGAGCGCGCGGTGATAGAGATCCTGCCAGAGCGGCGTCGGCATGCCGTGTGCAATGACCACGCGATCGTCCAGACGCAATTCCCGGCTGCCGCGCGCGCGACGTTTCTGCGCACGCGCTTCGTCGTCGGCGATGCTGGAAAGGCGATCTGATGGTTCAATGGCCATCGCGTGCTCGTGGAGATGAAAACGCGTAAAGCGTAGCACGCCGGCTAGCGCGCGGAAGCTGATTTCCAGCGCGTTGCGGTGGCGTTGAAAGTGGCGCAGCTAAGGCGTGCGGCGGGGACCGGGAGGTGACGCTTCTCGGGCGCGGCTCGCGGTGCTTCGGACGAGCGCGCACGAGATCGTGCGATTCCGCTCGCTCGACGGACCGCACACGCCTTCGTCAATGCCCCCGCCGAGGGGCTACGGAAAGGCCCGCGGCTTCGGAATACCGGCGCCGTGCTCGATGTCGTCGACGGCTTGCAGGTGCGCTGCGACGACTGCTTCGGCTTCGTCCGCGTAACCGTTGTCGCCGCCGACGGTGGTCCACGACTTGACGGCTTTCTCGCGATGCCGGATTTCGTATTCCGCGTCCCAGCGTGCGCCGTTGAGTTCGAGAGGGCGGACGTGAATCGAGTACACGCCGTAGAGGAAGAGCTGTTCAGCCATGATCGCCTCCAGCCGGTTGATTCAGGAATGGCACTGTGCGATGGGCGCGGCGCCGGGTTGCCTAAAGTTCGATTTCCCCGAGGATGCGGTGCGCGAGGGCTTTGGCTTCTTCGAGGGCTTCCTCCGGTGTGGACGAGGTGGCTTCGACTTCGTAGACCGTGGTTTCCTGGTCAGCGCTTGCCCCGCCTTCGTCGCGGGAAAGGGTAACGACGCCCTGCCACGTGTCGCTTCGTACTTCTCTTATTGAGGCGGCGGCCGTGTAGATGCCCTTGGTGTAGGTGATGTCATCCATGGCGACGCTCCTTCTTCCAAAGGGTTGGGCTTTTCATCCTAGCACGATGATCGAGGTTCGGTTTTTCGCCTGCGCGGCGCCCGGTATTGACAACCGATTGTCTGCAACAATACGCGCCGCACAAGGCAAAAAAACTACAGCAGCGCGACAACCTCATCCAGCGAAGGCGCATGCGCACCCGCGTGGCGGCAAGCCGCCGCTCCGGCAGCCAAAGAAAAGGCAAGATGCTCCGGCCAGGCTCGCTGCGGCGCGGTCATCAGGCTGAATAGCAGACCGCCAATAGACGCATCCCCGGCACCCACGGTATCGACAACCTCAACCCGGGGCGGCTCGGCCTCCACAATCATGGCGCCGTCGATCAACATGGACGTTTCCGGCCCGCGCGTCACCAGCACGGTGGCTGCGGGATTCATGGCACGCAACTGCGCCAGCGCGGCCGCCTCGTCGTCCGTCTTGAACAGCATCCGCAAATCCTCATCCGACACCTTGATCAGATCCGCCAGCGCAGCCATTTTTCGCAACGTGGGTTCGTACCCGTGCTCCATCAGGTTCCGGTAATTCGGATCGAAACTGATCTTCACACCGCGCGAGCGCAACTCGGCGGCCAAAGCAGCGAGCGTATTGCCAAGAGGCTGACGCACCAGGCTGATGCAACCGAAATGTGCCCACTTCACCTGCCCGATCCAGCCCGCCGGCAAGTGAGCAGGGTCGAACGCCAGATCAGCGCCGTTCTCACCCATGAAAAAGTACGCAGGCGGATGCGTTTGATGAACGATCGCCAGCAAGGGGGGGCGTTCCACGCGCTGCATGAAGCGCATGTCGAGACCCGCGGCGACGCTCGCGCTCCACAGTTCATCGGAAAAATTGTCGACGCCTAGCGATCCGGCACACGCTGTCGGCAAGCCGAGCTGCGCAACGCAGCGCGCAACATTCCAGCCGGCGCCGCCAGGGCGCGAGAGCCATTGCGAGTCACCGGTCCGTACGAGATCGGTGAGGATGTCGCCGGCTGAAACGAAGAAGGGGAATTCGTTGTTCGCGCTCATTTTGCTTACTCCGCGGATTCGGACGCAGCGGCCGCGCCGTCAGGCAATGCGTGCGCCAACACTTCGTAGCACGCGCCCATCGTGTGATAGTCGGTTTTGCCGGCCGGACTCTTTTCGTCGCTGTACTTACGGTTGTCGCACGTGAGGATGCGGTACCACGCGCCGTACTTGTGATCGACGAAATGCGCCCAGCTGTAGCGCCAGATCTCGTCGTACCAATCCCAGAAGCGTTCATTGCCGGTGCGCTTGCCGAGCAGCGCCGCCGTTGCGAACGTCTCCGCCTGGACCCAGAAATACTTGTCGTGATCGCACACGGTGCCGTCCGGGCCGAAGCCGTAATAGAGGCCGCCGTGATCTTCGTCCCAGGCATGGGTCATCGCAGCGTCGAATAACTCGATGGCGCGCGGCAGGAGCCACGGCAACGGACGATAACGCTCGAGAATCAGCAGCAGCTTGGCCCACTCGGTCTGGTGCCCCGGCTGAAAGCCCCACGGACGGAAGATGTTCGAGCTGTCTTCCTCGTTGTAATGCCAGTCGACCGACCAGTCCGCGTGAAAGTGCTCCCACACGAGACCCTGCGACAGCTTCGCCTGGCGTAGCGTGATATTCGACGCCACCCGTTCCGCACGATCGAGATAGACCAGGTGCCCGGTTGCTTCGTGGGCGGTCAGCAGCGCCTCGGTGGTGTGCATGTTCGCATTCTGGCCACGGTACGAGCTGACGCGCCAGTCGGGTGTCGCTTCGTCGGCGTAGAGACCGGCGGCGGCGTCCCAGAAGCGGTGTTCCATCAACTCGAAGGTCGCACCAATCATCGGTTTGGCTTCTTCGATGCCGGCCATCGCCGCATGTGAATACGCGAGCAGCACGAACGCGAGGCCGTAGCAGTGGCGCGTCGCGTCGAGCGTGTGTTTGCGGCCGTCGCGCCACTCGAGCTCCCAGTCGTAGCCGTCGTGCTCAGCGTCCCAATGCGCTTCGCGCAGGAAGCGCAAACCGTGGCGTGCGTACTCGAGATGCTGCGGGTCGCCGAACTGGCGATACGCCATCGCGTAGTTGAAGACGTAGCGGCACGTGCTTACCAGGTGCCGCGTGGTCTTGTCGTAGACCGAACCGTCGTCGCGGAAGAAATGGAAGAAGCCGCCGCTCGGATCGAGTACGTTCGGCGCGTAAAAATGCAGCGTGTCCCGTACGTGAGAGAGTAGAAAGTCGCGGCTGCGGAAGCTCTCGACGGGCGGCGCCGCGGTGGCGCTGTTGGCGGGGTGAAGCAGATCGGATTGCGTCATGGCGTTTTTACCAAAGTACTGGCACGGGCAATGAGATGGACGGGCAAGCGGACTTCGAGTTCTGCGGGTGTGTCTTCAAGCAGCAATTCGACGCCGCGCCGGCCGAGCGCTTCCTTGTCCACCGAAATGGTCGACAGCGGCGGCGTGGCATGAGCGGCGGCGGGAATGTCGTCGAAGCCGATGATCGCGATGTCCTCGGGCACGCGGATGCCGCGCGCGAGGCACGCGCGCAGCGCGGCGAGCGCGGCGGCGTCGTTGTAGGCAAATACGGCGTCGGGCCGCGGACCGGGCGCGTCGAGCAACTGATGCATCGCGCGCGCGGCGCCGCTGGCGGGATCGAGGCCGGCGTCGATGGGGACTTCAAGCGATGGGTCGAACAGCAACCCCGCTTCGAAAAACGCGCGCCGGTAACCGAGCGCGCGCTGGGCAATGCTGAAGTGCGCGAGCGAGCCGCCGATGAACGCGACGCGCTTGCGCTGCTGTTCGAACAGATGTCGCATGGCGAGCGCGGCGCCCGCGGCGTTGTCGAGATTCACGGAGCGCAGGCCAGGCGCCCACAGGTCGATCAGCACGAGTGGGCGTTGCATCGCCACCAGCGTAGTCAGCGTTTCAGGCTCGACGAAACCGGCGATCGCCACCGCGTCCGGTGCATGCAGGCGCATCTGCTGGATCACGTCTTCGGTCGGACCGGCAGTCAGCACGGAAGGGACGATGCCGCGTTCGCGGCACGCGTCTTCCACGCCGTGCAGCACGTGCGAAAAGAACGGGCTGACGGCGAAGTTGTTGTGCTGACGGTGCAACAGAAAGGTGAGACGGCGAATACGCGGACGCAATTGAGCGGCGTCATAGCCCAACTGCCGCGCCGCTTCGACGACGCGTTCGCGGGTGGCTTCCGAAAGGCCCGGCTGATTCTTCAATGCGCGCGAGACGGTGCCGATCGACACGCTGGCCGCACGGGCGACGTCGCGGATGGTTGTGGCCATCGAATGAAGCGGCCGCAAGTGGGGTGGCCGCACGGTGTTTGGATTCGGGCGATTGTATAGTAAAACGAGGTTGAATCAGCTTCGGGAGCAGGCGATCAGCCCCCGGAAATACCCGTAGATATTGACTATGATGTGTTTTACGTTGTTTAGTAAAATATGCTAAACAGCACGTTGGCGGTGCGCCCGCACCCGCCCCGCCCCTAGTCGAAGGGCATCGCCGCCACTTCCGCCTGTCCACGCAGCAGCGCCACGCTCTCATCCGCATCGATCAGCACGAAACCGCTTGTCTCGTGCTTTGCGCGCCGCTTCGCCAGCGCCGCGACGGACGCGATTTCCTCGCTGCTGTAAAGCGAGGGGCCGCCGTCCGACTCGACGCGCACGCAGCCGATCGCCATCGTCACAAAGACAAAGAAGGTCGGATTGCCGCGCCGGTCTTCGCCGTGGATGCCGCCGGCCAGCCGGTCGGCGGGTGCGTAGAAACGCTGCGCGCCCTCGTTGAACAGGTGGATCGCGCGCAGCACGCGGTCCTGCCAGTCGTCGCTCTGGAACAGGATCAGGAAGTCGTCGCCGCCGACGTGACCCAGGAAATCGCGGGTCGGGTCACAGACGTCGGCGAGCACGGCGGCCGCGAATTTCAGGACTTCATCGCCCTGCCAGTAGCCGTACTGATCGTTGAAAGGCTTGAAGTGGTTCAGATCGACGTAGCACGCGCAGAAGCCCGCGTCGTTGCCCAGCAGGCGGGCGATGTGCGAGCTGATCGGGATGTTGCCCGGCAGGAAGGTCAGCGGGTTCGCGTAGCGCGCGGCTTCGATACGCACCTCGGTCACCGCGCGCACCAGCTTCTCGCCGGTGCCGAGACCGGCGTATTTGCCGTCGTTGTCGGTGATGACAAAGCCGTCGGCGAGATAACGCTGGTCGTCGCTCGCGAGCAGCTTGGCCATCTGCTCGACGGTCATCGATTGCTCGATGATCACCGGCGATGCGTTCGCGAACAGCAGGCACGGCCGCTTGCCGAATAGCTCGCGATGGTAAGGCAGTGCGTAGCGGTCCATGAAACTGCGGCGATTGATCAGGGCTACCGGTTCGTCGTGCTCGACCACCGCCACCGCGTGCAGATCGGGCAGGCGGTTGAACAGTTCGAGCACGTCGTTGTTGGTCGCGTGGCGCGGTAGCGCCGGCGCATGCACCATCATCTTCGCCGATGCCATGCCGCCCGACGGCGACGCGCTGCTCACCGTACGCGTGTTCTCCGGGAACACGGCGATGTGACCGGCGCGCAGTGCGTCGCGCGCGTCGTCGGTGACGGTGCGGGCCGGCTGGGCATGGGGCCGGCCGAAGAAATAGCCCTGCCCGCAGCCGATCCCCATGTCGCGCACCACGATCAGATCCGCTTCGTCTTCGATGCCTTCGGCCACCAGCCTTGCGCCGCTTGCGCTGGCGAAGTGCTGCATGGCGCGTACGGCTTCAAATTTCATTGAATCGCTGGCGATGCCGTGAATAAAGAAGCGGTCGATCTTCACGACGTCCGGTTGCAGGCGCACCCAAAGATTCATGCTCGCGTTCGCGGTGCCGTAGTCGTCGAGCGCGAATTGCGCGCCCGCCATGCGCAGCGACGAAATCACTGGCAGGAAGCTGGCAACATCCAGAATCGTGCTTTGCTCGGTCAGCTCGATCACGATTCGTTGAGGATCGACGCCGCGATGACGCAGTAGCGCGAGCGTGTCGTCGAGCGCGGTGGCCAACTGACGGATCGCGCCCGCGCTGAAATTGAGAAACAGCTTGCCGTCCAAATCGAGCCTCGCGAACGCTTCGATGCAAGTGCGCGCGGCGGCCTGCTCGAGCGCGAGCGCGCAGCCCTCGGCGAGCGCCTGCGAAAACAGGGCGAATGGCGCTTCGAGCGGCGTGCCGGCCGGCCCACGAATCAACCCTTCGTAACCGAGGACCGCGCCGTCGTCGAAATCGATGATCGGCTGGAAGACGGCGGACAAGTCACGCCGGGCGATCAATTCCTCGATGCGCGGCGTGGCGGATCGGGAGGGCGAACGAAGTTGCATGGCAGTTAGGCGTAGCGATCGACCTTCGTCTTATCGACCCATCCCGCCTGGAATTAAGTGAACCTTTGGTGAAGCGTTGCACCGCGGTGGTGCGTCCCGGCGGTGAGCTCGCGGCCGCTGGCTTTGCACGGCCAGGACTTTGCCTATGCCATCCGGCTGAGGCGACAGCGGCGGCGTTTGAGCGTGAAATAACAAAAAAGCCGCACGAGGCGGCTTTCTTCAAATGACGCTCAGGGAGGGCGCTTATGAATGTCCTGTTTGCATTGCGCGCATATTCAACGGCGAGCGACAGCGGCGGCGGCCCGCTCGCGCGAAGCCGCGCGGGTTTCGCCGCTGGTGTCGCGAGCCCCCCAGCGCTGCGCGAGCGCGGCGCATACCATCAACTGGATCTGGTGGAACAGCATCAGCGGCAAGACCACGGCGCCCACCGCATGCGAGGCGAAAATCACCTTGGCCATCGGCACGCCGGCGGCGAGGCTTTTCTTCGAACCGCAGAAGATGATCGTGATCTGATCGGCGCGGCTAAAGCCGAGCCGTTTGCTGACAAAGATCGTCACGGCCAGCGCGAGCGCGAGCAGCACAACGCAGATCAACAGCAGGCCGCCGAGCGCGGACAGTGGGATCTGGTGCCACAGGCCTTCATTGACGGCCTCACTGAACGCGCCGTACACCACCAGCAGGATCGAGCCCTGGTCGACGAACTTCAGCACGCCGCGATTACGCTCGATCCACTTGCCGATCAGCGGCCGCAGCAATTGCCCGGCCACGAACGGCACCAGCAGTTGCAGAACGATGTTGCCCACCGTATGCCACGGCGAGGCGCCGCCGCTCGCAGCCTGATTGGTGACGACGAGGCTGACGAGTGCGGGGGTGATGAAGATACCCAGCAGGCTCGAGGCCGACGCGCTGCACACCGCGGCCGGCACGTTGCCTTTAGCAATGGACGTGAACGCGATAGACGATTGAACCGTCGACGGCAGCGTGCAGAGGAAGAGGACCCCCGCGTAGAGCGCCGGCGTGACAAGTGGCGAAAGGAGCGGCTTAAGCGCGAGGCCGAGCAGCGGAAACAGCGCGAACGTACTGAGCAGCACTACCAGATGCAGGCGCCAGTGCGTCGCGCCCGCAACAATCGCTTCGCGTGAAAGCTTGGCGCCGTGCAGGAAAAACAGCAGGCCGACCGCAATGTTCGTCACCCAGTTGAACCCGACGGCGGCTTGCCCGTGAACCGGCAGGAGACTGGCAAGGATCACGGTGCTTACGAGGCACAAAGTGAAATTGTCGGGAAGCAGTTTCGGGCGAGCCATGGCGGAATCTCGATTCGGTGACGCGGAAAGCAGGGCGCGTGCGAATGCGCCCGCCTCAGGCTATGGGAAACGACTATTGTTGTTGAAAACTGATTGAATATGCAAATTCATTTGCCGAATCGATTAATGAGCTTCATGCATTAAATTGCGGCATCGACTGCCTTCCGCCGATGCCCACGGCCAATTCCAGTATTGGCGACCGTCTCTATTTGGTCCACTGGCGTTTTGACATTCCGGCGAAAAATCCGGTTGAAATTCGTCATACGCAAGCACGTTAAGCGGGGCTCGATACAGCCGCGCAACCAAGCTGCTTCAAGGCTTTCGCGCAAGGGCCTTGTCGCGGAAAAACGTCGCAGTAACAAGGTGTTACAACAGCGCTCGAGGCCTAACACTTTTTGGCTCGACACCCTTTGCCCGCGCCCATAAATTACTGCTCAAAGGCCATCGGGATGCCCCGCGCCGCGACAGATACGCAGCGCTCGTGCCGGTCCCAGAACAAGTCCATCGCAGCTCGAACGGTGGATTTCAGGCAGGTCTTCGGGCATGTGAGTCACTTGGTGGACGGGTTGTCGAGAACGAAGCACTGGGCGTTGGGCGCGGTTATCGCTGCGCTGTGTTCGTTCGCCTACGCGAAAGTGCCTGGCATGCCGCACGGCGGCGGTGGTGGTGGCGGTTACTCGCATGCCGCTGCGGGCCATGCAATGCGTGGTGACGCGCGCAACGGCGGCTATTACTATGGCGCCGCCAACGCAAGGCCGGCTCGCAACAACGTGGCCGGCAGCAACGTGCACTTGCCGCGTGGCGGCGCGAACTTCGCCGCCGGCAACTACGGCAACGGCTTGGGTGGCTACAACCCAGGTATGCGCCGGGTTACCGCTCCGGGCGCATATCCGAACGAGGGCCGTGGCGGGATGCAGTACGCCGGCGCTATCACCCCTGTCAGCGCCGAATCGCGCGCAGTGCCGCGGCCGCCGCCCAACGCACCAGTTCGCGCCGGTTCGATTCGCGCCGATGTCGCCCGCTACAACGAAGAGCGCGGCTCCTCGCGTTCAATGCAGCGCCAGACGGACGATCCGCGTCAACAGGAAGGCCTGCCGTACCGTAACTAAGCACGCCCTCCTCGCCTCACCGAATTCCCCTTCCACGCTTCGCCGAATCCGCCTTTCCGGCTTTCACGCCGGTTTGCCGCGGCATCTCCCGTCGTGCCGTTCAAAGAGCTTCTGTCAATGTGACGTTTCGACGCCACACTTTTTTGAAAACATTCGGCAGCAAACCCTCTCCCGTCGTCAAATTTGGTTGTGTTTGCCGCGACGCGTCATCCGCCTGTCATCTGAAGCGTTATCACCCGGTCGGCTGCAATGTCAGTAACGCTTTGCGCCGGACCGCGAGGTCTATGGCAATGCGGTGACTTCGGACGCGGCCAGTGCTTTATCAGGCCGATAAGTGACAAAACTAATCAGACCGCTATACCCGCAATAACCCACGATATTTTTGTCCATAAAAATGGTCCGCAAAGATGGTCTCGCCCAGATTGGCTCGATGATCGAACGGACAACAACAATTCGCGCGAGCTCCCCCTTTCGCACAGCCACACCCTTTTGACAAAGACAGGAGAACCCATGAAAACAAGCATCAGCAGTGCGCTGAAGACCACCCTCAAGGCAACCGCGTGTGCCGCCCTGCTGGCCAGTGCATCGTCTGCTTTTGCGCAATCGAGCGTGCAACTCTACGGTCAGGTCGACGAATGGGTCGGCGCGCAGAAATTCCCGGGCGGCAAGACGGCCGTCCAGGTGTCCGGTGGCGGCATGTCGACGTCGTACTGGGGCTTGAAAGGGGCTGAGGATCTGGGCAACGGCTATAAGGCGATCTTCGCGCTGGAAGGCTTCTTCCTCGCGCAGAACGGCCAGTATGGCCGCTTCACGGGCGACACGATGTTCTCGCGTAACGCGTACGTCGGTATCGAATCGCCGTACGGCACGGTGACGGCAGGCCGTCTGACCACGCCGCTGTTCGTGTCGACGATTCTGTTCAACCCGTTCGTCGACTCGTACCAGTTCTCGCCGATGGTATGGCATACGTATCTCGGCCTCGGCACGTTCCCGACCTACTCGACCGATATGGGCGTGACCGGCGACTCGGGCTGGAGCAACGCGGTGTCGTACGCATCGCCGAACTTCAACGGCCTGTCCGCGACGGCGATGTACGCGCTCGGCAACACGGCGGGTGAGAACGGTTCGAAGAAGTGGAGCGGGCAGGTGCTGTATTTCCACGGCCCGTTTGCGGCGACCGCGGTGTACCAGTACGTGAACTTCAACAGCGTGCCGGGCGACCTCGGCAGCTTCGATACCTCGGGTATTCCGGGTCTGAAGAGCCAGAGCGTGGCGCAAGCAGGCGTCACGTACGACCTGAAATTCGTAAAGTTCTATGGCCAGTACATGTACACGTATAACCAGCAGACCACTTCAAGCTGGCACGTGAATACGGGGCAGGGCGGTGTGACGATCCCGGCCGGTCCGGGCTCGGTGATGGCGTCGTACGCCTATTCGCGCGACGGTGGCGGCCTCAACCAGACCCGTCAAACGGCTTCGGTCGGCTACGACTATCCGCTGTCCAAGCGTACGGATGTCTACGCGGCTTATATGTACGACAAGATCAGCAGCCAATCGAGCGGCGATACGTACGGCGTCGGTCTGCGCGCGAAGTTCTAAGCAAGCAGCCTGGCTGCAAGGCGGGCGGCGCCTGCGAGCAGGTGCCGCGTGACGCCAACCCTGCCGAACCAGGCAACGCCTGCAAAGCCCACCTTCTTCGGAAGGTGGGCTTTGTCGCTTCTGGCGTCCGCCTTTGGTGCCTGCTTCTACCCGATTTGCCGACCAGCTTTTGATAAACCCGGCAGAATGACGTCGATTGATTCCTGAAGCGAGCGATTGAGATGGATACCCTCGTCAGCATGAAAGTGTTCCGCCACGTGGTCGAAGTCGGCAGCTTTGTCGGCGCGGCTGAACGGATGGAGATGTCGGCAGCCATGGCGAGCAAGCACGTGATGCATCTCGAACAACAGCTCGGCGCGCGTTTGCTGAACCGCACCACGCGGCGTGTCGCGCCGACCGAGGCGGGCCGCGAATACTACGAGCGCCTGAGCCAGGTGCTCACCGAACTCGAAGAAGCCGAGCAGGTGGTCGGCGCGGCGAGCGTCGTGCCGCAGGGGCGCTTGCGGGTGTCGTCGCTGTCGGCATTCGGCTTGAGCCACGTGATGGCCGCAGTGGCCGACTACGCCGCACAGTATCCGCAGGTCACCGTCGACATGACCCTGTCGGACCGCGTGGTCGAACTGATCGACGAAGGTTTCGACGTCGCAATCCGGGCTTCGCCGAGCGGGCTGAAGTCGTCTTCGCTGATCGCGCGGCAGATTGCGACCGCCCATCTGGTGCTATGCGCGTCGCCGGCCTATCTGCGCCGGCATGGCACGCCGAAGACCGTTGCTGACCTGGCGCGCCACAACTATCTGCAGTACGCGGGTGTGTCCGCGCTCGAAATCGCGTCCGCATCCGCGACCGGTGATGCCGCGCCGCGCGTGCGTCTGTCCGGCAATCTGATCGTCAACCACCTGGAGGCGCAGCGCGTGATCGTGCTGCAAGGCGCGGGCATCGCGATGCTCGGCACCGAGGTGATCGGCGACGATCTGGCCGCAGGGCGTCTTGTGCCGCTGCTGGTGGACGACGTGCCGCCGCGTGAGTTGCCGATCCACGTGGTCTATGCGAGCCGTCGGCATCTGTCGGCCAAGGTGCGCTCGTTTGTCGACTTCCTGGCCGAGCGGTTCGCGAACGAATCGCTCTGGCCTTCGCTGGAGCAGATCAAGGCGCTGGCGGTGCGATAGGCGGCCGGAGAAGCGCATCGGCCTGCCCCCGGCTACCAAACGCTGTAACTGGTAAGGCCTGCCCCCGGTCACCAAGCGCGGTAAGTGATACGGTCGGCCCCCGGTCATCAAATGCAGCAAGCGGTGCGCGCCGGGCCTCCGATGCGCCGGCTTGTACGGCCAGGCCGGTCGAGGCGCTCCCACCCGTTTAGCTATACTGGTTGCCAGCACCCATACGCGTAACGATCTGGGGGAGACATGACCGATCTGTCCACGCCGCAGCGCGCTGGCGGCCACAAGCTGCCAGCGGGCCGGCGCCTGCGCTTTGTCACTGCCGCCGCGTTGTTCGACGGCCACGACGCGTCGATCAACATCATGCGGCGCATTCTGCAAGCGAGCGGCGTTGAGGTGATCCACCTCGGCCACAACCGCTCAGTCGATGAAGTCGCCACCGCGGCACTGCAAGAAGACGCCGATGGCGTCGCCGTGTCGAGCTACCAGGGCGGCCACAACGAATACTTCCGTTATCTCGTCGATCTGCTGCGCGCGCGTGGCGGCGAGCGCATCAAGGTGTTTGGCGGCGGCGGCGGCGTAATCGTCCCCGAAGAAATTGCCGAACTCGAACGTTACGGCGTCGAGAAGATCTATTCGCCGCACGACGGTCAGCGACTCGGCCTGCAAGGCATGATCGACGACATGATTGGGCGCTGCGCTGAAGTTGCGCGTGCTGCTGCTGCCGTATGGGAGAGTCCGGTTGGCGAGTGGGTGGCCGATTTGTCGACGAATGGGCTGCCGCGTTTTGAGGCGCGCGCAGAGTTTCATGTCGAGCCAGGTGCCGAGGATCACGCCAACGCGCGCGATCTTTCCGGCCAGCTCCGGCAAGCGGACGGGACCCTCTACGCCAGCCAGGTCGCCGACATCGTAAATACTGCAGCGGCCAACACGGCCAACACGGCCAACACGGCCAACACGGCCAACACGGCCGTCGCCCCCGAACAGCCAGACCCTGCCGCCTTCACTTTCCGCCGTCTTGCACAACTGATCAGCGCGTTCGAAGCGGGCCGTGTCAAATCGGCCGAGCAGGAAATACTATCGACCCTGGCTGAAGCGATCGAGGTTCCCGTCCTTGGCATCACCGGCACTGGCGGCGCGGGCAAGTCCTCACTCACTGACGAGCTGATCCGCCGCTTTCGCCTCGACCATGGCGACGCTCTCACCATCGCCGTGCTGGCTATCGACCCGTCGCGCCGCAAATCCGGCGGCGCGCTGCTTGGCGACCGCATTCGCATGAACGCAATCGGTAATTGGGGCAACGGCGCGCGCGTCTACATGCGCTCCATGGCGACACGCGACGCATCGAGTGAAATCACCGACTCGTTGTCCGACGTGCTCACGTTGTGCAAGGCCGCGGGCTTCCATCTCATCATTGTCGAGACGTCCGGGATCGGGCAGGGCGATGCGGCGATCGTACCGTTCGTCGATGAATCGCTGTATGTGATGACGCCCGAATTCGGCGCCGCGAGTCAGTTGGAAAAGATCGACATGCTCGACTTTGCCAGCTTCGTCGCGATTAACAAGTTCGACCGTAAAGGTGCACCGGACGCGTTGCGCGACGTGGCGAAGCAGGTGCAGCGCAATCGCGGCGACTTCACGAAGGCGCCCGATGCGATGCCGGTGTTCGGCACGATCGCCTCGCGCTTTAACGACGACGGCGTGACCTCGCTTTATCACCATGTCGCCGAGGCGCTGCGCACACACGGCCTGCCTTCAGGCGGGGGCCGCCTGCCGGTGCTCGGCGACCTGCGCTTTTCGAGCGGCCGTAACGCCATCGTGCCGCCGGCGCGTGTGCGCTATCTGGCGGACGTTGCACAGACCGTTCACGCATACCGCGAGCGTGCCGACGCGCAAGCACGCGTGGCACGTGAGCGCTGGCAACTCACCGAAACCCGGCGGATGCTCGGCGAAGCTGATGCAGGCACAGGCACAGGCACAGGCACAGGCACAGGCACAGGCACAGGCACAAGTGCCGAGGCAGGCGCCGCGAACACGCCCCAAACCCAACTCGACGCACTCATCTCCCAACGCACCGCCGCCCTCGGGGAGCCCGAACGCAAACTGCTCGAAGCCTGGCCGCAAACCGTGGCCGGCTATTCCGGCGACGAACACATCGTCCGCGTTCGCGATCGTGAAATCCGCACCGCACTCACCGTCACGACACTATCCGGTTCCGAGGTCCGCAAAGTCGCGCTGCCGAAGTTTGTCGACCACGGCGAAATTCTGCGCTGGCTGATGCTCGACAATCTTCCCGGCTACTTTCCGTTTACTGCCGGCGTGTTCCCATTCCGCCGCGAAAACGAAGATCCGACACGGATGTTCGCTGGCGAAGGCGATCCGTTCCGCACCAACCGCCGCTTCAAATTGCTCTCCGAAGGCATGCCGGCCAAACGTCTTTCGACGGCGTTCGATTCAGTCACGCTCTACGGCGAAGAGCCGCACGAGCGGCCGGACATCTACGGCAAGGTGGGCAATTCGGGCGTCTCCGTCGCAACGCTCGAGGACATGAAGACGCTCTACGACGGCTTCGATCTGTGCGCGCCGGAGACGTCGGTGTCGATGACGATCAATGGCCCGGCGCCGACGATTCTCGCGATGTTCTTCAACGTCGCGATCGATCAGCAGATTGTGCGTCTGAACGATAGGGCGCAGCAGGAAGGACGCGAACCCACTGGCGAAGAACTCGCCGCCGCCCGCCGTACAGCGTTGGAAAACGTGCGCGGCACGGTACAAGCCGACATCCTGAAGGAAGACCAAGGCCAGAACACGTGCATCTTTTCGACCGAGTTCAGCCTGAAGGTCATGGGCGATATTCAGGCGTATTTTGTCGATCGCGGCGTACGCAATTTCTATTCAGTGTCGATCTCCGGCTATCACATCGCCGAGGCGGGCGCGAATCCGATTTCGCAGTTGGCTTACACGCTTGCGAACGGCTTTACGTATGTCGAGGCCTATCTCGCGCGCGGCATGTCGATCGACGATTTCGCGCCGAATCTGTCGTTCTTCTTTTCGAACGGAATGGACCCGGAGTACACGGTGCTCGGCCGTGTCGCGCGACGCATCTGGGCGATTGCAATGCGCGAAAGCTACGGCGCGAATGAGCGCAGCCAGAAACTCAAGTATCACGTGCAAACCTCGGGCCGCAGCCTGCATGCGCAGGAGATCGACTTCAACGATATCCGTACCACGCTGCAGGCGCTGATCGCGATCTATGACAACTGCAATTCGTTGCACACCAATGCATTCGACGAAGCGATCACCACGCCCACCGAAGATTCAGTGCGCCGGGCGGTGGCGATCCAGTTGATCATCAACCGCGAATGGGGCCTCGCGAAGAATCAGAATCCGAATCAGGGCAGCTTCGTGATCGAGGAACTGACCGATCTGGTGGAAGAAGCGGTGCTGGCGGAATTCGATCGACTGACCGAGCGGGGCGGCGTGCTCGGGGCGATGGAAACCGGCTATCAGCGCGGGCGCATTCAGGAGGAGTCGATGCTGTACGAGCATCGCAAGCACGACGGCTCGTATCCGATCGTCGGCGTGAACACGTTTTTGAGCACGCATCCGCATGAAGCGCCGCAGCCGATCGCACTGGCCCGCTCCACGGACGAAGAAAAGCAGAGCCAGTTGAAGCGTCTGCGCGATTTTCAGGCGCAGCACCGTGACGACGCACCCGCTGCGCTCGAACGCCTGAAGCGCGCCGTAATCGACGATGACAACGTGTTCGCGGTGCTGATGGACGTCGTGCGTGTCTGCTCGCTTGGGCAAATCACGCACGCGTTGTTTGAAGTGGGCGGACAGTACCGCCGCAATATGTGAGTGCTGGACATGCTGCGGCTCCAGAACCGAGCCGCAGCAAAATGCCTTAACCGGGCATTTACCGTGCAATCCCCAGCCGCGCTTTCGCGTCGTCATATTCCTTCGTCAAACGCTGAACCAGCTCACCAACGCTCGGCACATCATCCATCAAGCCGACGCCCTGGCCTGCGCCCCAGATGTCTTTCCACGCCTTTGCCTTGTCGCTGCCGAAGTTCATCGCGGTCTTGTCCGATTCCGGCAGCGCGTCCGGATCCAGCCCCGCGTTCAGAATACTTTCGCGGATGTAGTTGCCGTGCACGCCGGTGAACAGGTTCGTGTAGATGATGTCCGACGCCGTTGAATTGACGATCGCCTGCTTATAACTGTCGACCGCGTGCGCTTCTTTGGTCGCGATGAAACGCGTACCCATGTAGGCGAGGTCCGCGCCCATGGCCTGCGCGGCGAGAATCGAGCCGCCGTTGGCGATCGAGCCGGACAGCACGATCGGGCCGTCGAACATGCGCCGCACTTCGCCGACCAGCGCGAACGGCGAGGTCGTGCCCGCATGGCCGCCTGCACCCGACGCCACCAGGATCAGCCCATCGACGCCCGCTTCCAGCGCCTTCTGCGCATGCCGAAGGTTAATCACGTCGTGCAGCACGATGCCGCCGTAGCTATGCACCGCATCGACGATCTCACGCGCCGGTGCGCGCAGGCTGGTGATGAAAATCGGCACCTTGTGTTCGACGCACACCCGCACGTCGTGCTCGAGCCGCGTATTCGACTGATGGACGATCTGGTTGACGGCGATCGGTCCGATGATTGCGTCGGGGTTGGCCGCCTTGTGCTCGGCGAGCTGTGCCTGAATTTGCGTGAGCCATTCGTCGAGCAGTTCGGCCGGGCGAGCATTCAGCGCGGGGAACGAGCCGACGATGCCAGCCTTACATTGAGCCAACACGAGTTCGGGATAGCTGACGATGAACATCGGCGAAGCGACGACAGGCAGCGCGAGTTTTTGCAGGACGGCGGGCAATGCCATGGTGCGAGTCTCCTGATGAGCGGACCGGTGCGGTGTAGTGCGCCCGGCGATTGTGAGTTTAGCGGCACATGGCCGGTGGTGCGTGAGGCTGACCGGCGTCATGCCGCCGCGATCTCACCACGCATTTGCCACGGTCGCTCTAAATTTAAGAACGATCGTTCGATTATAGGCGAAGCTGCCGCGCCATGTCCGTTTAGAACAGTTGGAAGGAGTGTTCAGGTTCTACGTTTGCGTGGGCTATCCCACCCCGCGTCGACACATTGCGCTCCTACAATGCTTTGACTCCCAAACGATAAGAGACCCGCTATGGCCTTCGAGGATTTCACGCCCTTTCGTGTCGCCGTGGGCGACGTCGATATTTTCGGAGTGAAGGGCGGGGCAGGGCCGCCCCTTCTGCTGTTGCACGGCCACCCACAGTCGCATCTGATCTGGCAGCGCTGCGCGGCGCAACTGGCAGAACACTTCACCGTCATCGCGACCGACTTGCGCGGCTACGGCGCCTCGGGCAAACCACCGAGCGACGCCAATCACACGCCGTATTCCAAACGCGCGATGGCGGCCGATCAGGTCGCTGTGATGCGCCACTTCGGCTTCGAACGTTTCCTGGTATGCGCACATGATCGCGGCGCCCGGGTCGCGCACCGGATGGCGCTCGATCATGCCGACGCCGTCGAGCGTCTGATGCTGCTCGACATCGCGCCGACGCTCGCGATGTACGAAGCCACCGACCGCGCCTTCGCCACGCATTACTTCCACTGGTTCTTCCTGATCCAGCCCGAACCGCTGCCGGAGACGCTAATCGGCGCGAACCCGGCCGCGTATGTCGATGCGGTGATGGGCAGCCGTCACGCGGGCCTGGCGCCGTTCGCGCCCGAAGCGCTTGAGGCCTATCGCAGCGCGCTGGCGCAACCCGGCGCCGTGCATGCGATGTGCGAGGACTACCGTGCGTCGGCGAGCATCGACCTCGAACACGACCGGGCCGACATCGAGCGCGGCCACAAGATCGGCTGTCCGCTGCGCGTGCTGTGGGGCGATAAGGGGGTGATCGAGAAGTGCTTCGACGCGCTGGCGGAATGGCGTCACGTGGCGCGGGACGTGAGCGGACGTTCATTGCCGTGCGGGCATTACATCCCCGAAGAGGCGTCCGGTGAGCTGGTCGCGGAAATGCTTTCGTTCTTCGAAGCGGTCGAACAGTAAGAAGCTTTGTTCCTATGCAATGCGGCCGCCGACTCGGCCATGCACGAAACGGCTGCTGTTTCGTTTACCGCTCGATGCGGCCGCAGTTTCGCTCGAACGCGAGGCGGCCACGACGCGGCCGCGTGTATCGCTCAGCCTAGCGGCGGCAAGCGGCGCGCGACCGGCGTCGACTTGACGATTGCGGTGCTAGTCTCCGCGCGCTCGGTGACCTTCGACAGAATCTCGTCGAGTTGCTCGATCGAATGCAGATACAGGCGGCAGATAAAGCAATCGTCGCCCGTCACCTTGTCGCATTCGACAAACTCCGGAATTCGCCGGATCACGTCTTCCACCAGATGCAACTGCCCCGGTAAAGGCTTCACGCGCACGATTGCCTGTAACGTGAAGCCGAGTGCGCGCGGATCGATCTGCACGGTGAAGCGCTCGATCACGCCTTGTGCTTCGAGCCTTCGGACGCGTTCCGCCGTGCTCGGTGCTGAAAGGCCAACCAGACGGGCCAGTTCGCTGACCGGCTGGCGGGCGTCCACCGCCAGCGCGGCGAGCAGCGCGCGGTCGGTTTCATCAAGTGTCGCGGGTGCGGCGGGAGCAAGGCGTTTGGTCATGATGGCCTTCGATTATTAGGTTCCTTTGCAGGAAGCCTTAAGTTTAACCATGTATTCGGGCGATTGGATTAATTACACTGCTTCTCATGCAGGAATCAATTCGAGGATCGAATCATGGCGTCAAATGAAATTCGCCGCGGCGCGGCAGAAATGACCATGGCCATGCTGATGTCCGGCACCATCGGCTGGCTGGTGGTGTCGTCGCAGCAGAGCCCCTTCAATGTGGTGTTCTTTCGCTGCATCTTCGGCGGCGCGACGCTGGCGCTTGTGTGCGCTGTGCTCGGCCTGTTCAGGCGCAAGCTCTTTTCCTGGAAGATGCTCGGCCTCGCGCTGATCGGCGGCGCGGCTATCGTCATCAATTGGGTGCTGCTGTTCGCGGCCTATTCACGCGCTTCGATTTCGATGGCAACCGCCGTCTACAACACGCAGCCTTTCATGCTCGTCGCGCTCGGTGCGCTAGTGTTTCGCGAGCGCGTCAGCGCGTCGACGGTGGCCTGGCTGGTGGTCGCGTTTATTGGCCTCGTGTTCGTGGTGAAGGTCGAGCCGGCGGTATTGGCGGTGCCGGGTCAGTATCTGGTCGGCGTCGCCTATGCCGTGGGCGCGGCGGCCATGTATGCGGTCTCGTCGATCATCACAAAGCGTCTGAAGGGCACGCCGCCGCATCTGATTGCGCTGATCCAGGTGTCGCTCGGCGTTGTGATGCTGGCGCCGTTCGTGCGCTTCGATGCGCTGCCGACTAGCGGCGTGCAGTGGCTCGAGTTGATCGTGCTCGGGATCGTCAATACCGGGCTCATGTACGTGCTGCTCTACGGTGCGATCCAGAAGCTGCCGACCTCGATGACCGGTGCGTTGTCGTTCATCTATCCGGTGGTAGCGATCATTGTCGACCGGGTCGCGTTCGGGCAGAAGCTGGCGTGGATTCAGGTGCTCGGCGCGGTGCTGATCCTGGTCGCGGCGGCCGGCGTCAATCTCGGCTGGCGGATCGTGCCTCAGAAACGCTTATCTTCGACCTGACGCGCGGGGTGCGGCGCCGATGGATCGGTCGCCAATAATATGGATTCCGGAGCAACCGCAGCACTGCTTTGTTCATATAGACGGACCAATGACGCCTAACTTGCGCGACTACGGGGCTTCGTAGCGTGGTCTGTATGGGGGTTGACAAGGCGGCGTCAAGCTTCTGTAGGGAAATCACTGATGCGGTCAAAAAACCGGCACGCGTATGATTCATATCGACGCTGATCACGTCCGACAGAATTTCCGCCGCTCGCCTTGATAGTCGAGCGGCTTTCTTTTTGTGGCGACTGTTTTAGTGTTTTCGTGTGTCGTACGCCGCTTACCGCCGGCCCCGAATACGTCACGCCGGGCGCGCGACGATGCGCTCGTCATCGATTTCCAATGGCCCGTTTCTCGCCGCCAGCTCCTCGACGATCGTGTGCACCAAGGTGGGCCATTCACCACGCGGCTTGAGCATTGCGGCGGCGGCGCGCATCACGGCGGCACCGTCGACCATCTGCAGCAAAGTGTCGAAGCGCATCGCGCGGACTTCGAGCAGCTTGAACACGATCAACACCTTCAACGCATTCTTCGCATTACGCGCCGGATCGGCGCGCAGCCACGCGACGCGCGAAAATGCCCGTTCAAGCGCCTGATCGACGTTCGTGAAGGGCGAGCCATGGCCGGGAATCACGAGCCGCACGTCGAGCTTCACAATGGCTTCGAGCACCGCCTGTTCTTCGGCGAAACCGCTTTCACCTTCCAGCTCGGGAAAAATCACGCCAAAGCCGTTTTCCCACAGCGCGTCCGCGCTGATCAGAATGCGCTCGTCCGGGCAATAGAGCATCAATGAATGCGGATCGTGGCCCGGTGCGCCGAGCACTTGCCAATCGAGCGCGCCGAGCCGTAGTTGCGCGCCGGGCGCGATCATCTCGGTGAAGGTGAAGCGCTCGCAATGCTGGCCGGTGGCGCGAAACGTCAGACGGGCTTCGTCCCAATCGCGCACCGCGTCGGCTTCGGAGGCGGGAATTGCGGTACGGCATGGCCACGTCGACTGCAATAGCGTGTTGCCGCCGCAGTGATCCGAATGCAGATGTGTGTTGACGATCAGATCGAGTGGCCGCGCGCCGAGCGTTTGCTTTACTAGCGCGACGGTTTGAGTCGCGTGCGTCGCGTAACCGGTATCGACGAGTGCGGCACACGTGTCGTCGACCAGCAGCACGTTATTCGACGACAGCCAGCCGCGTTCGAAGACCCGGATCGATTCCGGTAGCGTGATCATGGTGCGCTTGTGTCCGCGTTTGTGCTCATGCCCGTGTCCGCGCCTGGAGTCGCCGACGCTTCCGGTTTCGGCATCACCAGGATCGTCGACGTGCCGATCAACATGGTGTCGCCGCGCTGATTCACCACGGCTCCTTCGAGATGCGTCAGATCGCCGTTCAGACTCGGCTTCCAGTAAGCGTCGCGTACACGCCAGGTGATCGTCAGCGTATCGTTCGCGTGGACGGCTTTCTTCAGCTTGATATCGAACTCCAGTCCGAGCGGTTGCGCGTAGGTCGAAAAATGCGTCGCCAGCAGCGCCATGAAATACGCGGTGGGTTGCGTGCCGGACGCGATCAAACCGCCGAAGCGGCTTTGCGCCGCATAGGCATCGTCGTGATGCAGCGGGTTGAAGTCGTTGACGAGTGTGGCGAACGACTTCACCGATTCGGCCGATAGCGCCAGCGTTGAGCTGAAGGTCTCGCCGATCTTCACGATACGCGGCGCTGCGTTCATCGTTGCGCCTTCGGCGGGTTTGCCGCGTTGACCTGCTTCGCCATGAACTCCGCGTGGCGTTCCTCGATCGCGTCCCAGATCGCGCGCTTCGCGTCGTCGTCGAACGAAGACCAGCCGGCGATTTCGCCGATCGTGCGCAAGCAGCCCTCGCACCAACCGGTCGAAGCGTCCATCTTGCACACGCTGATACAGGGTGACGGCACGGCAGCCTCGTCGTCTTCGTTATCGATGCCCGCTGTCATGGCTTCACACCGTCTCGCGCAATGCCACGTCGATCACCGGCGCACCCGTCAGCGCAATCAATTCCTGCACCGTCAGATTGAACACCGCATGCGGATGACCCGCGGCAGCCCACAGGCTGTCGAGTGCCAGCAGATCGGCATCGATCAGCGTGACCGGTTCCGTGGCGTGGCCGATCGGGCATACACCGCCAATCGCATAACCGGTTTTCTCGCGCACGAATTTCGCGTCCGCACGGCCGATCTCGCCGACTTGCGCCGCGACCTTTTTCTCGTCGACGCGATTCGCACCGCTCGCGACCACCAGTACCGGTGCGTCGTCTTCGCGGCGGCGAAACAGGATCGACTTGGCGATCTGCGCAACCGAGCAGCCGAGACCGGCTGCGGCTTCCGCGGAGGTCTTGCCGGTTTCCGGCAGCATCACAATGCGCCCCGCGTGGCCGCGTTCACGCAACAACAGTGCGACGCGGCGCGCGGAGTCAGGCAACGCGGCGAGATTGTCGGAATCGGGGGAAGCGTGGTCCGTCATCGTTTTTCAGGTCCTCAAAGAGTGGCGAGATGAGTGGCGGCGATCAGACGCAGTTGGCTTGTTCGCTGCGCGCTTTGGAGAGCAGCGCCTTGCCGGCGCGCGAGACGTTAGGCCGGCCGATCGACGTCGAAATGAAATCGCCGATCGCGACGACTTGGGCGAGGTCGATGCCGGTTTCGATGCCGAGGCCGTTCATCAAATACAGCACGTCTTCGGTCGCGACATTGCCCGTTGCGCCCTTCGCGTACGGGCAGCCGCCGAGCCCTGCCACTGAAGCGTGATAGATCTCGATGCCTTCCTGCAACGCGGCGTAGATGTTCGCGAGTGCCTGACCGTAGGTGTCGTGAAAATGACCCGACAGACGTTCACGCGGGAATACCTGGGTGACCGCTTCGAACACTTCGCGTGTGCGCTTTGGCGTGCCGACGCCGATCGTATCCGCGATATCGATCTCGTCGCAGCCGAGGGCCGCGAAACGTTCGACCACATCGACCACCGACGCCACCGGCACTTCGCCTTGATACGGACAGCCGAGCGCGCACGACACGCTGCCGCGAATCCGCAGACCATGTTCCTTCGCCGCCTGCGCGACGGGCGCGAATCGATCGATGCTTTCCGCGATACTGCAATTGATGTTCTTCTGCGAGAACGCTTCGCTGGCGGCGCCGAAGATCACGATCTCGTCCGCGCGCGCGGCGAGCGCGCCTTCGAAACCTCGCAAATTCGGCGTCAGCACCGAGTAGATCGTGCCTGGGCGACGCTCGATGCCGGCCATGACGTCGGCGCCGTCGGCCATTTGCGGCACCCATTTCGGCGACACGAACGACGCTGCTTCCACGTTGCGAAAGCCCGCGGCGGACAAGCGGTTGATCAACTCGATCTTGATCGCGGTGGGGACGAATTTTTTCTCGTTCTGCAGTCCGTCACGCGGACCGACTTCGACGATTTTGACGTGCTGCGGCAAGGCCATGATGTGTCTCCAGTGTCGACCGGAGTTTGCGCTTTAGCGCATTACTCCGGTCCCATGCAACGCGGTCGACCGGAGTTTGCGCTTTAGTGCATTACTCCGGTCCCATGCAATGAGCCCGCGCGTGGCGGCGCTCCTTCAATTGCTCAGTTGGTTTCGGTACTCGTGTTCAAAACCCGTGCTCGAGAGGTGTGTTCAGTAGATGTGTTCAGTATCCACGTTCAATATCGACCACGCCGCTCACCGTCGCGCCGCGCATCAGCGCTGCCATTTTCCGTGCAACCTGCGCGACGCTTTCTTCGCGCAAGGTGAGCGCGGACACGTGTGGCGTAATTGTGATGCGCGGCTCCTGCCAGAACAGATGATCGGCCGGCAACGGTTCTTCGCGGAACACGTCCAGCGTCGCGGCGGCGAGCTGACCGCTTGCGAGCGCTTCAAGCAGATCCTGTTCGACCAGATGGCCGCCGCGTGCGACGTTGACCAGATACGCACCCTTTGCGAGTTTCGAAAAGGTGTGCCTGTTCAGTACGTCGCCCGTATCCGGCGTATGCGGCAGCAGATTCACCAGCACTTTCACGCCGTCGAGAAATGCATCGAACTGCGCTTCGCCTGCGAACGTCGTGATACCGTCGATTTGCCGCGCACTGCGGCTATACCCGCGCACCGGCATGCCGAATGCCGCGACCGCTTGTGCGACATGCGCACCGAGCACACCCAGCCCGAGCACGCCGACGGTGAAGGTCTCGCGCGGATGCGGTTCGAGCACCTCCCAGCGGTGCTCGCCTTGCAGCGTCTGATATTCATCGAAGCGGCGCAGGTAGCGCAGCACGGCATGCGTCACGTACTCGGCCATTTGCGGCGCCATGCCAGTGTCTTCGAGCCTGATCAACTGGGCGTTGCGCGGCAGTGTGCCGGGTTGCTCGTGTTCGAGCGCGAGGATTGCATCGACGCCCGCGCCGAGATTGAAGATCGCGCGCAGGTCGCCGCGGCCGGCCAGCATCTCACGCGGCGGCCGCCATACGACCGCGAAGTCGGCCGGTTCGGTGTCGCCCATTTGCCATTCGCGCAGATCGGCTTCCGGCAGCGCACGGGCGAAGTCGTGAAGCCACGCGGCGGCGTCGGCATGCGGCATGTAGAAGAGTATTTTCATACGGTCCGAAAGGCGCGTGCGTTGTCGAGTCTGATGGCGGGAAAGGCCCGAAAGTACGGCGGCGATGCCAGCGGCGCTGCAGACGACGCTTGCGGCATGAGGCCTCCTCCTTTTATGGATAGGCTTCATTCTACTTTTTCGACGCGAATCGCGTGCGTTTGCGCACGGGCGTGCGATTTTGGCCGCGCCTTCACCCCATAACCAAAGCACAAAAACTTGGTTCACCCTTGCGGCGCCTGGCGGGACAATCATTTTCCGGATTCCGGCAGCGAGGAACAGACATGCTTTCATGCACCAAATCGACATGGCCGCCGCGGCTCGTCACCGTTCCCGGCCTGCACGGCAGCGAGGGCGCGCATTGGCAAACATGGCTTGAGAGGCAATTCGCGCGCTCGCTACGTGTCGAGCAGGCCGACTGGGACGCCCCGGACGTCGCCGTCTGGGCGAAGTCGCTGCGCGATCTGATCGCGCGCGAACGTGGGCCGTTCGTGCTGGCTGCCCACAGCTTCGGCTGCCTCGCGACTGCGCATGCGTTGCAGCAGGCCTCGTTTGCGAACGATGTAGTCGGCGTGCTGTTTGTCGCGCCTGCGAGTCCGGAGAAATTCGCCTTCGCCGGACCGTTCGACGCGCGGCGCCTCGGCGTGCCGTCGATTCTGATCGGCAGCGAAACCGACCCATGGATGCCGCTCGCCGGTTCGCGGGATCTCGCACAGCGTTTTGGCAGCGCATTCGTCAATCTCGGCGACGCGGGACACATCAATACCGCGGCGGGATTCGGCCCGTGGCCGCGTGCCAAGTATTTCGTCGATACGCTGGTGCATTGCGCGGCGCCGCTGCGCTTTCGCGAGGAAGCCTACGAGGTCGCGCAGCACGCGTTCGTTTGAGCGGGGCTGAGTGGGTTTGAGTGCTCCGTCCGGCGTTTGCGTGTCGATTGCCGGAGAGGTGATTGCGTCACCCGATGCATCATTGAGCGCCCAATTGAGCGCGAGTGAACAAGTAAGCGATCCGTTAGAATCCCGCTTCACGCCGCACGTTTGTGCGGCCACAGATTTTTATCATCGATAGGCGGGGACAGGATGGCAGGCAAGACGGGGACATCGCGCTGGTTCGCAGCCGGCATGACGGCGATAACGCTCGCGCTCGGCGGCATCTCGACGGCGTACGCGGACACGTCGCTGCTCAACGTGTCGTACGACGTGACGCGCGAGTTGTATAAGGACATCAACGCCGGCTTCATCGCGGCATACAAGCAGAAGAGCGGTGAGACCGTGTCGATTCGCCAGTCGCATGGCGCATCGAGCGCGCAGGCGCTGTCGGTGCTGCAAGGACTGCAGGCTGACGTCGTGACGATGAACCAGCCGAACGACATCGACCTGCTCGCCGAAAAGGGCCAACTGGTGCCCGCCAACTGGCGCGCGCGTTTGCCGGACGACAGCGCCCCGTACACCACGACGATGGTGTTTCTCGTGCGCAAGGGCAATCCGAAGCACATCAAGGACTGGGACGACCTCGCCAAACCTGGCGTGCAAGTGGTGATCGCGAATCCGAAGACGTCGGGCAACGGCCGCTACGCGTATCTGGCGGCATGGGGTTATCGCAAGCAACACGGCGGCACCGATGCACAGGCGCTCGACTTCGAAAAGGCGATCTTCAAAAATGTGCCGGTGCTCGACACGGGCGGCCGCGGCGCGACGACGACCTTCACGCAACGCGGGATTGGCGACGTGCTGGTGACGTTCGAAAACGAAGTGTCGTTGATCGACACGGGTGTGGGCGCGGGCAATTTCGAAGCGGTGTATCCGTCGGTGAGCCTGCTGGCTGCGCCGCCGGTGTCGATCGTCGACAAGGTGGTCGACAAGCGCGGCACGCGCAAGGAAGCGCAGGCGTATCTCGACTATCTGTGGTCGCCGGCTGCGCAGGAAATCATTGCGGAGCATCATCTGCGGCCGCGCGACAAGAACGTGCTCGCGAAGCATGCGTCTGAATTCAAACCGATCAAGACCTTCACCGTTGAAGAGATGTTCGGAAGCTGGCAAAAAGCCCAGCAAACGCATTTCTCCGATGGCGGGACGTTCGATCAGATCATCGTGGATAAGAAGTAAAGCGCTGTCTCAGACGTAAAAAGGCCGCCTCGTTTCTGAACTGCACTCCAGATCGTTGGACGAATGTCCAACGTCGAGGGGGAGTTCTTTGCGAGGCGGCCTTTTTTATTGCGCATGCTCATCACGCGCCGGGTGCATGGGGTTCTTCAGTTCGGCGCAGCGTGCGCGTTCTGATCATGCGCGCAGCTATGCTCGCAACCGCTCTGATCCAGCGGCATCTGCTGCGCCGCTTCCGCGCGAATGCCGAGGCGTTCGAGCAGCTTGCGGTCCGCTTCGGCTTGCGGGTTGCTCGTGGTCAGCAACTGGTCGCCGTAGAAAATCGAGTTCGCGCCAGCCAGGAAACACAACGCCTGCAATGCTTCGTCCATCTGCTCGCGGCCGGCCGACAGACGCACCATCGCGCGCGGCATTGTGATGCGGGCAATCGCGATCGTGCGGACGAATTCGAACGGATCGATTGCTTCGGTGCCAGTCAGTGGCGTGCCTTCCACTTGCACCAGGTTGTTGATGGGCACCGATTCCGGATACGGCTCCATGTTCGCCAGTTGCGCGATCAGGCCGGCGCGCTCACGGCGCGATTCGCCCAAACCGACAATCCCGCCGCAGCATACGTTGATGCCGGCATCGCGCACGCGCTCCAGCGTGTCGAGACGGTCCTGATACGTGCGCGTCGAAATGATCTGGCCGTAGAACTCCGGCGACGTATCGAGGTTGTGGTTGTAGTAGTCGAGACCCGCTTCGCGCAGACCTTGCGCCTGATGCGTTTCGAGCATGCCGAGCGTCACGCAGGTTTCGAGGCCCATCGCTTTCACACCGCGGATCATGTCCTTGATCGGTTCGAGGTGGCGGTCCTTCGGATTGCGCCACGCCGCGCCCATGCAGAAGCGCGTCGCGCCATTTTCCTTGGCAACCTTGGCGGCAGCCAGGACTTCATCGACCGGCATCAGTTTGTCGGCTTGCAGGCCCGTATCGTGATGCACCGACTGCGGACAGTACGCGCAATCTTCTTCGCAACCGCCGGTCTTGATCGACAGCAACGTCGACAGTTGTACCGTGTTGGCGTCGAAATGTTCACGGTGAGTTTGCTGTGCGCGGAACATCAGGTCGTTGAACGGTAGTTCGTACAACGCGACGATGTCGGCGACGCGCCACTTGGCCACCGGCTTGGCACCTGTTGTGGCGTTGTTGGCGTTGTGGTTGGCGGCGGCCGTGTCGGCTGGCGTCGGAGCGATGTTCAGTTGCGTCATGTCGTCAATCCTCGTGGATGGATGTGATGGGTTTTCAGCGCTGCGCGTGACGCAGCGTCTGCAGGAGTCGGCTGATATCGAGTTGGTCCGCCGCGAGCTCGGGTGAAGCCGGGTTCAAGTGCGGCACGATACCGAGCAAGGGGGCGTCGTGTTCGCGCGCAAGATGCTCGCGAATCGAGGCGATGTTTTCATCGGGGAACGTCATGTCGGGATCGACGCGATTCGCCACCCAGCCGGCAAGCGTGAGGCCGCGCGCAGTGATCGCTTCAGCGGTGAGCAACGCATGGCTGATGCAACCGAGGCGCATGCCGACCACCAGTACGACCGGCAGTTTCAGCGCGACGGCGAGATCGGCGGTGTCTTGCGTTACGGTCAGCGGCACGCGAAAACCGCCGACGCCTTCGACTACGATCACGTCCGCTTTCTTCAGCGCTTGCGCATGGCAATCGACGATGTGATCGAGATCGAACGTGACGTTTTCCAGCGCGGCGGCAATATGTGGCGCGGCGGGTTCCTTCAACATATACGGCGTGCGAATCGCGGGCGGCAGCAGGACGCTTGACGCGGCGTCGAGTTGATCCGCGTCTTCGTTATGCAACACACCGTCGACTTCGAATGCGCCCGCGGCGATCGGCTTCATCGCGGCGGCTTGCAGGCCTTCGCGAACAAAACCGCGCAGAAACGCTGCGGATACGAGCGTCTTGCCGATTTCCGTATCGGTGCCGGTGACGAATAGCGACAGCGCGCGTTGACTCGAGCCGATCATGCGGCCTTCGCCCCGAGTTGTTGCAAGCCCGCTTCCAGCCGGTCCAGATCCGCCTGCGAATGCGCGGCGGAAAGCGAAATGCGCAGCCGCGACGTCCCTGCAGGAACGGTCGGCGGACGGATCGCCGGCACCCAGAGGCCCGCGCGATCGAGCGTGGCCGCGATATCGAGCGTGGCATCGTTCGCGCCGATGATCAGTGGTTGCACGGCGGTGTGCGAATCGACTGGCAGCCATGGCGTGGCTTTAAGCATTGCGCGCGTGCGGTTGATCAGGTGCTGGAGATGGGCGCGCCGCGCATCGCCTTCTTCGCCACCGATGATGCGCAGGCTCGCCGACACCGCATGCGCTGCAGCGGGAACCGAAGCGGTCGTGAAGATGTACGGGCGTGCGCGCTGCACGAGCCATTCGATCACGGTCTCATGAGCTGTCACAAAGGCGCCTGATACACCCGCCGCCTTGCCAAGCGTGCCGATCGAAATCAGATTCGGCGAGCGCAACGCGGCTTCCGCGATCGCGCCGCGGCCTTGCGGACCGAGCACGCCGAAACCGTGCGCATCGTCGACGATCAACCACGCGCCGTGCTGTTCCGCGAGTTCGAGCAGGCGTGGCAAAGGCGCGATATCGCCGTCCATGCTGAACACCGTATCGGAGACGATCACTTTGACGTCGGCATCCGACGCGTCGAGCATCGCGCTCAAGGCTTCTGTATCGCAGTGCGGATAGATCTGCACGTCGGCGCGAGACAGGCGCGCACCGTCGATCAGTGATGCGTGATTCAGCGCATCGGAAAAGAGTGTCGTGCCGCGGCCCGCGAGCGCGGTGAGCGTCGCGAGATTCGCCATGTAACCGGTGCTGAAGTAGAGCGCCCGCGCATTGTCGACGAAGCCACCGGCGAATTCGGCCAGATCGTCTTCCAGTTGCGCATGCGCGCGCGAGTGGCCACCGAGCAGATGCGAGCCGCCGCTGCCCGCGCCATAGCGCTGCGCGCCTTCCGCGATTGCCGCGATCAGCTGCGGATGGGCGGCGAGCCCGAGATAGTCGTTGCTGGCGAAGCCGATGATTGCACGGCCGTCGACCGTCATGTGCGCGGCGCACGGCGTGTCGGCGGTGCGCCGCCGGCGGCGCAGGCCGCGTTCATCGATTTCCTTGAGGCCTTGTGTGAGCGTGTCGAGCAATTGCATTAGCGGGTCTCCGCGAGCGTCGCTTCGAAGGTCTCGCGTGTGCGTAAGGCAAGCAGCGCGATTTCTTCGTCGTCGAGGATGTAGGGGGGCATCAGATACACCGTGGTCGAAATCGGCCGCAGCAGCAGTTCACGCTGCAACGCGTTTTCGAAGAAGCGCCGCGAGAATGTTTTGGCTTGCTGAGCGTCGTCGATGATTGCGTCGAACGCGAAGATCGTGCCGCACTGGCGCAGATTGCGCACGTGTTTGTGTTCGGCCAGCGGCGCGAGTGCCGCCTTCAGCTTCGCGGATTTCTGCGCGTTGACGGCGAGTACGCTGTCGCTTGCAAAGAGATCGAGCGTGGCGAGCGCCGCGCGGCAGGCGAGCGGATTGCCCGTGTACGAATGTGAGTGCAGGAAGCCGCGCGCGGTATCGTCGTGATAGAAGGCCTCGAAGATTTCATCGCGGGACAGCACGATCGACAGCGGCAGATACCCGCCGCTGATGCCTTTCGACAGACACAGGAAGTCCGGCCAGATGCCGGCTTGTTCGCATGCGAAGAAGGTGCCCGTGCGTCCGCAACCGACGGCGATTTCATCGGCGATCAGATGTACGCCGTACTGATCGCAGAGCGCACGCAAGCCGGCGATATACGACGCATCGTGCATTGCCATACCGGCAGCGCATTGCACCAGCGGCTCGACGATCAGCGCGGAGATTTTCGTGGCACGTGCTTCGAACAACGAGCGAACCTGATCGAGCGCGCGGCGTGCGACGTCGGCTGAGGTTTCGCCGGATTGCGCGAGGCGCGCATCGGGCGATGCAACGACGTGCGCGTGGCGGATTAGCGGATCGTAGGCGTCTTTGAAGAGCGCGACATCGGTGACGCCGAGCGCGCCGATGGTTTCGCCGTGATAGCTATTGGCGATGCAAACGAATTCCTGCTTGTCGGCGAAGCCGCGATTGCGCCACGAGTGGAAGCTCATCTTCAGCGCGATTTCGACCGCCGACGCGCCATCGGACGCGAAGAACGCGTGACCGAGCGTGTTGTTGGTGAGCGCGCGGAGCCGCTCCGCGAGTTCGATGGCCGGTTCATGCGTGCAACCGGCGAGCATGGCGTGTTCGAGCGTGTCGAGCTGATCTTTCAGTGCTGCATTGATGCGCGGGTTGGCGTGGCCGAACAGGTTGACCCACCAGGAGCTGATCGCGTCCAGATAGCGGTTGTTCGCGCGATCGTAGAGCCACGCGCCTTGACCGCGCGCGATCGGGATTAGCGGCAGGCGTTCGTGGTGCTTCATCTGGGTGCAGGGGTGCCAGACGGCACGCAGGCTGCGGGTGATCCAGTCTTCAGGGGGTGCTGAGTTTTCCAAAAGGTACTCCAGAGTGCTTTTTTGCTCGCTGCTCGGCTGGCTTTTTTGGGGCCGTTTCATTCGCGCGGCGGTTTTTCTTTACGCTGCGCGCGGCCTTGGGAAGGCGTGCGGGGTCGAGATTAGCGGTTTATTTCGCGCTGCGCACCAGGGGCGGGAGGTGGGTTTTTGCCTGCGGCGCTGGGGTTGGGTGCTGTTCGCTGCAGGTGGTTTCAGATTCGTTCTGAAGGTCGCTGATCGGCGGAGTTAACGACGGCAAAGTAGTTGGATGTTGTGGGTGGGAATTTGCCTCCGGCGGTGGGGTTTTGGTTGTTTGCCTGCGGCGTTGGCCTTTCCTTGTTTTGTTATTGGTTTATTAGCGTCGCCCCTGTGCGGGGCAGGCACTTACTTCTCTTTGCCGGCCGCAAAGAGAAGTAAGCAAGAGAAAGCGGCTCAAACCGCTAACTCTTAAGCGGGTCCCCCGGCTTGGAGAGGATAGTGGTGCATCTGGAATCCGTGCCCTCGTACCTTCAGCGTCAGTGACAAAGGATTCATCAGCTCGCACTCCGCACTACGTGCGTCGCGGATGGGTCTGCATGGGAAACCCGGGGCTTCGTTTGGGCGTGATGGGGGTCCTCGGCTTCGCCCCGGCGACAACGGAGTTGCGTGGGAAACCTGGCGCTTCGTTTAGGCGTGGTGAGCGCCATCGGTTTCGCCTCCGCGACGGCGGCGTTGCGTAGGAAACCAGGGGCTTCGTTTAAGCGCGGTGGGCACCATCGGCTTCGCCTCCGCGACGACGACGCTGCTTGGGAAACCAGGGGCTTCGTTTGGGCGCGGTGGGGACCATCGGCTTCGCCTGGGCGGGGCGCCGAATGGAGCGCGAGTGCGAAAACGCGGTGATCGGTTCTAAGGAGGGTGCTTCGGCGCGCGTAGCGCCACCGGAAGTATGACGGCCTTGTCAGGAACGTCGAATGTGCAAGGGCACAGATTCCAGATGTGCCACTACCGCGACTGCGCGAGGGACCCGCTTAAGAATTAGCGGTGTGAGCCGCTTTCTCTTGCTTACTTCTCTTTGCGGCCGGCAAAGAGAAGTAAGTGCCTGCCCCGCACAGGGGCGACGCTAATAAACCAATAAGAAAACAAGGAAAGGCCAACGCCATAAAAACACAGACAAACAAGCGCCGTGCAGGCAAACAGATCAAGGAAAGGCCAACGCCACAGGCCCACAACAACAAGCGCCGCGCAGGCAACCAGATCACCAAAACCCAAACGCCGCGGGCATACAGATGAACAACCGCCGAGCAGGCAAAAACCTAACCTTCAATTCCGACTAGCAATAGCCGGCCGCCCACCATCAGACCCAGACGAAGAAGACTCCGCCGTCTGTGAAGACTGAGCCCCCCATACAACGGAGTTATCCACCGCATACAACCGGCAAGGCGCCGAACTCTGCTTCTGGCAATTCGCAATAGCGACTGACATCGGATTGTCGCCGCCTTCCGCCCACGACCAGGCCCCCGAGTCCGACACGGCAAAAGCCCGGCTAGGATACTGATGCAGGAAATTACGGTATCCATTACGGCCGGCTTCGTCGACAAACGGCACAGAGTCAACCGCATCGACAGCAGCAAATCCACTCGCCTTCGGCGCCGAAGGATCATCGACCCGATATTGCACGCCGGTAGGCATCCCCACCTGAGCAAGAAACGCTTCGACCGCCGGCCACCACACATGCACGCCGTCGCGATCGCCCACGAGCCGATGCGCGTCATTCTTGTAGTTGCCGAAATCCACCATCTTGGCGCTCGCACCGTGTGCGGCATACGCGGCATACATGCCGGCTACAAGCGGCGCCGTCCACACCGAATCGTTATCGCCATACAACCACAGCGACGGCACCTTCGTTTTCTCGCCATACGCGCCGAATGCGTGGGTCAGATTGCCCTGCCAGTCGGCACATGCGTCCTGCCGCAAACCACCCGAGAAATTGATCAAGGCTCGCACGCCCGGCGCAGCCTCAGGACCATAAGCGATCGTCGCAAGGCCGCCGTGTGAAGTACCGGCCACCACAATGTGCGTCGCGTCCACGTACGGCTGCTTCGACATGAAATCGATCGTAGCGGCGACGTCGCTGGCCTGGCCGATGCCGTTGCGTTCGACGTCGCAACCGTCCTGCTGATAAGTGCCGTCGGAATGGCCGAAGCCCTGGCGGTTCGGCGCCACCACCACGTAACCGCGGCGCACGAATTCGCGCGCGAACGGCAACGGGTCGCTGCGCTCCTGCGTGCGCGGGTCGCCGGGAATCTTGCCGTGGTTGAAAACGATCATCGGAAACGGGCCTGCGCCGTCCGGTTTGTAGATCGTCGTTTCAAGCGTGACCGTGCCGGCAGCGTTGACCGGCACGCGGATGATCTGTTCGTTGAGGCCCGCAGTGGGCAGATAGACATCGTCGTCGAGCGCGATGCGCGGCACGTGTGCGCGGGTGAGCGGCCCCGTCTGGGTGTCGGCGAGGGGGGCGGCATGCGCGAGTGCGACAGCGCAGATCGCCGTTGCACACATCACCACACCCTTCGTCAGAACCTTGCTGAACACCATTGACGCACCTGCCTCAAAAACCTGCCCTGAACACGTGACGCTTTGTCTGTCGAATATCGTCGCTAACAATTGCCTTTCATCGGCGTTTTCGACAAACAAAAACACACTCGCGTACGTAGTGCGCCAGGCGCACGCACGCTAATCGAGATCGCACGGGATAAACCCAAACGGCCGACGCGACCCCACGCGCCGATGATGAGCGCCACACACGCTGCCCGGAACCGCCGTCGAACCCTTGCTGATGGGCTCGCGGCCGGGCGTCTGCGCATTTTGCGGAATCGGTATGGACCTGTTCTCGCAACGTGACGTCACAAACCTACGGCCTCATCCTGGCACGACAATTTTGTTTTGTGCAATCAAGGAGAACCCGCGACGAAAAAATTGCCGCATGTCGATCAGGACACATTCGCCTGCCGGCAGGCCGCAAAGCGCCTGTTTCGCGGTGCTTGGCTGGACGAAGCAATTCGTCGCATCATGCGCGCTGTGGTGTCGAGCCAACACGAAAAAAAGCCCTCGTTTGAGGGCCATATGTGATCACGGTGCGATCTGCGCAGCTGAGTTATGTAAGGCTTTGGAAGGTGCGGCCTATTCGCTCACGTCACCGTCGACATAACGCCAGCATCCGTCTTCACCACGTACGAAGCGGCTCAGTTCGTGCAACCGGTGGGCGCGGCCGCCTACCTTGTATCGTGCGACGAATTCGACTGTCGCGTGATCGGCATGGGTTTCAGCGAAGGCCTTGATCTGCAGTCCGAGCCAATGCGGTGCGTCGGGGGCGGCAGGATCGGCGTCGAGATCCGTGGGACAGGTGTGCGGTGCCCAGGTCGCGCGCAAATAATCCGTTGCGCCCACAACATATGCGCTGTAGCGCGAGCGCATCAGTTCGAGCGCGCGCGGCGCGGTTTCGCCGCCATCGATATAGCGACCACAGCATTGCGCGAAGCGCGGCGGTTTAACGCCGCTGCGCTGATCGGGCGCAGCGCCGCCGCAAGGGCAGTCGGACGGTCGTTGCGTTGACAACAATGGCTTATTCATCAGACTTTCAGGCAAGACCGCGCGCGATCAAAATTTTCTGGATGTCGCTAGTGCCTTCGTAGATCTGGCACACGCGCACATCGCGGTAGATGCGTTCGACGGGGAAGTCGCTCAGATAGCCATAGCCGCCATGAATCTGCAAGGCTGCCGAGCAGATGCGCTCCGCGGCTTCGGAGGCGAACAGCTTGGCCATTGCGGCTTCGGTCAGGCACGGTTGCCCTGCATCCTTTAGCGACGCGGCGTGCCAGATCAACTGGCGTGCGGCTTCGAGTTGGGTCGCCATGTCGGCGAGGCGGAACTGCACGGCCTGGTGCGAAAACAGCGGCTGGCCGAAGCTCTCGCGCTCCTTCGCATAAGCCAATGCTGCCTCGAACGCGGCGCGCGCCATGCCGACGCTTTGCGCCGCGATGCCGATGCGCCCGCCTTCAAGCCCCGATAGCGCAATCCGATAGCCTTCGCCTTCCGCGCCGATCAGATTCGCAGCCGGCACGCGGCAATCCTCGAAAATAATCTGTGCCGTGTCCGACGAATGCTGGCCAAGCTTTTCTTCGACCCGCGCAACGACGTAGCCCTTCGTATCGGTGGGCACGATAAACGCGCTGATGCCGCGCTTGCCCGCCGCCTTGTCGGTCACGGCCATGACGATCGCGACGTTGCCGTTTTTGCCACTCGTGATGAACTGTTTGACACCGTTCAACACGTACGTGTCGCCATCACGCGTCGCGGTGGTGCGCAGCGCGGAGGCGTCCGAACCCGCTTG
This sequence comes from Paraburkholderia sediminicola, assembly GCF_046030555.1. Taxonomy (GTDB): domain Bacteria; phylum Pseudomonadota; class Gammaproteobacteria; order Burkholderiales; family Burkholderiaceae; genus Paraburkholderia; species Paraburkholderia sediminicola_E. Next base: position 183,806 of record NZ_JAQQCH010000012.1, on the reverse strand, counting down.
CGGTTCGGTCAGACAAAACGCGCCGAGCATCTCGCCGCGCGCGAGCGGCGTGAGCCAGTCGCGTTTTTGCGCGTCGTTGCCATAGGTCAGCAGAATGCTGCACACCGGGCAGTTGTTGACGGAAATCGCGGTCGAAGTGCCGCCGTCGCCCGCAGCGATTTCTTCGAGGATCAACGCGAGCGCCAGCGCGTCCATGCCGGCGCCGCCGTACGTTTCGGGCACCAGCACGCCATACGCGCCGAGTTCGGCGAGCTGGCGATGCACGTCCTTCGGAAAGATGCGCTCACGGTCCCATTGCGCCGCGTGCGGGGTGACCGCTTCGCGGACGAACGTGCGCACCGCATCGCGGATCATCCGGTGATCCTGATCAAGCACCATGGCTCGGTCTCCTCGTTAGTCGCCCCATGTGTCTCCTCACCAGTCGAGCGCCGTGCCGTCGTATTGATAGAAGCGTCCGTTGAACGCTTCGGGTGCGGCAGCTGCCTGCGCGAGCACGTCACGCATGCCGGTGACGCTACGCGCCGGATCGATCGCCGCTTGCGCGCCACCCATGTCGGTACGCACCCAGCCGGGGTGTAGCGAAATACATGTGGCGCGTGTTGTTTCGAGCGACGCGATTTTCAGCGCGTCGTTCAGCGCTGCCTTACTCGCCCGGTACAGCCAGCCCGTCGTGCCGCTTGCGTCGCCGATGCTGCCCATCTTGCTTGAAATCACCGCGAATACACCGCCGGCCTCTTCGACGAGCGGCAGCAGGATCGGGATCAACTGCATCGGGCCACGCACGTTGGTATGCATGACCTGGTCGAAATCCGCGGCGGTGATCGTCTCGAGGCCTTCGGTGCGCGGGCCGTACACGCCCGATACCAGCACCGCCGCGTCGAGCCGTTCGCCGTCGAGCTTCCGGCCGAGTGCGGCGATTTCCTCGGGCGCGGTGACGTCGAGTGAAAAGGTCTCCGCGCCGAGCGCCTTCAACGCGTCGAGTGCGGCGCCGTCGCGCGCAGTGGCGAGCACGCGCCAGCCGCTCTTCCTGTACTGCCGCACAAATTCCTGGCCGATGCCGCGCGATGCACCGACGATCAATACTGTCTTCATCGAATCACCTCAAGCCCTCAAACGCCTGGAAGCGGCGTGTTAAACCAGTTCGATGCCCATCGCGGTCGCTTCACCGCCGCCGATGCACAACGTCGCAACGCCGCGCTTCAGACCGCGTTTTTTCAACGCGCCGATCAGCGTCACGAGAATCCGTGCGCCCGACGCACCGATCGGATGACCGAGCGCACAGGCGCCGCCGTTCACGTTGACCTTGTCATGCGGCAGATGATGCTCCTTCATCGCGGCCATCGTGACCACCGCGAACGCTTCGTTGACCTCATACAGATCCACTTCATCGGCGCGCCAGCCATTCTTCTCGAACAACTTGCGAATCGCACCGACCGGCGCGGTGGTGAACTTCGCCGGTTCTTGTGCGAAGGTCGAGTGGCCGACCACGCGAGCAAGAGGCTCGACGCCGAGACGCTTTGCGGTCGACTCACGCATCATCACGAGCGCCGCGGCGCCGTCGGAAATCGACGACGAGTTCGCCGCCGTTATCGTGCCGGTTTTACTGAACGCGGGCTTGAGCGTCGGAATCTTCTCGAGCTTCGCTTTGAACGGCTGCTCGTCGTGATCGATGGTCACGTCGCCCTTGCGGCCTGCCACCTTCACCGGTGCGATTTCCCATGCAAACGAGCCGTCTTCATTCGCGCGCTTTGCACGATTCAGGGACTCGATGGCGAACGCATCCTGCGCTTCGCGCGTGAAGTCGAACGACGCTGCGCATTCCTCGGCGAAGGTGCCCATCAGACGGCCTTTTTCGTAGGCGTCTTCGAGACCGTCGTAGAACATGTGGTCGATTACCTGGCCGTGGCCCATGCGCATGCCGTTACGCGCCTTCGGCAAAAGGTACGGCGCGTTGGTCATGCTCTCCATGCCGCCGGCGACAATCACATCGACCGAGCCCGCGGCCAGCATGTCGTGCGCGAACATCGCCGCGCGCATGCCGGAACCGCACATCTTGTTGACGGTCGTGCTGCCCGTGGCAAGCGGCAAGCCGGCGCCGAGTGCGGCCTGACGCGCGGGCGCCTGGCCGAGGCCGGCGGGCAGCACGCAACCCATCACCACTTCGTCGATCTGCCCGGGTTTCAATCCGGCGCGTTGCACGGCGGCTTCGATTGCGACCGAGCCCAACTGCGGCGCGGTTAGCGTTGCGAAATCGCCCTGAAATGCCGCCATCGGCGTGCGGGCTACACCTACGATTACGATCGGATCAGACTTTGTCTCGCTCATGTTTGTCTCACTCATGTTTAAGTTCTTTGATCACACCTTCGACGATGGCCGGCACGTCGCCGAGCTGGGCCGCATCGGCGGCCGCTGCATCGTTGTCTGCCTGGTACGCACCGCCGGCCGATACGGCTGTGATGCAGCGCTTGTAGGTTGCATCGAGTGTCGCGGGGTTGTTGATTGTCATGCCGAGGTCGCGCACCTTGCCGTCATGGACGCCATACACCCAGCCGTGCACCGTGAGTTCCTGGCCGCGTGCCCACGCGTCGTTGATGATGGTGGTCCGGCATACGTTCATGACCTGCTCGATCGCATTCAGTTCGACCAGACGACGATGGCGCGCCTCGCCAAGCGGCCACTCTTCAATCAACGCGGCGTGCTTGGTGCGCACGTCCTGCACGTGATGCAGCCAGTTATCCGCCAGACCCACGCGACGGCCGTGCAATGCCGCGCCGACGCCCGAGCAGCCATAGTGACCCACCACCATGATGTGCTTGACCTTGAGTAGATCGACGGCAAACTGGATCACCGACAGGCAGTTCAGATCCGTATGCACCACCACGTTGGCGATATTTCTGTGCACGAACACTTCGCCCGGCGGCAGGCCGATGATCTGGTTGGCCGGTACGCGCGAATCGGAGCAGCCGATCCACAGATATTCGGGCGTCTGCTGGTGCGCGAGACGCGAGAAGTACTCCGGATCTTCGGACAGCTTGCGGGCCACCCACGCGTCGTTGTTATCGAACAGATGGGCCAGCGGATTGGCAGCGGGAGAAGCGTTCATGGTCATGGTGAGTCTGGGCGGTTGCTCGACCGATTGGCCGGTCGATGTCGTTACATAAGGGTTCGGACGACGCATTCAACGATGCGGGCGGCGCATGATGCGCATGAGGTTCAAGCCGCGCGCACGGTGCGCTCGTCTGCCTGGTTCTCCGGGGGGCCGGACGCCGCATCGGCGAATCGTTCCGGATAGCGGATGCAGAAGCGCACGCTGCTGTCGTACGGGAAAAAGTCGGGCAGTTCGCCTTTCAATAAATGATCCTTGTGCCGTTGCCACAGCGCTGGATCGAAGAAGTCCGCGTGATGCTGCATGAAGGACCGGCGCACGCGTGGGTCGCCGAGCAAAAACGTGCCGTATGTCTCCGGGAAAATGTCGTGCGGGCCGACTGAGTACCACGGCTCGCCCGACATTTCGTCTTCCTCGTTACGTGGCGCCGGCACGGCGCGCACGTTGCATTCAGTCAGATATTCGATTTCATCGTAGTCGTAGAACACGACGCGACCGTGACGCGTCACGCCGAAGTTCTTGTACAGCATGTCGCCAGGGAAGATGTTCGCCTGCATCAATTCCTTGATCGCGTTGCCATATTCCTTGATGCCGTGATCGACGTCGTCGTCGCTGCCGTTTTTCAGGAACAGATTGAGCGGCACCATCCGGCGTTCGATATACATGTGGCGAATCACCAGGTTGTCGCCGTCGTATTCGATCAACGACGGCACTTCCTTTTCGAGTTCGCGCACCAGCGCTTCATCGAGCCGCGAAACCGGCAGCGCGACGCTCGAATATTCGAGCGTGTCGGCCATGCGGCCCAAGCGGTCATGCCGTTTGACGAGCTGATACTTTCCCTTGATCTGCTCGCGCGTGGTGTCCTTCGGCGGCGGAAAGTGGTCTTTGATCAGCTTGAATACATATGGAAACGACGGCAGCGTGAACACCAGCATCACAAGTCCCTTGATGCCGGGCGCGATGATGAAGTGATCGCTGGAATGTTTCAGATGGTGCAGCAGATCGCGATAGAACAGATTCTTGCCCTGCTTCTGCAAACCCACCGACGTATAGATTTCCGCCTTTGGTTTGCCCTGCATGATCGTGCCGAGAAATTCGACGTAAGCGGACGGCACCTCCATGTCCACCAGGAAATACGAATGCGAAAAGCTGAAGATGATCTGCAACTGATCGCGTTTGAGCAGCACCGTGTCGAGCGCCAGCACGCCCGGCTTCACATGGCGCAGCGGCACGGCGAACGGCAATAGCAAGTCGCCGTTGATGATTCGTCCGATGATATACGCCGACTTGTTCCGATAGAACAGCGACGACAGTACGTGAATCTGGAAGTTGGGCGCTTCGTCGAACACGCCGAACGCATCGTGGATCGTCTGCATGACACACGCGACGTCGCGCTTCAGATCCTCAAACGGCGGCTCCAGCTGGAAGTTCGTGACGATGCGCTCGAGCGTCGCGGCAAGCCCGTCCTTGCCGGGGTAATACGCACGGTAGGTTGGCTTCGCGGCGGGTTCGTCGTTCTCGATATATTCGGTCGAGATCGCCGGGCGCACAAAAATGAAGTCGTTATTGAAATACGAACGGTGCAGGATCTTGCAGCACACCGAATTGAAGAACGTCTCCGCGCACTCGGGTTGGCGGTGCGTGGTCAGGAGGCCGATGTAGTGCAGCTTGATCTGCTGCCACACTTCGTCGTCGATATTCTCGGCGTCGTATTCGTCTTCGAGCAGTTCGACGCATTCCTCGACGCGATCGTCATATGAGGTAATGCGCTCGCGCGCCAGCGTTTGCAGCCCGTGCCAGTCGGCAGCTTCGAAGAGCGTTTTGGCATGGATCGCGGCGTCGCGGAAGATCCGGTAGTGCCGATCGAATCCTTCGAGCATCGTCTGGGCGACGTCGAAGCCGATCTGCGACGACAACAGTTTGGGGAAGTGATTCATGTCGACCGTGCATTCGTCCCATGTCGTGAAGACACCCGCGATTGTATCGTCCGGGTGGGCCCGCGACGCATCGCGCCGCTCGACTCGTGCCTGGCGTCTTTTGGAAGTTGCCAGGCGTTAGCCGACTTTCAGACTATCTCCGCTCAATGCCTCAGTTTGGCATGTCTTATCGGCACAACTTTCTGCAAAAATATTTGCGCGATCGCCGCTTAGGCGGACTTGGTCTCGCGTGCTCCGCTCTCCAGCAGCGCGCGCGCCTGGGTTTCGTACTGCGCGAGGTCTTCGAGCGTCGCGTTCAGGTCTTCCAGTTGACGTTCGAGCACCCCGCGATGGCGCGCCACCGTGGCAAGGAATGCGTGCAATTGCGGCACGGTGTCGGTGGGCGACTCGTAGACATCGAGCAGATCGCGGATTTCCGACAGCGTGAAGCCAAGCCTCTTGCCGCGCAGCGTGAGCTTCAGGCGAGTTCGATCGCGGCCCGAATAGACGCGCCGTAGGCCACTTGAACCTTCGCGGCTGGGTGAGAGTAAACCCTGATCTTCGTAGAAGCGAATCGCCCGCGGCGTGACGTCGAATTCCCGCGCGAGCTCGGTGATCGTGTATTGCGTGTTCATCGGGGCATCCCGTGGCCGGGCAGAAAATCGGATTGAACGATAGAATCGACGTTTACGTTATCGTCAACTTGATCGAAACGCAACTGCGGCGCTATACGGCACCGGTCTGTTACGACCGGGCCGCAACCACGCCGTGCGGCATCGCATACCTCGCCATGCCGGACGGCCGACGGAGGAAGACACCCACAATGAATGCACTTGAACATCAACTCAACTATCCGTTCAACGACACCCTGCCCGAAGCGGGCCACGCGATGGAAGTCGCGCCCGGCGTGTTCTGGCTGCGCATGCCGCTGCCGTTCGCACTCGACCACATCAATCTGTGGCTGCTACGCGATGAAATCGACGGTCAGCAGGGGTGGACGGTAGTCGACTGCGGTATTACGTCGGACACGATCAAGGAGAACTGGGAGAAAGTGTTCGACTCCGTGCTCGACGGCCTGCCGGTGCTGCGCGTGATCGTCACGCATTGCCATCCGGACCACATCGGCCTCGCGCACTGGATTTGTACCGGCGGCGACAAGAAGCGCTGGGACGTGCGCCTGTGGATGACGCTCGGCGAATATATGCAGGCACGCGTGATGGCGGCCGGCGACGGCTCCAATGCGGGTGGCGAGGGCGCGGCGCGGCACTTCGCGCGTCATGGCTTGAACGATCAGGTGTCGCTCGAAAAGCTGCGCAATCGCACGAGCTACTACGCGAGCCTCGTGCCGGCGGTTCCCGGTCAGTATCGCCGCCTGCGCGAAGCCGATGGCGTGAAAATCGGCGGCAAGACGTGGCGCGTGGTGACCGGTTTCGGCCATTCTCCGGAACACTGCGCGTTGCATTGCGAAGAGACGGGCACGTTGATCTCAGGCGACATGGTGCTGCCGCGCATTTCGACGAACGTCTCGGTGTTCGACATGGAACCGGAAGGCACGCCGCTCGCGCTGTATCTGGAATCGCTCGGCCGCTACGAGACGATGCCCGAAGACACGCTCGTGCTGCCGTCGCACGGCAAGCCGTTTCGCGGCGTGCGCACGCGGATCAAACAGTTGCGTGAGCATCATGACGCGCGTCTGGCGGAAGTGCGCGAGGCCTGTGCGGAGAAGCCGCAAAGCGCCGCGGATATCGTGCCGCTCATGTTCAAGCGCCAACTCGACATCCATCAGATGACCTTCGCGATGGGCGAGGCGTTGGCGCACTTGCATCTGCTGTGGCTGGCCGGCGAGTTGAAGCGCACGCAGGATGCGGATGGAGTGATCCGGTTCTCGATGGCTTAGCGCCATGACCAGGTGGCCACGCATCGTCGCGTGGTCAGTCCACCTTGACCGGTTCGAAGCGCCAACCCTCGATGGTCCATTGCATCGTATGGGTTGGTCGCAACGCTTCGAGGAAACCTGTGTCATGCGACACCGCGACGATCGCGCCCGGGAAATCCACTAGCGCGCCTTCGAACGCTAGCACCGACCCGAGGTCCAGGTGGTTGGTCGGCTCGTCGAGCAGCAGCAATTGCGCCGGCGTGCCACGCCACAACGCACAAGCAAGTGCCGCTTTCAGCCGCTCGCCGCCACTCAGATTCCGTGAGGGTTGCGTCGCGCATTGGGCGTCGAGTTGCAGCAATGCGAGGCGGCTGCGTAACTCACCTTCGGCCAGCGGCGTGTCGAGCAGGCCCAACTGCTCGACGATCGACCGCTCCTGATCGAGCAGATCGAGGCGTTGGTCGAGGTATGCGCACGGCACGTGTGTCAGATGCGTGCCGCCCTGGGGCGAGACTTCACCCGCGAGTACTCGAAGTAACGTTGACTTACCGCAGCCGTTCGGGCCTGTTACTGCGATGCGCACAGGGCCGCTGACTGTCCACGTCACCGTCGCCGCCGGATCGTTCGCTTCCAGCCAAGGCAGACGCACCTCGTCGAGCGTGAAAACTGTACGGCGTGCAGGAAGCTCAGCGCCGGGTAACGAGAGCAAGACAGCGCTTTCCGGTATGACGCGCGCCGCCGCTTCGCCGACCTTGTCGTTGAGATCGTTTTTGACCGTTTGCTGAGACTTGCGGACATGTCCCATCGCTTCGGTCGCTCGACCTTTTATCTTCGCGCGCTCCATACGTGAGACGTTAGCCGTATCGGCATAGTGCCGTGTGCGCGCTGAGCGGCGCTGGACCGTATCATGTTCCCGCGCCAGACGCTGGTGTTCACGTGCGCGTTCGGTTCTCGCGTGTTCCAGCGCGGATTGCGCGGCCTGCTGCTCCGCTTCGCGCTGCGCATGAAAGACTGCGTAGTTGCCGCCATACGCGCGCGGGCCATGCGGCGTCAGTTCGATGATCCGTTCAACCTCGCCGAGCATCTGCCGGTCGTGGCTGACGACGATCAACCCGCCACGCCACTCATGCAGTTGATCGCGCAGCCATGCGCGGCCGTCGCGATCAAGGTGATTGGTGGGCTCGTCGAGCACGAGCAAATCCGCCCCCGACAACAATGCGCCGACGAGCGCGACCCGCGCCCGTTGGCCGCCGCTTAACGTGTCCGCGCTCTCGTGTGCTTGCAGTTCGGGCAGATGCGCCTGCTGCAGTGCGATTTGAAAGCGCGTGGCGAGATCCCAGCGATCTGCGACAACGTCGAGATCGTCGGGTTGAGCGGCGCCCGCGGCAAGGCGTGCGAGCGCATCGAGTGCATCGTCGAGTCCGGCGGCTTGCGCGATCGTTTCCCCCTCCGGCCCAACCGTATTCTGCTTGACGTAGGCGACTGAGCCAAAGCGTTCGACCTTGCCCGCGGACGGCATCAGTTCACCCGCAATCAGCCGCGCAAGCATGCTTTTGCCCGCACCATTACGGCCGACGATGGCCGTAGATGTGGTGTCGAACGTGAGATTGAGAGAGTCGAATAGCATCGCTCCATCGTTGAAATGGAACGAGACATGTTGAAGCGAAACGAGTGTGGATGCTGGCGTGACATGAGCCATAAGCACCTCCGGAAATGTGTTGCACCTTTCGCCCGGCAAGCAAGGCTTGCGTGAAGCGAAAACATTTAAGGAAGGCTTAGTTGTTCATTTTGGCTGATGTTCGAAGAGAGTGATCTGTAAAAAAGTATAGCAAGCGCAACAGATCGGACGCAAGCGGGCCGCTGCGGTGTGTTGTCGCGTGCGGATACGCTCCGAACCGGGGGAGGTGCCTCGCGCGAATGAAAAACAGACCCGGTGCATGTGCAGCGGGTCTGTTTTGTTTCTCAACGTCGAGTGTGGCGTGACGCAGCTGTTTTACTGCACCGCCACCGTCCCAAAGTTCTGCCGTCCGAACGGACTCACGTGATAGCCACTCACGTTCGTCCGCGTGATGGCCGCCGCGGTCGGGTAGCCCAGCGGAATCCACAGCGCCTGATCGTGAATGATCTGTTGTGCCTGTTCATAGGCCTTCGCGCGTTTGGCCTGATCAGGCGTCGCTTTGCCGTCGGCGATCAGCTTGTCCAGATCCTGATCGCAGAAGCGCGCAAAATTGATCCCCGACTTCACCGCGTTGCAGCTGAAGAGCGGCGACAGATAGTTGTCCGGATCGCCGTTGTCGCCGGCCCATCCCATGAACAGCGTGTCATGCTGGCCTTGTTTGGCCTGCTTGATCAGCTCGCCCCATTCGATCACCTTCACCTCAGCCTTCACGCCGATCTTGGCAAAGTCGGCTTGCAGCAATTCGGCGCCGGCCTTCGGATTCGGATTCAGCACGCTGCCGTTCGGGCGCACCCAGATCGTCGTTTCGAAGCCGTTCGGATAACCCGCTTCCGCGAGCAGCTTCTTCGCCTTCACGGGATCGTACGGCCACGGCTTCACGGCCTTGTCGTAGCTCCACGTGTTCGGCGGATACGGATTGACAGCCGGTGTCGCGGTGTTGTCGAAGATCGCCTTCAAATACGTAGTGCGGTCGAACGCCATGTTCAGTGCGGCGCGCACCTTCTGGTTATCGAGCGGCTTCTTCTGCGTGTTCAGGGCGACGAACGCGGTCATGAACGCGGGCGTTTGCACGATGGCGAGCGACTTGTCGCCCTTAGCTTCGGCGAGATCCTGTGGCTTCGGCGATAGCGCGATCTGGCATTCGCCGGCCTTCACCTTTTGCGCGCGTACCGTGGCGTCCGGCGTGATCGCGTAGATCAGGCGGTCGATCTTCGGCTTCGCGCCCCAGTACGTCGGGTTCACGTCGTAGCGGATCACCGCGTCTTTCGTGTAGCTCTTCAATTCGAACGGACCGGTGCCGATCGGCTTCGCATTCAGGTCGACCTGTTTGCCGGCCTTGAGCAACTGGTCGGCGTATTCAGCCGAATAGATCGAGGCGAAACCCATGGTCAGGATCGACACGAAGGTTGCGTCCGGCGCGTTCAGTTCGAACTTGACGGTGTTGTCGTCGACTTTGCTGATCGACTTGATGAGCTTCGGCAAGCCCATTGATTGCGCGTGCGGGAAGCCGCTCGCGCCCGCCACCTTGTGCCACGGATTGCTGTCGTTGAGCATGCGGTCGAACGTGAAGACGACATCGTCGGCATTCAGCGCACGGGTGGGCTTGAAGTAGTCGGTGGTCTGGAACTGCACGTTCGGACGCAGATGGAACGTGTAGGTGAGGCCGTCGGGGCTCACGTCCCATTTGTCGGCTAGCGAGGGCACGACTTTCTTCGCGGCCTCGTCGTACGAGACCAGCGAATTGAAGATCACGTCGGCCGACGCATTGGTCGTGACGAGCGAATTGAACTGCACGACATCGAAGCCGTCGGGGCTCGACTCGGTACAGACGGTCAGCGGTTTGGCGAGCACGAGCGCGGGCGCCGTGAACAGTACGGCGGCTGCGAGCAGTTTGAAGCGCATAGGATCTCCCATAACAAGCGCAGTCAGGCAGTGCGTCTGGTTGTGTGGTTGTATTCCGTTGACGAAGGACGGGGCGCTGGCCGTCCGGCGTCCGGGGGCAGCGTGACCGTCGTCTTTATTGTGATACGTTTCCGGCGCTGGCGCATGGTCTGGATGTTGCTCTATACGCACGTCCTTGCACGTCCTCGCCTTCGCGAAAGCTTATCGAAGGGTGGTTGTGGCGACAACAATTTAATCCGCATATCCATATGGCGCCCGATTGTTGGAACGTAGCGGTACGGCTTGATGGCAGCGCTGAGCCGCGTGGAGCGGTGGTTTGGTTTCGTTTCGTTGTTCAGTGACGCGGTTCGGTGCCGGCGCTCATGACGCAGCCGCGCGCTGCAGCAGATATCCGATGCCTTCGATGGCGCGCACGCCGTACCACGACACCAACTCTCCATCGATCAACTCAACGCGTTTGCCGGCCAGACGCGGATCGCGTTTCAGTGCGTCGCAATGTGCCTGAGTGAAGCGATATGGCTCGCTTGAAAGCAAGATGCGATCGACGCCGGCAAGCCACGGCGCGTGGTCGAAGTCGAGCGTGGGATAGCGTGCCGCGCCTGCCGTTCCGCCTTCTACGTGAGGCAGCGTCTGCCAGTTCACGAGCCTCAGCATCGCGGCGATATAGGTATCGCGTGCGACTGTCATCCATGGTTCGCGCCAGATCAGATACAGCACGTTTTGCGGAGGAAACACGCGCGCGGCGGCCTCGTGCAGACGCGCTTCGAGCGCCGCGCTCAAGCGCTGCGCTTCTTGTGCGCGGTCGAATATCGCGCCCAGCAGCGAGTACAGCGAGAGATTGTCCTGCGGCGTCTGCGGATGGGTGACGACGATGTGCGGCACGAACGCGCGCAATTGCTCGACGGTGTCACGCTCGTTTTCGTCGATATTGACGATCAGATGGGTGGGCCGCAAGGCTCGAATCGCGTCGACATTGACGGCCTTGGTGCCGCCGACCTTGCGCACCTGCCGCACCTTGTCGTGTGGATGCGCGCAAAAACCGGTGCGCCCGACGATCTGCCTGTCGAGCCCGAGAGCGAACAGCAATTCGGTGATGCTCGGCACCAGCGAGACGATGCGGGTAGGGGCGCCCCGCGTATCGACGCCCGCCATTTCGTGCGCGACGCCGGCTGCATCGACCGCACGCGGTTGCATGATTTATTCGACGACGGCGCGGGGCTTGCGCGGCGCGCGTTCGAAGGCTCGATCGTAAAGCCAGCGCGGCAGCACGTGCAGCAGCATCGCCGCGATACGCATCTGCCACGGGAACACGGCGAAGGCCGTCTGCCGCTCGACCGCCCCGGCGACCTTCACCGCGAAGCGGTCGGCGTCCATCAGGAACGGCATGCTGTACGGGTTGTGCTCGGTCATTGGGGTGCGGATATAACCGGGCGCGATGGTAACCACGCCGACACCCAGTGGCCGCATCTCGACGCGCAACGCTTCCAGATACTTGAGTGCGGCTGACTTCGACGCGCTGTATGCGCCCGACCCCGGCAAGCCACGCACGCCGGCGACGCTGGCGATCCCGACCAGCGTGCCTTTCTTCGCGGCGACCATCGCGGCGGCGAACGGCTCAAAGGTGGCGACCATGCCGAAGTAATTGATGTCCATCACTTCGCGGAACGTGCGCAGATCGCCGTGCCCGGTGACCGCGCCGCGGCTGATGCCGGCATTGGCGATCACGACGTCCGGCAAACCGTGCTGCGCGATGAACTGCGCGGCCGCTTCGGCGAGCGCCTCGGCGTCGCGGACGTCGACGGAGTAGAGGGAGAGGGAATTCTGCGGATGGGACTGCTGGAAGGCGGCGAGGGCGTCGCCGCGGCGGGCAACCAGGCCAAGAGTCGCGCCGCGCCGCGCGTATTCGGCGGCGAGCGCGAGGCCGATGCCACTTGAGGCGCCGGTAATGAAAACCTTCAGGGGTGAACTCATTCCGGCGCCTCGGCTTTACATCTTCTTGGCGCGGACCTGGGCGACCAGGTAGTCCAGCACCTGGATCGTGCCAGGCAGGCTGTTGGTCGCAGCCGGACCCGTTTCATACTTGCCCTGCACGGCCAGCGTCGGCACACCGTCGATCTTGTAGTCGTCGAGCAACTTCTTGTCTTTCTGCAACGCGCTTTGCGTCGAGAACGAGTTGTACGCGTCCATGTACTTCTTCGGATCGACGCCGTTCTTCGCGAGGAATTTGGCCTGATCTTCCGGCGTCAGCAGGTAGTCCTTGTTGACGTGGATTTCATTGAAAACCTTCGGCGTCAGTTGCGTCGCGAGGCCGAGTGCGTCGAGCGCGTGATACATCTTCGAGTGCGGAATGAAGTCGTCGCGGAAGGCGACCGGCACGCGCCTGAACACCACGTCCGGACCTTGCTTCTTCACCCACGCCTCGAGGTACGGGTTGAATTCATTGCAGTGCGGGCAGCCGTACCAGAAGAATTCGGTGACTTCGATCTTGCCGGCCGGCACGTCCGTAGGTTGCGGCGTGGGCAGCACGGTGTAGTCCTTGCCGGACACCGGCGCAGCCGGCGATGCATGCGCCGTGGCGGCAACCAGGCCCAGCGAAAGGAACAGAATGCTCAGCAGTTTTTTCATGTTTTGTTGACCCAGGTAGGCGGTAAAGCGGTGGCGCCACGCAAATGCCCGTCACCGTTTTCAATGTCGGCGTTAGACGCTAAAGTCGTCCGTTGTGTTTGTCGGTTGTGCCTATGACTCGCGCCGCACGCCGATAGTTCGGCGGCGGCGCGCTCCGGCAAAGCACCGTTTGTTGATTGTTTGCTTATTGTTTCGTGAAGCGGATCACGGCTGTATCCACGCCCGCGTCGGACAGACGCTGACGGCTCGAATTCATGTCCTCGAACTTCGAGAACGGCCCGATACGCACACGGTAGTACGTCACGCCGCCCGCATCGCGCTGCGTGACCTTCGATTCGAAGCCCTGGAAGGCGAGGCGCGCACGCTGCTGCTCGGCGTCGGCCGAGGTTTTGTAGGCGCCCACTTGCAGGAAGTAGCCCGTGTTCGCGTCCCCCGGCGCCATGCCCGAGCCCGGCTTGGCGTTGGCAGCCGTGCCGGACGACGTGCTCTTCGGCGCCGAGCCTGCCGCGGTGGCGGCCGGTGCGCTGGCGCCTTGCGGTTTCTTCACCGCTGCGGTGGCCGTGCCGTTGCCGTTATCCTGCGCGGGCTTCGGTGCGACTGCCGTGCCGTTCGCATTGCCGCTCGACGGCGGCACTTCGACGATCTGCGGTTCTTCCAGCATGCCCGATTGGGTCTGCGAGTTGGTCTGGCCCGGTGCAGTGTTCGGCGGCGCCGGTTGTGCGGCCTGCGGCACCGGCTGACCCGGCGTCTTGCCTTGCAGCGGACGATTCGGGTCGTATTGCTGTGCCTGGCTCGCGCCGGTGTCAGGCGCCGCGGGCGGCGCGACCTTCGAGACGAACGGCGTGGGCGCACGGGTGATATACAGCGCCACCACTACCGCGATCGCGAGACCGACGATCAGGCCCAGCACGATGCCGAGAAAAGTCCCCCCGGTTTGTTTCGATTGCGATTGCTTTGTTGTGCGGCGTGGTTTTGCCATCGTATGAATCACCTGCAAAAAGAATCCTGGAACGGCCGTCGATTATAACGACGGCCGCGTGCATGTTGCGCCGGAGGACTTACATCTTGACGGGAGCGGAGACGCCGATCGTCGCGAGACCGTTGGCCAACACCTGACGCGTGGCCGCAAGCAGCGCGACGCGTGCATTGCGCTCGACTGCGTCGTCGACCAGCACGCGTTCGGCTCTGTCATTGTAGAACGAGTGGAATTCCCCGGCGAGGTCGCGCAGATAGAACGCGACCGCGTGCGGCGCGAGTTCGTCGGCCGCGTGCTCCAGCATGTCCGGGAACTCGGCGAGCTTGTTCAGCAAGGCCATGGCGCGTTCGCTGGTGAGCGGCGACACGTCCATTTGCGCCAGCGTGCTCTCGTCCGTGCTATAGCGCGCTTTGCATTCGGCGATGACCGAGCAGATCCGTGCATGCGCATACTGCACGTAATGCACTGGATTTTCGTCGTTTTGTTTCAACGCGAGATCGATGTCGAACACGAATTCCGTATCCGCCTTGCGCGAAATCAGGAAGAAGCGCACGGCGTCGCGGCCGCGGCGAATTGTCTCTTCGTCGATCAGATCGACGGCGGCTTCCGAGCCTGGCGTCGCGCCACCCGACCATTCGATCAGATCGCGCACCGTCACGTAGCTGCCCGCGCGCTTGGAGATCTTCACCTCTTCGCCGTTGCGCATCACCGTGACCATCTTGTGAAGGATGTAGTCGGGATAGCCCTTCGGAATACCGATGCCGAGACCCTGCAGGCCGGCGCGCACCCGCGCGATCGTGCCGTGATGGTCCGAGCCTTGAATGTTGATGACCTTGGTGAAGCCGCGTTCCCACTTGGCGACGTGATAGGCGACGTCCGGCACGAAGTACGTGTAGGTGCCGTCGGTCTTGCGCATGACGCGGTCTTTGTCGTCGCCGTCGTCGGTGGTGCGCAGCCACAGCGCGCCTTCCTGTTCATAGGTCTTGCCGGCGGCGATCAGCGCCTCGACGGTCTTCTCGACCCGGCCTTCCTTGTACAGCGACGACTCCAGATAGTACTGGTCGAACTTCACGCCGAAGGCCTGCAAGTCCATGTCCTGCTCGCGACGCAGATACGCCACGGCAAAACGGCGGATCGCATCGAGGTCTGCGACGTCGCCCGCCCCCGTGACGGGCTCACCATCGCTCGCGGCAACCGTGGCGCCGCTCAGATAGTCTTTCGCGATGTCGGCGATGTATTCACCGTTGTACGCCGAGGCAGGCCAGCCTTCGTCGCCCGGGGCGAGGCCTCGAGCGCGCGCCTGGGTGGACAGGGCAAGTGTGTGGATCTGCACGCCGGCGTCGTTGTAATAGAACTCGCGGTGCACGTCATAGCCTTGCGAGGCCAGCACGTTCGAGAGCGCGTCGCCGAGCGCGGCCTGGCGGCCGTGGCCGACATGCAGCGGGCCGGTCGGGTTGGCCGAGACGAATTCGATCAGCACATGCTTGCCGGCGTCACGCTGCGAACGGCCGAAGGCCTCCTTTTCAGCGAATACGGCGGCGATCACCGCCTGCTTGGCGGCGGCCGCGAGGCGCAGGTTGATGAAGCCGGGACCGGCCACTTCGGCGGCATCCACGAGCCCCAAGGCTCGCGGCTGCGCGAGCAGCGCGTCGACGATCTGTTGCGCCAGCTGGCGCGGGTTGGCGCGCAAGGGCTTGGCGAGTTGCATCGCGACATTACATGCGACGTCGCCGTGCGCAGCGACTTTTGGACGTTCCAGGGTGATCGTGGGCGAAACGAAAGTGGCTTCGCTCGCGCCCTGGGACGCTTGCGCGACTTGCTTCACCGTGTCGGCGAGCAGTGTTTCGAGGGTATGTTTATGTGCAGGCAGCATGCTTGTTGCGAGTCCAGTGAGGCAATCCGGTGATGCGGGAGAGGCGCCGGCTGCGCGACGCGCGCAGCCGATTCGTCAGAAGCGTGGAAAGCGGCGATGCACCCGCCGGGCACATCGGGGCGCCATCAGGCACGTTGTCTGCAACGCGATTAGCGCGGTGCGCGGCGACATGCCGGGGGCGCCTGCTGCTGCGGCATGGCGCGGCAGCAGGCGGGTTATGGCCAACCGGACCCGCCCCGCCACCTGCGCAATGCCGCGCGCGGCGCTTTGCGGCGCGCTTTTCCGTCCAGACGGATTTTAGCAGGTGCTAATATGTTCAATGAGATGCCCACCAAGGGCCGTGGCCGCCGTGCCTGATCGGCTGTCAACGTAACGCGCGCCGAGGGCTGGTTTCGAGCCGCTTGCGCGTCAATCCAACATAACGAAAAAGGGAACAGTCATGCTGATTACTTTCAAATGTCGCGCCAGTCCGGATGTGATGATGCTGGAGAATCTTGCCCAGTACCTCGTCGGTATCGTCGGGAAGCGCCTTGGTGAGCGTGGTGTTATCACCCACGACGAAACAGGCCCTGCGATCGCGAAACTCGAATCGGCCATCAGTACCGACAAGCAGGAGCGTGCCGAGCACGACGGCCATTTCCACGAAGGCGAAGACGGCCACGAGCATCACGAGATTCCGCCGGGACTCGCGCAGCGCGCGTATCCGTTCCTCGACATGCTGCGCGCCGCGCAGAAGGAAAACGCGGATATCGTCTGGGGTCTCTGATTCCCGAGCGGTCCGCCGGTTGTGGCGTTCGCTGCGCCTCGCGGCGAAGACTGCGACGCGCCAATGAAAAGAGCCCGCATCAGCGGGCTCTTTGTCTTTCAAGGCCTTAACGGCCCGTCTGCCGAACCTGATTACTGGCTGGCGGCGTCCGCCGGGGCGGCCATTGGTGCCGACGCACCCTTCTTCATTTTTTGCTTCTTGGGCTTCTTGACGTGCTTTTGCGTAGGCGGCGAATACGAACTCACCGAACTCGCGGCGCCGGGGGCCGCAGGCTGAGCCAGCGCCACCGAGGTGCTGGCGGCAAGCGAAACAGCAGCCAATAACAGCGTCAGCTTCTTCATACGATTCTCTCCGTTGACGATTGCAATTAGATAAGCCGACGCGTTTTGGCCGCGTCTGGCGGGTTGATGCCATTTCAGTTTACAAAGCCGAAAATTGCACTGCCGCAAATATTCAGCCTATCGTGCCCGATATAGTGGCTTTCCCGCCCCGCAAGGCTTACAGCAAAGGCGCGAGAGCCCGTTCAGCGTCTGTTTTCGACAACGACATGCGTTTTGCGTAGTCTTCCAGCTGGTCCTGGCCGATCTTGCCAACCGAGAAATAGGTGCTGTCCGGGTGTGCCAGATAAAAGCCGGAGACGCTTGCCGCCGGCAGCATGGCCAGCGATTCGGTCACGGTCATGCCGATTTCAGGGGCTTGCAGCACGTCGAACATGTCGCGCTTCACGAGGTGATCCGGGCAGGCCGGGTAACCTGGCGCCGGGCGGATGCCATGGTACTTTTCGGCGATCAGATCCTCGTTCGAGAGGGTTTCGGCGTTCGCGTAGCCCCAGAGGTCGCGGCGCACGCGGGCATGCATGGCTTCGGCGAATGCTTCGGCGAAGCGGTCGGCGAGTGCCTTGAGCATGATCGCGCTGTAGTCGTCGAGATCCTTTTCGAACTGCTTTTCCTTCACGTCCACACCCAGGCCGGCCGTGACCGCGAACATGCCGATATAGTCGGCCACGCCCGAATCCTTCGGCGCGATGAAGTCGGCAAGCGAGCGATTCGGCCGCATCACGCCGTCCACTACCGGACGCACGCTTTGCTGGCGCAGGTTGCGCCACGTCAGCGCAACTTCCGAGCGCGATTCGTCTGTGTAAATCTCGATGTCGTCGTCGTTCACCGTGTTGGCCGGGAGCAGGGCGATCACGCCGTTGGCCTGCAGCCAGCGGCCCTGGATCAGACGCGCGAGCATCGACTTGCCGTCCGAGAACACGCGGCGAGCCGATTCGCCGACGATTTCGTCGTTCAGGATCGCCGGATACGGGCCGGCCAGGTCCCAGGTCTGGAAGAACGGCCCCCAGTCGATGTAGCTCGCCAGATCGTTCAGGTCGAAGTTTTTGAACACGCGGCGGCCGATGAACTTCGGCTTCACCGGCTGGTAGCTGGCCCAATCCACCTTGGTCTTGTTCGCGCGGGCTTCGGCGAGCGTGACCATCGGCAGGGCTTTCTTGTTGGCGTGCTGGTCGCGGATGCGGTCGTAGTCGGTCTTCAGTTCGTCGACGTACCTGGCCGCGCCTTCATCGGACAGCAGGCTCGACGCCACGGAAACCGAGCGCGATGCGTCCGGCACGTACACCACCGGGCCTTCGTAATGCGGTGCGATCTTCACGGCGGTGTGCACGCGCGAGGTAGTCGCGCCGCCGATCAGCAGCGGGATCTTCTTGATGCGGAAGTAGTCGTCGCGCTGCATTTCCGACGCGACGTAGGCCATCTCTTCGAGGCTCGGCGTAATCAGGCCGGACAAGCCGATGATGTCCGCGCCTTCGACCTTCGCTTTGGCGAGAATGTCGTTGCACGACACCATCACGCCCATGTTGACCACTTCGAAGTTATTGCACTGAAGTACCACCGAGACGATGTTCTTGCCGATGTCGTGCACGTCGCCCTTCACCGTGGCGATGACGATCTTGCCCTTCGCGCGGACGTCGGCGCCGGCTTCGGCCATCAGCTTCTTTTCTTCTTCGATGTACGGGATCAGATGCGCGACCGCCTGCTTCATCACACGCGCCGACTTCACGACTTGCGGCAGGAACATCTTGCCCTGACCGAACAGGTCGCCGACGACGTTCATGCCGTCCATCAGCGGGCCTTCGATCACATTGATCGGGCGGCCGCCGGCTGCGGCGATCTTCGCGCGCACTTCTTCGGTATCTTCGACGATGAAGTTGGTGATGCCGTGCACCAGCGCATGCGACAGACGCTTCTCGACCGGCTGGTTACGCCATTCGAGGTTCTCTTCCTTCTTCGCGGCACCGGTTTTGAACTTGTCGGCGATTTCGAGCAGACGATCGGTGCCGTCTTCACGGCGGTTCAGCACGACGTCTTCAACACGCTCGCGCAACTCCGGATCGAGATCGGCATACACGCCGAGCTGGCCCGCGTTGACGATGCCCATGTCCATCCCCGCCTGAATCGCGTGATAAAGGAACACGGTGTGGATCGCCTCGCGCACCGGATCGTTGCCGCGGAACGAGAACGACACGTTCGAGACGCCGCCGCTGATCTTCGCGTAGGGCAGGTGTTCCTTGATCCAGCGCGTGGCGTTGATGAAGTCGACCGCGTAGTTGTTGTGTTCTTCGATGCCGGTCGCAATCGCGAAGATGTTCGGATCGAAGATGATGTCTTCCGGCGGAAAGCCGACTTCGTTCACGAGGAAATCGTAGGAGCGCTTGCAGATCTGCGTCTTACGTTCGAACGTATCGGCCTGACCTTTTTCGTCGAAGGCCATCACGACCGCCGCCGCGCCGTAACGGCGGATCAGGTTCGCGTGATGACGGAACGCTTCTTCGCCTTCCTTCAGCGAGATCGAGTTGACGATCGCCTTGCCTTGCACGCACTTCAAGCCCGCTTCGATCACGTCCCACTTCGACGAATCGATCATGATCGGCACACGCGCGATGTCCGGCTCCGACGCGATCAGATTCATGAAGCGGACCATCGCCGCTTTCGAATCGAGCATCGCCTCGTCCATGTTGACGTCGATGATCTGCGCGCCGTTTTCGACCTGCTGCCGCGCGACCGCGACCGCGTCGTCGAACTGGTCGTTCAGGATCATTCGCGCGAACGCCTTCGAACCGGTCACGTTGGTGCGCTCACCGACGTTGATGAAGAGCGTCCCGGGCGTGACGTTGAACGGCTCGAGGCCGGAAAGGCGCATGGTGTGATCGGTCATGGCGTAGGTGCGGTTCGGTTGCGTGCGGTTACGTGCGTCGGGTTCGATAGCGAAAGAGCGGCCGCGGTGGAGTGGGACCCGGCCGCCGGACTTAGGCTGCGTCGCGGTATTGCGTTGGCCATTGGCGCGGCTTCACTTCAGCCAGCGCTTTGGCAATCGCCGCAATATGCTCCGGCGTCGTGCCACAGCAGCCCCCGGCGATATTCACGAGGCCTGCCTGCGCGAACTCCTTCAGCAATCCCGACGTATCCGCCGGCAATTCGTCAAAGCCCGTATCGCTCATCGGATTCGGCAAACCGGCGTTCGGATAGCACGATACATAGGTATCGCACAGCTTGGCCAGTTCGGCGACATACGGGCGCATCAGCGCCGCGCCCAACGCGCAGTTCAATCCGAACGTGAGCGGCTTGGCATGACGCAGCGAGTTCCAGAAGGCCTCGACGGTTTGTCCCGAGAGAATCCGGCCCGATGCATCCGTGACGGTGCCCGAGATCATGATCGGCAGACGCTCGCCGGTGTCTTCGAACAGTTCGTCCAGCGCGAACAGCGCAGCCTTTGCATTGAGCGTATCGAAGATCGTTTCGACGAGAAACAGATCGCAGCCGCCGTCGAGCAACGCTTTCGCCTGCTGGTAGTACGCCGCGCGCAGTTCGTCGAACGTCACGTTGCGTGCACCGGGATCGTTCACGTCAGGGGAAATGCTCGCTGTTTTCGGCGTCGGTCCGATCGCGCCGGCGACGAAGCGCGGCTTGTCCGGCGTCGAGTACTTGTCGCAGGCGGCGCGTGCCAGCTTCGCCGATTCGAGATTCATCTCGATGGCGAGGTCTTCCATCCCATAGTCGGACTGCGCAACCGTGGTGGCGCCGAACGTATTGGTCTCGATGATATCCGCGCCCGCCGCAAGATATTGCTCGTGAATCTCGCCGATGATCTGCGGTTGCGTGATCGACAGCAACTCGTTGTTGCCCTTGATGTCGCGCCCGTAGTCCTTGAAGCGCTCGCCACGATAGCGGGCTTCGTCGAGCTTGTAGCGCTGGATCATCGTGCCCATTGCGCCGTCCAGAATCAGGATGCGCGACTTGAGCAGCGCGGGCAGCGCCGTGCCGCGCGTGTAGGCGGCGTCGGGACGGACTGGCGTGGCGGATTGAGCAGGCTGGTTCATGGCGGACGAGGGCTTGCGCCGGCTTTTTCGGGAAACCTGTCATTGTAGCCGCTGTGGGGCGGTTCCGCCGGGCGTGGGCCGGGCGGGCAGGGTGCGCGTGGCAGGGCAACGGGAACTGCAGGGGCACCGGAAAGAAAACGGCCCAGTGAGGCAGAAGCCTGCTGGGCCGTTAAATCGATGCTGACCGACTTGTCAGCGCCGCCGGCTGAGCCGATGGGCGCGGTCGATGTGTGTCGCCAAACCGTTACGCTAAACCTTTCGGTTAGTGAAGAATCACCGGTTGATGCATCAGGCTGTCGAACTGCCCAAGGAATTCGTCTACTTCATCCAACGACGGTTCCTCTTCGATCAATTTTTGCACGTGCTCGCGGAAACTGGCCGCCATTGCACCGTCTATGTAAATTTCGCGCTGCATGTTTTTGTCGACGATCTCATAGCCACCCGACTTCATGGCCAACGGACCTTCCTGCGGCGGAAACTCGACGACACAATAATTGGGGCTGTTGTAGATCATTTGCATGGCGACACTCCTTATTTCCGTTGGCTCCTGGCCATTCCTGCGCCATAGGTGGAGCTAGTGGTGTGGAATTCAAGGGGTGGGTCCGGATTGACGCTTGTAATGTTCCGAACCTACCGGTTAGACCGGCTTTCCAAGAAACGTTTCAAGCAGTGCAGCAAAACCGTGAGACTGCTCGATGGGCGCAAGAAGAGCGGCATCGCGCATTGCGGACTGTGCGCCTTCGATGGCGTCTGCTATTGCCTGCGTAGCAGCAGGTGGCGTGCCCGTGTCGTGGCGGCCCCCATGGCCAACGTCTGGCGACGCATTGTTCCCAGCTTACCGCGTAGATCGAAAACGCGCAGGGCTTCGCACGTGATGGCGTAGTCTTCTGGCAACGTATGGGCTGGCATCTCCCTGATCTGCTCGGCCGCGTCGAGGTGCTTTGCCCGAAAAGCGAGCGTCAGCCAGCGGCTCAATGCCGCACCGGTGACGCCATGGCGCGAGTCGGCCTCGCCGTGCAAGTTTCGCGGGCCCGGTCGCGTCCCTATTAGGTTCAGGGCTTTTCGGGCAGGTTGCCGGGGCCGGTTGAATCGACTGATGAAGCGGAAGCGGCATCGGGCATCACTGCCGGCGCGATAGAAGGCGCCTGGTTTGTCGAATTGTCAGCCGCAGTATTGCCGTTATTGGCGGTGTCCCCGCTGCTATTGAGTGGATTACCAGCATTCTCCGAATTGAGCTTGCCGCGCCACACCAGTTCGAATTGCGTGCCGTTCGGCTCGGTCTGCATGATTCGCGCGGGCAACCAGCCGAGCGACGGCGCGAGCCATACGTCGACGCGGCGTAGATCGCCATCGTGCCGAGGCAGGCGCTTGAAGTGGCGCGTTTCGAGGTAACCCTGCGCGGTGCGGATGGTTTCGTCGCCGATCGTCTCGACTGGCCAGTTCTCGCCACTATCGTTATCGACCACGAAGAATTGCCGCGTCACGCCTGGCTTATAGGCGGCAGGGTCGCCGCGCACGAGGGCGGCGAGTTGCATCACCATGCTGAAACGGTCTTGCGCGCCGTCGGGCAGCGGCAGCGTGGCCGGGGTACGCGTGAAGGCGATTTTTTTGTCGGTGCGATTGAAGATGGCCACGTCTTCCGGACGACGGCCGCGCTTTTCGACGTATTGATCCGGTGCGAGGCCGAATGCGTCGATGCGGCCATGGCTCGAATACACGAACGTGCCGACGAACGGGAGTGGCACGGAGACGACCATCTCGTAGCTTTGTGCGGTGCTGGTCCAGTGAATTGTGCCGGGCTGGTTACGCACGCCGTTGTAGAACGTGTCGTACTGGAGTTCCCCGGAAGGTGGAACGGAGAATTTCACGCCCGCTGAAGCTTGAGGCGCGCTGGCGGCGGTGGGCGCACTGGCCGTGCCGGTAGCGGACGCACTCGCATTAGCGTTGGCATCAGGGGTGTTCGCGGCGGCCGATGCACTCGCTGCTGCATCCGATGCGGCCGTGACCACGGGTGCCTGCTTTGCCGCTTGCGTCGCAGTCAGCACGTGTTCGCGTGGCTTGCGCGCGGCGGCCTTGTGCGCCGGCGCTGCAGCTTGCGGCGCTTCGGCGGCGGGTTTGCGCTCGATACGTTCCGGTGTCAGCAGTGCAACCTGCACGGGGACATGCTCGTTGTCCGATGGATTCAGCGTCGCGCGGTTGCGCTCGACCCATTGCGCCGCGATCCAATGCAGGACGGCCACGACCAGCAGAGCGGCAATCCATCGCCCCACCCGCAAACCGGCGCGCGGCCTGACGGGCGGCGTGCGATCAGAGCGGCTTGTGGCGGAAGGTGACGACATTGGCGAATGAATTTGAACGGGCCGACGGGAAGCGAATAGACGGGGCAGCACACCCCAAGTCCCGGCGTGGCGGCAACGGTGAAAGCCGCCAGGCCTGATGCTGAACGGACCGCGAACGGGTTCGACTACATACCAGCGAACGATGTTCCTGGACCCGGCTCATCAGCTCATCCGCGGGTCAGCGTGGCGCCGCACTATACCCGAGCTCATAAGAGAGCTTTTGTGCACATTCGCGCAGCGCCGTATCGATCTCGCCGCCCCAGCGGATATCGAATGCGCCTTCGTGACCGAGTGCGACCAGGCCCAGCGCCAGATCGCCGGTCGAGTCGAACACCGGCATGCAGAACGCGTGGATGGTCGGCAGCAACATGCCTTCCACGCGCGCCGCTTCATGCTGGCGCACGTCCGTCAGCACCCGCTCTACTTCTTCCCGCGTGCGCGGGCCGCCCATGTGCGACGAGCGGCGCGAATCGGCCAGTTCGCGCTCCAGCATCGCGGCGGTCTTGCTCGACGGCAAATAGGCGGCAAACAGCAGACCGGTGGCGGAATTGAGCAGCGGCATCACGTCACCGAGCTTAAGTGACGCCTTGGCCGGGTGGCTCGACTCCATCCAGTGAACCATCGTCGGACCCTGATTACCCCATACCGCGATGCCCACCGTCAGATCGAGGCGGTCGCGCAGTTCGGCAAGCGCAATGCGCGCGAGCTTCACGCCGTCGACGCGGGCAAGCCGCGCGAGACCCAATTGCAACGCGAAGCCGCCCAGTTCGTAACGGCCCGACAGCGGATCCTGTGCCACGACACCGAGGCGTAGGAAACTCACCAGATAGCGGTGCGCTTTCGCCGGACTCATGCCCGCACGCTGCGCCAGATCGCGCAGCATCATCGCGCGCGGTTCGTGGGTCAGCACCTCGAGCAATCTGAACCCGACCTCGATCGACTGGATGCCGGAGCGCAGCTTTTCCTCGCCAGTTTCGACGCTTTCGTCGTCCGACTCCGGCGCTTCGAGCGGTTCAGCGGAGTCGGCGTCGGTACGGATCGCGCCGGAGCGGGCAATTGGAGACATGAGCGAGGCGCATGGAGCGCGTTTTAAAGAAAGTGATAAGGAGGCGGGTTGGACCTCACAGCCGTGCCGCCACGTTGCGCAAACCGCCGTCGGGCAACGGCACTTGGGCCGAGCCGATTCACCATCGTAGAATAGATTCCTTCTATCGTCACTAACGGTTCACTCCTCTATGAAACTTGCCACGCTGAAGGACGGCACGCGCGACGGTCAGCTGATCGTCGTGTCCCGCGACCTGCACACCGCGGCCGTCGCCGACGCGATCGCGCCCACCATGCAGCGCGTGCTCGACGACTGGGCCTTCTACGCGCCGCAACTGCAGGATTTGTACGATTCGCTCAATCAGGGCCGCGCGCGCAACACGTTCCCGTTCGACGCCAGGGAATGCATGGCGCCGCTGCCACGCGCATTCCAGTGGGCCGACGGTTCGTCGTACGTGAACCATGTGGAGTTGGTGCGCCGCGCGCGTGGCGCGGAAATGCCGCCGGAATTCTGGACCGATCCGCTGATGTACCAGGGCGGCAGCGACGACTTCATCGGCCCGAAAGACGATGTGCTGTGTGCATCTGAGGAATTCGGCATCGACTTCGAAGCAGAAGTCGCCGTGATCACCACCGACGTACCGATGGGTGCCACGCCCGATCAGGCGTTGAAGAGCGTGCGGCTGGTGACGCTCGTCAACGATGTCTCGCTGCGCAATCTGATTCCCGCCGAGCTCGCGAAGGGCTTCGGCTTTTTCCAGAGCAAGCCGGCCACCTCGTTCGCGCCGGTAGCGGTGACACCCGACGAACTCGGCGAGAGCTGGCGCGAAGGCCGCGTGCACCGGCCAATGATCGTCCACTGGAACAACAAGAAAGTCGGCCAGCCCGACGCCGGCACCGACATGGTGTTCCACTTTGGCCAATTGATCGCGCACGCGGCGAAAACGCGCAATCTGCGCGCCGGCGCGATTGTCGGTTCGGGCACGGTGTCGAACAAGGACGCGAAGCGCGGCTATTGCTGTATCGCTGAAAAGCGTTGCCTCGAGACCATCGAGCACGGCGCGCCGCAAACCGAGTTCATGAAGTTCGGCGATACCGTGAAGATCGAAATGTTCGACGAAGCAGGCAAGTCGATTTTTGGCTCGATCGATCAGGGCATCGCGCCGCTGGATTGAGTTGCAGGTGTTGTGCGGTACGCGGAGTCAAGGCCGCGTCTGTACGCGCTTCGTTGTCTACGAAAGGGTTTCGCCCGATACCGGCACCATGACGCGCCGCTACACTGACTGGCGCGGCGCCCGCCTCGGGGAAGCGGTTGTCCGCTGATCGCGAAATCAACGCAAACTCGAACGCAAACCCGCACGTGAGCCGGGCACAAGCAGCACATCGGCGGACCATCAAAACGAAAAAACGACGTGAGGAGACAGCATGCCGCGATTTGAATCCTTTGAACGAGTCACCCAGCACGCTCGCGCATCGAGCGCCCGCGCAACACCATCGCGGCATGGGCTCGCCCGTCTTGCCGCCGCGTTGTGTGCCGCGCTGCCCGCCATCGCCCTCGCACAGGTGAAGATCGGCCTCGTGCTGTCGTTGACCGGGCCGGCTGCGTCGCTCGGCATTCCCGCACGCGATACCGCCACGCTGCTGCCCAAGCAGATTGGCGGGCAGAGCGTCGAATACATCGTGCTCGACGACGCGTCCGACACTACGCAGGCTGTGCAGGACACGAAGAAGCTGATCTCCGAGAATCACGTCGACGCGATCATCGGCTCATCGATCACGCCGAATTCGCTCTCGATGATCGACGTGGTTGCCGATGGCGAAACGCCGATGATCTCGCTGGCCTCGTCGGCGAAAATCATCGAACCCGTGGATGCGAAACGCCACTGGGTATTCAAGACCCCGCAGACCGACGCGATGATGGCTTCGGCGATTGCCGAACACGCCAGTGCGCACGGCGTTAAAACGATCGCGTTCATCGGCCAGGCCGACGCGCTCGGCGAAACCTTCTATACCGAAGTCGCAAAGTTCGCGCAGTTGCATCACATCAACATGGTGGCGAGCGAGCGCTTCAATCGTACCGATCCGAGCGTGACCGGGCAGGTCCTGAAGATGCTCGCGACCCACCCGGATGCGGTGGTGGTCGGCGCGGCCGGCACGCCCGCCGCGCTGCCGCCGAAGACGCTCAGGGAACGCGGCTACAAAGGACTGATCTATCACAATCATGGGGTCGGCAATAACGACTTCCTGCGCGTGTGCGGCGCCGATTGCAACGGCACGTTCCTGCCCGCGAGCCCGGTGCTGGTCGCCGCGCAATTGCCAGCGGACCATCCGGCCAAACGTCTCGCGCTCGACTACATCGCGCGCTTCGAGGCGTTGCGCGGACCGGGCAGCGTGTCGGCGTTCGGTTCGTACACGTGGGACGCCGGCATGCTGCTCAGCAACGCGATACCGATCGCGCTTAAAGCGGCCGCGCCCGGCACGCCGGAATTTCGCCGTGCGCTGCGCGATGCGCTGGAAGCAACGCGTGGTCTCGCGGACACCAATGGCGTGGTCAACATGAGCGCCACCGATCACCTCGGACTCGATCAACGGGCGCGTGTGATGGTCGAAATCAAGAATGCGAAGTGGGTTTATCAGCCGCATTGAGTTTGCGCGGGGTTTGCGCTGACGTAGCGCACGAAGGTGCCGAACGTGCCTTTAAGGCGACGGTTTCAACAGATACACCGATAGACGGATTGCTCACCATGTCTCAGGCACCACACAGTAACGACGCGTTTTATGCGCATTACCAGTCGCTGCAATTGCATCGCCACCCGCACGGTGTGCTCGAAGTCGTGATGAGCGGCGAGGGCGCGAACAAAAGCGGGCTCGCCACCGCTAACGCGCGGATGCACTTCGAGCTCGCGGAAATCTGGCGCGATATCGATCGGGATCCCGACACGCGTGTCGCGATCATTCGCGGCGAGGGCAAGGGATTTTCGGCCGGTGGCGACCTGCAACTGGTCGAAGACATGGCGACCGATTTCGACGTTCGCGCACGCGTGTGGCGAGAGGCGCGCGATCTGGTCTACAACGTGATCAATTGCAGCAAACCGATCGTTTCGGCGATGCATGGCCCGGCCGTCGGTGCGGGGCTCGTGGCCGGACTGCTCGCCGATATCTCGATCGCGACGAAGTCGGCGCGCATCATCGACGGTCATACGCGTCTGGGCGTCGCCGCCGGCGATCACGCGGCCATCGTCTGGCCGCTCCTGTGCGGCATGGCGAAGGCCAAGTATTACCTTCTGCTGTGCGAGCCGGTGAGCGGCGAAGAGGCCGAGCGAATCGGCCTCGTGTCGCTTGCCGTCGAGGAAAACGATCTGCTGCCCAAAGCATTCGAAGTCGCGCAAAAACTGGCCAACGGCTCGCAAACGGCGATTCGTTGGACCAAGTACGCGCTGAACAACTGGCTGCGCTCGGCAGGGCCGGCGTTCGATACGTCGCTGGCACTGGAGTTCATGGGTTTCGCCGGGCCGGATGTACGCGAAGGCGTGAACTCGCTGCGCGAGCGGCGCGCGCCGGATTTTGGCGGCGCGGACCCGTGGCGTGGCCAGCCGCAGCAGCCATCCGGCGGCGGCTCGGGCGGTGATCGCTCCTGAAAGTCGGAGAACGGCGCGTATTGCGCAAAGCCCCGCCGGTTGGCCCTTAAGGTGCTGCGCAGATGGGGCAGACAGCAGCCCAAACTAAGCGCGGTTCGCAGCGCCACGCGCGGTATGATCGAATCAGACGCGCGCGGGATGGCGCTATTTCCTTCCCTTTATGCAGCGAGGCGACAAGCATGACTGATACACATGGCACCACGCCGCCCTTTCCCGGTTTTCCCGGTTTTCCCGGTTTTCCGCCCGCTGAAATGCTCGAACGCATGTGGGGCATGATGCGTCTCTCGCCGTTCAACTCGGCGTTCTCCGGCGCGCAGCCTGGCAGCAGCCTCGGGCCGTCGCTGTCGATGATGTCCGACATGATGGCGCCGCTGACCAATGTCGAAGAACTCGACAAGCGCATTACCGACATGCGAGCGGTCGAACAGTGGCTCAAGCTGAATCTGAATATGCTGCAGTCCGCCATTCAGGCGCTGGAAGTGCAGCGCGCAACGCTCGCTACGCTGCGTGCGTTCGGCGCGTTCGCGCAGTCGTCGATGGCGCAGCCGGCTTCCGGCGCTGCTGCGCCGAGCCCCGCGCCGACTGGCTGGCCGCATCCGGAGACATCTTCGGCTTCGGGCGGTGCGAGTTCATCGGCCGCAGCCGAGCCGGCAACCGACGAAGGCGGGGCCACCGCGACGCCGCCGTTCGATGCTTCTGCCTGGTGGAATCTGCTGCAATCGCAGTTCAATCAGATCGCCCAGTTTGCGACGACGCAGCCAGGCGCGGCAGACGGTTCGGCGACCAGCTCGCCCGAGGGCGCGGCGAGCGCCTCGGCGTCGGCAGGGAAGGCGGCTGACGCGCCGAACGCGAGCGCAGCGGACGCAGGGCCCGCTGCCAAACGGCCGGCCGCGAAACGGGCAGCGACGTCAACTTCAACGTCCGCGAAACGCGCCGGCAGTTCGAGTGCCGGGCCGCGGGCGCCGAAAAAGTCTGTCTAACGGCAGGAATGAAACAGGACAGCGCGATCCATGCGACGAGGGCGCAAAGCCAGACGGGCCGGCGAGGCAAACTAAGTGAATTCGCCACCTGTCATGGTTTTGACCCCGATCGTCGGCCACACTCCGCGAATCGGCTGGTTTATTGAGAGCGGTCAATCAGGCACCGGATTTGCGTCTGTCAGGGCACGGGATCTGTAAATTCAGCGTGCTATCATTGTGTAAGCTTCATTCGGCTTTTGGGCATGCGCTGAAAACAACCAATCCGGCTGCCCTGGCGCCATTCGCCGCCGGTACACCGGCGCAGGGCTGGACGGTGCGGATTTATCGCAGACTGGCTCGACCTCAGGCATAGGGTATCCCTCACCCACGGTTGGCCGCGCAGCGCGTAACTTCTGGTTAGCAGCGCCGCGCAATCGCCTGGACTTCTTTGCTGCCCGGTGCATCTAGGCGGCAGATTACCGCGTAAAATTGAATGCTTGGCCGATAAACGAGGCGCAAACCGTGCGTTTCGTTCGTCATCAGTAAAAGTGCTACACGTAGTAGTGACAGACACAGACAGTATGCGCAGAACAGGGGTGGAACTATGAACACCATGCTTTATCCGGAACTTTATAAATCGCTCGAATCCGTTCGATGGGACATGGAGAAAGACATTCCCTGGGACAAGTTCGATGCATCGCTATTGACCGACGAGCAGGCCGCGACGATCAAGATGAATGCGATCACCGAATGGTCGGCGTTGCCCGCCACGGAAATGTTCCTGCGTGACAACCATCACGACAGCGATTTCTCCGCATTCATGAGCGTGTGGTTCTTTGAAGAACAGAAGCATTCGCTGGTGCTGATGGAATATCTGCGCCGTTTCAAGCCGGAAATGTGCCCGACCGAAGAAGAACTGCACGCGGTGCGCTTCGAATTCGACCCGGCGCCGCCGCTCGAAACGCTGATGCTGCATTTCTGCGGCGAAATCCGCCTGAACCACTGGTATCGCCGTGCAGCCGAATGGCACACCGAGCCGGTCATCAAGGCCATCTACGAAACCATTTCGCGCGACGAAGCGCGTCATGGCGGCGCGTATCTGCGCTACATGAAGAAAGCGATGGTGCAAACCGGTGACATCGCGCGCGCTGCGTTCGCCAAGATCGGCGTCCTGATGGCGTCGGCGCGCCGCACGGAAAAGCCGTTGCATCCGACCAACCTGCACGTGAATCAGGCGCTGTTCCCGCGCGACACGATTCAATCGCGTCTGCCGGATCCGGAATGGCTCGAACGCTGGCTCGACGAGCAGATCCGTTTCGACGACGGTTGGGAAAAAAAGGTGGTCGAGCGAATTCTGCACAATCTGTCGATTCTGTTCGAGCGCACTTTCAACACGGCGCAGGAATTGAACCGTTATCGCAAGGAAGTCGTCGCGCGCTTGCAGGCCGATCAGAAGTCGGCTGAACAGCCGGCATGATGGGTTCCGGTTCGCGGGGTTGAGTCTGAGGTTTGAGTCCGCGGGCTTGAGTCCGATCCGGCGTTAGCGCCGCGAAGCGGTTAAGGTTTTTTAAGAACGGCCCGGCAGGCGTGAGCTTGCTGGGCCGTTTTGCTTCATGCCGTTCGCCGTGTATCGTGGCGGCACTTCTCTTTTCTTTGCGACTCCGTTATGGCTGCCACTTTTGAACGCAAGATGTTGACGCGCGATGCGCTGGTGAAGCTTCGTGCTTCGATGTCCGCGCCGGTTGTATTTACCAACGGGGTGTTCGACATCCTGCATCGCGGGCATGTGACTTATCTTGCCGACGCCAAAGCGCTCGGCGCTTGCCTGATTGTCGGCGTCAATAGCGATGCTTCGGTGCGCATGCTAGGCAAAGGAGACGACCGGCCGATCAATAACGAGTCCGATCGGATGGCGTTGCTGGCGGCTCTGGAAAGCGTCGATTATGTGGTTTGCTTTGGCGAGAAAACGCCTGTGGAGCTGATTTCGGCGCTGCGGCCGGATGTGCTCGTCAAAGGTGGCGATTACGACATGGATGCTTTGCCCGAATCGGCCATTGTGCGGGGCTGGGGCGGCAAGGCTTT
This sequence comes from Paraburkholderia sediminicola, assembly GCF_046030555.1. Lineage (GTDB taxonomy): Bacteria > Pseudomonadota > Gammaproteobacteria > Burkholderiales > Burkholderiaceae > Paraburkholderia > Paraburkholderia sediminicola_E. The sequence continues at coordinate 152,648 of NZ_JAQQCH010000012.1, read as the reverse complement.
GGCGATTCCCTTCGAGCATGACCGGTCGACCACCGCACTGCTGAAGAAGGTTCGAGCGCAAGGGTAACGTCTTTGCGTGCGGGGCGCCTTCTTCTATCCGCCGCTTCCAGGTGAGATGCTGGCGCCTCGCGCTACCGCCTCTAGCACCCTGTGCCGCTTTTACTGCGGCAGTGCCGATGCCGCTATCGGCGCTGCCGGCGCCGGGCCGCCTACGACCGCCTGGTCGGCGGCTTCAGCTGCCGTGACGGGCTGCACCTTCAACCACTCCGCATGGAACTGGCGGTTCAGATGGTTCGGCTCGCGGCCGCCGGCTGTGGGCGTCGGCCCGAATACGCCGCGCATTGCGACGAATGCCAGCATGTTGGCAAGAAATAATATGGCGATCAGCCAGCGCAGCATTGTTAGTATTCCCCGTCCATAAGTTCAGCCGCCGTTATCCGAAAGGCCGCGGCTCAGGCATCGCGTTCCATCGCGCGTTCGGCAGCAATCAGCGCAAGCCCGGACAACACCAGTGAATCGTGGCGAGTATGCGGCACTTTTAACGCACTTGTCACTTCGTCCACCGCGCCGCCGCTCACCACCAGACGCACCGGCACTTGCCATTCGTCCTGCAAATCACGCCACATGCGCTCGATCAAACCGGCTTGCGCTAACGTGCACCCAGCCGACAACGAGTGCGGCGTATCGGTCGCGAAGAATGGGCCGTGGCGATCCCGGTCAGACGTGGCGCCTGCGTCAAGCAAGCCGCGCGCGGCGTTGGCGTCGAGCGTCGGCAGTTGCGCCGTGTGCTCGCCTAGCGAGCGCATCATCAGGGTCCAGCCCGGCGCAATCAGGCCGCCGACAAAGCAGCCGTCCGCGCGTAGCGCTTCAAGCGTGGTCGCCGTGCCGAACGTCGCAATGAGCAGATTCTGACCGGGAAACGCCGCGTATGCCCCAATCAGCCCGGCCCAGCGGTCGCTGCCGAGCGCATGCGGTGTCGTGTAGCTATTGGTCACGCCGCACTGCTGTGCGCAGGCGCGGATCGTCGTGAGCGGCAGTTGCGGCCAGCGAGCGTCGAGGAGTGCGGCAATCCGCGCCGCGACACTTTCACCCGCGACGTTCGATAACCATGCACCGGCTGGCGTCGGCAACTTCGACCAGTCAGGTTGGTCAGCGCCGCCGTGCGCGAGCGCGCCGGCCGCGATTTGCGTACCGTCGGGCTGCACCAGCGCCCACTTGATGCGGCTATTGCCCGCGTCGATCAACAGATAAGGCGCGCTGCTCGTCATGCGGCACCGTCGGCCAGACGCAGCGAGACATCACCGGTCGCGACGGTCAGACGACCCGCTGCTGTGTTGAGCAGCAGTTGCCCGCGTTCGTCGACACCCGCGGCCAGCCCACGCGCCAGTTCTTTACCTTGCTCCAGCAGCACGACTTCGCGGCCCGCGTAGGCGTGGACGGCGTTCCAGCGCGCCTGGAACGGCGCGAAGCCCTCAGCGCCGAAGCGCTGCAACGCAGGTTCGAGCGCGTTCAGTTCCGCGGCCAGCGTATCAGTGAGGTTCGCATTCGGCAGCGCGCGTTGCAGCGCGGTCGGCACGGTGCCGCGCGCTTGCGCCGGTACGTCCACGTTCAACGCACCGACCTTGGCGGCGAGCTCGTCCGCGCCCTTCACATTGGTGCCGATACCGATCACCACGGCGCTCGCGTCATCCGTGCTCCACGCGGTTTCGATCAGGATGCCGGCCAGTTTGTCGCCTTCGAGCAGGACGTCGTTGGGCCACTTCAGTGCGATCTGTCCAGGGCCTGCGACCGGCAACGAGCGCAGGCCGTCGACCAGCGCCACACCCACCGCGAGGCTCAAACCCGCCAGCCCTTCGAGCGGACGCGGCAGCACGCATGCCACCGAAAACAGCAGCGCATTGCCCGGCTCCGCATACCAAGGACGGCCACGGCGGCCGCGGCCCGCGGTTTGCAGATACGCGACCCGCACGATCGGCCGTGGCAACGCGTTAGCTTTGCGCGGCAATGCTTTGACGCGCGTCATCAGGTCGGCGTTGGTCGAGCCGGTTTCCTCGACAATCTCGATCGGCCAGTCATGCGCGTGCGGACCGAACAGCGCGACGGCGCGTTCACGGTCGATGCGCCAGTCGGAAGCCGCGGCGGCTTGGGGTGGGGTCTTGGAAGCGTTCATGTCTCATATTGTAGCGACAGCGAACGCTGCGAGCCCGCGAGCACAGTTCATCCGCCGCGCGTTCGCTACAATGGCCCCTAATCCGATAACCAGATTGCAGCGATCCTTGAACTACGACACTCCGCCCGGGCTTGAAGTCGCGGCAGGCAGCCAAGGCAAGATCGTCCGGCTCTCGGGCCAGTGGACGGCGCTCGCGCTCGCGCGCGACAAGGCCACCGGCCACGTGATCCCGCTGTTGCACTCGCTGGTCGGTGCTGAGGGCATCCGCCTGTGGGACCTGTCGCGTATCGACCGGATGGACCACGTCGGCGGCCAGGCGTTGTGGCGCGTGTGGGGCCACAAGATGCCCCCGGACACCACGCTCACCGATACGCAACGCGACATATTCGAGCGCATCGCGTTGCTCGACACGGTGCGGGAAAAAGCCGAGCCGCTTGTCAAATTCGACCCGTTCACACGGCTGGGCCTCGCAATCTTCTCGTTCTTCGAACACCTGTACGGCGGATTCGGCATGCTCGGGCAGGTCGTGCTCGATCTCCTCGCGATCCTGCGCAAACCGAAAATCACGCCGTGGACCGAAATCTCAGCAAACATTTATAACGCCGGCACCAAGGCGCTGCCGATCACCGCGCTGGTCGCGTTCCTGATCGGCATCGTGCTGAGCTATCTGTCGGCGCAGCAACTGCGGCTTTTTGGCGCGAATCAGTACATCGTCAATATTCTCGGGTTGTCGGTGATTCGCGAACTGGGGCCGGTGCTGTCGGCGATTCTGGTGGCGGGGCGCTCGGGCTCGGCGATTACCGCGCAGATCGGTGTGATGCGCGTTACCGAAGAACTCGATGCCATGCGTGTGATGGGCATCCCGCACGGGTTGCGGCTGATCCTGCCGCGGGTGATCGCGCTAGGCGTGGCCATGCCGCTCCTCGTGATGTGGACCAACATCATCGCGTTGACCGGCGGCGCGCTTGCCGCCAAGATCGTGCTCGGCATCGACATGAGTTACTTCGCGCGCGCATTGCCCGGCGTCGTGCCGGTTGCGAATCTGTGGATCGGCCTCGGCAAGGGCGTCGCGTTCGGCATGCTGATCGCGATCGTTGGCTGTCACTTCGGTTTCCGTATCAAGGCCAATTCGCAAAGCCTCGGCGAAGGCACGACGACCTCGGTGGTGACGTCGATCACCATCGTGATTCTCGCGGACGCGGTGTTCGCGATCCTCTTCCAGAACGTGGGGCTCGGATGATCGCGCCGCTCACTCAGGCCGTACGCGGCCAACCGATGCCCGAGATTGCGGAGCCGGTAATCGAGGTCATCGACATCACCAAGCGCTACGGTCGCAACATCGTGCATCAGCATCTGAATTTTGATGTGCGGCGCGGCGAGATCGTCTCGATCGTCGGCGGATCGGGCTCGGGCAAGACCACGCTGGTGCGGCAGATTCTCGGGTTGGAGCGGCCGTCGTCGGGAACCATCAAGCTGTTTGGTGAGGACATTGCCACCATTTCGCCCGAAACCGCGCTGCTCATGCGCAGCCGCTCCGGGATGCTGTTTCAGCGCGGCGCGCTGTTCTCGTCGCTTTCGGTATTCGACAACGTCGCTCAGCCGTTGCGCGAACTCGGCAAGGTGCCCGAAGACCTGCTGCGCGACATCGTGATGCTCAAGCTCGAGATGGTCGGCCTGCCGTGCAAGCACGCGTCGAAAATGCCGTCCGCGCTCTCGGGTGGGATGATCAAGCGCGTGGGTATTGCGCGCGCTATCGCGCTCGAGCCAGAGTTGCTATTTCTCGACGAACCGACCGCCGGCCTCGATCCGCAGGCGTCCGACGAATTCGTCGAGCTGATCTCCGCGCTCCATCGCGCGCTTGGGCTGACGGTGGTGATGGTCACGCACGATCTCGACACGATGATCGCGCTGTCCACCCGCGTCGCCGTGCTGGCGGATCGCAAGGTGCTGGTCGCCGCGCCGGTCGAAGAGGCGGCGGGCGTCGATCATCCTTTTATCCGCGAATATTTCCTCGGCCTGCGCGGGCGTCGCGCGCTGCAGGCGCTGCCGCCGGAACGCCGCGCGAAACTGCCGCGCGCGGCGCTCGAGTCGGCATCGTCCGAATTGCCGCTGTGAACCAGGGAACCTGACAATGGAAAACAAATCACACGCCTTCTGGGCAGGGCTTTTCACAGTGGCCTTGCTGGCTGCAATCGCCGTGGCGGCTTTTTTGTTCAACGTCGACCGTTCCGTGCGCGTGCCGTACGATCTGATTGCGCGTACCAACGTCACGGGGCTTTATACCGACGCGGCGGTGCGCTATCGCGGGCTCGACGTCGGCAAGGTGCAGTCGATCAAATTCGATCGGGATCATCCGGGACAAATTCTGATCCGCATCCTTGTCGACACGCACGCGCCGATCACGCACTCCACGTTCGGCAGCCTGGGTTTCCAGGGCGTGACGGGTATCGCCTTCATCCAGTTGGATGACAATGGGCGCGATCCGACGCCGCTCGCGTCGTCGCCGAAAGATGTGGCGCAATTGCCGATGCGTCCGGGCTTGCTCGATCAGTTGCAGCAGCGCGGCGACATTTTGTTGCGCAAACTCGAAAGAGTCACCGACGACGTCGACAATCTGTTATCGCCGGAAATGGTCAGCCAGTTGCATGGCACGGCGGCGAGCATTCAGAAGGCCGCCGACGGCGTCGCCACACTGACCCAGCAGATGGCGCCGGTTACCGGCAAGCTGCCCGCCACGATCAACCAGCTGGATCGCACGCTGGCGTCGACCAATCAGTTGATCACCAGTCTGAACCGCCCGGACGGGCCGTTCGAGACGAACCTGAACAAGGTCGGGACGGCGGCGCAGCAAGCGGGTGACGCGCTGGTGTCAATGGATAGTTCGATCCAGGAATTGTCGGCGCGTGTCGGCTACGACACGTTGCCACGCGTTAATTCGCTCGCCGAAGACGTGCGCTCGGCAGCCCGTTCGGTGGACCGTGCTGCCGACACGTTCAGCACCAATCCGCGCAGCGTACTGTTCGGCGCGCCGAGCGCGGCACCGGGCCCTGGCGAGGCTGGCTTCTCGTGGCCTGCCGCCCGTGCTGCTGCGGCCGCTGCCAAATGAATTGAAGGTTTGAAGAAAGGAAGATTGTCATGTCACGCTTGACTCACCGATTGTTGTCCTCGAGCACCGCGCTTGCGATGCTGCTCGCGTTCGGCGTGCTGGCTGCGGGATGCGCAGGCAACCCCGCAGCGATTTCGGACATCCGCTACGACTTCGGGCCGCCGAGCCAGGCGGCCTCGGCCGGCACGCAGCCGGCGGTGAAGGTGCTCGATGTCAGCGCGCCCGACACCCTCGAGTCCGACAAACTGATTTACCGACTCAGCTACGCCGACGCGCAACAGACCGCGTCGTACGCGAATAGCCACTGGACCATGGCGCCGTCGCAGTTGCTGACGCAGCGGTTGCGCAGCGCGCTCAGTTCGCACGGCACCGTGCTGACAGGTGCGGACGGTGTACGCGCTCCGGTGCTGAAGGTCGATCTGAGCGAGTTCGAACAGGTTTTCGATAGCCAGTCGGAAAGCCACGCTGCGGTCACTGCGCGCGCCACGCTGACACAAAACGGCAAGGTGATCGGCCAGCGCACATTCATCGCGCGCGCGCCGTCGAGTTCCCCGGACGCCGCCGGCGGTGCGCAGGCGCTCGCCGCCGCCAGCGACGACCTCGTCTCGCAGCTCAGCGCGTGGCTCGGCGTGCAGGCGCTGGTCGCCGCGCAATGAGCGGGCTGCAGCGCACGCAACGGAGCGCTGCATGAGCGTTAAACCCTGGCAGCGCCGTCCTTCGGCGCTCGCCCGGCAGGCACTGGCGCTGTATGCCGCGCTGATCGTCTATGGCTCGTGGTATCCGTTTTCCGGCTGGCGTTCGCTCGGCCTTGCTCCGTTTGCCTACCTGTCCGATCCCATGCCGCAGTACCTGACGGCGTTCGACGTCGTCACCAACGTGCTCGGCTATATGCCGCTCGGCGCGCTGGTGGTGCTCGCGGTGTATCCGCGCTGGCGCGGCACGCTGGCTGTCGCGTTGGCGTTCGTGCTCGGTGGCTTGCTGTCGGGCGTGATGGAAGCGGTGCAAACCTATCTGCCGACGCGCGTTGCCTCCAACCTCGACCTCGCCGCGAATGCGCTCGGCGCGCTGCTGGGCGCGGCGATCATGTCGCCGGCCACCGGCGCGTTGCTCGATCGCGGCTTGCTGCGGCGTTTGCGGCTTCTCTGGTTTGAGCGCGACACGGCGGCACTCGTGTGTCTTGTCGCCTCGTGGCCGTTCGCGACGATGTACCCGGCGCCACGCCTGTTCGGTCTCGGCAACTGGCCACGCGAGCTGTGGCTGCGTTTCGATTCGACGACGCAAGATGCGTTGCTCGCATGGGCGCCGGCAGGCTGGCACGTCGGCGCGTGGCCGACGCTGGTTGCCGCCTGGCTGCCGGACGACGCCTGGGAAGCCGTCATTACCACGCTCAACCTGTTCGCCGCACTTGTGCTGGCCTCGTTACCGGTGCGCCGCCATGCGCCGCTCGTGCGCCTGTTAATCGTGTTTATCGTCACGACCTTGTGCGTCAAGGCGGGCGCGACGTTTCTGCAATCGCAATCCGGTCTTGCGTTCGACTGGGCGACGCCCGGCGCGCTGGCAGGGCTCGTGTGCGGTACCGTCGCGGCACTGCTGACGCTGCGCTTGCGGCGCAGGTCGCGCGCGGCGCTTGCGGCCTGTGCGCTCACGGTCGCGCTGGTGTTCGTCAATCTGTTGCCGGTCAATCCGTATTTCGATGCCGTGCTGGCCGACTGGCGCCAGGGCCGGTATCTGCACTTCAACGGTCTCGCTCACTGGATCGCGTGGATCTGGCCGTATGCGGCGCTGGTGTGGCTCGCCTATCTCGTCGAACAGGTGTGGCTCAAACGGCGCGTGAAGCACGCATGACGCGGGGGCGACGCAGCCTGCAGCCCCGCTCGCTATAATCGTCCGCACAACAGGCGCGCCGCGGTGCTTCCAGCGCCATTCCCCACTCTCACAGCTTCGTCCCCGGACATCATGGACTCCTTCTACAAGTACCACGTCTTCTTCTGTCTCAATCAGCGCGAACCCGGCGCGGAGCGCCCGAGTTGCGCCAATTGCAATGCGCAGGAGATGCAGGAACACGCGAAAAAGCGTGTGAAGAAGCTCGGCCTCGCCGGCCCCGGCCAGGTGCGTATCAACAAGGCCGGCTGCCTGGATCGTTGCGAACTCGGCCCAACGCTGGTCGTGTATCCGGAAGGCGTCTGGTACACGTACGTCGATGAGAGCGACATCGATGAAATTGTCGATTCGCACCTTGTGAACGGCAAGATCGTCGAGCGTCTGAAAATCGATCAATAAGCTTCGCCATGAACGTACATACACAGAAATATCTGATCGACGGCCCGGTCGGCAAGATCGAGGTCGCGCTGGATCTGCCCGACGACATGCGCGAAAACGGCGCCGCGCCGCGCGGCATCGCGCTGGTCGCGCACCCGCATCCGCTGTTCGGCGGCACGATGGACAACAAGGTTGCGCAGACGCTCGCGCGCACGCTTGTGCAGTTGAACTACGTGACGTACCGCTCGAATTTCCGGGGTGTCGGCGAAACGCAAGGTGAGCATGACGCAGGCATCGGCGAGCGCGATGATCTGCGCGCCGTGCTCGATCACATGCGCGCGCAGGCAGGGCAGGGCGATCTGCCCCTCGTCCTGGCGGGTTTTTCGTTCGGCACTTTTGTGTTGTCGCACGTGGCCGCGAAGCTGCGCGAAGAAGGTCAGGCGATCGAGCGGATCGTGTTCGTCGGCACCGCGGCGAGCCGTTGGGAAGTCGCCCCCGTGCCGGAAAACACGCTCGTGATTCACGGTGAAACCGATGAGACCGTTCCCATTCAGTCGGTTTACGACTGGGCGCGGCCGCAGGAATTGCCGGTCGTCGTGATTCCGGGGGCAGAGCATTTTCTGCATCGCAAACTGCACGTCCTGAAGCGAATCATCGCCGACGCGTGGCGTTAAAGGGTACACCCCGGGGCACATGCGAGGCACGCGCGGGACACCCCGCGCGTGTTTTCCGGGGTACAGGTACGTGCAAACGCAAATTAATCGCCGCCCTTTGATCAAAGATACCAGGATAGCGCGCGTATAATGAGCGCTCTTTTTTGGGCGCAGCACATCGCCCACCCGGCAGTTCGCGCGACGCGTAGCTTCTCTGCGCGCGCAGCGGTGCTGGATGAGAGGCGTGCTGCGCGAACCGATCGCGTAGCCGGAAGTCCAATGGGCGCCGTGCCGTTTTTTACGGCCTGACGCTCGCCGACCGGCTCCTCCAAACTATGCGCCCTGCGCGCGATGTATTTTTCCGCACGAATCGACCCTATGCGTTTCTCCACCTCCGGCCGCACGTCATTCCCGTCAGTTTCTTCTTTCGTTCCCCCTACGCTTAGCCGTGCCGTGACCCTCGGCATCGTGCTGCCGGCAACGCTCGTTGCGAGCACGGCGTTCGCGCAAGTGCCGCCGCCCGCGGTGAATGCGCGCTCGTGGGTGCTCGTCGATGCAACCAGCAATCAGGTGCTCGCATCGGGCAATGCCGACGAACGCGTCGAACCGGCCTCGCTAACCAAGCTGATGACCGCGTACCTCGTCTTCGAAGCACTGCAGACGAAGAAGATCACGATGGACCAGACGGTGATGCCGAGCGAAGCCGTGCGCCGTGTGAAAACCGACGAATCGCGTATGTTTATCGAAGCGAACAAGCCGGTGACCGTGCACGATCTGGTGTACGGCATGATCGTCCAGTCGGGCAACGACGCGGCGATCGCGCTGGCCGAACTGGTGGGCGGCAGCGAAGCGCAGTTCGTCAACATGATGAACACCGAAGCGCAGCGCCTCGGCATGAAACATACGCATTTCGCCGACGTGAACGGCATGCCCGACCCGCAGCACTACACCACGGCGGGCGACCTCGCGGTGCTGTCGGCCCGTCTGATTCGTGACTTCCCCGACTACTACAACATCTTCTCGGTCAAGGAATTCACGTACAACAAGATCAAGCAGCCGAACCGCAATCGTCTGCTGTGGATCGATCCGACGGTGGACGGTCTGAAGACCGGTCACACGCAAGCCGCTGGTTATTGCCTGATCGCGAGTGCGAAGCGTTCGCTGCCGGGCACGACCGACGGGTCGCGCCGCCTCGTCTCGGTGATGATGGGCGAGACCAAGGAACACGACCGCGTGCAGGACAGCCTGAAGATGCTGAACTACGGCTACACCGCGTATGACACGGTGCGCCTGTACAAGGCGAATCAGGTGGTGGGCACGCCGCGCGTCTACAAGGGTGCGCAGGACACCGTGCAGATCGGTGTGAAGAGCGATCAGTACATCACCGTGCCGAAGGGCATGGGCGACAAGGCAAAGCCGCAGATCGAACAGATCGATCCGCTGATCGCACCGATCGCGAACGGTCAGCAGGTCGGCACGGCGAAGCTCGTGGCAGACGGCAAGGTGCTGGCGCAATTCCCGATCGTCGCGTTGCAAGCCGTGCCGCAAGCCGGCGTGGTCGGCCGCGTGTGGGATTCGCTGATGCTGATGTTCAACAAGAAGAAATAAGAGTCCGATTGCGATGACTGCTGTTTCCGATGTTTCGCTCGACCCAATCGTTTATCTGAACGGCGAGCTGGTGCCCTTGTCCGAAGCGCGCGTGCCGGTTCTCGATCGCGGCTTCATTTTCGGCGACGGTATCTACGAAGTCGCGCCGTTGTACGCGCACGCGGGCGGCCGTACGGCGTTTCGCTTCAGGCATCATCTGGCGCGCCTCGGGCGTTCGCTGGACAAGATCGGCATTGTTAATCCGTTCGACGCCGCCGGCTGGCGCGAGCTGATCGAGCGCGTAGTCGCGGCCAATGAAGCGGACGCTAGCCTACGCGCCGATCAGGACGCGATTGCCTACGTTCAGATCACACGGGGCGTCGCAAAGCGCGCCCATGCGTTCCCGGCTGGCATCCAGCCGACTGTGTTCGTGATGGTCACGCCACTGAACCTGCCGGACGCGGCACAGCGCGCCCAGGGAGTGCGCTGTGTCACCGCTGAAGACCGTCGCTGGCTCAATTGCGACATCAAATCGGTGTCGCTGCTCGGCAATGTTCTGATGGCTCAGTACGCGGCCGAAAACGACGCGTTCGAGACGATCCAGTTTCGCGACGGCATGCTGACCGAAGGTTCGTCTTCGAATATCTGGATGGCGAAGGACGGCGTGTTGTACGCGCCGCCGCGCAGCCACAAGATTCTCGAAGGGATTCGCTACAGTCTGATCGAGGAGCTCACGAGCGAGTGCGGCATTCGCTTCGAAGCGTGCGAGATCGCCGAAGCTGAGTTGCGTGCCGCTGACGAAATTCTGGTCAGTTCCGCCACCAAGGAAGTGCTGCCGGTCACGCAACTCGATGGTCAGCCGGTTGGCGGCGGCAAGCCGGGCGCGGTGTTTGCGGCGTTGTACGCGGCCTATCAGCGTGCCAAGACCAAGGAAGCGCAAGAAGCGCAGCAAGGAGTAGGGAATGAGCCCCGAGAAAGAATCATTGCTTGAGTTTCCGTGTGACTTTCCCATCAAGATCATGGGCAAGTCGCATCCCGAGTTCGCCGAGACGATTGTCACGGTGGTTCGGCAGTTTGATAACGAAGTCGACCCTGCTCGCGTGGAAACGCGGCCGTCCAGCGGCGGCAATTACACCGGTTTGACGGTCACGGTGCGCGCCACGAGCCAGGCGCAGCTCGACGATATCTATCGCGCGCTCACCGGGCATCCAATGGTGAAGGTCGTGCTTTAAAGCACTGTCCGAACGGGCGTCGACCTTGACTTTGGCGCCCGCACTGCAAGCCGTTCCAACGATGCCTCGTATTACGGCGTGACGCGCAAGGCGTCCGTCGCCAGATCAGGGCTTGCGGCAGGTCCCGCCTCGCAAACCCGCTCGAAAAGCTGTTTGAACCGTCCCACTTCTTCGAATACCCAAGCGCGGAACGCTTTGACGCGCGCGGTCTCCAGCATCTGCGGCGGGCAGATGAAGTAGTACTGCCACGGGCTCGGCCCATCCACATCGAATAGCCGAACAAGGCGCCCCGCGGCGATCTCGTGCATTGCCAGCGAACGGCGCGTGAGCGCAATCCCCTGACCGTCGATGGCCGCCTGCAGCAGATTCGACGAATCCTGATATAGCACGCCGCGCTTCGGTTCTTGCCAATCGGTGAGCCCGGCGGCGTCGAACCACGGGCGCCAGAGCTCGTCATCCGAACGCAGCAGCGGGACCTTGGCCAGATCGGCCGGCGTTTGCGGCAGCTTGCCGCCGTTGAAATTCGGCGCGCAGGCCGGAAAGAAGATCTCCTCCAGCAGCAACTCCGCGTGCAGCCCCGAATATTTGCCGTAGCCGAAGCGGACCGCTACGTCGACGTCGTCGCGCGCGAAGTCGGTCAAGGCATTGGTGGACAGCAGTTCGAGGTCCCACTGGGGATGCGCCTCGATAAAACTGCCGATGCGCGGCGTTACCCAGCGCGCCGCAAACGAGGAGAGCATGGAAACGACAAGGCGCCGCTCGCGGTCTCCGGCGCGGATTTCGACGGTGGCATCGGCAAGCGCCATCAATGCCGTGCGCACGCGCGTCGCATAGCGGCGGCCCGTGTCCGTGAGCCGCACGCGCTTGCCGTCGCGGGCGAACAGCGTGACGCCCAGTTCGGCTTCCAGCGCGCGAATCTGGTGGCTGACGGCGCCGTGCGTGACGAATAGCTCGTCCGCCGCGCGCGAGAAGCTTTCGTGGCGGGCTGCGGCTTCGAACGCCTTGACGGCGTTCAGCGAAGGTAATTGCCGGAGGTTCATCGCAATATTTCTCACATAGAGATGAAAATAGATCGTTTTGCGTAAACCCTTGCTACGCCTAGGATTGTAGTCATGAAACGAATTTTGGCGAGGGCATCATGCGAGAAATTTCCTCTAGTATCGCTTTTGAAATCCGCAACGGCGAAACCATTCCTATGAAGGTGGCACGCAGCACCAAGCTGGTCGTGCACGGCGGCGCGGTGTGGGTCACGCGCAGCGATGATACGGACGACTACTGGCTGCAGCCCGGTCATACGCTGCGGCTGCGGCGTGGCGAACGGTTGTGGTTGAGCGCCGAAGGCAGCACGCAGGCGAAAGTCGCGTTTTCGGTGCCGACGCGCTGCGATGAACGTGCGCTGAACTGGTTCGCGCGGGTCACAGAACGGCTGGCGGCCCGCATGCGTGGGGGCTGGCGCACGGTTTGAGCGCGGGCGGCGCTGCTTCCTGACGCAGCCAGTTCCGGCGGGGATTCCCAGATTTCGGTAAACTGTCAGGATCATGTGCGCCACCCCGGTTTCCCCGTCTCCATTGCCCGCTACGGCGCCGCTTACGCTGCGCTGGCTCGGCAACGAACCTTACCAGGCCAGTTTCGAAGCGATGCGCGCGTTCACCGACGAGCGCACCGCCGACACACCCGACGAAATCTGGCTGGTCGAACATCCCCCCGTATTCACGCTCGGCCAGGCCGGCGACCCGGCGCATCTATTGGCTGCCGACAGCGGCATTCCGCTTGTCAAGGTCGATAGGGGTGGACAGATCACATATCACGGACCCGGACAGGTGGTTGCCTACCTGCTGCTGGACCTGCGCCGCCGCAAGCTGATGGTGCGCGAGATGGTCACGCGGATCGAGCAGGCCGTGATCGATACCCTCGCGGCGTATAATCTCGGCGGGGAACGCAAGGCGGGCGCCCCTGGTATCTACGTGACGCCCGGGCCGGACGGCGGGTTGCATGCCGGTGCCAAGATCGCCGCGCTGGGTCTGAAAATCCGAAATGGCTGCAGCTATCACGGCGTGAGCCTGAATGTGAACATGGACTTGCGGCCGTTTCTGGCCATCAACCCATGTGGCTACGCGGGGCTCGAAACAGTCGATATGGCAACGCTGGGCATTGCCGCAGGCTGGGACGACGTGGCCCGTACCTTTGCAGCACGCCTCACCGCAAACCTCGACGGCAGTCCCGCGGCCGTCGCCCAACCGCAGGCCGGTGCTCTCACCGCCTGACTGGACCGAACAAATGACTGACGTTACCGCGAACCTCGCAGCTTCTCCTGTTGCTGATGCCGTGCCGGCTACCGCCGCTGCCTACGACGCCACCGCGAAGCAGAAAGCGCAAGCCAAGACCGCCCGTATTCCCATCAAGATCATTCCGATCGAAAAGCTGAAGAAGCCGGACTGGATTCGCGTCAAAGCGGCCACCGGCAATTCGCGCTTCTCCGAAATCAAGCAGATTCTGCGTGAGCACAACCTGCACACGGTGTGCGAAGAAGCAAGCTGCCCGAACATTGGCGAATGCTTCGGCAAGGGCACCGCGACGTTCATGATCATGGGCGACAAGTGCACGCGCCGCTGTCCGTTTTGTGACGTCGGCCACGGCCGTCCCGATCCGCTCGATGTGGATGAACCGGGCAACCTGGCTCGCACCATTGCCGCGCTGAAGCTGAAGTATGTGGTGATCACAAGCGTCGACCGTGACGATTTGCGCGACGGTGGCGCTGCTCACTTCGTGGAATGTATCCGTCAGACGCGCGCGCTGTCGCCGGAAACGCGTATTGAAATTCTGACGCCGGACTTCCGCGGCCGTCTGGATCGCGCGCTCGGTATTCTGAATGCCGCACCGCCCGATGTGATGAACCACAACCTCGAAACGGTGCCGCGTCTGTACAAGGAAGCGCGCCCGGGTTCGGACTACGCGCATTCGCTGAAGCTGCTGAAGGACTTCAAGGCGCTGCATCCGGACGTCGCGACCAAGTCAGGCCTGATGGTCGGTCTTGGCGAAACCGAAGAAGAAATCCTGCAAGTGATGCGCGATCTGCGTGAGCACGATGTGGATATGCTGACGATCGGCCAGTATCTGCAACCGTCGGAGCACCATTTGCCGGTGCGCTCGTATGTGCATCCGGACACGTTCAAGATGTACGAAGAAGAAGCGTACAAGATGGGCTTCACGCACGCAGCGGTAGGCGCGATGGTTCGCTCGAGCTACCACGCCGATTTGCAGGCGCATGGAGCGGGGGTGGTCTGAACAGTTCAGTGTGTTGTCAGTTTGAAAATGCAAAGCCCGCACGTGTTGCGGGCTTTGTTTTTTGGGTGTGGGAGTGGGTGGTTCAGCAGCGCTGCCCGGCAATCTGCCGGCGTTGCCTGGCCGTAACAACGCGCGAGCAGACTGCAGGTAATGGACATCACTCCGCCGAACGGCCAGCTTGCGCTAAGGCATCCCTCGCCGTCATCATTCGCTAGAACCCGCCCACAGCCCGCTGCAACAGTCACACCGATCCAACTCAACGTGAAAAGCAATGCTCGAACAGTGTAATTAGCAATCGCGGATTAGTTGGAACCGCCCCCGGACAAACTCCCTATAGTCGAAAGCCTCCCAGACAACACACACTAAAGGGGCTTCTCGATGAACCGCTTCCTTCGCCCGCTCGCCGCGGTTGCTACGCTGCTCGCGCTGTCCGCGCCGTTTTCTTCCGCTGCACACGCCGACACCAAAGAAGTCGTGATCGCGTATCAGGACATGGTCGTGCCGTGGCGCTATGCGCAGGCAACCGGCGAAGTGGAAAAAGCCACCGGGTACAAGGTCATCTATCGCAAGCTCGGCAGCGGCGCCGACGTGATTCGCGCGCTGGCTTCCGGCTCGGTGCAACTCGGCGAAGCAGGGTCGAGCCCGATCGCCGCCGGGCTGTCGCAAGGCGTCGATATTTCGCTGTTCTGGATTCTGGACAACATCAACGACGCCGAAGCGCTGGTCGCGCGCGACGGTTCGAATGTCACCGGTGTCGCTGGTCTGAAGGGCAAGAAGATTGGCGTGCCGTTCGTGTCGACCTCGCACTTTCACACACTGGTCGCGCTGCAGAACGCCGGCGTGAATTCGTCCGATGTGAAGATCGTGAATCTTCGTCCGCCTGAGATCGCGGCAGCGTGGGAACGCGGCGACATCGACGCGACTTACATCTGGGACCCTGTTCTGGCGAAGGTGAAGAAAAACGGCAAGGTGCTGATCACGTCGGGTCAGGTTGCACAGCAAACCGGCAAGGCGACTTTCGACGGCTTTGTCGTCGACCGCAAGTTCGCTAGCCAGAACGCGGAGTTCGTGGCGCGTTTCGTGAAGGTGCTGGCCGCGACCGACGCGAGCTACCGCGATCACACGTCGGCATGGACCGCGACGTCGCCGCAGGTCGAGGCGGTTGCGAAGGAATCTGGCGCCACCGCACAGGACGTGCCGGCGAGCCTCGCGCTGTATGCGTTCCCGACGCCGGCCCAGCAGGCATCGAGTGCATGGCTTGGCGGCGGTGCGCAATCTGGCGCGGCTAAATCGCTGGCCGCGACCGCCGCGTTCCTGAAGACGCAAGGCACGATTCAGAACGTACTGGCCGATTACTCGACCGGCGTCGATCCGCAGTTCGTGCAGCGTGCGACGCATTGACCTTTGAGCATGGTTATCCATCAGCATCATGAGGCACGGCGATGAGCGGTCTTGAGATACGGGGGCTGCATGTCGCCTACGAAGGCGCACGCGGCGCGGCGGCGCACATCGCACTCGCTGACGTCGATCTGCGCATTGAACCGGGCGAATTCGTCGTCGCGCTGGGTGCGTCGGGCTGTGGCAAGACAACCTTGTTGAACTGCATAGCTGGCTTCATTCAGCCGACAGAAGGCGAGGTGCGTCTGAACGGTGAGCCCGTGTCGGGGCCCGGCGCGGACCGCGGCGTCGTGTTCCAGAAATATGCGCTGATGCCCTGGCTCGACGTGCTCGGCAACGTCGCCCTTGGCTTGCGTTTTCAGCGTGTGCCGAAGGCGCAGCGTGAGCGTATCGCGCTGGAGATGCTGGCGTTGGTTGGGCTCGAAAAGCATGCGCGCTCGCGGGTCTATGCGCTGTCGGGCGGCATGCAGCAGCGCGTGGGCATTGCACGCGCGCTGGCAAGCGATCCGCAAGTGTTGCTGATGGACGAGCCGATGGGTGCGCTCGACGCGATGACGCGCGAGTCGATGCAGGAACTCGTGCTGGACGTCTGGGGGCGCACACGCAAGACCGTGTTCTTCATTACGCACAGCGTCGAGGAAGCATTGTTTCTGGCGACCCGCCTCGTCGTGATGACGCCGGGGCCGGGCCGTATCGCCGAGAGCTACGATCTGCCGTTCGCGCGGCGCTTTCTTGAGACTCGCGATGCACGCGAGGTCAAGTCGTCGCCGGAATTCATCGAGTGGCGAGAACGGCTGGTGCGCCTTCTGCACAAACGCACTGAGCGGAATCAGGAAGAGGTGCTGTCGTGACGGCTTCGCGTGAATCTTTGAGCAACGTGCCACTGACGCAGACAAGCGAGCCGCCGCGACGTAAAGCGCGGCCGGTACGCGGCTGGCGCTTGCCGGGCGAAGGTCCGACCGCGGCGCTGAGCGCGGTCTCGGTAACAACGCTCGCGGCGTTGTGGTGGTTCGCCACGCATCTGCACTGGTTGCCTCCGCTATTTCTGCCGACGCCCGAAGCCGTTTGGGCCGCGTTTCTGGACGCCTGGCACGGACGCATTCAAGGCGGTTTGCCGCTCTCCGAGCATCTCGCATGGAGTGCACTCCGCGTGTTCGGCGCGTTCGCGCTGGCCGCGGTCACTGCTGTGCCGGTCGGGATCCTGATGGGCGTGAGCCGCGTTGTACGCGGCTTGCTCGATCCGCCGCTGGAGTTTTACCGGCCGTTGCCGCCGCTCGCGTATCTGCCGCTGGTGGTGATCTGGTTCGGTATCGACGAGACGGCGAAAATCGTCGTGATCTACCTCGCCTGTTTCGCACCGATTGCGATGGCGGCGCGTGCCGGCGTGCGCAGCGCGACCATCGAGCAGATTCATGCGGCGTATTCGCTGGGTGGCCGCTTCGCGCAGATCGTGCGCTTTGTGGTTCTGCCGGCGGCGCTGCCTGAGATCCTGACGGGTCTGCGGATTGCAATCGGCTTTGGCTGGACCACCCTGGTTGCCGCCGAGATGGTCGCGGCCACCGCCGGCCTCGGTCAGATGGTGCTCAACGCGTCGAGCTTTCTGCGTACCGATGTGGTGGTGATGGGCATCGTGCTGATCGGACTGATCGCGTGGTTGTTCGATCTTGGCATGCGTGCGCTGGAACGGCGGTTGGTGCCGTGGAAGGGGCGTGTGTAGTTAGTGCGGTCCAGACGGCACCGGTCGCAAGCGACCAGGAAACGCCTCTGATGCCAACGGCAATTGGAAGCCGCCTTCCGCCTTCCGTCAGACACTCAGGCACTCAGGCACTCAGGCACGTCGCAGCCAGCCTTCAACGAAACAATTCAATCACCGGCCAGCCACGTTCCGTGGCGATGGCGCGTAGACGCGGGTCGGGATTGGTCGCGACCGGGTGCGTGACACGCTCGAGCAAAGGCACGTCGTTGATCGAATCGCTATAGAACCAGCTCTGTGGAAAATCCTGTAGACGATGGCCGAGCGAAGCCAGCCAGTCCTCGGTGCGTGTGATCTTGCCTTCGCGGAAAGTCGGCACGCCGACGGCGTTTCCGGTAAAGCGCGCCAAAGGATCGCCGCCTTCGGTGCCGAGATCGATGCCCAGCAGATGGTCGAAGCCGAGCGCCTTACCGATCGGCTTCGTAATGAACACATTGGTGGCCGTGACGATGCAGCATAGATCGCCTGCTTCGACATGACGTTGCACGAGTTCGCACGCGGCCGGCAGGATGGCCGGCGCAATCACATCCTCCATGAATTGCGCATGCCACGCGTCGAGCTGCTCGCGCGAATGACGAGCCAGCGGCGCCAATGTGTAGTTCAGATAGGCGGTCATGTCGAGCGTGCCGGCCACATACTGCCGGTAGTAATCGTCGATTTCTTCCGCGTGCTGCGCAGCGCCTTCTATGCCCAATCCGGCAATAAAGTGAGCCCATGCCTGATCGCTGTCGAGCGGCAGCAGCGTATGGTCCAGGTCGAACAGCGCAAGGTTGCGGCTCATCCAGAGTCCTCGTGATGTCGTGATGAAGTGGGCAAGCTAAGTGATCGGGCGAGTCGCGCGTCGGACGATGACCGGCACATAGCAACATGGCAATTCACAGTGTGGCACGAGCGTATATTTAAAAGCACAAAATTACAATAAGGCAAAAATGTGCAACACTACTGTCATAAACGCCCCGGGTGCCCGTTCGCGCGGCATGCGGTTCGGGTCATGGCAGCAGGAACGGATGCGCAGTGCCTTATGTTGATTCTCCTTAACCTTCTGGCTGGTGTGGCGCTCCTCGTGTGGGGATCGCACATCGTACGTACCGGCATCCTGCGCGTGCTCGGCGCCGATCTGCGCAGCGTCCTCGGGCGCAGCACCAGTAGTCGCTGGCGTGCCTTTCTCGCGGGCGTTGGCGTCACGAGCCTCGTGCAGAGCAGCAACGCCACGGCGGTGATCGTCACGTCGTTCGCTGCACAGGGTCTCCTGCCGCTCACCAGCGGCCTCGCGATCATGCTTGGCGCCGACGTCGGCACCGCGCTGATGGCACGGTTGCTCACACTCGATCTATCGTGGCTGTCGCCGATCCTGATTCTGGTCGGGGTGCCGCTCTTTCTGTCGCGCAAGCAAACGCGTCTGGGCCAGGTTGGCCGCACGCTGATCGGACTGGGCCTGATCCTGTTGGCGCTGCACCTGATCGTCGAAGCCGCTCAGCCGATGACGCAAGGCGCCGGCGTGCGCGTCATGTTCGGTGCGCTGACCGGCGATACGATGCTCGACGCGTTGGTCGGCGCGGCATTTGCGGTGCTGTCCTATTCGAGTCTCGCGGCAGTCCTGCTGACCGCCACGCTCGCCTCGTCCGGTGTGATCTCACTGAAGGTGGCGCTGTGTCTCGTGATCGGCGCGAACCTCGGCAGCGGCTTGCTGGCGCTGATGGGCACGCTCGCGCAAAACACGGCGGCGCGGCGTCTGGCCATGGGCAGTCTGGCGTTCAAGCTGGCCGGCGCATTGCTGATCCTGCCGTTCGCGCCGCTGCTTGCACGCGGGCTGCCGGTGCTCATCGCGAATCCTCGCGAAGCGGTGGTTGGCTTCCATGTGATCTACAACACACTGCGTTGCTGCGCCTGCCTTTCGCTGGTCGATCCGATGGCGCGCATCTGCTCGCGGGTGTTGCCGGATCGGCCACAGCCCAACGGTGAACTGCGGCCGCTGCATCTGGACGCCGCCGCGCTTCCCACGCCTACGCTCGCACTCGCGCACGCTGCCCGCGAGGTGCTGCGCATTGGTGACATCGTGCGCACCATGCTCAATAACGTCGCGGACCTGATACATCAGAACAGTCTCGAGAAGGCGCGCGAAACGATCCGTATGGACGACGACGTGGACGAACTGTATGCGGCGGTCAAAACCTATCTGACACTGATCTCGCGCGAGCAGCTCGACGAGGCCGATAGCCGCCGCTGGACCGACATCATCTCGTTGACGATCAACCTGGAGCACGCAGGCGACATCATCGAGCGGATCGTCCGCGATATCGAGGAAAAGAAGATCGCGCACCGGCTGTCGTTTTCGGAGGAAGGGCTGGGCGAACTGGACGATCTGCAGGCGCGGCTCGTCAGCAATCTGCAGCTTGGCCTCTCGGTGTTTCTGAATAACGATCTGCGTTGCGCCGAGCAACTGCTGGCGGAGAAGGAGCGCTTTCGCGATCTCGAGCGGGCGTATTCATATAAACACCTGGACCGGCTCGCCGGGCAAACCGTGCGCAGCATCGAGACCAGCGCGTTGCATCTGGATCTGATCAGCGACATGAAGCGGCTCAATTCACTGTTCTGTTCGACGGCCTATCCGGTGCTCGACGCAGCCGGCGCGCTGCACGATACGCGCTTGCGCAAGCGCGTGCTCGACACGATACACGTGAAGGAATAAACAGGCCGTCGTTGTGGGCCGCAACCGTCGCTTGTAGGTGCCAGCTGCGCCCTTGCATGCGACCGCTCGCTCGGCGCGCTTTCAGCGCGCTCGCGAAGCCCCGACCATACCGGCGCCCTACGCCAGAACGATCTCTTCCAGCTTCTTTTTGAGCGATGCAAAGTCGGCGGCTTCGGCCGCTTTTTTGTTGGTGACGAGCACATCGATCCGGTCGACCGGACAGTACGAGATCCGGCTGCGCTGTCCGATCTTGCTGTAGTCGGCGAGGATCACCACGCGGTCTGCGTTGGCGACCATGGCGCGTGCCACTTCGGTTTCAGCGTGATCGTAATTGGTCGCGCCATGCCGGTGGTCGATGCCGACCGGCGAGAGTAGCGCCATGTCCGCACGATAGCGCTGGATGTCGAGCACGGTGGTGGCGCCTGTCGTCGCCATTGCGCGATCGCTGATCGAGCCGCCAAGCAGGATCACTTCGTTGGCGGCTTCCGTTTGATCCACAGCGCCCCGCATTTTCAGCGCGACGTCGATGGAGTTGGTGACGATCGTCAGGTTCGCCAGTTTCGCCAGCTCTTCAGCGAGTGCCGCAGTCGTAGTGCCCGCGTCGATGAAAAGTGTCTGGCCGCTCGCAATCAAACCAATGGCCGCTTTGGCAATCGCCGTTTTGGATTTGACGCGCATGTGGGCACGCTCGGCGATGGGTGCCTCGTCGGCGGGTTTGATCGCGCCGCCATGCACGCGCCGCAATTCACCGAGCGCTTCCAGGTCGAGCAGATCGCGCCGCACGGTTTCGCGCGACACCCCGAGGTCCGCCATGATCCGTTCGGTCGACACGCGTTGAAGCGTCGACAGCAAGGCGCGAATTCTCTGATGACGGTCTTCCTGCCACATGCATTTTTCCTTGGATGCGAACGCGCGTTCACAGGGCTTGTTTTTAATGACGCCATCGTGGACATGAATCTGTGTCCGGACGATGTCAAGCGTACTACTTTAGCCGAATTGTGTTGTATTTTTTTGGCAGCTTGCAAGTTTGTGTATTTCATCTTAGCCTTCGCAGATCGAAGCGCGGCGCCCTTTTCGAACATCAAATGTTCGAAAAGGAATTGAAATGTCTCATTTCGAGCATTTTGCGGCGTTTTTTGGCAATTTGACTGACCCATGTCGTTGCCATAATGGATCTTGGGATTTGCTGCCCCATCAATTAGCTGCTGCACACGACGCTGCCTGGAAGTGACACGGTTCGGCATCCTGACAATAGGACTGCAGCGCTCGTCGCGAGTCGGATGGTGCGCGGCATTGGCCGTGTGGCTGGCTACCGCAACGCGCGCATTGGCGCGATACTACGCGCGGGGCTCACGCGTAAAGGCTGCAAGGCACAGTGGTCGTATGGCGGCAGTGGCAGCCGGGAACGTGTCGAGAGCATATTTAACCCGCTCTATCTGGAAGGTAACGAGACGTGGGAAACGGGATTGATCACACCTTATCCGCAGACTGGCCCTATCCGAGGCTGATTGCGCATCGCTGTGGCGGCACGATGGCGCCGGAAAACACGCTGGCCGGTTTCGACGCGTGCGTGCGCTACGGCTACCGTATGGTCGAATTCGACGCCAAGCTCTCCGCTGACAACCAGCTCTTTCTGTTGCACGACGACACGCTGGAACGCACGACCAACGGCCATGGCGCCGCTGCTGAACACACGTGGGAACAACTGGCCGCGCTCGACGCCGGCGCGTGGTTTGGGCCGCAGTTCGACGGCACGCGCCTGCCCACGCTCGCCGAAGCCGCCGGGCGTTGTGCGCGGGATGGCATTGCCGCCAACATCGAAATCAAGCCGTGCCCCGGTCGCGATGAGATCACTGGACGTCTGGTCTCAAGCGGTGCACTGACTTTGTGGCAAGGGCAGACGCCGCCGCTTCTGTCATCGTTTTCGTTCGAGGCGCTCGCGGCAGCGCGTGACGCGACCCCCTCACTGCAGCGCGGCATGCTGTTCGAAGAGGTCCCGGCCGACTGGTTGCGCATCGTGCGGGAACTGGATTGCGTGTCGTTGCACGCGAGCCACCGGTATCTGACTGAACCGCTGGTCGCCGAGATTAAGGCAGCCGGATTGCGCGTACTCGCCTACACGGTGAATGACCCGGCGCGCGCGCAGTTGCTTGCGCAGTGGGGCGTCGACATGATTTGTACAGATCGCATCGATAGACTGGAGCACGACATGTTTTCGGCGCGGGCGAACCCAGACTGAGCATGACGCGGGTGCGAGCTTGCACAGGCGTGCGCCCATAGAGCTGGAAACTAGAAATTTTCCAAACGTAGCAATTTCGGCAGAGGATGGGGAAGACTATGAAGCGCACCGCGTTAGCTCGTTTACTTTCGATGTCGGCCGCTGCGGGTGTTGCCGCAGCCGGCGTGAGCAGCGCTTCGGCCGCGCCGCTCGACGCACTGGTTGCCGCCGCCAAGCAGGAAGGTCAACTCACCGTGATCGCGTTGCCGCACGACTGGTGCAACTACGGTCAACTGGTGGCCGGCTTTCAGAAGAAATACGGCATCAAGATCAATGAACTGAATCCGGATGCGGGTTCGGGCGACGAAGTCGAAGCCATTAAGGCGAACAAAGGCAACAAGGGCCCGCAAGCGCCTGACGTGATCGACGTGGGTCTGTCGTTCGGTCCGACCGCGAAAGCCGAAGGTTTGCTGCAGCCGTACAAGGTCGCTTCGTGGAACTCGATTCCGAAAGAGTCGAAAGATGCCGACGGCTATTGGTACGGCGATTACTACGGCGTGCTGTCGTTTGAAGTGAACGCCGACATGATCGACAAGGCGCCCTCCGACTGGAGCGATCTGCTCAAGTCACACTATAAGAATGCTGTTTCGCTGGCCGGCGACCCACGTACGGCTAATCAGGCGATCCAGGCTGTGTTCGCCGCGGGCCTGTCGCAAAGCAAGGGCGATGTGAGCAAGGCCGACAAGGCCGGACTTAAGTATTTCGCCGACCTGAACAAGAACGGCAACTTCGTGCCGGTGATCGGCAAGGCCGCGTCGCTCGCGCAAGGCACCACGCCGATCGTTGTGCGTTGGGACTACAACGCGCTGGCCGACCGCGACACGCTGAAGGGCAATCCGAAGGTGCAGGTGGTGATTCCGAAGACGGGCGTGGTCGCCGGTGTGTATGTTCAGGCGATCAGCGCCTTCGCACCGCATCCGAATGCCGCCAAGCTGTGGATGGAATACCTGTACTCGGATGAAGGCCAGATCGGCTGGCTGACCGGCTATTGCCATCCGATGCGCTACAACGAACTGGTGGCGGCGAAAAAGGTGCCGCAGGCTCTGCTGGATAAGCTGCCGCCGCCGTCGTCCTACAAGAATGTGGTGTTCCCGACGCTGTCCCAACAGGATGCCTACAAGGACACCATCACGAAGCACTGGGACGAAGCGGTCGGCGCGAACGTCAAGTAATCGTCTCGGCGCAAGCGGTTGCGGCGGCAGCGGAGCAGCGATCAATCGCATGCTGCACACGCTGCCGTTGCTAACCGCAATATGCAGATTCAAAGCTGACGCGTCGCTTGAAGAGAGCGGCGCGTCAGGCGTTAGCCAGAAAGCCCCAAGGGTGAGCTATGAGCGCTTCATCGGATGCTGGAGCGGTGCAGCCGGAATTGCTGGTTCCGCCTGTGCCCACGCCAACGCCTCGCGTCGACGGTCCGGGCCGCGCGTCGCAGTTCCTCGCCTGGATCGGCGTGGTGCCATTTTTTACCTTCGCGCTATTGTTCCTGATTCTGCCAACCGGCTTTCTGATGGTCGGCGCATTTCAGGATCCGCAAGGTCACTTCACACTCGGCAACTTTCGCGACCTGCTTCAGCCTACGGTGATGGATGCCTACTGGATCAGCTTCAAGGTAAGCGCCGCTTCCGCGCTCGGCGGTGCGTTGATCGGCTCGCTGCTCGCATGGGCAGCGGTGCAAGGCAAATTGCCCGGCTGGATTCGTCCTACCTTGATGACGTTCTCCGGGGTCGCTTCCAATTTTGCCGGCGTGCCGCTCGCGTTCGCCTTCATCTGTACGCTGGGACGCGTCGGTCTGGTGACCGTATTGCTGAAGAAGTACCTCGGCCTCAATCTGTACTCGACGGGCTTCAGCGTTCTGAGCTTCTCCGGCTTGACGCTGACTTACCTGTACTTCCAGATTCCTTTGATGGTGCTGATCGTCACGCCCGCGCTCGACGGCCTGAAGCGCGAATGGCGTGAGGCCTGCGACTGCCTCGGCGGCACGGCTTTCCAATATTGGCGCCACGTCGCGCTGCCGGTGTTGTGGCCGAGCGTGCTTGGCGCGACGCTGCTGCTGTTCGCCAACTCTTTCGGTGCGGTCGCCACGGCTTATGCGCTGACCGGCAGTTCGCTAAACATCGTCACGATCCTGCTGTATGCGCAGATTCGCGGCGACGTGATGCACAACCAGAACCTTGGGTACGCACTCGCGCTCGGCATGGTGCTTGTGACCGGGCTGTCGAACGGCGGCTACATCTGGTTGCGTTCACGCGCCGAAAGGGGCCGTCGATGAAAAGCCAGTCGCGTGTGGGCGCGTGGACCGCAATGATTGTCGGGTCGCTGTACTTTCTGATTCCGTTGCTCGCTACCTTCGAATTCAGCCTGCGCATGAAGCGCGGGGTCTACAGCTTCGAAGCGTATAGCGTCGTGCTGAGCGATCCGCGTTTTCAGGCTTCATTTGGTTATTCGATCCTGATGGCGGTGCTGACGATTATCGTCGGTGTGCTGCTCGTGGTGCCGACCGCGTACTACGTGCAGTTGCGCCTGCCGAAGCTGCGGCCGGTCGTCGAATTCATCACGCTGTTGCCGCTGGTGGTCCCGGCGATCGTGATCGTGTTCGGCTATCTGCGTATCTATAACAGCAGCTCGATTCTGCCCCTCACCGGCAACGAACGCGCGACTGACCTGTTGTTGGTGTTCGGTTACGTGACGCTCTCGCTGCCGTATATGTATCGCGCGGTCGACGCAGGTTTGCGCGCGGTCGACGTGCGCTCGCTGACCGAAGCCGCCGAATGTCTCGGGGCGAACTGGCCGACGATCCTGTTCAAGGTGATCTTCCCGAATATCCGCTCGGGCATTCTGTCCGGTGCGTTTCTCACCTTTGCAGTGGTGATCGGCGAGTTCACGCTGGCGAGTTTGCTCGACCGGCCCGCATTCGGCCCGTATCTGCAATTGATCGGCGCAAACCGCGCGTATGAACCGTCGGCGCTTGCGATCATCGCGTTCGTGATCACATGGGCGTCGATGGGTTTGATTCAGGTATTCGGCTCGGCACGCGCGCTTAGCGGCCAGAAAATTTGACGGACTCATTTGACGGACTGAGGCAGCGAATCATGGCATTCCTTGAGATCGAAAATCTGCATAAGTCCTTCGGGGCGAACACGGCGCTGCATCACTTCGACATGAAGATCGAACGCGGCGAATTCATCACGTTCCTTGGGCCGTCGGGTTGCGGCAAGACCACGGTGCTGCGCATGATCGCCGGCTTCGAAACACCGACGCGCGGCATTATCCGGCTGGACAACAAAGACGTGACGCACCTTCGGACCCGGCAACGCAAGGTCGGGATGGTGTTTCAGTCGTATGCGCTGTTTCCGAACATGACGGTGGCCGATAACATCGGCTTCGGACTGAAGATCACGCATCGTCCGCAGGCGGAGATCAAGAAGCGCGTCGAGGAGATGTTGCAACTGATCAAGCTGCCACATCTCGGCGAGCGTTATCCCTGGCAATTGTCGGGTGGTCAGCAGCAGCGCGTGGCGTTGGCGCGCGCGTTGGCCGGCAAGCCGCAGGTGCTGTTGCTTGACGAGCCGCTCTCCGCGCTCGACGCGAAGATTCGCATTTCGTTGCGGCAAGACATTCGCGCGTTGCAGCGCGAGTTGGGTATCACGTCGATTTTCGTGACGCATGATCAGGAAGAGGCGCTGTCGATTTCGGACC
Source organism: Paraburkholderia sediminicola (assembly GCF_046030555.1). GTDB lineage: Bacteria > Pseudomonadota > Gammaproteobacteria > Burkholderiales > Burkholderiaceae > Paraburkholderia > Paraburkholderia sediminicola_E. Next base: position 126,542 of record NZ_JAQQCH010000012.1, on the reverse strand, counting down.
GTATTGTGGTGATGAACGAGGGGCGCGTCGAGCAGATCGGTTCGCCTTCGGAGATCTACAACTATCCGCGCACGCGTTTTGTCGCATCGTTTGTCGGCACGCTGAACATTCTGGCGGGGCACGTGATCGACCCGAAGACCGGCAAGATGGCCGTCGACGGCCAGGAGCTGACCACCACGCAGGAACTTCCGGCAGATGACGCGGGCAAGAAACGCATGCTCGCGTTGCGCCCCGAAGCCATTGTCCTGGAGCCGGCCGCGCCGGGTCGCAACACGCTGAACGCAACCGTCGAAGAAGTGAATTTCCTTGGCGCGGTGGTACGCATCAGAACGCGCGTGAAGGATGCGGTCATTTCACTCGATGTGTTCAACGACCCGAACCGCGGTTTGCCCGAACGGGGACAGCCGGTATCGCTCGGCTTCTCGCACGAGAATTTGCTGGTACTGGAAGAGGGTGGGCCATAGAAGCCGAACAGCCGCGCTACGCGTGAGCGATAGCACCGCGTACCGGCTGAGCAGTTTCGGCTGAACCAGGCGAAAGCCGCAGCCCCAAAGGCTCTCCGGGTTTTCCCGGACTTATTGCCTCGACGGATTCCGGATTCCCCGACACCCTTTGTCCGGATTTCCGGAATCCCGGACGAGGCATGCTGTGGCATCCCAAAAAAGCTATAAAAATCAAAGCGCTCTGCCCGTCATCAAGCTGGCATCGACCTTGCAATTTAGATAACGCGGCCGCAACGGTCCGACAACTAAAGCAAGGAGACAACGATGTCTGATTTCCCTTCCCGGTATTTCTGAATTCGTCGTCTTGTCGCGGCCTGATGCCGTGCACAGGTGTGACGAGTATTCGTTCGCATGATGCGCAGCGTGGCAGGCCTTGAGCTCACCCATATCGCAGGAAACATCGTGAAGAAACCTATCCACAAAGTGCTGTACGTCCAGGTGATCGTGGCGATCATCATCGGCATCGCGCTCGGCCATTATTCGCCGGACTTCGCCGTTGACATGAAGCCGCTCGGCGACGGCTTCATCAAGCTGATCAAGATGGTGATCGGGCCGATCATCTTCTGCACGGTGGTGACGGGTATCGCCGGTATGGAAGACATGAAGAAGGTTGGGCGCGTCGGCGGTAAGGCGCTGCTGTACTTCGAAATTGTCTCGAGCTTCGCGCTGGTGCTCGGCCTGATCGCCACGCACGTGCTGAAGCCCGGTGTCGGCTTCAATATCGACCCGGCCACGCTCGACGGCAAGGCTGTCGCGTCGTATGCCGCGAAGGCGCACGGCCAGACCACGGTCGACTTCCTGATGCACATCATCCCGGACACGCTCGTGTCGGCATTCGCACAGGGTGAGATCCTGCAGATCCTGCTGATCGCGTTGCTGTTCGGCGCGGTGCTGGCCACGGCCGGTGAGAAGGGCAAGGTCGTCACGAACTTTATCGACGGACTCTCGCATGTGTTGTTCGGCATCGTGCGCATCATCACGAAGCTGGCGCCGATCGGCGCGTTCGGCGCGATGGCGTTCACGATCGGCAAGTACGGCATCGGCTCGCTGCTGCCGATGCTCAAGCTGATCGGCACGTTCTATCTGACGTCGATCGTGTTCGTGGTGGTCGTGCTCGGCATCATCGCGCGTGCGGTGGGCTTCAACATCCTGCGCTTCGTCGCGTACATCAAGGAAGAGATGCTGATCGTGCTGGGCACGAGCTCCTCGGAGGCGGCGTTGCCGCAACTGATGCTGAAGCTCGAAAAGCTCGGCTGCTCCCGCTCGGTGGTGGGTCTCGTCGTACCGACTGGTTACTCGTTCAACCTCGATGGCACCAACATCTACATGACGATGGCCGTGCTGTTCATCGCGCAAGCCACCAACACCGACCTCACGTGGACGCAGCAGCTCACGCTGCTGGCGGTGACGATGCTGACGTCGAAGGGGGCGAGCGGTGTGACGGGTGCAGGCTTCATCACGCTGGCCGCAACGCTCGCCGTGGTGCCGACCATCCCGCTGTCGGGCATGGTGCTGATTCTCGGTATCGACCGTTTCATGAGCGAATGCCGCGCGCTGACGAACATCGTCGGCAACGGTGTGGCGACGGTGGTCGTATCGGCATGGGAAAAGGAACTGGACCGCAACAAGCTGAACGCCGCGTTGCGGGGTGAGGTGGCGGTCAAAGAGCCGGCTGGGGTTTAAGCCGGACCTGCCACACGACTCCGATCACGGCCGCGGACGCCCACGTATGAAAGCGGCAGCCGTGCGCCGTGACCCCGCGCCGTCGGCCGACGAAGCTCACGCCGACGGCGCGTCGCCTTATGCCACAATATCCGATCCTCTCCGATCGGGAATTGCCAACGTGACGCGCCGCCTGCTGATCCTCTTCGCGCTCGTCGCCGGGCTCGTGGCGGCGTGCGGGCTCACGTACAGCATCGCGTGGCAGCGCGGCATCGACAATTTGCGGCACAATGCCGCAGTGCGGGTCGATCGCACCGCCAGCGCGCTGAAAAGCACGCTCGAGCGCTACGAATCGCTGCCTTATCTGCTGGCCGAACATCCCATTGTGCAAGACGTGCTGGTCAATCCCAGCCCAGGCAACGTCGAACGCGCCAATCTCTATCTTGAAGACCTCAACCGTCATGCGCGGGCAACGGTCACCTACATCATTCCGCTCGACGGCTACTGCGTCGCCGCGAGCAATTGGCACGGGCCGGGCAGTTTCATCGGCGCTGGCTATCAATTCCGGCCGTATTTTCTCGATGCGGTGAAGGGCGGCGTGGGCCGCTTCTTCGGCATCGGCACGATTTCGCAGGCGCCGGGTTACTACATCTCGCAGCCGGTGCGGCGTGACGGCAAGATCGTCGGCGTGGCGGTCGTTAAACTCGATCTCGAATGGTTTCAGGGCGCGGATGCGTTCGAGCCTCTGGTTGTCACCGACGATCACGGTGTGATCTTTCTGTCGTCGATACCGGCGTGGAAATATCACACGATCCGGCCATTGTCGGGACAGGTCGCCGATTCGATCTATCAGGCGCGCCAGTATGCGCAGCAGCCGATCGCGCCGCTGCCAGTGACGATCGAGCGCACGCTCGAAGGCAATGCGCAGATCGTACGCATCGGCGGTGGCCGCTATGCGCCGCGCTATCTGGCGTCGCGGCGCGGCATGGGCGAGCCGGACTGGCATCTGATCACCATGTCGCCTGTCGATCCGGTCGACGCCGACGCGCGTAACGCAACCATCGTGACCGGTTTCGGTTACGTGTCGCTGGTATTGTTCGCGTTCTACTGGAGGATGCGCCGCGCCCGGGTGCGCGAAGTGATGCGCAGTCGTTCTCTGCTGCAAAAGGCATACGCGGAATTGAACCGGCGAGTGGCAGAGCGCACCGCGGATCTTTCGCAGGCGAACGAGCAGTTGCAGAAGGAAGTCGCCGAGCGTACGCGCGCGGAACAGGAACTGCGTGCGGCGCACGATGAACTGATCCAGGCCAGCAAGCTCGCCGCGCTGGGGCAGATGGCGGCGGGCATCACGCATGAATTGAATCAGCCGCTCGCTGCGTTGCGCGGCTTCTCCGACAACACGCGGGTGCTGCTCGAACGCGGCGACCAGGCCTCGGCGCGCGAAAATCTCGAAGCGATTGCGGCGCTCACGGAGCGCATGGGCAAGATCACCAATCAGTTGAAGCTGTTCGTCGGCCGCGCGCGGCCACGCAGCGCGCGTGCGCCGATCATGCGAGCGTTGTGCAACGTCATCGCGCTGTTGCAAAAGCGGCTGCAAGGCGTCGAAGTCGAGTTCGCTCTGCTCGATGCCGATGCCGATGCCGATGCCGATGCCGATGCCGATGCCGATGTCGATGCCGATGCCGGTGCCGATGTCGGCGCGCGTACGCCGTTGAATCTCGCTGACGATCATCCCGAGCTGATTGCTCATTGCGACGATCTGCGCCTCGAACAGGTGCTGATCAATCTGCTCGGCAACGCGCTCGACGCAACGGAGGGAATGACACCGCCCCGCATTTCGATCGACATCGAAGCCACTGAGTCGAGCGTGTCGTTCGTCGTGCGCGACAACGGCCCAGGCATTCCCGACGACGTGCTGCCGCGCCTGTTCGAACCGTTCTTCACGACGAAGGAAATGGGTCACGGGTTAGGGCTTGGCCTTGCGATTTCATCGTCGATTGCGCGCGACTGCGGCGGCACACTGGTGGCGCGCAATGCGCCGGACGGCGGTGCATTATTCGTGTTGACGCTGCGCCGCGCGCGCGTGCAGACGAGCCACACATCGGACCCGCTCACCACGGGTTCCTGAATCAGACGAGAACCCCATGCTGAACCACGGCTTGCAAGTGCTATATATCGAAGACGACGAACTGGTGCGGCGCGCCAGCGTGCAGAGTTTGCAACTAGCGGGCTTCGACGTGATCGGCCATGCCTCGGTGGAATCCGCGGCGAAGATGATCAGCGCGGATTTCTCCGGGGTGATCGTCAGCGATATTCGCTTGCCTGGTGCGAGCGGGCTCGAGTTGCTTGCGCAGTGCCACGAGCGCACGCCCGACGTGCCGGTGATCCTGGTTACCGGTCACGGCGATATTTCGATGGCCGTGCAGGCCATGCGTGACGGCGCGTATGACTTCATCGAAAAGCCGTTCGCATCCGAGCGTCTGATCGAAACCGTGCGACGTGCGCTGGAGCGCCGCAAACTGGTGCTGGAAAACCTCGCGCTGCGCCGTGAACTCGCCGGGCAGAACACGGTGGCGCCGCGCATCATCGGTCATAGTCCGGCGATCGAGCAGGTGCGGCGGCTGATCGCGAACATTGCGCCGACCGACGCGTCGGTGCTGATCAACGGCGACACCGGGGCAGGCAAGGAGTTGATCGCGCGCAGCCTGCATGAACTGTCGCCGCGGCGTGACAAACCGTTTATCGCGGTGAACTGCGGCGCGCTGCCGGAGCCGATGTTCGAGTCGGAGATGTTCGGCTACGAACCCGGCGCCTTCACTGGCGCGGCAAAACGGCGGATCGGCAAGCTCGAGCATGCTTCGGGCGGTACGCTGTTCCTCGACGAAATCGAGAGCATGCCGCTCGCGTTGCAGGTCAAGCTGCTGCGCGTGTTGCAGGACGGCGTGCTGGAACGACTTGGCTCGAATCAGCCGATTCGCGTGAATTGTCGCGTGGTGGCCGCCGCGAAGGGTGACATGGCCGAGCATGTTGCCGACGGCTCGTTCCGTCGCGATTTGCTATACCGGCTGAACGTCGTGACGATCGCGTTGCCGCCGTTGGGCGAGCGTCGCGAGGACATCGTGCCGTTGTTCGAACACTTCCTATTGGATGCAGCGGTGCGTTACCAACGCCCCGCGCCGATTCTCACGGACCGGCAGCGTGCGAGCCTGATGCAGCGTGAATGGCCGGGCAATGTGCGCGAACTGCGCAACGCCGCCGACCGCTTCGTGCTCGGCGTGGCCGAGGATCCGGTCATGTCCTTCGCCGACGACGGTGCCGCGACCCAGCCGTTGAAGGAGCGTGTCGAGCAGTTCGAGCGGGCGGTGATCGCGGAGGCGTTGGAGCAGGCCGGCGGCGTAGTCGCGGCCGCGGCAGACAAGCTGCAGCTTGGCAAGGCGACACTCTACGAGAAGATCAAGCGATATGGCCTTGCGGCCAAAGGGGAAGGGGAACGGTGAGGGTTTGAAGCGCCGGCGGCGAAGAGGTATGGCCCCGGCGCCGGCATGTTTGAATCAGAATCAGAGCGCTTTACTTCAGGCGTTACTTGGCAGTCAGCCCGCAATCAGGCCGCGTTCAGCGCCTTTTCCAACAACTGGTCGAGTTCCGCGAATTGCGGCTCGCCGACGTAGCGCTTCAGAATCCTGCCGTCCTTGTCGACCAGGAAGGTGGTCGGCGTCAACTGGACATTGCCGAACTGCTTGGCGGCCGAGCCGTCGTCCATCGCAACCTTGAACGGCAACTGGCGGGTTTGCGTGTAGTTGGCCACGTACATCGGTGCGTCGTAGTTCATCGCGACGGCGACGAATTCGAGCCCTTTGCCTTTGAAGCGGTTATAGGTCTGGACCATCTGCGGCATTTCTTTCATGCAGGTGTCACAACTGGTCGCCCAGAAGTTGATCAGGTAAACCTTGCCTTTCAGATCGGCGGTCGAGACTTTCTGACCCGACAGCAACGTGAAGGTCGCATCGGGTACGCGCTGCTGGCCGGCGAACGCGAAATAGCCGGCAATCGCAATCGCGACGGCCACGACGGCAACGATGACGTAGCGAATCGGATTCGTGCGCCGTGCGGCGGTAGACGGGGTGGAACTCATGAACGGAACCTCGAGAGTCGCGCAGAAGGCGCGGAACAGTGCTTCGGCTTGGGCTTTAAACCCGGTATTGCTTGGCGTCGCTATTGTAGCCCCATTCCAGTCGTGCGGCAGAGGCCGGCCCAGGAGGGGATAATGGGATTTTACGTTCCTGTCAGTCCGATCTTTTGCCCCATGCTCCGAACCGTTTTTCATTTCCTCGCCCGGATCTCGATAATCCCGTTTGAACATCCCGTTAGCCGAATCTCAAGTTTCTCCCAGACTGGCGGCCGCCTGGCCGGTGCCACATCCCGTTTGCAGCGAGTGCGTGCCGTATTCGGCACGATGGCTTGCGCGCTGGCGTTGAGCGGCGCATTGGCGGCGTGTTCGCCGACCTTCGACTGGCGCACCATCATGAATAACGACAACGGCTACACCGTCGACCTGCCGGCCAAGCCAGGCAACGATCAGCGCGCGGTCCAGATCGACGGCACGCCGATGCAAATGGCGATGCAGACAGCTGAAGCCGGCGATGCCGTGTTCGCGGTCGGCACCGTCATGCTGCCGAACGACGACGAAGCGACACAGCGCGCCGCCCTCGAATTCCTGCGTACAGGCCTCGCCCGCAATGTCAGCGCCCCGCCAGACGCGCACGCGGTGCAAATCCCGCTCGCCGCCGGCGGTCAGGTACTGGGTCTGGAAATGAAGCTGACCGGTGAGGCCGGTTCGCAGCACGAAACGCGAACCGTCTATGCGCGGCTGGTCGCACGTGGCCGGCATGTGTATCAGGCGGCGATCATCGCTTCAAGGCCGCTGCAGCAGGAGCAGATCGACCAGTTTTTTTCGTCGTTCCAACTGTATTGATAGCGGTAGTTTTGGCCGGTTCGGCGCGCTCGAGATCACGATTCACAGTGAAAGTTCCTTCGCAGGATCGCGCGCTAATTCCCGGTTTACGTTGAAGTTTTTCGGTTGCGCACGAGACCTGTGGATAACTCTGTTGAGAACTTCGCGTTTTTTGCGTCAGATGCCCATCCCGTGGGCATTCTGGCAGATTGAGCCTGGTCAGGGAAGTCGAAAAAATCCAATTAAATCAATGCCTTTGGGATGTGGTCTTCCGAGCGCCTTTCAGATGTTTCAAAATCTATCTGGAACGCGCGTATGTGCATAAGTCAAGTCTTGACAGTAGATTTTTCTCCTTATACCGACCCAAAAGCCCGGCGATATTGAACGGCTTCACCGATCTGCGCGGCGCTCGGCATGGCGGTGCCGGCGAGGTCGGCGATGGTCCGCGCTACCTTCAGAACCCGGTAGTAAGCACGCGCCGACCAGCCGAAGCGCTCGCCGGCCTGGCGCAGCAAAGCTTCACCGGCTGCGTCGGGACGGCAGACCTCGTCCACTTCCCGTCCGCCCAGTTCCCGATTGGTTTTGCCCTGCCTCGCCAGTTGCCGCTGGCGAGCGGCATTCACCCGCTGGGCGATCGTCGCGCTGGTTTCACCGGCGACGGTGGAGCGAGCCGACAACTCGGCCGGCGTGAGCGCCGGAATTTCGATCTGGATGTCGATCCGGTCGAGTAGCGGCCCGGACAGCTTGCGCAGATAGCGCGCGGCGATCTCCGGCGTGCAGCGGCAACGACCGTTGGGATCGCCGCGCCATCCGCATGGACACGGGTTCATCGCGGCGATCAGCTGACAGGCTGCCGGAAAATCCGCTTGTAAGGCGGCGCGCGAGATAGTGATGCGACCGGCCTCGAGGGGTTCGCGCAGGGTTTCCAGCACATGGCGGTCGAATTCATCAAGCTCGTCGAGAAACAGCACGCCCAGATGCGCCAGGGTAATCTCGCCGGGTTGCGGCGGATTGCGCCCGCCGACCAGCGCCGGTGCGCTCGACGAATGATGGGGCGCGCGAAACGGCCGTTGCCGCCATTGCGAGGGCGTAAAGCCGGTCCGGCTGGCGGACAGCAATGCTGCCGAACTGAGCGCTTCGTCGTCGGTCATGGGCGGGAGCAGCCCTGGCAGGCGAGCGGCGAGCATCGATTTGCCCGCGCCAGGCGGCCCGACCAGCAAGACGTGGTGTCCGCCGGCCGCGGCGACTTCGAGTGCGCGGCGTGCGCCGCGCTGGCCGATCACGTCGGTCATGTCAGGAATCGTGGCGCTTGCGGTCTCGCTGATGTCGGGTGCCGCGACCGGATAGAGCCGGGCATCGGGCGCGCCGGCCAGGTGCGCGCATAGTGATGGCAGGTCGGTGGCGCCGTAGACATCGACACCAGGCACGAGCGCCGCCTCGGCCGCACTTGCCGCAGGCAGGTAGAGCTGCGGCGTGTATTGAGCGGACATCCCGGATGTCGCCGATTCACCCGAAGTAATGCGAGTCGGTGCACCGGCAAATGTAGAGCCGCCGCCGAGGCCGCCGTGAGGCACGCCGCTGCGAGCCGTCCCGCAGGCCATCGCGAAAGCTCCGCGCATTGGTCGCAGCGCACCGGTCAATGACAGTTCGCCGGCGAACTCACGATGCAGGAGCGACTCGGCCGGAATTTGTCCGCTCGCCGCCAGAATCCCTAAGGCGATCGGCAGATCGAAGCGGCCGGATTCCTTCGGCAAATCGGCCGGAGCGAGATTGACGGTGATGCGCCGCACGGGGAAATCGAAGCTGCAGTTTTGCAGCGCCGCGCGCACGCGCTCGCGGCTTTCGCGCACTTCCAGATCTGGAAGGCCGACGATCGAAAAAGAGGGTAATCCGTTCGCGAGGTGAACCTCGACGGTTACTTCGGGCGCGCGGCCAGAGGCCGGCGCGCGACTGCGCACCACGGCAAGCGACATGTTTTCTCCCGTCGGACGGCGCGCCGAGGGCGCGCGCGAGTCCCCTAAAACGCTGATGACGTCACGGCTCGCTTGCCAGTGATGTGCAGCACTACGCAGCTAAAGCGCTGCGAGCAAGGCCTTAGGACGTTTGCGTCGTGACCGGCAGCTTCTGCTCGAGCTCGGCGACGCGGCGCTCCAGCTCTTCGAGCCGCGCGCGGGTGCGCACCAGCACCTGGGTCTGCGTATCGAATTCCTCACGCGTGACCAGGTCGAGCTTGGAAAAGCCCTGCGACAGCATGGCCTTCACGTTTCGTTCGACATCTTTGGCCGGCGAGTTCTTGAACAGCTCGCTCATGCGAGCCTGAAAATCGTTAAAGACATCGTTCGGTTGTTTCATGGTGTTCCCTTTGGTGCACAAAAAATGTGCATGTTTCGTTGCGTCTGTGCTTTGTCACGTCGAATGGGCCGTCTTGGTGCATGGCCGGTTGACTGCCGCTGCCGCATGAGCCCGTTTGGTGCGCGCTCAAACGTCAAAAGCCTTCAAACACTCTAGCAACGATCCATGCGCCGCGCCAGCGTGCCCCGCCAACCTTGGCCATTCAGCCAGGGCCGCTTGCGCCCCTTTTGCAGCGTGCAGCGAGGCGAAGTCTGACACAACATGGCACGCGAGTTGCTGTTACTGCCCCGCGCGCACTGCCGGGTGCTTTTTACCGGTAGCGGAACGAGACCACGCGAACGGGTTACAGGGTACGCAAACAGGGTTACGCAACGGGTTACGCAACTTAGCGAGGGATTTCATGAAACTCATTACCGCAATCATCAAGCCGTTCAAGCTCGATGAGGCGCGCGAAGCCTTGTCGGCCATCGGCGTCTCAGGCATCACGGTGACGGAAGTCAAAGGTTTCGGCCGCCAGAAGGGCCACACGGAACTGTATCGGGGCGCTGAATACGTCGTCGATTTCCTGCCGAAGGTGAAGATCGAGGCAGCGGTCTCGGACGACATCGTCGACCAGGCGATCGAGGCGCTCGAGCGCGCGGCACGCACCGGCAAGATCGGCGACGGCAAGATTTTTGTCACCCCGATCGAGCAAGTGATTCGGATTCGCACCGGGGAGACCGGCGCGGACGCTCTGTAAAACCAAAAGATAGCGACACAGATAGCGATAAGAGGAAACGAAAGATGCGCAAATTATTGATGTCCTTGCTGATGGCCGGTTCGCTGCTCGCGGGCGGTATCGGCGCCGCCCTCGCGGACGACGCTTCCGCCCCCGCAGCCGCCTCGGCAGCGGCTTCCGATACGACGGCGAGTGCGCCGGCGCCTGACGCCTCGGCAGCGCCTGCTGCCGCCGCGGCTTCGGCACCGGCTGCTGACGCGTCCGCCGCACCGGCTGCCAGCGCCGCAGCAGCCGCGCCGGCAGCATCGGACGCCGCGCCCGCCGCGCCGACCGCGCCGTTCTCGGTCGATTCGTCGAAGATCAATTCGGGCGACACCGCCTGGATGCTGACCTCCACCGCGCTCGTGCTGTTCATGACGATCCCGGGTCTGGCACTGTTCTACGGCGGCATGGTCCGCAAGAAGAGCGTGCTCGCGATCCTGATGCAAAGCTTCGCGATTACCTGCCTTGTGTCGATCATCTGGGTCGTGGTGGGCTACAGCCTCGCCTTCACGCCAGGTAACTCGTTCATCGGCGGCTTCTCGCGCTTCTTCATGGCGGGCATGAACTACATCAAGGGCGACAAGGCCACGACGCTGACCGTCAGCCACCTCGCGCCGACGATCCCGGAAACGGTCTACGTCGTCTATCAGATGACGTTCGCGATCATCACCCCGGCACTGATCACGGGCGCGTTTGCCGATCGCATGAAGTTCTCGGCGATGCTGGTGTTCATGACGCTGTGGTCGATCATCGTCTACTCGCCGATCGCACACATGGTCTGGGAACCGACCGGCTGGCTGGCTAGCGCGGGCATCCTCGACTTCGCGGGCGGCACGGTGGTGCACATCAACGCCGGTATCGCGGCGCTGGTTTGCGCGCTGGTGCTCGGCAAACGTGTCGGCTACGGCAAGGAAGCGATGGCGCCGCACAACCTGACGCTCACGCTGATCGGTGGCGCCATGCTGTGGGTAGGCTGGTTCGGCTTCAACGCGGGTTCGGCAGTGGCGGCAGACGGCCGTGCCGGTTTCGCCATGTTCGCAACGCAAGTGGCAACCGCGGCAGCAGCACTCGCATGGATGTTCGCGGAATGGGCAACCAAGGGTAAGCCGTCGGTACTCGGTATCGTGTCGGGTGCCGTGGCAGGTCTGGTGGCGATTACGCCGGCTTCGGGCTTCGTCGGTATGACGGGCTCGCTGGTGATCGGCATCGCGGCAGGCGTGATCTGCTTCTGGTCGGCAACGTGGCTCAAGCACAAGCTCGGTTACGACGATTCGCTCGACGCGTTCGGCGTGCACTGCATCGGCGGTATCGTAGGCGCGCTCCTGACCGGTGTATTCGCGGTCAAGGACATCGGCGGCGCGGACGGCAGCGTCATTCTGCAAGCCAAGGGCGTGCTGACGACGCTGGTCTACAGCGGCGTGGTGAGCTACATCCTGCTGAAGGGCATCGACATGGTGATGGGCATCCGCGTGACGGAAGAACAGGAACGCGAAGGCCTGGACGTGAGCCTGCACGGCGAACACGTCGAATAAGGACTTTTTGTAGGCAAAGTCGAGCTCCAAGGCTTGACGGATCTGAATCAAGCGCAGCGATTTTGGCCCGCCTTTATGGCGGGCTTTTTTCTTGCTGGCTATCTTGTTAACAGTAGTTTTTCCTGCCTATCATGGCGATAGCGAGAATGCATTCGCATCGGCTTGCGAATGGAGAAACCGTCCCCAAATGGACAAAGCATTTGCACTACAATCTTTTTTCTCCAGTCTGCGAGTGATCAATGGTTCCGCACCTAGTTACGGCGTTAAACGGCCCGCTGCTCGATCTCGAGCGGAAGATCCTCGACGCTACGCCTGCCATCGAACGCTGGTTCCGGCTCGAATGGCAGGAGCACACGCCGCCGTTCTACTGTTCTGTCGATCTGCGTAACGCGGGTTTCAAGCTCGCGCCGGTCGACACCAATCTGTTTCCAGGCGCATTCAACAACCTGCCGCAAGAAGTATTGCCGCTCGCTGTGCAAGCCGCGATGGCGTCGATCGAGAAGATCTGCCCGGACGCGAAGAATCTGCTGGTGATTCCGGAGCGCCATACGCGCAATGCGTTTTATCTCGAGAATGTCGCCCGTCTGGCCGCGATCATGCGCCAGGCGGGCTTGAACGTGCGTTTCGGCACGCTCGACGAAAGCATCGTCGGGCCGGTCACGATCGCTCTGTCCGATGGGCAGAAGCTGGTGCTCGAACCGCTCGAGCGTTCGCCGCGGCGCCTCGGCCTGAAGAATTTCGACCCGTGTTCGATTCTGCTGAACAATGACCTGTCGGGTGGCATTCCGCCCATACTGGAAAATCTGCACGAGCAGTATCTGCTGCCGCCGCTGCATGCCGGCTGGGCCGTTCGCCGCAAATCGACGCACTTCTCCTGTTATGACGACGTGGCAAAGAAGTTCGCGAAGATGGTCGAGATCGATCCGTGGATGATCAATCCGTACTTCGCACACGTCGAAGGGGTCGATTTCCAGGAGCGCACCGGTGAAGAGGCGCTAACGGACGCGATCGACGGCGTGCTGAAGAAGATCGCCAAGAAGTATCGCGAGTACGGCATCTCCGAGAAACCGTATGTTGTCATCAAGTCTGATGCGGGCACGTATGGCATGGGCGTGATGACCGTGCACGACGCGTCGGAAGTGGCCGCGCTGACCAAGCGCGAACGCGCCAAGATGGCTGCTACCAAAGACGGCCTCGAAGTGCACGACGTGATCGTGCAGGAAGGCGTGTACACCTTCGAGCGGATCGGCGAGGAAGTTGCTGAACCCGTGGTGTACATGATCGACCGTTACGTGGTGGGCGGCTTTTACCGCGTGCACGGCAGCCGCGAGCGCGATCAGAATCTCAACGCGCCCGGCATGCACTTCGTGCCGCTCGGTTTCGAGCATACGGCGCTGCCTGATGCGCACGCCAAGCCCGGCGCGGCGGTGCCGAACCGCTTCTATATGTACGGCGTGGTGGCGCGGCTCGGCTTGCTGGCCGCATCGGTCGAGCTGGAAAAGACCGATCCGGAAGCGATTCAGGTTTAAGCCTCGCGAGGTGGTCGATGGCGGCATGCGTGCCGCCATCGCCATTTTCAGCGACTATATTTACGATCAATGCCAAGCCCTAAGGGCGCACCGGAATCCCCATGGACATTCTTTTCATCGCCGATCCGCTTACGCAGTTCAAGATCTACAAAGATTCGACCTACGCGATGATGGCCGACGCCGCGCGTCGCGGTCACACGCTTTACACGTGCGAGCCGAAGCATCTGGCGTGGACGGGCGGCGATGTCGAGGCGAACGTGCAGCGCTTTACGATCATCGGTGACGTGACGGATCTGCATCGCGACACCTGGTACGCGGCTGAAGCGGCCGCGCCGAAATCGCTGAAGCACTTCAGCGCGGTGGTGATGCGTAAAGACCCGCCGTTCGACATGGAATATGTGACGTCGACGTGGCTGCTGGAAATGGCCGAGCGCGGCGGCGCGCGCATCTTCAACAAGCCACAGGCCATTCGCGATCATTCGGAAAAGCTGGCAATTGGCGAGTTCGCGCAGTTCGTCACGCCGACGCTGGTGACGCGCGACGCTACCCGTCTGCGCGCCTTCCACGAAGAACACGGCGACGTGATTCTGAAGCCGCTCGACGGCATGGGTGGCATGGGCGTATTTCGCGTGAAGGCCGACGGCATGAACCTCGGCTCGATCATCGAGATGTTGAGCCACGACGGCGCGCGCTCGGTCATGGCGCAAAAATTCATCCCCGAGATCAAGGACGGCGACAAGCGCATTCTGCTGATCGGCGGCGAACCGGTGCCGTTTTCGCTCGCGCGGATTCCTCAGGGCAATGAAGTGCGCGGCAATCTGGCGGCCGGCGGCCTCGGCGTGGCGCGCCCGCTCACCGAGCATGATCGCAAGATCGCCGACACACTCGCGCCGGTGCTCGCTGCGCGCGGCCTGCTGCTGGTCGGACTGGACGCGATCGGCGACTGGCTCACCGAGGTGAACGTGACAAGCCCGACGTGCTTCCGCGAGATCATGGACCAGACCGGCTTCGACGTCGCCGCGATGTTTATCGATGCACTGGAGCGCGCGGCAGCGTGAGGCGCAGCCCTTGAATGGCCGCCATGGCCCCCAAACTATGTAGTAAATCCGCATCAAGCGAAACACCGGCTTTGGCGCGAAAATGGGCCTGATACAATGCCCGCTCTCCCGCGCCAAGCCGAATCGATGGCGTCTGTAGGACGCTACAGGCATGGATTGCGGACTGTAAGCGAGCAGTTTTCCGCTGGCGCCGCTGCGATATCCGGCACCGCGGGCCGCTCGTCAAATGATGTGTTCCGGTCCTCACGACCCACGGCCGGTCGAGGGCGCTTGCGAATCGGGCTTCGTCCCGGTTCACGGTTCGGGGCCGTTCTTTTGCAGTAAGGCTGACATGGCAGGCATTCTGATCATTGCGCACGCTCCGTTCGCCACCGCGTTGCGCGATTGTATTTCGCACATTTACGGTGGCTTGCCGGCTCGTATCGGCGTGATCGACGTATCGCCGGATTGCGATCCCGCACAGCAGGTCGCGTTCGCGCATTCGGAAATCGAGCGGCTCAAGGAAGAAAACGGCGCGCTCGTGCTCACTGACATGTTCGGCGCCACGCCGGCGAATATCGCCGGGCGGCTCGCTTCGTTGCCGAACGTCCGCGTACTGTGCGGCGTCAATCTGCCGATGCTGGTGCGCGCGGTCTGTTATCGCGCTACGCCGCTCGACACGCTGGTCGACAAAGCGCTTGCTGGAGCCACCAAGGGCGTGCATGCAATCGGGCCTGCCACGCCGGCGCCGGTTGCGCCGCCCGCGGGGTCCAGTGACTGTTTGCCGGCCTTGCCGCCCGAGGCCGCTTCCAGCGACTGTTTGCCCGCGTTGCCGGCCGAGGCCGACCTGACTCAGAAGGCCGGTTCGAGCGGGTTGTAAGCGGATCGCACAGCTTTAAACAATTGCGATCGGGTTGCATGCAACCCGTTTGCCACTGGTTTGCAGTTTCACCTTTCACCTTTCACCACAACACTTACCCGCGCTTCGGACCATCACATGCTGCAACAGGAAACGACTATTGTGAACAAGCTGGGGCTGCACGCGCGCGCGTCGGCCAAGTTGACGCAACTCGCGGGCAACTACCAGGCGGAAATCTGGATGAGCCGTAATGGCCGCCGTATCAATGCCAAAAGCATCATGGGTGTGATGATGCTGGCCGCGGGTATAGGCAGCACGGTGCTGATCGAAACGGAAGGCGCCGACGAAAAAGACGCGATGGACGCATTGTTGAAACTGATTGCCGATAAATTCGGCGAAGGTCAGTAAAGTCACGCGTTCCCCTTGCCTGGAGCAAAATGCCGCGGCTGTCCGCGGCATTTTTTTTAGCGCATGACAATCGGCGCATGAGCGTCTCTCCGGGTGCACGATCCGGTAGCTCACGCGACGCGTGAAGGTGAAGGATTCGCGTTGCCGGAATGCAAGCTCGACGAAGGCGGATTGTTGTGGCCGCTTACGATATTTCGTGCTGCGGTGCACACAGCCCTGGCGTACTTGTAAAGGGCGCGGAATTTATAATGACGAAGAGAGTCTGAGAGCATTGCAGCGGTTTGCCGCGGCATCACACAACTAGAGGAGGTGCGCGTGTCCTTCACGCTGCATGGAATTCCCGTGTCACGCGGTATCGCCATCGGGCGGGCTTACCTGATCGCCCCGGCTGCACTTGACGTAGACCACTATCTGATCGAACCCGCCCAGATCGAGGGCGAGGTCGAGCGTTTTCGCACGGCCCAGCAACTGGTGCATCAGGAGCTCGACGCGTTGCGCGCCGATCTCGCGGCAGACGCGCCCAGCGAAATGGGCGCGTTCATCAACGTTCATTCAATGATCCTGAACGATGCAATGCTCGTGCAGGAAACCATCGACCTGATCCGCACGCGCCGCTACAACGTCGAGTGGGCGCTAACCGAACAACTTGAGCGCCTGTCGCGCCATTTCGACGATATTGAAGACGAATACCTGCGCGAGCGTAAAGCCGACATCGAGCAGGTCGTGGAGCGTGTGCTGAAGGCGCTCGCCGGGGCATCGGTGGCGCTGGTGGATGGTGTGCACGGTACCTGCGAAGAGATGATCGTGGTCGCGCACGACATCGCGCCGGCCGACATGATGCAGTTCAAAACGCAAACGTTTCAGGGTTTCGTCACCGACCTCGGCGGCCGTACTTCGCATACGGCGATCGTCGCGCGCAGTCTCGGCATTCCGGCCGCGGTCGGCGTGCAGCATGCGAGCCAGCTGATCCGCCAGGATGACCTGATCATTGTCGACGGCGATCATGGCATTGTGATCGTCGATCCCGCACCGATTGTGCTGGAGGAGTATTCATACCGCCAAAGCGAAAAGGCGTTGGAGCAGCGCAAGCTGCAGCGGCTCAAGTTTTCGCCAACTCAGACGCTTTGCGGCACGCGCATCGAACTCTGCGCGAACATCGAATTGCCGGAAGACGCGCGCGCCGCGGTCGATTCGGGCGCAACCGGTGTGGGCCTGTTCCGCACCGAGTTCCTGTTCATGAATCACAAACACCATTTGCCGGAAGAGGAGGAGCAGTTTGCCGCCTATCGTCGCGCGGTCGAATTGATGAACGGCTTGCCGGTGACGATCCGTACGATCGACGTCGGCGCCGACAAGCCGCTCGATTCGATGGGCGGGGGCGACGGCTATGAAACCGCCGCGAACCCCGCCTTGGGGCTGAGAGCGATTCGCTGGAGCCTCTCGGAGCCGCAGATGTTCCTGACGCAACTGCGCGCTATTCTTCGCGCGTCGGCGTTCGGTACGGTGAAGATTCTGATTCCGATGCTCGCGCACGCGCAGGAGATCGATCAGACGCTCGATCTGATTCGCGAAGCCAAGCGTCAGCTGGACGATGCCGGCATCGCCTACGACCCGAACGTGCAGGTCGGCGCGATGATCGAGATTCCTGCCGCCGCGATTGCGCTGCCGCTGTTTCTCAAGCGGCTGGATTTCCTGTCGATCGGCACCAACGATCTGATCCAGTACACGCTGGCAATCGATCGCGCGGATAACGCGGTCGCGCATCTGTACGACCCGCTGCATCCTGCGGTGCTGCACCTGATCGCCTTCACGCTGCGCGAGGCGAAGCGGGCGGGTGTGCCGGTGTCGGTATGTGGCGAGATGGCGGGCGATCCGGCGTTGACGCGTCTATTGCTCGGCATGGGCCTCACCGAGTTTTCGATGCATCCGAGCCAGTTGCTGGTGGTCAAGCAGGAGGTTCTGCGCTCGCATCTGAAGACGCTCGAAAAGCCGGTGGCCGACGTGCTGGCGTCGTTCGAACCGGAGGAAGTACAGGCGGCGCTCAAGCGCGTGGCGCAGGCCTGAAACCGAAAGTCGGGATTGGGTTCAAATGAAAAACGCCGCACACATGTGCGGCGTTTTTCGTTCAACGTTTTGCCTGGGCATCAGGCCTGATGCCGCTGCCCGCATACCGGGCAATCCGGCTGGCGCGCAATGCGCATCGTGTTCCATTCCATTCGCAGCGAATCGAGCATCGTGAGGCGTCCCATCAGCGGCGTGCCGATTTCGCCAATCACTTTCAGCGCTTCAGCAGCTTGCATCGAACCGATGATGCCAACCGTGGGGGCGAACACGCCCATGGTCGAGCACGCGACTTCCTCGAACGGTTGATCTTCCGGGAACACGCACGCATAGCAAGGCGACGCTGCGTCGCGAAAATCGAAGGTGCTGATCTGGCCGTCGAAGCGCAGTGCGGCGCCCGACACCAGCGGCACGCCATGTTTCACGCATGCCCGATTGATCGCATGGCGCGTGGCAAAGTTATCCGTGCAATCGAGCACGACGGTGGCGTGCGGCACTTCGCGATCGAGCCACGCATCGTCGACGCGTTCAGCAACCGCGTTCACCACCACCTCGGGATTGATCTGGGCGATTGCGTCGCGCCCGGACTCCACTTTCTTGCGCCCGACCGACGCGCTCACGTGCAGAATCTGCCGCTGCAAATTGGTCAGGTCGACCGTATCGGCATCGACCAGCGTCAAGCGGCCGACGCCTGCCGCCGCCAGATACATCGCTGCAGGCGAACCTAGCCCGCCCGCGCCGACGATGATCGCGTGCGCGTCGATAAAGCGCTGCTGCGCCTCGATGCCGATTTCGTCGACGAGGATGTGGCGGGAATAGCGGAGGAGTTGATCGTCATTCATGGCGGGGCGCGTGGAGTGTCGCGCAATGAGATGCAGGACCGGTGGCCTGCCGTGCGCGGTTTCGTTATTTTAATCGCGCGGGGAGCGAGTGTTCGTGCTGGTGCTGGGTATTACAGCGTCTACCGCAACGTGTCTTCGCAGCATGTCTGGCTGCGAAGACACATCAGGTTTGTGGCTTAGTTGCTTTGCGAAGCAGGCGCCGAGGCCGGAACCGGACCCGATGCGCCCGGTACCGGTTGCGTCGGCTTCACTGCGACCGGCGCGGACGCCGATGTTGCCGGCTTGTTCTGCGCCAGACGGCGCTCGGTCAGCGACTTCGATTCCTGCACCGGCTTGCCTTCCAGCTTGTTCAGCGCCTGTTGCAGCATGAAGTCGTCGGGCGAACCGAACTCGACCGGCTTGCGCTCACGATCCTTCTGACGCTGTTCCGGCGTCTTCTTGTCGTTCTGCTCTTCAAGCTGGCGCAGTTGGTCCATGCGCTCCTGTTCGCGCTGGTCCGCTTCCTTCTTCTCGTTCGGGTCTTGCGTGTTCGCAAGGTGGTTCGAGTAGTCGACTTCGCGGGTAACCAGTGCGTCGTCCGGATCGCCTTCTGCGTATTGATCGACCGCGATGTCAGGACGAATGCCCTTGTTCTGGATCGAACGGCCGCTCGGCGTGTAGTAGTACGCCGTGGTCAGACGCAGGGCCGTGTCGGCTGTCATCGGGCGGACGGTTTGCACCGAGCCCTTGCCGAAGGTGGTCTTGCCGACGATCAGCGCACGATGCTGATCCTGCAGCGCGCCCGCGACGATTTCCGAAGCCGACGCCGAGTAGGCGTTGGTCAGCACGATCATCGGCACAGTCTTGAAGATCGGCGCTTCGTCCTTCAGCGGATCGCTGTCGAAGGATTGCAGGCGGTAGTTGTCGTACGTATCGCGATAGACCTGCTTCGAATCCGGAATCTGGCCGTTGGTCGACACCACCACCGAATTCGCCGGCAGGAACGCGCCGGCGACACCGACCGCGCTTTGCAGCAAACCGCCGCCGTTATTGCGCAGGTCGAGCACGAGGCCCTTCAGGTTCGGCTGTTGACGCGCGATGTCTTGCAGCTTGGCGGCCAGATCAGGCGTGGTGCGTTCCTGGAAGCTGGTGACGCGGATATACGCATAGCCTGGCGCCAGGATCTTCATCTTGACCGACTGGACCTTGATGATCGCGCGCGTCACCGTGAGCGGGAACGTGCGGTCGTCGGTCTTGCGGAAGATGGTCAGCGTGACCTTGGTGCCCGGATCGCCACGCATCTGCTTGACGGCCTGGTCGAGCGTCATGCCGCGCACAGGTTTGTCGTTGATGCGGGTGATCAG
Source organism: Paraburkholderia sediminicola (assembly GCF_046030555.1). Taxonomy (GTDB): domain Bacteria; phylum Pseudomonadota; class Gammaproteobacteria; order Burkholderiales; family Burkholderiaceae; genus Paraburkholderia; species Paraburkholderia sediminicola_E. The sequence continues at coordinate 106,703 of NZ_JAQQCH010000012.1, read as the reverse complement.
GTCGCCCGGACGGATGCCGGCGCGGAATGCTGGCGTGTCTTCAATCGGCGAGATCACCTTGATCAGGCCGTCTTCGGACGAAATTTCGATGCCGAGACCCGCGAAGCGACCCTTGGTCTGCTCCTGCAGTTCTTCGTAATCGGTTTTGTCGAGATACGACGAGTGCGGGTCGAGACTCGACACCATGCCCTTGATCGCGGCGGTGAGGAGTTTCTTATCGTCGACCGGTTCGACGTACTCATGCTTGATTTGCCCGAAGACTTCGGCAAAGAGCCTGAGCTGGTCCAGCGGCAACGGCGCGACGGCGCTCGAGGCGGCGCTAGCGGGTTGCTGGGCCGAGGCAGAGAGTTGCAGGGTGGCAAATACGCCGGTAGCAAGGCCCGCGGCAATCAGGCCGATATTTTTCAGGTTCTTTCGCATAGAGTCTGTTGCGGTCGGAAGCGCGTGGCAGCGTCGATAGAGATGGGGACGGACAAGTATAACTGCACACCCGCCCTGTCAGGGCGCAGCACAGGCAATCGTGATTCGACAGCACGCACCGGGCCTGGTTCGTGAGATCGGCGCTGCGGTGGTGAAGTAATGTGCGGTAACAGCAGGATGGCGCTCAGATGGCGGCCAGATGGCGCGCCCGGGGATGCGGGCCGCGCCGGCCGGTATGTCTTGCCGGTCGGCGAGGCCCGTTTGCCGCCACCCTGCTGCGTTTTTGCCGCAGGGCTGCGGCGCAAGGACGGGCTTAGCCCGCCTTGCCTTGCTTGGCCACAGCGGCTTGCGCCTTGGCAATCGCGTCCTGGTCGCCCAGATAGTAGTGCTTGATCGGCTTCAGGTTTTCGTCGAGTTCATAGACGAGCGGGACGCCATTCGGGATATTCAGGCCGACGATGTCGTCGTCCGAAATATTGTCGAGGTACTTCACCATGGCGCGGATCGAGTTGCCGTGCGCGGCGATCACGACCTTGCGGCCCGACTTGATGGCCGGCGCAATCGACTCGTTCCACAACGGCAGAACGCGCGCGACGGTATCCTTCAGGCACTCGGTGAGCGGCAATTGTTCGCGCGGCACCTTGGCGTAGCGCGGATCGTTGTAGGGCGCGCGTTCGTCCGACGGATCGAGCGCCGGCGGCGGCGTGTCGTAGCTGCGGCGCCAGACCAGCACCTGTTCGTCGCCGAACCTGGCGGCGGTTTCTGCCTTGTTCAGACCCGACAGGGCGCCGTAGTGGCGTTCGTTCAGACGCCAGGAGTGCACCACCGGCAGATACATCAGGTCCATCTGATCCTGCACGTGCCACAAGGTGCGGATCGCGCGCTTGAGCACCGACGTGTAGGCGATGTCGAACGTGTAGCCCGATTCCTTCAACAGCACGCCCGCTTGCTGCGCTTCACGATTGCCCTGCTCGGTCAGGTCGACGTCGACCCAGCCCGTGAAGCGGTTTTCCTTGTTCCACGTCGATTCGCCGTGGCGGATGAGAACGAGTTTGTACATGAGATTGCCGGTCGGTAGTAAGGAAGCGGTAAAGCGTTGCGAGGGTCCTCTAGAGGAGCGTCGCCATCGCGTCAGACGGTTATTTTATAATGGGTGGATTGCCCTTTTCGATTTCTCTCTTTTTCGGCGGATTTTCCGTGAAGTTTTTCACTGATTACACAAACCTTGTACTGATCGCAATCGTCCTCATCTCCGGTGGGTTGCTGCTGTGGCCGACGATCAGCCGGCGTGGCCGCGGGGGCCTGTCGGCCGCCGAGGCGACCCAACTGATCAACCGGCGCAATGCGGCGGTCATCGATCTGCGTCCGTCCGCCGACTTTGCCAAGGGCCATCTGCCCGCGGCGCGGCACCTTGAATTTCCAGAGTTGCAGGCGAAAGTCGCGCAACTCGTGAAGAACAAGAACAACCCGGTGCTGCTGGTATGCCAGACCGGCCTGCAGTCGAACAAGGCTGCGCGTATCGTGCAAGATGCCGGATACGCGGAAGTCCATGTTCTTGAAGGCGGTGTCGACGCCTGGCAGAAAGCCGGCATGCCGGTTGTGAAACAAGGAGCAGCCAAGTGAACAAAGTCATCATGTACAGCACCCAGGTGTGCCCGTATTGCCAGATGGCCGAACGTCTTTTAAAGTCGCGCGGCGTCGAGCACGTTGAAAAGGTACTGATCGACAAAGACCCGGCCCGTCGTGAAGAAATGATGACCCGGACCGGTCGCCGCACGGTGCCGCAAGTGTTCATCGGCGAGACGCATGTCGGCGGGTACGATGACCTGTCCGCGCTCGATCGCGCGGGCGGTTTGATGCCTCTGCTCGAAGCTGCCTGAACGAAGTTGCCTTACTTATGCGCCGGCCGGCGCGTGAGTGGGGCGCGTGAAATACAAGCCGGCGTTTCGTCTCTTTCAGGGTGGGGCGATACGCCGCAACGATCTGGCGGCCCGTGAAGCCATGGGCCGCCGCCATGCATACCTATCAGGGAATCACTCAATCATGTCCGACGAGAATAACCAGCCGTTCTTCAACATCCAGCGCATCTACCTGAAGGACATGTCGCTTGAGCAACCGAATTCGCCGGGCATCTTCCTCGAGCAGGAAATGCCGTCGGTCGAAGTCGAAGTCGACGTGAAGGCCGAGCGCCTCGCCGATACCGTGTTCGAAATCCTCGTCACGGGCACGGTCACGGCCAAGGTGTCGGACAAGGTTGCGTTCCTGATCGAAGCCAAGCAAGCCGGCATTTTCGACATCCGCAACATTCCGGCTGAACAGATCGATCCGCTGGTCGGCATTGCCTGCCCGACGATCCTGTTCCCGTACCTGCGTTCGAACATTGCCGACGCGATCACGCGCGCAGGCTTCCCGCCGATCCACCTCGCCGAGATCAACTTCCAGGCGCTGTACGAGCAACGTCTCGCGCAAATGGGCGGCCAGGAAGGCGCGGCGCAAAACGGCGTCACGCATTAACGCGTCCGTTCGGTGCCGGCTATGAAGGTTGCTGTCCTTGGCGCCGGTGCATGGGGCACAGCCCTCGCCGGCCATCTGGCCGCGCGGCACGACACGGTGCTGTGGGCGCGTGAACCCGCGCTCATTGCCGATCTCTCCGCGTCGCACGAAAACGCCCGCTATCTGGCGGGCGTTGCTTTGCCGCCGTCCCTTCGCCATGAAGCCGATCTGAACTCAGCGCTCGACCATGCGCTCGCCGACAACGCGTTATGCGTCGTGGCGACGCCTGTCGCCGGTCTGCGGGGTCTGTTCCGGGCGATGCACGACGCGGGCAAAGTGCCGGCGCATGTGGTGTGGTTGTGCAAAGGTTTCGAAGCCGACTCGCAGTTGTTGCCACATCAGGTGGTCGCAGCTGAACTGCCGGGGCATGGCAGTAACGGCGTGCTGTCGGGTCCGAGTTTCGCTCGTGAAGTCGGGCACGGCTTGCCGGTCGCGTTGACGATCGCGAGTACGTCGCTGACATGCCGTGAGCGTACGGTTGGCGCGTTCCATCATGGCGCCATGCGCATCTATACCGGCGACGATATCGTCGGCGTGGAAGTGGGTGGCGCGGTGAAGAATGTGCTGGCGATTGCCACGGGTATCGCCGACGGCCTCGGCCTTGGTCTCAATGCACGCGCGGCGTTGATTACGCGTGGTCTGGCTGAAATGTCGCGCCTCGGCGTGACGCTTGGCGGCCGGGCAGAGACGTTCACCGGTTTGACCGGCCTCGGCGATCTGATCCTGACCGCCACGGGCGATCTGTCGCGCAATCGTACAGTCGGTGTACAACTCGCCGCGGGCCGTACGCTCGACGATATTCTCGGCGGCCTCGGTCACGTGGCCGAAGGCGTGCGTTGTGCGCAAGCCGTACTGGCGATTGCTCGCGCGCATACGATCGAGATGCCGATTACGCAGGCAGTCTGCGCCGTGCTGTTCGACGGTGTGGCGCCCCGCGACGCCGTCAATGCCTTGCTGCGACGCGATTCGAAAGCAGAATAAGTCTTGTCTTTCAGTCGTTTAGCGCGAAAAGCGCTGAACGGCTGCCCGCTATCGCTGTCCACGTTTTATCGACGCTTCGGACCAGCGAGGTTCCCATGCCCAGTTTCAACAATTGCACGCTAGAGGCGCGCGTGGTCGACATCACGACCCTCGCCGTGGATGCGATCGTCAATGCCGCGAATACTTCGTTGCTGGGCGGGGGCGGCGTGGATGGCGCGATTCACCGCGCGGCCGGCAAGGAACTGGTGCGTGAGTGCGAGGCGCTCGGCGGCTGCGCGACCGGCGACGCGAAAATTACCCGCGGCTACCAGTTGCCGGCCAAACATGTGATCCATGCGGTCGGCCCGGTGTGGCGGGGTGGCGCGCATGGCGAGGCCGACCTTCTCGCCTCCTGCTATCAGCGCTCGCTCGAGGTGGCGCGTCAGGCGGATTGCACGAGCATTGCGTTTCCCGCGATTAGTTGCGGGATTTACCATTTCCCCGCTGACGAGGCCGTGCAGATTGCCGTCGGCACCGTGCTCGAAACCCTGCCGCGTACGCCGAAAATCGAGCGCGTGGTGTTCGCCTGTTTCGACGACGCCATGCTCGCGCGCTACGAAGCCGAACTGGAACGCCGTCAGGCTCCGCCGTCGAAACCGGTCTGACGCCACGCTTCGAACACGACCACAGCGACAGTATTCGAGAGATTCAGGCTGCGGTTGCCCGGCCGCATCGGCAGACGCACGCGTTGTTCGTTGGCGAATTGATCGAGCACCGTGTCCGACAGGCCGCGCGTTTCGGCGCCGAATACAAACCAGTCGCCGGATTGAAACGCATGCTCGTGAAACCGACCCGAGCCGCGGGTGGTGAACGCGAACATTCTCGTCGGATCGGGCGTTTCCTTGGCGACGAACGCTGCCCAATCGGCGTGCACGTTCATCTGCGCGTACTCGTGATAGTCGAGTCCGGCGCGGCGCAATTTGGCGTCGTCGAGCGGAAAGCCGAGCGGCTCGATCAGATGCAGTCGCGCGCCGGTGTTGGCACACAGGCGGATGACGTTGCCGGTGTTCGGCGGGATTTCCGGTTCGACGAGAACGACATTGAACATGATGGCTTCAGGTGGAGACTAGTTTTTCGGCGTACGCAGCGCGACGAAGTTGGTGACGCGCCGTGCACCGGCAGCTTTGAGCGTGCGCGCCAGCGCTTCGAGCGTCGCGCCGGTCGTCATCACATCGTCGACGATGCCGACATGCAGACCTTGCACCGGTTTGGCGACTTCGAATGCGCGGCCCACGTTCAACCGGCGCGCGTCCAGGTCGAGCCGTGATTGCGGCGCGGTGTGGATCACGCGACGCAGCAAGGTGGCGTCGCTGCGAATATTGAGCGCGCGGGCCAGCGGCCCGGCAATCTGCCAGGCCTGGTTGTAGCCGCGCTCGGTAAGACGTTTGCTGGCGAGCGGCACCGGCGCGAGCACATCGGGCCGCTCAGATGCTTCTTGCCAGGTGTCTTCAGCCAGACGCGCAAGGCGCTGCGCAAACTCGCGCGCCAGCATCAGCCGCGCGCGGAATTTCAGGCCGAGCGCCAGGGCGTCGAGCGGCTGGCGGTAATCGGCCAAAGCAAAGGTCGCCTCGAAAGGCGGCGGCTCGCCGATGCAATCCGCGCAGCGATATTGCGCACGACCTGCCCAGCGCGTTCCGGACAAAGGAACCGCGCACACCGTGCAACGCAACATGCCTTCGTTCCAATATGTCTCGTCGCAACCGGCGCACAGCGTCTTATGCGACAAATTGCCGCACAGTGCGCACAGGTTCGGCAGCGCGGCGTGCAGCACATGCGGCCATGCCGAATACACGCCGCGCGTGAAGCATGCAAAACGTGTGTTCGAGCCGCCGGAAGACGAAGAATTTTTTCGGAATGGCATGATTGGACCGCCCGCGAAGGCCTTTCAGGCTGAATGGACGGAAGCGAACGAGTATACTTCGTGCTCTACGCCAGTACGACACTCATGCCCCCAACTTCGTCTCAATCTGGCCGTCCGGCCTATGATCCCCGGCGCCTCAGGCAGATTTTCGACCGCCGTGCGGCGACCTTCGACACCGTCGCGTTCCTGCCGCGCGAAATCGCGCAGCGCATGCGCGAGCGTCTCGACTACATCAAGGTCACGCCCGCAAGCGTGCTCGACGCCGGTTGCGGCGCGGGCGAGGACATCCCCGCATTGCGTGAACGCTTTCCCGAGGCACCGGTGTTCGGCACCGACCTGTCGCACGGAATGCTCGGTCGCGCACTGCGTCACGATTCCGGCGACACGAGCTGGCGGCGCTTTCTGCCGGCAACGCTCGGCAAGGCGCTCGGCGCCCGCGGTCCGCGTTTCGCGCAGGCCGACTTTTCGGCTCTCCCGTTCGCGGCAGGTGCCTTCGAATTCATCTGGTCCAATCTCGCCTTGCACTGGCATTCACGGCCCGATCTCGTGTTTCCCGAGTGGCAACGGGTGCTGAAAGTGAACGGCCTGCTGATGTTCAGCACGCTCGGTCCCGATTCGTTGAAGGAATTGCGCGGCGCCTACGCCGAGGTCGAGGCCGCGCACGGTGTTGCTTCGCGCAAGCACGTGATCGACTTTGTCGACATGCATGACCTTGGGGATATGCTGGTCGAGAGCGGTTTCGAGATTCCTGTGATGGATCAGGAAACACTCACTATTACGTATAAGTCGCCCGAGTCGCTGCTCGCGGAGGTGCGCCGCTGGGGCGCATATCCATTCGAGCGCGAGGCCGCCTCGAATGCCGTCGCGCGTAGACTGCACAAGGCTTTGCTGGCGGCGCTCGAAGCCCGTCGGCGCGCCGACGGCACGATCGCACTGACCTTCGAAGTGATCTATGGTCACGCGTGGAAAGCCGTGCCGCGCACCACCGCTGAAGGTCATGGGATTGTGCGGATCGAGGATATCGGACACGGCTCGTCGAGGAGTCGGTGAGGAATCAGTGAAGCGGTAAAGAGGACATCTGTTATGTCTGAAATTACCGCTTCAAAAGACGCGCGAAAGCTGCGTCGAAACGGCGCGGAGGCTTGTCGCACCTGGCTTGTGAGCCGATTGAGGCTTGCTTGTGGATGCTATGGATCACGCCTATAATGCGTCAGTTTGTCGCCCGGAGTTCCCACATTTGGGGCGGCAGGCCCGAGGCGCAGGGCTGCAATATGAAGTGACGCGGCGGTGATTGAGGGGCCGTTCAGCGGTCGCAAGCAATGGCCGCAGGCGGCGATTGGTGGCGGTCTGCAGGGGGGGCAGCGATGGAAGCATCAGATCTGCTGGCGGATTCAGAACCCGTTCTCAAAGACTGGACGATGAAGCGCAACTGTTCATTGTCGCCGCGGCAGTTTATTGGTTTCTACGTATCGCTTGCGTTGTTCTCGTTGGCAATTGCTTTCATGCTGGTTCTGGTCGGCGCCTGGCTGGTGTTGCCGTTCACCGGTATCGAATTGCTGGCGGTGGGCATCGCGTTTGCCATATATGCGCGTCATGCTGTCGATTACGAGCGTGTCCGGCTGTTTCAGAACCGGCTTGTGATCGAGCAGGTCAGCGCCGAACGGCTCACGCAGTTCGAATTCAATCCGCGCTGGGTGCGGATCGAACCGGGTGCAACGCCGCGTGACCAGATCAAACTGGTCTCGCGCGGCCAGACGATCATGATCGGGCAACATCTCGCGCAGTATCGGCGCGCGCAGTTCGCAGGCGAACTGCGTATGTGGCTCACACGTTGCTAGCGAGCGCAGCTGACGTGTTGAGACGCGCGGCGTTCACGGGGGAGCGCGAGACAGCCTGCCAGCGGGGTCGAGGGTTTGAATGGAAATTTTGGGTAAGGAAGCTATGAAAACAATCAAGCGAGCCCTCATGGGTGTGCTGGCGATGAGCGGACTGCTTTTCGCCGGTGCCGCCCTGGCAGTGGGCGATGTTCCGGGCGGCCCTGCCGTCAACGAGATCAATCTCCAGCCGCCTGCGACAAAAATCGCTGAGGAGCTCTTCAGCCTCCACATGTTCATGCTGGTTCTTTGCCTGGTGATCTTCGTCGGCGTGTTCGGTGTGATGTTCTATTCGATCTTTGCTCACCGCAAATCGAAAGGTCACAAGGCTTCGAATTTCCACGAAAGCACCACCATCGAAATCATCTGGACGATCGTGCCGTTCATCATCGTCGTGCTGATGGCGCTCCCCGCCACCAAGACCGTGGTGGCGATGAAAGACACCACCAACGCCGACCTCACCGTAAAAGTCACTGGCTACCAGTGGAAATGGGGCTACGACTACGTGAAGGGCCCGGGCGAGGGCATCAACTTCCTGTCCACGCTGGCCACGCCGCGTGCGGAAACCGATGGCCGTGAGCCGATTTCCACCACGTATCTGCAGGAAGTCGACAATCCGCTCGTCGTGCCGGTCGACAAGAAAATCCGCATCATCACCACCGCGAACGACGTGGTCCACTCCTGGTACGTGCCGGCTTTCGGCGTGAAGCAGGACGCGATTCCGGGTTTCGTGCGCGACACGTGGTTCAAGGCCGATAAGACCGGCACGTTCCGCGGCTTCTGTACCGAACTGTGCGGCAAGGAACACGCGTTCATGCCAGTGGTGGTCGAAGTGCTGTCGGCAGACGACTACGCGAAGTGGGTCGATACGCAGAAGAAGAAAATGGCCGCTGGTCAGGACGACCCGAACAAGACCTACACGATGGCCGAGCTGATGGAGCGCGGCGGCAAGGTGTACGCATCGAACTGCGCGGTCTGCCACCAGCCGACTGGTAAGGGCGCAGGTGCATTCCCGGCGCTGGACGGCAGCAAGATCGCCAACGGTCCGATCGCCGACCACGTCAGCCTGGTGCTGAAGGGCAAGAACGCGATGCCTTCGTGGGCGCCGACGCTGAACGACGTTGAAATCGCTTCAGTCATCACCTACGAACGTAACTCGTGGGGCAACCACACCGGCGACATTCTCCAGCCGAAGCAAGTACTGGACGCACGCAGCGGCAAGCTGCCGGAAGGCGGCAACCATCTGGCCGACGCGGGCGCAGCAGCCAGTGGCGCGGAAGCGGCTTCGGGCGCAGCGGCAGCCTCGGGCGCTGAAGCGGCCGCTGCCGGTTCGGACAGCGCGGCAGCACCGCAGGCAGCACTGCCGGCAAACGTCTACTTCGATACCGGCAAGAGCGTGCTGCCGGCCGACGCGAAAGCGGCGGTCGACGCGGCCGCGGCCTACGCGAAAGCGCACCCGGACGCAAAGTTCACGCTGTCGGGCTTCACCGACGCCACCGGTTCTGCCGAAGTCAACGCGAAGCTCGCGAAGACGCGCGCTGAAGCCGTGCGCGACGCGCTGAAAGCAGCCGGCATTGCCGAAGACCACATCATTTTGAAGAAGCCGGAAACGATCACGGGCGGCGGCGACGCGAAAGAAGCCCGGCGTGTCCAGATCAGCCCGGCTGCCTGACGTGTTCATGGTCAGCACCGCAGTATTCGCATTAGGAGATTGTCATGTCTAGCATCGGACACGATGTAACCGCGGGCCACGAGCACGTGCACGGCGACCATGCCCACGAAACGCCGCATGGTTGGCGTCGTTGGCTGTTCGCAACCAATCACAAGGACATCGGTACGCTGTACCTGATCTTCTCGTTCACCATGTTCCTCTCCGGGGGCGTGATGGCGCTGATGATCCGTGCCGAACTGTTCGAGCCGGGTCTGCAGATCATGCGTCCCGAGTTCTTCAACCAGTTGACCACCATGCACGGCCTGATCATGGTGTTCGGCGCGATCATGCCGGCCTTCGTCGGCTTCGCGAACTGGATGGTGCCGCTGCAGATCGGCGCATCTGACATGGCTTTTGCGCGGATGAACAACTTCAGCTTCTGGCTGCTGCCGGTGGCTGCGGTGTTGCTGGTCGGCTCGTTCTTCGCACCGGGCGGCGCGACCGCCGCGGGCTGGACGCTGTACGCGCCGCTGTCCACGCAGATGGGCCCGGGCATGGACTTCGCAATTTTCGCGATCCACTTGATGGGTGCTTCGTCGATCATGGGCGGGATCAACATCGTTGTGACGATCCTGAACATGCGCGCACCGGGCCTCACGCTGATGAAGATGCCGATGTTCGTGTGGACATGGCTGATCACCGCGTACCTGCTGATTGCCGTGATGCCGGTTCTGGCGGGCGCGATCACCATGGTGCTGTTCGATCGCCACTTCGGCACGTCGTTCTTCAATGCGGCAGGCGGCGGCGACCCGGTGATGTACCAGCATATCTTCTGGTTCTTCGGGCACCCCGAGGTGTACATCATGATTTTGCCGGCGTTCGGGATCGTGTCGCAGGTGATCCCGGCGTTCTCGCGCAAGCCGCTGTTTGGCTATAGCTCGATGGTGTATGCAACATCGTCGATCGCGATTCTGTCGTTCATGGTCTGGGCGCACCACATGTTCGCGACCGGCATGCCGGTGACAGGCCAGCTGTTCTTCATGTACGCGACGATGCTGATCGCCGTGCCGACGGGCGTGAAGGTGTTCAACTGGGTCGCGACGATGTGGCGCGGTTCGCTGTCCTTCGAAACGCCTATGCTGTTCGCGGTCGGCTTCCTGCTGGTGTTCACGTTCGGCGGTCTGTCGGGCCTGATGCTCGCTATGGCGCCGCTCGACATCCAGTATCACGGTACTTATTTCGTGGTGGCGCACTTCCACTACGTGCTTGTTGCGGGTTCTCTATTCGCGCTGTTCTCCGGGTGGTACTACTGGGCGCCGAAGTGGACCGGCTGGATGTACAACGAAACGCGCGGCAAGATCCACTTCTGGGCGTCGATGTTCTTCTTCAACCTCGCGTTCCTGCCGATGCACTTCGTCGGTCTCGCAGGTATGCCGCGTCGTTACGCTGACTACCCGGCACAGTTCACGGACTGGAACCAGGTCATCTCGATCGGCGCATTCGGCTTCGGTCTGGCACAGGTCTACTTCCTGTTCGCGGTTGCACTGCCGGCCTACCGTGGCGGCGGCGAACTCGAAAAAGCTGGCGACAAGCCGTGGGACGGCGCAACGGGCCTCGAATGGACCGTGCCGAGCCCGGCACCGTTCCACACGTTCGAAAACCCGCCGACTGTCGAGTAATCGGTATTCGGTGAGGTTGCCGGCTCCGGCGGCGTGGTTGGAGTAAGTCGCCGCCGGAACCGGGCAGCCACACGAGCAGTGGCGGCACATGTAGTCACGAAAGTATTCAGAAAATCGAGCATGACGCGCAATCCTCAAGAAAGACGTACGCCCGAGCAGGTTCGCGCGGGCAACCGGCGGATCGGTATTGTGATGTTTGTCATCGCCGCGGCCTTTTTTGCGAGCGTCATCATTCATCAGAAGTGGTTCACCTGACGCGGTAGTTCGAGTCTGTGTGCAGGTTTGTTGAGGATTGAGATGTCGACGCAACCGCCGGCTCAGGCCGATCGCTCTTTTAACCGTTCGATGCTGATCAAGCTGTTCGTCGTCGCGTTGATGATGTTCGGTTTCGGTTTTGCGCTGGTGCCGATGTATCGCGCGATCTGCCAGGTCACCGGCATCAACAACCTCGTGCAGCGTGATGCCACGGCGCGTGAGGCGAAGAATACGCAGGTCGACGTGAGCCGCACGATTTCGATCGAATTCGATGCGAATGCGCGCGGCCCGCTGGGTTTCAAACCGGAGCAGCGTAGTCTCGACGTGCATCCGGGCGAAGTGACGACAGTGATGTACGAGGTCAGCAACGAGCAGGCGCGCACGATTCAGGCGCAAGCCATTCCGAGCTACGCGCCGAAGCAGGCAACCGAGTACTTCAAGAAGATCGAGTGTTTTTGCTTTACGCAGCAGACTTTGACTGCGAATCAGACGAAGCGGATGCCGGTGGTGTTCGTGGTCGATCCGAAGTTGCCGAAGGATGTGAAAACGATCACGTTGTCGTACACGTTCTTTGAATTGAATACGCCGGTAGCGGCGACGGCCGGGAGTGCAGCACCCACGGCCAATACGGCAGCAACCGCCGACAATCCCGCCTGACGGTGTTTGCCGCAGGCGAAGGAAAAAGACGTAATGAGCGATAACAGCGGCAGCCCACGCAAGAGCAGTTTCGGTCAGTCGATGAAAGCCGTGTTCTGGTCGTTTTTCGGGGTGCGCAAGCGTCGTGATCTGGAAGCGGACGCAACGCAGCTGAACCCGCTGCATGTAGTCGTAGCGGCATTGATCAGTGCGGCCATTTTCATCGGCGTACTGATCCTGATCGTGCGCGCCGTAGTCGGTTGAGGTAGGTTGGGCTGGCGGGCGCACGCGGAGTACGGGGCGAAGCAGCCTACGAATTAGAGTGAAGCGGTGCGGTATCGACGCGCCGCCGAAGATACAGCCGGAGATTCCGGAACAACTGGACTGAAGTGGAGAATCAAGAATGAGCGGTCAAAACGAGAGCCCGTACTATTTCGTGCCGCATCCGTCGCGGCATCCGATCAGCGCCGCCGCTGGGTTGCTGGTCATGCTCGGATCGCTTGCGGCCTGGATCAACGACCATGACTGGGCGCCGCTCGGCGTCGCCGTGGGTCTGCTGTGGCTGCTCTATACCTTGTGGCACTGGTTCGGCGACGCGATCGCCGAGTCGGAAGGCGGCATGTACGGCAAGAATGTCGACAAGTCGTACCGCTGGAGCATGAGCTGGTTCATCTTCTCCGAAGTAATGTTCTTCGGTGCGTTCTTCGGCGCGCTGTTCTATGCGCGTGAAATCGCACTGCATCAACTCGGCAGCCTCGACTACAAGCTGATCTGGCCGGATTTCTCGGCGGTATGGCCGAACAACGGTCCGGCAGCGCTGGTCTCGACCTTCAAGTCGATGCAGCCGTGGCCGGTGCCGACCATCAACACGGCGCTGCTGCTTTCGTCGGGCGCTACGTTGACGGTTTCGCACCACGCGCTGCGCGAAGATCATCGCAAGAAGGCGATCATCTGGCTGGCGGCTACGCTGGTGCTTGGTGTCTGCTTCCTGTTCCTGCAAGCCTTCGAGTATTTCCACGCGTACAACGAACTCAACCTGACGCTGTCCTCGGGTGTGTACGGTTCGACGTTCTTCCTGCTGACGGGCTTCCACGGTTTCCACGTGTTCCTCGGCGGCACGATGCTGGCAGTGGTGCTGGTGCGGCTGATCCGTGGCCACTTCACGGCGGAACACCACTTCGCGTTCGAAGGCGCCGCTTGGTACTGGCACTTTGTGGACGTCGTGTGGCTTGGGCTGTACATCGTCGTGTACTGGCTGTAACGCAGTTTGGCCTGCATACGTACTGGAGACCGGCCGGTTTCCGGAACGGTGCGCAGGCCGTTCGCGCATCGCCATTCAAAGGCGCGGCGCACGAGCAGTACGCATTTATGCAGCGCCGCCCTCGACCCTGTCAGGGCGGCGTTTTGTTTGGCGGCGTGAAATTTTTTCCGCCGAGCTCAGCGCCCGTAAGGAATGCCGGTTGACTGAATCCAGCCCATCCAGTGAGCGAACAGGATGAACAGGAACAGTGAGATCGACAAACCCACCCGCGTGGCGAGCGACCAGACCATCCGCTTGGTTTTGCCCTTGTCATGCATCATGAAATACAGCGCCGACACCATACTGGCGATGATCAGGACGAAGGCGATCGGAACGAGAATGTGCATGGAACCAACTGAAACCAGAAAGCGCAGAGGCAAGACGTTTATTATCGCACCGCGCGCCGGCGTCTGCCCTAGGTTCCAGACGCTGCCGCAAGCGGTGATGCTGGAGTGCATTCGATGAAATTCCGCCTCATTCCCGCGCTGCTGATTCTGCTGGTGATTGCGGTGACGGTTCGGCTCGGTTTCTGGCAGCGCGACCGCGCACATCAGAAAGAAGCGCTCGAAGCGCACATCACGCAGTTCGAAAATGCGCCCGCGCAGCCCCTGAGCGCCGCGCCGGTCGAACTGAAGGACATCGAATTCCATCGCGTGAAGGCACGTGGCAGTTTCGTCGCGGACAAAGTCGTCTATCTGGATAATCGCCCGTATAACGATCAGCCGGGCTTTTACGTCGTGATGCCTTTTAAACTGACCGACGGCGGTTATGTGCTGGTCAATCGCGGCTGGCTGCCGCGCAACACGAATAATCGCGAAACCATCGCGCCGTACACCACGCCGCAAGGCGAGATCGAAATCGAAGGCATTGCGCGTGCCGATGCCTCGCGTGCTTTCGAGTTGGGGCAGGGCGGATCGGCCGCGCATCAGAAGATCCGTCAGAATCTGGATGGGGCGGCCTACGCTGCGGAAACCGGGCTGCCGTTGCAATCGTTCGTGATCCAGCAATTGAGCGACGACGGCGACAAGCTGGTGCGTGACTGGCCGGCACCCACCACCGGCGTCGAAACTAACTACGGCTACATGTTCCAGTGGTGGGGCATGGCGGCCGCGGCCCTGGCCTTCGGCCTGTACGCCGCGCGCCGCGCCGCGAAGAAAGAGCACGCCCCGAGCGTGTAACGCATCGCCTGCGGTGTCGTGCCCGGAACAAGGGTATCGGAGCCGCGCAATCATTGAAAGAGGTCCTGTAGTGTCGACGCAATCTCCCCGTTCGCCGCAAGCCGGCAAACCCGCAGCTTCGAAAGTGATGCCAGGTCAACCTAATGGCCAGGGATCGTGGAAGCGCGGCCGCTGGATGCTCCTGTTGCTGGCGGTCATCTGTGCCGCGCCGATCGCCGTGTCGTACTTCGTGTATTACGTGGTCAAGCCGGCGGGCGGTAGCACGAGCTACGGCACGCTAGTCGAACCGCAGCGGCCGATTCCCGATTCGCTCGTCGTCACGGGTGAAGACGGCAAGCCGCTCAAGCTCGCGTCGCTACGCGGCCGCTGGCTGCTGATCTCCGTCGACAACAGCGCATGCGACAAAGCCTGTGCCACCAAGCTGTACTTCATGCGACAAATCCGCGCAGCTCAGGGCCCGGAACGCGAGCGCGTCGTCGAAGTGTGGCTGCGCACCGATGCAGGCAATGTGTCCGACGTGATACAAAAGGCCTATCCCGACACCGACATGCTGATTGCCAACCCGGCGCAGGTGTCCGCGTGGCTGCCGA
The DNA here is from genome assembly GCF_046030555.1 of Paraburkholderia sediminicola. Classification (GTDB taxonomy): domain Bacteria; phylum Pseudomonadota; class Gammaproteobacteria; order Burkholderiales; family Burkholderiaceae; genus Paraburkholderia; species Paraburkholderia sediminicola_E. Next base: position 91,686 of record NZ_JAQQCH010000012.1, on the reverse strand, counting down.
CCGACACTGGCACCCAACTCACCGATCACATCTACATGGTCGATCCGAACGGCAATCTGATGATGCGTTTCCCGAAAGATCCGAACCCCAGCAAGATCAAGGGCGACGTGACCAAGCTGCTCAAATGGTCGAGCATCGGCTGATGCCGCAACAAGGGTAAGAAAGATGTTCGTATTGCAATTGGCCCTGATCGGCTTGTGTATCGCGTTGTTGCCGCTGTCCTATGTGTGGGTCAAGGCCGACGACAACAAATTCCGCAAGCTGGTGTGGCTCACCACCTTCCTGACGCTAGACCTGGTGATGTTCGGCGGCTTCACGCGTCTCACCGATTCCGGTCTCGGCTGCCCCGATTGGCCGGGCTGCTATGGCACGTCGTCGCCGTTCATCGCGCACGCAGCGATTACCGCCGCGCATCAATTGATGCCCACTGGCCCAGTCAGCATGACCAAAGCGTGGATCGAGATGATCCACCGTTACTTCGCGATGGCGATCGGTGTGCTGATCATTGCGCAGACGTTGATTGCGTGGACTGCACGTATCAAGCGCCGTCCGTTGCACGTGTCGCCGTGGTGGCCCACTTCGCTGCTGCTGCTGATTCTCGTGCAGGGCGCATTCGGCGCGTGGACAGTGACTATGAAGTTGCAACCGATCATCGTGACGACCCATTTGCTGCTCGGCCTTGCGTTGCTCGGCACGCTCGGCTGGCTGGCTGCGCGCCAAACGCCGCTACCCGCGTATGAGCCCGAAGCCGCACGCTGGCGTGCGGCAGCGATCGCCGGGTTGGTGCTGCTCGTCGTGCAGATCGCATTGGGCGGGTGGGTCAGCACCAACTACGCGGTGCTCGCCTGCACGGACTTCCCGACCTGCAACGGTCAATGGATCCCGCCGATGGACTTCGCGCACGGCTTTCACCTGTGGCGCGCGCTCGGCATGACCGGCGACGGCGACATGATCACGCAAGATGCACTGGTCGCCATCCACTGGACGCACCGCACGTTCGCAATCGTCGTGGTCGCCTATCTGGCGTGGTTCGCACTGAAAATACGCCGATTCGAGTCGCTGCGGCGGCCGGCAAACGGTGTGTTGCTGGTGGTGCTGATCCAGTTCATGACCGGCCTGTCGAACATCGTCCTGCAATGGCCGTTGCCCATTGCGGTCGCGCATAACGGGGGGGCCGCAATCCTGCTGCTGCTGCTCGTTATGTTAAACTTTCGGATCGCTTATAGCCGTCCCGGCCGCGCCGTGTTGCCTGCGCGCGATGCCGCGCCAGCGTGACCCCACATGGACAGCACAACTCTCTCCCAAACGCCCGGTAGCCGGGTCTCCCAGTACATCGCCCTGACGAAGCCGCGCGTCACGCAGCTCGCTGTGTTTTGCGCAGTCATCGGCATGTTTCTGTCGACGCCCGGCATGGTGCCGTGGACCGTCCTGATCGGCGGCACCGTCGGCATCTGGCTGCTGGCCGGTGCGGCGTTCGCCATCAATTGCCTGATGGAACAGAAGATCGACGCGAAGATGCGTCGCACCTCGTGGCGGCCGTCCGCGCGCGGCGAAATCACTACCCCGCAAATCCTGCTGTTTTCGGCCGTGCTCGGCGGGCTCGGCATGTGGACGCTTTACACGTTCGCCAATCCGCTGACCATGTGGCTCACGCTCGCCACCTTTGTCGGCTATGCGGTTATCTATACGCTGCTGTTGAAGCCCGCCACGCCACAGAACATCGTGATCGGCGGGGCCTCGGGCGCGATGCCGCCGGCGCTCGGTTGGGCCGCCGTCACCGGTCACGTGCCGGGCGACGCATGGATTCTCGTGCTGATCATTTTCGTGTGGACGCCGCCGCATTTCTGGGCGCTCGCACTGTATCGCCGCAAAGACTACGAGAACGCCGGTCTGCCGATGCTGCCGAATACGCACGGCGAAAAGTACACGCGCCTGCATATTCTGCTGTACACCGTAATCCTGTTCGCGGTCACGATGATGCCGTTCATCTCCGGCATGAGTGGCGTGGTGTATCTCGCGGCGGCTGGGTTGCTTGGCGCCGTGTTCCTCGCGTATGCGTGGAAGATCTATCGGGAATATTCCGACGATCTGGCGCGTAAGACCTTCCGTTACTCGATCGTTTATCTGTCGCTGCTATTCGTGGCGCTGTTGATCGACCACTATGCGCGCGTCGTGATCGGCGCGTAACACCCCATGCTTACACAACGCTTTGTGCGCACGGCGCGTGCCGCCGCGCGTCTCACCGTGATCGCTTGCGCACTGGGCGGCGCGTTGCTGGTGGCGGGCTGCGGCAAGCAGCCCCCCGCGTTCCAGAACCTCGACATTACAGGCAACACGCAATTCGGGAGCGACTTCTCGCTGCCCGATACGTCCGGCAAAATCCGCACAATGGCGGATTACAAGGGCAAGGTAGTGGTGCTGTTCTTCGGCTACACGCACTGCCCGGACGTCTGCCCGACCACGATGGCCGAGCTCTCGCAAGCGCTCCAACAACTCGGCCCGGACGACGCGAAACGCGTGCAGGTGCTGTTCGTCACCGTCGATCCTGACCGCGACACGCCGGCCCTGCTCGCGCAATACGTGCCGGCGTTCAATCCGACGTTCGTCGGCTTGCGTCCGGCGGATCAGGCGCAGCTCACCAAGATCACGAAAGACTTCCGCGTCTACTACGCGAAAGTGCCGGGTAAGACGCCCGATAGCTACACGATGGATCACACGGCCGCGAGCTATGTGTTCGATCCGGACGGCAAGTTGCGGCTGTTCGCGCGCGACGGCCAAGGCGCCACGCCGTGGGTGCACGATATCAAGCTGCTGCTCGATTGATGCCTTGATGCAAACGGGCGCGTGCGTTTGCTGCGCGCCCGTATTCAATTTCCTTCGCTGCAATCCTCAGGCCGGTATCGGCAAATTCATTCCCGGCGCTAGCCGCGTCGCCTTGAACTCCGTCACCTCGTAGCGCGCGAGCTTCTGTTCGGCGAACGGGTCGCTGGCGAGAATCTCATCCAGCTTATCGCGCTCGATGCGCACCGCCAGAATGATGCCGCCGTCGCGCGGCACTTTCGGCCCGGCCGCAACGAATACGCCTGCTTCGAATTGTTTGGTCAGAAACGCGCGGTGCGCTTCCAGCACATCGTCGACGCGTTCGAGCGATGCGGTGTAGGTAAGATTGATGACGTACATGGGCGTTCTCGTAAGCGAATGAATGGGCCACCAGGGTTCGCGGCGTCGGTCTTCCATTATCTGTCACCGGACGATTCGTTGTTGTGCACGGTCAACGTCGGCACATCTCTCTCCGCGCCGTAGCAGGAGCATAACCATATGCGATCGCGATATTTCCCATCTCGCCGGGCATATGAGAGCATTTACGGTCCAGTTGGCGGCGCGTTCACAAGACGCTTCCCGCCGGCTTCCACCCGAATCTGACATCGATCAGAAAAAGCGAGAATCACATGCAGCGCAGAAACATCCTTAAAGCCCTCTCAGCCGTAGTCGCCGGCGCGGCGATCGTCACCAGTTTCGGCGCGCATGCCGACGACAAGGTCATCAAAGTTGGCACCATCGGCGGCCCGGATGCGCAGATCTGGGAAGTCGTCACGAAAGTGGCGAAGCGCGAAGGTCTGAACGTGAAGGTCGTCGAATTCAACGACTACGTGCAGCCGAATGCCGCACTGGACGCGGGTGACCTGGACGCCAATAGCTTCCAGCATCAGCCCTACCTCGACAGCCAGGTCAAGCAACGTGGCTACAAGATCGTCAACGCTGGTCTGACATACATTTCGCCGCTCGGCATCTATTCGAAGAAGCTGAAGTCGCTGAAGGATCTGGCGCAAGGCGCGAAGATCGCAGTGCCGAACGACCCGTCGAACGAGAACCGCGCGCTGTTGCTATTGCAGGCGCAAGGCGTGATCAGGCTGAAGGCCGGCGCGGGCACGAACGGCAATAACGCAACGCCGCTCGACGTCGCCGAGAATCCGAAGAAGATCAAGCTGGTCGAACTCGACGCAGCACAACTGCCGCGCTCGCTGTCGGATGTCGACGCTGCCGCGATCAACACGAACTTCGCGCTGGCCGCCGGTCTGCAGCCGACCAAAGATGCGATCGCGCTCGAAGACATCCGCAGCCCGTACGCGAACCTGATCGCCGTGCGCGCGCAAGATAAGGACAAGCCGTGGGTCAAGAAGCTGGTTGCGGCTTACCAGTCGGAAGACGTGCGCCAGTTCATCAAGACGCAGTTCAAGGGTTCGGTGGTGCCGTCGTTCTAAGCGAACGACCCTACAGCTCCAACTCCCATCGCTCGATCGTCAGATCCTTGCCGAAGCGCCGCTCCGCCGTCGTGCAGACGAGCTGGAAGCCGGCGCGTTCGCATAGCCGGCGCGGCTCATTGAGCGTGCTGGCAGTCGTCAGCGTGAGCTTGGTGTACCCCGCGCGTCTGGCGAACCGCGCGCATTCGCTCAGCAACTGCGTGCCGATGCCAAGACGCTGGACGTCCGGCTCGACCCATAACAGCCGCACACCGGCTACCGTCGTCGAGACCCCGACGATGCACGCCGAGCCGACCACCACACCTTCCTGATCGGCGACCCAGCACATCTCGCGCACAGGATCCCTGCGTTGCGCGTAATCGGCGACGACGCGCGCAAGCAAGCCTTCGAACGATTGATCCCAGCCGTATTGCGCGGCGAACCACTGTGCCTGCCGATGCACAAGCCAGCCACTCTCGCCGGCACGCGGTTGCCGAAGAATCACGAGCTCGTGCTGCGGCTTACTGTCGAGCAGCCGCTCGATCACTTTCATCGCGGCGATCAGTTGTTCCTGGGAGAGTGTCGTGAGGCTGTTCAGCAGCGCCGACACTTCTTCGATCGCCGCCTTATCGAGCGGTGCGTAGGCTGCGTGGCCGTTGTCGGTGAGGGCAATCAGCGACTGGCGCGCGTCCGTGTCGGACGGGCGCCGTGTAATCAGATTGCGTCGTTCGAAGCTGGTCAGAAGGCGGCTGAGGTAGCCGCTGTCGAGGCCAAGGTTGCGTCCAAGCACAGAGGCCGTCTGCGCGCGTCCGCGAGACAGTTCATGCAGAACGCGCACTTCCGTCAGCGAGAAGGCGCTCTTTGCCAAATGCTCATGTAGCGCGCCAATGTGCTGGGTATAGAAGCGGTTGAAATGGCGGACGGCCTGAGCGCGCCGCAGCGCCTCGGAATCTGTCAAATGCTGCTCCCCGGGAAATTTTATGGCTTCCTAGCCAGCACTATATTGGAACGTATCTCATTAAAAAAGCCACGCGACGATGGAGTACATCCGACTGGTATCAGAAAGGTACTGATTTTCGCGAGCCCACTCAGGCCATGAGGACCAGGGTGGTCCGCACGGATGCCCACTGGCATGTCGAATAGGGGTAAATCCCGATCCCTGAAATCGACCCTCCAACGCCCGTAAATTCCCCTCTGAAGCTTATTCGGCAAGGCTTTCCGCGAGATCATGCCAACATGGGACCAATCAATTGACTGGTATTATGTTGGTTATATAATGGGCTCTAATTTTCGTAGGCCGCATTCTTCGAGACGACCGCCGGAGCCCCATGGAAACTCGCTGGTCCGCACTGATGCCTGACGCTCGCAACGTCACGCCGCTCTATCTGCAGCTTGCGCGCAATCTGGCGACGGCGATCCACTGCGGCGTGTGGTCGGCGGGTGAAGCGCTGCCTTCGGAGCGCACGCTCTCGGATGCAATCGGCGTGTCGCGCATCACCGCGCGCAAGGCAATCGAGCTGCTGGTCGAGCAAGGCTTGATCCGGCGGGCGCGAGGCGCGGGCAGCTTCATCACACCGCGCGTGGAAGACCCGCTATCGCGGCTTACCGGCTTCACGAAGAAAATGCAGCAACGCGGTTTCCGACCCGATTCGGTATGGCTCGAGCGCGATATCCGCGCCGCCAACCGTGATGAACTGGTGCATCTCGGCCTGTCGCCCGGTGCGGCGGTGACGAGTCTGCGGCGCCTGCGGCGCGCGGACGGCATCGTGATGGCGGTTGAGCATTCGGCTCTGCCGGCGGCGATCGTGCCTGATCCGCAGGCCATCGGCGTCTCGCTTTACAGCTATCTCGAACAACGTGGCGCCGCCGTCGTGCGCGCCTTGCAACACTTTCGCGCGGTCAACGCTTCGAGCGAGATCGCCTCGTTGATGGATATCGAACCGCGCTCGGCGCTGCTGGTCATTACCCGTATCGGGTATAGCGCGGACCAGCGTGCGATCGAACTGACCGACACCTATTGCCGCGACGATTACTACGACTTTGTCGCTGAGTTGCGCACCTGAGAGCGGCCGCGCCGCCCGGCGTCGCGTGCAGCGCCATCGGGCGCAATTCAGCCACACCCCGCATTACGCCTCACCAGAGAGAATCATGCTGACCGGAAACATACTCACCACCGATGGGTGGATTCACGGCACGCTCGAATATGAAAACGGCCGCATCACGGCACTGACCGGCGAACGCGCCGATCCGTCGAAGAACGACGCGCCGTACATTCTGCCCGGCTTCATCGATCTGCACGTGCATGGGGGCGGTGGCTCCGACGTGATGGAAGGCGATGACGCGATCGAAACTATCACCCGCACGCATGCGCGTTACGGTACGACCAGTTTGCTCGCCACCACCATGACCGCACCGCGCGACGAACTGATGAGCGTCGTCGCGGGTTTGGGCAACAACGCGCGTATTCGCACGCCAGGCGGTTCACGCGTGCTCGGCGTCCATCTGGAAGGCCCGTACATCAATCCCGGCAAGCTCGGCGCGCAGCCGGACGCCGCCGTGTCGGCGGTCATGGACGAAGTGCTGAAGTATCTGTCGATCGCACCGATTCGCGTGGTCACGCTGGCGCCGGAAATCGCCGGCCACATGGAGATCATCTCCGAGATGGCGGCGCGCGGCGTGCGCGTGCAGCTCGGCCATTCGCTCGGCACTTACGACGACGCCGTTGCCGCACTCAAGCATGGCGCCTGCGGTTTCACGCATCTGTTCAACGCGATGTCGCCGCTGCATCACCGCAATCCCGGCCTTGTCGGCGCCGCGCTCGCGCACGCCGAATTCGCCGAAATCATTCCCGACTTGCTGCACGTCCATCCGGGTGCGATCCGCGCGGCGCTGCGCGCGATTCCGCGCCTGTACGTGGTGACGGACAGCACCTCGGCTACCGGCATGCCCGACGGCGAATACCGTCTCGGCAGCCAGCATGTGACGAAGTGCCTCGGCGGTGTGCGTCTTGCCGACGGCACGCTCGCCGGCAGCACCCTGACCATGGATCAGGCGCTGCGCAATCTCGTATCGATCGGTTTGCCGATCGCCGATGTTTCAAACCGTTTGTCGCGCTACGCCGCCGACTACCTCGGCATCGAAGACCGCGGCCGCATCGCGCGCGGTGCATGGGCCGATGTGGTCGTGTTCGATCGTGAACTGGCGTTGACCGCGACATACGTCGAAGGAGAAGCAATTGTCGAATATGCTTAAAGAGGCGCTGGCGTCCGCTGAAACGGTCGCCGCGCAACTCGCGGAAACCTCGCACGTCGAGGCGCTGGCGGCGAAGCTCGCCCAGCAACCGCGCCATGTCGCGCTGACGGTCGCGCGCGGCAGCTCGGACCATGCAGCGAGTTACTTCGCAAGCCTGACGATGAGCCGCCTCGGCGTGCCGGTCGCCTCGCTGCCGATGTCGGTCGCGACGCTCCAGCAGGCGCCGCTGCAAGTGCGCGATCAACTCGCGCTGGCGTTCTCGCAGTCGGGCAAGAGCCCTGATCTGGTCGGCACGATGGAAGCGTTGCGCAATGCCGGTGCGTTGACGGTGGCCGCGGTGAATGCGCCGAGCTCGCCGCTGGCGGACGCATGTGAATTTCATCTGCCGCTCGTCGCCGGTCCGGAACTGAGTGTCGCGGCCACCAAGAGCTACATCGCCATGCTGTCGATTTCCGCGCAACTGGTCGCGCACTGGCAGAAAGACGATGCGTTGCTCGGCGCGTTGACCACGCTACCCGACGCGCTGCAAGCCGCCGGCAAGCTGGACTGGTCGAAAGCGGTGGACGAATTGCGCGGCATTGAACGCATGATCGTGATCGGCCGCGGTCTGGGTCTCGCGATCGCGCAGGAAGCCGCGCTCAAATTGAAGGAAACCTCCGGCATCCAGGCCGAAGCGTTTTCGAGCGCGGAAGTGCGGCACGGTCCGATGGAACTGATCGATCGCGACTATCCGCTGCTGGTCTTCGCACCGCGCGGTCCGGAGCAAGCCGGCTTGCTGCAACTCGCGCGCGACATGCAGGCACGCGGCGCCCGCGTGCTGCTCGCCGCGCCGGACGACGTGCCCGAAGCGAGCTTGCCGCTCGCCACTACCGCTCATGCGGCGCTCGACCCGATCGCCGCGATCCTGTCCTTTTACGTGATGGCCGCCGGCCTTGCCGCCGCACGCGGGCGCAATCCTGACGCGCCACGCCATCTCAACAAAGTCACCGAAACTCACTGACGAGAAATCAGATGCGACGTGTCGAGGAGTCCCGCTTGATGAGCCATTCTGAAGGCCATATTGTTTTGCTCGCGCCGATGACCGGTCCGGTCGTGCCGCTGGCGAACGTGCCCGACCCTGTGTTTTCGGGCGGCATGTTCGGCGACGGTATCGGCATCGATCCGATCGAGGGGCGACTCGTCGCGCCGTGCGACGGCATCATTACCCATCTCGCGCGCACCGGTCATGCGGTGACGCTCGCGACGGCCGAAGGCGTCGAGATTCTGCTGCACATCGGCATCGATACGGTCGAGCTGAATGGCAAGGGCTTTGCGCCGATGGTCGCGCAAGGCGTACAGGTGCGCACTGGCGACGTCCTGATCGAATTCGATCAGGACCAGGTCGCGCTGAACGCGCCGAGTCTCGTCTCGGTGATCGCGATTGCCAATTCGGACGCATTCGAGATCGTCGAGCGTGCGCCGGGCGGCATGCTGAAGGCAGGCGAAACACCATTGCTGGTGCTCCGCGCTCGCGATGGCGATGCGGCGCATGCATCGCGGCAGGCGAGTGCGACCAACGTTACCGAAGAAGCCCGTCAGCAAGTCACGCTGGTTCACGCAGGCGGTTTGCATGCGCGGCCAGCTGCGCGCGCTCGTGAAGCGGCGCGTGGTTTCGATGCGCGCGTCGAAGTGCGTTACGAAGGGCGCAAGGCGGCGATCGAGAGTGTGGTCGGTTTGCTCGGTCTGGGCGCCGGCGTTGGCGCGACTGTCGAGTTGCTCGGCGTTGGTCCGCAAGCCAAAGCCGCGATCGAGGCCATCGCTCGCGAATTGACGCGTGAAGCGCACGGCGAAGTCGAAGAAAAGCCGGCGCGGCAAAGCTCGCCGGCGCCGCAAGCTGTTGCGCGCGCTGCCGGCGAAGCGCTCGCGCCGAATACGCTCGCGGGCGTGTGTGCGTCACCAGGCGTCGCGGTCGGCAAGCTGGTGCGCTGGGACGATGCGGATATCGATCCGCCGGAAAAGGCGAACGGCACGTCGGCGGCTGAAAGCCGTTTGCTCGACAAGGCGATTGCTACTGTCGACGCCGACCTCGGTACGACAGTGCGCGATGCGTCGCAACGCGGTGCGGTGGGTGAGGCGGGCATCTTCGCGGTGCACCGCGTGCTGCTCGAAGATCCGACTCTGGTCGACGCCGCGCGCGATCTGATCAGCCTCGGCAAGAGCGCCGGCTTTGCATGGCGTGAAGCGATCCGCGCACAGATCGCCATCCTGACGAATATCGAAGACGCGCTGCTCGCCGAACGTGCCGCCGATCTGCGCGACATCGAAAAGCGTGTGTTGCGCGCGCTCGGTTATACGAATGCGGCGGCGCGCACGCTGCCGGAAGAAGCGGTGCTGGCGGCTGAAGAGTTCACGCCGTCGGATCTGTCGTCGCTGGATCGCACGCGTGTCACCGCGCTGGTGATGGCGCGTGGCGGTGCCACGTCGCATGCGGCGATTCTCGCGCGGCAAGCGGGCATTCCGGCGCTGGTGGCAGTCGGCGATGCCTTGCATGCGATTCCGGAAGGCACGCAGGTCGTGGTCAACGCCACCACCGGCCGCCTCGAATTCGCGCCAACCGAGCTCGATGTCGAACGTGCGCGTCTTGAGCGTAGCCGCCTTGCCGGCGTGCGCGAAGCGAACCGTCGCACGTCGCAACAGGCTGCGGTGACGTCCGATGGCCGGGCGATCGAAGTTGCCGCGAACATTGCCACGCTCGACGACGCGAAAACCGCTGTTGATAACGGCGCCGATTCCATCGGCCTGCTGCGCACCGAACTGTTGTTCATCCATCGCGCCGCAGCGCCGACCACCGACGAACACCGTCAGAGCTACCAGGCCATCGTCGATGCATTGAACGGCCGCACGGCGATCATTCGCACGCTGGACGTCGGCGCGGACAAGGAAGTCGATTATCTGACGTTGCCTTCCGAACCGAATCCGGCGCTCGGCCTGCGCGGCATCCGTCTCGCACAAGTGCGCCCGGATCTGCTGGACGATCAGTTGCGTGGTCTGCTGGCGGTGCAACCACTCGGCGCCGTGCGCATCCTGCTGCCGATGGTCACGGATGTCGGTGAATTGATCCGCATCCGCAAACGCATCGACGAATTCGCTCGCGAATCGGGCCGTACCGAGCCGATCGAAGTCGGCGTGATGATCGAAGTGCCGTCGGCCGCGTTGCTCGCCGATCAACTGTCGCAACACGCGGATTTTCTGTCGATCGGCACTAACGATCTGACGCAATACACGCTTGCCATGGACCGTTGCCAGGCCGATCTCGCGGCGCAAGCCGACGGCTTGCACCCGGCCGTGCTGCGCCTGATCGCGGCGACCGTGCAGGGCGCGAACAAGCACGGCAAATGGGTTGGCGTATGCGGCGCACTGGCGGGCGATCCGCTGGCCGTGCCGTTGCTCGTCGGCCTCGGCGTGACCGAGCTCTCGGTGGATCCGGTGTCGGTGCCGGGCATCAAGGCGCGAGTGCGCAACCTCGATTATCAGCTGTGCCGTCAACGCGCCCAGGATGCCCTGGCGCTGGAATCGGCGCAGGCGGTAAGAGCAGTGAGCCGCGAAACCTGGCCTTTGGACTGAACTCCACACAGTTCGCAACCAGCTTCGCTCAGTAACCCCGTAAAGCTAGAACTCAACGACGACCGTCGACAACGAGACAAGGATTGGAGGTATCAATGGATGGGAATCCGTTTCTGAAGATTCAGCGCCTGGGACGCGCGCTGATGCTGCCGATTGCAGTGCTGCCGGTTGCCGGCCTGCTGCTGCGACTGGGCCAGCCCGATGTGTTCAACATCAAGATGATCGCCGACGCCGGCGGCGCGATCTTCGACAACCTGCCGTTGCTGTTTGCAATCGGCGTGGCGGTCGGTTTCGCGAAAGATAACAACGGCGTGGCGGGTCTCGCGGGTGCGATCGGTTATCTGATCGAAATCGCGGTGATGAAGGACATCAACGACAAGCTCAACATGGGCGTGTTGTCCGGGATCGTGGCGGGTATCGTCGCGGGCTTGCTGTACAACAAGTACAAAGATATCAAGCTGCCAGACTACCTCGCATTTTTCGGAGGGAAACGCTTCGTGCCGATTGTCACCGGCGTGGTCTGTCTGGTGATAGGCATTGTGTTCGGCTACGTGTGGCAACCGGTGCAAGGCGTGATCGATACGGCCGGCCATTGGCTGACCACCGCGGGTGCGCTCGGCGCGTTCGTGTTCGGTGTGCTGAACCGTTTGCTGCTCGTCACGGGTCTGCATCACATCCTCAATTCGTTAACGTGGTTCGTGTTCGGCACCTTCACGCCGCCGGGCGGCGTCGCGGTGACTGGCGACCTGCATCGCTTCTTCGCAGGCGACCCGACCGCGGGCACGTTCATGACGGGCTTCTTCCCGGTCATGATGTTCGGCCTGCCGGCCGCGTGTCTGGCAATGTTCCATGAAGCGCCGAAGGAGCGCCGCGCCCTTGTTGGCGGCCTGCTGTTCTCGATGGCCCTCACGTCATTCCTGACGGGCGTGACCGAGCCGATCGAGTTCAGCTTTATGTTCCTCGCACCGGTGCTGTATGTGATCCACGCGCTGCTGACGGGTCTGTCGCTCGCGATCTGCTCGGCGTTAGGCATTCACCTCGGCTTCACGTTCTCCGCCGGCGCAATCGACTACGTGCTGAACTACGGCCTGTCGACCAAGGGCTGGTGGGCGATTCCGATCGGCCTCGTATATTCGGTGGTGTATTACGGCCTGTTCCGCTTCTTCATTCGCAAGTTCAACATGGCGACGCCGGGCCGCGAACCCGCCGCCGAAGGGGAACAGATCGAGTCGTTCACGGAAGGCGGTTTCGTTTCGCCGGTTGCCGGCGCAGCCGTGCCGCGTGCACAGCGTTATATCGCCGCGCTGGGTGGTGCGTCGAACCTGTCGCTGGTGGATGCCTGCACGACGCGTCTGCGTCTGTCGGTGGTCGACGCGAACAAGGTCTCGGAAAGCGAACTGAAGACGATCGGTGCGCGTGGTGTGCTCAAGCGCGGCTCGACCAACGTGCAGGTGATCATCGGACCGGAAGCAGACATCATCGCTGATGAAATTCGCACGGTGATCGCGCAAGGCGGTGGCGATGCGGTGAAGCCGGTGATTGCTGCTGCACCCGCTGCTGCTGCAGCGCCTGTGGCGGCTGCAAGCGGTGCTGAAAGCGGTCCGCTCGACCCGGATCCGCTGCGTTGGCTCGCCGTGTTCGGCGGCGCGGGCAACGTCGTATCGCTGGATGCGGTGGCGGCAACCCGTCTGCGTATTGTGGTTCGCGATCCGTCGGCGGTCGATCGTCAACGTCTGGCTACGCTCGATACGGCGTGGGTCTCGGCGGACACGTTCCACATCGTAGTGGGCGACGCAGCCCAACGCTACGCTGCACAACTGGCGACGCGTCTGTCGTCAGCGGGCGGCGGCGCAACGCCTCTGCCTGCGTGAAGTAACGTTAAGGCGCGGCCTGCGCCGCTCCATTTCCGCGCTTCTCTTCTGATGGCACGGCAATAAAAAAGCGGCACCTTGATTCAAGGTGCCGCTTTTGCGTTTACCAGCGCGTGGCCGGCAACGGTTACATCAATGCGTCTTATGCTTGTCTGCTTCCGACGGCCGGCGCGATTCCAGCCACATCACGTTGATGATGCCGAACGCCAACGCTACGCCAATGCCGAGAAGCCAACTGAAATACCACATCGCAAACTCCTGTTAATCGTATTCCTGATCAATACATCGAATGGTGATTTTCTTCGAGCGCCGCGGCGGTTACCTTGCCTCGCATCACGCGATACACCCAGCTGGTGTAGATCAGGACGATCGGCAGGAAAATGATCACGGCGATCAGCATGATCTGCAGCGTCAGGCGGCTCGAGGTCGAATCCCACACGGTCAGGCTGCTGCGGCCGTCGAGCGAGGAGGGCATGATGAACGGGAACATCGAGAAGCCCGCCGTCAGGATTACGCCGATGATCATCAGCGAGGTCGACAGAAAGGCGCTTTTTTCAAAGCGCGAGCGCGCCAGCAACAAGGCAAGTACGCCGCCGACCAGACCGGCCGCCGGCGCGGCCACCATCCACGGATAGTTTGCGTAGTTGGTGAGCCACAGGCCGGGCGCACCGATCACGTTCTTCAGCAACGGATTGGCAACCGTATCGAGCGGCGCGGCATCGACGATCTGATAGCCGCCGATCATCGTGGCGATCAGCGCGCCGGCAAGCAGGAACAGCACCACGGCGGCGAGCGACGCGATCCGCAGCGCGAGCGATGCACGCTCGGCGACGACGTCGTCCGCCTTCATCTTCACGAAGGCTGCGCCGTGCGCGGCCAGCATCGACACGCTCACGAGCCCACACAGCACGGCAAACGGGTTGAGCAGCGCGAAGAAACTGCCGTGATACGTGACGCGCAGATCGGTGTCGAACGAGAACGGCACGCCTTGCAGCAGGTTGCCGAACGCCACGCCGAACACCAGCGCGGGGACGAAGCCACCGACAAACAACGCCCAATCCCACGCGCTGCGCCAGCGCGGGTCTTCACGTTTGCTGCGGTAGTCGAAACCGACCGGCCGGAAGAACAGCGAGAACAGCACCAGCAGCATCGCGAAGTAGAAGCCGGAGAACGACGCGGCATACACCAGCGGCCACGCGGCGAACATCGCGCCGCCCGCTGTGATGAGCCACACCTGATTGCCTTCCCACGTCGCGCCGACCGTGTTCACGACGATGCGCCGCTCCGCGTCGGTCCTGGCGATGAACGGCAGCAGAATCGCCGCGCCCATGTCGAAGCCGTCGGTGAGGGCGAAGCCGATCAGCAGTACGCCGATCAACACCCACCAGATCAGTTTGAGGGTTGCGTAATCCATGATGATCTTTCCCTTGGAACAGAGTGGCGGCGAATCATGCGGCCGTGTTAGTCGGCAGCGGCTGATTCAGCGGCTGTTCGTGGTGATAGCGCCCGGTATGCAGCGACGAGGGCCCGAGCCGGGCGTACTTGAACATCAGCATGATTTCGATGATGAACAGCACCGTGTAGAACACAACGAAGCCCGCAATGCTCAAGTAGAGATCACCCGGCGTCAGACTCGAAGCGGACAACGCGGTCGGCAGAATACCCGCGATGGTCCACGGTTGACGGCCCACCTCAGCGACGATCCAGCCGAATTCAGCAGCAAGCCACGGCAATGGAATCGCCCATACGGCCCAGCGCAGGAACCAGCGGCGCTTCTCCAGCAGCAGGGAGCGTTGTGCGCAGAACCAGAATGCCAGTACGAAAGTCGCGAGGAACAGGATGCCGAGGCCGACCATCAGGCGGAACGAGAAGAAGACGGGCGCCACCGGTGGAATCGTCTTCTTGGCGGCCTGCACGATCTGATCCGGCGTGGCGTCGGTGACGTTCGGGGTGAACTGCTTGAGCAACAGGCCGTAGCCAAGGTCCTGCTTGTGTGCGTCGAAGGCGGCTTTGGCTTCGTCTGTAGCATCCCCTAGTTTCAGTTTTTGCAGCGCGGCGTAGGCGAGCATGCCGTTCTTGATGCGCACTTCGTTCTGCGCCATCAGGTCTTTCAGGCCGACCACGGGTTCGTCGATCGAACGCGTGGCGATCAGACCGAGCGCATACGGAATGCGGATCGCATAGTCGGTGCGCTCTTCCTTCTGGTTTGGAATGCCGATGATCGTGAACGGTGCGGGTGCGGGCGCCGTTTCCCATTCGGATTCGATGGCGGCCAGCTTGACCTGCTGAACTTCGCCGGTGCGGTAACCGGATTCGTCGCCGAGCACGATCACGCACAACGTCGACGCCAGACCGAAGCCGGCGGCGATGGCGAACGAGCGCAAGGCAAACTCGGTGTCGCGGCGCTTCAACAGATACCACGACGACACACCGAGCACGAACATCGAAGCGGTCACGTAACCGGCCGATACCGTGTGCACGAACTTTACCTGTGCGACGGGATTGAACAGCACCGAGAAGATGCTGTCGAGTTCCATGCGCATGGTCTGGTAGTTGAAGGTGGCGCCGACTGGATTATTCATCCAGCCGTTGGCGACCAGAATCCACAGCGCCGACAGGTTCGAGCCGAGCGCGACGAGGAACGTGACGCTCACGTGCTGCACTTTCGAGAGCCGGTTCCATCCGAAGAAGAACAAGCCGACGAAGGTCGACTCGAGGAAGAACGCCATCAAACCCTCAACGGCCAGCGGCACGCCGAAAATGTCGCCGACATAGTGCGAGTAGTACGACCAGTTGGTGCCGAACTGGAACTCCAGCGTGAGACCGGTGGTGACGCCCATCGCAAAGTTGATGCCGAACAGCTTGCCCCAGAACTGGGTCATGTCCTTGTAGATCTGCTTGCCGGTCATCACATAGACGGACTCCATGATGACGAGCAACCAGGACAGACCGAGCGTAAGCGGCACGAATAGAAAGTGATAAAGCGCCGTGATGGCGAACTGGAGGCGCGACAGTTCTACGACTTCGCTAACGGGCATGTTGATCACCTTGGGACGGATGCGAGGCAGGCACGGATAGCAGCGCCTGCGCGACTTGTTCAGGCGGCAGCGACATATGCTCCGCCTGCGGATGATTGAAGAATGTGTATTTGAGCGCCATCAGCAGTGCGAATTTGATGGCGAGGACGATGGCGATATCCCGCGCCAGCGTCGGACCGCGTACCCAGGCGGCGAACCGTTTGCGTAGGCTCGAGCGAGGGTTGTTATCGGGATTCAAGGCTATGGTCATGATCGGTCGAAGGCGACTTCACACCGGTGATTCCGGCTGGATCCAGGTCGCCTGAGCGGTCTGGCAAGTGCATCCCGATTCTAGAAGCAAGGACCTCGCACGCGTAAGTTCGGCACTGCGGCATTGGGTCGCGAACATCGTCCTGTGCGAACAGTATTGCTATGAGGTTTGTGATACGTCAAGAAACGCGTGTTGGACGGGTATGTTCTTGAGTGAGTGCGCATGAGTCCGCGATTGAGCGCATGCGTCGTCGAGTGGGCACAAAAAAGCCCTGCCTTCTTGCGAGGGCAGGGCTCTGCGTCTAAACTGCGCGCGCCGGACGAGCCGGCGCAACTAAGGTTTTAAGCCTTACGCATATTCGGCCAAAGCGCCGCGCATTTTCTTCATTGCGCTCGCTTCGATCTGACGAATACGTTCGGCCGACACGCCGAATTCGTCGGCCAGTTCGTGCAGCGTCGAACCACCTGACCCGTCGTCTTCAACCTTCAGCCAGCGTGCCTCGATGATGCGGCGGCTGCGGGCGTCCAGCGCATCCAGCGCGCTTGCGATACCGTCGCTTTGCAGCTTGTCGCGCTGACGCGAAGCCAGCACGGCAGTCGGCTCGCTATGCGAGTCGGCGAGGTAGGCGATCGGTGCGTACGACTCTTCACCGTCTTCGACCTGGCCTTCCAGCGCAATATCGCCGCCGGACAAACGCGTTTCCATCTCGGCCACTTCTTCGCGCTTAACGTTCAACTCTTTGGCAAGACCTTCGATCTCGTCAGGCGTGAACGCGCCCAAGCCCTGCTTGTGGCTGCGCAGGTTGAAGAACAGCTTGCGCTGCGCTTTGGTGGTGGCAACCTTCACCATCCGCCAATTGCGCAGGATGTATTCGTGGATCTCAGCCTTGATCCAGTGCATGGCGTACGACACGAGCCGTACGTTCTGCTCCGGGTCGAAGCGCTTCACGGCCTTCATCAGGCCGATATTGCCTTCCTGGATCAGGTCGGCATGCGGCAGTCCGTAACCAAGGTAATTGCGTGCGATCGATACGACCAGCCGCAGGTGCGACAGAACGAGACGGCGCGCGGACTCAAGGTTGTCCTGCTCGCGAAATTCGGTGGCGAACTGGCGTTCTTCCCCCGGCGTCAGCATCGGAATCCGATTTACGGCCTGGATGTAGGCGTCGATATTGCCCAGTTGACCGGGCAACAGCGAGGAATGCGAGAGCGCCAGCGCACCTGCCGAAGCGGCCTTAGCCGACGACGGGCTCAGAGTACTCGGAAGGGTCATTGCATGGCTCACGTAGGAAACTCCTTTGGAATCAGACAAAAGCGTATTCAGTTAAACGACTCCAGCGTTGGATGTTAGCACTCTGATTTGCCGAGTGCTAATACTTAGAGGCTGTAGGGGCATCCAAGTTCCGTATATTCCTATTGAAATTTGGACTTTGATAGCCATGCGGTGTCTCTGCAAGCGGTCACGTGCAGGCCGTAGGATTTACCTGACCGAACACCTTCGTTCTTATAAGTGACCGATTTTTTCAAGAATCGAAGTGACTAATTGCGAGAATTCAGGTTTCTTCATACGATCCGCCCGATGTAAATTATCTTTAAAATAAACGGGACAGTGTCCGCTGATCAACGTTCGGCTAGCTCGGGTGCTCGATGAAGAACAAAAAAAGCGCGTTGCGTGGTCTGGCTCTAAAAGGTGCTTCGGCGGCTATTCTGTTTGGCGCTTCAGGACTGGCCGCAGCCGACCAGTTCGGCGTGCAGATTGCCGGCGGCGTTGGGGATCACCACATTAAAAAACTCGATCTCGGCCTGGTTTGGGATCCGAATCTGACGTGGTGGCAGATCGGCGATTGGCATTTCTCGCTGATCGGTGAAGCGCACCTGGCCTGGTGGCATACCAACGAAGGGACTGTGCACGAGAATATCGGCGAAATCGGTGTGACGCCGATCATTCGCTTCATTGACGGAGCGGGTGCGATTCGCCCGTATATTGAAGCGGGCGCCGGTATCCGCTTTCTTTCGAGTCCGAGGATCTCTTCTGACCTCACACTCGCGATAGCGTTCCAATTCGCCCCCATGGCGGGCGTCGGCCTGCAATTTGGCAGCCGCCAGCAGTACGAAGCGGGCTACCGCTTCCAGCATATTTCCAACGGCGGTATCAAAGAGCCGAATCCTGGTATAAATTTCCACCAGCTATATTTGCAATATAACTTCTGACGACCGTGGCCACGTTCGGCTCACCGGTGCGAGGGGCTGAGCAATGGCGGCAAAGATGATCGAAGCGATTCGCGGGCTCGAGCGGGAGCGCTTTCGTGCGATGGTCGACGGTGACGGACCGTCGCTCGATACCTTGCTCGCGGACAACGTGAGCTATGTCCATACGAATGGCAAGCGTGAAACGAAGCGGCAGTTCATCGACGGTATTACGGCGGGGCGCCGCCGCTATCGGCAGATCGAGGTGCAGTCGCAAGAAGTGTTGCCGGTGGGGCGTGAGACCTGCATCGTCACCGGGCGCGCGCTGATCGAAATGGAAGCGAATAACGGGGCGCTCCTGTTTCCGATTGCGTACACGGCGATTCATACGCAGGAAGACGGGCAATGGCGTCTGATCGCCTGGCAGGCGACGCGTTGCGCGATCGAGTGAGCCTTTTGAGCTCACTCCGTTTCGCGGGTTGCATTTGGTGAACGCTCAAGCAGCTACGCGCTGCAGATCTTCATCGCTCCGCACCGGCCGCCGCGCCGCAACACCCGCATACGGATGCCGCGGATGCACCGGAATCTGATTGCAGCGTTCCGCCACGCCTCGCACCGCGTCGATATCGGAGAAGTCGAGACCCGGGTCGACACCTTGGGCGTGAAGGTTCATCGCGACCGTCACGAGGTCCACGTTGCCCGTGCGCTCGCCGCTACCGAACAGACATCCTTCGACGCGATCCGCGCCGGCCAGCAGCGCCAGTTCCGTGGCGGCCACGGCGGTGCCGCGATCGTTATGCGGATGCACCGACAGCACGATGCTGTCGCGATAGCCGAGATTGCGGTCCATCCATTCGATCTGGTCGGCGAACACGTTCGGTGTCGCGGCCTCCACGCTCGCGGGCAGATTGACGATCATCTTGTGATCGCGTGTGGGCCGCCACGTCTGCGCAACGGCGTCGCATACTTCGCGGGCGTACGGGAGCTCGGTCGTATTGAAGGTTTCGGGCGAATACTGGAACGTCCAGCGCGTATCGGGCCGCGCTTGTGCGTGTTCCTTGATGATGCGCGTGCCTTCCACCGCCAGTGCCTTGATTTCGTCCTTCGACTGGTTGAAGACGATCTTGCGAAACGACGGACAGATCGCGTTGTACAGGTGCACGATGGCGCGCGGCGCGCCCTCCAGCGATTCGAACGTGCGCGCAATCAGGTCTGCGCGCGACGGCACGAACACTTCGATCGTCACGTCATCGGGAATGCGCTTTTCTTCGATCAGTTTGCGGACGAAATCGAAATCGGTTTGCGAGGCCGACGGGAAACCGACTTCGATCTCCTTGAAGCCGATCGCCACCAGCATTTCGAAGAATTCGAGCTTTTGCGCGGCATTCATCGGCTCGATCAGCGCCTGATTGCCGTCACGCAGATCGGTGCTCATCCAGATGGGCGCCTGGTTGATCGTGCGGCTCGGCCATTTGCGGCCGGTGAGGCGCACAGCGGGGAAGGGACGGTATTTTTCAGCGGGATTGCGCAACATGATGAACCTCGTTCGTTGTGTCGTATGCGAAAGGATGTGGCCTCAAGCGGTTGGCGGGCGGCCACGGATGCACGGCCCGCCAGCCGGTGGCTAGCGGTAACAACGAACGGGCGCGAACGAACAACGTCATGGTGACGGCGAAAACGAACGTGGATGATGCCCATGCAACGTGCATTTGACCCTCGCGCTTCGTCCGAACGGTAAACGGACGAATGCAAACGACTACAGGTTGTGAAGAACTACGGTCGGGGGTGAAACGGGAACTGCGGAACTGCTTTGAGGACCGCGCTTTGGTCAACGCAAGTTGCCAGCGCGCGGCGCTACGTCTGACTTACGCTAGACGTAGCGATAGAGGCCGCGCCAGGCGGCCGAAGGTAATTCGGAGGGTGTTCGGAAGGGAACGCATAGGTCTAATGTATGACGGCTCGCAGTAGCGTGTCAACCCGCGGCCCCATATTCAGCGCGGGCATGCGGCACCGTAAGCGCCGTACCGCACTCCCGCCGCGCACGTTACATGGGCGTTTTCGCGACATCCACGATCAACTCCACCTGCCGTTCGATCGCGCTCGGGACGGGCGCTTCGCCGCGCAATACGGCGCTGATCCACGCGGCCGTGGTGGATGCGTCGCGAGCTTCAGGCAAGTCGACTTCAGGCGCGTCGGGCGACGAGCGTTCATGCGGAACGCGCGTTTCGCAGATGCCGTCGTGCAGCCAGTCGACCTGCACCTGGCGCCGCGTGTCGGCCACCGCTTCGCCTTCGGTGCCGCGCGCGAGCAGGGCGCCGCCGTCTGCGGCGTCCGGGTGCGTGTTGAACAACTGCGTGAGACTGTCACGATACGGAGGATGCGTGTAGTTCACGAGCCGCAGCCCCGCGGGCGCGAACGGCTGCAGGATTTTCACGAGCGTATGCGTTGAATTACGCACGCCCATCCGCCGACGTAGCGAGAGAAGGCGCGCGACCTTTGGCGCGAGCACGTCGATTGGCGCGAACGCAAGACGCCGCTCGGCGAGGCCGTCTTCGATATCGGCGTGCGATTGCGCGTGCGGAATCCGCAGATGCGTGAAGATTTCGCCGCTCGTCACGCGACCCGGATCTTCGGTGACGCCATGCACCAGAACCGGCACCCCCTCGCGTGCCAGCAGTAGCGCGAGCAGCGGCACCAGGTTGGGCTGTTTGCGCGCGCCGTTGTACGTGGGTATCGACACGGGCCGGAACGCCGCGTGCGGCAAATGAATCGGTTCGAACGACGCATGCGCGCCGGCCAGCATGGCAGCGAGTTCGTCGGCGGTTTCGCCCTTCACGCGATACGCGAGCAGCACGGCGCCGAGCTCGAGATCGGCCACGCGGCCGTCGAGCATCGCGGTGTAGAGCCCGCGCGTATCTTCAGCGGTCAGCGCGCGGGCGCCGTTCGGGCCGCGGCCGATTTCCTTGATATAGCGGGCGCAGGGGAAAGGATTGGCAGTGTCGGCGGAGTCAGTCATCGGGCGCAGTGGGGCGGGGTGGCGTGCCGCCTTTGGGCGGTTGGCCACGGTATTTAAAGGACGCTATTGGGTGTGAGTATCGCATCTATGGCGATCCCGCGAGACGATGTGCCGGGACCGCCGGGCCGCGCGGGCCTATGCCGATCGGCTGCACCGCGCTTTGCTGCGCGTTACACTCAACGCTTTATCGCTGCACGGGCGCGGCACAATTCAAGAAATGGAGAACGGGATGAGTTACGTATTTGCACCCGCACCGGTGGTCGCGGTGCCGGTCGTGGGGTCCAGTGAGCAGTTCGCGGTACGTCGCATCTACTGCGTGGGTCGCAATTACGAGGCGCACGCGCGTGAGATGGGGCACGATCCCGACCGCGAACCGCCGTTCTTCTTCGCCAAGCCCGCCGACGCCGTGCTGTACGTGGCACCTGGGGCGACCGGCGAATTTCCCTATCCGACGCAATCGAAGAACGTTCACTTCGAGATGGAGCTGGTGGCGGCGATTGGCAAAGGCGGCAAGGACATTTCGGCCGAAAGCGCGCTCGACCACGTGTACGGCTATGCGCTCGGCCTCGACATGACGCGCCGTGATCTGCAGGCCGAAGCGAAGAAGCTGGGCCGTCCGTGGGATACCGCGAAAGGCTTCGATCATTCGGCGCCGCTCGGTCCGATTCATCCGGCAGCGACGGTTGGCCATGTCGGCAAGGGCGCGATCTGGTTGTCGGTGAACGGTGATGAAAAGCAGAACTCGGACGTGTCGCAACTGATCTGGTCGGTGGCCGAGACGATTGCCTATCTGTCGACACTGTTCGAACTGCAACCGGGCGATCTGATTTTCACTGGTACGCCGGAAGGTGTCGGCGCAGTGGTGCAGGGCGACCTCATGAAAGGCGGCGTAGACGGGCTCGGCGAGCTCAGCGTGCGCGTCGTCTGAAGCGCGGTTGGAGGAGACATACAACATGAAGCTTTACAGCTATTTCCGAAGCTCGGCGTCCTATCGCGTGCGCATCGCGCTGAACGTGAAAAATCTGCCGTACGAGTACGTGCCGGTGCACCTCGTGCGCGACGGCGGCGAGCAGTTGAAGTCCGAGTACCGGAAGGTAAATGTGGACGGTATCGTACCCACATTCGTCGACGGCAACGAAGTGATGCCGCAGTCGCTCGCCATCATCGAGTATCTGGAGGAAACGCATCCCGAGCCGCCGCTATTGCCCGGCACGCCAGCCGACCGCGCGTATGTGCGCTCGGTAGCGTTGCAAGTGGCGTGCGAGATTCATCCGATCAACAATCTGCGTGTGCTGAAATACCTGAAACATACGCTGCGTGTCGATGACGATGCGAAAGACGCGTGGTACCGGCATTGGATCGAAGCGGGCTTTGCCACGCTCGAGGCGCATCTGGCGGGCGATCCGCGCACCGGCAAGCTGTGCTTCGGCGACACCCCCACGTTGGCCGACGCGTGTCTGATTCCGCAGGTGTTCAACGCGCAGCGCTTCAAGGTCGACACAGCGAAGTTCCCGACGATTCAGCGCATCCATGATCACGCGATGCAACTCGACGCGTTCGCTCGTGCGGCACCTGGTGCTCAGCCCGACGCGGAATGATGCTGTGGTTTGAATGAAAAAAGGGCGCTCGGAAGAGCGCCCTTTCTACTTGTTTCGCAACAACCGTTGCGGTGTTCAACTGCCCAGCAACGCGTCCGAGAACTCTTCCGCGCTGAACGGCTGCAGGTCTTCGACCTTTTCGCCGACGCCGATGAAGTACACCGGGATCGGGCGCTGACGCGCAATCGCCGCGAGAATGCCGCCCTTCGCTGTGCCGTCGAGTTTGGTGACGATCAGGCCGGTGAGGCCGAGCGCGTCGTCGAAGGCTTTCACTTGCGTGAGAGCATTCTGGCCGGTGTTCGCATCGATCACCAGCAGCACCTCATGCGGCGCGCCATCTTGCGCCTTGCCGATCACGCGCTTCACCTTGCGCAGTTCTTCCATGAGATGCAGCTGGGTCGGCAGACGCCCGGCAGTGTCCGCCATCATGACGTCGATCTTGCGCGCGCGCGCGGCGCCGACCGCGTCGAAAATCACGGCCGCCGGATCGCCGCTTTCCTGCGACACCACCGTCACGTTGTTGCGCTGGCCCCAAATCGCAAGTTGCTCGCGCGCGGCGGCGCGGAAGGTATCGCCCGCAGCCAGCAGCACCGACTGATCGAAGCTTTGCAGATGCTTGGCGAGCTTGCCGATGCTGGTGGTTTTGCCCGCACCGTTGACGCCTGCGATCATCATGACCAGCGGTTGCGCGCGGCCGAGCATGAGCGATTTTTCCAGCGGCTTGAGCAGGTCGATCAGCAGCGTGCGCAGCGCCGTTTTCACCTGCTGAGGATCGATGAGACGCTCGGTGCGCACTTTCTCGCGCAGCGATTCGAGCAGAAACTCGGTGGCTTCGACGCCTGCGTCCGACATTAGCAGCGCGGTTTCGAGTTCTTCGTACAGATCCTCGTCGATCTTCGCGCCGACGAAAATGCCGGTCAGGTTCGAGCTCGTTTTCGACAGGCCGGTCTTCAGGCGAGTCAGCCATGAGCGCTTCGCGCTCGCGTCCTGCACCGGCGGGGGGACAATTTCAACGGTTTCGGGCGCGGGAGCTTCGGGTTCAGGCTCATTGGTGGGCTGGGCGGTAGCCGGCTGCGTTTTGGCACCAACCGGAGCAACCGGCCGTGGCGCCGACGGCGCGACGGGCTCTGCCGGCACCTCAACTGCGGGTTCGGGCGCCAAGGCTTCCGGCGCCGTCTGCGATTCTTCGGGCGCGTTATCGGACTCTTTCGAACCCTTGAATCGTTTGAAAAAGCTGAACATGATCTGGCATGGTGAGAGCGCGCGCCGATGCGCGTAGCCGGGACGGGCCCGGTGGGAGCGGCAGGCAGCGTTGCGATGCGGGATGCAAGGCGCTGGAAGCCGCACATTTTATCAGGCGCGCCGCCGCCCGTCGTATCGGCCGAACGGCCAGGCTCGCCGCCGTGCGCCCCTGTGGTAACGTTGGCGCTCCAGCCCGCACGCATCGGCGTGGCGGGCGCCCCTAAAACGTAATCGAAACTGCATGCCCCGTTCTGTTCCTTCACGCGCCCACGGCGCTTCGTCCAAAGGCGGCAAGCCGCACGCCATCCGTATCATCGGCGGCGACTGGAAGCGCACGCCGTTGCCCGTGCTCGACCTCGACGGCCTGCGCCCCACGCCCGACCGCGTCCGCGAAACGCTGTTCAACTGGCTCGGCCAACGGCTGGAGGGCCAGCGTTGCCTCGATCTGTTCGCCGGCAGTGGGGCGCTCGGCTTCGAGGCCGCCTCGCGCGGCGCAGCGCGAGTGTTGATGGTCGAGCGTAACGCGCGGGCCGCCAGCCAGTTGCGCTCGAACCAGGAGCGCCTGGCGGCGCGCACGATCGAAATCGCGGAAGCCGACGGCTTGCGCCTCGCGGTGAGTCTCGCACCAGGGTCGTTCGACGTGGTTTTCCTCGATCCGCCGTTCGGTGGCGATCTGCTCGACAAGGCGCTTGCGCTGGCCGTTCCGTTGCTGAGCCCTGAAGGCTTTCTGTATGTAGAAGCAGGCGATCCGCTCAAGCTCGATGGGAACGAGACGCTCGCCGGCTGGGAAATCGTGAGGCAAGGCAAAGCGGGCGCTGTCCACTTTCATTTGCTGCAGCGCGAAAATAAGGAATAATGCGCGTTCCAAAACAAGCAGCGGGCGGGTTACCGTCACGCATGCGGTCGGTGCCAAACGCGTCGCGTGGACGCTTTGACGTGCCCCTTTGTCTGAAGAGAGGAGAAGTCTCATGGTAGTCGCCGTGTACCCGGGCACGTTCGACCCGCTGACGCGCGGTCACGAAGACCTCGTTCGACGCGCGTCGAGCATTTTCGACACGCTGGTGGTGGGCGTTGCCGACAGCCGCAACAAGAAGCCGTTCTTCACGCTGAAAGAGCGTCTCGATATCGCTCATGAAGTGCTCGGGCACTACCCGAACGTTCAGGTGATGAGCTTCAAAGGGCTATTGAAGGACTTTGTCCGTAGCAATAACGCGCGGGTGATCGTGCGTGGCCTGCGCGCCGTCTCGGACTTCGAATATGAGTTCCAGATGGCCGGCATGAACCGCTATCTGCTGCCGGACGTCGAAACCATGTTTATGACGCCGTCCGATCAATATCAGTTCATCTCCGGCACCATCGTGCGTGAAATTGCGCAACTGGGCGGCGACGTCAGCAAGTTCGTTTTCCCATCGGTCGAACAATGGCTGAAGGAGAAGGTTGCTGCGCTAGATCCGGATGAGGGTGTCTCGGCGGGGCAACCGTAACCGGCGTAAACTGTCGGATTGACGGATCAAAGCTGGCTTCGGCCGGCGCGAAGTGAGAGAAGTATGGCCTTGATGATTACCGACGAGTGCATCAATTGCGACGTGTGCGAGCCCGAGTGCCCGAACGACGCGATTTCGATGGGCCCGGAAATCTACGTGATCGACCCGAAGAAATGTACCGAGTGTGTCGGCCATTTCGATGAGCCGCAGTGTATTCAGGTCTGCCCGGTCGAGTGCATTCCGCGTGACCCAGAGCATCTGGAGACGGCGGAAGGTTTGATGGCGAAGTACCACGCGCTGCAGGTTGCGAAAGGCGCGTGAGCGCTGAATGATGGTGAACGGCGAGGCGCCTGCCTCGCCGTTTTCTTTTGCAGCAACCTTTTGTGTTGCGCGCGAAGTGATCCCGACCGTTATCCGATTGTCATCCGACGTAAGCGCTGAAGATGTCGCGCAGTGCATCCAGCAGAATGTTGCATTCGGCGTCGGTGCCGACCGAGATTCGCAGATGCTGGTCGATTCGCGCCACCTTGAAGTGGCGCACGAAGATTTCCTTTTCCCTTAGCCGTGCCACGAGCGTCGCTGCATCGTAGCCTTCGTGGCGCGCGAACAGCAGATTCGCCGCCGACGGCACCACCTCGAAGCCCAGTGCCGTCAGGCCTGCCGCCAGCCGCTCACGGCTAGCAATCACTTTGGCGCAGTTGTCGCGGAACCATGCGTCGTCTTCGTATGCAGCGACGGCCGCGACTTGCGCCAGCCGGTCGAGCGGATACGAGTTGAAGCTGTCCTTCACGCAGTTCAGGGCGTCGATCAGCTCCGGATTGCCGAACGCAAAGCCGATGCGCATGCCGGCCAGCGAACGCGACTTCGATACCGTTTGAATGACCAGCAGGTTGGGATAGCGGTCGATCAGCGTGATGGCCGATTCGGCGCCGAAATCGACATAGGCCTCGTCTATCACCACGACCGATTCGGTGTTTCTCGCCACCAGACGTTCGATATCGGCGAGCGGCAGCGGTCGTCCAGTCGGCGCGTTCGGGTTTGGGAACAGTACGCCGCCGTTAGGTGCTGTGTAGTCGTCGACATCAATCGCGAAGCTGCCGTCGAGCGCGATGGTCCGATAGTCGACTTCAAAGAGCCGTGCGTAGGTTGGGTAGAAGCTGTACGTGATATCCGGGAACAGCAGCGGTTTATCGTGTTTCAGCAAGGCCTGAAACGTGAGCGCGAGCACTTCGTCCGAGCCGTTGCCGGCGAACACCTGCTCCGGGCGAATGCCGTGGTGCGCGGCAACCGTTTCGCGCAATTTGCGCGCCGTCGGGTCGGGATAGCGCCGCAGCGACTCGCCCGCGTCGCCCAGTTCCTGCCGGATCGCTTCAAGCACGCGCGGCGATGGAGGATACGGATTCTCGTTGGTGTTCAGTTTCACCGGATGCGCAGCGACGGGCTGCTCGCCCGGCACATACGGCGTCAGACGGTGAACGATGTCACTCCAGTAGCGGCTCAAGCGATTCTCCTGTCGATGGCGAAACGGCGAAACG
This sequence comes from Paraburkholderia sediminicola, assembly GCF_046030555.1. GTDB lineage: Bacteria > Pseudomonadota > Gammaproteobacteria > Burkholderiales > Burkholderiaceae > Paraburkholderia > Paraburkholderia sediminicola_E. Next base: position 64,370 of record NZ_JAQQCH010000012.1, on the reverse strand, counting down.
GCGAAACGGCGAAACGGCGAAACGGCGAAACGGCGAAACGGCGAAACGGCGAAACGGCGAAACAGACCCGGTTGCGTGGATGTGGGCGCGGGGCGCTCAGGGATTACGATGCAGTTGCATCATCGCCCGTTCGAGTTCGCCTTTGATGATCTGCGGCATCACGGCCAGCGCACGTTCGATCGACGCATCGATCACATCCTGTTCTTCCCGCCTCGGCGGCTTCAGCACGTAATTGGCGACGTCCGGCTTGGCGCCGGCGCGCGCGCTTTCGGGAATCAGGTCGCGCGGATGGCCGATGCCGATTCGCAGCCGCCAATACTGTTGCGATGACAGATGCGCGGTGATGTCCTTCAGCCCGTTATGGCCGCCGCTGCCGCCGCCTAGCTTCAGCTTGACGCTGCCGGGTGGCATGTCGAGTTCGTCGTGCGCGACCAGAATTTCGTCCGGAAGAATCTTGAAGAACTGCGCAACCGCCACGACTGATTGTCCCGAGCGGTTCATATACGTTTGTGGTTCCAGCAGATGCACTTCTTCGCCGTGAAGCCGTGCCTTCGCGTAGAAACCGTGGAAGCGCCGTTCATCGCGCAGCGTCGTACCTGCTTCGCGCGCCAATTGATCGACTAGCCAGAAGCCAGCATTGTGGCGCGTCGCGGTATATTCGGCGCCCGGATTGCCGAGCCCGACGATCAGCTTGATCATGATTTCTTAGGTCCGTCTAGCCCGGGAGCCGAACACAGCCGAGCCGAAAAAAACCGAAAAAAAACCCGCCGGGGCGAACCTCGGCGGGTCACATCGACCGTTTCATTGAAACGGATCGAGAGGATTGCTCGCTCAGTGCAGCTTAAGCAGCCGGCGTTTCGCCTTCGCTTGCGGCAGCAGCGGCGTCGCCTTCAGCGATTGCGCCAGCCGGGATCGTTGCAGCTGCGATGACCGGGTTTTCTGCTTCAACGTGAGCAACCAGTGCGACGCCGGCCGGCAGGACGATGTCCTTGGCATGCAGCGAGTGACCAGCTTCGATCGTCGCGAGGTCGATTTCGAGGAATTCCGGCAGTGCCGACGGCAGGCACTCGATTTCGATTTCGTTGAGGACGTGCGAGATCACCGCGCTCGACAGCTTCACTGCCGGGTTGGTTTCCTGGTTCATGAAGTGCAGCGGCACCTTGGTGTGCAGCTTCTTCTTCGCGTCGACACGTTGGAAGTCCACGTGCAGCACGAGCTGACGGAACGGATGGTACTGCACGTCGCGCAGCAGAACCTGTTGCGACTTGCCGCTCACTTCCAGTTCGAGGATCGACGAGTGGAAAACTTCTTTCTTCAGCGCGTGCCACAGTGCGTTGTGGTCCAGTTCGACCAATTGCGTGTCAGCACCAGCGCCATATACGATGCCCGGGGTCTTGCCCGAGATACGCAGGCGGCGGCTCGCACCCGTACCTTGCAGGGAACGCTCGAAAGCGACTACTTTCATGTTGAATCTCCAATGCACTGCCCGCGACCAGGCAGTAAAAACGGGGCCTCCAAGCCGTTATGGCTGAGGCCCCAGAGCGATGGCACGAACCTTCGTTCGTTCATGCCAATTGTGCAAAAGCGCAGCGTGCGGTACTGCATGCACGTTGCGCCTTCGCAAATACTTAACTTTCAGCGAACAGCGACATCACCGAATCACCGCGGCGAATCCGCGAGAACGTTTCGGCAAGCAGACCGGCGCTGGTCAACGAACGGATCTTGGCGCAAGAGCGGGCTTCTTCGCCGAGCGGGATCGTATCGGTAACAACGAGTTCGTCGAGTGCCGAAGCTGCGATACGCTCGCCTGCACCGCCCGACAGAACCGGGTGGGTGGCGTAAGCGAACACCTGCTTCGCACCGCGTTCCTTCAAAACCTGAGCTGCCTTGCAAAGCGTGCCTGCGGTGTCGACCATGTCGTCCATGATCACGCAGGTGCGGCCTTCGACTTCGCCGATGATGTTCATCACTTCGGCAACGTTCGCCTTCGGGCGGCGTTTGTCGATGATCGCGAGATCGCAATTCAGTTGCTTGGCCAATGCACGGGCACGCACCACGCCGCCGACGTCCGGCGAAACGACCAGCAGGTTCTCGTAGTTCTGCTTGCGCAGATCGCCGAGCAGCACGGGCGTAGCGTAGATATTGTCGACCGGGATGTCGAAGAAGCCTTGAATCTGGTCGGCGTGCAGATCCATCGTAATGATCCGCTCGACGCCGGCGATTTCCAGCATGTTCGCCACGATCTTCGCCGAGATGGCGACGCGCGCCGAACGCGGGCGTCGATCTTGACGGGCATAACCGAAGTAGGGGATGGCTGCGGTGATCCGGCCGGCGGATGCGCGCTTGAGCGCATCGACCATGATCATCAGTTCCATCAGATTGTCGTTCGCCGGTGCGCACGTGGACTGCAGGACGAAGACATCCTTGCCACGCACGTTTTCCTGAATCTCGACCTGGATTTCACCGTCCGAGAAACGGCTAACCATTGCTTTGCCGAGGGGAATACCGAGGATTTTGACGACTTCCTGTGCAAGCGCAGGATTTGCGTTGCCAGTAAAAACCATCAGGCCGTCATGGCTGCTCATCGTGCACCTACTTCAGGCTGGGGGCGAGGGAAATGCGAGAATTTTTGGCAGGGGAGGAAGGAGTCGAACCTTCGAATGCCGGAATCAAAATCCGGTGCCTTAACCAACTTGGCGACTCCCCTACACTAACTTTGAGCTTCACCGAACGAGGGACCGTTCGACGATGCAAAACTTATGACGCGAAAGTAAAGAGTGGATGCTGATCGAGACTTGCAGTTACTGCGCTGTTCCATTCGCCGGGCAGCTTGGCTTGCGCCGCTTCTGCTTCAGCTTTGCTACGGAACGCTGCAAATACACTTGCACCTGATCCAGACATCCGCGCTGGTGCAATGTTCTCAAACCATCGCAGCACTTGCGCAACTTCCGCGTATTTTCCCACGACAACCTGCTGCATGTCATTCCGGCCAAAACTTTCTGGCCATTCAGTGTTGCAGCTAAGTTCTGCAGGAAAGTCCGTAATTATGAGGGGTTTCGAGTCTCTTGTCAACGTTTTTTCGGAGAAAATCGCTGCAGTCGGAACATGAACCCTCGGCGTCACTACCAAGAAATGACGCGGCGGCAATTGTACAACGTCTAAAGCTTCTCCAACACCCTGGGCGAATGCATTTTTTCCAAAAATAAAAAATGGCACGTCCGCGCCGAGTTTCAACGCCAGCGCCTGCAATTCCAGTCGCGGCAAATCGAGCTTCCAGAGTCGGTTCAGCGCGAGCAGCGTGGTGGCGGCGTCGGAACTGCCGCCGCCGAGGCCCGCGCCCATTGGCAGGCGTTTGTCGATTTCGATATCGACGCCCTCGGGCGAACCCGTGCGCGCCTTCAGGAGCGTTGCTGCGCGCACGGTGAGATCCTGTTCCGGCGGCACGTTCGCGATTTCGGTGCTTCGTGTGATGAGGCCGTCGTCGCGCCGCTTGAAGTGTAAGGTGTCGCCCCAGTCGAGCAACTGGAAGACGGTTTGCAGCGTGTGATAGCCATCTGGCCGACGGCCGGTGATGTGCAGGAAGAGGTTGAGTTTCGCGGGCGCGAGGCAATCGCGCAGCGAATCGGTCGTTTCAATCATGAGTCAGGGCTACATGCGCCATAGCGGCGCCGAAGAGGCGGCAAGGGTTGCGCGAACAGACGCGACTACTGATCCAGCACCAGCTTGATGTCGAGCGGCGGTTGCGAGCGGCTCAGATTCAAGCGCTTCACGCCAGTGGCCGGCGCGTCGGCATAGGCCAGATAATCGATCGTCCAGCCGTCCTGCGTGATCTGCTTCAGGCGTGAGGGCTGTTCCGGATCCTTCTCGGTCCTGGCGCGCGAAGTCGGCGCCGGCGAAGGCTGCAGCCAGTAGCGCAGCCCTTCGACCGGCAGCGAGAAGCCGAGTGCGTTCTGCATCAGCGTGGCGACATTGTCGGCGGTGAGCGGTTGGCGATTCGGCAGTTCGAGCGTGGCCGAAGCCGGCGACGAGGTCACGACCGCCAGCGTCTGGCCGAGCGGATTGCGCAATTGCAGGGTGACCGTGTCACCCGTTTCCTGCCAGGTGAAGTTGCCATACGCATTGCGCTGCTGGCCGTTCTGATCGTTGTACTGGATCGCGAAACGGCCCTGATAAGCGCGCGTGGTCTGCGCAGTGACGGATGTCGCCGCATTCGACGTGGACGGCCCCTGCGGCTTCACCGATGCACAACCGGCCAACGCGACAACTGCTGCCGCTACGAGTCCGAGCGCCGCGCTACGCGGCGCCCGGGGATAGGAGATCAAGCGGGAAAGACGCATCAAAGATCGTTCACCTGAAGTCGTTGCAGCGTTTTAACCAGCGTGTCGTTGTCCGGTTCGAGCTTGCGCGCGTCGCGGAAGGCGGCGCGAGCCTGATCCTGATCTCCGGTTTTCCACAACACTTCGCCGAGGTGCGCGCCGATTTCGGCGTTCGGCTGGAGGTCGTAAGCTTTGCGCAGCAGCTTGATCGCGTCCGACGTATCGCCCATCCGGTACTTGACCCAGCCCACGCTGTCCATGATGAAGGCGTCGTTCGGCGCCAGCGACGAGGCCTTCTCGACCAGCTTGTCCGCTTCCGGCAGGCGCTGATTGCGATCGGCCAGCGAATAACCGAGCGCGTTGTAAGCCTGCGGGTTATCGGGCTGCGTCTGGATCAGCTTACGCAGTTGCGCTTCCATGACATCGTAATGGCCTGTCTTTTCGGCGGCCATGGCGTAGTCGTAGGTCAGATCGGGATCGTCCGGGAAATTCGCGGTGGCTTGCTGCAGGCGTGTTTCCGCCTCCGGGTAGCGCTTCGCGTCGAACAGAATGGCCGCGTCGGTGCGTGCAATCAGCGCCTGGTCGCGCGGATCGGGTGCCTGCAAGCCGGCCAGCAGCTTGCGCGCGTCTTCAGGCTTGCCCTGCTTGGCGAGCAATTGCGCACGCGTGATCTGCGCCGGCACGTATTGCTGGCTTGACGGCGAAACCTTGTTCAACCAGTCGCCCGCCGCCGCTTCGTTCTTCTGCTCGAGCGACAGTTGCGCAAGATAGATATACGCCTGGCCCGGATCGGCGCCCGGCGTTTTTTCAGCTTGCTGCGCGTACTGGGTGAGGTAAGTTTGCGCGTCGTTGAAATTCTTCTGCTGGATCTTGATCAGCGCGAGCGCCATTAGCGGCGTGAGGTCGGCCGCGTTGTTCTTGTGCATGATCTCGAACTGCTTCTGCGCGTCGTCCAGACGGTCGCTCGCGAGATACATCTGCGCGAGCGCGAGACGCGCGTCATGCGATTTCGGATTCTGCTGCACGTACTTTTCGAGCGACGCGATGCCTTCCTTGCGCTCCTCCGGGCCCATTTGCGACAGCATCAGCGCGGCAGGCAAATAATCCGGCTTGAGCGTGAGCGCCTGTTCGAGCGACTTGCGCGCGCCCGGCGCGTCGTCGGAAACGAGCTGCTGGCGCGCGATGGCCAGTTGCGCTTCCGGCCGGTTCAGGTCGGCTTTCAGTAGGTCTTGCAGCACATGCAGGCCGCCGATCCGGTTCGGACCGCGTGAGAGCAGCAACTGCAGGGCCAGAATCGCGCTGCCGCGATTGTCCGCGGGCACTTTCGAGAGTTCACGAGCGAGAATCGGCTCGGCGTCGTCAGGCTTGCCGGACAGCACGAGCAGTGACGCGTCGAGTTGCGCGGCGCGTTCCGAATTCGGCGCATACTGCTGCCACAATTGCGCGGCGGCCAAAGCGTCCGACGGGCTTTGCGCGGCCAGCGCGATTTCCGTGGCGCGTTGCGCCATGCGTGGATCGTGCGTGTCGCGCGCGAGCGCGAGGTAGGTCTGGTAGGCGGGTGCCGGCTGGTCGCGTTGCAAGGCGACTTCAGCGGCGAGCACCTGGAATACGATCTGGCTGGACAGCGGCACGCCCGGCAGAGACTTCTGGTCTTCTGCCGTCGCCGGGCCGAGCGGGTCCGGCAGGGTGACGGACGTGTCGTCCGAGTCTGGCGATGGATCCTGCGCGTGCGCGGGCACGGCGGCCAGCGCCCAGACGGCGAGTGCGGCGGCACCGAGCATGCGTCGAGCGGATACGGCGTGCGGCACGCGGGATGCGCTAGCCGGGCGCTTCGAAAACAGCTTCACGAAGGACAAGTTCATGGAAATCCGTTCAATGTTTCGGACGATTGTAACGCGCTCGCTACAATAAGCGCACAACCACTCACGCAAGTTGCAGACCAGTTAGACATGCCAGAGTTGCCAGAAGTTGAGGTTACCCGAAGGGGAATCGAACCATATGTGTCCGGCCGCAAGGTTGAACGCGTCGATGTGCGTTCGCCCGCGCTGCGTTGGCCGATTCCGGCGGACCTTGCGAAAACCTTGCGCGGCAGCGTGGTGCGCAAGGTTGAGCGGCGGGGCAAGTATCTACTGTTCGAAGTCGACGCCGGCTGGTTCATTGTGCACCTGGGCATGACCGGCACGCTGCGTGTGCTGCGCCATGTGCCGCATCCGCCGGCCGCGGCGAAACACGATCACGTCGACTGGATTTTCGACGAATTCATTTTGCGCTATCGCGATCCGCGGCGCTTTGGCGCCGTGCTGTGGCACCCGCGCGAAGCCGGCGACGTGCTCGAGCATCCGCTGCTCGCGGGCCTCGGTGTCGAGCCGTTTTCGCCGGCATTCTCCGGCGCGTTGATGCACCGGCTCACGCGTGGGCGCAAGGTGTCGGTGAAGCAGGCGTTGCTGGCGGGCGAGATCGTGGTCGGCGTGGGTAATATCTACGCGTCCGAAAGCCTCTTTCGCGCGGGTATCCGGCCCACCACCGCGGCGGGCCGCGTCTCGCTCGTGCGCTACGATTTGCTGGCGGACGCTGTGCGCGTCACGCTCGCCGCTGCGATCGAGAAGGGCGGCAGCACGCTTCGCGATTTCGTCGGTAGTGATGGCGAAAGTGGTTACTTCCAGCTCGACTATTTCGTCTATGATCGCGCGGGGCTGCCATGCCGCGTGTGTGGAACGCCGATCAAACAGATCGTGCAGGGGCAGCGTTCTACGTATTTCTGTCCCACCTGCCAGCGCTAAATTTTCAATGCCTTCTCGTTTAAGCCCGTCCGCCCCGTCCGCTGCTTTCGCTGTCATGTCCGATTTTTCCGCGCGACTGATTGCGTGGCAGCGCCAGCATGGCCGTCACGACCTGCCATGGCAGAACACGCGCGATCCATATCGCATCTGGCTGTCGGAAATCATGCTGCAGCAGACTCAGGTATCGACGGTGATTCCGTACTACGCAAAGTTTCTTGCGCGTTGTCCGGATGTTGCCTCGCTCGCCTCCGCGCCGGCAGACGATGTGATGGCGTTGTGGGCCGGCCTCGGTTATTACTCGCGCGCACGCAATCTGCATCGCTGCGCGCAGGTGGTCGTCGAGCAGCATGGCGGTGCGTTTCCCGCGTCGGCCGACGAGCTTGCTGAATTGCCGGGCATCGGTCGCTCAACGGCAGCGGCGATCGCCTCTTTCGCGTTTGGCGCGCGCGCCACGATTCTCGACGGCAACGTTAAGCGTGTGTTGGCGCGGGTGTTCGGCGTCGAAGGTTTTCCGGGTGAAAAGAAAGTCGAGAATGCGATGTGGACGCTGGCGGAGTCGCTGCTGCCGTCCAACGCATCGGACGACGATGTCAGTGCATACACGCAAGGCCTGATGGACCTCGGCGCAACGTTGTGCGTGCGGGGCAAGCCGGACTGCCTGCGCTGCCCGTTCGCCGTGGACTGCGTGGCCAACGTGAGCGGGCGTCAGCGTGAACTGCCCACGGCACGGCCGAAGAAAGCTGTGCCGACACGCCGCACATGGATGCTGGTGCTGCGCGACGGTAACGCCGTGATGCTGGAAAAGCGTCCGCCGTCAGGCATCTGGGGCGGCCTGTGGAGCCTGCCCGAGGCTACCGACGAAGCCACGCTCGCCGAGCGTGCGCGCGCCTTCGGTGGCGACGGAGCGGTCTCGCCGCTGGCGCCGCTTACGCACGTATTTACCCATTTCAAGCTGGATATCGAGCCGCGGATCGCTGATCTGGACCGCGGTGTGGGCGCATTGGCTGTGCTTAACGACGCGGACACGGCATGGGTCGCGTTAAGCGATCTCGACTCGTTCGGCGTGCCCGCACCGGTGCGCAAACTGTTGAATAGTCTGCACGGCTCGCTGCTCTAGCCAACCCCGAGCCGAAAGCACGTCGAATCAAAGCAGCTGATGCTGCTGCATATAGTGATGAACCACGTCGATTCGCGCGCCGGCGTCCTGTAATTCCATCAACTTTTGCCTTGCACGAAGGGCGATGGGCAACACTTCCGCGAGCCGGTTCGACACCCATGACGGATCTTCCAGCCTGAACGGCTCAGCGAACGGCAAGCTGTCCGGGTCACGTTCGCGGATCGTCGCGATGATCCGCTCGAGTACTTCCGCGCATGCGCCGAATTTGGCCAGTTGCTCATTGCCTTCGAGCGGCATGTCTTCTCCGAGCGGTTCGGCCATGCCGACCAGCAAACCGCTGCTTTCCACACGATGCGACAGGAGGCGAAACCGCCGCGTGCCGCGCGCTCGAATCAGCAGCATGCCGAAGGCTTCGACGTCGCACTCTTCGATTTCGGCAAGACAGCCAATTGCTTCGGGCACCGAAGGCTCTTCTTCGCGCGCCACTTCCGCGCCGCTTTTCAGCAGACACACACCGAACGGTTTTTTTTCACGCAGACAGTCGCGCGCCATATCGAGGTAGCGCGCTTCGAAGATTTTCAGCGGCAATAGTCCGTCGGGAAACAGCACCGTATGCAGCGGAAACAGTGGCACATCGGCAAGCACAGTAGAAGAAGACATGGCGCAACGCTTCGAGTTGAGGCCGCGCGATGCGGCCGATTAAGCCACTAACTTCGATGATTCGCCGGCATGAACCGGTGCATCGCGGTGCCGCACAATGACATTCGCCGAAGTTGCGAGACGCGCGGCAAGCGTCTCCGCAATGAACACCGAGCGGTGCTGGCCGCCCGTGCAACCGATCGCGACCGTCAGATAACTACGGTTGTCGTCACGGAAATGCGGCAGCCATTTGACGAGAAATTTTTCGATGTCGCCGATCATTTCATGCACGACCGGCAGCGCGTCGAGAAAATCCATTACCGGTTTGTCGAGGCCCGTGAGGGGCCGCAATTCATGATCGTAGTACGGGTTCGGCAGTGTGCGTACGTCGAAAACAAAATCGGCGTCGAGCGGTACGCCACGTTTAAAGCCGAAGGACTCGAACATCAGCACGAGCCCCGCATCTTTCTGTTCGATAAACCGTTTGACCCATGCACGCAGCACGTTCGCGCGCAGATTGCTGGTGTCGATCTGATGGCCGAACTCGGCGAGGCCCGCCACGAGTTCGCGTTCGCGTTCGATCGCTTCGGCGAGCGACGTCAACAAGCCGACGTCGGCATCATGCGCGGTGGAACCGGACAACGGATGGCGGCGGCGCGTTTCGGAAAAGCGTTGAATCAGCGATTGCGTACTTGCGTTCAGGAAGAGCACGCGCACATCGTGGGCGCGCGACAGGTCGCGGATCATCGCAGGCATTTCGTCGAGCGAAGCGCTCGAGCGCGCGTCGATCGCGACCGCGAGACGTTCCTGGCCGTCGTCGGCGAGATAGTTGGCCAATTGCGGCAAAAAACGCGGCGGCAGATTGTCGACGCAGTAATAGCCTGCGTCTTCAAGCGCGTTCAGGGCAACTGACTTGCCGGAGCCGGAAATACCGGTGATCAGAATTATGCGCATGGAGTCGTGAAATCCGTACAGTTCATCATAGCATCTGGTCCCCGTACGTGTGCCACCGCCGCAGCCTGCCGTTGGCTGCGGGCGTGACACTGTGCCGCAGGGTGTCGCGGACTCAGATCAATTTGCCGGGAAACTGGCTGTCCGGATCCTGCATTGCCAGACGCTGGCGATCCATGAAGTCGCGCAGCGTATCGATGCCGCGCAGTTGCAGGATCGTGTTGCGAACAGCCGCTTCGACCAGAACCGCGAGGTTGCGGCCGGCCGCCACCTGAATCGTGACTTTGCTGATCGGTAAGCCGAGCACGTCGACGGTTTGGCTTTCCAGCGGCAAGCGCTGAAACTCACCGTCGGGGCGGCGCACCAGTTGCACGATCAGTTTCAGCTTCATTTTGCGGCGCACCGCGGTTTCACCGAAAATCGTCTTGATGTCGAGCAGGCCGAGACCGCGCACCTCGAGCAGGTTTTGCAGCAGCGGCGGGCAACGCCCTTCGACGAAATCCGGGCCGAGACGTACGAAATCCACCGCGTCGTCGGCGACGAGGCCGTGGCCGCGGCTGATCAGTTCCAGCCCAAGTTCGCTCTTGCCGAGGCCGGAATCGCCGGTAAGCAGCACGCCCATGCCGAGAATGTCGAGAAACACGCCGTGCAGCGTGGCGCGCGGCGCGAGGATGCGCGACATGTAGAGGCGCAGGCTGTCGATCACCGCAGCGGCGGACATGGGCGTAGTGAAGAGCGGCGTGGACGAACGCGTGCAGCGCAGCACCAGTTCCGGCGGCGCGGCGACGCCGCCCGCCACCACCAGAAACGGTGGCTCCAACGCAATCAGCTCGGCCATGTGGCGCGAGCGGTCTTCGTCGGTTTGGCGCTTGTAGTAGTCGATTTCGGCGTCGCCGAGTACCTGAATCCGGTTTGGGTGGATCAGGTTCAAGTGGCCGACGAGGTCGGCGCTCGACGTGGCATTGGCGACCGATTCCGAAGAAAAGCCGCGCTCCCAGCCTTCATGCCCCGTCAGCCAGCTCAGCTTCAGCGTGGCGGCGTTGTCGTCGAAAATGCTCTGGGCGTTGATGCTGGACGTATCCATGAGTCAGTGACTCCAGTGTGGGCCGCTTGCCGGGCAAAGGGGTGGTCGCGCTAATGTGGGCCGCTTATTTTGCCAGGCAGTATCCGCATGCGGACGGGTGCCGGGCATGCGGATAAGCGGCGTGCGGATAACCGCCGATGCATCAAGGTTGCCACTGAGTGAGCAGGCGATGCAACGATTCGCGGTCTTCTTCCGTGTGCAGTCGCTCGCGGGCCTCACGGTCGGACAGCAACTGGGCGATTTCCGAAAGGATTTCGAGGTGCTGCTGGGTGGCCTGCTCGGGCACGAGCAGGAAGATCAGCAGGGAGACCGGCTGGCCGTCAGGCGATTCGAAGGGGATAGGTTCGGCGAGGCGGACGAACGCGGCGAGCGGCTGCTTCAAGCCTTTGATCCGGCCATGCGGAATCGCGACGCCTTCGCCGAGCCCCGTCGATCCGAGGCGCTCACGCGCGAACAGATTGTCAGTGACCGTGCTACGGGCGATGCCGTTCTGGTTCTCGAAGATCAGGCCCGCTTGCTCGAACACGCGCTTCTTGCTGGTGACCGATAGTCCGACGACGACGTTCTCGAGGGGAAGAAATTTGGCTAAACGATTCATGTTGACAGGCGAAAACGTGGCCTGGATTCTCCTCGCTGGGGCGTTTGATTGGGATTCCATTCGTTTGATGCTCACGGCGACGTGCGTTGAAGTCCGAAAGCGCAGGACTCCGGCCGACCGATTTCCGTTTGAGCTAACTTGACCCCGATGGTAACCGGAACATTATAGAACAGGGTAGCCGCCGATGGTGCGGCGCGCCATCGATGCATTATGGGTTTATTTGAATCATGATCCACGCGGCGCTGGCGCGCGGGAACGGGGCCGCGAAACGAAAAACCGCCCGGTCTCGGGCGGTTTGGCTGGCCAAGGGGAGCTGAAGAAAAATAAAAGAAAGCCTTCTAATTTCCCTTATTGCGGCGGCACGTCCAGTTGCGGCGCCGGCTGATACTTGATCGCATCGTGCGCATGGCCTTGCAGGCGATCTTTGTGGCGTATCACTTGCCGGTCGAGCTTGTCGATCATCAGATCGATCGCAGCGTAGAGATCGCTGTCACAGCTCTCGACAAAGATATCTTTGCCCTTCAGATGCAGGTTGATTTCAACCTTTTGACGCTTTTCCTTTTCCTTGTGGTTGTCGACCGAGAGGACCACACTGCCGTCAATTACCTGATCAAAATGTCTTAGCACCCTATCCAGTTTGGTGATCACGTATTCGCGCAACGCAGGCGTTACTTCGAGGTGGTGTCCACTGATCTGCAGATTCATAGTGCTTCTCCAAGCTAAAGGCCGCTTGGTCCGCACGATGACGAAGGTCCGGTCGATCTGTCGGCTTGCCTGAGTCGCCCCCCGGTGACTGACTTCTGGCAGGTCGCATCGGCCGGCCTTTCCGCCAACTGCGGAGCGGCCGGTAAATGCCCGTCGCGGGAGGCGACGGGCTCAAGAAAACGCCTGGCCGCCCCAAATTTTCTTCCCCCCTCTCGGGGGGGCCTGGCGCGAAGCGACAGGTTGGGGGCGCGCTATAGAGACTTGCGCAGGTTGACTGCCGGAATCTTGAGCGCTTCGCGATACTTCGCAACGGTACGCCGTGCGACCACGAAGCCCTGTTCCGCCAGCAGTTCGGCTATGCGGCTGTCTGAAAGAGGAGATTTCGGGTTTTCCGCTCCTATCAGTTGCTTGATGAGCGCGCGAATGGCCGTGGAAGAGGCCGCGCCGCCCGTGTCAGTCGAAACGTGTGATCCGAAGAAGTACTTAAATTCAAGCGTCCCGAATGGGGTCAGCATGTATTTACCGGTTGTCACACGCGAGACAGTTGACTCGTGTAGGCCCAGCGTATCAGCAATTTCTCGCAAAACCAAGGGGCGCATGGCAATTTCGCCGTGCACAAAAAAGCTCTTTTGACGCTCGACAATGGCTTGCGCAACCCTAAGGATCGTCTCGAACCGTTGCTGGATATTTTTGATCAGCCAGCGTGCTTCCTGCAGTTGCTGGCGCAACGATCCGCTGCCCGGATCGCCCCGGTTATTGCGCAGAATATTCGCGTACAGATGGTTGATACGCAGCTTCGGCACCACTTCCGGGTTCAGCTCCGCCTGCCAGCCCTGTGCCGTTTTGCGCACCATGATGTCTGGCACAACGTAGTCCGCTTCCGCCTTGCCGTACGCCGCGCCGGGAAACGGTTCGAGCGAGCGGATCAGAACATGCGCATCGCGTAAATCGTCGTCGTTCGCCTTCAGATGCTTGCGCAGGCGCGTGAAATCGCGCGCCGCGAGCAGTTCCAGATAATGGGCAACGATATCGAGCGCCAACGTGCGCGTGGGCGACCGTTCGAGCCGCAGCAATTGCAGCTTGAGACATTCCGACGCGGAGCGCGCGCCGACCCCTGCAGGGTCGAAGCTATGCAGCAACGCAAGCGCGGCGTTCATTTCGTCGAGATCGACTTCGAGCTCTTCAGGCAGGTCGGTCAGTACTTCGTCGAGCGTGGCGGCGAGATAGCCGTCGTCGTCGAGCGATTCGATCAGAAAGGTGATCAGTGCGCGGTCGCGCTGGCTCGCCTGGGTGACGCGAAGTTGCGCCATCAGGTGATCGCGCAGCGAGGTGCTCGATTCGTGAATTTGCAGCGGCGGCAGGTCGTCGTCGTCCGAGGCATTGCCGGAGCGGCCGTAGTCGCCGAGATCCCATTGCGACGCGTCGCCGTTGCTGTCGCTCGAGAGGCCGTTGTATTCGTCGACACCCTGAGGCTCGCCGTTCTCGGCGCGCTCGCTGCTGCTCGTGGATGAAGATGAGGTATTGCCGCCCATCGGGTCGGGCGGTGGGGAGGAGTTGGGTGATTGGGTGATCAGCGAACCGTCGGCCGCCACGCGCAGGGGGCTCGCGATCCAGTCATCCTCATTCTCGAGGAGCGGATTCTGCGAGATCGCCATTGAGACTTCCTGCTGCAGTTCGAGCGTAGACAGCTGAAGCAGCCGGATGGACTGCTGCAGTTGTGGGGTCAGCGCAAGATGCTGCGATAGGCGGAGTTGGAGGCTGGCTTTCATGGCAAGTTGAGATTCATTGTAGAGAGTTTGCCACGACCGCGATACCTTGCGACATTCGCAATTACGCGTGCGCCCGTTTTCCGGCGGCGCTGGGCGCGGGACGGCCCAGGTCAAAAATGCTGATGTGCGGATGCCGCAAAGGGGCCGGCGGGTGCGCGCTCGCACCGCCGACAATCCCTTGTGCACTTACATGCGGAAGTGTTCGCCCAGATAGACGCGCCGCACGCTTTCGTTTTCGATGATGTCGCTCGGCGCACCGGCGGCCAGCACGCTGCCGTCGCTGATGATGTAGGCGTGATCACAGATGCCGAGGGTTTCGCGCACGTTGTGGTCGGTGATTAGCACGCCGATATTGCGCTGCTTCAGAAATTTGACGATCTTCTGGATTTCCAGCACCGCGATCGGATCGACGCCCGCGAACGGTTCGTCGAGCAGAATGAAGCTCGGATTGGTGGCCAGCGCACGTGCAATTTCAACCCGCCGGCGCTCCCCGCCGGACAGCGACAGCGCTGGATTTTCACGCAGGTGAGCGATCTGCAGTTCGTCGAGCAACGCCTCGGTGCGGCTCGTGATGGTGTCTTTGCTGAGCCGCTTGCCGTTATCTTCGTGCTGCAATTCCAGCACCGCGCGAATATTTTCCTCGACGCTGAGCTTGCGGAACACGGAAGCTTCCTGCGGCAGATATGACAAGCCCAGCGACGCGCGCTTGTGAATCGGCAGCAAGCTGATCGATTTGCCGTCCAGATCGATTTCACCCGCATCGAGGGGCACGAGGCCGACGATCATATAGAACGACGTGGTCTTGCCGGCGCCGTTGGGGCCAAGCAGGCCGACCACTTCGCCGCTTTTCACGTCGAGCGAGACGTCTTTGACGACCGTGCGCGAGCCGTAACGCTTCTTCAGGTTGCGGACCACCAGCGAACTGCTGGTGCCGGCAGGTTTGCGATTGGGGAGGGACGCGGAGGAGCTCACTGGTTCGGTGCTCCCTGGAGCGTGGTGGACGGCGCCAGCGTGGCCGACGCGCCGTTCAGCGGCGCAGCGCCGCCGTTGCGCGGCGCCAGCATCGCGCGCACGCGGCCGGTCGGGTTGCCCGGGCCGGCGACGTCCTTGCCTGCCTTCGCGGTGTAGAAGTCGCTCTGGCCGTCATACGTGATGACACTGCCATGCACCTGGTCCATTACCGTCGAGAGGCCTTGCAGGCGCTTTACGGTGGCGTTGGTGGTGAGCGTGGTCAGATCCTGCTTGCCGTCGTAGTCGATACGAATTGCCGTGCCTTCGATGTATTCGTCGAGGCCCTCGCGTTTCTGGCGGAAATACGACAGATTGCCGCCGCTCGACGTGCCGGTGGCGTATTGGTAGCCCTGTGGGTCTTGCGTCACTTCGACCCGATCGGCCTTGATCACGATCGTGCCTTTGGTGGCGACCACGTGGCCGGTGAAGATGTTGACCTGTTTCAGGTCGTCATACGTCATGTTGTCCGCTTCGATGTTCAGCGGCTTGTCTTTGTCGGCGCGGTCGGCGTGCGCAAGCGGCGCGAAGCCGGCGAGCGGCAGCGCGACGATCAGGGCAGCGAGTCCGGCGCGGCACGCGGACAGGGTGCGCGAGCGGCCGGTATCAAAACGGGGGAACGATTCGTTCATGCAGTCACGCCTGGAATGGATTACCCGGGTTGCTTGGGCGAGCTGGCGGAGCCTTCGGACGCGGCAATCGCGCCCTTCACATTGCCGAACAGCTGCATTACCCGGGTGACGTTGTTGTAGTTCATGCCGCTGGCAGTCATCACAGACATACCGCGCTGAAGTTTAACCGGCTTTTCGGTCTCGATCACATCGTCGTTGACCAACACCCTAAAATGCTGCGAATCCGCTTGCATCTGCGGATCACCGTTGCCGGGGGCCCGCAGGATGCGCGCATTGTCGTACAGATCGACGATCGAGGCGTCGCCATTCACCGTGCCGGTGTCGCCGGTCGCGGTGACGATCGGCTTGCCAGGCTGGAACGCGCGCATGGCCGGCTTGACCAGATCGCTCAGTTCGTCGTCTTCATAATGGATCAGACTGGTGGCGGTCAGACGGTATTGTGTGGAGCCCGACTGATCGAGCTCGGAAACCGAGAAGTTGTCCGCGAAGTAGTCGGGCGTGTGCTCCTTGGGGCGCACTACGCCTTCGTTTTGCCGCGGCAGCGTGGCTTGCAGTAGCCACCACGTAATGCCGGCGAGCGCCGCCATCGCGACGAGCGGAATCAGCGAGGTCCAGCGAAACTGATTCATCCGACGAGGCCCCGCTGTTCGCCACTACAGGCTGCCGCGAGCAGCGCTTCGTATTTGTGCTGCGCGCGCAGCAGGGTATCGCAGACTTCACGCGCCGCGCCGTGGCCGCCGCGCGCTTCGCTGACCCAGTGGGCACGCGCGATCACTTCAGGATGCGAATTGGCCGGCGCCGCCGCGAAGCCGACCTTCAGCATTACGCCGAGATCGACCCAGTCGTCGCCCATATAGCCGCATTCCTCGGCTGTCATGCCGGTTTGCTTCAACAGGTCCGCGAACGCCTGGGGTTTGTCTTGCACGCCCTGATAGACGTGGGTGATGTTCATTTCCTTGACCCGTGCCGCGACGATGCCCGACTTGCGCCCGGTGATGATCGCCGTTTCGATGCCGGCCTGGCGCAGCAACTTCATGCCGTGGCCGTCCATTGAGTTGAACGCCTTCATCGTGTCGCCTTCCGCCGTGAACAGCAGGCCGCCGTCGGTCAGCACGCCGTCGACGTCGAAAATCATCAGCTTGACGCGGCTTGCGCGTTCGGTGGCGGTAAGGGGGGCGACGGCCATCAGATCACCTTCTTCGAGAACAGGTCGTGCATGTTGAGTGCGCCGATCAGCTTGCCTGCTTCGTCGACGACCAGCATCTGATTGATGCGGTGGCGCTCCATCAGTTCCACGGCTTCGACAGCAAGATGATCCGGACCGATGGTACGCGGGCCGGCGGTCATGACCGAGGCAATCGACAGTTCGCGGAAATCGCCGTCGCGTTCGAGCACGCGGCGCAAGTCGCCGTCGGTGAAAATGCCGGTCACGTGGTCGTTGCGATCGACGATCGCGGTCATGCCCATGCGCTTGGCGGTCAACTGGAACAGCGCGTCGCGCACAGTCGCGTCAGGCGTGACCTTCGGCACCTGGTCACCGGTGCGCATCACGTCGCGAACGTAAGTGAGCAGGCGGCGCCCCAGCGCGCCACCCGGATGCGAGCGGGCGAAGTCGTCCCGCCCAAAACCGCGCGCGTCCAGCACCGCGACCGCGAGCGCATCGCCGAGCGCGAGCGCGGCGGTGGTGCTGGCGGTCGGCGCAAGATTCATCGGACAGGCTTCTTTCGCGACACCGGAATTCAGATGCACGTCGGCCAGTTGTGCGAGACTCGACGACGGACGCCCCGTCATTGCAATCAGCTTCGCGCCGATCCGCTTGATGAGCGGCAGGATCGCCACGAGTTCTTCAGTTTCACCGGAATTGGACAGGGCGAGGAACACGTCGTCTGCCGTGACCATGCCGAGGTCGCCATGACTGGCTTCCGCCGGGTGAACGAAGAACGCCGGTGTGCCGGTGCTGGCGAGCGTGGCCGCGAGCTTGCGGGCCACGTGGCCGGATTTGCCGATGCCGGAAACGACGACGCGCCCACGGCAGCCCAGGATGAGGTCGATCGCCCCGACGAAGCCATCGTCGAGCTGATCGCGAAGCGCGCGCACAGCGTCCGCTTCGATGTCGAGCACGTCACGAGCGAGCGCGAGTGCCCGGTCGCCATTGATTTTCGCTATCATTCGCGGAGTATAGCAAAGGCGCTTGTTCGCCGCGCCGGGCCTGCTGTGCCAAGCCGCTGCCTTTACCGGCCCCTTAACCTTGTCGCACGGCCTTTTGCGTGCGCGGTTCCGCTGACGAACGAGGACGCTTTACCGATGCGTTTTTGCCGATGATTTCCCCGCTCGAAATGACGCTATTCCTGCTGCTGGCTTCAGTAGCAGGCGTGGTGCTCTTTCGCTTTCTGAATCTTCCACCGATGCTGGGCTATCTGACGGTCGGCATCGTCGTCGGGCCGCACGCGTTCGGTTTGATTCCCGACTCGGCGGGCGCGCAGAACCTGGCCGAGTTTGGCGTCGTGTTCCTGATGTTTTCCATCGGGCTGGAGTTTTCGCTTTCCAAATTGCGCTCCATGCGCCGGCTCGTGTTCGGCCTCGGGCTGTTACAGGTGATCGGCACGATTGTCGTCGCGGTCACGCTCGGTTTTGTGCTGGAGCGCTGGGTGCACATCACGTGGCAGGCGAGCGTGGCGTTGGGCGGCGCGCTCGCCATGTCGTCGACGGCGATCGTCAGCAAGATGCTGGCTGAGCGGCTCGAGATCGAAACCGAACACGGCCGCAATATCTTCGGCGTGCTGCTGTTCCAGGATCTGGCCGTGGTGCCGCTGTTGATCGTCATCGCTGCGCTGGGTGGCGATTCGAAAGATCTCGTCAGCTCGCTCGGCGTGGCCGCGATCAAGATCGTCGTGGCGTTGGCCCTATTGTTAATAGTGGGCCAGCGCTTCATGACGCGCTGGTTCAACGTGGTGGCGCGGCGCCGTTCGCAGGAACTGTTTATCCTTAATCTGCTGCTGGTGACGCTCGGCGCGGCGTTCATCACGGATAAGTTCGGCCTGTCGCTCGCGCTCGGCGCGTTCATCGCCGGTATGTTGATCGCCGAAACGCCTTACCGGCATCAGGTGGAAGAGGACATCAAGCCGTTTCGCGATGTGCTGCTGGGCCTCTTCTTCGTCACGACCGGCATGCTGCTGAACCCGCGCGTGATCTGGGAACACCCGTTTATCGTGCTCGGCTTCCTGATCGGCCCGATCCTGCTGAAAGCGGTCATGGTGACGGGGCTCTCGCGCCTGTTCGGTGCGTCGCCGGGCGTCGCGATGCGCACCGGTATCGGCTTGGCGCAAGCCGGCGAGTTCGGCTTTGTGCTGCTGAACCTGATTCTCGACAAGCATCTCGTCGACGCCACCCTGTTGCAGGCGATTCTCGCGGCGATGCTGCTGTCGATGCTGGCCGCACCGTTCATGATCCAGAACGCGGATCGAATCGTGCTGCGGCTGTCGTCGACTGAATGGATGATGCAGTCCTTGCAGATGACGCGTATTGCCACACAGAGCCTGAAGCAGAGTGGCCACGTGATCATTTGCGGTTATGGCCGTGCCGGGCAGAATCTGGCGCGCATGCTGGAGCATGAAGGTTTGTCGTACGTCGCGCTGGACCTGGACCCCGATCGTGTGCAGGCCGCGGCGGCGGCGGGTGAGTCGGTCGTGTTCGGCGATGCGGGGCGGCGCGAATCGCTGCTTGCCGCCGGTATCCATCGCGCGGCGGCGATCGCGATTACCTACGCGAACACGCCGTCGGCATTGCGCGTGCTACACAATATTCACGAACTGGAACCCACGCTGCCGGTGATCGTTCGTACCGTCGACGACGCCGATCTGGAAAAGCTGCTGGCCGCCGGCGCGACCGAGGTGATTCCGGAAATCGTCGAGGGCAGTCTGATGCTGGCTTCGCATACGCTGGTGCTGATGGGCGTGCCGATGCGGCGTGTGGTGCGGCGGGTCGAGGAGATGCGCGACGAGCGCTACGCACTGTTGCGCGGCTATTTCCACGGCGCGGACGACATGGAAGACGACGACGGCCACGAACAGGTGCGGCTACAATCGGTGCCGGTCGACGAAAACTCGGACGCGGTAGGCCGAACGCTGGCGGATCTGGGCCTGTTCGATCTGGGCGTCGAGGTGACGGCAATTCGACGCCACGGCATTCGCGGCGTCGAGCCGGACCCCTCCACCAAGCTGCGCGCGAGCGACATTGTGGTGTTGCGCGGTTTGCCTGAACAGTTGGCCGAAGCCGAAGAGCGGCTCTCAAAGCATCGTCGTGCGGGAGCCGCTGCGGCGTGATACGCGCCAGGGTCTCGCCGGCCGGTGCGGCGGGCCGGGCGAGACGGTGCCGGTGCATTCGGTGTGACCGCGCCTGATTTAGCCTTTCATCGGACCCGTCGAGGTCCATCCGGAGACATCATGTCCAACGCGCTCCCGAGCGCGCCGCTCGATGCGGCCGACTACATCAAAAGCCACATCCGCACGGTGCACGACTGGCCGCAGCCGGGCGTGCAGTTTCGCGACATCACGCCGCTCCTGCAGGAACCGAAGTCGCTGCGCGTACTGATCGACCTGTTCGCCCAGCGCTATATCGACGCGAAGCTCGACTACGTCGCCGGGCTGGACGCGCGCGGTTTCATCATCGGGCCGATTCTGGCTTATGAACTGAACCTCGGCTTCATACCAATCCGTAAGCAGGGCAAGCTGCCGTACAAGCGGGTCGCGCAATCCTATGAGCTCGAATACGGCACCGCGACCGTTGAGATCCACGAGGATGCCTGCAAGCCGGGGGATCGCGTTGTGATCATCGACGATCTGATCGCCACCGGCGGCACGATGATGGCCGGCAAGATTCTGCTCGAGCGGCTCGGCGCGGTGGTGGTCGAGGGTGCGGCGATTATCGACCTGCCTGAACTCGGCGGCTCGGCCTTGTTGCGCAAAGCGGGTCTGCCGCTCTATACGGTGACTGAATTCGGCGGCCATTGAGCACCGGATGCGAACTTCTTCCCGCACACAACGAAGGTAAGAAAGATGCCCAACTTCCTGTTGTTCCTCGCGACCTCGATTGCCATCACGATGGCGCCCGGCCCCGACAACTTGCAAGTGCTCGCGCGCGGCATTTCGCAAGGCCGCGCGGCGGGCCTCGTCGCGGCGCTCGGCTTTGCGGCCGGCATCACGTTCCACACCACGTTGGCCGCGCTCGGTGTAGCTGCGTTGCTGCGTTCGTCACCGGTTGCGTTTGAAGTGATCAAGCTGGCAGGCGCCGCGTATCTGATCTGGATCGGTATCAAGGCGCTGCGCAGCCAGGGCCTCGCCACCGCGCACGAACGCGCGCCGCAGCCGTTGATGGCGGTGTTTCGCCAGAGCGTCCTTGGCAATCTGCTGAATCCGAAGGTGACGCTGTTCTTCGTCGTGTTCCTGCCGCAATTCGTGCAGCCGCATGGCACGCAAAGCGTCACGCTGCAGATGCTCGAACTCGGCGTGTTGTTCATGTTGCAGACCGTGGTGGTGTTTTCGCTGTTTGGCGTGTGCGCGGGGTTGATCGGCGGCTGGTTGAAGCGCCGGCCGCGCGTGGGCGTGTGGCTCGATCGGCTCGCCGGCGCGACGTTCATCGCCATTGGGATCCGTGTCGCCTTGCGTGATTGACCCGACGGACCACAACCGCGCGCGACAGAAGACCAGTTTGGAGCTTTAAATGACTTTGCCTTGCATTACCGCTGCGCGCCGCTTCGACGTTCACGCGCATCTGCCGTTCTGGATCGACGCTGAACAAGTCGGCTGGATTCGCTCGGCCGATGTGCCGTTGCTCGCGCGCTGGCCTGATGTGTTTGAAATCGACAGCACGCGCGTGACGCTCGCATCCGTGTTCGATACCGTCGACCTGCGCAGCGCGGCACTCGGTTCCGTGATCGGTGCGCTTGCCGCCGAGGGCCGTATTCCCGGTTGGCGCAACGAGACTTACGCGATCCGCAATGCGTTCGATGCGCCGCCGCTCGCGTACATCGAACGCGCGGCGTCGCGCTTCTTCGGCACGATGACCTACGCGGTGCATCTGAATGGCGTCGTAGAATACACGGATGGCGACCCGCGGAAGGCCGCCCCGCAATTGTGGATCGCGCGCCGTAGCGATACCAAGGCGACCGACCCCGGCATGCTCGACAATGTGGTGGCAGGCGGGATCGGCTGGGGCTTCGGCATCGAGGCGACGATCATCAAGGAGTGCTGGGAAGAAGCCGGCATTCCCGAGGAGATCGCCGCGCGCGCCACGCCCGGCCGCACTGCGCATGTGCTGCAATCGTTGCCGGAAGGCACGCAGGCCGAGCAGATTTTTATCTACGACCTCGCGCTGCCGGTCGATTTCGCGCCGCGCAATCAGGACGGCGAAGTGGGTGAACACCGGCTCGCACGTATCGACGAAGTCGCGTGCTGGATCGAAGAAGGGGCGATGACCGTGGATGCGAGTCTCGCCACGCTGGATTGCCTGCTGCGCCGACGCTGGATCGACGAGGACGCGTGTCCAGGCATCGAGACGCTGTTCACGCCGCCGGGGCTGGCATAAACGCTAGTGAGGCGCTGGCGCGACGAACGAACCGGGTCACGCCGTAGCATGCTGCATCGAGCAGGACATACCGAACAAACCAAGCACTGAAGAAGGGAGTCACCCAGGTCATGTCGACCGATCACAGCTTTATCCTCAAACTGTCGTGCGCCGACCGGCCCGGCATCGTCCACGCGGTTTCGGGCTTTCTGTTCGAGCGTGGCAGCAATATTCTCGACTCCGCGCAGTTCGGCGACAGCCGCACCGGCGAGTTCTTCATGCGTGTGCATTTCCAGCAGGTCGGCGGCGATCCGGGCCTGGACGCATTGCGTACCTCGTTCACAACGCTCGCTGAGCAGTTCGGTATGCGCTGGGAATTGCACGATGCGTCGGTGAAGCCGCGCGTCGTCATCATGGTGTCGAAGATCGGTCATTGCCTGAACGACCTGCTGTTCCGCTATCGCACTGGTCAATTGGGTATCGAGATTCCTGCGATCATCTCGAACCACAAGGAGTTCTATCAGCTCGCGGCCAGCTACGACATTCCGTTCCATCACTTCCCGCTGATGGGCGCCACGCCGGACGCGAAGGCTGCGCAGGAGGCGCGTGTGCTCGAAGTGATCGAAGAGCATCAAGCCGACCTGGTGGTGCTCGCGCGCTACATGCAGATTCTGTCGCCGCAGTTGTGTGAATCCCTCGCCGGCCGCGCGATCAACATCCACCATTCGTTCCTGCCGAGCTTCAAGGGCGCGAAGCCGTACTACCAGGCGTTCGATCGCGGCGTGAAGTTGATCGGCGCAACCGCGCACTACGTGACGACGGATCTCGACGAAGGTCCGATCATCGAGCAGGAAGTGGAACGTGTGGATCACAGCATGACGCCGGAGCAACTGACGGCGATCGGCCGTGACGTCGAATGCGTGACGCTCGCGCGTGCGGTGAAGTGGCACGTTGAGCATCGCGTCGTATTGAACGGCAGCAAGACGGTGGTGTTTCGTTAAGCGTAATTGATGCGCTTGCGATGCGGGCGGTCGAACCATGGCCGCATGACCCCGCTGCAAGCCTGCGCCGGGTCTGTCCGGCGCGCTCTCGTCAGATCAGGACCGCATGGCGGACCTGACCGCCTCCCGTGCGTTCTGTGCGAGCCGTGCGTTTTGCGCCGAACGGCGGCGCGCATTCAGTTTCTTCAGCCAGATCAATAGTCCCGTTGCGCTCAGCACGGCGACCGCAATCCCCACCGCGCTAATCAGAATCCGCCCGCCGAGACCGAGGATGCGTCCCGAGTGCAGCGGAAATTGCACCTGCATGAAAATGTCGCCCGCCGTGCCCTTGCCGGGAATCTGTGCGCCGAGCAGCTTGCCGGTGGCCGCGTCCCAATACATCCAGGGATTGCCAAGGCCGATGTCGCCGTGATCGTTGCCGGTTGCGTAGAAGCCGACGCCGTAGGCGTGCAGGTATTCCGCGTAATAGAGGCCGCCCGGTGGCACCTTCAGGTTCTGCGCTTTGCCGGTTTGCTCCGCTAGCTGCACGATGCGCTCGCGACTCAGCACCTGGTCGCCGGGCTGCGGTGCGCGCAGGATTTCGGGGTTGTTGACCGGATTGGGCGTGAGCGTCGAGAACAGCGACACGATGGGTCGAACGACCGGCGCTGCGAGATTCATCGATACCGACGTCAGCGCGACGATCACCAGCAAGCCCCAGATCCACACGCCGCCCGAGCGGTGCAGATCGAAGGTGAGCGTATAGCCGCCACGTCCCAGGCGAAACGCAAACGACTTGCGCCATGCCTTGAAGCTCGGAAACGACAGCCATAGCGCGATCACGCTATCGAACAGCCACACGATCCCGACGATGCCCATCAGCCACGTGCCGACATCGACACCGCCGGTGAACGGTAATTGCAGCGTGTAGTGCAGCTTGTAGATGAACGGAATCAGATTGAGCCGCGCGAGCGAAACGGCGCCCCATTCGCGCCGCCCCTGGACATCGCCGGTGGCGGGATCGACGGCGATCTGGTTGAAGTCGAGCGGGTAGGGCTGCTGCGTCGCGGGGTTGATGCGCGGCAGCACCATCATCTGCAACGTGTGGCCGGGTTCAGCAGAGAGCGGCAGATATGTCACTTGCAGGCGCGGATCCGCCGCTTCGACGCGGCGTGCCAACTCGAGCCCCGACAACGCCGGGCCGGCGGCGCGCGCTTTGAAGAACGACGGGTTCAGTGCCGCATCGAGCTCGTGATCCCACGCGATGATCGCGCCGGTCAGGCCGGCGACGAACAGAAACAACGCAATGGCGACACCGAACCAGCGGTGCAGGCGAACGAGTTGCTGCCTCATCGGCGGGGCGGCGAAGTGCGGCAGGAATTCTGGCGGGATGTCACGGCAAAGACGTAGTGCAAATGGGAATTGTTCTCATCTTATGGAAACGTGCCACAGGCTGCAAGTTTCTCGTAAGTGCGACGCGGTGCCGCTGAGGCAACCCGTCTGTACGCACCCAGCGGATCCCTATCTGGTATGGCTTTGAACCACGGAAGGGGTGAGATGTGCGGCAAAATGTCGCACCTTAAAGCTTACAATTAGCATAAATTTTCGGCATCATCGCGTCCTGTTTGAATGGGAATTATTCTCATTTGATGGGTTCTAGAAAAAGTCGAGATCAGCGATGAGCGTAAAGAACGGGGTAAAACAGCCGGAGAAAAGGCTGTCGGTGCGGCCATTGCACATGGCGGCGTGTCTGGCATTTGCGGCAAGTCACGGGGTTTGGGCGCAACAGGCGTCCACGACACAGACGGCGCCGGACGCAAGCGACAACGCGCTGCCGACGGTCAAGGTCACGGCGGCGCAAGACACGGAGCAACATCTGAATGAAGACGTCAGCAGCGGGGCACTCGGCGCGCGCTCGCAACTCGACACGCCGTTCTCCACCACCGTGGTCACCAGTGAAGAATTGCAGGATCGTCAGCCGTCCAAACTCGGCGCCGTGTTCGCCACGGACGCCTCCGTATCCGACAACGGCAACGCCTACAACGCATGGGCGACCTACGTCACGGTGCGCGGCATGCAGCTTGACTGGCAGTCGGGCTTCAAGATCGACGGCATGCCCTTCAACAGCTATGGCATCACGATGCCGTACGAGCAGCTCGAAAAAGTGGAGCTGCTGAAGGGACTGACCGGCTTCATGTATGGCTTCGGCGCGCCGGGCGGCGTGGTCAACTACGCGACGAAAAAACCGCCGGTGTCGACCACGCCGGTGCGCAGCGTCGACATTGGCTATCAGACCGACGGTGTGTGGACGGAGCACGCGGATCTTGGCGGGCGCGTCGGCCCGGACGGCATGTTCGGCTATCGCCTGAATGCGACGCACGAAGAAGGCAAGACCTACAACGAAGGCAATGTGCGGCGCGATGCAGTGTCGCTGGCGCTCGACGCCCGCATCACCCGCGACCTCGAGGCGACCTTCGGCGCGCTGTATCAGGAACGCCATTCGAGCGGCATCACCGGGGCGATCTCGACGGCGCAATACACCGGCACGAGCCTTCCGCGCACCTTCAGCGGTGGGACGGGCGACCTCTCCGGTCCCGACCAGCATCTGAACACGAATGTTCAGCTCTACACCGCAGGTGTGCAATACAACCTCGGTCAGGACTGGACGCTCAACGCAAACTACAGCTACAGCAAAAGCTCGCGCGATCGCAACGAGAGTACGTATTACCTGCAAAACGGCGCCGGCGATTACACGGATAGCCGTTTCGCCGGCAAGGAAGGGCACCAGCTGAGCTTGTGGCAGATGTCGGCGCAAGGCAACGTCAAAACCGGACCGTTCGAGCATCAGATCGTGTTCGGCGCGGCTTATCAACGTCAAACGAACGACTACGGCGCGAACAGTTTCTTCGGTCAGATCGGCACGGGCAACCTCTACCTGCCGAACACCAATACCTTCGACGGTGCGTCCAACTACACCACCTATCGCGACAGCGACATCACGCAAGAGGCCTTGTTCGCGAGCGATACGATCCAGCTGACGCAACGCTGGTCGGTACTTGGCGGCGTGCGTTACACGAACTACGAACAGCATGGCTACTCGACCGCCGGCGCGACCACGTCGACGTACAGCCAGAACGGCGTCGTGACGCCGACCGTCGCGCTGATGTTCAAGCTGGCGCCGACCACCACGCTGTACACCAGTTACGTCGAATCGCTGGAAGCCGGCACGGTGGTGGGCGACACGTACGTGAACCGTGGCGAATTGCTCAAGCCCTTGCGCAGCAAGCAGTACGAAGTGGGGATCAAGAGCGAGCATGCGCGCTGGAGCGCGACGGCCGCGCTGTTCCGGATCGAACGCGGCTCGGCGTATGCAAACAGTGCGAACGTCTTCACGCAGGACGGCGAGTCGATCTTTCAGGGTGTGGAGCTTGGCGGCGACGTCCGTTTGGGCGCGAGCTGGAATGTCGGCGGCGACCTCATGTGGATCAACACCCAATACGAGAAGGGCGCGGCCAACAACGGTAATCGCGTGGCCGGTGCGCCGCAGTTCGTCGTGGCGGGCCATGCAACGTACTCGGTGCAGTATGTGCCTGGGTTGCGGATCGGCGCCGACGCGAAGTTCACGGGCAATACCAACGTGCGCCCCACGGCCAATATCAACGCGCCGGGCTACATGCTGGTCAACCTCGGTGCGAGTTACGCTACGCGCATGGGCGGTTACGACGTGACATTCCGCGCGGCGATCGACAACCTGCTCAATCGCCGTTACTGGGAGTATCAGTACGCGGACTACGTGACGCCGGGCGATCCGCGCACGCTCTCGTTGAACGCGCGCATCGACTTCTGAGGATAAAAAAAGCGGCACCTGAGTGCCGTTTTTTTTCGTTCGCTACCCGCTACACCAGCCGCAAATAAATCAATTCCCGCTTGATGTACGCATAGAAGATCGGCGCTGCGACCACGCCGGGGATGCCGAACGCGGCTTCCATCACGAGCATCGCGATCAGCAATTCCCAGGCGCGTGCCTCGATCTGACCACCGACGATGCGCGCGTTCAGGAAGTACTCCAGCTTGTGAATCAGGATCAGGAATACCAACGACATGATCGCCGCCGGGAAGCTCACCGAGAGCGCCACCGCGACGATGATCGTGTTCGAGATCAGATTGCCGATCACTGGCAGCAAGCCGACGATGAACGTCACCAGCACCAGCGTTTTGGAAAGGGGCAGCGTGTCGTGAAAAATCGGCAGGATCACCAGCAGGAAAATGCCGGTAAAGACCGCATTGATCGCGGAGATCTTGACCTGGGCGAATACGATGCGGCGGAAGGCGTCGGCGAAACGGGTCACGCGCGTGACGAACGCAGTGGACAGCGGCAGCCGTTGCATATGCTTCTGCGCCCCGACCGCGATGATCGCGCCGATGATCATGCCGATCAGGATGTGCGTGAAGCCGCGCGCCGCGGTCTTGCCGCTTTGCTGCAGCATGTTCGCGTGCGTCTGCATCAGTTCGGCCGCCTTCGCCTTCATCTGCTCGGTATCGACCGGCAGATAGTTCGCGACGAATTGCGGAATCCGGCCGCGCGCCTGGTCGATCAGCTGCATTGCCTGGTCGAGCAGCTTCTGCACGCTCGGCACGTCGTTCTCGAAATGTTCGATGATGCCGAGCGTCAGCCCCGTCAGCGCGCCGACTATCACGACCGAGAGAATCACCACCGCAAGCCAGCGCGCGCGCTGACTCGACATGTGCCGTTCGATGCGCGGCGCGATGGTGTGTACGAGTTGAAACACGAGCAGCCCGGCCAGCAAGGCGCCGAGCAGCTTCAGTTCGATGACCGCCCACATTCCGAACAGCATCATCACGTAACTGCCGATTTCGACCGCCGACAGTCTCGGCAGGCTCATGTCGCTAGTCAGCCTGACCGGGCGTGGGCGTAGGTCCTGCACTTGCCCGTCGTCGCGCGCCTGATTCCGCTTGGCCATGGCTTATTCCGTCTCCAACCCGTGTTGTGCAGCGTTACTTTTTGCTGGCAATGCGTTTCAGCAGAGGCGCCAGATACTTACCGGTAAAACTTGCCTTCGACTTGGCAACCTGCTCCGGCGTGCCTTGCGCGACGATCTGACCGCCGCCGGCTCCGCCTTCGGGGCCGAGATCGATCACCCAGTCGGCAGTCTTTATTACATCGAGATTATGCTCAATGATCACGACGGTATTACCCTGGTCTCGCAAACGATGAATGACTTCCAGCAGCAATGCGATGTCGTGAAAGTGCAGACCGGTGGTCGGCTCGTCCAGGATGTATAGAGTGCGACCCGTATCGCGCTTGCTCAGTTCCAAAGATAGTTTGACGCGCTGCGCCTCGCCGCCCGACAGGGTGGTGGCCGACTGGCCCAGCCGGATATAGCCCAGACCCACGTCCAGCAAGGTTTTCAGCTTGCGGGCGACGACCGGCACCGGCTTGAAGAACTCGTAGGCGTTCTCCACCGTCATGTCGAGCACTTCGCTGATGTTCTTGCCTTTGTATTGGACGTCCAGCGTTTCGCGGTTGTAGCGCTTACCGTGGCAGACGTCGCAGGGAACGTAGACGTCCGGCAAAAAGTGCATCTCCACCTTGAGCACGCCGTCGCCCTGGCAGGATTCGCAGCGGCCGCCCTTCACGTTGAACGAGAAGCGGCCCGCTTCGTAGCCACGTTCTTTCGACGCAGGCACGCCCGCGAACAGTTCGCGGATCGGCGTGAACAGCCCCGTGTACGTAGCCGGATTCGAGCGCGGCGTGCGGCCGATCGGCGACTGGTCGACGTTGATGACCTTGTCGAAGTGCTCCAGACCTTCGATTGATTCGTACGGCGCCGGCTCAGCGGACGAGCCATACAGGTGATGCGCGACCGCATGGTATAGCGTGTCGTTGATCAGCGTGGACTTGCCCGAACCGGACACGCCGGTCACGCAGGTCAGCAGGCCGACCGGCAAATCGAGCGAGACGTGCTGCAGATTGTTGCCGTACGCCTCGACGATGCGCAGGCGGCGTTCGTCCGGCGCCTTGCGCTCGTCCGGGAATTCGATGTTGCGGGCGCCGGACATGTACTGCCCGGTCATCGACGCCGCGTTCTCCTCGACCTGCTTGGGCGTGCCTTCGGCGATCACCATGCCACCGTGCTCGCCCGCGCCAGGACCCATGTCGACCACGTAGTCGGCCATGCGGATCATGTCTTCGTCGTGTTCGACGACGATCACCGAGTTGCCCAGGTCGCGCAGATGCTTGAGCGTGCCGATCAGCCGGTCGTTGTCGCGCTGATGCAGACCGATTGATGGCTCGTCCAGCACGTACATCACGCCGGTCAGGCCGGAACCGATCTGCGAGGCGAGGCGAATCCGCTGCGCCTCGCCGCCCGACAGCGTTTCCGCGCTGCGTTCGAGCGACAGGTAGTCGAGGCCGACGTTATTCAGGAACATCAGGCGCGCGACGATTTCCTTGACGACCTTGTCTGCGATCTCGCGCTTCGAGCCTTCGAGCCGCAGCGTCTGGAAATAGCCGAGTGCGTCGCGCAACGGCCAGCCGCTGATTTCGAAGATGCCGCGCGCGTCGCTGTTCGAGCCGATCCGCACGAAACGGGCTTCCCGACGCAACCGTGTGCCGGCGCAGGCAGGGCAGGACTGGTTGTTCTGATACTTGGCGAGTTCTTCGCGCACCGCGACCGAGTCGGTCTCGCGGTAACGCCGCTCCAGATTCGGAATGATCCCTTCGAATACATGCTCGCGCACGGAAGTGCGGCCACGTTCGTTGATGTACGAGAACGGAATTTCCTGCTTGCCCGAACCGAACAGCAGAATCTTGCGGATTTTCTCCGGCAGGTCTTCGACGGCGGTGTCGATGTCGAACTCGTAGAACGCCGCGAGACTTTGCAGCATCTGGAAGTAGAACTGGTTACGCCGGTCCCAGCCCTTCACCGCGCCGGCCGCCAGCGACAGCGACGGATGCGCGACCACCCGCTTCGGATCGAAGAAGGTGATCTGGCCGAGGCCGTCGCACTCCGGGCATGCACCCATCGGGTTGTTGAACGAGAAGAGGCGCGGCTCGAGTTCCTGCAGCGAATACGAGCAGATCGGGCAGGCGAACTTCGAGCTGAACAGCTTCTCCTTGTCGGTATCCATTTCCAGCGCGATCGCGCGGCCGTCGGCGAGACGCAGTGCCGTTTCGAACGATTCGGCGAGGCGCTGCTTCATATCGGGGCGCACTTTCAGCCGGTCGACGACGACGTCGATCGTGTGCTTGTCGTTTTTCTTGAGCTTCGGCAGCGAGTCGACGTCGTAGATCTTCGCGACGCCTTCGTTGGCCGTGCCGCCGCCCGAGCGCACCCGGAAACGGATAAAGCCCTGTGCCTGCATTTCCTCGAACAGCTCGACGTGCTCGCCTTTGCGGTTCGCCACCACCGGCGCGAGGATCATCAGCCGGGTCTCTTCCGGCAATGCGAGCGCCGCGTCGACCATCTGCGAGACGCTTTGCGCTTCCAGCGGAATTTCGTGATCCGGACAGTACGGCGTGCCGACCCGTGCGAACAGCAGCCGCAGATAATCGTGAATTTCGGTGACGGTGCCGACGGTGGAACGCGGATTGTGCGAGGTCGCTTTCTGTTCGATCGAGATGGCCGGCGACAGACCTTCAATCAGATCGACGTCCGGCTTCTCCATCAATTGCAGGAATTGGCGGGCGTAAGCGGAAAGACTTTCGACGTAGCGCCGCTGTCCTTCCGCGTAGAGCGTGTCGAACGCCAGCGACGATTTACCCGAGCCGGACAGGCCCGTAATCACGACGAGCTTGTGACGTGGGAGGTCGAGATTGACGTTCTTCAGGTTGTGGGTGCGAGCCCCACGGATACGAATTTGTTCCACGCGTTATTCCATCACCTGGCCATTAGCTGGCGGAAAGAGGAAGGGGCTAAACCTGCTACTATAACGACTTTTCAAGACCGCCGTTACGGCTTCCTGACAGCCTGAACGGGCGTCAAGGCAAGCTGTAAGGCAGCGGTCCTGCGCCGTGGGGAAGAGGCCTAACTGGGGCCGTTTTCCGCGAGTACAAGGCGCCGCAAGGCGTGAGGCGAGCGTGCAGCAACGCCGCCGGCCCGAATGCCGCGCCGCATGCTTGCCGCCGTCCAGCCGTCCCGTGGTAAGCCGCCTGGGTGTGGCCGCCCTGCGGGGAAGGTCCGTCCGCGGTGCACCGCCCGCTCATTCAAAGAACGCTCCCGATGTCCAATCCGTCCGCTACATCCTCACGCATGAGCGCGCCTGAAATGCGCGCGACCATGTCGCTCGCCGCTATTTTCGCGTTGCGCATGCTCGGTCTCTTCATGATCATGCCGGTGTTCTCGATCTACGCGAAGACCATCCCCGGCGGCGACAACGTGCTGCTGGTGGGTATCGCGCTCGGCGCGTACGGCGTGACGCAGTCAATGCTGTACATCTTCTACGGCTGGATCTCCGACAAGGTCGGCCGCAAACCGGTCATTGCGACCGGCCTCCTGATCTTCGCGCTCGGCAGCTTCGTCGCGGCAGGCGCGCACGACATGACGTGGATCATCGTGGGCCGGGTGATTCAGGGGATGGGCGCGGTGTCGTCCGCGGTGATCGCGTTTATCGCCGACCTCACCTCCGAAGAGCATCGCACCAAGGCGATGGCGATGGTGGGCGGCAGCATCGGTATTTCGTTCGCCGTGGCGATTGTCGGTGCACCGATCGTGTTCCAGTGGGTCGGCATGAGCGGCCTGTTCACGCTGGTCGGTATCTTCTCGATTCTGGCGGTTGGCCTCGTGCTGTGGGTCGTGCCCGATGCGCCCAAGCCGGTGCACGTGCGCGCGCCGTTCGCCGAGGTGCTGCATAACGTCGAACTGCTGCGCCTGAACTTTGGCGTGCTCGTGCTGCACGCCACGCAAACCGCATTGTTCCTCGTCGTGCCGCGCATTCTCGAAGCCGGCGGCCTGCCGGTCGCGTCGCACTGGAAGGTGTATTTGCCGGTAATGGGCCTTTCGTTCGTGATGATGGTCCCGGCGATCATCGCCGCGGAAAAGCGCGGAAAAATGAAAATCGTGCTGCTGTCGGCGATCGGTCTTATCCTGATCGGACAGTTGTTGTTGGGCGTCGCACCGCATACGATTCTGAGTGTGGCGGCGATCCTCTTTGTCTACTTTCTGGGCTTCAATATTCTTGAGGCGTCGCAGCCTTCGCTGGTGTCGAAACTGGCGCCGGGCACCCGCAAGGGCGCAGCGGCCGGCGTGTACAACACCACCCAGTCCATCGGTCTTGCGCTGGGCGGCGTGGTTGGAGGCTGGCTGCTCAAGGTGGACGGCCAGAGCGCGGTCTTCTTCACTTGCTCGGGGCTGGTGTTTTGCTGGCTTATAATCGCGGCAAATATGAAACAGCCGCCGCGCAGGAAGGCGTAACAGCGCCCCCAACCCTGGCGCTTTGCGCTAGGCCCCCGAAGGGGCAAGGAAACTTCGGGTGGGCCGGCGTTTCTTGACAGAACTCACCCGGCGGCGAGCTGAGGCGCAGTTCCAGTCTCCGGCCCGCTGGCTTGAGACGTGAAAATTGTGCATTGCTGCGCCGCCCGCAACGGAATTAACAGGAGAAACTCATGGCATCCGTGAACAAGGTCATTCTCGTCGGCAATCTCGGAGCCGATCCGGAAGTCCGTTATCTTCCGAGCGGCGACGCAGTGGCGAACATCCGCCTTGCGACGACGGATCGGTACAAGGACAAAACGTCCGGCGAAATGAAGGAAGCAACCGAATGGCACCGCGTGTCGTTCTTCGGCCGGCTTGCGGAAATCGTGTCGGAATATCTGAAGAAGGGCTCGTCGGTGTACCTGGAAGGGCGCATCCGCACCCGCAAGTGGCAGGCTCAGGACGGCACCGACCGTTACTCGACCGAAATTGTCGCCGAGCAGATGCAAATGCTGGGTGGCCGTGGCGGCGCGATGGGCGGTGGCGATGAAGGCGGTTACAGCCGTGGCGAACCGTCGGAGCGTAGCGGCGGCGGCGGTGGTGGCGGCGGCCGTGCGGTTTCTGGCGGCGGCGCTTCGCGTGGCGGCAGCGGTGGCGGCGGTGGTGGTTCGAGCCGTCCGAGCGCGCCGGCCGGCGGTGGCTTCGATGAGATGGACGACGATATTCCGTTCTAACCCCGGCTATCGCCGAGTTAGTACCCAGAACCCCGCTTTCGAGCGGGGTTTTTTTTGCCTTCGGCGCCCCAAGGCAAAAACCATCACCGGCTGAGGTGCGCCAGCGCATCTCTCATCGGCAAACTGGAAACGACAATCGGCCCCGTAAACGGCGTGTCCAGGTCGACGATCACATAGATCGCAGAAGCAATCGATACTGCCCCAAGCGAAATAGTGACCAAGGCTAACGCGTTGCGCGGTGCGATCAATCCAAAGCT
This sequence comes from Paraburkholderia sediminicola, assembly GCF_046030555.1. Lineage (GTDB taxonomy): Bacteria > Pseudomonadota > Gammaproteobacteria > Burkholderiales > Burkholderiaceae > Paraburkholderia > Paraburkholderia sediminicola_E. Next base: position 30,805 of record NZ_JAQQCH010000012.1, on the reverse strand, counting down.
GAGAAAAATCACGCACAGCCAGAACGTCAGCGTCATGAAGAACGGCTGGGAAATCGAACTGTGCGCTTCCTCGATGATTTTCCATCGAGCATCCACAGCCCGCCGATACTGCGTTAATGCGTCATCGAGCGCGCGCTGTTGTAACGGATCGTGTGCCTGCAATTGCCGCAACTGCCTGCCCACCGCGGTCAGCATATCGCCGAGCCGCACGTTCTCCAGTTTCTGAGAGTTGTCCTGCGGTCCGATGTCTCTCGGATAATCACCGGCTGGAGCGGATTCGCCAGGCCATGTCGATGCAATCGCCGCCGCCGTGTACACGCGCAGCAGGTGCCGGGCCTCATTGGTATCGCCGCCGTATTCTCGCAAGGTCGTGTCGAACTCGATCAGGTCGGCCGCAAAGGCACGCAAATCGTTCGACTCGGTATCGAAACTGGATTTCGCGGATGCTGTCATCAACCCGAGCACTAAAGCGGCAAAGGTCACGAGCATGCCGATAACCAGCTGGATGAGTTGCACGGTTTCGTGCGCCTTGTGCTCCTCAGGCAGCAACGGTCGCGCCCATACGCCCAAGCCGGTGCCGACAAGCAATAAAGCGAAAACCAGCAGAGCCGAGCCGATTTCTGACATAGAAATGCTCCGGAGACGCGTGCTTCGTCACTTTCTACCAACCGCTTCCCGCCGACCACCCGGGTAGTCCCGCAAATGCACCTTCGCGAGCGGCCGCTGACTTCCGCTCGTATGTTGATGTATCGCGAACGTATGCGCCATCAACCATAAAGTTTTCTGTAATCCCGCCGTAGACCATCTGTGTGGCGTTCGCTTAATTTTTAAACAAGAGTTGCGGACCTGGCCGATGGGCTTGGGCGCAGCACGCGTGGCCGAGACTAATTTTTCTGAACAGTCGGTCAGGCAGCCCAATGGAGACAAGCCCGATGCTGAAAAATCTGTCGATTCGAACCAGCCTTACCCTGATGATCATGTTCTTCGGCGCCGTGCTGCTGTTCGGCGCCGCCGCCGGACTGCTGTCGTTGCGCTCGAGCAACGCGTCCCTGCAGCAGATGTACACCGTGGATACGCCCGCAGTCGCCGACCTCGAAGGCAGTGCCGGACAACTGCTGCGTCTGCGTCTGGCTCTGGCGACCTACGCATCGTTGGTCGACCTGAACGATCAGGACGGCGCGAACGCCGTGCTCAAGCGCTTTGATCAGTACCAGAAGTCATCGAACGATCGCCTTGCCCACTATGTGAGCCGCGCGAGCGCGGATGCCGACGAACAGCGCCTGATCAAGGACATGCAGGACAAGCGCGACACCTTCCTGCACGAGGGCATTGATCCGGCACTGGCTGCGCTCAAGTCCGGCGACAAGACTGCATTCGAACAGTTGCAGGCGCACAAGCTGCCCTCGCTCTACAGCGCGTACGAAAAGGCCATGCTCACGCTCGAGCAATTGCAACTCGATCACGGTGCCCAGCGTTATCAGGATGCGCAGGATCTGTTCTACGCGATCTGCGTTGCGGTGGCGATCGGCATGGCGCTGTCGCTGCTGGGCTCCTTGATCGGGCGGGCGGTCATGGTGCGGGCAATTGTCAATCCGGTCGACGCGACCATTGCGCAGTTTCAGCGGATAGCCAATGGTGATCTGACTAGCAAGATCGACGTGACGAGCAATAACGAAATGGGCCGCCTGGCTGAAGCGTTGCGCAAGATGCAGAACTCGTTGATCGAGACGGTGAACGCCGTGCGTCACGGTACAGAATCCATCGATACGGGCGTGAGCGAAATCGCGGCGGGCAATACCGATCTGTCGCAACGTACCGAGGAACAGGCCGCATCGCTTGAAGAAACGGCAGCCAGCATCGAAGAGTTGACCTCGACGGTCAAGCAGACGGCGGACAACGCGAAGCAGGCGAGCTCGCTGGCGCAGGGCGCATCGAGCCTGGCTGCGCAGGGCGGCGATCTGACGGAGCAGGTGGTGGGCACGATGCATGGCATCGTCGACGACTCGCGGCGGATTGCCGACATTGTCGGCGTGATTGAAGGGATTGCTTTCCAGACCAATATTCTGGCGCTCAATGCTGCGGTCGAAGCGGCGCGCGCGGGCGAGCAGGGTCGTGGCTTTGCGGTGGTGGCGAGTGAAGTGCGGTCGTTGGCACAGCGAAGCGCGGCGGCGGCCAAGGAGATCAAGGGCTTGATCGACGCCTCGACGGCGCGGGTGCAGGCGGGCTCGCAACTGGTCGAACGCTCGGGTTCGACGATGACCGAGATCGTCGAGGCGATTTCCCGCGTGAGTTCGATTATGAGTGAGATCGCGGCGGCGGCGATTGAGCAGAGCACCGGGATCGACCAGGTGAATCTGGCTGTTGCACAGATGGACGAGGTGACGCAGCAGAATGCTGCGCTGGTGGAGCAGGCTGCTGCGGCGGCTAGTTCGCTTGAGGAGCAGGCTCGCCGGTTGACTTCGGCGGTGGCTGTGTTTCAGACGGGGGACGGGGTTTCTTCTTTTGCCGGTCGGCGAGGTGGGGCTGCAGCTGCGCCGCGGAAGGTTAATGCGGGTGAGTTTGTAGCGGCTTGATGCGAAGGACGTGCCTCATAGTCGCATCACCGCGAAGCGTGCCGCGAGTCTTCTGTTTGAGGCAGTGCGGAAGAAATCAGATGACAAGCTGAACGCGAAACCGGCGGATATAGCGCGACCTAAACCGGTGCGCACAAAAGTCGTGTCGCGAGCGGAAGCGGGCGCACAGGCCTCTGGCGTTGCACACTAGCGGCCGCCGCGTCGCAGCAACTAAAAAGGCGCGAGCAGTTCGCGCCTTTGTTGTCACGCCTCTAAGAGGTGGAAGTAATTCGTTTCAAGCAATCGGCGTATTCCGCACGATCCATGACTTCGAAGCAAAAGTGCGCGTCCTCGTCTTTTTGCTCAACCGCTTCCCGCAGAAAATCCAGGGCAAGCCGATTACATCGCTCTTGATATGCCTCCCAAGGCATAGCGGACCTCGGAGAATAATCGGCGATGGCATCGATATATGGCACTACCTGATTGGCATCAATGCGTGCCGCCTCGATGCCAAAGACTGCCATTCCGGCGCTCTGACAGGCAACAACGAACCGCTGCGCATCCTCGGTGCGGAGAAAAATTTCGCCACCAGGTCGCAGTTCGGCGCGCTCAATGAATGGCGCGTAGGTTTCGCTTTCTCTCGTCACTCTGACGTGCAGCCTAGCCGCGCCACCGTTCGTTAGCCTTCTGACTATACAGCGCGCCCGCTAGTCCACAAATCACGGCAAGAACTCCCCAGCATATAAAGAAAGCGTTAGCGATTGTCGGATTGGTGTCGAAAAGACTACCATTCCCGCGCAAAACAACTGTTCCCCAAAGAATAAGGCCGCCCCAACAAACGAGACTGGATGTGACTATTCCTACAAGGAATCCCGCTAACAGTCTCATGACGTTCACCGAATCGGGAAAAACAGAATGGTCTTGGACTTTCGAAAATCCGACCAGATGCCGGAAATCACAATATTCCAATGGACACGAAGGCCTGTACCGATTCCTGTCAGTTTCTCACCATTCCACAGGTCGATGTGTCCACCATTGAGATCATCCGTCGGATCGCCGTCCTGGTGCCAGTATCCGTAAAAGAACAAGATGCCGGTACGCCCTTCGACCTTACTCACCCAATCTGGACCGGTGACATTCTCTGCTTTCTGGAGCCCTGCGATTGGTCGCAATTGCATCCATTCGGCCAGCTCATAGGCGCGGGTTGCCGTCGGTTTGCCGTCAAGCAAGAGGCGACCAACGTCTTTCCTGCGTGGAGCTGGCTTCACCAGTTTTTGGGAGAAAGATAGCATCGCGATACCGACACGATGGAATGCGACGCTCATGCGAATCGCGCACTGGTTTTTGTATTGTCCAGTCGGATCATCGTATGGGTCACCAGATGGATAGTTATCCCACAGTTCCTGAAACGTCAGCACCTTCAGTTCCACTACCTTGATGGAGCCGGGTGTCGAGTTGGTTTGAACCACAGTCGGTTTGTTCGGCATTGTCAGTTTCCTTGCTGTTTCGCAAGGGCGTGGTCGCCCCAAAATACAATGTACTTCGCAGAGGCTTCGGTATAGACACGCGGAAGGAGACGACCGGAATCAAGCCGTCCCGAAAACACCCGACCATCCTCGGTTTCGATGAAGTAGGGATAACCTTCGAACAGCCTGCCTTGCTTTGCTTCAATCTGTTCGTCGTAAGCGTCCTTGGCAACAGACGAAACCTCGCCGTTCGAGGTCCTGCTCGAAGTCACCGTACCCATGGACTCGGCCATGTCATTGTGTCGCGATATGCTTTGCGTGGCGGCCACCATGCGCGGCGGCGTGGGACACTTGCAAAGCAGAATGTCACCCTCGAGCGCGATCTCAGTGCCACAGTGTTTTCTTCGCCTCGGACCACCTGCTTTGGCGATCACGCCAACACTACTGCACGCATTGCAAAATGCTGCGCCACCGATAAATGCGACGGGATGACCCATGATCGAACTCGGCACACCGACCGCCATGGGCTCGATATAACCGCCAGTTTCGGGTTGGTCACCCGCACAGAGAACAAGACGCATCATGCGTTGTGCTCCCATCTTGCGAGCGCGTCATCACCCCGATAACGGCGATATCTTGTCAGTGAACCGATTGTGGCGAACAGATGAATTGTCTTGCCGACAGCGATATTTTCCATGGACCAGTCTCCTACAGGGTTAAAAAACTTATCTGTGGAGCCTGGCTTTTTTTGCTCGGGAGTGGTATTGGACGCATCTGAGAATGCGTCAGGGATATCCGAACGTGCGTAAGAAGTTGGGCAAAAAAATGGCCCGCTGAGTGCGGGCCTTGTAAGACGTCATTTCAGGTCATCAACGATGTCGCGATGCGCGGCGGCGAATCTTCCAACCAAGCCGACCTTGCGCGCCGCATCGAGCACCGCGAAGGCCAAACCAAGCTCAAACGGTTACTGCATAGCCGCGTAATACTTAGCCACGCTATCAATTTCCGCCGAAGTCATCTGCCGGGCCACATTTCGCATCTGCTCATTAATATCGTTATGCCGCGCACCGGAAGCAAACGCCCGCATCTGCGCAGCGAGATAAATGGAAGACTGCCCACCAAGCCAGGGCGCCGCGCCCTTGCGATCCAACTGCCCATGACAGGCAGCACAAGGCGCAATATTCCGCTGCGGATCGCCCTGCATCGCAAGCTTCACCGCATTCGCATCCGGTCCCACGCCTGTAGGCAAAACCTCGGCAGCCGGCGCGCGAGACAGCGAAGCATAGTAAGCCGCCAGATCATGCAGATCCTGATCGCTGCGAGCCGCGATAATCGGCTGCATCACTGCGTTCTGCCGCACGCCATTCTGATAGTCGCGCAATTCTTTGTAGACCACGTCGGCATACTGCCCGGCCAATGCAGGCGCCGTCACCTGCACCGTGCCCAGCACGCCATGACACATCGAGCAATTCTGCGTCGCGATCGTCGCGCCGCGGCCAATCGAATTCGCATCGCCGCGCACTCGCCGTAAAGGCGGCAGAACCACGACCTCGCTCGGCGCCGGGCCGGCAATATTGGCGCCGCCGTACCAGCTCGACGGCGCGCCCGCGGCGCTGCAAATCGTCGCCCATAAGCCACGTTCGCTGAATCCGCTATTGGCCGATGGCAACCAGATGAAGCCGATCAGTATCGACACGACGGCAATCGCAATCGTGCCGGCGAGGCTCACCGTGAACCACGGGTTGCGCAGGCTGAAGACGCGTTCCTGACTCATCGCTGCGCTCCGACGACAACTGCCGGCACCGACGTCTGCGGCAATCTGAGCAACTGAACGATCGGCACACTGTAGTTGACGACCGTCAGCCCGATCATCAACGCCACCCACAAGCCGAAACTGTTGAGCGCGGCAGGCACGTGTTCCACTGGTTGCACCGCGCTCGCGAAGCGGAAAGTCTGTTGCTGTACCTGCGGCCCGAATTGCGACTTCGCGAGGATGTAAATGAACAGCACGCCGGACACCACCAGGATCAATCCACCCACCGCCGACATCCCAACCCAGAACGCCTGCGATTCCATCCCCGGCATGTTGTAGTCGTAATACGCCATGCGGCGCGGCGCACCGAGCAAGCCGACGTAATGCCACGGCAGCGTCGTCACCATCATGCCGATGAACCACAGCCACAGTTGCGTCCTCACCAGCTTGACCGACGCGATCGCGCGGCCGGTCAGTTGCGGCCACAGTTCGTACGCGATCGCGAAGTACATGATGACGATCGCACCGCCGAAAATCAGATGAAAATGCCCGGTCACCCACTGCGTGTTGTGTACCGTCGAGTTCAACTGGTAGCTCATGTTGATCAGGCCGCCCGCACCGCCAAGACCCAGCATCACGAACGAAAACGCGATCACCAGCATCATCGGGTTCTGCCATGGCAGCGCGGTGAGCCAGCCGAACGCGCCCTTGCCGCCGCGCAACCTGCCCGCGATTTCCACCGACGCGCAGATGGTGAACACCGTCAGCAGCGTCGGCACCGACACCATGCCGGTGAACACCGCATGCAGGAACTTGAAGCCCGAGCCGACCTGCGGATCGGCGAACAGGTGGTGAATGCCGATCGGCATCGCGAACACGAGGAACAGAATGAACGACACGCGCGCCATCGAATCGCTGTAGAGCCGGCCGCCGATCGCACGCGGCACGAGCGTGTAGTACGCGATGTAAGCCGGGATCAGCCAGAAATAGACGATCGCATGCAGCGTCCAGGAGAACAGGATGCGGGAAAGACCGGCATCGATCGTGTTGGTTAGGCCGAAGGCAACGGGCAAGATCTGGAACAGGATTTCGAGCGCGGCGCCGATCGCGGTCCAGGCCCACAGATACGCGCCTGCCACGTTGGCGAACATCGCGAGCGGTATGGGCTTGCCAGGGTTGGCGCGCCGCCAGGCGCGCAGATTCACGTGCATCAGCGCGACCCAGATCCACGAGCCGACCACCACCAGCACCACACCGAGGTAATAGAAGGGACTGCCGATCATCGGCGGATAAAAGGTGTAGAGCACGGAGGCCTTGCCGAGCGCGACCGGGACCATTGCCATCACTGCGCCGACCGCCAGCATGATGAATGCGGCCCACGCCCATTTGAGACCGACGAGCCGCTGCGCGAGCGCGAGTTCGACGATCGCGTAGCCGAAGCCCATCGACACCAGGGTGGGCAGCACGTAAGCCATTACCGAGCCATGCGCGGTCACCGATCGATAGTAGAGCTCGGGGTCGCCGACCCACGGTACCAGTGGGCTGCGTATCAGCATCTGCCACGCGCCGAGCAGCAGCGCGACCAGAAACGCGATGAAGGCCAGCCAGAAATGCGCGAGAACGAGTCGCTTAGCGTGAAACACAGCTGAGTCTCCGTGATTGTCGGGCTTGCTCGAAGAACGTGGCTTTGTCGACTACCTTGACGTGTGCCCACATGGTCTGGTGGCCGAAGCCGCAGAACTCGTGACACGGCATGGTGTGATCGCCGGCTTTATCGAAACGCGTATTCAGCGTGGAGACATAACCGGGCACGACCATCGTGTTGATGTTGGTGTCGGTCACGAGCAGGCCGTGCACGACATCGGCACTGGTGGTGCGGATCGTGATCGGCGTGTCGGCGGGCACCAGCAGACATTGCGGCGTGAACGAATACTGCTGCGCAATGAAACGCACGACCACCGAGCCATCCGGCTCCACGGCACTGCCGAGGTTGTCTTCGACGAATTCGCCGGACAGTTGCAGGCGCGAAGGATCGATCGTCTCGACCCGCGACGGCGGCATCATTGCCCAATGCAGTCCCGAGAACACGATGACGGCGAGCATCAGAACGATCAGCGCCGTGGCGAAAATCGCCCAGCGGCGCTCGGCGCGTAAGGCGACTTCGTGGCCGCTGCCCGGTTGGTGATTGGAATCAGTCGACATAGTCAGTGGATGACGCCGCGCGGCAGAAAGACAAGGAAGTAGAAGCCGAACCAGATCGCCATGACGATCAGCGTGGCGACGCCGGCCACGGCGATCGCGCCATGCGGACCGGCTGCGACGACGCGTTCCACTTCTTCATCCGTAGGAGGGGCCGCGCTGCGGGTATCGTTCGCTTCCATCTCGAGATTCTCCAGTGCGGCGGTTCAAGTTCAATGCAGCGGCGCCTTGCGCAACTCGTTGACCTCGCGGGACGTCACCGGTTTGCCGTGGTTGCCCCACGCAGTGCGGATATACGTGACGACGGCGGCGGCATCGGTGTCGTTCAACTCCTGGCCGAAGGGCGGCATGCCGTACGGCTCGGGATTGCGCATGGTGCCGGGCGGGAAGCCGCCATTGAGCACGATGCGGATCGGGTTGACCGCGGAGTCCATTTCGATCGACTGGTTACGCGCGAGCGGCGGGTAGTGCTGCAACTGGCCTTCGCCTTTCGCACCGTGGCATAGCGCGCACTTGTCGGCGTAGATCTTTTCACCGAGCGCGAACACGTTGGTGTTGGTCGGCGCGGACGGTCCCGATTTGCGGCCGCGGTTATCCGGCAACGTCTTGAGATAGACCGCCATCGCCTTGACTTCGTCTTCCGTCATGTACTGAAGGCTGTGATAGGTGACTTCGGCCATCGGCCCGTACACGGCGCCGCGATCGGAAATGCCCGCCTGCAGCAGGTCGACGATGTCCTTGATGCTCCAATCGCCGAGACCGCCGTCCTTGTCGGACGTCAGCGACGGCGCGTACCAGTTCTGCACCGGAATCAGACCACCGGCGAACTGCTCGCTTTGCGATGAGCCACCGAGCATGTTGATCTTGGTGTGGCACATCGTGCAGTGCCCGAGCCCATCGACCAGATAGGCGCCGCGATTCCATTCGACCGATTTGGTCGGATCCGGCTGGAACTCGCCTTCACGGAAGTACAGCGTGCGCCAGCCGTACAGCAGCTTGCGCTGGTTGAACGGGAAGCGCAGCGTGTGCTTGTGGTTGGGTTCGCGGACCGGCGCTACGGATTTCAGATAAGCAAAGATCGCATTCGAATCTTCACGTGTGACCTTGGTGTACTGGGCGATCGGCATCGCGGGGTAAAGCAAGGTGCCGTCCGGCGTGCGGCCGGTGCGCATCATCTTGAAGAACGCTTCCTCGCTCCATGTGCCGATGCCGTATTGCGCGTCCGGCGTGATGTTCGGCGAATACAGCGTGCCGAACGGCGTGTCCATTGCGAGGCCGCCGGCGAACAGCTTGCCGCGCGGCGCGGTATGGCAGGCGACGCAGTCGCCTGCGCGCGCCAGATACTCGCCGCGTTTGACGATGTCGGGGCGGGTGTCGGCTTTGTCGCCCGTTGCCGTTGCGGTCGTTGTTGGCGTCGTCGTCGTTGCAGCAGGCGCGGCTTCAGCGGCGGCTGCTTCAGCGATCAGTAACGCGTGTGGTGAGCCGGAATGCGCGGCGCTGCCGGCGACGATCAGGCCGGCAATCAGCAAGCCAGAGACGAGCGACGCAGCGGCGCAACGGCGTTTCGCCACGGCATACAAAACAGGGCGGATCGAGCGGAGGGTCGGTTTCATTGCGGTTGGCTCCCGCATGCGAGAGGCAGTGGCCTCGCGGACGCCGGCGCGGGCCGCGGATCGGCAGGGCGCGGCTGGCGCGCGAGCCAGCTCGATACCGCAGTAATGTCCTTGTCGGTTAGCTTGACGGCGATCGAATGCATGCAGTCCGGTGCAAGCGCGTGACGTGTGCCCGAACGCCACGTGCCCATCTGTCCGGCGATGTAGCTCGCATGCAGGCCGAGCAGGCCCGGAATACCCGGTTGCGTCCCCGTCATGCGAGCGCCATGACATGCGATGCACGCCGGTATCTTGCGTGCCGGGTCGCCTTGTGTGACGAGCCGTTGTCCGGCTGCGAGCACTGCGGGTGCGACTTCGGCGTGGTCGGCATTGGGGTAGGGCGGCTGCAGATCAGCGAAGTACTGGCTGATCTTGCGCAGATAGTCGTCGGGCAGAAAGGCGAGCAGATAGCCCATCGGCGGATAGGTGCGGCCGCCGTCACGAAAGGCGGTCAGCTGATTGAACAGGTAGTCGGCCGGTTTGCCGGCGATACGCGGGAAGTAGTCGTTGTTCAGGCCTTGACCCTGCACGCCGTGACACGACGTACAGGCGCGCACGCGCTCGTCCATGGCCGAGGGCATCGCGCCTGAAGCGTCAGTGGCTGCGAATGCCACGCCGCTCCACACGACGTAAAACGCCAACAGGATCGAAAATCCGATAGTTCTACGATGCACGCCAAGCCTCGCCGGGGGAACAGTTATCTTTGCTTTTTATTTCTCACGCATTCGCTCGCGAATTCACTTCCGGATTCGATGAGCGATGCATGACAAGCCTGCTAATTCTTCTTTTATAACGACTGCATGGGGTGGCAAATCGAAACAGACTTATTAAGGAGGCGCAGTGTTCTATCGATACAGCGATGCAATTGCTCCATAAAACAATGATCTGCCTGAGTGCGCCGATGGCGGCTTTCGGGCTGCTGTAATAACGCTTGATGCGTCTGGTAGACGTATAGCAGGTTGCAGGAATTCATTCGATGCGTCAATAAAAATTGATAGCCAATCGGTGACGCACCTGATCAGCATAGGCGCCGATTAGAGCGCCTTCAATATTTATTCTGCGTCTGGTTTCAATGCGGGCTGCATTATCGAATGCGAATGATGCACTGCGCTATATTTCTGTCGGGATTTGTGCGTCGCAACGCGAGCATCGACGTAGAGTGCGTCAACTGAAGAGACTCATTAACGCCATGCGTGCATTACTCACGCGTTCGCTTTCACCGATTCGCCCCGGCAGCAGATGAAACTCGACCGCAGGCAGTGCGGGCAACCCGACGCTCGACGGACAGGCCACCACGCCGCCGCCGATCGACGATTCGTTCAGGCAGGAAATGCCCAGCCCGGCCCGCAACGCCAATTGCAGTCCGGCCACTCCGGAGGCCGAATGCGACACCAGATAGGGCACCTTGTGTTCGTCGAGGAGCTTTACGACGAAACGCTGCAACTGGCAACTCGATGGCAGCAATACCAGCGGATAAGGGGTGGCTGGCCGCGGACTGGCATCGGCCGCGCAGACCCACAGCAATTTCTCGCGACGCACCACCGTGCTTTGCGCCCCGGCGCGCCGGCTGGTTGAGCGCGTGTTCGCAGTGACGAGACGTAGCGAGAGGCCGATGTCGTATGAGGCATCGTCGCCCGCGCTGCTGTCGATCACGGCGCTCGGCAGCACGGTGACGTGCAGTTTCAGGCGCGGGTGCTGTTCCGAGAACGTTTTGAGAATGCGCGCGATGTCGAGCGGACGGTAATAGTCCGTGATGGCGATGCGCAGTTCGCCGTCGAGCGAGCGGCCTTGCAGGTCCTCGAACGCCGCCTCGCTCATTGCGATGATGCGCCGCGCGTGATCGAGCAGGCGGCTACCGGCCGGCGTGGCGGCTACGCCCTGCCTGCTGCGCACGAAGAGCGGCTGGCCCGCGCGCTCCTCGAGCTTTTTCAATTGCTCGCTCACCGACGACTGTGACAGGAAAACGCGCTCCGCGCCGGCCGAGACGCTGCCCGATTCGGCGACGGCGAGGAAGGTGCGCAACTGTGTCAGGTCAAATCCGCGTTGACTCATGATTCGGTATATCCGATGGATGTCATCTGAATTTCCGGCTTTTCCGATGGTTAGCCCAGCCGTAGGATACCTCCAATTCATTCATTGTGGAGGCTGTCATGGGAAACGAATCGGTTGCTGCCGGGCGGGTATCGGGTGCACGGGCAGCGAGTCATCGATGGAAGGTGCTGGGAGTTGGTTTTGCGGCGAATGCGAGTTTTTCGGCCGCTTTCTCAGGGATTCCGACCACGGCCGTTTTTTTGCGCTCGGGTTATCACCTCGGGAACGACGGGTTGGGGCTGGTGCTCGGCATGCTCGGTTTGGGCATTGCGGTGAGCGAGTTGCCATGGGGACTTCTGACCGACCGTTGGGGAGATCGCCGCGTGCTGCTGCTCGGACTCCTTTCGACTGCCGCGGCGCTAGCAGGCCTGGCATTATTCGTGGTGCCGTCCGGCGCGCATGTGCCGGGCATGGCGACGCTCGCGCTTGGCTTGCTGCTGGTTGGCCTGCTCGGCGGTAGTGTCAACGGTTCGAGTGGTCGCGCGGTGATGGCCTGGTTTCGCGAAGGCGAGCGCGGTCTTGCGATGAGCATTCGGCAGACCGCTGTGCCGGCAGGCGGTGGCCTGGGAGCGCTGATCTTGCCGGTGCTCGCCTCGAAATTCGGCTTTGCCAGCGCGTACACCGTGCTGGCCCTTGCGTGCGCGACTACGGCGGCGTTCGCATGGTGGTGGCTGCACGAACCTTCGCATGCCGAAGGGAATGATGCGGGCACGGTTCACAACGCCGCGACTACAGTGCCGGCGAAGGTTTCGCCGTTGCGCGATATCGGCATTTGGCGTGTGGCGCTCGGCGCCGGAGCATTGTGCGTGCCGCAGCTTGCTGTCGTGACGTTCGGGACCGTCTTTCTCCACGATTTCAGTCGGGCGGGTGTGCTCACAATCAGTGTGACGATGGCGGCCGTGCAAACGGGGGCTGCGATTGCGCGGGTCTGGAGCGGCGCATGGACCGACCGGCGCGGTAATCGACGCGCTTACATGCGCGCCTGCAGTGTGCTGACCGCAGTGCTATTCGTGTCGCTCGCCCTGGTGACGGGACTGGCCGGCGCGCACCGCGCGGCGATGACGGCAGTGTTCGCGCTGATGATCGTGCTGGGCGGCATCAGCGCGTCCGCATGGCACGGTGTTGCCTTCACGGAACTCGCGACGCTCGCAGGGACGAGCCGTGCAGGTACCGCACTGGCGATCGGCAACACCTGCGTCTTCCTCTCGCTATTCCTGACGCCACTCGCGATTCCGCCGTTGTTGTCGGTGGGTTCGTGGCCAATGGTGTGGGTGGTGGCGAGTGTGTGCGCATTGATCGCATTACCCGTATTTCCGCAGGCGGTTCACGTTAGCAAGCGGGTAGTGGCGCGCGCGTGCGATGCCACGTGATGGGGTGATGGTGACCGACGGCGAGATGCTACGGGTCCCGTTCGTTGTTTTCCATGCGACGGGAGCGGCGGAGCGCGCTCTTGTCGCCTCATTGTTTTTCAGCCGGAAATAAACATCGAGAGACGAATCTTCGCGTACTCGATTCGTATAAATATGTATTTATATTTGATAGTTACACGACGGACTATCAAATTATCGGCGGGTTTCGGAACGCTCCGATTTTCGCCTAGGTGTAGTGGTGGTTTTATTGCTGCTCTTGGCGCCTCGCCCCATGCCAGAAGGCCGTCAAAGAAAGTGTGACGCGAGTGGAATTTCCCCTGCGCGTTCGCCGAATACACCTACAGAAACCGAGATAAATCATAGTGAACCTTCGAGTCATTCTGGCAGACGATCATCCTTTCGTTCTGCTTGGCGTTCGAGCCGCGCTGGAGATGCATGCCGGCGTCACCATTGTCGGCGAAGCAGCCACGCCTACTTCATTGATCAAACTGTTACAGAGCATGCCATGCGACGTGCTCGTCACTGACCTCACGATGCCGGAGGAATCCGGCGCGGTTGAGGACGGCCTGGACCTTGTCAGGCGAATCCGATCCGGCTGGCCATTGTTGCGCATCGTCGTGATGACCGCTCTGACGAACACCGCGATTCTGCGTGTCATGGTGTCAGATGGCATGGTCAGCTTGCTCAGCAAAATTGAAACAATGGACGAGCTCTGGCAAGCGGTCGAAGCGGGCGGTAAGGGCGAAGTGTACGTCGGTCGCTCTATCATCGAAGCGCTCGCCCGGCCCCAGGACGAAGCATGCGATCTGTCGCCAGGTTTGTGTGTGTCCCGCAGACAGGCGGAAGTGATAAGAATGTCCGTGCGTGGTCATTCGATCTCCGAGATCGCGGTAGCGCTCGGATGTCATCGCCGAACCGTCAGCCGTCAAAAACGTGAGGCAATGGCTAAACTCGGCGTCACTAATGATCCCGGTCTCTTCGCTTATGTCCGTGCACATGGAGTTTATGAAAGTTAAATCGCATCGCTAATCAATTACCCCGACAGGTTCATTGAGTCATTTCAGAGCGATCTTATTTCTATTCTCCGAAATATGTTTAATGATCGCGGGACGGCCAGTTGCTACGGAGAGAGCGACAGGGAATCTAGGTACGGGGGAGAAATAGACAATGAACGACAACGCTGACTTAAGCACACCTGTTCGAACCATCATCGCGGACGATCATCCACTGGTTCTGTTGGCGATCGAAAATCTGATGGTGGGCTATCCGAACATGCAAATCGTCGGCCGCGCTGCCGACGCCATAGAACTTTTCAAGGAAGTTGATCGTATTCCGTGCGACCTCGTTCTCATGGACCTTTACATGCCCGGAGGCTTCTGCGTCGATGGACCGGAAGCCGTCAGGCAGTTCAAGGTGCGCTATCCGGATGTCGCACTGGTTGTACTCACCATGGAAACCGAAGCTGCCGCGCTGAGAAAGGTCATCGCACTCGGTGTCGATGGGCTGATTAGCAAACGCGACCGGATCGATCTGATTCACGTGGCAGTCGTCACGGCGCTGGCTCGTGAGTGCTATCTCGGGCCAGCGGTGCGATCGCTGATTGCCGACGCAACGGTCGCGCAGCGGCTCGATTTCGTCCGGCAAATGTTGTCGCGCCGCGAACTGGAGGTGTTCGCGCAATACGCTTCCGGGCTCGGCGTAACGGAGATCGCCACGCGCTTCGGGCGCAGTGTCAAGACAATTAGCGCCCAGAAATGTACCGCGATGCGCAAGCTCGCCTTGCACAGCGATGCGGAACTGTTCCGCTTCGCCGTCGAGCATGGCGTTATCTCTGAAGATTGCCTGAAAAACCGGCGCTAAGCCGACGAGACGTCACGCCGGTCCGGTGGCGTGGCGAACAGAAGATGCACTTGGCACCTCCCGGGGATGCACATCGCGTGCAGGGAGTGCCAGTCGATAAGACAACAAAAAATGACACAAAAGATCCGCGTCATCGTGGCCGACGATCACGATTGCGTTCGTGTTGGTGTGATGCGCCTGCTACTGGCGGCGCCCCACATCGATATAGTCGGCGAGGCACACGATACCCAAACGCTGGCCGAATTGCTCGACAGCCATGCGTGCGACGTCGTCGTGTCGGATATCGGCATGCCGGGCATTGACGGTGCCAGCAACGTCGTGTCTTTCCTGCGCCGCCTGTTCAGGGCGCGGCCGCATCCCTGCGTCGTCGTGCTGACGATGATCTGCCATGCGCACATGCTTTCTGGGTTGTTGCACCTAGGCGTGTCCGGAATCGTCGACAAACGCGATACCGCCACGGCATTGCTCGAAGCGATCGAGGCAGCCGTTAGCGGTCGTGTTTATCTATCGGATCAGGCGCGCGTCGCGATAGACGCGTCCGACACGCCGCCGCAGCCGCGTGCAGGCGTGCTGAGCGCGCGCGAATGGGAGGTCTTCCAGCTTTATGTGCAAGGTCTGGCAGTCCACGAAATCGCGACACGTCTGCAGCGCAGCGGCAAGACCATCAGTACACAGAAGCGTAGCGCGATGCGCAAGCTCGGTCTCGAGACAGAGAACGACCTCATCGACTATGCGAGACAAATAGGGCTGGCCTGACAGTCGTGTGAGAGAACTGCCCTCGACCTGCGACGATTCCTAAGACTTTAGGAGTCTTCTGATTGGTTGAGCGACGTTGCCGTTTCATAGTTCTGAATTAGCTGAGGCTCGATTTCCCATGCCCGCCTGGTGAAAGCAATCATTTCACCAGGCGGCGCGGTAACGAGCCTGGAAAATTCAGGCAGATGTTTAACGGCTGGAGTGCTGCGCCATCTGCCATTCGCACAAAAACTGGGAGGCGGAATGGTAGCGTTAGGCAAGCGGTTATTGGTCGAGGGAGTCGGGACGGCCTGGGTCGTGTTTATCGGCTGCGGCAGCATTGTATTGAACACCGGTGCGGTCCAGCAGGGCTACGGCGTGCTCGAGGTGTCACTCGCGTTCGGTCTCGCGCTCGTCACCGCGAGCTATGCATTCGGCGCCATCTCCGGCGCGCACTTCAACCCGGCAGTCACAATCGGCTTCACGGTCGCGCAACGTTTCCCGGTTCGGGATCTGCTGCCCTACATTGCTGCTCAGATGCTTGGGGCCATCGCAGCCGCGGCGATGCTCGCTTACGTGGCGAGCGGCCGCCCCGGCTTCGAACTGACCGCGAGCGAATTCGCGGCGAACGGTTTCGGCGATCACTCCCCAGCCGACTATCAACTTCATTCTGCGCTGGTTATCGAGCTTGCGCTGTCGTTCGCGTTCGTCATGGCGAGTCTGATGGTGGCTTGTCGGCGAAAGTTGAGGCCGATCGCACCGGTGGTCGCCGGCGCGTGTCTGATGATCGTCTACATGGTGTCGATTCCGGTTACTAACGGTTCGATCAATCCTGCGCGCTCTACCGGTCAGGCGTTGTTCGTCGGCGACTGGGCACTCGACCAGCTCTGGCTGTTCTGGGCGGCGCCGTTGCTGGGCGGCGTCGCCGCCGGTGCGCTGTTTTCATTTCTCCGGGGCAAGTGTGGCAGGCAGGCTGCGTCGCTGGCTCACAAACAGAGCGAAGTCGCGTGAGCGCCCCCTCTGCCATTTCACGGTGCCCTTTATGAAACTCCAACGCGGTATCGCGGTAAGGCGGATGGTGCGACGCGTATCCCAGTGCCTGCTTGTCGTGTTCGCGTGCGTGATCACGCAGATGCAGCTGGCGGTGGCCCAGCCATTCGCCGGATCATCGCATCCGCCGGTCGGGAGCGGCTTTCCTGCCACATTGACCATCGGCGTTCTAGCTAACGGATGGATGCCTTTAGACGGGCTTCAGGATGGTCAGCTAACCGGCTTGAGCGCCGACTATCTGCGTGCGCTCGTTGGACCGAGCGTCGTGATCGAATCCAAAGCGTTTCCTGACATGCCGCAGCTACTGGCCGCGGCCTGCGCTGGCAACGTCGATCTGGTCATGAGCGTCGCACGCACGCCCGAGCGGGAACGGTGCTTGAGCTTTACCGCGCCGTATTTTCGGGCGTCCGCATCGGTGGCGGTCCGCCGCGACGGCGACGTGTACCCGAGCGCCGCTCAGCTTGCCGGCGCACGCCTCGCGATAGAGAAAGGATTTGCGTTGGAACGCTCGTTGCGCGAGCGCTTTCCACACGCCCAGCTCGAAACCTTCGCAAATACACACGCGGCGTTGCAGGCAGTCGCGCAAGGCGATGCCGACGCCTATCTCGGCTTTACGCCCACCGTTCAATACGCACTGGGCAGCGAGGAATTCCGCGGACTGCGAGTCGCTTTCGAGGAGCGCGGCAGAACCGCCGACTTGCGCTTTGCCGTGCCGCGCAACCGGGTGGCGCTGCGTGACCAGCTCGACCGCGCGCTCGCTTCAATGAATCCGGCCGACGATACGGCGATCCGCATGCGCTGGCTATCTAGCAGCTTCGACGCGCAAGCTGCATCCGTTGCGCGGCGCCTCGTGCTGACACCGGAAGAACAAGCGTGGCTCCGTTCGCTGCCACCCTTGCAGGTGGGTTTCGATAACGGTTGGGCGCCTTTCAGTTATGTCGACGAGTCTGGCCATCCGGCTGGCATTACCGCTGAATATCTGGACTACTTGAGTCGTGCGCTGGGTGTCGTGTTCAACCGCGCCTACACGTCCGATTGGCCCGCAACGATCGATGCTTTCCAGCATGGCGATCTGGCGATTCTGGCCACCGCCTCCAGCAACGATCCGCGTCTGAAGAACGCGCTGCACACCCGTGCATACGAAAGCTATCCGCTTGTGATCGTCGGACGTGAAGACGAACCAGCCGCACGCGCGCTCAATGATTTCGCCTCGCGGCGCATCGTCGTCTCGTCGCATATCGCCGGCTCGATTTCGCTCGCGATCGACAAAATTCCGGCCGCCAACATCACTGTTGCGCCCAGTCTGGATGACGCTCTCAAGATGGTCGAGAGCGGCCAGGCAGACGTGCTGGTCGGCAACGTAGCCGCCGTCGATACCATGCTCAAGCAACGGTACGCCGGTGTGCTCAAGATCCTCGGCACAGTCGGCGGATCCGACGCGATTGGTTTCGCGGTGCGCCCTGATCTGAGCCCGCTCGCGGGTTTGATCGACCGTGCGTTGCTGGCTATGCCGCCGGCCGAAAGGCAGCGCATCCGCCAGAAGTGGGTGACCGGCAACACGGGAGAGCAGGGAACATGGAGCGTTACTGCGGTGCGCCTTCTGCCGTTGCTGATCGGCATCGGTCTCGTATTGCTGGTCACGTTGCGCGCATATCTGCTGCTACAGCGTGAAGTCAGGCGGCGCAAACAGACCGAACGCGAGTTGGCTTTGCAACTGAATTTTCAGGAAACCATGATGGAGATGGTGCCCTATCCGCTCGTCGCGAAAGATCTGGATGGGCGCTATATCGCGATCAACCGGGCGTACGAAGAAGCGTGCGGTTTGCGCCGCGAAGCAGTGATCGGGCGCACGGCCGTAGAGGTTCAGACATGGGGCGAAGCCAACGGCCGCGTTCTGGATGAACTTACACGCGAGATGCTGATAGGCGGCGAGCCCGCACAGGCGGAACTCCAGTTTGAACGCGGCACGGGCGACCTGCGTCATGGGCTGTTCTGGACGCGCATCGTTCAAGGCGCTGACGGCAAGCCGAGTTGCGTGCTCGGAACGATGGTCGACATTACCGATATCCGGCGTGCTGAAATGCTCGCGCGCGAAACCGAGCGGCGTCTGTTCGACGTCACGCGTTCGTTGCCGGCCGTGGTGTTTCAACTGCGCCGCAGTGCAGACGGAGCGTATTCGTTTCCTTATGTCGGCGGCGACACACGACATTTGCTGGGCAGCAATGGCGCTTCGCTGATGAGCCACGATGAGATCGATTTTCAGCGCATCTGCGAAGCGGACCGGCCTTTCGTGTTGAGCGAACTGGAGCGGTCGGCTCGTTGCGAAACGCCGGTGCATATGGAGTTTCGTTTCGAAGGCGAGCATGACCTCAAGTGGGCGCGAGCGGAGTTGGTGCCGCGCCGTGAGCGGGACGGCGGTGTTGTGTGGAGCGGCTACTGGGTAGACGCGAGTGTCGAGCATGCACGCTCCGAGGAACTCGCGCGCGCGCGTGACGTGGCCGAAGCGGCCTCGCGCGCTAAAGACGATTTTCTCGCGATGATGAGCCACGAGATTCGTACGCCGATGAACGGCGTGCTCGGCCTTGTCGAAGTGTTGGAACGCACGCCGCTCAACGCGGATCAGGGTGAAATGCTGAGCATGATCCACGAGTCGGCGGGCGCGCTGCTGCAGATTCTGGACGACCTCCTCGACTACTCGAAAATTGACGCAGGCCGGCTGACTATCGAGGCAGAACCCATCGACCTGCGCGAGTTGGTCGATAACGCCGTCGGTTTGCTCGCGGGCCGTGCCCATGAAAAGGGCCTGAAGGTACGCGTGGATATCGCGCCCGAAGTTGCGGCTACGCTACGTGGCGACAGCGTGCGATTGCGGCAAATTCTGTTCAATCTGCTCGGCAACGCCATCAAGTTCACGCCGGAAGGCGAGGTCGACGTGGAGGTTGCGGTCGTCGACCAGACTAGCGACGTTCAGACGCTCGAGATGACCGTCAAGGACACGGGCATCGGCATCGCGCCGGAGGCGCAGGCGCGGCTGTTCGAGCCGTTCGTGCAGGCGGAATCGTCTACTACCCGCCGCTTCGGCGGTACCGGTCTGGGCCTGACGATCTGCCGCAAGCTGATCGACCTGATGAACGGCGCGCTCGAATTGCATAGCGAACCTGGGGTCGGTACGCGCATGAAAGTGCGTCTTGCCATGCCTGTGGAATCGCAGCGCTATTCCGTGAATGGCTTGCGCGGCAAGCGCGGCATCGTAGCGACGGGTGACACACGGGTCGCGCAGGCGCTGATGCATTTCGGTCAGGCTCTCGGACTCGAGTTGCACCGCGTGTCGCCCGATCCGGCCGAACTCGGCGATCCCGCAGTTTTTGAGGACGTGGATATGATATTCGTGAGTGAAGAGGTGATACTGCCTGCAAGCGTCGGGTCCGGCTCGCGGATCATCTGCCTGACCGAGAAACCGAAGCCGACCGGCTACCGCATCCTCGACAACAACGTGCGTGTCAGTATCAACCCGATCTCCTGGCGCGGCCTCGGCGCGGCGTGCGCCGCGGCGATGACGGGGCTGCCTTCGGTGGCGCGGCGTTCCGCCGGCATGCCGCGCATGGCTGACGGCGCCAACGTGCCGCCGGACCGTGAACGGGCAATTGCCGGCGGGCGGCTGATCCTGGTTGCGGAAGATCATCCGGTAAATCAGGAGTTGATCCGTCATCAACTGGCCTTGCTTGGTTTTGCCTGCGACGTGACGAACGACGGCGTCGAGGCACTGGCCGCGCTCGAGCAAACCAGCTATGGATGTCTGATCACAGACTGTCACATGCCGAACTTGTCCGGCTACGAGTTGGCGCGGCGCATCCGGGAGCAGGAGCAGGGCGGCGCGCACCATCTGCCGATTCTGGGTATTACCGCAAACACCGCGCCGGAAGACCTGAAGCTATGTCGCGATGCGGGCATGGATGACTGCCTTGTCAAACCGACGCGGCTCGCTACGTTGCGCGACTACCTGAGTCGTTGGTTCGGCACCGACAGCGCATGGCAAGCCGCACCCGCTGAGACTGTCGCTGCGCCGCCGGCTTCCGAGCCGGATGCTCGCGACGGCCCCGATCCGTTCGTCCCGGTCGACCTGAGTCACATGACGCAGTTGTGGGGGAGCGAATCGACCGTTAAGGCATTGCTCGATTCGTTCGTTTCTTCGGTGCGCGAAGATGTGCAGGCATTGTCGCCGTTGCTCGAGCGCGTCGAGGTCGAGCGTCTGCGTGAGTGGCATCATCGCGTGGCAGGGGCGGCGAGCGTGCTGCAATATCCTCCGCTGCTCAACGCCTTGGAGGACTATCGCCGGGACATCACCGCCAAGACGCCGGAACGTTTGCGTAGTGACGGGTTGGTGTTGGCGCGTAAGTGCAATGCGATGCTGGATGGAATCGAGGAGCAGGCCGCATTGCTCGCATGACGCATGCTTCGCGCAACAGCGATGTGGGGCTGTAGCACATCGCTTCGTCGATCGAATTGGTGCGCGCCCGCAAAGGGGTTCAAGCGGGAAATCGAGAGGACGAAAAAAAACGCGGCCGAAGCCGCGTTAAAGATTTGGAGACATCCCTCGATGAAGGAGTCACTTCTCGCAAGGCAAAGCATAACTGAGCTTACGCAAAAGATTCATTGCGAAATGCGCAATTAACTGTTTGAAAAACTTGATGAAAGCGTTGACAGTGCGCCGTCGGCCAGCAAGAACCAGTATGTCTTTACGTTGGGTATCCGTCACCACTTCTAAAGCGCTACCGCTTAAAGCGTTACGGTGAGCAGAAAAAGCACCGCACTCGCGGTGCTTTTTTGTTGGTGCGCATACGGCGAAGGCGGCCGTGTCATATGGCCCCTGACGCAAACGGGCTCGACGGATTTGCACTAGTATGTGGTTGCTTCGCACGTGGCCGAAATTTCGGCGCGGCGGTGCATCAAAGTCCGGAGAAGACCATGATTGCGCTTCGAAAACTGAATTTTGCCGTAGTGATGTGGGCGTTGGCGTCGGGCGTCGCCTTTGCGGATACGGTAGCGTTGAAGGCCGATCTCGAACCGTCGAGCGAAGTGCCGCCGCGCGTGAGTCACGGCCACGGCATGTTGAACGCCACGTTCGACACGTCAACCAAATCCCTCCAATGGACTGTCACTTATGACGGGCTGAGCGGCCCGGCAACCGCGGCGCACTTCCACGGCCCCGCGCCGGTCGGGCAGAACGCCAAGGTCCAGGTGCCGATCGGAAAGGACGCGCTCGCAAGCCCGATCAAAGGATCGGCGGCGCTCACGGAACAACAGGTGACGGATCTGATGGCGGGGCAGTGGTACTTCAACGTCCATACTGCGCAGAACCCGACGGGTGAGATTCGCGGGCAGGTTTTGCCGGCCAACTAAGCTGGAGGAAAGCCTTGTTCGGTGACATAAGCGCTTTTCAGGATTAGAAGTTCTCGTCCACCGACGCGGTGGAGAACGCACGTACCATGACGGGACACTATCGAAGGAGCGTGTCCTGATGAGCTGGCAAAGTGCACTCGCGTGCTGGTATCTGCGTAGGCAGTTTCGACCGCAAACCTTAAAACCAGGCATTAACGTTGAGAAAGCGCGTGCATTGACGGCCAAACGAGCCTGGTCGCCTCGTGTGCCTGGTGGCTGGCATCTGCGCGAAATGTATGGACCGGCCGATCAACCTCTGCGCGGAGAGTGGATCGAGCGGGTCGACGGCACGCAGCACGTCGACACCGGCCCAACCGTTCTCTATTGCCACGGCGGCGGCTACTACTTCTGTTCGCCGCGTACACATCGCTCGCTGGTGTACGGTCTGGCGACGCGCGCCAATACACCGATTTTTTCACTCGACTACCGTCTCGCGCCCGAGCATCGCTTTCCGGCCGCGCTCGACGATGCGACCGCCGCCTACCGCCGCCTGGTCGCGGACGGCACGCCCCCCGAGTCGATCGTCATTGCGGGCGATTCAGCGGGCGGCGGCCTTGCGCTGGCCACGCTGGTCGCTCTGCGCGACGCCGGCGATCCCTTGCCGGCGGGCTGTCTGCTGTTCTCGCCATGGACCGATCTGGCCGCTGCCGGCGCTACCATCCGCACCAACGACGGTCTCGATCCGATGTTCAGCGGCCCAGCCATCGCGCGTGCCGCCAAGGTTTATCTCGGCGACACGTCTGCCACACATCCCTACGCTTCGCCGGTTTATGCCGACCTGCACGGCTTGCCACCGCTCTTCATCATGGCGGGCAGCACCGAAGTATTGCTCGACGACTCGCAGCGTGTCGCCGACAAGGCACGCGCAGCGGGCGTCGACTGCGAACTCGAGGTGTGGAAGAAGATGCCGCACGTCTGGCCGCTGTTCTCTCCGTTCATTCCCGAAGCGAACCGCGCGCTCGATCGCGCCGCTGCTTTCGTGCGGCGTGTGACGAGCGGCGCGGCGCGGGACGTTCAGCCGTCCAGTGTCACATCCATTGCCTGATAGGCCGCCTCGACCGTTTCCTGGCCGTATTGCCGCTCCAGGCGCCGCACGGTGAAGTGACCGTGCGCGACCTGCTGGAAGTGGTCGATGAATACCGTATTGACCATCGCGCCGAGCACCGCGCCGATCGCCGGAATCGATTTGGCGGCGATCTGCTCGCTCACCTGCACTGAAAAGCGCGCGGCAATTGTGTTGAGCAGGCGCAGCAATGCCGCGGAGCCGTGCGCGCTGAAGCCCTTCGTCGCGATTTCGGATGAAGCCTTCGATACCGCCTGCGCCAGCGCGCCGCGCATGATGAAGTAGCCGAAGTCGGCGTCGTCGTCGGCTTTCGAGGTGCCGCCCATGCCTAGCACCGTCAGGCATTGCAATTGCGCGTCGATCGACGTCAGATCCTCGCCCTCGCTGCGCGCAATGTCGCAGATCGAGCGGAACATCAGCGTGGTCGTGACCGGCAGCTCGACGGGCAGCGCGAACAGACCGAATGCGCCGCCGGCCGCGCCGGTGGTCGCCACGGCGAATTTGTGCAGCAGGTTGCTCGGCTTGTCGGGCACGATCAGGGGCGAGGCGCCGGCCTGCCGACCGAGCGTGCGCAGCGCGATCGACAGGCACTTGCGCAACGCCAGTTCCGTCGCATCCGTGACCTTTTCGTTAGCAAAAGCCGGCATACGCGAGAGCAGCTTTTCGAGCGGCGAGCCGACGATGCTGGCCAGTTTCATCGCCAGCGCGGGGCTCTCCAGTTCGTGTTTCGCGCGTCTGAGCGCGCTCAGGTCTTCGTCCGGTAACGATTGTGCTGCGAGCGAACTCGGCTCCATGTGCCTCCCTGGCGTCATGTTGTCCATTCTTCAGTCGATTGCCGACGCGGTGAACCGCGTCAGCGGGTTCCAGCTTAGAGCATCACCTCGTGGTATGATTCACTATTGTTTGACGAGTCAACTGTTGCGCTATCAAAAATGGCTGTCCATACCGCGGCCCACCACTCGAGTGGGCAAGTTTTACCTTTCCGTGAATCGCTACTGGCGATGCTCGGCGTTTCCTTCGTTTCGATGCTGGTCGCTCTGGACCAGACCGTAGTCGGCACCGCGTTGCCCACCATCGTCGCGGAACTGAAGGGTTTCGAGCTCTACGCGTGGGTCGCCACGTTGTATCTGCTGACCTCGGTGATCACCGTGCCGATTTTCGGCCGCCTCGGCGATTACTATGGGCGCAAGCCATTCGTGATCGCATCGATCGTCGTATTTACGGCGGCCTCGGTGCTGTGCGGCGCCGCCAACAACATGCTGTTCCTCGTGCTCGCGCGCGGCCTGCAGGGTATCGGCGGCGGCATGCTGGTCGGCACCGCCTTCGCGTGCATTCCTGACCTCTTCCCCGACTCGGTCGTGCGCCTGCGCTGGCAGGTGCTGATGAGTTCGGCGTTCGGGATTGCGAACGCGGTGGGTCCATCGCTCGGCGGTTTTCTCACGCAGTACTACGGCTGGCGTTCGGTGTTCTATGTGAATTTGCCGGTCGGCTTGCTGTCGCTGTTTTTTGTCTGGCGCTTCCTGCCGCATCTCCGGCACATCGAGCACGAAGGCAAGATGCGGCTGGATTGGCCTGGCGCGCTACTAATCGCGGTGGCGCTCGGCTCGCTGCAACTGTTCGTCGAGTTGCTGCCGAAGCACGGCGTTACCCTGAGCGTGTTCGCGCTGCTCGCCCTGAGCGTCGCCTCAGCATACGTGCTGTGGCAGTGGGAAAAGCGCTGCCCGACGGCAATTCTGCCGGTGGACATGTTTCGTAATCGCAGTCTGGCGGCGCTCTTCACGCTCGCCGTGCTGGGCGGCTTCACGATGTTTTCGCTGCTGTTCTACGCCCCGTTGCTGTTCCAGGGCGGCTTCGGGATGTCGCCCAAAGAAGCAGGGCTCGTCATTACGCCGCTCGTCGTGTTCATCACGATCGGCAGTATCACCAATGGCCGCATCGTCTCGCGCGTGCGCAATCCGAATTTGATGCTGTATATCGGCTTCGCGCTGGTGGCGCTGGCGTGCCTTGGCGTGGTCGTCGCAACGCGCTCCATGCCGCAATGGATGCTGATGTCGTTCATGGTGCTCGGCGGCCTCGGTCTCGGTTTCGTGATGCCAAATCTGACGATCTTCGCGCAGCAGACAGCAGGCCGCGAACACCTCGGGATTGCCACCGCGCTGCTGCAGTCGCTGCGGATGATCGGCGGGATGATCGGCACCGCGCTTACCGGCACGCTGATCAGCCATATGTACGCGAGCGGCGTGCGCAGTGCGCTGGAAAACGATCACGCGTCGCAATGGTTCTCCGATCTCGGCGACCCGCAAATCCTGATCAATCGCGACGCGCAAACCATTTTGCTCAGTCAGCTGACGCATGCGGGCCACAACGGCGCGATGCTGCTTGAAAGCGCGCGCGAAGCGCTCGTTGCGGCCATTCATCTGGGTCTTGCGCTGGCTGCAGTTATCGCCGTGATATCCGTGTGGCAAAGCCGCCGTGTGCCGCCGATCAAGCTCCAGCGCAAGCTCGAGCCGGTGATTCACGCGGATTGATTTTTTTTAGCCTTACCGTTTTACTGACAGATCATGGAAGAACAGGACCGCGTCGCCGTCATGCAGCAATTCGGCCGCACTTATCGGGCGTTCATGTCGGCGTTCGAGGCGCAGGTGGGACACCCGTTGCCGCGCTGGCGCATTCTGCTCGCGTTGCATGAGCAGGCCGGCGAGTCGTCGCAGAAGCGGCTGGTCGAGCGCTTGCGCGTCGATCCGGGTGCGCTCACCCGGCAGTTGAAAACGCTCGAGGGTTTGGGCTGGATTGCCCGCAGCATGGATACACGCGATAACCGCGTGACCAATGTCCGTTTGACCGAAGCGGGGCAGTCGGCGACCGAAGCCAGCTTGCCGCGTCGCAAGGCATTTTTGAACGACACCATGGCGGCATTGCCGGACGATGCGCTAGCCGCGCTATCGGGGGCCTTGAAGATGCTGGAAGCGCGAATCAGTGAAGTGACGGCGACGGCTCATGCAGCGGGCGCGGACGCTGACGCTCTTCCGCAAGTGCCCGATGCGGCGGCCAGTGAATCGGCGCGTTAGGCCTGACAGAGAAAAGTTTGGCCGATTCGGCGCCGCGGCCGCCGCGAACGACACGGCCGGCGCCGACATTCTGAGTGTCTTCAACGGCGCGCCGCACTTTGGTGAAGCGCGCCGTTTACATCAATATCAGAAGTACGTTTCGATGACTTCAGTGACGCGATACGACGGATCGACCACCAACACCTGACGCCACTTGTCGAACGTCAGGCAGGGATGCGAGATGTCGAACGCGATCATGTCGCCCACCTTCAGGTCGGCGCCCGCGGGGATCCGCAGATACGCGTGCTGATCCATCAAGCCGAAAATCTCCCAGCCTTCGCTCGCGGCGATATCGCGCGGCGCTTCGTTGCCTGGACGATAGTGGCGTGCCGGTTCCGGCATGCCCGCGTCGAAAGCGGAGTCGCGTTTACCCAGACCGATGATCGCGCGATCCGGCTCCGGAATCGATTGCACATACGCCCACAGCTGCAGCGCCGGCAACAGGCCCTCGCCCATTTTCTTCGCGACCGGATTGCGCGCGAAGATGTCGGTTTGCGCCTTGCGGTAGACGCCGACGTCATGCGTCAGATAGCAGCCGGGCCGCAGCACGACTTCGACCTTGCCGGTTTCCGAGGCCTTCACGAATTCTTCCGCGACCACGTCGTACCACGCCGAGCCGGCGCCAGAGAGAACGGCCGGTGTGCGAGCAAAACGTCCTTCATCGACAAGCGCGCGCGTCACAGCGACGGCGCTCTGCAGGAACTCGCGCACTTCGTGTTCTTCTTTCAGCACGCCTTCATACAATTCGACGCCCGCGAGCTTCAGCACATCCGGATAGCGCGCGATCGCATCGAGCACCGCGTTGCGCTGCGCTTCGTCGCGCACGCCGGTGCGGCCGCCTGCCACGCCGAGTTCAAGCAATACTTGCAGCGGTTTGCGTACCGACGTGAAAAACTCGCCCAACTGTTCGACGCCTTCAACCGAATCGACGAGGCAGAAGAATTCGAAATCAGGGTCGCTCAGCAACTCGGCGACCATCATCATATTGTGGCGGCCAACCAGCTGGTTGGCCATCAGGATCCGCGAAACACCGCCGTGATACGCCGCGCGCACCTGATGTGCGGTGGCGAGCGTGATGCCCCATGCGCCGGTTTCGAGTTGACGGCGAAACAGCTGTGGCGCCATGGTGGTTTTGCCGTGCGGTGCTAGCTTGACGCCGTATTCCGCGACGAACGCCTGCATCCACTTCAGGTTATGTTCCACACGATCCGCGTACAGCACGGCGGCGGGCAGACTCACGTCTTCGTTCAGCAGGTTCCACTCGAGGCGCGCGGCATCCGTGAGTTGGATGCTGGTGCCTGGAACCATGCCCAAGCCCTTGCTATAAGGATCAATCGTTGCGCCCTGATAGTTTGTAACTTTCATGTCTCCCTGCTCCATCGTCCAGTTAAATCGAATCAAAGTTGACTTTACTATGTTACAGAAAGTACGATGGTTGAAGAAATGTTATTTAGTACCACAGCTTGCCGGAGGCTTTTTGTAAGCCTTCGCGAGGCACCCCACCGTCTGCAATGAACTCAACTGCCGAACCGCTGGCTTTCGATATCGTCGCGCGCATCGCCGAGTGTGCGCCGGAACTGCGTTCGGCCGAGCGTAAGGTTGCGGCACTGATTCTCGACGATCTGACCGGCGCATCGCGCGCCAGCATTGGCGCACTCGCCCAGCAGGCAGAGGTGAGCGTCGCGACCGTGACGCGCTTCGCCAAGGCGGTCGGTTGCCGCGATGTGCGGGAGCTCAAGCTGCGGCTGGCGCAGGCGGCTGCCGTCGGGCAGCGCTTCCTTCAAGCAGGCGGACCCACCGACGCGCCGGAGCCCATCGCTACTCGCGTGTTCGACGAACTGCAGACCGCGCTTGCCCATAACCACCAGCTGCTGCGCCAGGCACCTTTAGACGAAGCGGCGGCCGCGTTGCGCGCCGCGCGAATGATCTATGTATTCGGCATGGGGGGCGGTTCGACCGCATTGGCCGACGAAATGCGCTTTCGGCTCGTGCGACTCGGCCGGCCGGTCGCGACCTATCAGGACGGTCTGTTGCAGCGCATGGTGGCGAGCACCGTATCGCGCGAGTGCGTCGTGATCGCGCTGTCCACTACTGGGCGCGTGCCCGAGATGGTCGAGAACTGCAAGATCGCGCGCAGCTACGGGGCGACCGTGATCGCCCTGACCGCGCCGGCTTCGCCTTTAGCCAAACTGGCTGATTGGGTGATTCCGATCGTCGCCTTTGAAACCGATTTCATTTACAAGCCGTCGTCGTCGCGCTACGCGATGATGATGGCGCTCGATGTGCTCGTCACCGAACTTGCCGTCAGTCAGGGCGACGAGAGCCGGGAATTGCTGCGCCGCATGAAGCACGCGCTCGACGCGCATCGTGGCGGTGGCGATCGACAACCGTTAGGAGACTGATCCATGCATTCGCATCCCGAAGCCGCCGATACGCTGATCGTCGGCGCGCAACTGTACGACGGCACGGGCGCACCGCCGGTCGAACGCGACGTCGCGATCCGTGACGGCCACATCGCCGCGATCGGCAATCTGTCGAACTGGCTCGCCGAAGAGGTGATCGAGGCCAATGGACGTGCGTTGGCGCCGGGCTTCATCGACGTTCATACGCATGACGACACGCACGTGATCCGCTCGCCGCAAATGCTGCCGAAGATCACTCAGGGCGTGACGACGGTGATCGTCGGCAATTGCGGGATCAGTGCGTCGCCGGTTTCGCTCAAGGGCGATCCACCTGATCCGATGAACCTGCTCGGCGAACGCGACGCGTTCCAGTACCCGACTTTCGCTGCGTACGTCGAAGCGGTGAACGCCGCGCGTCCGGCAGTGAATGTCGGCGCACTGATTGGACACACGGCGTTGCGCAGCAATCAGATGGACCGGCTCGATCGTGCGGCGACTGCGGCGGAAATCGACGGCATGCGCGCGCAACTCGAAGAGGCGTTGTCGAACGGCGCGTTGGGTTTGAGTTCGGGGCTTGCGTACGGCTCCGCCTTTTCCGCGCCGACTGAAGAAGTGATGGCGCTGGCCGAGCCGCTTGCCGCCGCAGGCGCGCTTTACACGACGCACATGCGCACCGAGTTCGACGCGATTCTCGACGCGATGGACGAAGCCTATCGGGTGGGCCGTCACGCGCATGTGCCGGTGGTGATTTCGCATCTGAAGTGCGCGGGGCCGTCGAACTGGGGGCGCAGTGTTGAGGTGCTGAAGTCGCTGGAAGGCGCGCGTCGTTTGCAGCCGATCGGCTGCGACTGCTATCCGTACAACCGCAGTTCATCGACGCTCGATGTGAAGCAGGTGACGGGCGACATCGACATCACGATCACGTGGTCCGAGCCGCATCCCGAGATGGCGGGCAAGCTGATCAAGGATATTGCCGCCGAGTGGAGCGTCACGCAGCAGGAGGCCGGCAAGCGTTTGCAGCCGGCGGGCGCGGTGTATCACAACATGTCCGAGGACGACGTGCGGCGCATTCTGTCGCATCCCGCGACGATGGTCGGCTCAGATGGTTTGCCGAACGATCCGCTGCCGCATCCGCGTTTGTGGGGCGCGTTTCCGCGCGTGCTCGGCCACTACGCGCGCGATGCGAAATTGTTGCCGCTCGAAGAGGCGGTGCGCAAGATGACCAGCTTGTCGGCGCGCCGGTTTGGGTTGGCGCAGCGCGGCGAGGTGCAGATCGGTTATCACGCGGATCTGGTGTTGTTCGACCCGGCCAGGGTGCGCGACGCGGCGACGTTCGAAAAGCCGCAGCAGCCCGCGGACGGCATCGACGCGGTGTGGGTGAATGGTGTGTTGTCTTACCGCGATGGCGCAGTGACCGGCGAGCGGGCAGGGCATTTTGTGGCGCGCGGCGCGGCGTCGAAGGGTGACGCGCACGGCGCGTTTTGATTTTTTTGTTTTCTGATTGATGTGGCAAGCGGTTGTGGCATTGCTCGCGCCGCGTGCCGGACTTTTTAGGGAGTTGGATGATGAAGCGATATGGTGTTGAAGGCGGCAAGGGTACGGGTGGTCAACATATGCCCTTTGCGCGGGCAGTCGAAGCGGATGGCTGGTTATTCGTTTCCGGGCAGACGCCGATGGAAAACGGCGAAGTGATCAACGGCGGGATTGTTGAGCAATCGCACAAGGCGATTCAGAACGTGTTCGCTATCCTGAAGGAAGCGGGGTACGGGGCGGAGCATGTTGTCCGCTGCGGTGTGTGGCTGGATGATCCGCGTGACTTCGCTTCGTTTAACAAGGTGTTTCGGGAGTACTTTGGCGAGAATCCGCCGGCGCGGGCTTGTGTGGTTTCTTCGATGGTGATTGATTGCCGGGTTGAGGTTGATTGCGTGGCTTATAAGAAGCCTTCGGCTTAAAGGGGTTTTTTTCGCCGTGGGCGGTGGCTAGGTTTTTTGTCTGTATGCCTGCGGCGTTGGGCTTTTTCTGACTTGTTTGCCTGCGCGGCGCTTGTTTGTCTGTTGGCCTGTGGC
>NZ_JAQQCH010000011.1:0-232978 GCF_046030555.1 Paraburkholderia sediminicola | reverse complement strand
CACCGCAGGCACACAGACAAACAAGCGTCGCGCAGACAAAAAACTCAGGCAAAAGACCAACGCCGCAGGCAACCAGACAAACAATCACCGCAAAGGCCAACAAATCAAGAAAACGCCAAAGAAACCAGATCAAGAAAAGCCATAGGCCCAAAACCTCACCCCGGCATAGGCCTTGCGTTATCCCATTGGAATGCAAAACCAAGGACAACCAACATGCCGGAACACGTCACCGCCACCGCTCCCGCGCTCCCCCTTCCGAAGCACGCTCATCGTCCTGAGCCGATCGAGCCGCCATCGCCGCCGCCGAATCCTGCCGAACCCGACACGATTCCGAGTCCCAGTCCGACTCCGGACCCCATCGAACCCGTTGCTCCGCCAATCGGCGACCCACCGCCGCAGCCCACCCAAACGCCACAAGCCAGTCCGCGCCCGCCGTCGCAAATGTCATCAATGCAACTCTGACTCGTTCTGTGCGTTAGACCACAGTTCAGAGCAGCGAATTTATGTACTTGTTACAAAACTGGCGCATCTTTTACCGGCAATTTACCGTCGTGACCCCTAGACTGTAGGGGTGCCGCTGTCGATGGCGGCGGCTTCCCCTGGAGGCATCGATCATGAGACATCCAGCACTGCGACGTTCCGCGCGCCATACGAAGCGCGACTCCCGGCCGGCCGGCAGCAGCGTCGAGCCGGTGGAGTCGCCGGATCCGGCAGCGCAGAACCGCGTCGCGCCCAATGCGCCGCCAGACGGCGAGCACAACCAGGGCGGCGTGCGTCCGGAAGGGCTGGAGTACCAGCGCGATCTCGGCTCGGAGCAGGACGCTTAAATCCGTCTGCAGGCGGATAAGCCGGTTCCGATTTCGTCATACAAAGCGGAAAAAATTTCCTCGCGGTGTTTCGGGATCGCGCGTTTCTGCTCGTCCGTCACATTTGCATACATTTTTATTTCTAGCATCTCAAAAAACGGCACGCGACTTGCGTGCACCTATTCGGCACATATCCGCATGCAACGAAACAACTGACTAGGTGGAGCACCAATGAGCAGACTGATCGTGGTATCGAATCGTGTGGCGCCAACCCAGGAAGGCCGCCCCGCAGCAGGTGGCCTGGCGATCGGCGTGCTGGACGCGTTGAAGGAAACCGGTGGAGTCTGGTTCGGCTGGAGCGGTGAAACGGTGAGCGAGCCGTCCGCCCCGGTAATCGAAAAGCAGGGCAATGTGACGTACGCGACGGTGGGCCTCACCAAGCGCGACTACGACCAGTACTATCGCGGTTTTTCGAACGCGACACTGTGGCCGACGTTCCACTATCGCAACGACCTGTCGCGCTACGACCGGCAGGAATACGCGGGCTATCAGCGCGTCAACGCGACGCTCGCCAGGCAGCTCAAGGAGCTGCTCAAACCCGATGACATCATCTGGGTGCACGACTATCACCTGCTGCCGTTCGCGCGCTGCCTTCGTGAACTCGGGGTGAAGAATCCAATCGGCTTTTTCCTGCATATTCCGTTTCCGGTTCCGGAAGTACTCCGTACGATCCCGCCGCACGATGAGCTGGTCAAGGCGATGTGCAGCTACGACGTGGTCGGTTTCCAGACCGACGCTGACCGCCAGTCGTTCGTCGACTTTATCGAGCGCGGCCAGCACGGCACCTCGAGCGAAGACGGCATGATGCACGCCTACAACCGCTTCCTGAAAGTGGGCGCGTACCCGATCGGCATCTATCCGGACGCAATCGCCAAGGCCGCCGAGCAGTTCACCGACCGCAAGCCGGTGCGCAGCCTGCGTGACGGCATGCGCGGGCGCAAGCTGATCATGAGCGTCGACCGGCTCGACTATTCGAAGGGTCTAGTGGAGCGCTTTCAGGCGTTCGAACGACTACTGCTGAATGCGCCGGGGTGGCATGGACGCGTATCGCTGGTGCAGATCGCGCCGCCGACACGCGCGGATGTGCAGACGTATCAGCGCATTCGTCAGACCCTGGAGGGGGAAGCCGGCCGCATCAACGGCCGTTTCGCGCAACTCGACTGGACGCCGATCCAGTACCTGAACCGCAAGTACGAACGCAATCTGCTGATGGCGCTGTTCCGTCAGTCGCAAGTCGGCTATGTGACGCCGCTGCGCGACGGGATGAACCTGGTCGCGAAGGAGTACGTTGCATCACAGGATCCGGCCGATCCGGGTGTTCTCGTGTTGTCGCAATTTGCCGGTGCGGCCGAGCAGCTACCGGGGGCGCTGGTCGTCAATCCGTTCGATCTGTCGCAGATGGCCGAGGCGCTGGAGCGCGCACTTTCGATGCCGCTCGCCGAGCGTCAGGCGCGTCATGCGGACATGATGGCACCCATGCGCGAGAACAATCTGTCGGTCTGGCGCGATACGTTCCTAGGCGATCTGCGTAACGTCGCGACCGCCTCTTCGGTGACGGCCAAAGCGGTAAAGCTCGCTGACGTGACGGCATCGTCGTAGTCGTATAAGCGGCCACGCGGGTTTCGTCTGGAACCGCGTGCGCTGGTCACGTCGAATCGTTGGGGTAAAGCTTGAAGCATAAAAGGGCGCGGATCGCGGTATGCGATTCGCGCCCTTGTTGTATCCGGTTCAAGCGGATGATGTAGTCAGACCGGCAATGCGTTCAGGCCCGCACCGTATTCTGGCGGCAACATACTCAGACAACGTTGCATTCAGCCGATAACGCTCTCTGCGGGCAAAGACCTCAAGACTGCAGCACCACACTCAGATCAGCACGCGCTGAGCTGAAGTCCGCAACGCGGCTCACGCGGTTTGCACGCTCACGCGCTGCATGACTCGCAGCGTGCTGACCACTGCGGCGACCGCTGAAAAACACGCCGCCACATACAGCACGATAGTTGGCCCATTCTGTGGCGCGATGCCGAAGATCAGCGCGACCAGCGCGGCGCCGAGCGTCTGTCCGGTGAGGCGAGCGGTGCCGAGCATGCCGCTCGCGCCGCCGCTGCGCTCACGCGGCGCGGCGGACAACATGGTCCGGTTGTTGGGCGACTGGAAGATCCCGAAGCCCGCGCCGCACAGGGCCATGCGCCACGCGATCTGCATGGGCTCAGGATGCGCGCCGAGGGTGGCGAGCAGCAGCAGGCCCCCCGTCATCGCAACGAGTCCGACGCCGCCGAGCCAGCCAGACGACACCTTGTCCGACAATACGCCGGCAATCGGTGCGGCGATGATGATCACGGCCGGCCACGGCGTCATCAGCAAACCGGTGTCTACCTGCGAGAAACCGAGCGTGTTCTGCAACAGAAACGGCAACGACACGAAGGCCAGCATCTGCGCGCAGAACGAACAGACCGAGGTGCCGATCGACAGGGCGAACACCGGAATCCTCAGCAAATCGATTGGCAGCAACGGAGCGGCTTGGGTCAACTGACGGCGCACGAAGAAGTAACCGATCACAACCGCGCCGAGTGCCTCTGCGACAACCCAGCCGACGTGCTCGCCGTGACCGAGGCCGTCGACGGCGAAAATCAGCAGGCCGAACACGAACGCGTTCATTACCGCGCTCAGATAGTCGTATGGAGATTCGTGGCCGGGATTCATCGGCAGCGCCTTGAAGGCGCCGACAATCGCCGCGATCCCGATCGGCACATTGATCGCGAACAGCCACGGCCACGGGGCAACGGCGAGCACGCCGGAGGCGACAGTTGGCCCGACCGCGGACGACACTGCAACGACCATCGCGTTGATTGCGACGCCGCGCCCGAGTTGCGCGGGCGGATAGATCATGCGTACGAGCGCGGTGTTCACACTCATGACGCCCGCTGCGCCGAAGCCCTGAAAGACGCGAGCAAGCGCTAGCGTCGGCAGCGAGGTGGATAACGCGCAACCGAACGACGCTACCGTGAACAGGATCAGTCCGGCCAGATAGATGCGCCGGTAGCCGATGCGATCCCCGAGCGACGCAAGCGGCAGCAGCGAAATGGTGACGGCCAGCTGGTAGGCGTTGACAACCCAGATCGAGCCGGCGGCACTCGCATGAAGATTTCGCGCGATGGTCGGCAGCGCCACGTTGGCGATCGCGCTGTCGAGCACCGCCAGCGTGAGGGCAAGTGCGATAACCAGCATTGCCCAGTAACGTTGCGGAATCGGCAAGCCTTGTTCGGTGCTGTCCGAGAACGGTGTGCCGGAGGCGAGTGAGGGCGCTGAGGCGGCGTCGGACGGCATCGAATCGTCCTTGCGCGATGGTTGTGCGTGCATCGTTCTTTTGATTTGGAGTGGGGCGGTTCATCGACGCTGCGACCCGGCGATGAATCACGCGCGCTGCGTGCCGCCCTGGAAAAACAGGACGGCATTGCAGCGACGATGCCGGCGCCGCGACAGCGCACCGGCATCGCGTCTCACACGTTATTTGAGTTCGTACAGACCGGTGTGAGTGGTCGAGTCGAGTTCGTTCAGATGCGTCATGAAGCGCGCGACCGCATTGGTGGTGTCCGCGTTGATCGGCAGATGCGGCACCTTCAGCGCGTGCAGGCGGAAGATGTAGCGGTGCGTCTTGTCGCCTCGCGGCGGCGCGGCGCCACCGAAGCCGACCGTGCCGTAATCGTTGCGCAACTGCAGCGCGCCTTGCGGCAGCAGCGAGCCATCGGCCTTGCCGGCGTTGCGCGGCAGTGAGCGGGCATCGGCCGGAATGTTGACGACGACCCAGTGCCAGAAGCCGCTGCCGGTGGGCGCGTCCGGATCGTGAACGGTGAGTGCGAAGCTTTGGGTGTCGGCCGGCGGCGTATCCCACTGCAGCGCGGGTGAGATGTTTTCGCCGTCCACGCCGAAGGCCTTGTCGTGGTATTCGTGGGCTTTCGGCATAAAGCCATTGGTGGGGAAATCGTCGGACCAGAGACGGAAATCAGCCATGGTGTGCCTCCCTTCGTGAGTAGTTCTGGGATGGTCGGGGCGTGTTTCTTTGCTGCCGGCTTGCTGCCCGATGTCTGCAGGTTCAGCCCACAAAAAGATGCCCCAAGCTAGCCAATCGAGTGTATCACCAGCGGCTCGCGGATTCGTTCGAACCGGGCAGGCTACAAGCAGCTTTCAGCCACGTTCGTCGAAGCTCGGCGCGTCGCTCTTCAACCACGCGACGAGTCGCTGCAACACGCCTTCGATATCGCGATTCGCACCACGCAAAGCGCATTCCCACACCACCCCGACGCGCCAGCCGCTCGCGAGCAACGCCGCCTGAACCTTGTCGTCGTTGCTGCGATTGCGGCCGATCTTGTCGCGCCAGAACTCGGGCCGCGTTTGCGGCCATTTGAAGAGATGACAGTCGTGACCGTGCCAGAAGCAGCCGTGCACCAGGACAACCGCGCGGTAGCGCGGCAGCACGATGTCAGGCCGGCCCGGCAGATCGCGTGCGTCTAAACGGAAGCGAAAGCCCTGGCCGTGCAGCAGGCTGCGGATCAGGATTTCCGGTTTCGTATTGCGGCCGCGAATGCCGGACATCATCCGGCTACGCGTCGCGCTGTCGACGATATCGACCATCGTTAGCGTCCAGGTGGCCGTTCAGGCCACTCAGGAATAGAGCGAAAGGGCTTGCCTGGAACCATTGTGCGTCTCCTTGGCAAGCAGGGTTTGCACATGCGGCAGCATGATGCGCGCCACTTCCCGCATCACCGGCATGACGACGCTATTGCCGAATTGCCGGTAAGCCTGCGTGTCGCTGACTGGAATCCTGAAAGTATCGGGAAATCCCATCAGCCGTGCGCATTCACGCGGTGTGAGGCGCCGCGGACGCAGATGCTCGCCCTGATAAACCAGGATCTCCGAGCCGTCTTTGTGATAACGCGCGGAGAGTGTGCGCGTCACGCTGTCGGGATACGCCATGCCGAAGCCGAAGCCATTACCCGCCGCCCGATGCTTCGCCGCGTAGTTTTGCAGATAGGTCCAGAGATTGGGTGTGAGCGTGTACTTCGGTTGCACGCGTTTGCCGACGTGGTCGAAGAAACGATCCTGGTCCCACGGCAGCACCGATTCGCTGCCATCCGTGCGATGCAGGATCGAGCCGAGGCGCGGGCCGCTTTCCGGCAGACGCAGATCGTCCCAGGAGAACGCCGTCTTGCCGCGAAAGCCGACGATGATGATGCGTTCCCGGTGCTGCGGCGTGAAATGCTGGCCGTCGACCACGCGGTAGTGCACTTCGTAGCCGAGTTCGTCCCGTAAGGTCTGCAGGATCACGTCGAAGGTGCGGCCTTTATCGTGCGAGAGCAGATTCTTCACGTTCTCCAGCAGGAACGCGGCGGGGCGCTTTGCCGCGATGATCCGCGCGACGTCGAAAAACAGCGTGCCCTGTGTCGTGCACTCGAAACCGTGCGGGCGGCCCAGCGCGTTTTTCTTGCTGACGCCGGCAATCGAGAACGGCTGGCACGGAAAGCCGCCGAGCAGCACGTCGTGGCTCGGCACCTCTTCGGCGGGAAACGAGACGATGTCGCCGATCAGCGCGTGTTCGCCGCCGGCAGGGTAGTTCTCGCGATAGGTCTTGGTGGAGAAATCGTTCCACTCGCTCGTGAAGACGCAGTCGCCGCCGTGCGCCTCGAAACCCATGCGAATGCCGCCGATGCCGGCAAACAGATCGACGAAGCGGAACTGGGCGTCGCCCGTGTTCGCGCCAGTCTTTGCCCGGCCGCTGCTACACAGCAGATCGCGCAAAGCCGGTTCGAGCATGGACGGGCACGGTGTTTCGCCTTTTTCCCAGCGACGTACCGTCTTGATGTCCTTGCCGACGTGCGCGGCGATTTCGCGTTGAGTGAAGCGGGCGCGCGCCTGTTTAAGCAGGTCGAGCGGTGCGGCGAGGGTCACGGATGTCCTTGCTGGGAATTTTTGCGGACATTATGACCTAAGGTCGTCCCTTTTTCCTATTTTCACCGTCCGCGAGCAGAAAATTTCCGGTCACTTAAAGACCGCTCCGTCTAAATGCGGCTGTCACCGTTGGACGTGTAGGCTTGTGACGTGACGCGAATTCCCCGCGTTGCGACGTGTTCAGGCCGCGACTGGGTTCGCGGCCTTTTTTTAAGCGGGAAAGGGTCGGACTGGCCGGCGCGAACGGCCGGCCATCAAGGCTTGCCGCAGCTCAGATAGGATGGCCGCCCGCCGTGGGGGCGAACGGCTGGAATGGGGCAACGGCCGCCACGGCCAACGGATTCCATAGGGGCTGCGGTTGGGCCTCGAACTGGTCGAGTTGCAGCAGGAGGCTATCCACCGCGCACAGTTGCGCGTGGGACAAATTACCGGTGTCGAGCAGTTGGCACAGACGCTTGCGCCAGTAGGCGGCGGGCAGAATCGGTCCGCCGAGGTCGCCGTGTAAAGACGGCCGCATCACGCGCCTGATATGCGCGATGTCCTGATCGGCCAGCGCCGCCTGGGATGACCCCGGCATTGTAATGAGTGTGCGGTCCATAGCCCCTCCTTGGCAGCTTTACGGCAGGCCGCGGCGGGACTTTAGAGCTTTTTTGAAATATTTTTCGCAATCTTGTATGTGGGACAAAAGGGGGCGGGGGTTGGCGGCCGGCGCAGGCACACCCGTTGCTGAATAGGGATACTGGCGTAATGTCGCGCTGGCATTCCAGATATCGGAGCCGAATATGAACAAGGACCAGGTAAAGGGCGTGGGCGAGCAGATCAAGGGCAAGGTCAACGAAGTCGCCGGTAAAGTCACCAACAACCCGGGCAAGGAGCTTAAAGGCGACCTTCAGCAAGGCGCCGGCAAGGTGCAAAAGGCCTATGGCGACGCTAAGGAAGACGCCAAGGACAATGCAAAGCGCAACGCACCGTAATCTGGTTCGCGGTGCTGCTTGCGAGGAAAAGGCGCTTCGGCGCCTTTTTCGTTTTTACCGGGCTTCGGTTGCAGTGTTTTCGTTCTCGCCGGGTGTCGGTCGCCGGTTAGTCGCCGGTTATCAGGTGCAAGCCTTTGGGTATCGGGATTCAGATATTGGGCTTGATGTGCCGGGACTCGACTGGCGGCTTCCAACTGATATGCCGATTCCGCCTGGGAGTAACCCGGGGTCGGCATCGGAGACGTTCCGCGCGCCATGTGCCGCCTTTAGACTTGGCGCATCCAACAGCGAAGAGGCGCCCATGACACCCGAAAAAGTGCTTTCGATGTTCGAACGGCAGTACCTGGAGGGCAAAGCGCCCGTCGATCTCGAAACCACCTGCGCAAGTTTCGCCAGCTGGCTGGCGGCGGCGTGGGAATTGCTCGACGGTGAGCAGAAAACGCTGCTGCTGACGGTCGGCGCGGCTTTGTGGCGCGAAGGTTATAACCTGCGCGCCGGTACGGCGACGAAGGATTTGTGGTGAGCCTTGGTGTTTGATGCGTTTGTCCGCTCGAGCGCTTCGACGTTTTGGTGGTTATGCGGGCGGGACGAGCGTCATGTGAACACGATCGCGGTGGGGTGCTTGGGGCGGCTCGCATTGAGGCGAGCTCGCACGCGTTGTGCTGAGTCGGTTTATATTTGGCGGTCGCGTGGTCGGATCCTCTTTTCGGTTTGCTGGCCGATCGATGATTTCCGATTCCCATTTCTAGCCGCAGCTTTCGCACAAGGGTTACACCATCACCATGACCGATCTGTCCGCCTTCCCGATCACGAAGAAATGGCCTGCCGAGCATCCGGACCGGATTCAGCTGTATTCGCTCCCGACGCCCAATGGCGTGAAAGTGTCGATCATGCTCGAAGAGACCGGGTTGCCCTATGAGCCGCACCTCGTGCGCTTCGATACGAACGATCAGATGTCGCCGGAGTTTCTGTCGCTGAATCCGAACAACAAGATTCCGGCGATCATCGATCCGAATGGCCCTGACGGTAAACCGCTGCGGTTGTTCGAATCCGGTGCGATTCTGATTTACCTGGCGGACAAGGCCGGTAAATTTATTCCGCAAGATGCCGCCGGCCGTTATGAAGCGATCCAGTGGGTGATGTTCCAGATGGGCGGCATTGGTCCGATGTTCGGCCAGGTGGGTTTCTTCCACAAGTTCGCCGGCAAGGAATACGAAGACAAACGCCCGCGCGATCGTTATGTCGCCGAGGCGAAGCGGCTGCTCGGGGTGCTGGAGCAGCAACTCGAAGGGCGCGACTGGATCCTGGGCGATACGTACTCGATCGCGGATATCGCGAGCTTTCCGTGGGTGCGTAATCTGATCGGCTTCTACGAAGCAGGCGATCTGGTCGGGATCGACGACTTTCCGAATGTGAAGCGGGTGCTGGCTGCGTTCGTCGCGCGTCCGGCGGTGGCGAGAGGATTGGAGATTCCGAAGCGGCCTGTGTGATTGACGGATGCAATGGTCAGAGGCCAGCGATCGAGGCCTCCCCATTTTTATGCACAAAGTGATTTGCGGTAGACAGTTCCATGATGCGCTGCAACGACCTGGTCGACCGCACCGGGCGTTGCTTCGCAAGCCTCGAGAATGATTGCAACACCCCCCGGCGCAAAGTCACCGCTTACGGAGTCGACGAATTCACGATCGAGTATATCGATGAGTGCAACGCCAGCTAGCCCTGTACTTGCCCCTATCGTGAAGCCGAGTATCGCGCCGGATGGCCCACCGAGCATACCGATCAGGCCGCCCGTGATGGCACCGATTACAACGCCCCAAAATGGCTGCGTCTTTGTGCCAAGCAGGGTTACTTTTCCAGTCAGGTCCTTTTCAACCATCACGCCGCTCTCGATCTTGAAGCTCGCATCTTTTCCCTCGAGATTCCGGAAATCCAGGCCAGCTTTTTCCGCATCAGCCACGTTGCTAAAAACCGCGACGATCAATTGTTGAGCCATCGTAAAGTACCTCTCACGAAAAAATCCTGCGTCACAGACAACCTTTCAGATGAAGCTCGCTGGGGTCGCTGATTGTCCAGCCGCCCGTGCTTCGCGGCTCATGCCCTTCCGAATTATTTGTGGCCCTGATTCTGGCGCTTAGCGCTCGTCTGGCGTTTCTTCGCACGTTTGACATTGCCGCCCGCGGTCACGCGCTCGTTGCCGCGGACCACGACCTTCCGCCGCTTCGAGCGACGTACCGCCGGCGCATTGGGCGAGCGCTTGACGACCTTGACGATGCGCGGCGCAGTACCTTTCTTCGCTATACCGATGTCTCCGGCGACGCCTGGCATGCTGCGGAAGGCATGTGATTCGGCCGCTGCGGGTTTCCAGATCACGAGCAGCTTGCCGATATGCTGGATCGGCGCGGCACCGAGACAGTCGCAGATCTCGCCATAGATTGCGTCGCGCGCGTCGCGTTCGTCCCCTGACACGCGGATCTTGATCAGATTGTGTGCGGCGAGGTGTACGTTGATCTCAGCGAGCACTGCGTCAGTCAGCCCTTCGGCGCCAATTAGCACGACAGGCTTCAACTCCTGAGCTTGGGAGCGCAGCGCGGAGCGCTCGGCGGGAGACAGAGAAAGAGCGGGCATCGGGACGATGAAACGAATGTGGCCGCACAGCGGAAAACTCACTGCTTTACATTCTCGGCGTGACTGGCCGCTCACATCAATAGCGTATAAGGCGATAGTAACTATCGGTCAAATTGATAAGCACATCGACATTTCGACCTCTATCGGACGCGCTCAGCCTGCCTATAATCAACTGGTCCAACATCAACTTCTGGACCCTTGGTCCGGGCTCGTTGTCACCACCGGGATGCGCAACATGAACGATCCTGCCGTCACTGCTTCTCGCCATGGTTTCCGTTGCGGCATGATCGCCATTGTCGGCCGCCCGAACGTCGGCAAGTCGACGCTGATGAACGCGCTCGTCGGCCAGAAGATCAGCATCACGTCGCGCAAGGCGCAGACGACCCGCCACCGCATCACCGGCATTAATACGACCAAAGACGCGCAATTCATCTTCGTCGACACGCCCGGTTTTCAGACCCGCCACGCTGCCGCACTGAACCGTTCGCTGAACCGCGCGGTCACGTCGACGCTGACTTCGGTCGACGTGATCCTGTTCGTGATCGAGGCCGGCCGCTTCGGGCCGGACGATCAGAAGGTGCTCGACCTGATCCCGCCCGGCATGCCGACGCTCCTGGTTGCCAACAAACTCGACCGCGTCAGCGACAAGGCGACGCTGTTCCCGTTCATGCAACAAATGAGCCAATTGCGCGAGTTCGTCGAGATGGTGCCACTGTCGGCCACGAATCCGGAAGACGTCGCGCGCCTGCTGGACACGATCAAGCCATACCTGCCCGAAGGCGATCCGATCTATGGCGAAGATGACCTGACCGACCGCAGTTCACGGTTCCTCGCCGCCGAGATCTTGCGTGAGAAGGTGTTTCGCTGGACCGGCGACGAACTGCCGTACACCAGTACGGTCGTGATTGAGAAGTTCGAGGAGGAAGGGCGTCTCAAGCGCATCTTCGCGACGATCCTGGTAGAGCGCGACTCGCAAAAGGCGATGGTGATCGGCAAGAACGGGGCGAAGCTCAAGCAGATCAACACCGACGCGCGGATCGATATGGAAAAGTTGTTCGACGGCCCCGTGTATCTCGAGACATTCGTCAAGGTTAAGAGCGGCTGGGCCGACAACGAAGCAGGGCTTCGCGCCTATGGGTATGAATGACGCTACCCGCACGCGCTTCGTATTAGCACGCCAGACATGCCCGCAACAAGGCTTGCGGACGGCGTAGCTGCCGTCCCCGAGATCCACGATCTGATCTTCAACGCTTCCATTTTGAGGACAAGTTATGTCTACGCTGATCGCGATTACCTATCAAGATTTGACGGTTGCAGAAGACGCGTTGAAGGAGCTGCAGACACTTACCAATCTTTCTCTTGACGATGATTGAAGCTGGTCGAGGCTCTGTCCAAGGCCAAAAATACGGCGAATGGATAACGCTGGCCGTGAGGATCTCATCTCGCGAGACTCGGAAACAGCGCCTGAAGACTTACCACAATCATTTGCATGGCGATTGCGGCAAGAATCATTCCCATCAAACGCCTGGTGATCGCCGTGGCGGTGGAGGAAAGGCGGCGTCCGATAGAGGGGGCTAAAAGAAGCGACACGGCAAGTACCACAAGAAAGCAACTCAACCCAAGGCCCAGTTCGATGATCTTTCCCTCGTCGCGTGCCGTCTGACCGAAGATGATGAGTGTTGCAATGGTTCCCGGACCGACAAGAAGCGGGATGGTCAGCGGATAGATCGCAACATTCTCCGGTCCTGGAGTGTCCGCCTGCTCGGCAGGGGTGCCTGAATGCACTTTGCTTGCCGAACCATGAAGCATTGAAAGTGCGATAAGCAGCACCAGGAGGCCACCGGCAAGCCGGAAGTCCTGCACCGTCAGTCCAAATGCTCCCAGGATCGCGCCCCCGGCCAGTACGGAGACAAGGCAGCCTATCGAGACACCCGCGATTGCCGTGAAAGAAATTCGTCGCTGTACCGCAGCGCTCGCCCCGTCAGTCAGTGACAGAAAGACGGGGATATTGGCGATCGGATTCATGATGGCGAACATGGCCGCAAAGACTTTCGTCGCGAAGGCAGAATCGAATGTCAAGGTCGCTTCTCCTGATTGATGAGCGTATTGATGGATATTGTCACGTGAAGATCTGCCTCCGTTTTCGCCAGTTCATATGTAGTCCTGGCTAGTGCATATGCGTTTGCAGACTTACGTTGAGGTTCGGCAGCCTTGGCGAGGTCAATGTTATCCGTGGTCATTCTCCTGCGGATCGAAGGTCGCCCGTAAGGGAACACATGAGGAGATTGAGAGGAGCGGTACATACGTCTTCACCGACTTGACACGCGTGCGACGTTGGCCTTTGATGAATGGACAGCCAGTGTTGGGCTGGCAGAACAGGCAGGGAGCCAGACGTGACATCCACCCGCCACACCATGATGTGGGAAACCGCCATCGATGCGCTCGAGCGTGCCGAACGGTTGCATCGTCAGTTCTTCCGGTTGGCGGGGCAGCACACGCGGGCGCCGGTATGGGAGCCGCCCATCGAGGTGTTCGAGCATGACGGCCTGCTGGCGATCGTGGTGGCGCTTCCCGGCGTGCCTCCCGATCGCGTCAACCTGAACCTTGAAGGCGCGACGCTGATCGTGACTGCCGAGAGAACATTGCCCCGGGCCTTAGCCGGGGGCGCGATCCACTGCCTGGAAATTCCCTACGGCCGCTTCGAGCGACACATCCGGCTTCCGGCTGGGCGCTATCGCCTGGCACGGCGCGATTCCGAAGACGGTTGCCTGTTGCTGGACTTCGAGAGACTGGAATGAGCCCGGCGAGCGTCGGCGAATCGAGGAGCGAAGATGAGCACGGACAGCGATAGCGAGGCTCCAGAGGCCGCCCCGGCGAGCCGGGAAGCGTCCCCTTTGCCGGCACTCCCCAAGGACAGTCTGATCCTGTTTCCTGTCCGCAGTGCCGTGCTGTTTCCGGGCATGGTGTTGCCGTTGACAGCGGAGCATG
The DNA here is from genome assembly GCF_046030555.1 of Paraburkholderia sediminicola. GTDB lineage: Bacteria > Pseudomonadota > Gammaproteobacteria > Burkholderiales > Burkholderiaceae > Paraburkholderia > Paraburkholderia sediminicola_E. The sequence goes on along the minus strand of NZ_JAQQCH010000011.1, from coordinate 219,582 downwards.
GGCAGACCAAGGAGGATGTGCAGGCTGCCGTCAAGCGTCAGCAGCCGTTGGGCATCGTGCTGCAACGCGATCCGCAGGTGCAGGATCCGCCCTTCGATGGCCTCAACACGATTGGCACCGTGGCAAACGTGCTGCGCTACGTCACCAGTCCTGACGACGGCGCGCATCACTTGATATGCCAGGGTGTGGAGCGCTTTCGCCTGATCGCGCCGGTGGCTGGCCCCGGGTTCCGCGCCGCCCAGGTGGAACTGCTGCCCGACACCGCGCACAGTGACGCCGCCATCGACGCGCGCGTGCTGGTCCTGAAGCAACGCGCGGGCGAAATGATCGGGCTGCTGCCCAACGCGGGGGGCGAACTCATCAGGGCATTGGACGCGATCGAGTCGCCCGGGATGCTGGCCGATAGTGTGGCCGGTCTGCTCGACATCCCACCGGCGAGCAAGCAGGACATCCTGGAAACGCTTGACCTCTGCAAACGGCTGGACAAGGTGCTGGACGCCGTCGCCGGACGAATCGAAGTCCTTCGCCTGTCGCGCGAAATCGGCGAACAGACGCGCGGCCGGCTCGACCAGCGCCAACGCGAAATGATGCTGCGCGAGCAACTCAGGACCATTCAGAACGAACTCGGCGAGAACCTCGAAAACCGGGAAGAAGCCCGCAAGCTGGCCGAGGCGATTGAAGCCGCCCATATGCCGTCGGATGTCGAGGCCCATGCCCGCAAGGAACTCGCCCGGCTGGAGCGGATGCCGGAAGCCTCCTCCGAATACGCCATCAGCGTGAGCTACCTCGAATGGCTGACGGAACTGCCTTGGACACTCTCGCCGGAAGCGCCCATCGACATCGCCAGAGCGAGGGAGATTCTCGATGAGGCGCACTTTGGCCTGGAAAAGGTCAAGCGCCGCATCCTCGAGTACCTTGGTGTCAGAAAGCTCAATCCGCACGGCAAGGCGCCCATTCTTTGCTTTCTCGGGCCGCCTGGGGTGGGCAAGACATCGCTGGGCCAGAGCATCGCACAGGCACTGGCGCGGCCGTTCGTACGCGTGAGCCTGGGCGGGGTACATGATGAATCGGAAATTCGAGGCCATCGGCGCACGTATATCGGCGCCATGCCTGGCAATATCATCCAGGCGATCCGCAAGGCGGGCGCGCGCAACTGCGTCATGTTGCTGGACGAACTCGACAAGCTCGGGCATGGCGTGCATGGCGACCCGGCCGCGGCGATGCTTGAAGTCCTGGATCCCGAGCAGAATGTCTCCTTCAGGGACAACTATCTTGGCGTGCCGTTCGACCTGTCCGCCGTCGTGTTCGTTGCCACGGCCAACCAGCTCGACGGCATCCCCGGGCCTTTGAGGGACCGCCTCGAGATTCTGGACCTGCCGGGATACACCGAGGCCGAGAAGTTTCAGATCGCCCGGCGTTTCCTGGTGCCACGCCAGCTGGAGGCGTGCGGGCTGACCCCCGCACAATGCGAACTGAGCGACGAGGCCCTGCGTTCCATCATCCGCGACTACACGCGCGAAGCGGGCGTGCGCAGCCTGGAGCGGCAGATCGGCTCAGTCTTTCGGTATGTCGCGTTGCGTGTCGCCGAGGATCCGGCCACGCATGAACGAATCGAGCCCGATCGCTTGTCATCGATATTGGGTCATCGCCGCTTCGAGAGCGAAGTGGCAATGCGCACCAGTTTGCCGGGCGTGGTGACCGGACTGGCATGGACGCCCGTTGGCGGCGAACTGCTCTTCATCGAGGCCAGCAGCACACCGGGCGGAGGCAGGCTAGTGCTGACCGGCCAGTTAGGAGAGGTCATGAAGGAAAGCGTCCAGGCCGCGCTGACGTTGGTCAAGTCTCGCTGCGAGGCGCTGAACATCGACTGTTTTGGCTTCGACAAGCGCGACATTCATGTCCACGTGCCGGCCGGCGCGGTCCCGAAGGATGGCCCGAGTGCCGGGGTGGCCATGTTCATTGCGATCGCATCGCTGCTGAAGGGGCAAGCCGTGCGCAGCGATTGCGCCGTGACTGGCGAGATCAGTCTGCGGGGCGTTGTTCTGCCGGTGGGCGGCATCAAGGAAAAGGTGCTTGCCGCCTTGCGCGCCGGCATCGGGACGGTACTGCTGCCCGCGCGCAACGCTGCGGACCTCGAGGACCTCCCCGCCGACGCGCGCAGCCAGTTGCGCTTTGTGTTGCTGGAAACGGTGGATGACGCACTGCGCGAGTTGATCGAGACCGGCAACGCGAAACCGCGTAGCGCCGCGGACTGATCTCATCGCTACCGGAAGGTCTACCTGATCGGCTCAGCGGTATCGCCGGCGAGTAGCAATTGCGGAAGTTGCGAGAATGACCATCCGCCCGGCGCGCGATCGAGTATCCAGACCATGTCGAACCGGTCTTCCGGCCACGTCGCAGGAACCGTGGGCGCACCAGGCACGTGTCCGAATAGCGATGGCAGCACTTTGTGCTCCCATGCAATCAGCACGATGCCGGGTTGGGTCAGCACGTCCCCCATTAGCGCTGGCCCATCGTCCTTCAGGTACGCCGTGACGTAGTTCACCTGCGATGTTTGTCGCAGCAGCGCAACGAGAGGCGCAACGGTCTGCATCGCTCGCTTGCTCTTGCTGGCTGGACCGTTGCCCGGCGCGAACACGGCGGCCGGCGTCAGTCGTGCAGAATGTGTTTCGTGAATCGGACAGAAGAATCGCGCCAACGCGCCGGCACGCTGCCAGCCGCGAACCGCGAGGCTTTCATCGTCGGCCTTGCCGTCCGCCTGGATCCCGATACCCTCGTTGGCGGTTGGCTTCTCCGCGTGCCGGATAAACATGATTCGATCAGGTGCCATGTTGCCTCCGTGGTGCAGAGCTTGCATTCAAGCAGGAAAACACCTGCATGACCAATCCCGGCTATAGCGGTCGCCGATGCGTCACACGTTAGCGACCGTGTCATGAATTTTCCTCGCCTTTTCGAAGGCTTCGTCGATCGTGCCGACCATGTAGAACGCCTGCTCTGGCAGGCTATCGCACTCGCCGTCAATAATCATCCTGAAGCCCCGGATCGTTTCTTTCAGTGACACGTACTTGCCCGGCATACCCGTAAACACTTCTGCGACGTGGAACGGTTGCGACAGGAAGCGCTGGATCTTGCGAGCGCGCGCGACGGCGAGCTTGTCTTCCGGAGCAAGTTCGTCCATGCCCAGAATCGCGATGATGTCGCGCAGTTCCTTGTAGCGCTGCAGCGTTTGCTGCACGCCGCGCGTGACCGAGTAGTGCTCTTCGCCGATCACGTTCGGGTCGATCTGACGCGAGGTCGAATCGAGCGGGTCCACTGCCGGGTAGATACCCAGCGAAGCGATGTCACGCGATAACACGACCGTTGCGTCCAGGTGGCCGAAGGTCGTAGCCGGCGATGGGTCGGTCAAGTCATCCGCAGGGACGTACACGGCCTGAACCGACGTAATCGAGCCGGTCTTGGTCGACGTAATACGCTCTTGCAACTTGCCCATTTCTTCAGCCAGCGTCGGCTGATAGCCCACTGCCGACGGCATACGCCCGAGCAGTGCCGACACTTCCGTGCCAGCCAGCGTGAAACGGTAGATGTTGTCGACGAAGAACAGCACGTCGAGGCCTTCGTCACGGAAGTATTCAGCAATCGTCAGGCCTGTGAGCGCCACGCGCAAACGGTTGCCCGGTGGCTCGTTCATCTGGCCGTACACCAGCGTAACCTTGTCGAGTACATTGGATTCCTTCATTTCGTGATAGAAGTCGCTTCCTTCACGGGTACGCTCGCCAACACCGGCGAACACGGAGTAACCACCGTGCTCCTTAGCGATGTTGTTGATCAGTTCCATCATGTTGACGGTCTTGCCCACGCCGGCGCCACCGAACAGGCCGACCTTGCCGCCTTTGGCGAATGGGCAGATCAGATCGATCACCTTAATACCCGTTTCAAGCAGCTCCGTGGACGGCGACAGTTCGTCGAACGCTGGAGCCTTCTGGTGAATACCGCGAATCACGTCCGAGTTGATCGGACCGGCTTCGTCGATCGGGCGACCCAGCACGTCCATGATCCGGCCGAGCGTAGCCTTGCCTACCGGAACTGAAATTGGGTGGCCGGTATTTCTCACCGTCATGCCGCGCCGCAGGCCATCAGAGGTCCCCAGACAGATGGTGCGGACCACGCCATCGCCTAGTTGCTGCTGGACTTCAAGCGTCAGTTCCGAGCCATCGACCGTCAGCGCGTCATAAATCTTCGGCACGCCGGCGAGCGGGAATTCCACGTCGATCACGGCACCAATGCACTGTACGATCTTGCCTTCGGCCATTTCCACCCCAGCGAAGTCTTTCCGATTAAACCGCTCTGCGTCTCGTAACGTGTGCTGTCACGATTGCACGAGCGTGAGCGAGCCTCCACGGTGGCGAGCTCGCGATTGCCGGACGGGGGCGGAGCGTGGCGGCGACGAGGAATCGCCGGTAGGTCTGCGTTTGGTTCGGCATGGCGCTTGTCGATGAGCCGCGCGCATCACCAGGGAAGCGGCTGACGAAACACCTTGCCGCCATAGCCGAGCACGATGTTTTCGACCTCGAACGGCGACGGCTCCTTTACTTCGAGGATCAGCGCGACGCTCCCGGGCTGGAGTTCGCTGGGGATGGCTTTCGTCAGCTTGCTGTCGAGGATGGCTTCGATAGCGTGCCCGGTGAGCCCCGCACTCGCACCGATGGTGAGGCCCGCGATTGCGCCGACCGGTCCACCAAGCAGACCGATCAGCCCGCCCGTCACCGCGCCGATCACCGTCCCCCAAAACGGTTGGGTGTACTTGTCGAGCACGGTCAGCTTGCCCGCAGCGTCTTTCTGGACCATGACGCCGCTCTCGATCTTGAAGCCGTCGTTATCCTTCTCGAAGTTCCTGAAATCCCGCGCGGCTCTTTGTGCGACGTCCACGTCATTGAAGGTCGCGACGACCATTTTTTGCGTCATATGCCTGCTCCTGTTGCGAACGTCCGCATCCGTAAAACATAGTGCGTTGGCGCAAACAACACCAGATTTAAATCTCCGATTCGAGCTATCGGCTCGTGACTGTAATTGGCACGGGATTTGTAATGGGTGGAGAGCAATTCCAGATCGCTTAAAAAAACCATGGGGAGATCACCCCGATAAGGACCCTCTGATTTGCCGATGGTATGTATCGGCGATATGACGCCAAAGGCACGCGATGGCGCTTCGATTTCGTGCTGTACGGTCAAACGATTTGCGGCATGATATGAGGGGCGCAGATTCGCATGGTGCCGGCGGAATGTTCACTTTTCTGGTGCCATTAATCACCAGCTCACGACTTTCGCCGTACTGCTATTCGTACTATTTCGTACGCCTGGACAGCCTCTTATAGGATTCAATACTCCAAAGCAATCGGTGAATCGAAACAGTGCCGGGATCTTCTATCTGAAGGAGGGTGAGCATGGACAACATTGATCACGCCAAGGTTGCCGAACTTCAACGTGACTCGGCTAGCGCGTATGCACTCGCCAGGAATGCATATGAATTGGCAAAAACAGAGGGAGATCTTAGTTCGGCAACCGTCAAGCAACAAGCGGCTGCTCGTGCATATGGAAGTGCCGTAACCGCCCGCGAAGCCGTACTTGGTGTCTGACGCATAGTCGAGCACGTTATGAATATTTTCAGAAGTCACCTCGGGTTAAGGGCTGCGTGGAGCGCTGGCCGGGAGGTGACCAGGATAGTGGTAAGGGGCGGGTTTCTGGTGCAAATAGATAGCGATGGTCCTGGTCGAGAGTCCGTTAACCTCAGATTGCTTACTCTTCAATGGGGACTCAATGATGAAAGCCGAACACATTCCTGATCCGCGAATTAAGGAACGCGAAAAAGCCGGACCGCACCTGACCACGCATGAGCATTTGGGTCTGAACGGGCGAATCGCCCTCGTCATCACCAACGCTGTTGGCACGATGTGGTGCGCCTATTTCTTTGCCGCGATCGCCCTTATCAGCTTGCCATCGGCCATCCAGGGCGGAGTGTCGACGCTCATCGCCTGGATCGCCCAAACATTTTTGCAGTTGGTGTTGCTGTCAGTCATCATGGTGGGCCAGAAGGTTGCGGCCGCAGCCTCAGACAAGCAGGCGCTGCAGACCTACAAGGACGCCGAGGCGCTCTTGAAGATCCAGGATGAGGTGCACCGGCTGATCGAGATCAACAATGAGCTGACCGAAGCGATCCATCGCGCGGTTACGGCAAAGGGAATATCAACGGTTGAGCCGTTGCACGTTTCCGACGACTCCAGCCCATCAGCGTGATCATGGGCGGGAAACTTACATTCCGGTGGCCCAATGCAGGAGGCACCCTTGAGCCCGACATCTTCGCCGATCTCCACCGCCCAGCACGCACTCGACACCGAGCCGCAATACGTCGATGCGCCGATGTCGGCGGCCGCCGCGTTCCTGGTCCTCGTCGTCAAGGACGATGACGCGTCGATCGCCACCGCCCGCTCCGTGGTGGGTAGCACCGGCGACCTCATCAAGGACGTCAGGATCCGGGCCGATCACGGTGTGTTCACCTGCAACGTCGGGATCTCGCATCGCGTCTGGGGGCCACTCACCGGAAAACCCGCGCCCAGCGAGCTCGCACCGTTCAAGGAGGTGCGAGGCGCCACGCACACTGCGGTGGCCACAGCGGGCGATCTGCTGTACCACATCCGTGCCGACTCGACGGGCCTGATCATCGAGTTCGAGAAGATTCTCCTCGAGGCTTTCGGCGACGCCGTCACTGCGATCGACGACGTGGCCGGGTTCCGCTACTTCAACGGGCGCGACCTGCTTGAGTTTGTCGACGGCACCGCGAATCCCGACGGCCTCGATTTGCCCGCGGCGACGATCGTCGGCGAGGAGGATCCTGCCTACGTCGGTGGTAGCTACGTCGTGATCCAGAAGTACTTGCATAACCTGTCAGCCTGGCGCGCGCAAACCGTGGAGACCCAGGAGGCGATCATCGGGCGCACCAAGTTCGACAACGTCGAGTTGCCCGACGCGACGGAGGGCCAAAAGTCGCACAAGACACTCTGCACGATCCAGGACGCCGAAGGCGAGCATGACATCCTGCGCGACAACATGCCGTTCGCCGTCCCTGGCCGCGGCGAGTACGGCACCTACTTCATCGGCTATTCGCGCCACCTCTGGGTGATCGAGAAGATGCTGGAGCGGATGTTCATCGGCAACCCTCCGCCGCTTCACGACCGGATCCTGGACTTCTCGAAAGCCGTCGCCGGTGTGACGTTCTTCGTTCCGGCCCGCAAGTTCCTGAGCAACCTGGCTGACTGAAGGGTTGTCTCAGCGGAAGCCTGGTTCGGCATTCCTGACAGCAGACGCAGCGGTATTTTTGAACCGGGGACACAATCGAAAATCTCGATGATCGACGATTAACTATTCATGCTAGGATCGTTTGAGAGTTGGTAACGGAGGCGACGATGGCCAACAACATTGAAGGCATCAGGGTCGTAAATGGCGGCGAGGCCGTCACGTTCGGTATCAAAGTCGACAGCGTTCACCACTTCTGCATTGTGAGCAGGGAAGTGCTTAAGGGCCTGTCGCAGTCGGATGACCACAAAACCGAGTTGTTGCAGGAGTTCGAGCGGCACCGCGAGTTGATTAGCGAGACGGCCGCACTTGCCATTCGAAACGGTTTGAAGGGAGATCCGCTACCACTTACCGCGGAACTCTTCTCCCCTTAACGCAACCTCGCCTAAGCTCCGGCCGTAGCCCTGCGCAATGCTGGGCGATTCCGTGTTGCCCTTCCCGTTGAGGGGCATCGGTCGGGGCAAACTTCACACCAATACTCTGTTCGGTTGATCGTCCTTGGGCGTATCTGGCTCGAACTGCTACTTTGAGTGGAGTCATCCGTTCAGTCGGCAGTTGAATCACGCCGCAGTTGGAGCGAGCACAGCACGCACTGAAAAATCCCTGGCTGGTAATCGGCATTGCTTGGCGACGCTGGCAGCAAAAAGCCCCGCAGCGCAAGGCTTTCGGGGCTTTTCTGGGCAAACTTGGGAGACGCTGGGAAGCTAGGTGGTCCCCTGACAGGAATCACATGCTCAGTGTGACAGTGATTCCAAGGCGATTCTTCCTATTTTGTACCCCCATGTATACCCTCAAAGCTTTTGGGGGTATTTCTGAGCGCGCAGATTCGCCGTCGCCGTACGGCGCGCGGCGTCGCCAATAGAGTACAGCGATATCCATGCCGGCGACCGCCCTGGCGCTAGAAAAGCCTCGCTGGCTCTGTACAGGCAGTTTTTGACGTTTCGTCCATGTAACGGAAATTGACGTTTAGGTGTTTCGTTTTGGGCGCCCATGATGCGCGTCCTCGTCTGGCAATCATTCAGCGCTGATGGCGCGTTACGTGCGTGCAATTCGTCTTTACAGAGATGGATGGCGCAATTTCCGCCAAACGACCTAAAGTTTTATTTATCGCTTGCCGATATGACAACCTAGACCTATAACAGGTGGTCTGCGGCACTGCGGCAATTTGTGTCAGAATCTCAGGTTCATTTGCCGGTCAAACCTGAACAGCGCTCGCTATGAGCGTCAGTGCGACGGTTTATCGGGGCACGAACAGACTCGCCAACGAAGCTAGGAGAGCATCATGAAAGACAACTTCCTTGGGCTGAAGACAGATCAGACGCTGCTGAACAAGCTTGAAAAAGCTGTTGACCGCAAGCCATCGCAAGCAGAAATCCTTGAGCAACGCGTGTCATACGTTTTCGGCTTTATGAAGCCGGACAGCGGGGTAACGCGCGAGCAGGTCCGGAACGTAATTATCGGAAAGGATGGGGGCATTGGCGGGGCGACTAAGTGATCGTTTTCGAACTGGTTAATCAGAACGAAAACGATCCTGTCTACCAGACGCTTACCATCCAGAATGGCGGCCGACAGTATGATTTTCTGAAATCAATAGTCGATACTTCGCTTGCGCTCGGCCGCCCGTTCCTCTCATCTCAGGTCCTTAAGGCCCTCAATTATCACGCAATAGCCTGCTTGCATGCGTATGCCGGTGAGTTCCGGCCATGCCAGGTCTACGTCGGAAATCACACTCCACCGGAAGAATATCGAGTCCAATCGTTGATGGATGATTTCGTCAACATGGTCAATCGAAACTGGGAAACGATGGACTACGTAGTTTTGGCAGCGTGGGTTTTGTGGCGGCTCAACTGGATCCACCCGTTTGTCAACGGCAACGGCCGAACCGCGCGAGCGGCATGCTACTTCGTTCTGTGCGTAAAGGCAGGCGCATGGCTACCGGGAAGCGTTATCCTTCCCGAGCTAATCAGGCGTGAGCGCGCTCGTTACGAACAGGGCCTCCAACATGCAGACGCTACTGGTGGCGACATAACTCTATTGCACGCGCTGCTGTCCGATCTTTTGAACGAGCAACTTAACGGCGGTAACCCCGCAGTGCAGGGAGCGGGCCAAACCCCCTGATTTCCTATAGCCCCGCGCTGGGCTTTTTCATTTCTGCCGCCTAACCATCCTTAACACTACTTCACCCCTGATCGTCGTATGCTTGGCGGATAAGAAATCGGGGATCCCATGACTTACCCATACGACTTGATCACAGGCAGTTTGTGCCTTGCTTTGGCAGTTGCATGTCTTGTTGCTCTGATGGTCGTCTGACGGGCAGGTACCACTTGCGTACCATGCGAACTCACGTCAAGCTTCTGCCATAAAAAATCGGTGCTGACGGGATGAGGACGAAGGCAGAAAGAAGGGCGCAGAGCTATTCGAGCATGGCGTTCGCGGGATTAACGGTGGGCGGCGCGCTTTTGCTAGTCGCGCTTTTGCCGATCTGGCATCGGAAGGTGCATATCGACAAATGTCCCTTCGACGCAGCAGGCAAGGTAATACCTGATCGAACCGCCGATGGGGTGCTGACATTGGCCGCCGACATTTACTTTGTGCATCGTGACGGCATGGACGACTCAATAGTGGCGAGTTGGAAGAAGGGCGGAGCCATAGGTCCGGCCTACCAAATCAGCAGACACGTCGGCGAACTGGCGCACGTTGAATACTGCGGCCGTACTGTGACCCGCGTGACAGCATCCGGTGTCAACGTTTTCGAGGCACCCCCCGGCACCCAGGCGACCCTGGATGCGAAAGCAGATTCGGACAGGCGCTGGGCTATCTCCACCGGCGCCACTTTTCTGCTTTGGGGCGTGCTCTGTCTCCTCAAGCTGCGCCTCATTCGACGTGAAGCCGCATACACCATCGGGTAGCCGTGTAGTTCGGCGCGCGCTTCGTCGTCGAGGTTACTTGTCATATCCGCGCATCTGCTCGAGTTCCTTTTTTGCCTCCGCTCGTCTCGCATCGATGTAGTCCGCCAGGTCCTGGACATGGACGCCCTTGGCGCTCTTTTGCGAGCGTTCCATCCGTATGAGCGGCGGCGGGACATCGCCGGTGGAAATCTTTCGCATCAGGACCGGCAGTGTCATTGGCGCGAAGTAGTCGCGGCATACGACGTCGATCGGGATCACTGCGGTGGCGTCATATTGGGCGAGAAGCAGAAAGACGGTTTTCATTGTCTACGATTTCTCCAGGGCGCCGAGCGGCGGGGGCAGCATGTCGGAATGTGGCCGCGCCTCACACCATTCTTCTAGCTCTCTCACCAGCCATCCAACGCGACGGCCAGACAACGCCCGCGGTGCCGGGAATTGATTCGTTCGGACTAACTTCTGGACTGTGGTCTTGGAGAGCGAAAGCGCTTCGGCGACTCCTTCGAGATCGAGATAAAGCGGCCTCATCGCGACGATGGTTTTCTTCTTTCCTTTAGCGGCGGTAGAGTCCAACGTGGTTTCTCCTTAAGGCTGCCGTCAGTGTTATAAACATCTGGTTTCCATTTCTTCGCTGGAAGCTCGGTGGTCGTTGGCTTCCCCTCGATCGCCGAGCGCGGAATGATGGGCCGTCCACGAGCATTGACCCAGAACGGCAGCCCTGTTGTGCGCAGCCATTCGGCCTGTAGCTGCTCGCGCGTCTTGCCCCTGCGCCCCGTTCGAATGCCAGTCAGCTCAGCGACTTCCTCCGTTGTCAAAAACGTTTCGCTCATCGTAAGGCACTTCCATGGCGGCGTGCCATCTCGCCATTGTTGTCGGCATAGACCGCAGTAGGTTCGACAAAATAGCGATTTCCGATCTTGATCGGCGCCGGCACGATCCAGCCGAAGCGACGCCAGTTGTATAGCGTATTCCTATGCGGCGCGTATTCTCCGAAGACCTGCTTTGCCCACGCTTCGAGAGGGATCAGCTTCGGTTGCGTGTCTGCCACGTTACCTCCCATCGATCTGTCATTTGGTCCATGCTACAACATGCCGAATATCCGACTTAGGGGCGACGATGAGCGGACTGGGCAAGAAGCGAATCAGTGCAAAGGAGGCCGCTGAGTTCCTCGGCGTGCCATACGCGACGGTCAGCCGGATCGACAGGCGCGGAGAGTTCATCAAGCGATACAAGCTAGGTCACAAAACCTACGTCTACGATCTCGAGTCTCTGGAGGCGTTTCTCGAAGCCAAGCTTGTCAAGCCGATCCCAAGTCCTGTGATCAACCAACCGCGCTCACGGCGCTCTGACGTTGCGATCAGACTCTCGGGCGAGCCGAAGGAGTCGCTGCGGGATTTTCTCAGGCAGCAACGGGTAGCGACTGATACACGAAACTCCCGCGCGAAAGCCAAATCCGGAGGTAAGTAATGAAGATACGGCTCGATGAGTGGTTGAGGCGCGAGTTCTATCCGCCGCCTGCCATAGGCACAGCGCGGAGGTGGATCAAGCAGGGCAAGATCTATCCGCCGCCGATCAAGGTTGGACGCTCGTACTACGTCGATGAGAAAGCAGTGTTCGCAGACGGTCAGACGCGCCCGCGGCTTGTTGACCGCATTCCAAAGTGATCGTGCTCGTTCCGCGTTTAGAGCCGGATACATCTGGTTTGCAAAATTCTGCTTGACGTTCTTGCCGAGCAAAACTAATCTACAGATGTGTTTGAAACAACAGACACCGGGTTTGGCGACCTGTGGAAAGTGGGCGGACAACCGCCGTCGTGCGGTTTTTTTACGTCCGTCGTATCATTGTGCACATCCATCTTATGGGTGGGCCATGATGAGGAGACCTTCGGGTCTGCCGGTTCCTACTTTCCGGTTCGCCAACCCCGTCATGTGCCCGCCCACCCCATTTGGCGATGGAAGGCGGGCTTCTATTCAAAGTAGGAGTCCAGACCATGACTGCCAAAAATCCCGCTCGTCCTGAGCAATCTAACGACAATCCTCAACCGCCGACCGAGAATCGCTCGCTCGGTCCAGTGACGCCTTCCACCGTTCTCAGCTTCCTTTTCAACCGGATTGACGATCTCGATGCCGACGAACTCCGCTTCCTGAGCGGCGCCGCGGAATGCGCAAGTCACATGGCGTACGCCCTTGCCGATACTGTTTCGAATGTCGGTTGCTTGATAAATGCGGACTACACGCCCGGCAAAATTCGGGCCGGCAATTTCGAAATTCCCGGCAACGTGAGCAGTCTGCTGTTCGTCGTCGCCGACCAGATCCGCGTCATCAGCGAACTCGCCCAGATCGGTTCGGACGCAAACTTCTTGCTGAACGATAAAGGAGAGCGTCATGTCTGAACGCCCCTCCCTTAGCGCGGACCGCTGGATGATGGACGACAGCCCGGAATTTACGCGCATCCGCAATGGTGCGCTCGCCGATATCCAGCGCGCGTCGCGCGCCATCGCGACGATCGGACGGATCCTTCACAACGCCATTGGCGATGACGATGATGGCCAGATTCGTAGTTCCATCAGCAATCACGACAAGCAGAATCTGGCGGGCGCAGTGGAGTGTCTGAGCGACCTCATCTACGATCACACCGAAAATCAGGTGTTTGAAATGCCAGAGACCGACGAGGAGAGCGGCAATGAATAGGCCCGTCAATCTCGCGTCTTTGCCGAAAGACGATGCACTCGCGCGGGCCCGGGCCGGCGGTCGCACAATCTTCGGCGACGATGACGCTGTGTCGCACGTCTATACCGATCTGATGAGCCGCTGGATCGGCAGAAACCTCCCGAAAGCTGTCGGTCAGTCCGACGATGAGTTTGGGGATCTGGTCGAAGAGATAGAGAAGGAGTTCAACGCTGGCGTTGTCGAGGCGGTGGTCGCGGCTCGCGCGCGCGACAAATCCAGGGCGATCCTCGACCGGATAGACGAACTCGCGACCGAGCAAAGTCTTTTTGCGTTCAAGCTTCAAGGACTGGTGGCATTCATGGTTGAGGCCCTTCCGGATGACCTGCGGGGCGAACTGCCGGTCAAGTTCACGCTGACGCAGCTTCGCGACGACATGATGCAACTCGCCGAGAACGTGATGGACCTCGCTCATGGGGTTAAAAATGGCTGAGATCCTGCACATGCCGACACGGCCTCCCCGGAAGGGGCGGCGGCGCGAGAAGCCCGTTCAGGGTGCGCCTCTGGCCGCGGTGATCGACGGAATCGATTTTCGCGAGGCCAACAAGCCGACGTACGCGGAAATGAAGGCTTCGCTCGACAAGCTCGCGTATCACCTGTGGCAAGCTAGCGAAGCTGCATCGAAGATGTTCCCGGCGTACGAATGATGTAGATTAGGCGTTCGCGAGGGCGTCTTTTTGGCGGAGCGACCAATGAAAAAATCAAAACCGGACATTCCCCGTCCAAGCTTTGAAACGTCTAATTTTGTTCTGCGACGCGGCGAGTCGGGTTCGAAGGAGCCAGACGAAAAACTCAAAACCGCTGTGCTGGACGGATGTCTGGTGGTGTACGTTGACGAGTGGACGAACCACCGCACGATGGAGGCACGTGCGTACGGACTGACCCCTGGCGACCGACCGGTGATCATCGGATATCAACTGGACGGTGGACAGGGAATTCCGCCAGTGCAGATGTGGAAGGCGATCGACGATCTCGACCGGATCTTCGTCAAGGAAAGCGGTCTTCAGTTCGTCGAAAGGACGATCCCTTCCCAGTACGCCAGCCAACTCATAAAGATGTTTGCGCTGGCGCCTGGGACGGGCTTGGATCTGTCGTCGCACGAGGCCGATGGGTATTGAATGGTGGATGCCGTTAGTTACTGCCGAGGGAAAAATGAGTGAAGAAGCCGAAAAGAGTGTTGAAAGCAATGAGACTGGCGATACTCTTGAAGACGTAAAGCGCCGGAACGCGGAATTGCTGCGTGCATACATAAACGAGAAGCCGGTTGAGTTCGTGAAGTTTGTTTGCGAATCGGTCCTGGGGATACCCGGGAATGGGGGTAACCCATTCATGGCAAGGCGAGAGAATGACCGTTCTGAGACCGAGCAAAGTATCTTCAGTAACTCTAGGAAGTACCACGGCAGCTTTGCTCAGCTCATGTTGGACAAGATTCGCGATGACGACGGCGACAAGTCTGACTCGGATTCGGAATACATCTCCTTCTTCGAGATCACCAGAAACTGGTTCCATGGGACTTTCAAATGGCTGAAATCTGATGACCTGGGCGATATGCTAGACATCCTTTCGATACAGTATGCCGTTTTCGAGAGATATAGCGGGGAGTTGGGTTCTGCGATCGATACGGCCGCGTACCTTGTCTACGAAGGTGTTCCGCTGTACAGGATGGCTGCAGATGGCAACATGACCAGGCTCTCTTTTGACGACCACCTTTACATTTACGTTTTCAAGAAGGGGGAGTACTGGGATACCGGAAAAGTCACGTCATTTCCGGAGTGGGTGAACGGTCTGTACATGAAGCGCAGCGACCTTGATGTGCACGACGCATACTTTTCTGGTAGCGGCGACCTGACGGATGAGGCGCGCGCCATGAGGCGCGAGGCCATGTGGCAAAAGCTGGGCTTGGGAAACGAGCGCAAGCCGAAATCAGAAGCGCCGCAACGCCGCGAGCACAAGACAAAGCTTTTAGATGCGGCGCGCGCGGTTATCGATAGATATTACGGTGCTCAATACAACGAGAATGACTCGCTTACGATCACTTCTCAAAAGGTTGTCATCGAATGGCTGCAGGCGACATACGGGATGTCGGAGCGCGAAGCTCAATCGATCGATATCGTTACCCGACCAGATAGTGCCCGCAGGCGATAAAGGAATGATAAGGGTACCCTCAGGGTGCCCTGACCCCACCCTCAGGGTCACTGATATTGCCCTCAGCCCACCCTAAGGGCTTTAAATAAAGTCCATACCAACGTTCACCACGGAACACAGTATGGCAAGCAAGCCCACCACAAAGGCCGACTCCGACCAATCATCCTCCCCAACACTTCCGCAAACCGGATTTGTGAGGAAGCACGAAGTTCTGGCGCTTGTCCCCTACGGCGCCGAGACGCTGCGCAAACTGATTCGCGCCGGTAAGGCGCCGCAACCAGTCTACTTTTCCCGCAGAAGCGTCGGTTTCCGCGTTGAGGACGTCCGCGAATACTTGCGTGATCCGCTCAATTACATCGCGCCGACGATCACGACTGTTCCGGCCGAACGTAGGGCAGCGTAGGCCATGGCGTCTCTTCTCAAGCGCGTCATCATGGCCGCATACAATCATGGATTCTTGCCGTTCCAGGCAGTGTCGCCGTTGATCCATCTTCTGGCGCTAGAGGCTTGCTGATGAGCCTCGAACTGCATCCGCTCTGCACGCTGTTTCCGCGCCTCGAAGGCCTCGAATTCGAGGCGTTGAAGGCTGACATCAATGCCAACGGCCAACTCCAGCCGATCGTCATTTATGACGGCATGATTCTGGACGGTGGCAACCGATATCGGGCCTGCGTTGAGCTTGGCATTGAGCCGATCATCTCCGAGATGGATCTGGGCGACTACGATCTGCTTTCGTACGTGCTCTCGGTCAATCTTCTGCGCCGCCATCTCACGCCCGGCCAGCACGCGGCAATCGTATCGGCCGCGACAAACTGGCTGGAAGCACAGGCACATGGCGGTGATCGGAAATCGTATCAAGCGGCAACGTTGCCGCTTGATACCGTTGCCGATCGTGCAGCCAGGTCTGGCGTCAGCGACCGCACACAACGCATGGCCGACAAGGTAGCGAAAGCGGATCCCGAACTGGCGAAGCGTGTTGCGCACGGCGAGATCAGCCTTCCGAAAGCGGTCAAGCAGGTCGAAGGCAAGGACTCGGTTGGTGGCGTGCAAAGCAATTCTCCGCGTATCCAGAGCGGTGAGCAGTCCTCATCAGATCCGGAAGATGATGGACCCGGTGATTCCGAATTGGCATACCTGGCCGAACTGGAAAAAGCGGATCAGGAGGCGTATGACGCACTGGTCCAGGTGGCGCTGTCCGACGACAAACTGGCAGAGGCAATCCAGGCGATCAATACCCAGAAGACCGAGATCGCCCGCCTGAGGGCTGAGGTCTCCGTCATGAAGGAACGCCAGACGGGTCTGATGAACGAAAAGGTCCAGCTCGAGGCACAGGCAAGGCGCTGGATGGGCATTGCGAAGAAGTTGGGCTGGACGCCGGGAACGTCGAAGTGAACGCGCCCCTGTTCGATTTCCTGCCCGACTACTTGGAAGCGGCTTTTCCTCCGCCCCGGTCGTTTCAGGATCCCGCGATCGACAGCATCATTGCAGGGCGTCGTGCTGGCCATCGCGCGCAGATGCTGTGCGCTCCGACCGGTGCCGGCAAGACATATCTCGGCCTGAAGCTATGCCACGCCACGCTGAAAACGGGCAAGAAAGCGACCTTCGTATGTGACCGGAAGTCGCTCATCAACCAGACGAGCGCAGTCGCAGCGACGTACGGCCTCCATCAGCACGGCATTATCCAGGCGAAAAACCCGAAATTCAACATGGATCTGCCGTTCCAGATTGCGAGCGTGCAGACCGTTATGGAGCGGGGCTGGCACGACACGAACCTGATCGTCGTCGATGAAGCTCATACGCTCTATCAGACGATGGTCGACCACATCAAGACCACCAAGGCGACGGTGATCGGCCTCAGCGCCACGCCATTCTCGCGTGGGCTTGGGAAAATTTTCACGAACCTGATCAACGCTGCAACGATGCATGAACTGACCGAATCGGGCGAGTTGGTGCCGATGAAGGTGTTTTCGTGCACGCGCATCAACATGGATGGAGCGAAGACCGCGGACGGCGAATGGACGGACAAGGCAGCCGCCGAGCGCGGTATGCAGATCGTCGGCGATGTTGTGTCCGAGTGGACGAAATATGCGGAGAACCGCAAGACGATCGTGTTCGGTTCGACTGTGCAGCACTGTGAGGAAATGTGCCGCCAGTTCAACGAATGCGGCGTCCTGGCAGAGGTCTTTACGCACCAGACGAAGGACGTCGAGCGTGATCGGATCCTCGAAGAATTCGCGAAACCATCCTCGGCGATCCGCGTGCTGATCAGCGTTGAGGCGCTGGCCAAGGGCTTCGATGTGAAAGACGTGGGGTGTGTGGTCGACTGCCGCCCGCTTCGCAAGTCGCTGAGCACGGCCATCCAGATGTGGGGTCGAGGTCTTCGTGCATCTCCTGAAACGGACAAGACCGACTGCATCCTCCTGGATCACAGCGGAAACATCGTTCGGTTCATCGAGGACTTCACGCACTTTTTCTATCACGGCCTGGAGTCGCTCGACGAGGGCGAGAAGCTCGATAAGTCGGTCCGCAAGGAAGCCGAAGAGCGCGAGACGGCTGCCTGTCCTAAATGCGGCTACAAGCCGTTCTTCAGGCGTTGCATGTCGTGTGGTCATGAACCCGCGCCTCAGGCTGCGGTGGCTGCATTGCCGGGACAGATGCAGGAGATTTTCATTGGCAAGAACCGTGTCGCGTCCAGCGAGCAGGACCTGTGGAACCAGTTGTGCTCTTTTACAGGGAGCACGCGCTCGAAAAACCCGGCCGGTTGGGCGTGGAGGTTGTTCGAGCAGATCGCCGGCCACCGGCCTCCAAATTCATTCAGATTTTTGACGGATGCCGTGCCTGTCGATCCTGCGGTCAGAAGGAAGATCAAGTCGATCCTGATCGCTCGGGACAAGGCGATGGCGGCATGAGCGATTTTGTTTCGTTTGCCGCTGCGCACGGCGTGCTTATTAATCACCTTGATGATTCCGGGCGTATTCGCCGTTGCGCGACCGAGGAGCATCCCCGCTCGAAAAATGG
Organism: Paraburkholderia sediminicola; assembly: GCF_046030555.1. Taxonomy (GTDB): domain Bacteria; phylum Pseudomonadota; class Gammaproteobacteria; order Burkholderiales; family Burkholderiaceae; genus Paraburkholderia; species Paraburkholderia sediminicola_E. The sequence goes on along the minus strand of NZ_JAQQCH010000011.1, from coordinate 201,441 downwards.
CGCCTACATGTTCGACGGACGCCGTGGCTGGGTGATGGCGTGGGACGGGCAGGGCGAAGTCAAATGGTTCGACGATCCCAACGCACGCCTATGGACAGATTCGGAAAAGCGCGCCTGGGGGAAACGGCAACGGGCCCGCGAACTCGCGACCGCTCGACGTCGTGCGAATGCGTTGCAAACAGCCAGGGATCTGATCGCTTCGTCGGTGGTTGGTGAACACAACTACTTCCATTTCAAAGGTCTTCCGGATGCTCAGGGTCTCGTTACGCCTGACAAGCAGCTGGTCGTGCCAATGCGGTCGCTGGCTGGCGACCTGATGGGCGTGCAGTTGATCTGGTGGGACTACGACGAGCTCAAGTGGATCAAGAAGATGCTGTACGGCATGCGTGCTACCGGTGCGGTCTTCCGGCTCGGCCCGCAGAAGGCCACCGAAACGGTTCTGTGCGAGGGGTACGCCACCGGTCTGTCGATCGATCGCGCTGTACGCCAGTTGCGTCTGAACGCAGCGGTCCTGATCTGTTTTTCTGATTCAAATATGGCAACCATCGCCCCCTCGGTGCCAGGTCGAAAGTACGTATTCGCCGACAACGACGCCTCGCTCGCAGGAGCGCGCGCGGCCGTTAAAACCGGACTTTCGTGGTGCATGAGCGACGTCGTCGGCGAGGACGCCAACGACCTGCACAAACGCGCTGGCCTGATGGCCGTATGCCAGAAGTTGATGGAGGCCAGAAGAGGCTCCTGAACGCAGCAAGGCACCGCGCTGGGCGGACACGCGCCATGTGTGCGGCCGCGGTATCACGGAGTACTCCGCGATGTGCGTCGCCGATTTAGTGAGGCGATCCATGGTCAGGGGGCATTCGACGAATAGCAGCACGTCCGCGGCGCCGGCCCGGTCAGAGTAGGTGTACCGATCGAGCAGCACGCCGCCGGCTGCGCGCCAGCGGGCCAACTGCGAAGCCGTCGTGCGATCCCACCATGCCCAAACGTAGACAGGAAGGTCCGCGATCGTGCTGCTCTTGAAGAAAACAGGCTTGATGGTCGTGTAGCCACGGTTCACCAGAACGTGCGTGAACTCTCCGTGAGCCTTGCGGATCGACCGGGCGATGTCGGAAGTCGCGAACAGCTTCATTGCTGGGTGCTTGCCGGGCATGGCGGTGCGGTTGGGCTAGTCGTTTCGCACGGTCGCAACTGTGGACCGATAGACGGTACGTACTTTGGTGTCGGCGGCGGATTTTCGGAACCGCCCCCACCGCAGGCGGAAAGGACTACTAAAGTCCAAAGAATCGCGATTGTTTTCATGGTCGTCCTTTCTACATCGGTCGGGGACCAGTTGGTAGATCGCGGACTGGTCGGTTTGCCTCGATTGCGGGAGGCTTACGCTGCAGCGGCGATCAGATAGTCGGACCAATGCTGCATCATTTTCCTGCGCTCCGGCAGATACTCCGCGTGCACGTATGCCGCCGTGACCTGATTGCGCTCGGCGTGCGCGAGCTGTCTGTCGACAACGTCGCGGCTATAGCCGAGTTCGCGCAAAACCGTCGCGGCCAATCCCCGGAAGCCGTGGCCGGTCATGCGTGACTTGTATCCCATGCGGTACAGCGCAAAGAGCATGGTGTTGTTCGAGATTGGTTTGCGGCCCTGCACGCTGTAGAACACGTAGCGCTCGTGGCCGTTCAGTTTGCGAAGCTCCGCCAGCACCTCGATCGCCTGACTGGACAGCGGCACGATGTGCGGGTCGCGCATCTTCATACGCTCGGCCGGGATGCGCCACTCTGCCGCCTTCTCATCGAACTCGACCCACTCAGCCTGAATCAGTTCGGTCGTTCGGACAAAGGTGAGCGCCATCAACCGAAGTGCCAGCCGTGTGATGATGTCGCCCTGATACCCCGCGATATCGCGCATGAGTTGGGGGATCTCTACCGGTTTCACACGCGCCATGTGTTTGACGCCGGCACCTTTCTTCAGCACCGTCTCCGTATCGATGTCGGCAGCAGGATTTCGGGCGCACCGGCCGGTCATGATCCCGTACTGGAAAACGGCGCGGGACCGCTGAAGAACCCGCTTGGCAGTCTCACGTACACCGCGCGACTCGACCGTGCGCAGAATTTCGAGCATCTGCGGCGCGTCGATGTCCCGGATTGGTTTGTTACCGATCCTGGGAAAAACGTCGACCTCCAGCGAGTTGATCACCTTTCCGGCGTAGACCTCGCTCCAGCCGTCTTTCTGGTTCGCGAACCATTCGCGGGCGACGATTTCGAACGATGAAGCCGCTTCGATGGCCTTTTCCCGCTTGACCTGCTGCTTCTGGGCGGACGGATCGATGCCGGCGGAGATCTGTTTCCGGGCGGCAATGCAGGCGTCGCGCGCTTCAGCTAGGGAGACTTCTGGGTAAACACCAAAAGACGCCGTTTTCTCCTTTTCGCCGATCCGATATTTCATCCGCCAGTATCGCGAGCCATTCGGCATGACCTGCAGATACAGGCCCTTGCCGTCGGCCAGTCGATAGGGCTGATCGGCAGGCTTGGCTTTCTTGACCTGCAGCTCGCTTAGCGGGGGAATCAGTTTAGGCATGGTTTGGGGGTATCGCGTTTGGGGGTACTTGGCGATATTCCCACCTGTACCCCCAAAACCAACTGGTAGTAGTTGGTAATCTGTGGGCAATGATGGCAGCTAGAAACCCCGCCACGCAAGGCTATGCGCGGTTATGGAATTCCTATTTTGGAGGTATTGGGAGAAGATGGGAAGCTGATTGGTCCCCCTGACAGGAATCGAACCTGTATCTAGCGCTTAGGAGGCACTTGTTCTATCCATTGAACTACAGGGAGAGGACCGAACCAAAATAATCGCTGCAATCCCGCCGACTCACAACCCCAGGCAAGATCCGGCGAGTCCAAATTCGCCAGCGAGCGCAGAGTATATCAAACACGTCCATCCGCGAGGAGGGCCGCGAAGCCCGCCCCACAAAGCAAACGGCCCAGCGGGCATTACCCGCTGGGCCGCGCGAATCGTCCTGCGCACTACCGTACCACTACTTCAAGCAGCGCACTCCGGTTCAATCGAGCTCACTCAGAATTCCACCACCGCAAACTCTGGCTTGCCTACGTCGCACAGCGGGCAACGCCAGTCGTCCGGAATCGCGGCGAAGCGCGTGCCCGGCGCGATACCTTCTTCGGGAAGGCCTTCTTCCTCGTTGTAGATCCAGCCGCAAATCAGGCAGACCCAGCTCTTATATTCAATCACTTCAATGACTTCGCTCACGACGTACTCTTCTTTGGTTCAATGCAATGATCCGCCCAGTCTGCCCCTTTTTTGGGCATGGCGGCGACCCGCAATATTACCGGAATTTGTCAAATGGACCGCTAATTACCCATGCGGCATCGCCGCAAAGCGCCTGAGACATGTCCGGGCCCGCGTGACGGAACGCGTCATACACACCGTGTATGCTCTGATCCGCAGCTGATCTTTTGGACAGACGCACTGGGCGTTCGGCATGCATTGCGACGATCCGCCTCAGGAGACTGACGCCGCCATCGCGCCTTCCATGTCCCGCGCGTGACGCCCGTTTCCCAACAAGGAGAAAAACGATGATTAAAAACAAATGGCTGGCCGGCACGGTACTGGCCGGGTTGCTCGCCGTGTCGGGCGTGGCGCAGGCCGCTGGCGTGTCTTTCGTGCAACCGGCGGACGGCGCAACCGTCAGCAATCCGGTGCACGTGGTGTTCGGCGTCGACGGTATGAAGATCGCGCCGGCGGGCACAATGACGGAAGGCACGGGCCATCATCATCTGTTGATCGACGGCAAGCCGCTTCCCAAGGGCGAAGTGATTCCCGCCAACGACAAATCGCTCCACTTCGGCAAGGGCCAGACCGAAACCGATCTGACACTGCCGCCGGGCGACCATACGCTGACGCTGCAATTCGGCGACGGCGCGCATCGTTCGTATGGTCCGGACATGAGCAAGACGATCACGGTCCATGTGAAGTAACCTGCACACGTGAGCCGGCCGGGCGTGCGCGAGCGCCGCCCGGCCGAGTTTTCCCGCTCAGAATCTGTTTTGCAAGCCGGTCATTCAGCCTATCTCTTCCGGCATACAGGCACCCGCCCGCGCGCCCGGTACAATGAGCAGTTCCGACTCATCGCTGTCTTCTCCAATTCTCCATGTCGCTTTACACCATTACCGGGGCCCAACTGGCGTTCGGTCACGTCGCGTTGCTCGATCACGCGGATTTCTCTCTCGAAGCGGGGGAGCGCGTTGGGCTGATCGGCCGTAACGGCGCGGGCAAGTCGTCGCTGCTGAAGATCGTCGCCGATCTGACCAAGCCTGACGACGGCCTCGTCACGCGCCAGCAGGGTCTGACGTCGGTCTACGTGCCGCAGGAACCGGAGTTCGATACGGACGACACGGTATTCGAAGCGGTCGCCGCCGGCCTGACGCACGCCCGCGAGCTGCTGGATCAATACGATGTGGTCGCCAACCAGCTCGCCGACGAGCCGGAAGGCCCTGAGCACGACGCGTTGATGTCGCGCATGAACACGCTGCAATCGGCGCTTGACCATTCGGACGCCTGGAACTGGAGCACGCGCGTAGCCACCACGCTGCAGCAGATCGGTCTGAATGGCGAGGCGCGCGTCGGTTCGCTGTCAGGCGGGATGCAAAAGCGCGTCGCGCTGGCGCGCGCCCTGGTTGTGCAGCCAGACGTGCTGTTGCTCGACGAACCGACCAACCACCTCGACTTCGACGGCATTCGCTGGCTTGAGGACCTGTTGGTCTCGCTGCGCGCGGGTCTGCTCTTCATTACCCACGACCGCGCGTTTCTCGACCGTGTCGCCACGCGCATCGTCGAACTGGATCGCGGGCGTCTGCTCTCTTATCCGGGCAATTTCAGCGCCTATCAGACCAGGAAAGCGCAACAGCTTGAAGTCGAGCAGGTCGAAGCCGCCAAGTTCGACAAGCTGCTGGCGCAGGAAGAAGTGTGGATTCGCAAGGGCGTGGAAGCGCGCCGTACGCGCAGTGTCGGCCGGATCGCGCGGCTCGTGGAGATGCGCAACGAACGTGCCGAACGCCGCAACGTGCTGGGCAACGTGAAGCTCGACGTGGGCCAGGGTGAGAAGTCCGGCAAGATCGTCGCCGAACTGACTGACGTCACCAAGCGCTATGGCTCGCGCACGGTGGTGGACAACTTCACGGCGACGGTAATGCGCGGCGACAAGATCGGCTTTGTCGGTCCGAACGGTGCAGGCAAGACCACGCTGCTGAAGATGATCCTCGGCGAATTGCCGCCGGACGAGGGCGCTGTGCGCGTCGGCACCAATCTGCAGGTCGCGTATTTCGACCAGATGCGCGCGCAGCTCGATCTGGACAAGAGCCTTGCCGATACGATCAGCCCGGGTAGCGAGTGGGTCGAAGTCAACGGCCAGAAGAAGCACGTCATGAGCTATCTGGGCGACTTCCTGTTCGCGCCGGAACGCGCGCGTTCGCCCGTCAAGTCGCTGTCGGGCGGCGAGCGCAATCGCCTGCTGCTGGCGCGTCTGTTCGCGCGGCCGGCCAACGTGCTGGTGCTCGACGAACCGACCAACGACCTCGATATCCCGACGCTCGAACTGCTCGAAGAACTGCTCACCGAATACGACGGCACCGTGCTGCTGGTCAGCCATGATCGCGCGTTTCTGGATAACGTCGCGACCTCGGTGATCGCCTCGGAAGGCGGCGGCAAGTGGCGCGAGTACGTCGGCGGCTTTACCGACTGGCAGATTCAGCGCGACCGCTCGCAGCAGATGGCGCTGGAAGCGCAGAAAGAAGCGGCCAAAGAAGTGGCGAAGGACGGTGGTGTCGCAGCAGGCCGCAATACGCAGCGCGCCGCCAAGCTGTCGTTCAAGGATCAGCGCGAACTCGAGGCGTTGCCGGCGAAAATTGCCGCGCTCGAAGCCGAGCAGAAAACCATCGGCGCTCAACTCGAAGACGGTTCGGTCTTCGCGAAAGACGCTCAGGAAGGCACGCGTCTGACCGAGCGCTACGCCGCGATCGACGAGGAACTGCTGATCGCGCTGGAACGCTGGGACGAGCTGGAAAACAAGCGCAAGTGATGTGCGGGGGCGGCGCGATGCCAGGTTGCGCCGACATCGCGTCCTGTTCAGGGGCCGGGGTTGCGCCGCGGTCTCATCGCGGTCCCGCAATAGGCCGCACCCAGGCGCCGCCCCTTATCCAAACGGCTACTCCCGCACGGCGTGAATTGCCGCCTGTATCGAAATCAGTAAAATACCCCGCGAACAGGCTTCCCCCGGCGTTCGCACCGGCAGGCTGTTGCCGGGCTGTGGAGTCCGCATCGAGCCGCTGTCGAATACCCATGGGAAGCCAGGCGACAAAACAGCTTGCCCGCACTGCGGGCACTCTACGTAACCCCGTTGTTTCGTTTCGCTTTTTTTGAAAACTCAACGCATTGTCCACGGACCTGTCCACAGGACCTGTGGACAACGATGAACCGACGCACCCGAGTCAACCATGTCTACGAAAAAGCCAAACGCCGCGTATAGCGAAGCGTCGATCAAGGTGTTGAAGGGCCTGGAGCCGGTCAAGCAACGGCCCGGGATGTACACCCGCACCGAAAATCCGCTGCACATCATTCAGGAAGTCATCGACAATGCGTCGGACGAGGCCCTCGGCGGCTTCGGCCGGCAAATCACCGTCACGTTGCACGCCGACCATTCGGTCTCGGTCGAAGACGACGGCCGTGGTATTCCGTTCGGCCTGCATCCGGAAGAAGGCGTGCCGGTCGTCGAGATCGTTTTCACGCGCCTGCATGCGGGAGGTAAGTTCGATAAAGCCGCCGGCGGCGCGTACACGTTCTCGGGCGGCCTGCATGGCGTCGGCGTGTCGGTCACCAACGCGCTGTCCACTCGCCTCGACGTCACCGTGTGGCGCGAGGGCAAAATCGCCGAGTTGAGCTTTGCCAATGGCGACGTCGCTAAAGAACTCGAAGTGCGGGCCGCCGCGCGTGGCGACAAGAAGTCTGGTACGCGTGTCACCGCGTGGGCCAATCCGAAATATTTCGATTCGCCGAACCTGCCGCTCGGTGAACTGCAGCGTCTGCTGCGCTCGAAAGCGGTGCTGTTGCCGGGCGTCGAAGTTACGCTGATCAATGAGAAGACCGGTGAAACGCAAACCTGGAAATACGAAGACGGTCTGCGCGGCTATCTGCTCGAAGGTATGAACGGCAGCGATCTGCTGATTCCGCTGTTCGAAGGCGAACGTTATGTCGAAAACGCGCGCGTCAGTGAAGAGACGTTTGCTGAAGGCGAGGGCGCGACATGGGTCGTCGCGTGGAGCGAAGAAGGTACGCTCATGCGCGAGTCGTACGTCAATCTGATTCCGACGCCCGCGGGCGGTACGCACGAATCCGGTTTGCGCGACGGCCTGTTCCAGGCGGTGAAGAGCTTTGTCGAGTTGCATAACCTGCAGCCGAAGGGTGTGAAGCTGCTGGCGGAAGACGTGTTCGCGCGCGTGTCGTTCGTGCTCTCGGCGAAGGTGCTCGATCCGCAATTCCAAGGGCAGATCAAGGAGCGCCTGAATAGCCGCGATGCGGTGAAGCTGGTGTCGTCGTTCTCGCGGCCGGCGTTGGAGCTGTGGTTGAATCAGCACGTCGAGCACGGCAAGAAGCTCGCCGACCTCGTCATCAAACAGGCCCAGGCGCGTACCCGTGCCGGCCAGAAGGTCGAGAAGCGCAAGAGTTCGGGCGTGGCCGTGCTGCCGGGCAAGCTGACCGATTGCGAATCGACGGAAATCGGCCGCAACGAACTGTTTCTCGTCGAGGGTGACTCGGCGGGTGGCTCGGCGAAGATGGGCCGCGACAAGGAATACCAGGCGATCCTGCCGCTGCGCGGCAAGGTGCTGAACACATGGGAAACCGAGCGTGACCGGCTGTTCGCCAACAACGAAGTGCACGACATTTCGGTGGCGATCGGCGTCGATCCGCATAGCCCGGACGACAAGGTCGATCTGTCGAATCTGCGCTACGGCAAGATCTGCATTCTGTCGGATGCGGATGTCGACGGTTCGCACATTCAGGTGCTGCTGCTCACGCTGTTCTTCAAGCATTTCCCGCAGCTGATCGAGCGTGGGCATGTGTGTGTGGCGCGTCCGCCGCTGTTCCGGGTCGATGCGCCCGCACGCGGCAAGAAGCCGGCGCAGAAGCTCTATGCACTCGACGAAGGCGAACTCGAAGCGATCCTCGACAAACTTCGCAAAGACGGCGTGCGCGAGACGCAATGGTCCATCAGCCGCTTTAAAGGCCTCGGCGAAATGAGCGCGGAGCAGTTGTGGGACACGACCATGAACCCGGACACGCGGCGCCTGACGCCGGTGGCGCTCGGCGATCTCGACTACGACGCCACGGTGGCGCGCATGACGATGCTGATGGGCAAGGGCGAAGCGGCGTCGCGGCGCAGCTGGCTGGAAGAAAAAGGCAATGAAGTGGAAGCGGATATCTGAGCGCGCTAACAGCGCCTTAGTTGAACCACTCACTTCACGCCAAACACGGATACGGAATCTAGATGGACGACGATAACACTCTCGACCTTTTCACCGAGCCGCCACCACCCGAAGGCGACTTCCTGACGCTCGGAAACTACGCGGAACGCCAGTACCTCGATTACGCGGTGAGCGTGGTCAAGGGCCGCGCGCTGCCTGACGTGTGCGACGGGCAGAAGCCGGTGCAACGACGCATCCTGTTCGCGATGAACGAGATGGGCCTGGGCGACAACGCAAAGCCCGTGAAGTCGGCGCGCGTGGTGGGTGACGTGCTCGGTAAGTATCATCCGCACGGCGACCAGTCGGCGTATGACGCCTTGGTGCGCCTCGCGCAAGACTTCTCGATGCGCTATCCGCTGATCGACGGCCAGGGTAACTTTGGTTCGCGCGACGGCGACGGCGCAGCGGCAATGCGCTACACCGAAGCGCGTCTCACGCCGATCGCGAAACTGTTGCTCGACGAAATCGACCAGGGCACGGTCGACTTCATGAAGAACTACAACGGCGAGTTCGACGAGCCGAGGCAACTGCCCGGGCGTTTGCCGTTTGTGCTGCTGAACGGCGCATCCGGCATTGCGGTGGGGCTGGCAACGGAAATCCCGTCGCACAATCTGCGCGAAGTGGCGGCAGCGGCAGTCGCGATGATCCGCAATCCGAGGATCGAGCACGCCGAGTTGATGCAATACATCGCCGGGCCGGACTTCCCGGGCGGCGGTCAGATCATTTCCAGCGACGCCGAGATTTCCGCGGCGTACGAAAGCGGCCGCGGCAGCCTGAAAGTGCGTGCCCGCTGGAAGATCGAAGAACTCGCGCGCGGTCAGTGGCAACTCGTGATCACCGAACTGCCGCCGAACACGGCAACGCAGAAGGTGCTCGAAGAAATCGAAGAGCAGACCAATCCGAAGATCAAGCTCGGCAAGAAGACGCTCACGCCTGAACAGCTGCAGACCAAGCAGACCATGCTCGCGCTGCTCGACGCCGTGCGTGACGAATCGGGCCGGGACGCGCCGGTGCGCCTGGTGTTCGAGCCGAAGTCGAGCCGCATCGATCAAACTGATTTCGTCAATACGTTGCTCGCGCATACGAGCCTCGAATCGAACGCGTCGCTGAATCTGGTGATGGTGGGCGGCGATGGCCGGCCGCGTCAGAAGAGCGTGAGCGAAATCCTCCACGAGTGGGTCACGTTCCGTTTTGCGACGGTCACGCGCCGCACGCGTCATCGTTTGACCAAGGTCGACGACCGGATTCACATCCTCGAAGGCCGGATGATCGTCTTTTTGAATATCGACGAAGTCATCCGCATCATTCGTGAATCGGACGAACCGAAGGTCGCGTTGATGGCCGCGTTCGGTTTGTCCGATCGCCAAGCCGAAGACATTCTCGAAATCCGCTTGCGTCAGTTGGCGCGGCTCGAGAAGATCAAGATCGAGAAGGAACTGTCCGAACTGCGCGACGAGAAGGGCAAGCTCGAGGAGCTGCTTGGCAGCGAATCGGCGATGAAGCGTCTGCTCATCAAGGAAATCGAAGGTGACGCGAAGCAATACGGCGACGAGCGCCGTACGCTGATCCAGCAGGAAAAGCGCGCGACGTTCGAAGCGCGCGTGGTCGACGAACCGGTTACGGTGGTGGTATCGCAGAGGGGCTGGGTGCGCGCGCTGAAGGGCCACGGTCTGGATGCAGCCGGCTTTACGTTCAAGGCCGGCGACGGGCTCTATGCAGCGTTCCAGTGCCGCACGCCGGACACGCTGGTCGCGTGGGGCAGCAATGGCCGCGTTTATTCGGTGGCGGTTGCGATGCTGCCGGGCGGGCGAGGGGATGGCGTGCCGGTTACGTCGCTGATCGAACTCGAGTCGGGCAGCCATCTGATGCATTACTACTCGGCCTCCGCGGATCAGGCATTGCTGCTCGCATCGGGCAACGGCTTCGGCTTTATCGCCAAGGTCGGCGACATGGTGAGCCGTGTGAAAGCCGGCAAGTCGTTCATGACGATCGACGCAGGTGCCGCGCCGCTCGCGCCGATGCCGATGCTGCCGGATGCAACGCACATCGCGTGTCTGTCTTCGGGCGGGCGCCTGCTGGCGTTCGGCCTCGACGAGATGAAGACGCTTTCGGGCGGGGGGCGTGGCGTCACGCTGATGGCGCTCGACGACAACGAAACGCTGGTGCAGGCGCTGTCCATCAACAAAGCGGGTGTGGTGCTGATCGGCACGCGCCGTGGTGGCCGTATCGACGAAGAGAAACTGAGCGGCGCCACGCTCACACCGCACGTCGGCAAGCGGGCGCGCAAGGGGCGCGCGCCTGAGAGCAAGATGAAGCTCGACAGTATGCGTCCGGTGTTGGCGGCTTGAAAGCGCCATCAGGACGTCATCAGGACGCTGCATAAAAAGCTATTGGAATCTGTTTAAAGCAGGAAAGCGTAGCAACACGGCGTGCGCGTCATTCGCAGATGAAGCGCGCGCCGTGCGTCACAAAAAAACGGGGTGCAGCTGCGTTGCGGCATCGGGCTCGCTGCAATAACAACTACAAAGAATGTCAAGACGCCGTCAAGCCACGGAACTGCACGCATAGCGCGCGGTCGAATGCGCTCAATAGCCGCTGCTAATATCATTCGTAATAGGCGGTGTGGCGTCGTCGGGAGAGGAAAACAAAATGAACAAAGCTGTCGAACTCGCGCTGTTTCTACATCTGCTCGCGGTTGCGGTGTGGGTGGGTGGGATGATATTCGCGCATTTCTGTTTGCGGCCGGCCATTGCCGATCTTTCGCCGCAACTGCGCTTGCCCTTGTGGGAATCGGTGTTCGGGCGTTTCTTCAATTGGGTTGCCGCTGCAGTGCTGGTGATTCTCCTGACCGGCGGATTTTTGCTGATGCAATTCGGCGGCGGTCATGCCACGTGGCCCTTGCATGCCATGGCTGGCCTCGGCATCGTGATGATGCTGATTTTCGGGCACATTCGCTTCGCCGTGTTCCCGCGCATTCGCCGTGCGGTGCAGGCCCAGAAGTGGCCGGACGGCGCGCAGGCAGTCGGCACGATCCGGCGTCTGGTGCTGATCAATATCGTGCTTGGCGTGGTGACAATCGGTGTAGCAGTGCTGTCGCGCGGGTTCTGACAGCTCTGGCTTTACAGCGGGCCGTGGAATGGCGACTCTGAAGCTCTGAAGCTCTGAAGCTCTGAAGCTCTGAAGCGCGTAGAAGGCCTGCTATCAGGCGCGGGCCGCTATACCGCCTACGGCATGGCGCCGCAGGCGAGCCACAGCCCACACACGATTGCCACCGTTCCGTACACCACATAAACCGGCGTCTTGAGCTTGGCGAAGCACATGCCGGAGAACAGCGCGGTCACCAGGTACACGGGTTTGAGTGGCACGTGCCCGGCAATGCGCAGGACGGCCACCGCCAGAAACGCGGTGGTGACCGCGCGCAAAATCCGCATGCCGTGCTCGAAACGCGGATTCGCCTTCAACTGATGGAGATGCCGCTGCGCCAGCACCACCAGGCAACCGGACGGCACAAAAAGCGCGAGCGTAGCAATCAGCGCGCCTGCCCAGCCATCCACCAGATAGCCGAAGAACGGCACCACATTCAACAGTGGTCCGGGCGACAGCGGTGACAGCGAAAACGCCAAGGTGAAGTCGTTATCCGATATGCCGATCGCCGGCGTCACGAACAGCGTCTTGAGCACCGGTAACGCCGAGAAGCCACCGCCGAACAAAGTCATGCCCGCGCCGGCCAGCCGCGGCCACAGGAGTGCCAGTTCGTAGCGATGCGGCAATGGCAGGGCAAACAACACCAGCAATATGCACAGCCCACCCAGCAATTGCCAGTCGCCGCGACCGATCGACACGACCACGCGCGTATTGCGAACCGGACTGAGCAGCCAGCCGGCGCCGAAGGCCGAGCCGAGCATCACGACATAGGCTGCGGGACTGCGTGCATAGAAGAGCGCGATGCAACCTAGCACCGCCGCGATCCATTCGAGCTTGCCGCGCACCAGCGCGCGCGTCTGTTTGTACCAGGTGATCGCGATCAGTGTAGCCAGCACCACGCTGAAGTGATTGAGCAAGGTCTGGGAAGCGGCGGCGCGCACGAGCGGCGTGCGATAGAAAATCGCGAACAGCGTCATCAGCGTGAAAAAGGGCAGCACGCTCGCGATGCCCGCCACCCAGGCACCGGCGCGTCCGCGTAGCGCATGCCCGAGTTGCACGGCGACATTGCAGCCCACCGGCCCGGGCACCATCCAGGCAAGCGCGATCAGATCCGAAAATGCGACGCGCGAGAGCCGTCCCTCGCGCTCTACATAGTGGTTTTCAAGTTGCGCCATCAGCGCGAGGCCGCCCCACGACAGCGCCGATAGGCCGAACACGACCCGGAACAGCGTCCATAGCGGTTCCCGTTCGCCTCGTCTGGCGGCATCCTGGTTTGTGATCGTCTGCATGGCGCCGCGGGCCCCGGTACGCCGGTGGCCCGCCCTTTGGGATCATCGTTGTGTGGTGTTGCGCGGCCGGCAGCCGGCATCGCGCTGTGACGCGGTACAGCGTGAATGTAGCTGGTTTTGCGGTGCTGCGGTTGGATAAGCGCGAGGCATCGCTTACAGGTCGGGAGGCAGTAGGTGGCGCGCCTGTAGCGCACAAGCGCGCCACCAGCGGAGCGCGTTCAGCTATTGGTGCTGGACACGCTGCGGGTGCTGTCGGTTTCATGCACAGGGCGGTGACCCTTCATGCCGCAAACACCGAAGCGTTCGAGCAGCGCCGGGATCGCGTCGACCGGCACCGGGCGCGAGAACAGGAAGCCCTGCGCTTCGATATGGCCGAGCGCGGCAAGCCACGCAATCTGTTCTTCAGTCTCGGTGCCTTCGACCACTACCGTGAGTCCGAGCGAGCGGGCCAGATTGACGATCGCGGTGACCATCACGCAGACGCTGCGGTCGCCGGGAATCGCCTGGATGAACGAACGGTCCACCTTCAGCGTGTCCACCGAGAAGCGGTTCAGGTAGGACAGCGACGAATAGCCTGTGCCGAAGTCGTCGAGCGCGATGCGCACGCCCAGGCGCTTCAGCGCGAAGATCTTCTCCGAGACGAGTTCGGGGTATTCCATCATCGCCGTCTCGGTAATTTCGAGTTCGAGGCGGCGCGCGGAGATACCGCTTTCCTCGATCGCATGCGAGATGGTTTCGTACAGATCCCCGCGCCAGAACTGCACGGCGGAGATGTTCACCGCGAGCGACAGCGTGTCGTAGCCCTGCTGCTGCCACAACGCCAGTTGGCGGCACGCGGTCTCGATCACAAAATCGCCGATGGGCACGATCAGGCCCGTCGATTCGGCGACCGGAATGAATTCGTTCGCCGGGATCAAGCCGTGCTGCGGATGATTCCAGCGCACCAGCGCTTCGAAACCGGTGATGCAGCGGCGTGTCAGATCGATCTTCGGCTGATAGGCGAGAAACAGCTGGCCTTCGGCAAGCGCGACGCGCAGTTGCTGTTCCCACTTCATCAAATGATCCGCGCGGTGCGACAACTGCGGCGAATAGAACTGGTAGCAGTTTTTGCCCGCGTCCTTCGCGCTATACATGGCGAGGTCGGCTTTCTTCAGCAGGTCGATCTCGCTCTCGTTGGCGACCGAGTAGAGGGCGATGCCGATGCTCGCATGCAGCACGAACGAACTGCCGCGCACTTCGAATGGCTTGGCGAACGCTTCCGCCGCCGCTTCGGCGAGTGTGACAGCGCGCTTCTCGACGTCTTCGCCCTTGATCACCACGACGAACTCGTCGCCGCCGATGCGGCTCAACGCGCCACCGTCGCCGACTGCGGTGGCGAGGCGCGAAGCCGTCATCTGCAGCACGATGTCGCCGGCGTTATGGCCTAACGTGTCGTTGACCGTCTTGAAGTTGTCGAGGTCGATGAAGAGAATCGCGAGCCGCCCGAGATTGGAAGGCTGCGCCACGTCATGCCGCAGCGTTTGCAGCGTCGCATAGCGATTACGCAAGCCGGTCAGCAGATCGTACTCGACCAGATGCGTCATCTCGCGCTCGCGTCCGAGCAGCTTGCCGATCAATCCAGTGGCCACCGCGAAGAAGCTCAGCATCGCGAGCGAGATGAAGCCCGCCATCAGCAGATAGACGTTGCGCGTGTGGTTGTAGTCGGCGAATTCTTCGGCTTGCGACAGACCCACCAGTACGCCGAGCGGGTAGCCGTCGATATGCCGGTACGAGACGATGCGCGTGACGTTGTCGATCGAATCGACGTAGGTGCCCGACACATGCTCCGAAGTCGGATACGAGCCGCTCGCCGAGAATGATCCGTTGGCGCTGTCGGCGCTGCCGGTGCGGCGCGCCAACACCGTGCCGTTGTCCGAGATCACCGCTATCACACCTTCACGGCCAATGGCCGCGTTGTTGTAGAAGTCGCTGGTGAAATAGCTCGGGTCTTCGGAAACCACCACGACGCCCGCGAACGAGCCGTCGAGATGATTCAGACGCCGAGTCATCTGCAAGGTCCAGTGGCCGGATATGCGGCCGAGCACGGGCTTGCTGATATACAACTGGTCGTCGTTTTCGTGTTCGTGAACCTTGAAGTGTTCGCGGTCCGATAGGTCGATGTGTTTAGGATTGAGCTCGGCCGTGTTCGCGATCAGCTTGCCGTGCTCGTCGATCAGCGACACCTGCACCAGCGTATCGCTTTGCACCACGCCTTTTTCCACCGTGCTGGCGAGATCGAAATGATTCGGTGTTTTCTCGAATTCGTATTTGACGAAGCGGGTGATCTGGTCGACCTGGTGAATCGCCTTGACCGTGTGCTGCTCCAGCGCCGCGGAGAGAATCGCGGCAGAGGCCATCGCTTCACGATTGGTAGCTTCTTTCTCAACCGACAGACGCGCGAAGATCACGGTCCAAAGCAGGATCAGCACCAGCACGCCGAGTGCCGGAATGGCGAGCAAGGCACGGCGGCGCGACACGGCGGGATCGCGGCGGGGTTTGGCTTCGCGCTGGTCGGAGAAGCGGAACTGGCTCATTAGGTGGCCCGTTCCCTGGTGCCGGCCAGTTGCAACTGCGCGAGCATTGACTGCGCTAATTTCATGGGTGGCTGCATGGTGACCAAGGTGCCGGAACTGCTGCGCAGGGGAAGAGAGCGTGGCGTCGTGCCTGACCATCCGTCTGTCATCGGGTACGTTTCGATATTACTTAATGCCACTGGATTAAGGAAGCGTCCTCGCATCGGGTATACGCGGGCGCGACAGTGCGTCCCAACCGGCTGAATTCGCAGCCGGCGTGGCCAGCCTTGGGGCCGCGGCCCGGCGGTCGTATTCGAGTCATTCATCGGGATCCGGAATTCAGGTGTGCCAAGCCTCTTTTCATGCATCGCGCATTAATCGTGTGGGCGATGCGGCGTTTTGTGATCGGGCGTGGCGGGAAGCGACGAAATACAGGCGGCATTTCGCTGACGGTCGGCGGTCGCTGGCCGGCAATCGAGAGCCGCGCCGTTCATGACAGCCGGAACGTGCCGTCGACGATCGTCACCGATGGTCCACCGATCCACGTCTTGCCGGCCGCGTCGTCGTAGTGCACCGAAACATCGCCGGCACGGCCCAGCACAGTGCCTTGGCGGGCTGTGTAATGTGAGCCGGGGCGCAACTGCTGGGCGCTCAGGAGCCCCGCGAGCGCGGCGTTCGCGCTGCCCGTTACGGGGTCTTCGCCGACGCCGAAGCGGCCGCCCGCCATCAGGCAGCGCACCTCGAAGGTGGCCGGGCCGTCAGCGTCGTGCGGGCCATAGACAGCGAGACCATGGGTGTCCATCGAATGCACGATGTCGGCGAGCGCGGCGGCATCAGGTTCGAGCGCGAGGCAGTCGCGCGCAGAATTGACGCGCACTACGAGCCATGGCGCACCATTGTCGACCGCGCAGGGCGGTGCGCTGAAATCGATCGCGTCACTACGCAAAGCCGTAATCAGTGTCGCGTACTGATCTTGGGGAAGCGCCGTGACGCGCGCGGGCGGCGCGGCGAAAGCCCATCCGCCATGCGTATTGTGGGTCGATCCAGGTTCAGTCAGCGCTTGCAATTCGACGAGACCCACGCCGCATTGCTGCACCAGTTTGCCAGCCTGCTTTGGTTGGTACCCGCTTTCGAGCAACGCATGCGCGGTGCCGAGTGTCGGATGACCGGCGAACGGCAATTCGCCATGCGTCGTGAAGATGCGCACGCGATAGTCGGCGGCTGGGTCGGTCGGCTTCAGCAGGAACGTCGTTTCGGACAGATTGGTCCAGTGCGCGATGGCCTGCATCTGATCCGCATTGAGTGCGTCGGCGTCGAACACGACAGCAAGCGGATTGCCTTTGAACGGCACGGACGTGAACACGTCGACTTGTTTAAAACGAACGGTGTTGACAGGCATCGGGCGAGGTCCGGCGAATCATGCAGATGGGTGGGATTCGCGGATTCTATCTGGTGACAATGGAACGATCTACCTCGCCACAAATGCAAAACGCGCCGCAGGTGGCGGACACCTCGCGACGCGTTCTGTACGCTCAGGACGGCAAGCTTCGGCGAACTGGCCGCCGAAGCTGTCGGCGCGCGTTATTCGACTTCAGCGATCATCTCGATTTCGACGCATGCGCCGAGCGGAATCTGCGCCACGCCGAACGCCGAGCGCGCATGCTTGCCGCGCTCACCAAATACGTCAGCGACCAGTTCGGACGCGCCGTTGGTCACCAGGTGCTGCTCGGTGAACTCGAGCGTCGAGTTGACAAGGCTCATCAGCTTGACGATGCGCGTGACGCGGTTCAGGTCGCCCACATGCGCATGCAGCGTGGCGAGCAGGTCGATTGCGATGGAGCGTGCGGCGACCTTGCCTTCTTCCGTGGTGACCGTGGCGCCGAGCTTGCCGGCCCATACCTTACCGTCCTTCTTCGCAATGTGACCGGACAGGTAAACCGTGTTGCCGCTTTGCGCGCTCATTACATAGGCGGCTGCGGGCGCGCCCGCGCTCGGCAGTTCGATGCCCAGTTCCTTAAGCTTGTCATACACATTCGTGTGAGCCATGGTGTGTCCTTGGTCAGTGGTGGAATTCGGTGGCGCGGGTCGGGATAGCTCAGACCTTCGCGCGGATCAGCGCAGCGAGACGCGACACGCCTTCGTCAATCTTGGCTGGCGGTACCGTGACGAACGACAGGCGCAGCGTATTGTGCTGCGCTTCGTCCGCGAAGAACGGCGCGCCCGGCACGAATGCGACATTCTGCGCGACGGCTTCTTCGAGCAGCTTCATGCTGTCGATCTGTGCGGGCAGTGTGACCCACACGAACATACCGCCTTCCGGACGGTTCCAGCTTACGCCTTCCGGCATGTAGCGTTCGAGCGAGGCGAGCATCGCCGCGCATTGATCGCGATACAGCTCGCGAATGGTTGGCACGTGCGTGTCGAGGAAACCGTCCTTGATCACTTCGTACACGATGCGTTGCGTGAAACTCGGCGTGTGCAGGTCGGTGGCTTGCTTGGCTTGCACGAGTTTGAAGATCAGTTCTTCCGGCGCGATGATGTAGCCGACCCGCAGGCCCGGCGCCAGCACTTTCGAGAACGAGCCGAGATGGACGATGTGATCCGGCGCCATTGAAAGCATGGTCGGCAGCGGCTCACCGGCGTAGTCGAGCGCGCCGTACGGATCGTCTTCGATCACCGGGAACGGCGCGGTCTTCGCAAACGCGGCCAGTGCGCGGCGGCGTTCGATCGGCAGGCGGCGGCCCGTCGGATTCTGGAAATTCGGTTGCGCGTACAGGAGGCGCGCGCCGGCCGTCAGTTCGGGCGTGAGCGCCTCGGGAATCAGGCCGTGCTCGTCGGTCGGCACCTGCACGTAGCTCGGCTCGTACATCGAGAACGATTGCAGCGCGCCGAGGTAGGTCGGCGTTTCGACCAGCACGGGGCTGTCAGGGCACACCAGCACTTTGCCGAGCAGATCGAGTGCTTGCTGCGAGCCGGTCGTGATCAGCACCTGCGAAGGACGAATCTGCGCGCCGTTCACCGAATAGCGTTGTGCGACCCATTCGCGCAGCGGCAGGTAGCCTTCAGTCGCGCTGTATTGCAAGGCCGCGGCGGGCGCGTCGCGCAGAATGCGATCGGATGCTTCGCGCATGCGTTCGGCCGGGAAAGTCGCTGGCGAGGGCAGGCCGCCCGCGAACGAAATGACTTCGGGCCGCTCCGTGACCTTCAGGATCTCGCGGATCGCCGAGCTCGTGAGCTTGCGTGCGCGCTCGGACAGTTGCCACGTGGGGGCTTTCAAGTCGCTTTGGTCCATGGTCTCCTCTGCTGGTATCTCTGGAACCGGTCAAAACTTCAATTATCGCGCGAGTTGGTGACCCGCGCGCGCTGCTTATTTAAGGGTCCGTAGACCGTCGGGTGTTTCAAACTCGGCGACCAGCGCTGCTGCGCCTTCCGTGGGCTTGAGCGCGATCAGGTGCGCCGCGCCCAGCCAATGCAATTGCGCTGCGATTGCGCCGGCTTGCGGATGTGCTGCTTTCAAAGCTTTCAGTACAATGTCCGTTTCCGGCAGGGCCTCCGACGGATGCCGCGGCGTGTCCCACTGGATCAGCGATGGCAGCACGCCGTCGCCGGCGCCTTGCCACGCGGGGAACGCGCCGTCGTCAGAGACTGACAGGCCCCACGTGAAATCGCCGCGCGTCATCGGCACGATCGGCGGGATGCGCTGCGGATACTGCGTCTGCCAAGCCGCGAGCCGCTTCGGACGGTCGACCCGGGCGACCCAGTGCGACAGGTACGGCCCTTTTTCGAGCCGCGTTTGTGTCGCCGGGTCGTCAAGCGCGAACAGGCGGGCACGGGGCGCGGCACCCTCCGCGGTTTCCGCAGCCTGCGGGTCGATCGCGATCACCTCCAGATACACGCCGCCCCACAGGTTCAGCAGGCGATTGTGCGTGCGCATCAGCGGATGCTCGCCGCCGCCCGCCGGTGCGACGCCGAGCGTGTCGGCGACGTACTGCGTACCCTCGTCGAGGGTACGGGCGGAAATCACGAGATGATCGAGACGGAGCGAATGGGCGGTCATGGCGGATCAGGAAAACGGTTTCTGCGGTAAGCCGGAACGCGTGCCGGGTGCGGCAGCAGCGTTGCCGGGTCGTAAGCATAACCGTTTGCCGGGTCGGCGGCCCACGCGGACGAGGTTCGGGCGGGTCTTGCGCGAGGTCGCTCGTGCGCGCTGCAGGCCGCCCGAGCCGCTTCATCATCCGTTGCTTATCTTAAATGTAGTCTTAAATGTAACGGCGGCGACCGGCACAGTAACGGTACAATCGATTCGATACCGTTCGGTACAGTTGGAGCCCTTATGTCCGTCCCCCTTGCCCAGATTCCCACCCCGCACGATACGACCTCGTTGACGCTGGTTGAGCAGCTCGTCCAGTGGGCGCGCCGCCGCATCGAGGAGCGCGTGTTCCGCCCCGGCATGCGGATGCCGTCGATCCGTAAGCTCGCGCTGGACAAAGGCGTGTCGCGCTTCACCGTGGTCGAGGCGTACGAGCGGCTGGTGGCGCAGGGCTATCTGGAGTCGCGGCGCGGCTCCGGTTTCTATGTGCGCGAACGATTGGGCGGCGCGCCCACGGCTGAAATCCGCACGATCGCCGCAGCGGCGCCCGCGCCCGCCACGATCGACGTCGTCTGGCTGCTGCGCAATATGCTGCATACGGGCGCACGCCCCGAGCGCAGCCCGGGCCTGGGCTACCTGCCGGGACGCTGGCTGGACGGCGATCTGATTACCAACGCGCTGCGCACGCTCGGCCGGCAAAGCGGCGCGCAGATGCTCGGCATCGGTACGCCACAGGGCTTTTTGCCCCTGCGCCAGCAGTTGCAGACACGGCTCGAGGAGCTGGAAATCGGCGCTTCGCCGGATCAGGTCGTAATGGTCTCCGGTATCACCCAGGCGATCGACCTGATTTCGCGGATTTACGTGAAGCCGGGCGATGCGGTGATCGTCGGCGATCCGGCCTGGTTTCAGATGTTTGGGCGTTTCGCGTCACAGGGTGCGCGGCTGGTCGGCATGCCGTACACGCCGGACGGCCCGGACCTCGACGCGCTCGAATCGCTCGTGCAGACCTGGCGGCCGAAAATGCTGGTGATCAATTCGGTGCTGCAGAATCCTACCGGCACCTCACTGACGGCCGCGCAGGCATTCCGCATTCTGCGTCTCGCTGAGGCCTACGATTTCATCCTCGTCGAAGACGATATTTACGGCGATCTGTGCCCGCCGAGCTATCCGGGCACGCGGCTCGCGAGCCTCGACCAGTTAAAGCGCGTGATTTACCTGGGCAGCTTTTCGAAGACGCTCGCGCCCAATCTGCGCGTGGGTTTTATCGCCTGCGCGCCGGAAGTCGCCACGGCCGTCAGCGATCAGAAAATGCTGGTCGGCATGACGAGCCCCGAACTGAACGAGCGCGTGCTCTACAAGATTCTCACCGAGGGCCATTACCGGCGGCACGTCGAGCGGCTGCGCGCGCGGCTCGACGGCGTGCGCGAAAAATCCGTGCGAATGCTCGAGAAGACCGGGATGAAGCTGTTTTTGACGCCTACGGCGGGCATGTTCCTGTGGGCCGACACCGGCGTCGACGCGAGCTCGCTCGCGGCCGCTGGTCACGAAGAAGGCTTCCTGCTGACGCCCGGGAGCCTGTTTTCCCCGCTGCAGTCGCCGACCACGTGGATGCGCTTCAATATCGCCAACTGCGGCGATCCCGAGCTGTCGACGTTCCTGTGCCGGTATCTGGACGGCGTCGCGCGGCGCGCCTCTTGAAACCGCGCCGGCTTGCCCCCAATTAGGCGGACAACCCGGCGACACGGCTTCCTGCGGCCCGATGATTCAGTCCGCTGGCGCATAAAAAGTGCCAGTAGCGGCCAAAGTGGCCCGCGGCGCAGCCCGGCGCCATGCCTGATTTGAACCCCCATTCGTAACAGAGAGGAAGTCCGACCATGGCACAAGAAACCATGAGCTTTCAGGCAGAAGTTAAACAACTTCTGCACCTGATGATCCATTCGCTGTACAGCAACAAGGAAATCTTCCTGCGCGAGCTGATTTCGAACGCGTCCGACGCGGCCGACAAGCTGCGCTTCGAAGCGATCGAAAACAGCGCGTTGTACGAAAACGATTCGAATCTGCGGATTCGTGTGTCGTACGACAAGGCCGCGCGCACCATCACGCTCGACGACAACGGCATCGGCATGAGCCGTGACGAAGCGATCGCCAACCTCGGCACGATCGCACGCTCGGGCACCAAGGAATTTTTCGGCAAGCTCTCCGGCGACCAGCAGAAAGATGCAGCGCTGATCGGGCAGTTCGGCGTGGGCTTCTACTCGGGCTTTATCGTCGCGGACAAGATCACGGTCGAAACGCGCCGCGCCGGTTTGCCGGCCTCGGAAGGCGTGCGCTGGGAAAGCGCGGGCGAGGGCGACTTCGCGGTGGAGCAGATCGAACGCGCCGCGCGCGGCACGACTATTACGCTGCATCTGCGTGCCGATGAAGACGAACTGCTGTCGTCGCATCGTCTGAAGTCGATCATCCAGAAGTACTCGGACCACGTCGCGCTGCCGATCCTGATGGCGAAGGAAGAGTGGGACGCCGAAAAGAGCGAGATGGTCACGAAGGACGAGGACGAGACCGTCAACCAGGCGAGCGCGCTGTGGACCCGTTCGAAGAACGACATCACCGAAGAACAGTACAAGCAGTTTTACCAGCACCTCTCGCACGATCATCAGGATCCGCTGACGTGGACGCATAACCGTGTCGAAGGCCGCAGCGAATACACGCAACTGCTGTACGTGCCGGCGCACGCACCGTTCGACATGTTCAACCGCGATCATCGAGGCGGCCTCAAGTTGTACGTGAAGCGCGTGTTCATCATGGACGACGCTGAACAACTGCTGCCGGCGTATCTGCGGTTCGTGAAGGGTGTGGTCGACTCGGCTGATTTACCGTTGAACGTGTCGCGCGAAATTCTCCAGGAAAGCCGCGACGTGAAGGCGATCCGCGAAGGCGTGACCAAGCGTTCGCTGTCGATGCTCGAAGAATTGGCGAACTCGGAGAACGACGCCGATAAGGAAAAGTACGCCGGCTTCTGGAAGGAATTCGGTCAGGTGCTGAAGGAAGGCATCGGCGAAGACTTCGCCAATCGCGAACGTATCGCGAAGCTGGTGCGCTTTGCGTCGACGCATACGGAATCACCGGAGCAGACCGTGTCGCTCGCCGACTACGTCGCACGGATGAAGCCTGAGCAAACGAAGATCTACTACGTGACCGCCGACACCTGGCAGGCAGCGACCCACAGCCCGCATCTCGAAGTGTTCCGCAAGAAGGGCGTGGAAGTGCTGCTGCTGACCGATCGCGTCGATGAATGGATGCTGTCGTTCCTGAACGAATTCGACGGCAAGCCGCTGCAAAGCGTCGCGCGCGGCGATCTCGATCTGGGTGCCCTGAACGACGAGGAAAAGCAGGCGCAGGAGAAGGTCGGCGAAGAGTTCAAGCCGCTCGTCGACAAGATGAAAGAAGCGCTGAAGGACAAGGCCAAAGATGTGCGCTTGACGTTCCGCCTGACCGATTCGCCGTCCTGCCTCGTGGCGGATGATGGCGAAATGAGTGGCTATCTGCAGCGTATGCTGAAGGCCGCGGGTCAGGACGCGCCATCGTTCCATCCGATTCTCGAAGTGAATCCGGAGCACGCGCTGGTGAAGGGCTTGCACGCAGACGGTGCGAATTTCGACGACTGGTGCCATCTGCTGTTCGACCAGGCGCTGCTCGCTGAAGGTGGCGCGCTGGAAGATCCGGCTAGCTTCGTGAAGCGTACCAACGCGTTGTTGCTGGCGCGCGCGGGTTGAGTTTTCGGGTTTGAGTTGAGACTTGAACGGCGTCGCTTCGACGCTTGTGATTGAAAAATGCGCTGCTTCGGCAGCGCATTTTTTTTGCCCTGCGTCTTATCGCCCGACTGCGCGGCGAAGGTTTTGCGCAGGGACCCGGATGAGCCGCGGATAGGTTCTAGTGCGCGGACGCTTGCCCGTGCAAATGACGCACTTGCGAAAGCACGGAGCCGGCCAGTTCCTTTGCTTCGATGCAGGAATGATGATCGGCCAGTACTTTCGCGGCGAGACTGCCGATCGCCGTGCTGGTCTGTTTAGACGTGTGGTGCTGCGCGAGCGCAGAACCGGCGAGTTCCTTTTCCTGATACAAGGCGCCCGGGCGCCGCAAAACGACCGCAGCCAGATGTGCGATGCGGTCGGAAGTTTCTTTCGAGTTCGTAGTATTCAACCGTTACTCCTATTCGTTTGTTGTTGATCCGGACGATCTAGAGCGCCGCTATAGGTCGACCGAAAAATAATTATGGTTAACTAATCAAACCTATTCAACAAAACTAAATTGAGATTGATTTATGGGATGTGAAAGCACGCATTTGTCTTATGCTCGCGTGATCGAAATTCGGATGAGTAAAGGATTATTGGCAATCTTTAAGCCCTTTATGCGCCGAGTCTTATTTCTGCGATTGCGCGTTCCTGCGTGCGACAACCTTTCTATATTCCTATGTCCGATCCCACTTTGGTGAAACCCACTGATCCTGTGTATCTGCTGTGGTCGATTTTGCGTGAGCAAGGCTTCGACGCCGCCGAGCGACGCGTTCTCGAACTCATTGCCGAGGGCATCACGCCGCAATTGCACGCCGACCTGTGCGCGAGCGCGGGGCGTTTTGAAGCGGCGTATCACAGTGCATCGCAAGCGCAGGTGACAGGGAACGGTGAGCGTCACGCACGGGTGGCACTCTTCGCCGACGCACTCGGCCGCGCCGAGGTTGCGCAGCGCAGCAGCGAGTTGGCGGTAACTGCGCGGCCCTTGGCTGCGACGGTCGAATGGATCGCCTGGTTGATCGACCACTGCGGTGCCCATTCAGCGGCGGTGTACATGTTGCGTGCCTATGAGCGGCACGCGCCGCACGACGCGCTCGCGCCGTGGTGGCTGGCGATTTCGCTAGCAGCGCTTCCGGACGCGGCCGTGCGAACTGAGCGTCGCGCCGCATTGTTGCGAGCCTACGCACTCGATCCGGCGATTCATCCCGCGTTGCCATTGCAACTCACGCTGGCGTTTCGGGAGATACGCGATTGGTCCACGGTCGAACGCGTGTGTCGCGAGATGCTCGCGCGCAATCCGGTTGATGCCGAGATGGCCTGGCAACTGAGCCACGCGCAATGGCAGTGCGACGACGCCGCTGCGGCGGAGGCCACCATGCGTGCTGTCGATCTCGCCGCACCGGGTAATGCAGCGGTGCTGGCTGCAATCGGCATGTATCTCGCCGAGCAGGCACGCTTTGACGACAGCGAAGCGGCGCTGCATGCCGCGCTTGTCATCGATCCTTCAGCAGCACAAGCGGCCGTCGATCTGGCCGACCTCGAATTGCGACGCGGTGCCTGGTCGACCGCATGGCCGCGCTTCGAGGCGCGGCTTGCGCGTGACGACCGCGAGCCGAATAACGTCGTGACCGTTATGGGCATGTTGGGACCACGCTGGCAAGGTGAGCCGCTTGCCGGCAAGACGCTGGTGGTGCACAGCGAACAGGGCAATGGCGATGACATCCACATGGTTCGATTCGTCCCGGCGCTGGCGGCGCGGGTGCGCGATGAAGGTGGCCGATTGGTTCTGGCGGTGCGTCGTCCGTTGCTGGGTTTGTTGAGACGGTTTTACGCCGACTGTGTAGCGATCGAAGACGGTATTGGCTGCAAGGCCGACTTCGTTTTACCGATGATGACCATGCCGCATAAGCTGGAACTATTGCCCGATCAGGTGAGCGGTGCACCGTATCTGTACGCGGATGACGCCAATGTGGCGATCTGGCGCGAGCGGGTGAGCGCATGTGCGGAGAACGCAGCGCTGCATATCGGGCTCGTGTGGTCCGGCAGTCCGACGCATCGGCGCGACGCGAAACGATCGATTCCACTTGCGGCGCTGGATCCGGTGCTGGCGCTACCTGGGGTTGTGTTCCATCCGCTGACGCCAGGCCGCAGTGCGGACGTGGCGGCTTTGATGGCGCATGGCTATCGCATTCATGACCTGACTGGATATTACGAATCCGGTTTCGACGACGTTGCCGCGCACCTTACAGCGCTCGACGCACTGTTGACCATCGACAGCGCGCCTTTGCATTTAGCCGGCGCATTGGGGCGCCCGGTGCTGGCAATGCTGGATCATGTGTCGCACTGGTCATGGGGCAATGAGGAGGCGCAACCCTGGTATGACTCCCTCGAGTTGTTCAGACAGCCAGGCCCGGGTGTGTGGACGCCGGTGATTGAGCGCGTGGTGGACCGCCTGAAGGCGATGGCACTTTGTCGTGCGTAGATCCAGTTGGAAAGAACGTCCTTTCGAACGTAAGTAATCGACATCAATATCAATGCACCACCCAAACCGCTTATCTGGTCATCTGTCAGTCGACATGCAAAACTTTGACACGCTGTCCGCACAGGCCGATGCCTCTTTCGCAGCGGGGCAAATACACGAAGCGATGCTCGAGTACCAGCGGCTGTTGGACCAACAACCGCGAAATGCCCACGCGCTTCATCGGATGGGGCTAGCCTGCTTTCGCGTGGATCAACCCGAACGTGCCCGACATTACCTGGATCAGGCGCTGACCGCCGCTCCTGAGCGCGCGGACATCTGGGAGCATCGAGGCCTGCTTGCCGCGATGCAGGGTGACCAGATGGCCGCTGAGGCGTTTTATCATCGCGCGCTTACTCTCGCTGGCAGCACCGCGAGCCTGCATCGAAACCTGGCCGATTGTCTGAAGCTGTCCGGTCGTCTTGCTGAGGCACGGACTCACTACGTCAGGGCGCTCGAACTCGATCCGGGATTGTGTCATGCCGTACGCGCCCTGGCGAGAGTCAGCACGGAATTGGGACAGTTCGCCCACGCCGCGGATTATTGGCTGCACGCATGGGCACTCGACTCGACACAAATGTCCGACGCAGTCGAGTTAATCACTGCCATGTCGAAAGCCGGACACGACGCACAAATCGATACTATGCTTGCGGAGCTTTGCACCCGCTTCGCAACCGATGTCGCGGCGCTGGAACAATTGGCCTTTGCATTGAATGGCACGCATCGCTTCAGAGATGGCATTAGTGTGGCAGTTCAAGGGCTCGCCATCGATCCCCGGAATGCCGGCTTGCATCACAACGCGTCGTACGCGTTCAATATGCTCGGGGAATTTTCTTCCATGCAACGGCATACTATCGAGGCTGCGAGGCTGATGCCCGATCACGCCGGGATCCAGTTCAATCTCGCGGCAACGCAACTGCGTTTCGGCGACTTCGAGCAGGGCTGGAAGCAATATCGATGGCATGAAGCGCTGCCGGAAAACCACGATCTTGTTCGTCCCGATTTTCCCGAATGGAAAGGAGAGCCGTTGGCGGGACGTCGCTTCCTGCTTATCGGTGAGCAAGGGCTTGGTGATCAGCTCCAGTTCCTGCGTATGGCTGACTGGTTGCATCGGCAGGGCGCGATCGTCGACGTGTGGGTCGAGGTTCCGCTAGGCGAATTGGCGCGTAATGCCGCGGGAGTGCATGCAGCATGGGTATCTGCGCCGCGGGGCCCATACGACTACTGGTGCCGGATGCTCAGGATGCCGGAGTATATGAAGCTGGACTTGTCGATGCTACCTGTCGCGATGCCGTATCTGGCAGCGGAGCCAGCGAAGGTTCGGCGCTGGCAAGCCCGCCTCGACGAGATTGATCCAGTGGATGTGCGCGGCAAGTCCAGAAAACGCGTCGGGATTGTCTGGGCGGGCAATCCGGATTATGGGCTTGACCGCTATCGGTCGATTCAGTTGAGCAGTTGGCGGGGAGTCCTGGAGCAGCTTGGTACGACGTGGTTTTCGCTGCAAAAGGGTGGCGCGCAAATTGAAGCGGCAGCGTTGTCCACGGATATCGATCTGCACATGCTGGGGCCGGAAATCAACAGTTTTTCCGATACGCTGGCGATTGTCCAGACGCTCGATCTGGTGATTACCGTCGACACGGCGGTCGCGCACCTGGCCGGAGCGTGCGCCACACCGGTCTGGGTCCTGTTGCCCACTTGCACCGATTGGCGGTGGATGGTCGAGCGTGACGATAGCCCGTGGTATCCGTCTGCGCGGTTGTTCAGGCAGAGGGAGCTTGGTCGATGGGAAACGGTGATGGATGACGTGGCAAATGCACTACAGGAATACGTGGCTGCCTGAATCGGGGCGCGCCGAAAACGCCCCCGATTTCTCATCTACGAATGATCTGCAGCGGCCAGCATCTACTTTCGTCCCATCAACGTATCCATCGTCTCACCACGCACGACGATCTCGGTGCGGCGGTTCAGCGTGCGCCCTTCGGGCGTGTCGTTGGTTGCCACCGGATTGTTGTACGCATAGCCCTTCGTGCGAATCCGGTTCAACGCTACGCCACGCGCCACTAGCGCGTAGCCTACTGCAGTGGCGCGTGCTTCCGAAAGCTGCTGGTTATAGTCGAGCGTGCCGACGTTGTCCGTGTATCCCTCCACCAGCACGGGCTTCTTGCTGCGGTTGAGGAGAACAGCGGAGCGGTTGATCACCGCGACCGCGTCGCCGCGCACTTCAGATTTGCCGAATTCGAACAACGCGGATTCGGGCAGTTTGACTGAAACGCCGTTGGCGACCGGCGTCACCTCGATACCGACCGCCTTGTTTAACGATGTTTCAGTATCGCGGTTCAGCGGGGCTGTGCAACCAGCCATTAGCAGGACAGACATCGTGCAAGCAGTTGCGCCCAGGAACATTCTCATGTTTCTTCTTTCTCCTTTCAATATCCGATCACATGGCACGCCCTTCAATCGCGGGCGGACCGCCGACTTCGTTAAGCACGAAGGTTGTATCGCGCGTTATAGGCAGAGGAGAATCGGATCTATCTGAAATCGGTCATGTGACTAAGGCGGCCCCGCATCCACGTGGTTAGTAGCAGAACTTCCTGACGGAGGGAGGGATGAGGGGCTGGCAAGCGTCTGACGGCGCCGCCGTTATAATCCGACACCATGCCTATCCGTTTCGATGCCGCCGACGCCCACTGGCGCGTCGCGCCCTTATCCGGCTTCAGCGCCGCCCAGAAAGACTGGTTGACCCGCGGCGGATCGCTGACCGCGCATCTGCGCACGCTGGGCGTTGTCGTGGTGCGCGTGACGCGCGAAGCCGTCGCGCTGCCGTGGGCCGACGAGCACGCCGCGCTTGGTCTCGTGCCGCGCGCGCCTACGTGGGTGCGGGAAGTGGTGCTATCGGTGGACGGCGTGCCGTTTGTCGCGGCGCACAGCATCGCGCCGCTGGCCGCAAGCGTCGGCGTATGGCAGGCCACGCGCCGGTTGCGCACGCGACCGCTGGCCGAGTTGCTGTACAGCGATAGCAGCGTCGCGCGTTCGTCGCTGGTGAGTCGCAGACTGACGGCGCGTCATCCGTTGTACCGGCTGGCGGTGCGTGAAATCGACGGCATGCCACCGCATGCGCTGGTCGCACGCCGCTCGGTGTTCGAGCGTCACGGTGAGCCGCTGATGGTCACCGAGTGCATGCTGCCCGCGCTGTGGACGCATCTGGCGTCTTCGGCGCGCCCACCGTCTGCGCATCCGGCAATCGCGCACGCGCCGCAGCGCACTCATATGCGGGAACACGGCCGGCCGCTCGAGCATACGGCGTCGCGCGCACATGGTACGCCGCGTGCGGAGCAGGAACACCTTGCCGAACGCGAGGGAGACAGGCGAGAACCCGGGCAAACGCCGGCATCGGACAACAAGGTGAAACGCTGATGCTGCGCGGCTTTCCTCCCGTCGTCGCGGCGGATACGCATACGCTGATCCTCGGCAGCTTCCCCGGCGAAGCCTCGCTCGCGGCGACGCAGTATTATGCGCATCCGCGCAATCAGTTCTGGCGTTTGCTCGGCACTGTGCTCGACGAACCGCTTCCCGAACTCGCCTATGAAGAGCGGCTAAGGCGTTTGCTATCGCACGGCATCGGCGTGTGGGACGTGCTCGCCGCGTGCGAGCGCGAGGGCAGTCTCGACGCCGCGATCCGCAACGCCAACCCCAACGATTTCGCAACGCTCCGCGCCCACGCGCCGAAGCTTGCCAAAGTCTGCTTCAACGGCAAGACGGCGGGTCGCTTTGCGCCGGTGATCGGCGAAGCCGGCTACGTCACCCTCGTATTGCCTTCGTCGAGTCCGGCGAATGCTATGCTCACGTTCGACCAAAAATTGCGTCTCTGGCGCGACATCCTTACATGACGAAATTGATCAAACGCGCCTCGGCTGAAGCCCGTGCTTTCCGCAACAAAAACGCTGACGCGGGCGACAGCACGCTGAACAAGAACAAAGTAGTGCGCAACAAAAAGCGCGCGCTGGACGACGACTTGCACGACGCGCCGCAAATCGAAGCGCCGCGCAAGCCGCGTTTCGCACCGGTCACGTTCTCGGAAGAGGGCGGCGTGCGCTTCCTGCACTTCGGCACGGAATGGGTGCAAGGTGCGATGCGTCTGCGCAAGCCAGACCACATCGAACTCGAATACGCGCAGCAGATGATGGCCTGGCTGCTGTTTATCGAAACGCCCAAGCGTGTCGTCCAGCTCGGTCTCGGCGCCGCCGCACTGACCAAGTTTGCATACCGTTTCCTGAAGCGCGCGAAAGTCGAAGCGGTCGAGCTGAATCCGGCGGTCGTGGTGGCTGCGCGCACGATGTTCGAACTGCCGCACGACGACGCACGTCTGACCGTGCACGAAATGGACGCATGGGACTTCGTCAACGACCGCGCCAACCACGGCACGATCGGCGCGTTGCAGATCGACGTCTACGATGCCACCGCGCGTGGCCCGGTGCTCGACAGCGTTGGCTTCTATCGTGCGGTGCGCGCGTGTCTGACCGACGCGGGCGTGGTGACGGTGAACCTGTTCGGGGACCATCCGAGCTTCGTGCGCAACATGAAGCGTCTGAACGAAGCCTTCGACGGTCGCGTAGTCGCGCTGCCGGAAGTGCATGACGGCAACCGCATCGCGATCGCGTTCTCGGGCCCCGCGCTCGACGTGCCGTTCACGACGCTGCAAGCGCGTGCGAAGCTGATCGAAGCGGAGCTTGGCTTGCCGGCGCGCAA
This sequence comes from Paraburkholderia sediminicola, assembly GCF_046030555.1. Classification (GTDB taxonomy): domain Bacteria; phylum Pseudomonadota; class Gammaproteobacteria; order Burkholderiales; family Burkholderiaceae; genus Paraburkholderia; species Paraburkholderia sediminicola_E. Next base: position 170,786 of record NZ_JAQQCH010000011.1, on the reverse strand, counting down.
GTGGATCAAGGGGCTGCAGGAGTCGACCGGGCAGAACGGCAGCGCGTTCTCGGTCTGATGTGAGAATGGGTCGGTCCGCTTGAGGTCACTTAAGGCTGGTCCGACCCAGGCTTCCCCGTTGCGCTCATGCGACGGTTTCCCCACCGCTTCCCTGGTGCATCGCACAGCTGGTTCGATGTCCCCGGATACCCAGCACGCATGTCGCCTATCGGCGGCCCAGCTCCCGCGTCCAGCCGCCTCGCGGCCACCCCTCATCTCTGCTAAACCGCCGCCCCGCGCGCCCCAGCAGCGCATTTGCGCCTCGGGTCGTCCCTGCTTGACCGGACGTTCTCGGCTCCTATACTCTTTCGAAGCTTTCGGGGTACCCGTGGCCTACCTGCGACGGGGCATTCACCACCCGTCCACACACGGGGCCAACATTTCAATAATAGGGAAGAGGAGACGTCATGGCTCACGACGCCGACGCGAACAAAGCCAGCAAGCACTGGCTCTGGTTGCTGCTGTTGCCCTGGATCGCAATGATCTGGGTGCCGTCATATAACAAGGTCGAACCTCAGTTGTTCGACTTCCCGTTCTTCTACTGGTATCAGCTCCTCTGGGTGCTGATCAGCGCGATCATCACGGCGCTCGTGTACTTCAAGACCAAGACCCGCTCAGTCGGCAAATCGGGCAGCTCGCAAGGGGGCGCAAAATAATGAACGCCACCGCAACTTTCGTCTTCGTCCTGTTTTTCATCGGCGTCACTATTCTTGGTTTTATCGCGGCCCACTGGCGCAAGGGCGATCTGGCCCACCTGGAAGAGTGGGGCCTCGGCGGCCGGCGCTTCGGTACCGTCGTCACGTGGTTCCTGCTGGGCGGCGACCTGTACACCGCCTACACGTTCATCGCCGTGCCGGCGCTGGTGTTCGGTGCGGGCGCAACGGGTTTCTTCGCGCTGCCCTACACGATCCTGATCTATCCGTTCGCGTTCGTCGTGTTCCCGAAACTGTGGAGCATCGCCAAACGTCAGGGCTACGTGACCTCGGCCGACTTCGTCTCGGCTCGCTATGGCAGCCGCATGCTGGCACTGGCGATCGCCGTGACCGGCATCGTTGCGACGATGCCGTACATCGCGCTGCAACTGGTCGGTATCGAAGTGGTGATCGGCGCGTTGGGTTTCGACACCAAGGGCTTCGTCGGCGATCTGCCGCTGATCATCGCGTTCGCGATTCTGGCGGCGTACACGTATACGTCGGGCCTGCGCGCGCCGGCGATGATCGCGGTCGTCAAGGACGTGCTGATCTATATCGTGATCTTTGCCGCGATCATCGTGATCCCGCCGCAACTGGGCGGCTTCGGCCATATCTTCAGCGTGGTGCCGCCTGCCAAGCTGTTGCTGAAGGCGCCGGACGTGTCGAGCCTGAACGGTTACAGCGCGTACGCGACGCTGGCGGTCGGCTCGGCGCTCGCGCTGTTCCTGTACCCGCACTCGATTACCGCGGTGCTGTCGTCGAAGTCGGGTAACACGATCCGCCGCAACATGGCGATGCTGCCGGCTTACTCGCTGGTGCTCGGCCTGCTCGCGCTGCTGGGCTTCATGGCGCTGGCGTCGGGCGTGAAGGACATGCCGGAATTCGCGCCGTACTTCAAGGCGTTCGGCCCGAACTTCGCGGTGCCGGCGCTGTTCCTGCACTTCTTCCCGTCGTGGTTCGTCGGCGTGGCGTTCGCGGCGATCGGCATCGGCGCGCTGGTGCCGGCGGCGATCATGTCGATTGCGGCCGCGAACCTGTACACGCGCAACATCCACAAGGAGTTCGTCAATCGCAACATGACGAACGAGCAGGAGACCAACGTCGCGAAGCTGGTGTCGCTGATCGTCAAGGTCGGCGCGGTCGCGTTCATTCTCGGTCTGCCGTTGACGTATGCGATCCAGCTGCAACTGCTGGGCGGCATCTGGATCATCCAGACGCTGCCGGCCATCGTGCTGGGTCTGTACACGCGTGTGCTCGACTACCGTGGCCTGCTGATCGGCTGGGCGGTCGGCATCGCCACCGGCACGTGGATGGCGATTTCGCTGAAGCTGGCGGGCTCGATCTTCACCATCCACCTGTTTGGCCTGGCCATTCCGGGCTATGCGGCAGTATGGTCGCTGATCGTCAACCTGGTGGTGTCGGTGGTAGTCAGCCTGCTGGTGCGGATGTTCGGCATGCAGCGCGCTGAGGACCGTACCCGTCCGGAAGACTATCTGGACGTGGTCGAAGGCTAAGCCAGCCGTTCCATCTCGCCTGAAAAAGCAACGCCCGCAGACAAAAGTTTGCGGGCGTTTGTGTTTCTGGGGTACTCCAGGGCACGATAGCGGAACCGTCCTTCGGAGCGTCCGTCGCGCAGCCATGGCACCCGCCGATTCCCATACTGTGATTGCCCGCCGCTCGGCCATTAGCCGCATGGTGCGCACGATCACGTCGCCGTACTACCGCTATCGCCACGCAAAGATGCTGCATAGCCTGCGCGTCGGCGTCGCGATGCTGGTGTCGATTCTCGCGACCACCGGTATCAACATTCCTCACGGCATCTGGTCGTCGGTGACCCTGCTGGTGGTGATCGGCGGCTTGCAGCATCACGGCAATATCCGCAAGAAGGCCGCGGACCGGGCGGCGGGAACGCTGCTCGGCGCGTCGATCGGGCTCCTCCTGATCCTGCAGCAGAATCTGCTTGGCTCGCTGCCGCTCACCTATGTGCTGATGTCAATCGTCGCCGCGATCTGTGCATGGTTCGCGATCGGTTCGTCGGGGTATATCGGTCTGCTGACGGCGATCACGATGTGCATCGTCGCGGGTCATGGCGACAATCTGATCGACGTCGGTCTATGGCGTACGCTGAACGTGCTGATCGGCATTGTGATCGCGCTGGCGTTTTCGTTCGCATTGCCGCTGCACGCGACTTACTCATGGCGTTACGGGCTCGCCGCCAATCTGCGCGCCTGCGCGCAGATCTACACCCGTTTGCTGGAAGGCGAAACGATCAGCGAGGACGAACAGGTCAAACGCTTCCTTGCGATCAACAAGCGGCTGGTTCAGTTGCGCTCGCTGATGCCATCGGTGGCGAAGGAGATCGATGTGCCGCAGGCCACGCTCGACGAGATCCAGCGGCTGCATCGCTCGGTGCTTAGTTCACTGGAGTTGCTGGCGACCGGCCCGCTGATGCGCGCCGATGCCGCGGCGCGCGCTGCGTATGCGCGGGAGTGCGGTGTCGAGGTGCACGCCGTGCGCGGCATGCTGCTGGCGATGGCGCGCGGCCTGCGCTTTGGCCGCGCGACGCACTTTGGCATTCCGGCCGCGTCGCCGCTCGCACCGGCGTGTAGCGACGCGGCGCTTAACTTGCCGCCCGATTTGCAAGGGCCGTATTGGCTCGGGCAGCGGCTTGCTGAACAGGTGGACCGGCTACGCACTTTGCTGCTGGAGACTGAGCCAAACTGGAATATCGAGCGGCATTCACGCGTTTTGCTGAAGGCTTAGTTCGACACGCCGGCCGGGACTGCAGGGTTGGCGGCCCGCGTGGCTACGAACTGCCGAGCGACCAGGTATACGGCTCCAGCTTCAGCTCCAGCGACCGCTTCGGCGAAGGTGAGCGCCGAAGCCGCCATGCGTAACGCGCTCAGGCGTCCGGCATGGTCACCATCCACGCGAGACCGAAGCGGTCCACCACCATCCCGAAGCCCTTGCTCCAGAAGGTGGCTTGCCACGGCATCGTCACCGAACCGCCGTCGGCCAGCGCGTTGAAATATTTCTCGCCCGACTCGGCGTCGTCAGCCGTCAGCGAGAGGCTGAAGCCGCTGAACGTGGCCTGGGGGTCGCAGTGCCCGTCGGAGGCCATCCAGTTGGTCGAGCCGAGCTTGATCGTGGCGTGCATGATCTTTTCTTCCAGACCGGGCCGCGGCTGGTTCTCCGGGTCGGGGCTGGGCGGCGCGTCCTTGTAGCGCATCAGTAGCAACACCTCGGCGCCGAGTTTCTCGGTGTAATACTTGAGCGCTTCTTCACAGCGGCCGTTGAAAAATACGTAAGGCTGAACGTACATGATCGTCTCCCGAGATAGGGTTAGCGGCGCCGCGTTCCTTCGGCAAATGGCAGGGAGGAGCGGGCGTGCAGACGATTGTAGTCGTCTGTTTGAGCGACGATTGTGACATTGTGTTGGCGGCGGGCGGCGGGCGGCGGGCGGCGGGCGGCGGGCGCTGCGGCGCCGGGCACTTCCAACTTTCCTGGGTAAACGCCATGCGGCCCTGAACCGGAAAGGCTCAGGGCCGCATGCTTGACCGTGTGCTTAAGCTATACGACAGCGGGCTTTAACGCAGTGCTTCGATCAGCTTTTCCAGCTTGACGGCGTCCGCGGCGAACGCGCGGATACCTTCAGCGAGCTTTTCGGTCGCCATGGCTTCGTCGTTGACGAGGAAACGGAACGACGATTCGTCGACCGGTACGCGTTCGATGTCCGCATCCTTGCCCAATTCAGGCGACAGTTTGCGCTCGACCTTCTCGGTGCTCTCCTGCAGCTTTTGCAGCAGATCCGGGCTGATGGTCAGCAGATCGCAGCCGGCCAGTTCCAGAACCTGACCCGGCGTGCGGAAGCTCGCGCCCATCACCTCGGTCTTGTAGCCGAACTTCTTGTAGTACGCGTAAATTCGGCGCACCGATTTGACGCCCGGATCGTTGGCGCCGCCGTCTTTCGCTTCGTCCCACGCGCTGCCGGCGTTCTTCTTGTACCAGTCGTAAATGCGGCCGACGAACGGCGAGATCAGTTGTGCGCCCGCTTCGGCGCAGGCGGCCGCCTGGGCGAGCGAAAACAGCAGCGTCATGTTGCAGTGGATGCCTTCCTTTTGCAGCACTTCAGCCGCGCGGACGCCTTCCCATGTGGAGGCCAGCTTGATCAGCACGCGTTCGCGGCCGATGCCGTGGTCTTTGTACAGGGCGATCAGCTCACGGCCCTTGGCGATCGATGCTTCGGTGTCGAAGGACAGGCGCGCATCCACTTCGGTCGACACACGACCCGGGATGATCTTGAGGATCTCGGTGCCGAACGCGATCAGCAACTGGTCGATGACCGCGCCGACCGGTTTCGACGCGTGCGCTTTCACGGTCTTTTCGAGCAGCGGCTTGTAGTCGTCTTTCTGGACGGCCTTCAGAATCAGCGACGGATTGGTGGTCGCGTCCTGCGGCTTGTACTGGGCAAGCTGCTGGAAGTCGCCGGTATCGGCCACGACGGTGGTGTATTGCTTGAGTTGGTCGAGTGCGGTTGTCATGTTCGAGCCTTCATGGCGCGCGTGCGCCGTGGTTCAGGAGAAATGAGATCGCTGCCGGACGGAACAGACAAAACCGTTCCGGCGGCCGCGGGTCACGCTGCAGCGTCTGCCCGCCATGTTGCCGGGGAATTTTGACGGAAAGCGCTGCCGGATGCTTCTATTCTATGGCGGATCGCCTGATGCAGTATTGACACTTGGCCCGGGCGATCCGTTCAAACGGATTTTGGGTGGCCAAATTCCGGTGTCGATTGCCGGCGCCGGCTTCTGGCCCCGACTTCCGGCACCGGTTTGCCGTCGACGAATTTTCGCCTCCCAATTTTCGCCGACGATTCAGGCGCGCCGGGCGTTCAGCACCAGTTGCGTGAGCACGCCAGCCACCAGTCCCCAGAACGCCGAGCCGATCGACAGCAGGGTGAGGCCCGAAGCCGTCACCATGAACGTCACCAGCGCCGCCTCGCGTTGCTTCACATCCTGCATCGCGTTGGCAAGGCCGCTCATGATCGAGCCGAACAGCGCCAGCGCCGCGACGGAGACCACCAGCGCCTTCGGCAACGCGGCGAACAGCGCGGCGATGGTTGCGCCGAAAACCCCGGCGATCAGATAGAAAACGCCGCACCAGACCGCGGCGGTGTAACGCTTGTCGCGGTTCTCGTGTGCTTCGGGGCCGGTGCAGATCGCTGCCGTAATCGCCGCAAGATTGATGCCGTGCGAGCCGAACGGCGCGAGCAGCAGCGAGGCGATGCCCGTCGTCGAAATCAGCGGCGCGGAGGGCGTGGTGTAGCCGTCCGCGCGCAGCACGGCGATACCCGGCACGTTTTGCGAGGCCATCGCCACGACGAACAGCGGAATGCCGATGCTGATGCTCGCCGCGACCGAAAACGCCGGCATCGTGAACACCGGGTGGGCGAGCGCGACGTGAAAGCGGCTGAAGTCGAGCAGCCCGAGGCTGCCGGCGGCGATCGTGCCGACGATCAGCGTCGTCACGATCGCGTAGCGCGGCGCGAAGCGTTTGACGATCAGGTAGGTGAAGAACATGGCCAGCACGAGCGCGGTCTGGAACTGCGCGGCGCGGAAAATCTCGATGCCGATCTCGAACAGAATACCCGCCAGCAAGGCCGAGGCGATGCCTGCCGGGATTTTCTTCATCAGCGTATCGAACCAGCCGGTCAGGCCGACCACCGTCAGCAAGACCGCGCAGACGATGAACGCGCCGATCGCCTCCGGGTAGGCCACATGCGGCAGCGAAGACACCAGCAACGCCGCGCCCGGCGTCGACCAGGCAATCACGATCGGCGCGCGAAAGCGCAGCGACAGGCCGATCGTGCAGACGGCCATGCCGATCGACAACGCCCAGATCCACGAGGAAATCTGCGCGTCGGTGAGATGCGCGGCCTGACCCGCCTGGAACATCAGCACCAGCGAACTGGTGTAGCCCGTCATCATCGCGACGAAACCGGCGACGAGGGTGGACAAGGACGTATCGGCAAACGGTTTGAGCGGGCCGGGGTGTACGTCGGCAGGGGACAAATCGGGCGATGAAGACGGGCTCATGCAGATGCTTTCTTATAGTTGGAGAAAAACGTGACCTGATCGGATTACTTGCTCAGCGTGCGCATCGCCGTTTCGAGTCCGGCGAGCGTGAGCGGATACATGCGGTGACCGAGCACTTCCCGGATCGCGCTGACCGATTGGCGGTATGCCCACAAACCTTCCGGCTCCGGATTCAGCCACGCATGATGCGGGAAATGATCGGCAAGCCGGCGCAGCCACACCGCGCCGGCTTCGCCATTGTTATATTCCACTGAGCCGCCCGGTTGCAGCACTTCGTACGGGCTCATGGTCGCATCGCCGACGAAGATCAGCTTGTAGTCGGGCGTGAACTTGTGCAGCACGTCCCACGTCGGCATGCGCTCGGCGTGACGGCGGCGATTGTTCTTCCACAGGAAGTCGTACACGCAGTTGTGGAAGTAATAGAACTCGAGATGCTTGAATTCGGCCTTGGCGGCGGAAAAGAGCTCTTCGGTGCGCTTGATGTGATCGTCCATCGAGCCGCCGACGTCGAGCAGCATCAGCACTTTCACCTTGTTGTGCCGCTCCGGCACCATCTTCAGGTCGAGCCAGCCGGCGTTCGCGGCGGTGCTACGGATCGTGTCCGGCAGATCGAGTTCTTCGGCGGCGCCTTCGCGCGCGAAACGGCGCAAGCGGCGCAGCGCGATCTTGATGTTGCGTGTGCCGATTTCGACCTGGTCGTCGTAGTCGCGATAGGCGCGCGCCTCCCACACCTTCACCGCCGTGCGATTGCCCGCCGCGTCGCCACCAATGCGCACACCCTCAGGGTTATAGCCACCGTTGCCGAACGGCGACGTGCCGCCCGTGCCGATCCATTTGTTGCCGCCTTCGTGGCGCTCTTTCTGTTCGTCGAACAGTTCCTTCAGGCGCTCCATCAGCTTGTCGAGACCGCCCATCGCTTCGATCTGCGCTTTTTCTTCGGGCGACAGATCGCGTTGCAGCTTCTTCTTCAGCCAGTCGAGCGGGACGTCGAAGGCGAGTTCCGAGGCTTGCGCGACGCCGTTGAAATACGCGCCGAACGCCTGGTCGAACTTATCGAAATACTGTTCGTCTTTGACCAGCGTGATGCGGGCGAGATAGTAGAACTCGTCGAGCGACGGCGCGATCACATTGGCTTTCAGCGCTTCGAGCAGCGTCAGGTATTCCTTCACCGACACCGGCAATCTGGCGGCGCGCAGCGAGTAGAAGAAGTCGATCAGCATGCTGTGTCCTTCGGGGCTGGGGTGCGGCGCGTGGCGCGCATCAGCCGGGTATCAACGCGTTTCAACAGTGTTTCAGCGATTATTGCGGTTCATGAAGATCAGCCGTTCGAACAGGCTCACGTCCTGTTCGTTCTTCAGGAGCGCGCCGTGCAGCGGCGGGATGATCTGCTTCTGATCGGACGAGCGCAGCGCTTCGGGCGGAATGTCCTCGGCGAGCAGCAGCTTCAGCCAGTCGAGCAGTTCCGACGTGGACGGTTTTTTCTTCAGACCCGCGACGTTGCGCAATTCGAAGAAGCTCTGCATCGCCGCGGCGAGCAGTTCCTTCTTGATGCCGGGGTAGTGCACCTCGACGATCTGCTGCATCGTCACCGGCTCGGGGAATTTGATGTAGTGGAAAAAGCAGCGGCGCAGGAACGCGTCCGGTAGTTCCTTCTCGTTGTTCGATGTGATGATCACGAGCGGGCGCTGCTTCGCGCGGATCAGCTCGTGGGTCTCGTACACATAGAACTCCATGCGGTCGAGTTCGCGCAGCAGGTCGTTCGGGAATTCGATGTCGGCCTTGTCGATCTCGTCGATCAGAAGCACCGTTTGCTCGTCCGACTCGAACGCCTGCCACAACACGCCCTTCACGATGTAGTTGCGGATGTCCTTGACGCGCTCGTCGCCGAGCTGCGAGTCGCGCAGGCGTGACACTGCGTCGTATTCGTACAGGCCTTGCTGGGCCTTGGTGGTGGACTTGATATGCCACTGCAGCAGCGGCATGCCGAGCGCGGCGGCAACCTCTTCGGCGAGCATGGTTTTGCCGGTGCCGGGTTCGCCCTTGATGAGCAGCGGGCGCTTTAGCGTCATTGCGGCGTTGACCGCGAGCTTGAGGTCGTCGGTGGCGACGTACTGCGATGAGCCTTCAAAACGCATGGCAAGATGCTCTTTTTTGGGAAAAAACCCAGTATAAGTCAGAAGGCCTGTTGCGCTGAAACGGGCTCGCGTAAGGTGTGACCCGCGGTGTCGGACGACGAGATGAGCGCGCATCCGGCGCCTGCGAGTGGCCCGTACGCTCGCCTGGCGTGCCCGGTGGGCGGGCGCGCCAGGCGTCGCGGGCAAGACGGGCGAAGCGCAACCGGCGGCACAAAGCCATGCGGAACAGGCGCGGCGGAGCAAAAACGGTGCTAGCCGTGGCTTTGCGGCGGCCGGATGCGCTGCCGCCCCGCGCTGTGGACGTTCGGCGCAGCGTCGCGGTACAATTAGCCCGATTTTTTTGGCCTGCGTGGCTACCCTATAAGAAGAACGGCGCGGGTCGTTGCCTTTTTTGGGCGCCCGTTTCCCCTCAAGCCAGGTTACATGCTATGAATAAATTCGTCGGCAAACACGTCGTGATCGCAGCGCTGTCGGTGCTCGCGGGCTATGCGGCCAGTGCGCAGGCAGCGGATGTCGTCGGCAACCCGAAGGTGGGTCAAGGCAAGGTCGCGATGTGTATTGGCTGCCACGGCATCCCTGAATACCGCACGGCTTACCCTGAGGTCTACCGCGTGCCCATGCTCGGCGGCCAGAATCAGGCGTACCTCGAGAACGCCATGCATGGCTACAAGAAGGGCGACCGCCACTTCGAAACGATGCACGCAATCACCGCGTCGCTGTCGGATCAGGACATCGCCGACATCGCTGCCTACTACGCAGCGCAAAATTCCTCTTCGAAGAGCAATCCCGACAAGTGATCGGCTGCGATCATCCATCCAGTCACTCGGTTATTTATATTCGCGGGATAGGAGAATTCATGAATAAGCCCCAACAGGCACTCCACACGGTGTTCAAGGCTGCATGCGCGTCGGCGGCACTGATCGGTCTGGTTGCAGCGAACGGCGCGTACGCCGCTGACGCTGGTAACGGCAAGGTGCTGGCAGACAGCCACAATTGCGCGGCTTGCCACGGCGTCAACCTGAACAAGCCGGTGAGCCCGGAATATCCGAAGCTTGCCGGTCAGCACGCCGACTACGTCTACTGGGCGCTGCGTCAGTACCAGATGGGCAACGGCAATCCACACCTCGGTCGCAACAATGCGATCATGCAGGCGCAGGTGCAGAGCCTGTCGCCGAGCGACATGAAGGACCTCGCGGCCTATGTCGAATCGCTGAACGGCGATCTGGTGCAGAAGAAGTAACGGCTTCGCGCTGGTTTTACGCTGTTTTCGGATTGAACGACACCCCGCTTCGGCGGGGTGTTGTGCTTTTAGGGGTCAGTCGCGCGTGGCGCGCCGCTCGATACGCTGCAAATAGGCGTCGGTGTCCGGCGGGGTGCCGGTGCGCTGCGCTTCCCAGATGGTTTCGCCGAGGCAGTCCATGATCGCGTGCTGTGCCTCGTGGGTCGAGCCGAGCCGCGCTGCGAGCCGTTCGTGCGCCGCGCGGATGCCCGGCGGCTGGTCGATCGACAACTGTTCGGTGATCGCCAGATGCATTGACAGGTGCAGGAACGGGTTGGTCTGGCCGCGTTCGGGCGAGTAGTCCTGCGTCTGGGCGGCTTCCGGATTGGTTAGATCGGCGTGATATTCCGGATGCTCAACGATCCAGTCGGCAGCGATCGCTTCGAGTGGCGTCAGAATCTCGCCTTGACGCTGCTTGCGCCAGGTGTCGGTGAAAAATTGGCGGACTTCGTCGCGGCTGGGATTGAACATCGTGGGACGGTGCGGTTAGTGTGGGGTGTGTGCAGGGTTGTATTTTACGCTGGGGTCCGGTGGAGTGCTGGCGGCGGCGCATGCAGGCCAGTCCGGCGGGGTCAGGCGACTCGGGTCAGCGAGGTCGCGGCCGCCACGTAGCAAGCAAACGTGGCCCGTGTGCGGCGCTCGCCGCGGCGCCTCTCGCTCAAAGATCCGGCGGCGGCGTCTTCGGCCGGAACTCGCACAATGGCTCGATCACGCAATGCCAGCATTCCGGCCGGCGCGCCTTGCACACATAGCGGCCGTGCAGAATCAACCAATGGTGGGCGTCCTGCTTGAACTCGGCGGGCGTGAATTTCTCCAGCGCCGCTTCGACCGCGCGTACGTCTTTGCCGGGCGCGAGCCCAGTTCGATTCGCAACCCGAAAGATGTGCGTATCGACCGCGATAGTCGGATGACCGAACGCCGTGTTCAGGATCACGTTCGCCGTTTTACGACCGACGCCTGGTAAGCTTTCGAGCGCTTCACGGTCCTCCGGCACTTCGCCGCCATACTGGTCGAGCAGAATGCGGCAGGTTGCGATCACATTCTTCGCCTTGGTCCGATACAGGCCAATCGTCCTGATGTAGCCGGCAACGCCTTCTTCGCCGAGATCGAAGACCTTCTGCGGCGTGTTCGCGACGGGGAACATCTTGCGCATCGCCTTGTTCACCGACACGTCGGTGGCCTGCGCCGACAGCAGCACGGCAATCAGCAGTTCGAACGGTGTGGTGTACTCGAGCTCGGTCGTGGGGTGCGGGTTGAGACTCTGAAGCGTCTCGTAGATGGCGCGGCGTTTGTTCGCGTTCATGCGCGGCGTAAGATCAAAGGTTAGCGCTTCGTTGGCGGAATTTCAGTGTTAGCCGCGGCGAGTCCGAGCCGGCGGCGGCGTGCTTCGGCGGCGTCGATCTGCGCTTGCACGTCGGCGCTGACGCGTTCGGTGTTCTGCGGGCCTTGGCCCTTCGCGGTCAACTCTTCTTTCTTCTGACGGGCACGCTCGAGCGCGGCTTGGATGATTGCGCGTTTTTTCGCTTCGGCGTCGTCTGCGGCGGGCGCGGCGGATGTTGCCTGGGCACTCGTCTCCACGGTTTGAGCGGGCGTGCTGCCGACCGCTCGCCGCGCTGCAGCACGCGCTTCGGCAGCTTCGCGTTCGCGTGCGAGACGGGCTTCGCGCCGATTGTGGCGCTCGCGCGCGGCGTCGGCCTGACTTTGGCTCCACGCGTCCCAGCCGGTTGCCTCACCCGTGACCGATGGCATGGCAATGCAATCGACCGGGCAGGGGGGCACACACAGGTCGCAACCGGTACAGAGCGCGGCAATCACTGTATGCATCTGTTTCGGTGCGCCAACTATTGCATCGACCGGACAGGCCTGCATGCACAGCGTGCAGCCGATGCAAACTTGTTCGTCGATAACCGCCAACGGGCGCGGTCTTTCGACGCCGTTGGCGGAATTGAGCGGAATCACCGGTTTGCCGAGCAGTGCGGCGAGGCGTGCGATGCCTTCGACGCCACCCGGCGGGCACTGGTTGTAGTCAGCTTCGCCACTGGCGACGGCTTCGGCATAGGGACGGCACGCCGGATAGCCGCACTTTGTGCATTGCGTTTGGGGCAGCAGATCCTCAATGCGGTCTGCGAGTGTTTTGGAGTCGATCACGGTCACAACGTTAGTGCTTGCCTTGCGGCCGCGTAGCTTGAACTAAATAGCACATTATCGCCGATTTCCCCAATTGCCATCCGCAATCCATGTGCCATAATCGAAGCGCTTTTTCGAAAGACCGCATAAGGGTGTTCCCCCAACCAGCCCGTTCAGTGCTGTCGGTGCAAGGCCCGAGGAGAGGCCGGCGGCGCGATCCGGATAACGCGGCTCACGAAGACGATGCCACCATGAATCAGCCGAAAATCAAAAGAGATCCTGAAGGCACGCGGCGCCGCATTCTGCTTGCGGCGGCCGAAGAGTTTGCAAATGGAGGGTTGTTCGGCGCGCGCGTCGATCAGATCGCCCGCCGCGCGGAAACTAATGAACGCATGCTCTATTACTACTTCGGTAGCAAGGAGCAGCTTTTCACTGCGGTACTCGAGCACGCATTCAGCGCGCTCAATGAAGCGGAACGCGCGCTCGAACTGAACGGGATTGCGCCGGTCGAGGCGGTGACACGTCTCGCGCATTTTGTTTGGGATTACTACCGCGATCATCCCGAGTTGCTGCGTCTCATTAACAACGAGAATCTGCATGAGGCACGCTACATGCAGAAGTCGACGCGCATCCGCGAAATGATCTCGCCGATCGTCGCCACGCTCGGCGGCATTCTCGAACGGGGCCAACGCGCGGGGCTGTTTCGCACCAACGTCGATCCGCTGCGTTTTTACGTGACGCTGTCCGGCATGGGCTATTACATCGTGTCGAACCGCTTCACGCTCGAAGCGACACTCGGTCGCGATTTCAGCAGTGCGAGCGAACGAAGTGAAGTTGTCCAGATGAACACCGAGTTGCTGCTTGCGTATCTGTTGCGGAAGTAAGCCGCTGCGCGGCTGCGCATAAACAGCAAAAGAAGCGTCAGAAACGACAACGGCCTCTGAAGAAGAGGCCGTTGTTTATGTTTACGCGCGCAGTGCTCAGGCTTCGACTTTTTCCTTCGCTACCTTGGGCGCTTTGTTGTGCTCGAGGATGAAGTCGCGCAGCTGCGGATAGATGATGGTGCGCCAGCGGCGGCCCGAGAAAATGCCATAGTGGCCGCATTTTTCCGCGGTGAAGTGACGCCTGTCCTTCTCCGGAATGCCGGTGCACAGATCATGTGCCGCGAACGTCTGACCGTCGCCGGAGATATCGTCCAGCTCGCCTTCGATCGTGAAGAGCGCGGTCTTCTTGATGTCCTGCGGACGCACCCGTTCGCCTGCGACGTCCCACGTGCCTTCGGCGAGACTGAATTCCTGGAACACCACGCGAATCGTGTCCAGGTAGTAGTCCGCGTCCATGTCGAGTACCGCGTTGTACTCGTCGTAGAAGCGGCGATGTGCTTCCGCGTCGTCTTCGTCGCCGCGCAGGAGGCTCTGGTAGAAGTCCCAGTGCGAAGCCGCGTGCCGCTCCGGGTTCATCGCAACGAAGCCGGTGTGTTGCAGAAAGCCCGGGTAAACCTTACGGCCCACACCCGGATAGTTCGGCGGCACCGTGAAGATCACGTTGTTTTCGAACCATTCATACGAGTGCTGGGTGGCCAGCGAGTTGACTGAGGTCGGGCTCTTACGCGCGTCGATCGGGCCACCCATCATCGTCATGGTGCGCGGCGTGTCTTCGCCGCGGCTCGCCATCAGTGAAATGGCGGCGAGCACCGGCACGGTGGGCTGACACACCGAGATCACATGCAGATTCTTCGCGCCGATGTGGCGGATGAATTCCTGAATGTAGGCGACGTAATCGTCGAGATGAAACTCGCCTTCTTCGAGCGGCACCATGCGTGCGTCGATCCAGTCGGTCAGGTAGACCTTGTGGTCTTGCAGCAACGTACGTACGGTATCGCGCAGTAGCGTGGCGTGGTGGCCCGACAACGGCGCGCACACCAGCACGATTGGCTCATCTTTCAATTGGGCAACAGCGTCGCTGTCGTCTGCAAAACGCTTGAAGCGCATCAGGCGGCAAAACGGCTTTTCGATAATCGTTTGCTCGATGATCGGAATGTTATGACCGTCTTTGACAATCTGATGAAGGTTGAACTCGGGCTTTTCGTAATCTTTGCCGAGCCGGTAGAGCAGTTCGTAACCGGCTGAAAGGCGTGTGGCGCCGGGCACGTAGGCCAATGGGCTGGCGGGATTCGCGAACGATTTCGACGCGGCCTGGGCCCAGGCGGTGAGAGGGCTCAACATCGCCCGCTGGAATTCGTGCAATTGGTAGAGCATGGGTGCTCCGTTTAAGCGGTTCGCATGGGGCTTGGCAAACACGCGTGTGGCGTTGCGGCAGGCCGTATTGGTTGTGGGCGCATTGATTTTCGGCCAACAATCTGATCGATGATACTGAACAAAGCGTACTTGTGCAATGCAGCAATTTGCGCGCGGGCTGCGCGCAAACTGTCATTGAATCATGGTACTGGCGATGCTGCCGAGCCGCTATCGGGGGTTGCCGCAGCCTCAAGTTCTTCTGCCATGGTGCCGTTATGTGGCGGCTGCCCGGTCGCCTGGGCCATCTCCTGTTCGTGCTTCATCAGGTTCAGGCCGGTGTGCACCAGCGCCACATGCGAAAACGCCTGCGGGAAGTTGCCGACCAGGCGCTTCGCGGCCGGATCGTATTCTTCCGCGAGCAGACCGACGTCGTTGCAGAGGCCGAGCAGCCGCTCGTACATGGCGATGGCTTCATCCATGCGGCCTTGCAACGCGAGGTTGTCCACCATCCAGAACGAGCAGGCGAGGAAGGTGCCTTCGCCGGGCGGCAGGCCGTCGTCGAATTCAGTGGTGCGGTAGCGCATCACGAAGCCGTCGTGCATCAAGTCCTTTTCGATCGCCGCCACCGTGCCTTTGACGCGCGGATCGTCCGGCGGCAGGAAGCCGACCAGCGGCAGCAGCAGCACGCTCGCGTCGAGCTGATCGCTGCCGTAGCACTGGGAGAACGCGTTGAGCGCCGGATTCCATGCCCGCGCGCAGACTTCCGCATGGATTTTCGCGCGGGTTGCGCGCCATTCATCGAGTAGGCCCTCGAGCTTGAACTTTTCGGCTGACTGAATGGCACGGTCGTAGGCGACCCACGCCATCACTTTCGAGAAAGTGAAGTGCTGGCGGCCACCACGCGTTTCCCAGATGCCTTCGTCCGGCTCTTCCCAGATCGTGTCGAGGTGGCCGAGCAACGCGCGCTGCACATTCCACGCGGTGTCGTCCGCCTGCAGGCCGCCGACGCGCGCGAGATGGAGCGCGTTCATCACTTCGCCGTAGACGTCGAGCTGGCGCTGTCCGACCGCGTTGTTGCCGATCCGCACGGGTTTAGCGTCCTGATAGCCCGGCAGCCAGTCAAGTTCGAACTCGGGCAGCCGCCGCTCGCCGGCGATCCCGTACATGATCTGCAACTGGTCCGGCGCGCCGGCCATGACCCGGCCGAGCCAGGTGCGCCACGCGCGCGCTTCGTCGTAATAGCCGCCGCGCATCATTGCGAGCAGCGTGATGGTGGCGTCGCGCAGCCAGCAGTAGCGGTAGTCCCAGTTGCGTGTGCCGCCCAGTTGTTCCGGCAATGACGTGGTGGGCGCGGCGACGATGCCGCCGGTCGGCTCGTAGGCGAGTGCCTTCAGCGTAATCAGCGAGCGGCGGATCTGCGCGGCCCATTTGCCTTCGACGGTGCTCCGGGCGGACCATTCGAGCCAATGGTTCTCGGTGCGCGCGAGCGACGTATGCGGATCGCGTCCCGGCGGAATACGCAGATGCGAGGCCGCATACGCCAACGAAAACGGCACACGCTCGCCTTCGCTCACGGTGAATTCCGCGACGGTTTTCATGTTCTCGCCATGCAAGTCGACCGGCGTGCGCAGCACCGCGGTATCCGGACCGACGATCGCCTTGATGCCGCTGTCGTGCTTCAGGCGATCGACCCACGGAATTGAAAAACCGTAGTCGAAGCGCAGCACCAGCTCCATCTGCATGCGCACGGTGCCGCGTTTGCCGACCACGATCCGCACCATCTCCGACCAGCCGTTGCCAGGCGGCATGAAATCGATCAGCGTGACCGCACCTTCCGATGTTTCGAAATCGGTTTCCAGGATCAGCGTCTCACCGCGATAACGGCGCGTAATTTTGGGTGGCGTATCCGAGACCGGCGAAATCAGCCAGCGGCCGTTGTCGGGCGTGCCGAGCAGGGCGGCGAAGCAGGCCCCGGAGTCGAAGCGCGGCCAGCAGAGCCAGTCGACAGAACCGTCCCGGGAGATGAGCGCGGCCGTGTGGCCGTCGCCGATGAGTGCATAGTCTTCGATGAGTGCGGGCATGGAGGAGCGTGTCAGGTTTACGCAAGGCGAAGGCCGCCGCGCGTCGTGTCGTTGTTATTACCGGACTCGTGCGATGCGCTTTGGTTCAGCACGCAATGCGGCAAAACACGAGTTGGTAATTGTCAAATCACTGCCTACAATCGGTTTTCATGCCGATGCGCTGAGCCCTCCGAATCATGCCCCGGCCTGGCCCATGGCGTATGCACACACCGCTTTCGAGGATCCAAGCTATGCTGAACCCGTCGAAATCCGATTGCATCACGATTCTCTCGGCCGCCAGCGAACTGGCCGACGATTCAATGTTGCCGCTCGATCATGGCCGGCTGGGCCTGAGCCGCAACGGCATGCAGACCGCGCTGGCCTTTCTGATCGAACGGGCCTGCTTCCGGCGTCATCAGGGAGGTGACGGCCATTATGCCGTCGGCGGATTGTCGTTGCAGGGGCGCTTGCGGCTGGAGCAGCTTTCGAACGGCTGACCGTCTGTTGTGCGGGTTTATTTCGCAAGCGTCGGCTGCTCAGCTGACTTGCGTCTGACGCGGCTTGTTGCGTGCACACCGCTTTGCTGCGCTGCTCCGCTTTGCGTTGCCTTGCTATTCGGTTTCGCTGCTTCGCTGTGTTACCTGTTGCACCGCCACAGCCGTGGTCGATGCTCCTCCCGTTGCTCGCAACGTCCGTCCGCGTTCATGCGGGACGGCACCGGGCCTGTAGTGCACCCGGTCGTTCGTCCCTTGCTGCTTGCTATGGCTGACTGCCGTCGCCGCTCAGAAATGCGACGACCCCACGCCGAAGATCCCAATGATGCCGATGATGATCAGATAGAGCGCGACGATATAGTTCAACAGGCGCGGCATGACGAGAATCAGAATGCCGGCGATTAGCGAAACAAGCGGGCCCAGGCTGAGTGTGACGTTCATGAAGACTCCGTAGTGTGAGATGGATGAGATGCGGTTGAAAAAACACCCCGCCAGGCGGGACAATTACTGCACATGCAACCGAACGCGGCTTGGCCTGACAGGGTCCAGCCGATCGCGGCCCGGCCTAACGCGGAACGGCTGAATCCCTGTAGCCGGATTCGCTGCATGATCCGACGCAACGCTTCTATACTTGCCTCGATAAAACAATTCGACCGATTGCGCGGCAGACCAGAGACACCATTACAACCGAATCAACCGAATAACCGATGTCCAGGAGGTCATATGCTTCGTAGTCACCGGGCTGCAATGCACGCCGTTTCAAACTCTCCTTCGCCTTCTACTGCTCAATCCACCTCATGGCGCGGCGCGCGGGCAACGCCTCTGCGCTCCGCTCGCTCGATAATAAAAGGTTTCGTGCTCATGGTCTCGATTGTTGCTTCGCATGCGTTTGCGCAAGATTCCGGCCCGGTTCCCGCCGACGGCGTCTATGACATGCTGGTCGGCACTTACACCGGCGGCAAGAGCGAGGGCGTGTATGTCTACCGCTTCGACACGAAGACGGGCGAAGCGACCCGCGTGTCGGTTGCACAGACGGTCAACCCGTCGTACCTGGTGGTGAGCCGTGACCGGCGCTTCGTGTATGCGGTCAACGAATTGCCTGGCGACAACGGTCCGGCGACGCAGCGCGGCGGTATCAGCGCGTTTCGCTTCGACGCCGCGAGCGGCCAACTGACCTTTCTCAACAAGGTCTCGTCGGATGGTAACGACCCGTGCTATCTGAGCCTGTCGCCGGACGGCAAATATCTGCTGACGGCCAACTACTCGGTGGCCGCCGATCCGGGCGGCAGCTTTGCGGTGTTCCCGTTGCAGGCTGATGGTCAGGTGGGCGCGTCGGTGCTCACGGTGCATCATGAAGGCGGTGGTCCGGTGAAGGGGCGTCAGGACAACTCGCATGTTCACTCCACCGTGTTCTCGCCGGACGGCCACTATCTGTTCGCGCAAGACCTGGGTGCCGACAAGCTGTATTCGTACCGCTATACCCCGGACGGCAGCCGCGGCCTGTTCGGCCCGACCGACTGGCGTTACACCCAGGAGAAAGCAGGCACGGGCCCGCGTCACCTGGTGTTCGGTGCGGACGGCAAGCATGCGTATCTGACGAGTGAGCTGGCAGGCACGGTCACTACCTTCAATTACGCCGACGGCAAGCTCACGCAGGTGCAGACGCTTTCGTTGACGGAGCCTGGCTTCAAGGGCGCCGTGGGCGGCTCGGCGATCCATCTGTCGCCGGACGGGCGCTTCGTCTACGCGTCGAATCGTGGCGACGCGAACGATATCGTGATCTTCTCGGTCGACCCCACCAATGGTCATCTGAAGAAGATCGGGCACCAGTCGAGCCTTGGCAAATCGCCGCGCGAATTCGCGATCGACCCGACCGGCAACTGGCTGATCGTCGGCAATCAGAACAGCGGCTCGGTGTATGTGTTCAAGCGCGATCAGCAGAGCGGATTGCTCGAAGCGAACCCGAAGCGTATCGACATCGATTCGCCGGTGGACTTCAAGCTGGTGTCGCCGTCGTGAGGTGGGGTTGCTGGTGATCTGAATCCGCGAGTTGAATAGGAAACGGGTCGCTTCGAGCGACCCGTTTTTTTGTCTGGCTTTTGTTGGCGGCTACCGGCCCGTCATGCTTATTCCGCCGGTCCCGGCGCGAGCACTTCACGGCTGCCATTGATGCCCATTGCAGACACCAGTCCCGCCGTCTCCATCTGCTCGACGAGGCGTGCCGCGCGGTTGTATCCGATGCGCAACTGCCGTTGTACCGACGAGATCGACGCGCGCCGCGTGCGCACCACGAAGGCAACGGCTTCGTCGTAAAGCGGATCGGCTTCTGCATCCGGCGTGTCGCCGAACAGGTCGGGCGATGCGCCTTCGGTGGCCGGGCCGTCGAGAATGCCTTCTTCGTACTGCGGTTCGCCGAACTGCTTCAGATACTCGACGATCCGATGCACTTCCTCGTCGGCGACAAACGCGCCGTGCACACGCTGCGGGTAGCCCGTGCCCGGCGGCAGGAACAGCATGTCGCCCTGACCGAGCAGCGATTCGGCGCCCATCTGATCGAGAATCGTGCGCGAGTCGATTTTCGACGACACCTGGAATGCCACGCGCGTCGGAATGTTCGCCTTGATGAGGCCGGTGATCACGTCCACCGACGGACGCTGCGTCGCCAGAATCAGGTGAATACCGGCGGCGCGCGCCTTCTGCGCGAGACGCGCGATCAGCTCTTCGATCTTCTTGCCCGCGACCATCATCAGGTCGGCCAGCTCGTCGATCACCACCACGATCAGCGGCAGCGGCGCGAGCGGCTCGGGTGCTTCCGGCGTCAGCGAGAACGGGTTGCCGAGCTTCTTGCCCTTGGCTTCCGTATCGCGAATCTTCTGGTTGAAGCCGGCCAGGTTGCGCACGCCGACCGCGGACATGAGCCGATAGCGCTTTTCCATTTCGCCGACGCACCAGTTCAGCGCGTTGGCGGCCAGCTTCATATCGGTGACGACCGGCGCGAGCAGATGCGGAATGCCTTCGTACACCGACAGTTCCAGCATCTTCGGGTCGATCATGATGAGCCGCACTTCTTCAGGCGTCGCCTTGAAGAGCAGCGAACAGATCATGGCGTTGATCGCCACCGACTTGCCCGACCCCGTCGTGCCTGCCACAAGCATGTGCGGCGCTTTCGCCAGGTCAGCGACCACCGGATGTCCGGTGATGTCCTTACCCATCGCCAGCGTCAACTGCGAATGCGAGTTTTGATAGACGCTTGCTTCGATAATTTCGGACAGGCGGATCGTTTGCCGCTTGGCGTTCGGCAACTCGAGACCCATGCAGGTCTTGCCGGGAATCGTCTCGACCACGCGAATCGACGTAAGACCGAGGCCGCGCGACAGGTCCTTCATCAGGCCGACGATCTGACTGCCGCGCACGCCGAGTGCCGGCTCGACTTCGAAGCGTGTGATGACCGGGCCGGCCGAATGACCAACCACAGTAACCGGCACCTTGAATTCCTGCAGACGCTGTTCGATCAGCAGACCGGTTTCGATAAGTGCTTCTTCTGAAACGGGTTCGACGTCGGTGTCGGCGAGCGCGAGCAGGTCGAGGGTTGGCAATTCGACCCTCGATGCCGCGGGCGCGCGGAACTCGAAGCCGTTGGCGGGGCTGTGGCCGCGCAGCGGCGCGCGCTGAACGATGGGTTCGGCGGGCTCCGTGGATTCCGCGGGCTCGGTCGGTTCCGGCGGCTCGGTCGGCTCCGACAGCTCGATTGCGAAGTGGGCTGCGGGTGGTACGGCTTGGGTCGTAGGGATGCCAAGCGCGGCAGTTGCGCCGGGCGCGGGTGGTGTGTTCGGTGTGTACGCCAGCGCGTCGGCGGGTTCGTTGACGACGGTAGCGGAGGCCACGGGGGCGGCCTGAACTGCGAAGCTAGGGAAGCGAACCACATTCGTCGCGTGCGATGCGGCGTTTTGCGGCGGTACTGCGGCGACGACGGTCGAAGCGTCCGGGGCGTCCGACGAGTTCAAATCGTCGGATACGTTCGATACATCCGATAGGGCAGGGGTGTCCGTCGTTGCCGCTTCGACTGGCGCAACTGCTTCGCTCGCGCGCTCGACGTGCCATGGCGGCGCGGCGTGATGTATCGGCGCCGCCTCGCCGATCGGCTGCACGCGTTCAACTGGTGCGTTTGCGTTGCTATGGCTGCTCTGATTCGCGAGTTGCGTCGGTTCGTCTTCGACGGACGGTGGCAAGTTCGTTTCCGCGTCGCTCGACTGCAACTGGGCCGCGAAAATTTGAAACGGCGTGGGGGTGGGCACGGGTGCCGCATGCTGCGTGGCTGGTGCTGGTGCAGACGTCTTCTCTGGCGCTTCCGCTTGTGCCCCAGGTTGTGCCAACGTCTCCGTCGGTGCATCCGCGTGTGTCAATGCCGATGCGAGCGTCGATGCCGGTGCCGTGACCAACGTGTTTTCCGCGCCGCTGCTGCGCGCGAGGCTGACACCGGCGATGTCGGTCCAGCGTGCGGCATTTTCCGCGATGCTGCGGAGCGTCTCCTGGACGCTGGCCGGCGGCGTGACTTTCTGCGCTGTGGCCATGGGCCGGGTATAGCTGGGTGCCGGCGCGTTAAACGAAGTCGGACGCCGCGTTGGCTGCGTCGGCGCGACGTTGGCGTTCGCACGCGAAGCGGAGGAGAACGGTTGCTGGGCCGTCGTAGAACGACTTCCCTGAAAACCTCCGGCGGCTGAATTTTGGGTCGTCGACGGGCGGCCCGTATCAGCCGAGGCGTTCGCCGCCGGACCGGCGGCCAAACCTGACAACGTCCGCGCTGCTGCTGCTGCTGCCGCGGCGGGCGCTGCTTGTCCCGCAGCCATCGATGCGGCGACCGCACCGGCGACACCCGCCACACCTGTCATGCCCGAGCCGGACGTCGGCGATCCCACTGGACGTTGCTCGCCAGCAGAGCGCCGGCCAACCTGTGACGCACCATCGCGAGCCGAAGTCGCGGCCGTTCCTGATCCCGCCGTCGAACCGGGTGCGGAGACTGGGGCGCGCGACGCCGTTGCCGGCTCACGCAACCATCCAGCCGGCGCAACCGGTTCGGCCGGCATCCATGCCGCCTTGTCAGTGTTCAGCGAGTGTGTCGGTGTCTGCGCCTGCGTTGGCACTTGCCGCGGCGTCTGGCGCGGCAGCGTCCCGGCGGACGTGCGCAGCACCGGCTCCGCCTGCGCGGCCTGGCTGCGCGCTTTTACTGCGCCTGCGCGCCAGTTCGCCCCGGCACCACGCGCCGCCGCGTCCCTGGCCGCAGCGGCGCCCGCGGTGCTGCCAGCGCCGGCCACGCCGCCAGCCGCAGACGCGCCGCGACCGCTCGCCGGCGGTCGCCAGACGGCTGGACGCGCGTAACGTCCATTGCTTTTAGGCGCCATCGTATTGGTGGACGGCGAGACGTGCGACGGCAAACCGTCGTCGACGCTCCGGTGGCGGCGCGCTTCCTCATCGCGTTTGGCGAGGCCGCGTGACAGGCCGAGGCCGAATGCGCCATCGGCCCACACGGCGACTTCGCTCCAGCGGAAGTCGATCAGCCAGGGCAGGCTGATTACAAGCAGGGCGAGCGCCGCGAGCGGCGTGCCGATATGACCGAGCAGATGACCGAAGGCCGCCGCCAGCGCATGGCCGACGCCATTCACGCCGGCCGCGCCGATCAGCGACGCCTCCAGCGTGCAGCTCGCCACCACCACGCAGACGAAGCCGAGCCAAAGGCGGATCGTGCCGGGGCCGCGCAGACCTGCGCCGCCTGGCAGCACCGACTTCACGAGGCGCCACAAAAGAGGAATGAACCAGACGGCTGACCCGCCGAACCAGCCGAAAACTACCGTGTGCATGCTAGACATCAACGAATGACGAACGCGCAAAAAACGCAATCCGTCGAGTTTAACCGGGGAAGCCCGACGCTTCGAAGGCAGACGCAAGTATGCTTGCGTCCAAATGGGAAAGCAGGCCGGTGCGCGGCCTGCCGTCGGTGAAAAACAACGGCGGCTGCGATAGCCTGCGCGCGCCATGCGGGCAGCGTCGGCTGCAGCCGGCCACCCGCTTGTCTGCCCGCGGATCGGTCCGCCTATGTGTCACTTGGTGCTGCTGTCGAACGTCAGCGTATCGCCGTTGTCGAGCACCAGCTGCATCTGTTGCGGCGCGCGCATCTGCACGCCGGTGCGGTCGATGTGCGTCAGCGCGTTGAGATACGCACCTTCGATCTGTCCGCCCGGCGTCATGCACGCCATGCGCGTGCCGCCCAGCGTGCCGAAGCTCAGCTTCCCATCTTTCAACGCATACGAGCCCATGTAGCGATTACAGCCGGAAAAACCGCTGGCGTGGCGCTGGCCTTTGTCGGTGGAGAGCACGAGCGTGATCGGCGCGCCCTGATCCGAGGACGGAATCGCTCGCACCGTGCCGTCGGCCTGTTTCCAGCCGGTGAGTACCCAACTGGTGTCGTCGAGCAACTGGGTGGCGGCCGGGTTGAACGGATCGGGCGGTGCGGCTTCCGAGTCGGGATGCTTCGGCATGGCGCACGCGCTGCAAAGCGCGGCGACGCTCAACGCGGCGATGGCCGTGCGCGCATAAGGGATGAAGCGCGCAACACGTCGCGCGGAGGAGCTTTGGAGCATGGCGTCGTTCCTCTTCAAACTGGCGAAGGCGTAAGGGTAACGCACTAAGCTCGCCGCACGCGAGCGCAACGGCGTGAGAGCGGACTTAAACACGTGCGTCGCAGAGGGCGCCGTAGCGCCCTCTGCGCGCCTTACGCACAGATAGCAACGCGAACCCGGTGAGCAAGGTGCGGCGAGCGGCCGCGACATCGGCGCATCGGGTGCGTATCGGGGTGCGCATGTTAACATCGTGTTCTCCCCAATCCCACCCTCATCCGACTTTTATCTGGAGACCTCATGCAGATCGGCCAACGGATCGGCACGCCTCTTTCTGAATCCGCCACGCGCGTCATGCTGCTCGGCGCCGGCGAACTCGGCAAGGAGGTGATCATCGCGCTGCAACGGCTGGGCGTCGAAGTGATTGCCGTCGACCGTTATCCGAACGCGCCGGGCCATCAGGTCGCGCATCGCTCGCACGTGATCGACATGACCGACCGCGCCGCATTGCGCGCGCTGGTCGAACAGGAACGCCCGCATCTGATCGTCCCCGAGATCGAAGCGATCGCAACCGAGGCGCTCGCCGCGATCGAAACCGACGGCCTCGCCGAAGTGATCCCGACCGCGCGCGCCACGCAACTCACGATGAACCGCGAAGGCATCCGCCGGCTGGCCGCGGAAGAGCTCGGCCTGCCGACCTCGCCATACGCATTCGCCGATTCACTCGACGAACTGCGCGCGGGCATCGCCAAGGTCGGCTATCCGTGCGTGGTGAAACCGGTGATGTCGTCATCGGGCAAGGGGCAGTCGGTGCTGAAGAGCGACGCGGATGTCGAACCCGCCTGGCAATACGCGATGGCGGGCGGCCGCGTGAATCACGGCCGCGTGATCGTCGAAGGTTTTATCGACTTCGAGTACGAAATCACCCAGCTGACGGTGCGCGCAATCGATCCGGCGAGCGGCGAAGTCAGCACGTATTTCTGCGACCCGATCGGCCACGTGCAGGTGGCGGGCGACTACGTCGAATCGTGGCAGCCGCAGCCGATGAGCCCGCTCGCGCTCGAGCGGTCGCGCGACGTGGCGCATAAGGTCACTGCGGCATTGGGTGGCAGGGGCCTGTTCGGTGTGGAACTTTTCGTGCGCGGCGATGACGTATGGTTCTCGGAAGTGAGTCCGCGTCCGCACGATACCGGTCTCGTCACGCTGTGCTCGCAACGCTTCTCGGAGTTCGAATTGCATGCGCGCGCGATTCTCGGTTTGCCGGTGGATACGTCGCTGCGGGCGCCGGGTGCGTCGGCGGTGATTTACGGCGGTCTGGACGAAGCGGGCATTGCTTTCGAAGGTGTTCCGGCGGCGTTGGCCGTGCCCAATGCGGATCTGCGGCTCTTCGGCAAGCCGGAGAGTTTCGTCAAACGCCGCATGGGCGTGGCGCTCGCCACCGGCGAGAATATCGACGAAGCCCGCTCGCGCGCGAAGCAGGCCGCGGCGGCGGTGCGCCCGGTTTCCACGAAGTAACGCGTGTTGAAGACGCGTCTGGCCGTACTACAGCGCGTCGAAGATGCAATGAAATAGTCGCTTGCCTCGCAAGCTCGCCGGGCGCGAAACCCGGCTCATTGAAGTTCGCTGAAGTAGAGGTGCGTATGACCCTGGGATCCCGCAAGAACATGCGGCTTGGAAGGCTGGGCCGGTTCGGCGCACTTGGCGTGCTGCTCGCGCTGTGCGCCGGGATGACAGGATGCGGCCTCGCCGCCGCGCCTTGCCGGGTCGCTTCGGCTGGCTTGAAGATCGTGCCGCTGGTCGGGCACGTGGCCGCCGCGCCGACTGACGCGTGCGCCAACGTGATTGATCCATAAAGCAATTCACGACCGATTCACGAAGGGTCCGTGAGCGTTCCGGACATGCAACCCCGCCGCAACCACTGCGGTAACCACTGCCGCAGCGCACGGCGCACTGCCCGTGCTTGATGTGCAACAACGATCGAGGCATCTCATGAAGAAATGGCTTGTTGCAGTCACTGTGGCTGCGGGTCTTGCGGCGCTGTACGGTAATGCATGGGCCGCGCCATTGAACCTCGCCGAGATCCAGGCGAAGAATCGCCAGACGCACAAATACACCTGCGCGACCGGCAAGATTCTGCAAGTGACCTACTGGAACACGGCAAACGGCCAGAGCTTCGCGCTCGTGCCTGTAAAGGGCCAGCAACTGCTGTTCGTCAACACGATATCGGCCTCCGGCGCGAAGTATCAGGCCGGCAGCTACACCTGGTGGACCAAAGGCCCACGTGCCGACCTGTACGACGCGACGGATGGCGAAAACGCCCCGCCCATGCTGTCCGACTGCGTCACCATCAATCGCTGAGCATGATGCGGCGGCTTTCTTCAAATACCCCGCCGCCTGTCTCACCTTACCGCTGCCTCTGCTTCCGCCTCGCACCGCTGCCCGCCTGCGCACATCCTTTCCGTTCGAGTAGTAAGCTGTCCGGCATGGCATCCGCTGTGTCCGCTGTTACTGCTGTCCCCGCTGTGACCGTTATGCCGGCCCGCGCACGGTTCGCGTGGCTGTCGTCGTCTTCGATCGTACGTTTTCGGACCTCAACGGGCGGGCTAGTCGCCCGCGTCCATTTCATCAAGCGAGACCCTCCATGAAAGCATCGGACCTGTTCGTCAAATCGCTGGAAGCCGAAGGTGTCGAGTACGTGTTTGGCATCCCCGGTGAAGAAAATCTCGATCTGCTCGAGTCGTTGCGCCGCTCGAAAATTCGCCTGATTCTTACGCGTCACGAACAGGCAGCCGGGTTCATGGCCGCCACGTATGGGCGCCTCACCGGACGCACCGGCGTGTGTCTGGCCACCCTCGGGCCGGGCGCGACCAACTTCGTGACCGCTGCCGCCTACGCGCAGTTGGGCGGCATGCCGATGCTGATGGTGACCGGGCAAAAGCCGATCAAATCGAGCAAGCAGGGCCATTTCCAGATCGTCGACGTGGTGCGGATGATGGAGCCGCTTACCAAGTACACGCGGCAGATCGTGTCGATCGCCAACATTCCGGCCGCGGTGCGCGAGGCGGTTCGTCAGGCGGAAGAAGAGCGGCCCGGCGCCGTGCACCTCGAACTGCCAGAAGACGTTGCGGACGAAGAGGGCGACGGCAAGCCGATTCCGAAGAGCTACAGCCGCCGTCCTGTCGCCGAGGAAAAAGCTGTGGCGCGCGCGGTCGAGGCGATCACGAAAGCGAAGCATCCCTTGCTGATGATCGGCGCGGGCGGCAACCGCAAGACCACCACCAAGATGTTGCGCGAATTCGTCGACCAGATCGGCATTCCGTTCTTTACGACGCAAATGGGCAAGGGCGTGATCGACGAATCGCACCCGATGTGGCTAGGCAACGCCACCTTGTCCGACGGCGACTTCGTGCACCGCGCGATCGACCACGCGGATTGCATCATCAATGTCGGCCACGACGTGATCGAGAAGCCGCCATTCTTCATGCGCAGTGGCGACACCGGCGAGAAGACGGTGATTCACGTCAACTTTCTTGGCGCGGAAGTCGATACGGTGTATTTCCCGCAAATCGAAGTGGTGGGCGATATCGCCAACGCGGTGTGGCAGCTCAAGGAAAGTCTCAAGGAGCGGAAGGAGCATTGGGACTTCACGCGCTTCAAGGAGATCAAGCAGCACTTCGAAGCGCATCTGGTCAAAGGCCAGCACGACGACCGTTTCCCGATGTACCCGGTACGGATCGTCAACGACGTCTACGAGACCACGCCGGTGGACGGTATCGTGTGTCTGGACAACGGCATGTACAAGATATGGTTCGCGCGCTATTACCGCGCGCACGAACCGAATTCGCTGCTGCTCGATAACGCGTTGGCGTCGATGGGCGCCGGCTTGCCGTCAGCCATCGCGACCAAGATCGTGCACCCGGACCGCAAGGTTATGGCCGTGTGCGGCGACGGCGGTTTCATGATGAATTCTCAGGAGCTGGAGACGGCGGTGCGTCTGAAGCTCGATCTGGTGATCCCGATTTTGCGCGACGACGCGTTCGGCATGATCCGCTGGAAGCAGGAGAACATGAACTTCCCGGACTACGGCATGACGCTGAGCAATCCGGATTTCGTCGCCTATGCAGAGAGTTACGGTGCGAAGGGCCATCGCATTGAATCGGCCGCGGAGTTCGCGCCGTTGCTGCGCGAATGTTTTGTGACGCCCGGCGTGCACGTGATCGATCTGCCGATCGACTACTCGGACAACGAGCGCGTGCTGAATCGCGAAATCAAGCGCTTGAGCGCACAACTTTGAACGGCGGCTCTGGCGCCAACGGGAAGCAGCCGGGCAGGACGCTGGCCGCATTCGCGCCGGCAAGGCGTGGATGTCGCGCTGAAAGCGAGCGGCGGCGAAACCGCCGAGGCGGTGCGCCGGGGCATAGCCCTTGCTAGTTGCATGCTGCTGATGAAGCATCGGATCAAGGAGAACGCGTCATGTTGAACAAGACTTACCCGTACTACCTCGCGAACGTTGCGGTGGCTGCCAACACCGATCTTGAAGTCACCGACAAGTTCAGCGGCGAAGTGGCGACCCGTGTAGCGATGGCGGACGCGGCGGCAATCGACAAAGCGATCGGCTATGCCGTCGACGCCATGCCCGCGTTGCGCGCCTTCCCGCCGTTCAAGCGCCAGGCCGTGCTCGAACATTGCGTGAAGCGCTTTCGCGAGCGTTACGATGAGTTGGCGCTCGCGCTGTGTATCGAAGCCGGCAAGCCGATCAACGACTCGAAAGGCGAGGTCACGCGTCTGATCGATACCTTCAAGGTGGCGGCTGAAGAGTCCGTGCGTATCGACGGCGAGATCATCAATCTGGAGATTTCGCCGCGGGCGAAGGGCTATCACGGCTATGTGAAGCGCGTGCCGCTCGGTCCGTGCTCGTTTATCTCGCCGTTCAATTTTCCGCTGAACCTCACCGCGCACAAGGTCGCGCCGGCGATCGCGGCGGGCGTGCCGTTTGTGTTGAAACCGGCCAGCCGCACGCCGGTCGGCGCTTTGATCATGGGCGAGATTCTGGCGGAAACCGACTTGCCGAAAGGCGCATTCTCGATCCTTCCCGCGCATCGCGACGGGGCCGATCTGTTCACCACCGACGAGCGTTTCAAGCTGCTTTCCTTCACCGGCTCGCCCGCGGTGGGCTGGGAACTGAAGAAAAAGGCCGGCAAGAAGAAGGTGATTCTGGAGCTGGGCGGCAACGCGGCGGCGATTGTCGACGGCGATCAGGGCGAGAAGCTCGATTACGTGGTCGACCGGCTGGCGTTCGGCGCGTTCTATCAGTCGGGGCAAAGTTGCATCGGCGTGCAGCGGATTCTGGTGCATGCAAAGGTCTACGACGCCCTGCGCGAGAAGCTGATCGCCAAGACGAAGTCGCTGATCATGGGCGACCCGAAAGACGAAAAGACCTTTGTCGGGCCGATGATCTCCGAATCCGAGTCCAAACGCCTCGCTGGCTGGATGGACAGCGCGGTGCAGGCGGGCGCGAAGATCGTCGCGGGTGGCAAGGTGGAAGGCGCGATGTTCGAGGCCACGCTGCTCGAAGGCGTCAAGCGCGGCACCGATCTGTATCGCAAGGAGGCCTTCGGCCCGGTGGCGATTCTGGAGCGTTTCGACGATTTCGACGCCGCGCTGGCGACCGTCAACGACAGTGACTTCGGCCTGCAAGCCGGCGTGTTCACCGATTCGCTCGCCCATGCGCACCGTGCGTGGGATGTACTCGAAGTGGGCGGCGTGGTGATCAACGACGTGCCGTCGTTCCGGGTCGACAACATGCCGTATGGCGGCGTGAAAGACTCCGGACTTGGGCGCGAGGGCGTGCGCTATGCCATCGAGGACATGACCGAAATGCGCTTGATGGTGATGCGCGAGACGTGGTGAGGCACAGCCTGTCACGCAACTGTCGTGTGAACGAACTACGCTCGCCAGCGAGGCGGCGGGCGGCTTCTGGGCAATTTGCCGAAGCTTTGCGACGCCCGCGCCGGCCGCCTTTCGCCCACGTAAGCAGAAAGCCGGCCGATGCGCCATGAGTGTTTTTGCTGAAGTGCTACAATACCGGCCTTTCCGGCGGGTGTTTTCCGCCGGCCGGAGCCGGCCGCATTTTTCCCGTAATACTGACGGGTCCCGTGCGGAACGCCGTGGCTCCGCCTTCATCCTGATGCCCTCTGCGGTTCCGACCGCTGCCGCGCGCACCCGCGCCAAGCGCATTTTTAGCGAAAGCCACCATGTCCGACACAGCCGTCACGCCCAGTACTGCGACTTTTGATCAATTCGGCCTCGCGCCCGACATCCTGAAAGCCGTCAAAGAATCGGGCTACACCATCCCTACGCCGATCCAGGAGCAGGCGATTCCTGTCGTGCTGGCGGGCCGCGACATGATGGGGGCCGCGCAAACCGGGACGGGCAAGACCGCGAGCTTTTCGCTGCCGATCATCCAGCGCTTGCTGCCGCAGGCCAGCACGAGCGCATCGCCCGCCCGCCATCCGGTGCGCGCGCTGATCCTCACGCCGACCCGCGAACTGGCCGACCAGGTGGCCGCGAACGTGCAGTCGTACGCGAAGCACACGGCGCTGCGTAGCGCCGTGGTGTTTGGCGGCGTCGACATGAATCCGCAGTCCGAGCAACTGCGCCGCGGCGTCGAAATTCTGATCGCCACGCCGGGCCGTCTGCTCGATCACGTGCAACAGAAAACCGCTAATCTCGGCCAGGTGCAGATCCTCGTGCTCGACGAAGCCGACCGGATGCTCGACATGGGCTTCCTGCCGGATTTGCAGCGCATCCTGAACCTGCTGCCGAAGGAACGTCAGACGCTGCTGTTTTCTGCCACGTTCTCGGGCGAAATCAAGAAACTTGCGGCCACGTATCTGCGTGATCCGCAGACGATCGAAGTCGCGCGCAGCAATTCGACTGCGACCAATGTGACGCAGATCGTTTATGAAGTCGCCGAGGGTGACAAGACCGGCGCCGTCGTTAAGCTGATTCGTGACCGCGGCCTCAAGCAGGTCATCGTGTTCTGTAACAGCAAGATCGGCGCAAGCCGTCTGGCGCGGAGCCTGGAGCGTGACGGCGTGATCGCAACCGCGATTCACGGCGACCGGACGCAGAATGAGCGGATGCAGGCTCTGGATGCATTCAAGCGTGGCGAGATCGAGGCTTTGGTGGCGACTGACGTCGCTGCACGTGGTCTGGATATCGCCGAACTGCCCGCCGTGATCAACTTCGATCTCCCGTTCAGTGCGGAAGACTATGTGCACCGGATCGGGCGTACCGGGCGCGCTGGCGCGTCGGGTGATGCTTTGTCGTTGTGCAGCCCGAATGAGCGTAAGCAGCTTGCGGATATCGAGAAGCTGATCAAGCGGCCTTTGGAAGTGCAACACTTGACCGTGGATACGCCGGTGCGGCATCACCATGAAGAGCGTGCGCCGCGGCGTGAGCGCGTTGACGGGCGTGCAGAGGGCCGTGAAGAGCGGGGCGGTCGCCGGCGTCCGGGGGCTTCGTCTTCGGGTTCGTTCGATCGGCCGCATCATCATCGCGCGCAGCCTGTGGATGATTTCTTCCTCAAGCCTTATGAGCCGTCGGCGGCTTCTGTTCGGAAGGGGGAGGAGGCGGCTGCCTCGTCTGCTGCTGCTCCGCAGAAGTCGGCTTCCAAGCAGCCGCTGGCAGCGTTGCTGGGTGGGTTTGGGATGCCCAGGAAGGCGCCTTCGTCTTCTTGATTTTTTGGTTTTTCGTTCTTTTGGTTTTTGGTTGTGTGCCTGTGGGGTTGGCCTTTTCTTTTCTTAGTGGTCTATTAGCGTTTGCCCCTGTGCGGGGCGGCACTTACTTTCTTTGCCGCCGCAAAGAAAGATAAGCAAAGAAAGCGGCTTCACACCGCTAATTCGAAAGCGGGTCCCTCGCGCAGTTGCGGTAGTGGTGCATCTGGAATCGGTGCTCTCGCACATTTCGCCTCGGTGACAAAGCTGTCATTCTTCCGGCGGCGCTGCGCGCGCCGTAACGGTGCTTCTCCAAACCCATCGCACTCTCTCCGCTCGCTCTGCTTTTCGCTGGCGCCCTGCGGGTGTCGACTTGTTTCGGTTGTTTTCTGCGCTTTGGGCGCTAGTTGGGTTGAACTCGCACACTCATGCGCTTTGCCCACGCCGCTGTTGCAGCAGCATAGAAGCCCTCTAGCGTCGCGTGTTCGTTGTTGCCCATCTCAAGTTCCAGGTGCCGTGCCGCGGCGTTTAGCGCTTCCAGCGGCTTGTCATTGTCGAGCGCAGTCGCGCCGTTCTGCTTGCTGAGCTTTTCGCCCTGATCGTTCGTGACCACCGGTACGTGCAAATACGCCGGCGTCGGTACGCCCAGGCAACGTTGCAGGTAGATCTGCCTGGCCGTTGAATCCATCAAGTCCGCGCCTCGCACGATGTGCGTGATGTCCGCGTCCGCATCGTCGATTACCACCGCCAGTTGGTACGCCCACTGGTCGTCGGCGCGTCTCAGGACGAAGTCGCCGACCTCGGTGGCCAGGTTCTGCGTCTGTTTGCCCTGCCAGCGGTCTTCGAATGTAATTACCGCCGCATCGCCGTCGGGTACGCGCAGGCGCCATGCGCGCGCTGGTTTGCCGTGCAACCCGTTACGGCAGGTGCCGGGGTAGGCGAGCGTGGTGTTGCGCGCGTGCGCATACAGCAGCGAGTCGGCAATCTCCTTGCGCGTGCAGCCGCAGGGATAGACCAGGCCGGCAGCCTTCAATTGCTCAAGCGCTTCCTGATAGCGCGCAATACGATGGCTTTGCCAGAGGGGCGGTTCGTCAGCGTGCATGCCAAAACGCTCGAGAGTCGACCGAATCTCCTCGGCCGCGCCAGGGACGGTGCGTGGTCCGTCGATGTCTTCGATGCGCACAAGCCATGCGCCACCATGCGCGCGCGCGTCCAGCCAGCTCGCGAGCGCGCTTACCAGCGAGCCGAAATGCAGGGGCCCGGTCGGCGACGGCGCGAAGCGTCCGCGATAGGTCATGGGTCGGATGGATTAGTGCGGGAAAAACTGGGGGTTTTGTCTGCCTGCGCGGTGCATGCGAGCGACCTCGTATGGCGCGGTCTCGCTCGACGCCCATGTCGCCGCTAAATACGGCGCTGCGGCGCGGGCGGTCGCCGCGCACCCGGCCGCGTTCTTCGCGTTTGCGATAGCCGGGGCGTGTGACGCGCCGAGTGCGCCCAGCGTGCCTCGCCGCGATCGCGCGAAGGCGCTTGCGTCTATCACGCCGCGTGTGCCGCCTTGCTGTCCGGATGACATTCCGGACACGTCTTGCCTGCCACGTACATCGGCGATTGCTGCGCTTCCGGCGGCACCACCGCTCGGCAGCCGAAGCATTGCACGGTCGCGGTCGGCTCCAGTTGCGGATTGAGCGCGGTACGGTAGTCGAACACGAAGCAGTCGCCGTGATAGTGCGCGCCGCCGACTTCCTCGAAATACTTCAGGATACCGCCTTCGAGCTGGTACACGTTCTCGATGCCGACTTCCTTCATATGGATTGCCGCCTTCTCGCAGCGAATCCCACCCGTGCAGAACGACACCACGGTCTTGCCTTCCAGATCGGCGCGGTTCTGCTCGATCACTTCCGGAAATTCGCTGAATTTCGTAATGCGGTAGTCGAGCGCCTCGTCAAAGGTGCCGACGTCCACTTCGAACGCGTTGCGTGTGTCGAGCATCACGACGGGGCGGCCTTCGTCGTCATGGCCGCGGTCGAGCCAGCTTTTCAGTGTCGGGGCGTCGACGAATGGCGCGCGGCCTAGCTCCGGCCGGATCGCCGGCTTTTTCATCGTAATGATTTCGCGCTTGAGCTTGACCAGCATCCGGGTGAACGGCTGCTTGTCCGACAGGCTTTCCTTGAATTGCAGATTGGCGAACTTGCCCTCGAACAGCGCGTCGTGACGGATGTAGTCGATGAACGCGTCCGTGGCTTCGCGCGTGCCCGCGACGAACAGGTTGATGCCTTCCGGCGCCAGCAGGACAGTCCCGCGTAAGCCGAGCGTACTGCAGCGCTCGGTGACGAGCGGGCGCCATGCGGCGGTGTCTTCGATAGTCGCGAAATGGTACGCGGCGAGATTGACGATACTCATGTGTGTCCAGCGGTAAGAAATGCCCGGCGGCGCGGAAAACGGGGGCGCATTGACACGCCCGCATTCAGACTCCATGCGGCGCGGCCACGTCGAATAGGCGAAACCCGTATTATCCCTCAAGCTGGCGCTTTGGCCGACTCGGCCGAATGGCCGGCCTATTGCGGCAGCGCAAATCGCTCTCAAACTTGCAAGCGCTTGACCGCGCGCTTGACCGCGCGCTTGACCGCGCGCTTGACCGCGCGCTTGACCGCGCGCTTGTCTGTGCACTTGCGCCGGGCCGCACCTTCCTGCGCGTGAAATGCGGCCGAAATTGTCCCAGCTGGCCCGTTCGAACGCGCATGGCGCATCGCCCATGCGCTGTCGCCGGAACCGTCCGCTGCCCGCACAACGCCGGTGTATGGCGCTCTCCCGTCTGCGCCCTAAGCCGAACGGCTAATGCGCCGTTTTGGCCTGAAAACTCCGGAAGGGTGGAGTTACAATGTCGCCCATGTCAGATCCCCGCTTTGTTCATCTCCGCGTTCACTCCGAATTCTCGATTGCCGATGGCATCGTGCGTCTTGACGACGTCGTCAAGGCCGCTGCCAAAGACGGTCAAGGTGCGCTCGCCCTTACCGATCTCGGCAACGCGTTCGGCCTCGTCCGTTTCTACAAGGAAGCCCGCGGCAAAGGGGTCAAACCCATTGCCGGCTGCGACGTCTGGATCACCAATCCGGACGACCGCGAGAAGCCCTCGCGTTTGCTGTTGCTGGTCAAAAATCGGCGCGGCTATCTGAATCTGTGCGAGCTGCTCAGCAAGGCATCGCTCACCAACCAGTATCGCGGTCGCGCCGAAGTCGAAGCCGGGTGGCTCGAATCCGGTCTGGGTGAAGGCCTGCTCGCGTTGTCGGGTGCGCAGCACGGCGATATTGGCCTCGCGCTCGCGGCCGGCAACGAAGAAGCGGCCAAACGCAATGCATTGCATTGGGCAAAGGTTTTCCCCGGTGGCTTCTATGTCGAACTGCAACGGTGTGGTCAGCCGGGCGGTGAGCAGTACGTGCAGCAGGCGGTTGCGCTCGCGGCGTCGCTGAAATTGCCGGTGGTGGCCACCCATCCCATGCAGTTCATGACGCCGGACGATTTCACCGCGCACGAAGCGCGCGTGTGTATTTCCGAAGGCGACATCCTGGCGAACCCGCGCCGCTCCAAGCGCTTTACGTCGGAGCAGTATTTCCGCACGCAGGAAGAGATGGTCGGGCTGTTCGCGGATATTCCGTCGGCGCTCGCCAATAGTGTCGAAATCGCCAAGCGTTGCAATCTGACGCTCGAACTCGGCAAGCCGAAGCTGCCGCTCTTCCCGACGCCCGACGGCATGTCGCTCGACGACTACCTCGTGCAATTGTCGAAAGAGGGCCTCGAAAAGCGGCTCGAACAGCTGTATCCGGTTGAGACCGAGCGCGAGGCGCAGCGCGAAACGTATTACCAGCGCCTCGAATTCGAGTGCGGCACGATCATCAAGATGGGCTTCCCCGGTTACTTCCTGATCGTTGCGGACTTTATCAACTGGGCCAAGAACAACGGTGTGCCAGTCGGTCCAGGCCGGGGTTCGGGTGCAGGTTCGCTGGTGGCGTATGCGCTCGGCGTGACCGACCTCGATCCGCTGCGCTACAACCTGCTGTTCGAACGTTTCCTGAATCCGGAACGCGTGTCGATGCCCGACTTCGACATCGACTTCTGCCAGCACGGCCGCGACCGTGTGATTCAGTACGTGAAGGAGAAGTACGGCGCGGACGCCGTGTCGCAGATCGCCACCTTCGGCACGATGGCGGCGAAAGCAGCGGTGCGCGACATTGGCCGCGTGCTCGATCTCGGCTACATGTTCACTGATGGCATCGCCAAGCTGATTCCGTTCAAGCCAGGCAAGCACGTCACCATCGCCGACGCGATGAAGGAAGAGCCACTCCTGCAGGAGCGCTTCGACAACGAAGACGAAGTGCACCAGTTGATCGAACTCGCGCAGCGGGTCGAGGGCCTGACGCGTAACGTCGGTATGCACGCCGGTGGCGTGCTCATCGCGCCCGGCAAGCTGACCGATTTCTGCCCGCTCTATACGCAGGGCGACGAAAGCGGCGTGGTGAGCCAGTACGACAAAGACGACGTCGAAGCCGTCGGCCTCGTGAAGTTCGACTTTTTGGGCCTCACCACGCTGACGATTCTGGATTGGGCCGAGCGCTATATTCGCCGTCTCGATCCGTCGAAGAAAGACTGGTCGCTCACGCAGGTGCCGCTCGACGACGCGGCGTCGTTCTCGATCCTGAAGAAAGCGAACACGGTTGCTGTGTTCCAGCTGGAAAGCCGCGGCATGCAAGGCATGCTGAAAGACGCGCAGCCTGACCGCTTCGAGGACATCATCGCGCTGGTCGCGTTGTACCGTCCGGGCCCGATGGACCTGATCCCCAGCTTCTGTGCACGTAAGCACGGCCGCGAAGTGGTGGAGTATCCGGATCCGCGCGTCGAATCTGTTCTGAAAGAGACCTACGGCATCATGGTCTACCAGGAGCAGGTGATGCAGATGGCGCAGATCATCGGCGGCTACTCGCTCGGCGGCGCCGACTTGCTGCGCCGCGCGATGGGTAAGAAGAAGGCCGAGGAAATGGCCGAGCACCGCGAATTGTTCCGCCAGGGCGCCGCGAAGAACGGGCTGACCGGCGACAAAGCAGACGAAATCTTCGACTTGATGGAGAAGTTCGCGGGCTACGGCTTCAACAAGTCGCACGCGGCGGCGTATGCACTGCTTGCGTACTACACCGCATGGCTGAAGGCACATCATCCAGCCGAATTCATGGCGGCGAATATGTCGCTCGCCATGGACGACACGGACAAGGTCAAAATCCTGTTCGAGGACTGTCTCACGAACAAGATGGCCGTGTTGCCGCCGGACGTCAATCTGTCGGCGTACCGTTTCGAGCCGGTCGCGGAGGCGGACGGCAAGCGTTCCAAGACGATTCGCTACGGCCTTGGTGCGATCAAGGGCAGCGGTCAGAACGCGATCGAAGAAATCCTGCGCGCACGCGAAGAAGGTCCGTTCATCGACATCTTCGACTTCTGCAACCGGGTCGATCGCCGGATCGTCAATCGCCGCACGGTGGAAGCGTTGATCCGTGCCGGTGCGTTCGACACATTGCACGCGAATCGGGCGCAGTTGATTGCCTCGGTCTCGCTGGCGATGGAAGCCGCCGAGCAGGCAAGCGCTAATGCGATGCAGGCGGGACTGTTCGACATGGGCGACGCGCCGTCGCAAGGTCACGAACTGGTCGACGAGCCGGAATGGCCGGAAAAGAAGAAGCTGCAGGAAGAGAAAGCCGCGCTTGGTTTCTACCTGTCGGGCCATCTGTTCGACGCCTATAAGAACGAAGTGCGCCGCTTCGTGCGCCAGAAGATCGGCGAACTGAAGGAAGGGCGCGACAAGCTGGTCGCGGGCGTGATCGCGTCGCTGCGCACGCAGATGACCCAGCGCGGCAAGATGCTGAT
This sequence comes from Paraburkholderia sediminicola, assembly GCF_046030555.1. Taxonomy (GTDB): domain Bacteria; phylum Pseudomonadota; class Gammaproteobacteria; order Burkholderiales; family Burkholderiaceae; genus Paraburkholderia; species Paraburkholderia sediminicola_E. The sequence goes on along the minus strand of NZ_JAQQCH010000011.1, from coordinate 133,395 downwards.
CGCGCTGCTCGACGACGGCACCGGCCAATGCGAAGTGACCGTCTTCAACGAGACCTTTGAAGCGCACAAGCAACTGTTCAAGGAAGACGAACTGCTGGTGGTGCAGGGTCAGGCGCGTAACGATGCGTTCACGGGCGGCATCCGCTTCACGGTGGATACGGTGATGGATCTCGGCCGCGCGCGCTGTCGTTATGCGGAAGCCGTGAAGGTGCAGATGAACGGCAATGCGGACCCCTTGGCGTTGCGGCGCGTGCTCGAAGCGCATAGCGCGGGGAAGGACGAGCCGCAAGCTGCGCCGGCGCCGGTGGCGTCATCCCGTGGTGGCAATGGAGGCGGCGGTGGTGGCCGCAACGGCGGCGGTTATGGCGGCGGGGGCCAGCGTCAGCCGGTGCAGATTCCGAACGGCCTCGCGGTGCAGGTGGTTTATCGCAGCGAAAACGCGCAAGGTGAAATGCGTCTGGGCGACGCGTGGCGCGTGAAGCCGACTGACGAACTGCTCGCGGCATTGCGCGGCGAGTTTGCCGGAAGCTCGATCGAAATCGTCTATTGAGGTCTGGTTTGCCCGCGCGTTGCGTGGGCAAACCCGCTACCGCCGCGTGTTCTCTCCCAGCCGTGCCAGCTTCAAAAACCGGTAGTACACCGTTTCCGCGTTGAATACCGCGATCATGAAGCCCGCGCGGCCATCGAGAAATCCACGCCGCAGCACGTAGGTCCGCACGAAGGCCCAGGCGCCACGCCCGAACGCCTTGCCGAAGCTGCCGCGCTTGCCAGCCGCATGACGTTGCTGCGCACCCGCTGTTGAATACGCGTCGAGCTTGCGCAATACGCCTTCGAAGTCCTCGTAGGAGTAGTGCATCAGCTTGCCGGTCAGGCGCTGCGACGGCGCGTCGAACACCAGGCGCTCGTGCACGAGGTCGTCGGAGAAACGCGCGGCACCACGTTTGAACAGGCGCGGAATCCAGTCCGGGTACCAGCCGCTGTGATGAATCCAGTGACCGCAGAAGCTCGATAGTCTGTCCACCGCGTATACATCCGCGGTGGGAGCGGCCAGTGCTGCGCGGATCGCCGCGGCCAGTTCCGGCGAGACGATCTCGTCGGCGTCGATCGAGAGAATCCAGCTTGTGCTGAGCGCGTCCACGGCACGGTTTTTTTGCGGGCCGAAGCCCGGCCAGTCGGTTTGCTCGAGCACGCGCGCGCCGTGTGCCCGGGCAATATCAGCGGTGCCGTCGGTGCTGCCGCCGTCGATCACGACGATCTGATCGGCGAAGGCCACGGCCTGCAGGCATTCGGCCAGACGCTCCGCCGCGTTTTTGGTGATGATGGCGACGCCGAGGGTGGTTTCTTGCATACCTGAATTGCGTGGAGGGGCCGGATGACGGAATGGGTCGCGCAAGTATACACAGCGCCGTCCGATCCGCCCGATCCATAACCGGCGGCCACCATCCTCAACCGTTTACAATGCTGTTTTTTGATATTCCGCGCGTCGGGCATTCCGCCCCTGCGCGGATGCTGTCCCGCATTCTCAGAGGATTCCTTGAGCGCGAAGCCAACGTTAAGCAAACCCATGGGTTCAGGTGAGGCGTCGTCGCCTACCGTCGTCTTTCGACGCTTGTGGCCATATATCAAGCCGCTGCTGTGGGTGGTGATTGGCGCGATCGTCGCAATGGCGGTGAGCGCCGGCACCGACGCGGCGATCCCCGCGTTGCTCAAACCGTTGCTGGACAAGGGTTTCGGCGCGCATGCCAGCGACAACGCCAAGTGGTTCGTGCCGATCGCGGTTATTGGCCTTGCGCTGGTGCGCGGCGTGTCGCAATACGCGTCCGGCTACCTGCTCGCGTACGTGTCGAACAAGATTTTGCTCGAACTGCGCCTGAAGATGTTCGATCGCATGATCCACACGAGCGTGGCGTTCTTCCAGCGCGAAACCGCGAGCACGGTGATCAATGCGATCGTCTTCGAGGTGAACCAGATTCTCAACGTGCTGTTGAGCGTGATGGTCACGCTGGTTCGTGATTCGCTGACAGTCGTCTTCCTGCTCGGCTATCTGTTCTATCTGAACTGGCGTCTGACGCTGATCGTCGCGGTGCTGCTGCCGGGGATCGGCTGGCTGGTGGGCAAGATCAATCGCCGTTTGCGGCGCCTGAACCGCGAGCATCAACTGCTGACCAACGAACTGTCGTACATCGTCGAAGAGACGGTGGGCGGCTACAAGGTCGTCAAGGTACACAACGGCGAGCAGTACGAGACGGACCGCTTCACGGCGATGAGCAAGCGTCTGCGCGGCTACGCCATGCGTATGACGGTTTCCGGCGGCCTCGCGCAACCGTTGACGCAGTTCCTCGCGTCGATCGCGCTCGCCGTGGTGATTACGATCGCGGTCATGCAGTCGTCGTCGGATCAAACCACCGTCGGCGGCTTTGTGGCGTTCGTCACGTCGATGCTGCTGATCATCTCGCCGCTGAAGCATCTCATGGACGTGAACCAGCCGCTGCAGCGCGGCATGACGGCGTGCGAGTTGATTTTTGGTCTGATCGACGAGCCGTCTGAACCGGAGGGCGGCGGCAAGCCGCTCGATCGCGCCCAGGGCGAAGTGGAGTTCCGCGACGTGTCGTTCATGTACGGCAGCAACGTTACGCATAACCGCCACACACTCGACCGCGTGTCGTTCAAGGTGGCGCCGGGCGAAATGGTCGCGCTCGCAGGCCCATCGGGCAGCGGCAAGACCACGCTGGTGAATCTGTTGCCGCGCTTTTTCGATCCGACCGGCGGCGCGATTCTGGTGGACGGCGTTGCACTGCCGGAATATGACTTGCACGCCCTGCGCAGCCAGATCGCGATGGTGAGCCAGGACGTGGTGCTGTTCAACGATACAGTGGCCAACAACGTCGCCTATGGCCAGGTGGCCGATCCGGCCAAGGTCACGGCGGCGCTGCGCGCGGCCAACCTGTGGGACACCGTCGAGGCGATGCCCAATGGCATCGAGACGCTGGTCGGCGACAACGGCATGATGCTCTCAGGCGGTCAACGGCAGCGCCTGGCGATCGCGCGCGCGATCTACAAGGACGCGCCGATCCTGATCCTCGACGAAGCCACTTCGGCGCTGGACTCCGAATCCGAACGCCATGTGCAGGCGGCGCTGGAAACGTTGATGAAGGGGCGTACCACCCTTGTGATCGCGCACCGTTTGTCGACCATTGAACGCGCCGACCGGATTCTGGTGATGGAAGGGGGGCGTATCGTCGAGCGCGGCAGCCATCGCGAGTTGTTGACGCAAGACGGGCTATACGCGCATCTGCACCGCATCCAGTTCCAGCAGGACGCAGCCTGATCAGGCCTGATTCGGGCTGACTCGCCTTGATTTGCCAGAATCCGGTTTGATCCAGCCCTGATTCGGGCTGATCGGGCCGGATTTGGACACATTGAGCCAAAGCCGGCCCGATTTGGCCAAATTCCACACACATCGACGCGGCCGGCCGGGCAGTGTCCCGACAGGCGCCTGCCGGCAGACAATCCCAGCATGTTTCGCGCGCCATCGAAAACTGGCGCGGCGCGCTCGAATTCGTGATGTTCAGCCACGCCGGTGAGACCTTCCTGCGCGCGATGAAGATGATGCGGCGCTTGCGCAAGAGTCTGCTGAGCTTCGGCGTCGAGGCGCAGCAACCATTCGGCCGTCGGCTGCGCCGGCGTCGTAGTGTGTCGTAGTGGGTCAAGCGCGGCGGGTGGCCAGGCGTTTCATCGCCCGTTTTTCCGCACGATTCGCTTGAGCCAGATTCCGGGCGCGTAGACGGCCGGACATGTCGCGTACAGAAACATGCGGATGCGCAGCCCGAGCTTCACTTCGGGACTGCGTGTGAGCAGCCCGATACGCTCTCCGAGCCCACCGGCTTCGAACATCGCGTGAATGAATTGTTCGCGCGCGAGCTTGGGCGCCATCGCCGCGCGCATACGTTCGCTCACACCCCCGATCTCAGCGTCGCGCTGCAATTGCGCGAGTTCTGCGAGCCCATAGCGATTACTTTGGCGCATTCGCGCAATCAACTCATCCACCGATCCGTAACGGCGTTTGCGCGACAGTCCGCCGCGCCGGTAGCGCACCAGCGGCTCGCGCAGACTCGCGGCCCCGCCGGACAGGATCGCGCGCAGCACCATGATCTGATCTTCCGCGGCGGCGCCAGGCAGCATGGGTCCGAAGCGCTCGAACAGCCGTCGCGACCATGTGTGCGCGGCGCCGATGAGCCAGGGGCGGCCGGCGAGCCAGTCGTCGAAACTGCGATAGGTGTCGAGCTCGGTCGGTGTCATCCGTTCGTGGACGTTGCCGGCTTCATCCATGTCCGCGAGATCGGTTGCGATCAGGTCGGGACGGCGATCGCGTGCGAGCCAGAAGTCGACCACCCGCTCACAGCGGTTTGGCGCAGACATGTCGTCGCCTGCGGCAACGAAAAGCAGTTCCCCCTGAGCCATTTGCGCGAGTTGCGACAGATGCGCGCTAATGCCCTGGTTGGCCGCGTTGCGGCGCCGGATCACTTTGTGCGGTCCGCTGTAGCCGGCGATCGCGGCTTCGATTGCGGCGAAGGTGGCGTCACTGGAGGCGTCGTCCGAGATGATGATTTCGAGCGGCGTATAGGTTTGTGCGAGCGCGCTGCGCACGGCGTCGGCGATCTGCTTTTCCTGGTTGTAGGCGATCAGCAGGACCGATACCAGCGGGCGGTCAGTGTCCGACGCTACGGAGGCAAGGTTTGTCGACGGGCTATCGGTCATGTCGCATGCCATAAGTCTTGAAAAAAGGTGGTTGATCTAAAGGGATTTTTTCACCAACACTGTTACCGTCGCCCGGCCAGCGTGACGCGAAAAGTGAAAAGGCTCGCCAGTCATGCCGTGGAACGCGAAAATTCGTGGGGGGTGAGGGCGCCGTCGACGAGGGTAAATCGATGCAGCGAGCCCGCAATACGCTGCCCGCGATGGCTCGCTCGCCGTTTTCATTCGTCCGGGATTGCGCAGTAAGAGGCGTTCGACATCGCCACCAAGATCGCGGACAAACTAAATTGTTCAGCTGCGTCGAACCCAATATCCCACTGCAGGTAACACTACCAGCGGCGCGACGAAGCAAGCCGTCGCAGCAGCAGCCATCGCACCCGTGCCCGTGTAGGTCAAGCTATTCTGACTACCGCACGAGCAGAATGCCGAGCCCAAGCAGACTCACAATCACGACCCAGTACGCCGCGTGAACATAGCGGGCCTGTCGCTTGTAACGCGCCGTGTAAGACGGCGCGAAGTCTTTCATGCGTTGCCCGAAAACACTGATCGGATTCGCGGCGTACTGCTCATAGATCGGACGGTTGCGCTCGTAGATGAGGCGATGCGACTCCTCGACCTTGCCCAACTGAACCAGTTCGGTTGATCGTGAGCTGTTCTTGATGCGGTAGAGGTACAGCGGGGCATCGATATAGCGAACCTTGGATTGCGGGCTCAAGAGGCGCACGTAAAATTCCCAGTCCTCAAAGCCATAGACCATTTCCGGCGAATAGCCGCCCGCGCGCAGAAACGCTTCGCGCCGGTACATGGCTGTATTGACAATCATGTTTTGCCAAAGCAGCTTTTCATAGCTGTATTCAGGCAAACGCCACACCTTGCGGCTTTCGCCAAAGCGCTTCGTCTTGGTGTGGACAAGATCGGTATCCGGATGCGCCGTGAAACACCCAACGGCGCGCCGCAGAAAATCAGGGTGCAGCTTGTCGTCGCCATCGAGCGGCACGAAAAGCGCGCCGCTTGCCTGCGCGAAGCCGAAGTTTCGTGCTGCCGCGACTCCGCCGTTTTCCTTGGTGAAGGCGCGGAACCTGCGCTCCTTCTTTGCGTACCGCTCGATGATGGCCTCCGAGCCGTCGGTAGACCCGTCATTCACGACGATGCATTCCCAGTCGCTATAGGATTGGCGCAAGACAGATTCGAGGGCTTCTGCGATGAATTCTTCCTGGTTGAAGCAAGGCACAACGATGGAGACTTTCGACATGGCCGGTTTTTAATGGATATTTGCCGCTTTCCAACAGCTTCCTAACGACTGAGAAATTCTAGCCCATTCCTGTCAGGCGTCTGTTTTTTAGGAGCGGCCGGACCTTTTCACTATCTGTGGCAGCAATTTTTAACTTGCCTGGCACGGTTTTCACTTTCTGTGGCAACCGACAGGTCATGGAATAGGGTGGGATGCGGTTCGGCTAGATTCTAATCGGTGACGGGGGGCCGCGATATGTAGTGCCCCCTAGGCCATCCTTTACAATTGCCGCTGTCCCGAAAACCAGACCGCCCGGTCCCCCGCCGCGCGGGCGCTTCGCAGAGAACCGATCCTTGTCCGACCCGACCCGGCGTCCTGTCACCGACATCGCCCTGACCGCCCAGGCGCTGAAAAACAGCGGCGGCGCCGAACGCTACACGCGTGATGTGATTGCCGGTTTGCATCGACTGGGTCTGCGTCCGACGCTGTTTGCCCGCGAGATCGACCGCGCGCTGCCTGAGGCGGCATGGATCGACGCGCAACCGCTCAATGTCCGTTGGGCGCCGCGCAAGCTTCGCAATCTCGCATTCGACTGGCGTCTCAAGCAACGGCTGAAGCGGCACCGTCCGGCGTGTGTCTTCTCGATCAATCACTCCACGCATGCCGATGTCGCGTTGTGCGGCGGCACGCACCCGGGTTCGCTCGAGGCCGCCGGCCGCGCCGCGCGCCGCAGCGACGAATGGCAGATCGACATGGAGCGGCGCGTCTATTCGCAGGCGCGTTCGATCGTCGCGCATTCGCAATTGATGAGCCGCGAGTTGCAACGCTTTTACGGCGTGCCGGCCGACCGTATCGACGTGCTCTATCCGCCGGTGGACACAGCGCGCTTCCAGCCACTGAACGATGCAGAGCGTGCGGCGGTGCGCCGGCAGTTCGATCTGCCCGAAGACCGGGTGATCTTCGTGTTTTCGTCGACCAGTCACGAACGCAAAGGTTATCCCTTGCTGGAAGCGTTTTTTGCACAGACCACGCTGCCGGTTTGCCTGGTGGTGGCCGGCCGGCCGGTGCCGACAACCAGTGACACGATTCGCTATGTGGGGTACTGCAAAGAAATCGAAAAATTGTTTGCCGCAGCCGATTTCACCGTGGTGGCGTCGGCGTACGAGCCGTTCGGTCTGGTGGGAGTCGAGTCGGTGATGTGCGGCACGCCGCTTGTGATCGCCGACAACGTCGGATCGGCGGAGACTGTCACCGGTGCAGCGAAGATCGAGTTTTCGCGGCAGTCGCCGGGGAGTTTCGAGTGCGCTATTCAAGCCGCGGTGGAGCGTGTGCAGGGCGGCGACGCCCGCATCGCCGAGCCGCTGCGCAGCCTGATCTACGACCCGAGCGTTGATGCTCACGTCGCCGCGCTCTACGAACTCTTCACGCGCTGAACTTGTCGCGTCGCGCGGCGGATGCCGGCGCGGCTGTTGAAGCGGCGCGAAGTCAGCCCTTCGCCGTGCTCGAATTCAAGCCTTGATGCCGGTAGCGTTTTGCTGGGCGTCGCGTGACCCTGCCGGCTGCGCCGCGGCCAATTCGCGTTTGCGCGCATCGATCACCGCCAAAAACGTAGCGACTAGCAGCGCGAGCAGCACCGTAACCATGATTGGCACGAGGACGTCGATAGTCAGTCCGAAGATCACCGTGCTGGTGGCGACCGCCAGACCCGCATACGACGCCGCGCGGATCGCCGGATCGCTCGACAGCCTGTGACGCCAGAAGTACACCGAGATGCCAAAGTAGAACAGCAACAGGCACATCACGCCGACTGCGCCCATCTCGGCAAGCGTCGAGAAAAAGTCGCTATGGGCGCGCTCGTTGACGATCTCGGTCTTCACTTCGCCACGCTTGGCGAGGAGCCCCAGCTCGTCTACCAGACGCCCCTTGCCGACGCCGTACACCGGATGATGCATAAAGATCAGGCGCGACGCACTCCACAACTGAAAGCGCAGGCCAACCGACGTGTAGTCTTCGCCCTGATGCATCATCGAAACGTCGGTCGTCACTTCGCTAAGGCGCTTCTGAACCCGCTCGGTCGACAGTAGCGCACCCGCGCCGATCACGATTGCCAGCGTCGCTATCAGGAGACGCTTCCTATGCGCGTACCAGTGATACTGCATGCCGAGCAGCACGACGAATACGGGTACGGCCAGCCAGCCGCCGCGGCTGCCCGATAGATACGACGCGTAGCCGCCGCCCAACAGCGCCAGCAGTCGAAGCCCTAGCACGCGCCAGTCACGCGGCTTGTCCCAGCCTAAAGTGAAGACCGAGAGAAAACCGAGCAGCAACGCGGTGTCGCCGAACGGAATCGCATTCGTATAGGAATTGTTTAGACGATTCGCATCCGTCCAGCCGCCGGCGGGTTGATCGACGAGCGCCCAGATGCCTACCGCCAGCGCACCGGCGGCACAACCCCATCCAATCACGCGCAGATGCCTGGATGGCAATTGCCTTAGCAGCAGAAAGACCGGCAGGGCAAGCACGAAGCGCGACAACGCGTCGAACTGGCGCGGCAACCAGTAACCGAACAGGGCTTGCTGGACGGCGATTGCTACGACGAAAGCCAGCATGCCGACGGTGAACCACCGGTAGGTGCGCAGGCCAGAGAAATAGCCGGGCGTGCGCCGGTTGGCCGCGGCGGCGCCGAGCGCCAAGGCAAGAATCGCGAAGAAGCAATAGCCCGTGCCGCCGCGCCACACGAGATTGACCGCGGGCGCGAAAAACAACAGGGCTGTGCTGAGCCAGACCAGACTGGGAGCAAAAATCATAGGGCAACAATATGTAAGAACACTACCGTTCCGGTGGTGGAGTTGCTATGGCCGGACCCTTGGGTGCATTTTTTAAGACGGTAGAGCGATGGCGATTATAACCGCGCGCTCCCTTGCAGAATGCTTGCTGAAGCACACGGTAAGGCACCCTTCGGCGCGGTGCGGCAATCGGTGTCGCCTTGCACGAAAAGCCGGGCGCAAAGACGGCCGCCGTGGCTTTCGAACCGTGCTATTTGTCGTAGGAGCAGTCGGCGGCGGTACAATCCCCGGCGAAACTTATGGGCGAGGCTGTTTGGGCTGCGCGTGCGGTGTCAGGTTCCCGCGGCGTCCGCGGGCACCCAAGCTGCCTGCGATTCTCCGACGCCCCCGGATGATGTCGCCTGGGCGGCGGCCATTTAAATTGCATTGCACTGCAGCACGCCGGATTGCCAATGCGGAGTTGAACCGCGCTCGCGCCGACGGCAAGCTCAACGGACCGAATCGATGTTCTCAATCATCATCCCGACCTGGAACAACCTGCCTTATCTGCAGCTCGTGATCGAGAGCCTGCGGCGTCATTCCACGCATGCGCATCAGATCATCGTGCACGTGAACGACGGCTCGGACGGCACTCTGGCCTGGGTGCGCGACGAGGGTATCGAACACACCGCGTCGCCCGGCAACATCGGCATCTGTCACGCGGTCAATATCGCGGCGGCGCGCGCCACGCAGGCTTACATCGTCTACATGAACGACGACATGTACTGTTGTCCCGGCTGGGACGACGCGCTCGTCAAGCGCCTCGCCCAGATGCCGGCCGACAATCTGTTCATGCTGTCCGGCACGATGATCGAACCGGTCGACTCCGGCAATCCATGCGTCGTCGTGCAGAATTTCGGACGCGACGTGGAAAATTTCCGCGCCGAGGAATTGGTGGCCGCCACGCCGAAACTGGTGCGCGCCGACTGGCGCGGCGCCACGTGGCCGCCGACGCTCGTGCATCGCGACTGGTGGTACAAGGTCGGCGGCTATAGCAGCGAGTTGAGCCCCGGCATGAGCAGCGACAACGACTTCTCGATGAAACTGTGGGACGCCGGTTGCCGGGTGTTTCTCGGCGTCGGCGACAGTCTCGTCTATCACTTCCAGCAGAAGAGCACCGGCAAGGTCGTCAAGAACGATGGACGCCGCCAGTTCCTGAACAAATGGGGCATGACGCAAGCCACCTTCGACCGTTATTTTCTGCGGCGCGGCACGGCGGTAGATGGCGGCCAGGCGGTCAGCGAACCCGAGCGGACCGGCCGCCTGCGGCGCGCGCTGCTCAAGTCGCGCATCAAGCGGGCGTTCAGCTGAATTAAGCGTGGCTGTTCACCCCGGGCGCACGTGCACGGTGTGCCGCAACGCGTAGAGACGGAAACCTGACGGAGGGCTTCGCACGCGCCGGAGCGCCCGTTACACGCCGCCCGTCACCAGCGGCAGCACCGTCAGATCCGGGTGCGTGCCTTCGACGATGCTGCGTCCCACATGCACCCCTTCGTAGAGCGCCTCATCCTTGCCGACGAAGCTTTCTTCGCCGTCCGCATGGAACGGCACCGCATGCCCCGGGATGGCCGGATCGGCGCCCGGGTGGCACACGTAACCGACATACGTGTAGCGGTTATCCGGTACGGCTGACGGCTTCGTTTCGTCGGGCGGGGTTTTCGGGAAGGGCGCCACGTGAATTTCGAAACCCTCGTATTCCACCATCTGCCAGGGTGCGGTTTCTTCGGCCATGGCCGCCTCCGTCTTTGTCGTGCGCTTCTAGAAAAGTCTAGGTGATTTAAGCGTCAAGTGCGCTCAAAGACTCGGGTTTTACCTGAAAATGACCATGGCGATGGCATCGCTTCGGTGCCAGGCGTGCGAGTATGCGCCAGGCCGCGCCATCTTCGTCATGTCATATAGAATGACGCGCTTTGCCCGTACAAGACCCCGCCCATGTGGTTCAAAAACCTTCAGTTGCACCGTCTTCCCGCTCCGTGGTCCGTCACCCCCGAACAAATGGAGAAATGGCTCGCGCCGCACGCGTTCGCGCCCGGCAACAGCGTCGAAATGCAAAGCCACGGTTGGGCGTCGCCACGCGATAACGACTCGCTGGTGTATTCGCTCAACGGCCAGATGCTGCTGGTGTTTCGCGCCGAAAAGAAACTGCTGCCGCCTTCGGTCGTCACGCAAGTAACCAAGGCTCGCGCGCTCGAACTCGAAGAGCAGCAGGGCTTCAAACCCGGCCGCAAACAGATGCGCGAACTCAAGGAGCAGGTGACCGACGAACTGCTGCCGCGTGCCTTCAGCATCCGCCGCGACACGCGCGTGTGGATCGATACCAAAAACGGCTGGCTCGTGATCGATGCGGGCTCGCAAGCGGTCGCCGACGAAGTGCGCGGGCTGCTGGTGAAGTCGATCGATCAATTGCCGCTCGGCACCGTGCGCGTCACGCAATCGCCGGTTGCGGCGATGACCGAATGGCTGCTTTCCGGTGAAGGTCCCGCCGGCTTCACGCTCGACCAGGATACCGAGTTGCGCTCGCCGGCGGAAGGCAACGCGACGGTGCGCTACGTCGGACATACTTTGGATGCCGAAGATATGCGCCGTCATATCGAAGCGGGCAAGCAATGCATGCGTCTCGCGATGACGTGGAACGATCGCGTGTCGTTCGTGCTGACGCCCTCGCTGACGATCAAGCGCATCGCGCCGCTCGATGTCCTCAAGGAAGCGAGCGACCCCACCGCGCAGAACGACGACGAGCGCTTCGACTCCGACGTCGTGCTGATGACCGCCGAACTCGACCGCATGTTGTGCGATCTGCTCGACGTGTTGGGCGGCGAGCACGGCGAGGCGATGACGCAGGCCGCTGCGGCCTGATTCTCGTCTTATCCGCTGCAGGCCACCCCGCCATATCAACCACTCCGCCCTCGCGCCGTGAATATGGTTAAGATTACGACCAGAAAGGTGCATCAATCACGGAGGACTTGCGATGGTTCGACTGGTCATGATCCTGCTGGGTGTCGATTACCTGCGCACGCGCTGGCGCTCGTTGCAATTGATCGGCTGGGTGAGCCTGATTCTGGGCGTGGTGGTCTTCATCGACGCACTCGATAGCGCGCTCTATTTTCCGATCACGCCGTTTGCGTCATTGCTGCTGCTCGAAGGGCTCGCCACACTGGCCGTCGCCTGGACCGGCATGGGCGGGCAACGCACACTGCGCTATGTGAAGGGCCTCGCATTCTGCTTTGCCGCCGCACTGATTCTCGTCGGCCATCATCACGGTAACTTCATTCTGTCGATGATCTTTGGCACGCTTTTTCTGGCCGACGGTCTGCTGCAGATCGTCTCCGCGAAGGTCGTTCGCTATCGCACCTGGCGGCTCGCGATGATCGGCGGGAGCATCGAAATCGCGCTGGCGGTTTTCTTCTATCAGCCTTACCCGACACACTATGTGGGCACCGTGCCGTACTGTCTCGGCCTCGGCCTGATGTTCGGCGGCTGGAACATGATTTTGCTGAGTACACGCGTGCGGCGTCTCGCGTCGAATCCCGCGGTTGCTTCGGACGATGCAGCCGCTGACGCAGCCAACGCTGCCGCGAGTGCCGTCGCTCCCGGCCGGTTGGGTGCGGTTGAATGGGATGGCCCGCCCACTGCCGATGAAGACGCGTTGACCGTCCACGTATGGACGCCGGTCGGTTCGGCCAAGGGCGAGGCGCGGCGGCAATTGATCGTCGATCGCTACATCGCGGCGGTGGATCGTAACGGCGTGATATCAACCGGACATGCCGCGCTCGAATCACCTGAGGGCATCTATATCAGCCTCTATCCGGGCGTCGAGATCGATCGCTCGCCCGACGATTTCGCACGACTCCTGCGCGCGACGCGCGAGAACGACGTGCCCGGTGTGTTCCAGCCCGATTACCCGACCGAATCGAAAGCGTGGTGTCCGTCGACAGTTCAGGTGCGCATACGCAATTACGATCCGGCGCGCCTGCGCCGCTTCTGGGACACCTATCGTCAGGAGACGACCTACAACCTGACACACCGCAATTGTTCGAGCAGCGTATCGCACGCCCTGGAGGCTGCGATCGAGGGCGCATCGGCGCGCGTGTGGGGCAGCCTCGGCGGCTGGCGGCCGTTTTTGCGGGTGATTACGACGCCGGAGTTGTGGGTGGCCGCACAGCTTCGCAAACGCGCCGCGACGATGGCGTGGACGCCGGGTCTCACGCTCGACTATGCGCGCGCGCTCAGCATGCTCGCCGACCCGCGGCCGTCGGGCTGGGTCAAGATGGCGCGCTTCGCCGTGCGCAGAATGGTGCGTTCGCGGCAGCAATGGCGCGCGGAAGAGCGCGGCGCGTCGGCCGCCCACGAGGCCGGGCAAGGGCAGGCTACGGGCGCCGTGCGCGAATGATGGGTACGCGACGCGCGACTGAAGCCTGCGGCGGGCGTGAGAGATTCGCGCCCCGCCCGCAACGGAGCAGTAACTGACGTACAACTCAGGTAAGCCAGGCTAGGCACAACCGCCTGGCGCGCTCTGCCCAACTTCGACCTGGCGGTAAAAACAGCAGACGTATCAAGCGCTTGCAGATTTTGCCGGATAGTTATGCACAGCCTTGCGAACAGATTCTGTTGATAACTTCCGCGTGCGGGGCGCCTCGGCCAAATGAGTAATTTCAACCAATATGGCGGGTGTATGCTCAAACAAAAGCTTGTCGCTGACAGCCCCCCACCATGCCGAACGTCGGCCGTGGCTCATTCAGGATCAAACCGTGCCGGGCGCCAAGCGCCTGTTGCGGCAGCGGGTTTTACCAGCGTGAACGTGATGCTCAGGACGAACCCAGTTGCATCCATCGGCCTGTCAGATGAATGAGCCACAGCGTTTCACAGTACGTCACATCAGCGTCTACCGCTACTCGGAACCCGTGCGGTTCGGCGAACACCGCATGATGTTCCGCCCGCGCGCCAGCCACGATTTGCGTCTCGTCACGAACCAGTTGGTGATAACGCCGACGCCGTCGCGGCTGCACTGGCTGCACGACGTGTTCGACAACTCGGTGGCGGTCGCGAGTTTCGCGGGCAAGGCGAGCGAATTGCGCTTCGATAGCGAAGCGACGCTCGAACACGTCGAAACACCGCTGCCCGACTACGCGCTCGAACCGTACGCGGTGAACTGGCCGTTCGCGTACACCAACGAGGAAGCATCCGATCTCGTGAACGCGCGCAGCCGCCAGTATCCGGATAGCGAGGTGGACGAATGGGCGCGCCGCTTCGTTCCTGGGCAGGGTAGCGGCGGCGCGAGCGGCAAGAGCGGCACCGGCGGCACGATGGCGCTGCTGCGCGCGATGACGCTCGAAATCAAAAGCACGTTTTTTTATGTACGCCGCACGGAGAAGGGCGTGCACCGTCCCGGCGACACCTTGCGCAACCGCAGCGGCAGTTGCCGCGATTTCGCGGTACTGATGATGGACGCGGTGCGCTCGCTCGGCCTCGCGGCGCGTTTTGTGAGCGGTTATCTGTTCGTGCCCGAGCACGACGCGGCGCAAGGCGGCGGCGCGACGCATGCGTGGCTGCAGATCTATTTGCCAGGCGCCGGCTGGGTCGATTTCGATCCGACCAATAGCATCGTCGGCAATCGCCATCTGATTCGGGTGGCAGTGGCATGGAACTACTACCAGGCGTTGCCGTTATGGGGCACATGGCATGGCGCGCCACATTCGTTTCGCGGTTTGCAGGTCGATGTGAGCGTGACCGAAGGTAAGTGAGGACACGGGCCGGGCGGGTTGGACCTGTACAAATCGAACGTGTTAGCCGGGAGCGTGAACGCTGGTTGCTCACCGGGCGCGTCAACTGAATGTTTTAACTGGAAGAGGGCGCCGCGATGAAATTACGCGTTGGCTACGAGCTGGTCTATGAGTGCGTGCAACCGACGCCGATGATGCTGATGTTGAACACGCATTTTTCGCACGCGAAGGAAGTGCTGAGTGCGGATTTGCTGGCGGTCGATCCACCGGTGCCGATCAGCCAGTATCGCGACGTCTTCGGCAATCTGTGCAGCCGGATTGTGGCGCCGCAGGGACTGATCGCGCTGTCGACGAGCGCCGTGCTCGAGGTGTCGTCGGAGCCGGAGAGCCGGCCGCCGTTTACCGAGCAGCATCCGGTGGAGGCGTTACCCGACGATACGCTGGTGTTTCTGCTGGGCAGCCGTTATTGCGAAACGGATTTGCTATCCGAATTTGCGTGGCAGACCTTCGACAAGATGCCGCTCGGGCGCGGGCGCGTGGACGCGATTTGCAACTATGTGCACGACCACATCGTGTTTGGCTACGATTTTGCGCGGCCGACCAAGACCGCGTGGCAGGCCTGGCAGGAGCGAAAGGGGGTGTGCCGCGATTTTGCGCATCTGGCCGTGACGCTATGCCGGGCGATGAATATTCCGGCGCGGTATTGCACGGGCTATATCAGCGATGTCGGCACACGGCCGCCCTACGCGACAATGGATTTTGCCGCGTGGTTCGAAGCGTATGTGGGAGGCTGTTGGCAGACCTTCGATCCACGGAATAATGTGCCCCGCACGGGCCGGATTTTGATGGCGCGTGGCAGAGATGCCGCGGATGTGGCGATCAGCAATGCGTTTGGGGCGACGCAGTTAATGAAATTCGATGTTGTCTGCAAGGCGATCTAGGTTTTCTGCCGATAAAAACCTAAAGTTTCCTGCGTGAAATGCCGAAAAGATCGGAATCCATACTCGTGTCGCGAGCCGATTCCGAACCATCATGATGTCGCGCAACGTAGCCGCCACGGTAGTGGCAATCCTGCTGGCAGCGCCAGCCTCAAAAGCATTGCCGACGGGGCTTGCCTCGATTCCGGTAAGCCTGATTGTGCAGGAAACCTGCGTCATCCAGTCGGTGGACGCGGCGATTACCGTTGCTAATCAACCGGCGATTGCCTGCCTGCACGGGGCGCCGTTCCAGGTTTCCCAGGCCGCATTCGATCCCACCGCGCCAGGCGAAACAGGCCGGAATCAGGCACAGCCGGTGGAATTCATCACCGCCCACGACGCCCAGCAAACGGTCTGGATTGTCAATTTCTAGAAGTCTTCCTTTATCCGTGCGATACCGCGGCCGTCAGATGCGTCAGATGCAAAGCCAGACAGTCAAAAACTGATCGTCGCGGTAATCGTGTCGCTGTAGCTGCCGGGCATGGGCGTCGTCTGCGCGGGTACCCGACCATACACCGTGATCGCCACCGCATTGCCGCTGCCTGTGCCGGTGGCCATTGTCGTGCCCGCCGTTCCGTCACCCCATGCGCTCGTGCGGGCGGCATCGGTGTAAAGCTGATAATTCACCGCGCCACCGCCGCCCGAGCGCTGCATCTGGCGTGCCGCGACATTGCCGCTCGCCCCGCTGCTGAGCGCGATCTCGAACGCGTCGCCGTTCGTGCAGCGGGCCGTGATCGCACCGGTCGCGTTCAATGCCGAACTCAGCACGCCTGTCGACGTGAACGCCATGTTCGTCGCGCTGATCAGGCAGTTGTTCACCACCGTCGCACTGGCCGTGAAGCCGAAGCTGCCGGCGCTCGTCGTCAGTGCGGCGCAGCCCGGCGCGAGCAGCAGAAAAAAACCGTAGTTGAGCGAAGTCTGGCCCAAAGTCTGCGAATACACGGTGTTGGCGTTGCCGGAAGTCGGCACGGTCGGCTGGCTGGCCGTGATCTGGCCGTAGAAATTCACCGACGTCGTCGCGGTATTGCCAGTCAATGGCTTGTTGAGCGTCACCGAAATCGGCGTGGTGCCGAGCGCGGTCGAACCCCACGCGAGCGAATGTGCGGCGTCCTGATACAGGTTGTACTGCAACTGGTTGGAGCCGATCGCCAGATAGCGCGGCGTCGTGCCGCCCATGTTCAGGCACACCTGCACGCTCGGCGTCAGCGTAACTGTGGGCCACGTGCACGAAATGCTGATGGTGCCGGTCGCGGCCACGGCGCTCAAGCCGATCGGGCTGACGTTGCCGAAGCTCAACGCCGACGGGCTCGCCGAACAGGTCTGCGCACTGGCGCGCTGCGGCAACACGCCGAGCAACGTGCATAGCAGCAGGAGCAGAAGGAGGCGCTTCATCGCGTGGGTCCTGCTGCCGGGGACGCTGGGGCCACCGCGTTGCCGCCGCAGGTCAACGGTCCGAACGTCGGCAACGAGCCGTCGGCCGGTCGCTGGTACGTGAATTCGACGCTGCAATGCACGGCGCCGTTGTCGATCTCGAGATGGTTGTCGCGCTGCAGGTTCTCGACGAAGGTCAGGCCGTCATAGCCGACGATCGTATTGCCCCCGCCTTCGACGTGATGCACGCGCGTGCCCGGCGGCAGCAGCTTGCCGTCGGTGCCGCGCAGAATCACCGAAGCGGCGCTGTAACGCGACACGCGGAAGTTCGCCAGCACGCCCGCGTGCGACTCCGGCACGAGGTCCATCGAGGTCGTGGCGATACGCGCGTCGGCGGGCAGGTTCAAGCTGTCGATCGCGACCTGGTTGTGCTGGTACGCGTTCAGATCGGGTATCAGCAAATGGCCGTTGCGGTCGGTCGTGCCGATTACGCGGTTTTCGTGCAGGACCGGCACGCCCGCGACGCCGTCGGTGGATACCAGCGCGAAGCCGTCGTCGATACGCCGCGCCGGCTGGATGCTGTTGTCCATCAGCACGATCGCGCCGGTCATGTCGAGCGAGGCGTTCGCATGCCGGTCGATGTCCTGCGCGACTGCCGTCACCTCGCCGTAATTGCCGAGATACTGCGCCTGCGCCTGGCGGTACGGTACCGCGCCCGAGCCGCCCGCCTGCACGCCCCAGCCCCAGCCGCCGGCATAGTCGGGCGGCCGCTGCGCATTGAGGTTGTAGGTGGACTGGCCGTTCTGCCGGCCGACACTCGCGTTGATCGAGGTGTTGTTGCCGAGGCCGAAGCTCGCGGTCAGAAACACCCCTTGCGAGTTGTGCTGCAGAAAGTCCTTGTACGTGCTGAGCGTGAGCGAGGCCAGATTGCCGAAGTTCAACGTGTACGACAGCGAACCGATCCGCGAGGCGGGAATGCCGGGAAAGCGATAGCCGATGTAGCTGAGCGACACGGTCTGGCGGCTGAAAAAGGGCAGCGCCAGCGTTACGCGGTCGGTGGCGGTGGGCACCGGCGTGCCGTCGCGCGCGGCGAGGTCGCCGTAGTTGCCGTAGGCGCGCAGCGTCTGCGCGTCGATTGAGAAGTGCGGTTCGATCAACTGATAGCCGAGACCGACCTGAGTGCCGTTCAGCTTGCCCGCGCTCGCGGACAATGAGCCGTTGATCACGCCCGCCATGCCCATGCGCACCAGCGCACCCGCACCCGCATTGACGAGGCCACCGGTGGCTTCTGCATGTCCTTCGAGTGTCAGCGTGTCGCTCACGCCGCGCCGCGCAGTGGCGCTGACCGCGGGGCGCGGATCGTAGGAAAACGAATCGATGCCATACGCGCGGCGCAGAAAACCCGCTTCGAACGAATAGCTCGACAGGCCCGCCGCCAGCATGCGCGTATCGACGTAGAGCGGCAGCGTAGTCGAGATGGTGCGGCCGAGCGCGTCATGTGTGATCACGGTCGCTTCGCCCGCGCCGGTGATGCCTGGCACGTTGTTGACGATGAACGGCCCGCTCGGCACGCTGCCGCTGAATTGGCGCACGTTGTTGATATAGAGATCCACCGCCGAAGGCACCACTGCGGAGCCCGCGAATGCCTGCACGGGGAACGTCACAAGGTCGGGCCGCAACGCGAAGTTGCTGCGCCACTGGAAGCCGCCGATCCGGATCGAGCGGCTCCAGTCGAGTGAAGATGAAATGGTGTCGCCGAACTGCGTGGTACTGAGCGTGGCCGGGTTCGAGGTGCTCCACGAGGTGTCGTAGCGCACATAGCGATGCAGGTCGCGGTAGAGATACGCAATGCCGGTATTGCTCAGCACGCCGGTCGGGTCGAAGTAGCGCTCCTCGCTCCACAATGCGAACTGCGCGTTGGTGTCGGTTTGCGCGAACGCGTCGTAGTTGATCAGAAAGCCGCGCGACGCGGCGGCATTCGGGGTTCGCGTCAGTTCTCGGGTGTCGAACGTGTACGGCTTGCGGATCGCGTTGGGCACCTGCAGGTCGATGGTCTGGCGCGAGGCGTCGTATTGGTAGTGCAGGCCCGGGATCTGGTCGAGTTCGATCGAAGCGGTGTCGGCGACGCCGAGTTTGTCAGTAGCGATGCCGACTTCGCTCAGGTCCTTCCCCGTGGCGCTGAGCTGACCGTCGACCTCGCGAAAGTGCGTGATCAACGAAGTGCGCTGGCCGTTGAGCATGACTTCCAGATAGAGATCACGGCCGGCGGCGATGGCCGGCGCGGGCTTCGCCGCAGCGCGCGGGCTGGACTCCAGCGCGGCGCTCGAACCGGTGCCCGAATCCGCACCCATGTTGACGCCTGGGCTGACACGCCTGTCGACGGGTGAATCGGCAGGCGCAGGCGTATCGACGCCTGTATCGGCGAACCGCAGCGGCGTCTGCGCGTCAGCCTGAGTCACGCTCAGCATGGCCAGCGTTGCCGTGAGCGCAATGATCTGCGGCCTCCATCCATGACGTTTTCGCCGTCGTGTCATTCTCATCGATTGCTTGGCGGTCCATCGTGTCCGTTCCCATTGACCCTGGCGCAATCACGGCCGGCTTTGCGTGCCTAAGGTCTGCACGTGTGGTGGCTCTTGTGCCCTCGTGTGCTCAATTGACATTCACGGTGGCTTCGGCCGGCAGCGAATTGACCGCGGCGCGCACTTTCAGCGGACCGTTCTGGGCGGCGTTGTCCGGCAACGTCACCGGCCACTGCCGTTCGCGCCCGGCCAGCGCGTAGCCAAGGAGTCCTTTGTTGACCACGTAGGCGTTACCTGCGTTGTCGATCAATTGCACAGCCGCGATTTGCGCGCGTTTTTTGCCCGCGTTGTCGACGCGCAGCAGCCAGCTTTGCGGGCCGCGTGACAGATGCCAGGACAGCTTCGGCAGGCCAATGTCGACAGGCGGCTCGACGAACACCGGCACCGAGTAGCGCAGACGGATTGTCACGCCGCTGGTGGGCGCGGCATCGGGCTCGGGCAACTCGTCGATCAGCACGCGATAGCCCTGCTCGGCGGCCGACGGCTGCGCAATCGTGCGCACCAGTCGCACCAGCTGATCGGCATGCGCGGCGATCTGGATCAGCGGTGGGCTTGCCACCAGGTCCTGAGTGGGCGTGAGCGTGTCTTCGCCGTTTGCCTGGTCCCAGCGGAACACGCGTACCTGGCCGAACAGCGGCTTCTCGCCGGGGTTCTTCAGCGTGATGCCGGTCGCATTGGCGTCCGCGGACATATCGACCATGACCGGCGAAATTTGCAGCGTCGCGGCTTGCGCGAGCGGCGCTGTCAGACACCACGCGAATGCGCTTGCCGTCAGTAGCCGGCGAGGTGCGCCGATAGCGTTCGCGACGCGCGCGCTTGCAGACCGCGTCCTCGTAGATTGCGTCCTTGCAGACCGCGCGCTTGCACGCCGCGTCCCTACAGACCGTCTCAAAAGTAGACCGTAGCAGTGACGGTGGTCTGATACGTATCAGGTTTCGGGGTAGTCTGCGCCGGCACCTGGCCGTACACGACAATCGATTGCGCCGAGCCAGTGCCTGTGCCGCTCGCCGTGTTGGTGCCCTGCGTGTTGCCCCACGGGGTAGTGTGGCCGGCGTCCTGATACAGCTGGAATCCGACTGTGGTGGCGGTATTGCCGGTGGCCGTGCCGGCCATCAGGCGGCTCGTTACGGTGGAGCCGGTAACCGTGCCTGCATCGAGCCCGACGTTATACGGCGTGGTGTTGGTGCAGGTCACAGCGACCGTGCTCTGCTGGTTGATCGCCGTGGCCAGCACGCCATTGCTGCCGAAGTTCAGCGGATTGGCGCTGATCGAGCAATTGGCGTTCAGCGTAAGCGTGACGGTGAACGTGGTGGTGGCGGTGCCATTCGAATAGGTGGCTGCGCTCGCGAGCTGTAGAGGCAAGCCGAACATCATGGCGACGATGAGGCTGGACGACAGCAGTTTTTGTTTCATCATGAGACCTCGCAAGCCGACGGGACGCGGATTTTTCAATTGCGCAGGCAGTTTGAAATTGTACCGGCCAGATAGTGAATCAATTCACTGGATATTCCGGGACGGCGTATTACGTTATGTAAAGGCGTTCGCAATTGATGAAATTCAGTCTACACCAGACTTTCTTCGTAAT
Organism: Paraburkholderia sediminicola; assembly: GCF_046030555.1. Classification (GTDB taxonomy): domain Bacteria; phylum Pseudomonadota; class Gammaproteobacteria; order Burkholderiales; family Burkholderiaceae; genus Paraburkholderia; species Paraburkholderia sediminicola_E. The sequence goes on along the minus strand of NZ_JAQQCH010000011.1, from coordinate 112,352 downwards.
ACAAATTCTTACGCCGAGAAATTTATTTTGAATACTGGCGCAGACGGCGTGACGTGGCGCGACAAAAACGAAAAAGTTGGGAAACTATTTCTATCTTCGGGTTCGGGAAAATACCTAATTCAGGTAGTTTTTTCTAATAAAATTGATTATTTTTTTAATTTTTATTGAAGTATGGATGTGCATGATTATGCTTGCCGAATAGGTCGAATAACGCCAATTGGTCCGTTTGAAATTCGTGTGTTTAAGTGTCAGGCCGATGTGAGTGTTGCAAACTCGCAATGTTAATCACGGCTTTCAGGCGTGGCGCGTGCCGTCATTCCCCAAGCGCAAACGGGCCCTTGCGCCGCGATAGCGCCGAGCCGATCGACACCGCCGCGCCAGTGCAGCCCATCGCCAGCGAGAGAACCACGATCAGCAAGCCGGTTTGAGTCCTTGCCGAAAACACGCTGACCAGCAAACCGGCGAGTGGTTGCGTCATGTTGTTCAACAGGATCACCACGCCGGTCGTCTTGCCATAGTCCTCCGGCGGAATGATTTTTTGCCGTGCACTGCGGATGTAGACATTGAACATCTTGTCGAAGCCGACGATCAGCAGAAAGCCGACCGCATAGCCCCAGGGCGCCGCACTCACACCGGCGATCACGCCACCGGCACAGATTGAAATGAACGCGACCCGGCCGAGTGTTTGCGCAGGCCAGGCGTTACGCGCGATCGTCAAAAGAATCAGCACCGTGGCCACGGCTCCGGCAGTCTGCAGACCTGCGTAGTAGCGGCTCGATTGCGCGTGAAAGCCGATCACCATCGCGGCGGAAGTAGCGAGGGTCACGCCGATCACCAGATTCTCGGCGGCGGCGAGCAGCACGATTTTTTTCAGGCCGGGCAGCATCAGCACATGGCGCAGCGCGATGCGCATGGGCATCGTCCAGTGACCCGGTGTAGCGGGAGAGGGATCGCCGGCGCGGAAGCCGCGGGTGCGTTGCCACAGCAGCAGCGCCGCATCGGCAAGCAGAAACAGCACACCGGTTGCGCCGACCACCCACTCCCAGTGCCACACGCCGAGCAGCAGTGCGGCCAGCATTGGGCCGAGGACGAGGCCCAACTGGTCGGCCAACTGCGAGTAGGCGAGCACACGCTGGAATTGCTGCGTGCTGAAGATTTGCGGCAACATCACTTCGCGCGCGACCAGGCCTTGGCTCGTCAGCACACCGCACAAAGCCGATAGCGCGATCAGCCAGCCGATGCCGCCGAACAGCGCATACGCCAGCACGCCGCCGAAACACACGAGTGCCCGCACGGTCTGGCTCACCCGCATCAGCTTGAGCGGTGAGATGCGGTCGCACAAGGCGCCGAAGAAGGGGAAGACCAGGTAGCGTGGCAGCGTTTCGATAAAGAACGCGAGACCTGACCACGATACCTGGTGTGTCGTCTGAAACACGACGAGCGGCACGAGGAACAGCAGGACCTGATCGGCGAGGCGCGCGACAAACAGCGAGCAAAAGAAAGCCTGATGGTTGACACGCACCGTTCATGTCCCGCCGTGTATGGGTCGAGACCGATCCTATCAAAGATTGCGTCAGCCGCCCCGATAAGCCTGTTCGAGCAGCGCGATATCGAGCATGACCATTTTCATCATAGCTTGCATCACCCGGCTTACTTCTTGCTGCACTCCGTCCCTTGCATCGCTTGCATTCCCTGTTGAATCTCTTCAGGACTCAGATCGCGCGTGTGCGTGGCGAGCGACCAGCTGTGGCCGAACGGGTCCTTCAACTGGCCGTAGCGGTCGCCCCAGAACATGTCGGCAAGCGGCATGACGACGGTCGCGCCGGCCTCGACGGCCTGCTTGAAACTGGCGTCGACGTCTTCCACGTAGTGGTGAATCGTGACCGGTGTGCCTTTTAGCGCGTTCGGTCCCAGCGCATTGTGATCAGGCCATTCATCGGTCAGCATCAGCATGGAGTCGCCGATCTTGAGGCAAGCGTGCATCACTTTGCCGCCCGGGCCGGGCATGCGGAACTGCTCGACCGCGTTGAAAGCCTTGCCGTAGAACGCGATGGCGTCTGCGGCGTTGGCGCAAATCAGATACGGGGTGAGCGAGTGCATCCCGTCGGGGATCGGTTTGACAGCGGGGCTGGACATGACGGCGACTCCTTGAAGTAACAGGTTCGTGATTTGAAAGACCCACTGCGTGAGTCAGGCCTTCAACGTTACGACGAGTGCAGCGCCTTTGAATCGACACTCCGGGAAAAATATTTTTTAAGCACGGGCGTGCGGTGCGAGTGCAGGCGCAGCGGTGACCGTGACCGTGCGACGCGAGCTCGGCTCGCGGGTTCAACCGGCCGGATTGTCGTCGTCCGCTGGCGTGGAAGGCGCCGCATCGCCGCCCGGCGCGCCGAGAATGCTGATCTGGAACGTCGGGGTCGCCGCGAGCGACTGTAACGTCGCGTCTTCCGGGATGTGTTCGAACAGCGGCAGGATTACCGAGCCGCCGATCACCGCGCGCCGGCTATTGTCGGTCGGACGCAAGCCCCACACGTCCTGGTAGACCACCGGCACCGCGCTGCCGTTGCGGGTCGTGTTGCCGATGTACAGCATCACATGGCCACCGATGTAGATCAGCGTGCGCAACGGTTGACCATGCTGGGCCAGGTAGTCGAGCCGTTGCGCCGGCGTCGACGCGGACAGATCGATCAGGCGTCCCGCGCTCATCTGCGTCGACGAATGGCGCGGCAGCCACACGCCGAACGCCGCGAAGATGCTTTGCAGTTCCGACGAACAGTCGTTGTAGAGGCCGCTATTGCCCCAGCCGTATGGCCGCCCGATCAGCGTTTTCATCAGCATCGCCAGATGTCGCGGGGTAGCCGCGAGCGGCATCGGGGCAATCTGCGCATCGCTTAGTTGCGCGCTACGAATGAGCGCCCGGCCGTCCACGTCGCGAGCCGGGACGAAGAGCTTGCGGGCGGCGGGTGCGTCAACTTCGGCAGCCCCACTTGCTTCACCCGCAAGTTTATTTGCCTGTGTTGCGGGCTGCGTGGCCTTGTCCGGGGCGAGCGGCAGCAGCGTGCCGGCGGGCGCATCGAAGCGGAACACGCCGCGGCTGTCGCGCACCGGCGCCGAGGCTACCGTCACCGCGCCTAGCGATTTTGCGGTGGCGGCGCGCCATGTGTCGACGAAAGTGTCGTCGGTCAGGCCGACGCCATCGCTGCGCACCCAGCCTTGCACGTCGGGCGTCTGCACGTAGCGCCACGCGCCGTCGACGCTGCTGCCCAGCACATACAGCGGCGTGCCGGGGCGGACGGCGGAAATCTGCAGGTTGTCGAACGGGTAGCCTTCGCCGGCCAGGTGGTGATCGTAGAACGATGGGTCCGTGGTCGGCAGTTCGCGCACCATCAGGTTGCTGGTGGCGATCGCGCGACGGTCGGGCTTGTAGACGGGCTCCTGCGCAAACTGGCCGACGTCCATGTTTTGCGCGATGGCGTCGATCCACGCCTTGTCGTGCGGCCGGAAATTCTCGCCGTAACCGACCGCCGCGCCGCGCTTGCCGGTGTTGTCGAATTTGCCGACGCGCCGCTGCTGGAGCGCGACAATGTCGGCGCCTTGCTGACGATAGACACGCATTGTCACGTAAGCGGAATTCCACGGCGACGGCGCGGTCGTGCCGGTGCCGAAATAGCGTGCGTACAGCGCTCTAAATTGCGCCTGCTGATCCGCGGGGCTCAGGAACGGCCGATCGTAGCCGGGGCTGTCCGGTTCGAGCCAGTGGTCGACATTCTGGTCGTAATTGGCGATCGGGAACAGCGTGACCGTATCGACGCTCGCGTGGCCATCGTGCGAGGGCGACGGATTGCTGCAGGCGGCGAAGGTAGCGGCCGCTGCGAGGGCGACGCATAACGTGGTGGCGCGGCGGCTCCGCGGCAATCGGCCGGCGAGGCGGATGGCAATACGCGTGACAAAACGCGTGGCAAAGCGGGGCAGGACGGCGACGGGCATGGAATTCGACGGTGATGGTCCAAGGGCACGATGATACGGTGTCGCGCGACGTGCAGGGCGGCGCATGCCTGCTGCACCGACGCGGAACGGACGAGCGTCGCTTTCTCACGCGTACGGCGCTCCTTGCGGGCATGAGCGCGACGTGTCACGACATGGCGGCAACATGAAGCCAACCGCGTGCGTTGTGTTTCGCAGCGTTATGAGTGTATTTACACAACGCTTATGTGTTTTCATTGGAGCTCGAATCGTCAATAGCGGCTGTGCCATACCGCGCTTCAGGCGCACACGACCGCGCACGGATAGCGTTTCGATACACTCGACACATCGCCTCGAATCGTCTTTCGCGAGGTTCAACAACCAGGAGAACACCATGCAAACCAGCGCACGCAATCAATTCGCCGGCGAAGTCGCCGAAGTCAAACACGGTGCCGTGAACGACGAAGTCACGTTGCGCACACCGGACGGCCTCGAGATCGTGGCGATCATCACGCACGGCAGCGCGAAGTCGCTCGGCCTCGCTGCCGGTAAGAAGGCGTTCGCACTGGTCAAGGCGTCGTCGGTGATCGTGATGGTCGACGTGGCGAAGAGCCAGGTGTCGGCGCGCAATTGCATCGCCGGTACGGTGTCGGCCGTCACCAAGGGCGCGGTGAATTCGGAAGTGACGATCAGCGCGGGTGGCGCGCAGATCGCCGCGATCATCACCAATGAAAGCGTCGACCGTCTCGGCCTCGCGAGCGGCAAAGCAGCGACGGCGATCTTCAAGGCATCGAGCGTGATCATCGGCGTCGAATAACGCTTGACGCATGGCGTTGTCCGCAGGCTTAGCGTCTGGATAAAGCCACCGGGCCGTACGCAGATCGGACGGAAAGAGGGCGGCACGCGCAGCAGGGCGTGCCGTGAAGGAAACGGCGGCTTGCTTTACACTGCACACCTCGCTGTTTCTCTTTCCGCTTTCATCACGGACGCCGTCATGTTCGAAGTCTCCTCCGCCTCGCATCTGCCCAAAGCCGCACACTACGAAGAACTGGCCGCCCAGGCCCGTTCGCTGCTCGCCGGCGAAACCGACTGGATCGCCAACGCCGCGAATTTCTCCGCGTTTGTGTTCCATTCGCTGAGCGATCTGAACTGGGCCGGTTTCTATTTCCACGACGGCCGCGAACTGGTGGTCGGGCCGTTCCAGGGCAAACCTGCTTGCGTGCGCATCGCGCTCGGCAAGGGCGTGTGCGGCACGGCAGCGCAAACCCGTCAGACGCAAGTGGTGCGCGACGTGCATGAATTTCCTGGCCATATCGCCTGTGATTCGGCATCGCAATCGGAAATAGTCGTGCCGCTCGTCGCACCGGACGGCACGCTGATCGGCGTGTGGGATGTGGATAGCCCGATCGCCGCGCGCTTCGACGAAGAAGACGCGAAGGGCATGGAAGCGCTGTGCGCGGTGTTTATCGAAGCCGCGCTGCCGCGTGCATCGTAGGCGTTTCAAGACGACGGGTCCAGCGGTGCGGCGGCACCCTATGCTTTTTCGTACATAGACTAGATGCGCTTCAGGGGATGGGTCGGCGGACCGCATCCCGCTATCGTTCTCTCCACGCGCTCATGACGCCCCGAAGGAAGTCCTCCTGGGGGACAGTACATGCATGAGCGCGACGAACCCCCATCAGGTTTTGGAGACATGCATGAGTTCCGCCACCGCTACTGCTACCGCTGCCCCGCTGACATTCCAACGCTCCCCCGCTTTACCCCGCAATTGCACTTTCGATAGCCACGACTGGGACATTCTCAGCCTCTACTGGCATCCGGTGGCGTTCGCCGCCGAGGTGACCGACAAACCCATCAGTGTGACGCTGCTCGACGAGCCGCTGGTCGTGTTCCGCTCGAACGATCAGCTGGTGAGCGCGCGCGATATCTGTCCTCATCGCGGGGCGCCGCTCAGCCAGGGGTGGGTCGATAACGGCAACATCGTGTGTCCGTATCACGGCCTCGCGTACGGTAGCGACGGCAAGTGCAAGCACATTCCGTCGCAAGCGGACGGGACCATTCCGGATCGTTTGCGCCTTGTCACGTACGCCACGCAGGAGGCCTACGGCCTCGTGTGGGTCTCGCTGGGTGGCGGCACCGAAGCGTTGCCCGCGTTTCCCAACTGGGACGATCCCGATTTCCAGCAGATCCTGCCGCCTTCGATCGACATTAATGCTTCGGCGGGACGTCAGACCGAAGGCTTCATCGACGTCGCGCATTTCGCGTGGATTCATCACGACAGCTTCGCCGACCGGCATAACCCGGTGGTGCCGCAGTATTCAGTTGAGCGGCGCGAACGCGGCATGCATGCGGAGTATGTGAGCACGGTCAGCAACTTCCCGAAATCGATGCAGCATCGCGCGCCGGAAGGTTATCTGTGGCGCCGCTTCTTCGACGTCGACGTGCCGTTCTTTGCGCGTCTGACGGTGCACTTTCCCGACAACGGCCGCCTGTCGATCCTGAATGCCGCGAGCCCCGTGTCCGCGCGCAAGACGCGTCTGTTCGTGCCGATCGTGCGCAACTTCGATAAGGATTTGCCGCTCGAGGACGTCTACGCGTTCAATCGTCAGGTGTTCGAAGAAGATCGCGCGATCGTCGAACTGCAGTGTCCGGAGGATTTGCCGATCGACCGCGCGGCGGAAGCGCCGATTCTCGCTGACCGTTCGTCGGGTGCCTATCGTCGAGCGTTGGCCGAGATCGGTCTCGGCCAGGCGTATGTGCGCTAGTTCGCGACGCGATGCGATGCGTGATTCGTGATTCGGGAGAGAAGCGATGAAAGTATGGGAATGCGTGATCTGCGGCTTTCGCTATGACGAAGCACTGGGTCTGCCGGAAGCTGGGATTGCACCGGGCACACGCTGGGAAGAGGTACCGGACGACTGGCTGTGCCCGGACTGCGCAACCGGTAAACACGATTTTGAAATGCAGGTGATCGCATGACGGCTGCTCAGCATGAGGACAAGGGACAACCGGTGGTGATCGTCGGCACCGGCATGGCGGGTTATACGGTCGCGCGTGAATTGCGCAAGCTCGATAGCACGGTGCCGATCGTCATGATCAGTCGCGACGACGGCAGCTTCTATTCGAAGCCGATGTTGTCGAATGCACTGGCGATGAAGAAAGAGCCGCAGACGCTGGCGAGTTTCGACGCCATAGCAATGGCGGCGCAACTGGGTGCGTGGATACGCGTGCATCAGCATGTCGAGCGCATTTTGCCGGCCGAGCGCACGCTCGTTGTCGACAACGCGTTGCTCGGCTACAGCAAGCTGGTGCTGGCCACGGGCGCGGACCCACGCCGCCTGAAAGTAGCGGGCGACGGCGCGGGCGACGTGATGTCGATCAACGATCTCGGCGACTACGCGCGTTTCAGGTTGGCGCTCACGCGTTGCCGTTCAGTGGCGATTCTGGGTGCGGGTCTGATCGGCTGCGAGTTTGCCAACGATCTGGCTGCCGCCGGTTATGCGGTCAGTCTGATCGATCCTGCTCCGACACCGCTGGCCCGCCTGCTTCCTCGGGACGTGGGCGAAATCTTCGCTCGCGCGCTTGACGATGGCGGCATCCGTTTTCATCCTGGCCGCAGTGTGAATCGTATCGACCGCTTGTCGGACGGGTATCGGTTGACGTTCGCCGAAGGTGAGCCGATCGACACGAATCTGGTCGTGTCGGCGGTTGGCCTCGCGCCGCGTACGACGCTCGCAGCCGCAGCGGGTCTCGAAATCGATCAGGGCATTCGAACTGATGCGTGGTGCCGCACCAGTGCGCCGGATATCTACGCACTCGGCGACTGTGCCGCGATAGACGGCAAAGTGCAGCCGTATGTTCTGCCGATCATGCACGCCGCGCGGGCGCTCGCGCGTACCCTGACCGGTCAGCCGACGCGTGTCGCTTTCCCGGTGATGCCGATTACCGTGAAGACGCCCGCGAGTCCCGCCGTCGTCGTGACGCCGGACGGCGAGGGCGCCTGGTCGAACGAAACCGCAGGCGATGCACCGAAACACGCAGCGCGCGCCGTGTGCCGGCATGCCACCAGCGAACGTCCGGTGGGCTTCGCACTGCTCGGCGCGGCGATCGAGGGCAAAGCCGCGCTGATCAAGGCCATTACCGAGGGGGCCATTAGCTGACCCTTAACCCATAACAATCTTCCGTCTGACCGACCTCACTTTGTGATCGCTTGGTGTTTTAAAGGGCCTGTCACCTGGAACACATCCGATGATCGCATTCGCGCCGCAAGCTCTGCTTGCGGCGTTTTTTTATCCGCTGAAATGATGGATGTGCGGGTGGCGAATGCTTAGGAAACCAGATCTTTGGCGACATTGGCGATCAACCGCCGCAGCCATACCGCCGCCACGCTGCGATGCGTGCGATCGTGCCAGAGTTGATAGTAGGTGAGCGCCTGCGGTTCGCCAGGCACCGGCTCGATGCGCAACGGCAGCATCCTGGCGTAGTGCGTGGCGAGTGCGCGGGTGGTGGTGAACAGCAGATTGGAACGCGCCAGAACGTAGGGCGCCATGCCGAAGTAAGGCAGTGTCGTGGTAACGGTGCGCGATAGGCCATTGCGGGCGAGTTCGACGTCGACGGTGCCCCATGCCGTCGTGTTGTAGGTCATCACGGCCAGGTGTTCCGCTTCTTCGTAGACGGGCTTGCTAAGCCGCCCCGGTTTGATCGGGTGGCCATTGCGCATCAGGCACACCAGTTCGTCCTTGCACAGCGGCTGCAAATGCAGATGATCCGGCGGCGTGCGCCAGTTACCGATCACCAGATCGAGAAAGCCGCTTTCCAGACCATGTTCATAGCCGCCGTCCACCATCATCAGATGTCTGAACTCGAGCTTCGCACCGGGCGCTTCGCGATGAAACGCATCGACCACGGCGGGGACGAAGAACGCATCGAGATAATCCGGCGAGCCGATCCGAAAAGTCTGGCTAGTGGTGGCCGGATTGAACGACGTAGTGGGATGCAGAATGGCCGCGATATTGTTCAGCGCTTGCGCCGCGGGTTCGATCAGCGTGAGGGCGTGCGCCGTGAGAACCATCCGGCTGCCACTGCGCACCAGCAGAGGATCGCCGGTCATGTCGCGCAGTTTGCGCAGCGCCACGCTAACGGTCGGCTGCGATTGTCCGAGCAACGTTGCCGTGCGCGACACGCTTGATTCGGTCAGAAGCGTGTGTAGCACCTTGAGAAGGTGCGAATCGATGATTTCCTTCGACATGAAAAGCGGGACCCTGTTTCGTGCGGATCCATGCTGTGGGGCGGTGTTTTTTAATGAAGGATCGCGAGCGAAATATATCTATAGATATAACGGTCGTCAATCCGTCGAAGCCCTGTGCGACGGCGTCAAAAGCCGGTGTGCGTTGAGTCATGAGGCGCGGAGCATGTCGGTCATAGCGATCGCTTTATGATGTGCACGATAACGGGCGTGTCGCCACCGGCACTCGGGAATATACCGAGGGAAACGATTGCTACGAAGAATGCGCGGCCGGCGCGGTGGATTCGGCCAGGAAAGCCGTTATCATACGGACGGTTACCCGGCGGATCGGACCCAATCTGCCAGCTTCACCGGTTGCGCCGTACGCGCCAGAAAAACGCTCACCGCTTTCCTCATTCGCTTCCAGTACCCAGGAAATTCAAAGGCCGGCGCGATGCAAGATCACCACTATGCCGAAGCGCGTCCACGCGACGCCGCGCTTGCGGCGGCGCCATACGGCATGTTCATTTGTACAGCCGACGGCACGTTTGACTCCGTCAACGTTGCTTTCGAAAAGCTGACCGGCTTTGGCGCCGAAGAATTGATCGGCCGGCGCACCTTTGAGTCCTTGCACGATCCGGCCGAACTCGCGAGGCGCCGTGCCGAACTGCCGCGGCTGTCGGCGATAAGCTCGCGCTATGAAGGCGAATGGACCTATGTGCGGCGCAACGGCACCCCGATTCGCGTGGTGTTCGCGCTCGCGCCGCTCGCCGCCGAGCCGGCGTATCCCGGCGGGGTCGCCACCGGGCCCGTGCGCTACGTCGGCATTGCCATCGACATGACGCGCTACGCGCAATCCGAGGCCCGGTTGTGGTACGTCGCGCATCACGACGGCGTGACCCGCCTGCCCAATCAGACGCTTTTCACCGAACGCCTCGAACTCACGATCGCGCGTTGCCAGCGAAGCGGCAATGGCTTTACCGTGCTGATTGCCGAACTCGATCATTTGCGCAAACTGCGCGATGCGCTTGGTTTGCATGCGGCCGAACTGGTGCTGCAGATCGTCGGCGAGCGCTTGCGCGGTCTGTTCCCCAACGACGGTACGATCGCCTCGATCGGCGGCACGCAATTCGCGCTGCTGATCAAGGAAACCGGCACGGCGGCCGACGCTTTCGCTGCAGAGGCATTGAGCCGCATCGCAGAGTCGATCGACTACGCGGGCACTGCGCTGAACATCACGGCGAGTATCGGCATCGTCGCCTATCCCGCCGACGGTGCCGATGCGCCGACGCTGATGCGCCGCGCGGGCGTGGCGTTGTCGGCGGCTTCGGCGGTGAACGGCAATGCGGTGCGGCGTTTTTCCACCGCGCTCGAAGGCCTGGCGGCGCGCCGCTTCGAACTGGAGACGATGCTGCGCGAAGCGCTCGAGCGTCAGCAACTGCATCTCGTGTATCAGCCGCAGGTGACGCTGTCCAATGGCCGTATCGCGCAAGTGGAGACGCTATTGCGCTGGAATCATCCGCAACGTGGGTTGATCAGTCCGGTCGAGTTCGTGCCGGTCGCAGAAGAGTCGGGCCTGATCGAACAGATCGGTGAGTGGGTGATCCGTACCGCGTGCCGCGACGCGGGCAAATTGCTGCGGCTGACCGGCACCTTGCCGCGGATCGCGGTGAACGTATCGCCGCAACAGTTCCAGCGCAACACTCTGTTCGAGACAATCCGCGGGGCGCTGGAGGATGCCGCGCTCGACCCTTCATACCTCGAAGTGGAAATTACCGAGGGCGTGCTGCTCGGCGACACGGAACTGGCATTGCAGACGCTGCATGCATTGCGCGAATTAGGCGTTGAAGTCGCGGTGGATGACTTCGGCACGGGCTACTCGAGTCTCGCGTATCTCACGCGTTTTCCGCTGAATCGCCTGAAAATCGATCGCTCGTTTGTGATGCGCATGAGTACGGATCCGCAATGCGAGGCGCTCGTCGGCGCGATTATCGCCATGGCCCACGCACTGAAACTGCGCGTGACGGCCGAAGGCGTAGAGACGGCCGAACAGGCCGCGCAACTGGAAGCACTCGGCTGCGACGAGGCGCAAGGATTCTGGTTCTCGCGACCCGTCACCATCGCGGCGTTGCGCAATTTGCTGAAACCGCTCGGCACCGGTTGATGAACCGGTTGACGCCGGCGATCCCGCTGCTAACCTGGTTTTAGCAAGCTATATGCCTCGGCTCCGGCGGTGCAAAACGCGGGAACGTATCCTGCTTCCTCGCGTCAAGAGAACATATACGCAACGGAGCGCAGGCAAATAATGAACGATCTCCCAACCCGTCTATTGCATTTCCAGCCGTCACTGCTTGTCACATTGACGCACGACGTTCTTCAGATCGTGCTGGCCGCGCTGATCCTGATTGTCGGCTGGTGGCTGTCGAACCGGGTCGGCTCCGTGTTCGAAAAAGCGCTAGCGCGCACGCGTGCTGATCCCACGCTCGCACCAATGTTAGCGGCGATGGGCACCTGGGCTGTGCGCGTGCTCGTCTTCATCGCGGCGCTTGGCGAAGTCGGCATCGCCACGGCGAGCGTACTGGCGGTGCTGGGTGCAGCCGGTCTCGCGATCGGCCTCGCCTTGCAAGGCACGCTGCAGAACATCGCGGCCGGCATGATGCTGCTGATGTTGCGGCCGTTTCGCGTCGGTGACGTGATCGAGGGTAGTGGGGCCGCTGCGGGCATCGTGCGCGAAGTGGGGCTGTTCACTACGCGCATCGAACGTGGCGACGGCAACGCGGTGTTTGTGCCGAACAGCCAGATCTGGAGCAATCCGGTGATCAACTACAGCAGCGGCGGCACGCAACGCATCGAGGTCGAAGTCGGACTCGCGCAGCGTAAAGACGTGGACGCGGCGATCGGCGAATTGAAGAAACTGGTCGCCGACGAACCGCGCGTTTTGAGCGGTTCGACGCTCGCGCCGGTCATCACCGTCGCGGACTATCCCGAGGACGGCGGCGCGACGCTGCGCATCGCCGCATGGGTGCGTTCGCCGGACGCGTCGCTCACGACAGACGATCTGCAGGACCATGCCCAGACCGCGCTCGAACAGGCCGGCTGTCCGGTGGCGGCATAGTGACTGGCTTGCGGCGCGCAGAGTAGGGGTGTGGTGCGGCAGAGGTATGCGTGCGTAGTGGTGCGCGCGGCAGTCGAGCCGGGCCGGATGCACCACACGCCGGACGCGTTTCGTCCCGATACGGAACACGGAAAAGAGAAAAGGGGCCGATTGGCCCCTTTTCGTCTGGTCACATTACTGCGTGGGACTTAGCGTGCTGCGTCGTCCGCGGCAGTGATCGCCGTACCGGCCATGGCACCAGATGCACGCTTGATGCTGTCCTGCATCACGTTGCCGGAATGAATCATCGAAGCCATCACGGATTGCATTGCGCCAAATGCGCTATCCGAACTGAACGGCGTGGTCTGGCCGAAGCCCGAGCCGAACTGCGCCACGCTGGCGCCGAACTCTTCGCGCAGCGATTCACCAGCCTTGGTCAACGCCGCGGTGAATTGCGCGTCGATTTCCTTAACGTGTTGAGCGTACGACAGGGTGCGTTGAACCAGTTGCTGCTGCGCTTCGGACGCGCCGGCGAACGGCGCCGCGGTGAACTGGGCGCCCGACAATGCGTTCTTGCTTTCGGTGACCGTTGCCTTCATTGCCGCGAGATTGAGTTCGCCGAGCTTTTGCAGACACGCCAGCCCATCGAGTTGCAAGGCGGAGAAGATGTTGAAAGTACGTTGGCCAAAGGCGGCGCTATGTTCGATCGCGGGGCTTTGCATGGTGATCTCCAAAGTGACCCGGCGCAGGCGCCCAAAGGATTTCGGAGGCCAGGTCTCACGCGAGACGGCAGGTCGACGCGGCGCAGTGATTTTGCTGCGCTGCAACATTGGCCACTCTATACCTTTACGGAAGGATGTACAGCGTTTTCGTCAAAATGATTCCTCAGTCAAAAGGCACTTGGTGAATGCCCTCAGTGAACGCCTGAAGTACGCGGATGCGCGAGGAAAAAACGCAGCATTTCGGCAGTCGCGTCGGGGCCGGATGGGTCCGTGTACGAGCCGCGCTGACTGCCGCCTGCCCATGCGTGGCCCGCGCCATGAATCGACCAGGACTCGGCTTCGGCGCCATTCGGCGCCGTAAGCCGATGCACCGTGCAATCGCGCCGGCCGCTGGCCGTGCCCGCGGCGTGTGACGGCGCGCTGACTGTCGTGACGCCGGCATCGAAACCCGCTACGAGCGCTGCGGCGTTCGAGGGATGCACTGTCGTGTCCGCATCGCCATGAAACACAATGAGCGGGCGTTGCGGTTCGACGCGTGAGCGGTCGCGATGCGCTTTGCCGCCCCTCATCGCGGCGAGTGCCGAGGGCAGATCCGTCGCGCTTCCGTAGGCAAGGCCGGAATGCACGCAGGCTGCCGCATACAGCTCGGGCGAGGTCTTCAACATGATGTCGGCCATTGCGCCGCCCGCTGACAGTCCCGCCACGTACACCCGAGCCGGATCGAAGCGGTAGCGCGCCATCACCTCATGAGTGATGCCCGCGATCAACGACGGTTCGCCCTGATCGCGCTGCTGGTCGGCAGGCTTGAACCAGTTCCAGCATGTCGAATGATTGGCTGCCTGCGATTGATTCGGATACACGACGAGGAAGCCGTGACGCTCGGCCATTTCGTTCATGCGTGTGCCGGCCGCGAAGTCGTCGGCGTTTTGCGTGCAACCGTGCAGCATCACGATTAGCGGCAACGGTTCGTTGTGGTAGGCAGCGGGCACGTAGAGCTTGTACTGGCGTTGGCCCGCGTTATTGGTGAAGGTGTGGGTGCTGAAGGTGCCGGGTGTGTCCGCGTCGAAAGTGTGCCCGGCAGGCGTATGCGGCGCGGTATCGGCGCGTGATTGCGCCTGACCTTGCGCCTGGGTCCACGCTTGCGCCCATTCGTTGACACTCTGCGGCATGTGCGGTGTTTGCGCATGGCCTGCTTCGGCCGCGTTGCCGGCGAGCGCGCGCTGAACCGCAGCGGTTGCTTCCTTCGGTCCCTTCGTGCGCAGCAAGTCGAAGGCTTCTTTCATCGACTTCAGGAAATCTTCATTTATTTTCATGACGGTAAGCGGTTACGTTGACTTGCATGGAGCGCGGCTGGATCAGGCGATGAGCTTCAGGGGTTCAAACACGGGTTTAAGCACGTGTTCAACCATCGGATCCGCCAGGCCCGGCGTGCCTACCTGATGCGGCCGGCCAGCGCTGCCTTGACTGCGGGCGACGCGTGAAATGCACCGAGTACCGCCACCGACGCGATCGTGGCCGCCGCGAGTTCCGGCGGCACATCCGCTGCAATGCTGGCGAGGCCGAGCACATGAATGTCCAGTCGTTCGTTCGCGGCCTGAATGGCTTCGAGGTCCTGCCTCGAGAAGTGCTGCAAGCCGAGCACCATCGCGCGCCGGGTCACCGTTTCCGTGACGACTTGCGCGTGTACCGCGAGCTGATTGCGGATCGCAGTACGGATCAGATCGGTACGGTTCGAATAAAAACCTTCTTCGACGAGTAAATCGATCTGACCGAGGTCGATTGGGCCGAGGTTGATGGTGATTTTTTCGGTCTCCCCGCCTTTTGGGCGGGAGGTGTCGATAAGTTTGAGGTTGGCCATTTCTATTCCGTGCGGTACCTGGTTTGGAATCCACATACCATCCAAATAACATCCAATGGGATGGTTATACGTGCCTGGCTCGAAGGGCGTCAATGAGGAAAATGAGGGTCGGTAGTGGCGAGGTCGCTTCGCGTCAGTGGAATCCCTTAACGACACGTCGCGATGGTATCGCTACCATCGGCGGCAATGAAGCACTCGACGGCATGCGTTTGTCGAATGTAATGGTAGCGCTACCATGGAGATATCTGTGTCATCGAACCGCAAAACATCTGAGCAGCTTCGCAGCTATCGTTGGTATGGGGTGAACGATCTGCGCTCGTTCGGCCACCGTTCGCGCACGGCGCAAATGGGTTACCACCCGTCGGATTACATGGGCAAGCCGGTGATCGCCGTGGTCAACACGTGGAGCGAGATCAACTCGTGCCACACGCACTTCAAGCAGCGCGTGGAAGAAGTGAAGCGCGGTGTCTGGCAGGCCGGTGGCTTTCCGGTCGAAATGCCGGTAATGACGCTCGCCGAGCCATTCCAGAAGCCGACCACGATGCTGTATCGCAACTTCCTCGCGATGGAAACCGAGGAGTTGCTGAAGTCCTATCCGTTCGACGGCTGCGTGCTGATGGGCGGTTGCGACAAGACCACGCCCGGCCTGCTGATGGGTGCGATCAGCATGAACCTGCCGGCCATCTATCTGCCGGCGGGGCCGATGTTGCGCGGCAACTGGAACGGCCGCACGCTCGGCAGCGGCTCGGACACGTGGAAGTACTGGGCTGAGTTGCGCGCCGGCAAGATCACGGAAGAGGAGTGGAAGGGCATCGAGAGCGGCATCGCTCGCTCGCCGGGCCATTGCATGACGATGGGTACGGCGTCGACCATGACCAGCGCCACCGAAGCGCTCGGTCTGACGCTGTCCGGCTTCTCGTCGATTCCTGCTGTCGACTCACGGCACGCGCAGTTCGCCTCATTGACAGGACAACGCGTCGTCGAGATGGTATGGACCGATCAGAAACCGTCAGACATCCTGACGGCCAGATCTTTCGACAACGCGGTGACCACCGTGCTGGCGATGTCCGGGTCGACGAACGCGATCGTCCACCTCGTTGCCGTGGCGCGCCGCGCCGGCATCGATCTGACGACGGCACGCTTTGACGAACTGGCGCGCATCACACCAGTACTCGCCAATCTGCGCCCTGCGGGCCAGTACCTGATGGAAGATTTTTTCTATGCCGGTGGCCTGCGTGCGCTGCTGGTCGAGTTGGGCGAACTCATTGACGGTTCGCAGATGACGGTCAATGGCGCGACGCTCGGCGAGAACATTGCAGGTGCCGAGACTTTCAACGACGACGTGATCCGCAAGCGCGGCAATCCGCTCGTCGCCAGCGACGGTCTCGCGGTGCTCACCGGCAATCTCGCGCCGGATGGCGCGGTGATCAAACCGGCCGCGATGGAAGCGCATCTGCGGAAACACCGCGGACCGGCGGTGGTGTTCAAGGACTACGCCGACATGGCCGCGCGGATCGACTCGGAAGCGCTGGACGTTACCGCCGATTCGGTGATCGTGCTGCAACACGCGGGGCCGGTGGGCGCGCCCGGCATGCCCGAGTGGGGCCAGCTGCCGATTCCGCAAAAACTGCTGAAGCAGGGTGTACGTGACATGGTGCGCATTTCCGACGCACGCATGAGCGGCACCAGTTACGGCGCGTGCGTGCTGCACGTTGCGCCTGAATCGTTCGTCGGCGGTCCGCTCGCGCTCGTCAAGGATGGCGACATGATCGTGCTGGACGTGCCGGCCCGGCGTTTGCATGTCGAAGTCAGCGATGCTGAACTCGTGGCGCGCAAGGCTGCGTGGCAACCGCCCAAGCGGCCGTTCGAGCGCGGCTTCGGCGTGATGCATCAACTGCACGTGACGCAGGCCAATAAGGGCTGTGACTTCGACTTCCTCGAAGAACCGCTGAGCGCAGGTGCGCAGCAGACCCCGGCGCCCGTCACGCAGACGGAGCAAACCTCGCCGGCCACGGCGCGTACCGAGCCCGACATTCACTAACTCAATCCATGCCTCTCATGACCGCATCCCACATCACCATCAGCGACGCGACACTCGAGCAGTTGCGGCACGTCAGCACGGCAACGCTGACCACACAACTTTTCAAGCGCGGCTTGCGCAACGTGTTCCTGCAAGGCGTCGCGCCGCTCGTCAAACCGGCACCCGGCGCACCGAACCTTGTCGGCCCGGCGTTCACGCTGCGCAACATCCCGGCACGCGAGGATCTCGATCACGTCGGCGTGTTTCAGGACCCGGACCATCCGCAGCGCAAAGCTGTT
Source organism: Paraburkholderia sediminicola (assembly GCF_046030555.1). Classification (GTDB taxonomy): domain Bacteria; phylum Pseudomonadota; class Gammaproteobacteria; order Burkholderiales; family Burkholderiaceae; genus Paraburkholderia; species Paraburkholderia sediminicola_E. Next base: position 95,172 of record NZ_JAQQCH010000011.1, on the reverse strand, counting down.
GAAACGGCACCGCCTGGCAGCGTGCTGGTGCAGGACTGCCGTGGCGAACGCGCGGTTGCGTCGGTCGGTTCGATTCTCGCGCTGCGTCTCGCGAAGCGCGGTGTGGCCGGCATGGTCTCGGATGGCCCGGTGCGCGATAGCGGCACGATCTCGGAACTGGGCTTGCCGCTCTGGTGTGCCGGCGCGAGCGCGCCGCTGAATCTGGCAAAACATCATGCGGTCGATATGAATGTGCCGATCGCCTGTGGCGGTGTGCCGGTCTATCCCGGCGATATCGTCGTCGCCGATGTGGACGGCGTGGTCATCGTGCCGCGCGAAATGGCGACCGAAGTCGCGCACGACGCCACCGAGCAGGAGCAGCTCGAAGTGTTCATCACGCAGCGTATCGAAGAAGGCCGGCCGCTGCGCGGCACGTATCCTCCGAACGAGGAAACGCTCGCTGCTTACGCGCAATGGCGGGCACAAAAACAATAATGCGTTGAGGCTGTTTCGATCCATCGCCTGGCCATTGTTCGCGCGAACGGCGCGAGCGCAGGAGACTCAGTGAATATCACGACCCCGGCGATCGACGAATCGCGTCTGATCAACCGCCTGGCACTCCGTTTGATGCCGCTGCTCGGCTTGCTCTATCTCGTTGCCTACATCGACCGCTCCAATATCAGTTTTGCCAAGCTGCAGATGCTCGGCAGCCTCGGGCTTTCTGAAGTCGCGTACGGGCTCGGTGCGTCGTTGTTCTTTATCGGCTATCTGTTGTTCGAAGTGCCGAGCAACGTGTTGCTGCACAAGTACGGCGCACCACGCTGGATGGCGCGCATCATGTTCACGTGGGGCGTCGTCACTATACTTCTCGCGTTCACGCAGAATGCGACGATGTTTTACGTGCTGCGTTTTCTGCTCGGCGCGTCGGAAGCGGGCTTATATCCGGGCGTGATCTACTACCTGACGTTGTGGTTTCCGTCACGGCACCGCGTGCGGATGCTCGGCTACTTCACCGTCGGCAGCAGTTTGGGAAACATGGTGGGTGCGCCGATCTGCGGGTGGCTGCTCGACAAGGGCGGCCTCGCGGGATTGCACGGCTGGCAGCTCGTGTTCATCGTCACCGGCTTGCCGTCGATTCTGTTGACCTTCGTCGTGCTGTTCCTGCTGCCGGCGTCACCGGCACAGGCAACGTTTCTCTCCGCCGATGAAAAACAATGGCTCACCGGCACGCTCGACGCAGAACGCGCACAGATGAAGCGAAATTACACCGGTCATTCCTCGCTACTGAGCGTGCTGACGGAGCCACGCGTGATCGGCATGGCGCTGTACTACATGATGCTGTCGATATCCGTCTACGGTGTGAGCTACTGGCTGCCAACGCTGGTGAAGGGCTTCGGCGTCAGCAATACGACCAACGGTTTGCTGAACATCATTCCATGGCTGATGGCGACGATCGTACTCGCGTGGCTGCCGTCGAAGCTGCGCGGCGGCAATCGCGCAATCGTCGCGATGCTGGTAGCCGCGTTGCTCGGTGTCGCATGCTTCCTGAGCGCCGTGTTTCTGCCGACCAACACGCTGCGTTTTGCCGCGCTCTGTTTCGGCGCCCCCTGCATGTATTTGCTGATCCCGTGTTTCTGGACGCTGCCGCCGAAGTTCCTGTTCGGCGCGCGTGCCGCAGCCGGGATTGCGGCGATCAATTCGCTCGGCAATATCGGCGGCTTCATTGCGCAGAATCTGGTGCCGTGGGTGCGTCAGACCACGGGCAGCGTGAAGGCGCCGATGCTGATTCCGGCGACTTGCCTGCTGGTATTTGCCGTCGTCACGTTGCTGATCCTGCGCCGCAATCGAAATGCTCACATTGCGCAAAGCCATGTGCCCGTGACCGAGTGAATCTCGTCCTTTTTGCCATGGATTCGGGTCGCTTGAATCGCAGGTCGTCTACCCGCAGCGGATGGCGGGCCGCAGTCTACAATAAGCGCGATACATTACTCCAGCCACCGAGCCATGCCGAATCACAAGCCGACCGCCGCCAGCCCTGACGTGCCGGAAGCGGCGACGGCGCCAGCGAAACGCTTGCGAGGCGGCCCCAAGGGCTTGCGCATCACGGACGTTGCCGCGCAGGCGGGCGTCGCGCCGATTACGGTGTCGCGGGTCTTCAATAGTCCGGAGACGGTTGCGCCTGAGACGCTCGAACGGGTGCGGCAGGTGGTGCGAAAGCTCGGCTATGTGCCCAATCGTCTCGCGGGCGGCTTGTCGTCGTCACGCTCGCGTCTGATTGCCGCGATCGTGCCCACCATCGCTCACTCACTGTTTTCCGAAACGATTCAGGTGTTCAGCGAGACGATGTCGCGTGCCGGTTATCAGGTGCTGCTGGCTCTGAGCGGCTACAGCGATTCGAGCGAGGAGGCGGTGCTCGACGCGGTGCTGAGCCGGCGTCCGGAAGGCGTGCTGCTGACCGGCGTTGCGCACGCCGATTCGTTGCGCGAGCGCTTGCTTAACGTAGGCATGCCGATCGTCGAAACCTGGGACATGACCGAGACGCCGATCGATATGCTGGTGGGTTTTTCGCACTATCAGGTCGGCGTGGCGGTGGCTGAGCATTTTCTGGCGCGTAACGTGCGCGCGCCGGGCCTTGTCTCAGCAAACGACGACCGTGCGCTTGCGCGCCGGGACGGTTTTCGCGAGCGTCTTGCGCAAGCGGGTATCGATAGGATCGCCGAGGTGCTGGTGTCGCCCCCGAGCTCGGTTGCTACCGGCAAGGCTGCATTGCCGACGCTGATCGAACAGGCGCCGAACCTCGACGCGGTGTTCTGCGGCTCGGATCTGCTCGCTATCGGCGTGCTCGGCGCGGCCAAACACATGGGGATGGACGTGCCGTCGCAACTTTCTATTTGCGGTTTCGGCGACCTCGAATTCGCGACTGAAACCACGCCGCAATTGACCACTGTGCGAGTCGACGGTACGCGCATTGGCCTCACGGCCGCGCGATGTCTGCTTGACCGGTTAGCCGGCGTCGACAAGACCAGGGTAACCGACGTTGGGTTTCATATCGTTGAGCGCGAGACGAGCTGACGCTGTTGCCGTTGCTGGATAAACCGGAGCAGGCACGCGGAGAAGGGTAAGTATTCTGCCGATTACATCAACACGATGTCGTACTGCTCCTGGCTCAAATTCGACTCCACCTGCAACGACACTGGCTTGCCGATGAAATCCATCAGCATCGCCAGATGCTGCGACTCCTCTTCAAGAAACAGATCGATCACTTGCTGCGACGCCACGACGCGGAACTCGCGCGGATTGAACTGCCGTGATTCACGCAGAATTTCGCGCAGCACGTCATAGCACACCGTGCGCGACGTCTTGACCTGCCCCTTGCCCTGGCAAACCGGGCAGGGCTCGCACAGCACATGCGCCAACGATTCGCGCGTGCGCTTGCGCGTCATCTCCACCAGGCCCAACTGCGAGAAACCATTCACCGTCACGCGCGTGCGATCGCGCGACAACGCCTTCTTCAACTCGCCGAGCACCTGGTCGCGATGCTCGACGTTTTCCATATCGATGAAGTCGATGATGATCACGCCGCCCAGATTGCGCAGCCGCAATTGCCGCGCGATCGTGTGCGCGGCTTCGAGATTGGTCTTGAAGATCGTATCGTCGAAGTTGCGCGCGCCGACGTAGCCGCCGGTGTTCACGTCGATGGTGGTCATCGCTTCGGTCTGGTCGATCACCAGATAGCCACCCGACTTCAGATCGACCCGGCGTGACAATGCGCGCTGGATTTCCGCCTCGATGTTGTACAGATCGAAGAGTGGGCGCTCGCCCGTGTAGTGATGCAGCTTCGACGACACCGCCGGCGTGAACTCCGCCGCGAAATCGGCAAGCATCTGATAGGTCTCGCGCGAGTCGACCTGAATGCGCGAGGTCTCGTCATTGACGAAATCGCGCAGCACACGTTGAGCGAGATTCAGATCCTGATAGAGCAGGCTGGTCGGCGGCATGCGCTGACCTTGCGAGATAATCGTTGCCCATGTCTTGCGCAGATACGCGACATCTCCGGCCAACTCTTCGCTGCTCGCATCTTCAGCGATGGTGCGCACGATATAGCCGCCTTTTTCATCAGCGGGCAACACCGCGGTGAGACGCGCGCGCACTGCCTCCCGCTCGGCTTCGCTCTCGATCTTCTGCGAGATACCGATGTGCGGCTCCTGCGGCAGATACACGAGCGTGCGCCCGGCGATGCTCACTTGCGTGGACAGCCTTGCGCCCTTGGTGCCGATCGGATCCTTCACGACCTGAACCATCAGCGTCTGACCTTCGAAGACGATCTTTTCAATCGGCTGATGCGGTGTCTGATGCTGCGGCTCGCCGGCAATGCGCGGATGCCAGATATCCGCGACGTGCAGGAATGCGGCGCGTTCCAGACCGATATCGATGAAGGCGGATTGCATGCCCGGCAACACGCGGACGACTTTGCCGAGATAGACATTGCCGACGCGTCCTCGCGACAGCGTTCGTTCGACGTGAAGTTCCTGGACGGCGCCTTGCTGGACTAGCGCGACTCGCGTTTCCTGCGGCGTGACATTGATCAGGATTTCTTCATTCATGGTGTTATTTTAGAAGTCGATGCTCGCTGCACGCAGGAGGGCAGCGGTTTCAAAAAGCGGCAAACCCATGATACCTGAATAGGACCCGTCGATATGTTCGACAAACTCCGCGGCGCGTCCCTGCACACCATACGCGCCCGCCTTGCCGAGCGGCTCACCGCTTGCGGCATAGCGGCGCACGGCGTCCGCGTGCAGTGCAGCAAAACGTACCTTCGATACCGATAGCACGGCAGGCAGCAACGTGCCTTCTGCATCGACCACCGCGACGGCTGTCAACACTTCGTGATCGCGGCCCGCGAGACGCGTGAGCATTGCGACGGCATCGTCGGCGTCGATGGGTTTGCCGAGGATCGCGTCGTCGATCGTGACGGTTGTGTCGGCAACCAGGATTGGCCGTGCAGCATGTCCGCCTGCTACGAGACGCGCACGTGCGGCGTGTGCCTTGGCGATGCAAACACGCTGCACGTAGTCGCGAGCGCGCTCGCCGGGCAGTTCGACTTCGAGCGCTTCGGCGTCTTCATCGGGACGCGGCAGCAGCAATTCGAAACGCACGCCGAGCTGTTGCAACAGCTCCTGGCGGCGTGGACTCTGGGAGGCGAGGTAGACGAATGGATGGCGCGAAGCGGCGGGCGTTGGCATGAACAGATCTCGATGAGGCGGATTGCATCAATGCGTGACGAGCGCGCGATGAGCTTGTCAGTCGAGCGTCGATCAGCGCGGCAAAGAACACGACGAAAGGCGCGTCGATCAGCGTGTGAATAAACGCGCCTACAGGCGCATCAATCGGCGCAGGCGACGAGACCAGAAGCCGCAATTCCACAAACGCGTGACCTGTCGGCCGCCTCGTTCGCTCACGCGCGGTGATAGGGGTGATTTTGCGTGATGGTCCACGCGCGGTAAAGCTGTTCGGCGAGCAGCACGCGGACCATGGCGTGCGGCAGCGTCAGGCTGGAGACACGCAACAGCATATCGGCACGCGCTTTCAGATCAGGATCGAGCCCGTCGGCGCCGCCGATCAGAAACGCCACGTCGCGGCCGTCCTGCTGCCAGCCGGGCAGGGCGCCGGCGAGCTGCATGGTGGTCCAGTCCTTGCCGCGTTCATCGAGCGCGACAATGCGCGCGTTCTTCGGCAACGCGGCTTCGATTTTCTGCCGCTCGGCAGCCATCACGCTTTCCGCCGGCCGCCCCGACGAACGCTGCTCGGGCTTGATCTCGCGCAGCTCGATGCGCAGCTCCGGCGGCATGCGTTTCGCGTATTCGTCGAAGCCCGTGGCGATCCAGTCCGGCATCTTGTGGCCGACGGCGAGGATGTGCAGTTTCATTGCGGATGTAATCGCGGACTACGTCTCAGACTGAAGCGATTGGCCGGCGAGGCGCTTACTTGCGGCGTGCCGGCGTCTTGCGTGCAGGCTTCTTTGCGGCCGGCGCTTCGTCTTCTTCTTCCTCGTCGTCCGGTTCGCTCGCGCTGGCGCCGCCGAACGGATTCGGCGTTGACAGCTTGATGCGCACGGGCTTGTCGCCCCAGATTTCTTCGAGGTTGTAATACTGGCGCAGCGCCGGTTGCAGGATGTGCACGATCGCGTCGCCGCAATCGACCAGCACCCATTCGCCGACGTCCTCGCCTTCGGTGCTGATCACGTCGCCGCCGTTTTCCTTGACGCTCTCGCGCACGCTCGAAGCGAGCGCCTTGGTCTGGCGGTTCGAGGTGCCGGAGGCGACGATCACGCGATCGAACAGGGCGGTCAGGTGGCTGGTGTTGAACACCTTGATGTCTTGCGCTTTGACGTCTTCGAGAGCGTCGACGATCACGCGTTGCAGTTTGCGAATATCCATGGGGTTACCGGTGGTACAGATGATGTTGAAGAATATAGTCCCACACCGCGGTGGGGACATGGCTTGCGGCCCGGGCCTGGCTCTTGTCCTGCTGTTCAACGCCCGCGAGGGCAAGCCGCCGGGTCACCTGTTCGCGCAGATGCGCGCGAATGTCGGTGGCCGAGACGTTGAACGCAAGCGTCGTATCGATCAGCAAGTGGCCGCAGGGGGTGGCTTGCAGAACGTCGGCGCGGGCACGGCGCGCGTCGATTTCTTTGGCAACCACGGGCGGAATCGACGCGAGGTCGAAACCGGGGCGCGTGGCCGCGCAAATATGGGCGAAGTCGAACAGGCGCCGCCAGTCGCGCCATGTGTCGAGATGCACCAGTTGATCCGCGCCGATCAGAAGCGCAATCGACGCATCCTGACCTTCGCGTTCACGCCACACCTGCAGCGTGTTGATGGTGTACGTCGGACCGTCGTGTTCAATTTCGTCGGTCGCAACCCGCACGGTTACACCCGGCAGCACCAATGCGCCGGCGGCGGCCCGGGTCATGGCCAGCCGGTGTTCAGCGGCTGACACGTCGGTTTTTTGCCACGGCTGGCCGGCCGGCAGCAGCACCAGTTCGGTCAGATTCAGCACTTCGGCAAAACGCCGCGCGAGCGCGAGATGGCCGTCGTGGATCGGATCGAAAGTGCCGCCGAGCAGTCCGATCCGGCGGGGCAGGGCGACAGGATGAGCGTTCGGCTTCAGGTGAAGATCCTTTGTCGTGGTCACGTGCAGTGCGGTGCGGGCCTGAGGCCTCACACCCACTCGCGCGGCACGAGAAAATCGCTGTAGAGACGCGCTTCCGGCGTGCCCGGTTCGGGCTGCCAGTTGTAGCGCCAGTTCACCACAGGCGGCATCGACATCAGAATCGATTCGGTGCGTCCGCCGCTTTGCAGCCCAAACAGTGTGCCACGGTCGAAGACCAGATTGAATTCGACGTAGCGGCCGCGCCGGTATGCCTGAAACTCCCGCTCAGCTTCGCCGTACGGAATGTTGCGGCGCTTTTCGATGATCGGCATATACGCTTTGAGGAATCCTTCGCCGACGCTTTTCAGCATCGCAAAGGATTGATCGAAGCCCGGCGCCGAGAAATCGTCGAAGAAAATCCCGCCGATGCCACGCGCTTCGTTGCGGTGCTTGAGGAAGAAATACTCGTCGCACCAGCGCTTGAAACTCGGGTACAGGTCTGCGCCATAAGGCTGCAACGCGTCGCGGCACACCCGATGGAAATGCCGCGCGTCTTCCTCGTAGCCATAGTATGGCGTCAGATCCATGCCGCCGCCGAACCAGAACACCGGTTCTTCGCCAGCCTTGGTCGCGATCAGCAGACGCACGTTCATATGCACGGTGGGACAGTGCGGATTGTGCGGGTGCAGCACGAGCGAGACGCCCATGGCTTCGAAACCACGGCCGGCCAGTTGCGGGCGCGCGGCGCTCGCCGAACCCGGCAACGCATCGCCGGCTACGTCCGAGAAGCCAATGCCAGCCCGTTCGAAGAAGTTGCCGCCTTCCAGAATCCGCGTATAGCCGCCGCCGCGCAGTTTTTCGCCGGGGGCGCGCTGCCATGCGTCGGTCGCGAACGGCTTACCGTCGAACGCGCCGAGCGTGTCCGCGATATGCGTTTGCAGGCCTTGCAGCCAGCTGCGCACGGCCTGTGCGTCATAGCTCGAATCGGTCATGAGTGCAGATGCTGAGGGCGGCACGCTCGTCGTGCCGCGGGTTCTTCGTGAAGGGCGAGGGCCGGGCCTTCGCTCAGGATGTTCCTGCGAAGGCGCGGCGCTACAGTCATTCGCGCCGGATGAAATACCCATCAACCGGGGCAAGCCCGCATGGTGCGATGGGCGCCGCAACAGCCGCGAAAACCCGCAGTGTAGCGCCGTTGGCGCCGCACGCGGACAAGTGGGGGTATGGCTTACTGCTTGCCTTCGCTCTTGGCGTCGTGCTTGCGGTTCAATGCACGGTAGCCAATGTCGCGGCGATATTGCATGCCGTCGAACGAGATCTGGTTGATCGTTTCGTATGCCACCGATTGCGCGCTGCGCACCGAATCCGCCAGACCGACCACGCACAACACGCGGCCGCCCGAGGTGGTCAGCTTGCCATCCGACAGCGTAGTGCCCGCGTGGAACGTGACCGAATCCACGGTTTCGGCCGGAATATCGCTGATCCGGTCACCCTTGCGCGGGGTGTCCGGATAGTTGTGCGCGGCGAGCACCACGCCAAGCGCGGTGCGGCGGTCCCATTCCAGTTCGATCGTGTTGAGCGTGCCGGCGATGGCCTGCTCGACCACCTTCGAAAAGTCGCCCTTCAGGCGCGCCATGATCGGCTGCGTCTCCGGGTCGCCCATCCGGCAGTTGAATTCGAGCGTCTTCGGGTTGCCTTGCGCGTCGATCATCAGACCGGCGTACAAGAAGCCGGTGAAGCGGATGCCTTCTTTCTCCATGCCACGCACGGTCGGCTGGATGATTTCGCGCATCACCCGCGCATGCAGTTGCGGCGTGACGATCGGCGCGGGTGAGTAGGCACCCATCCCGCCGGTGTTCGGACCCTGATCTGCGTCGAGCAGACGCTTGTGGTCCTGGCTCGAGGCGAGCGCCAGCACGTGCTTGCCGTCCACCATGACGATGAAGCTGGCTTCTTCGCCGGCGAGGAATTCCTCGATCACGACGCGCGCGCCGGCATCGCCCAGCTTGTTGTCCGACAGCATCATGTCGACAGCGGCGTGCGCTTCTTCCAGCGTTTGTGCAACGACGACGCCCTTGCCGGCGGCGAGGCCATCAGCCTTGATCACGATCGGCGCACCCTTGGCGTCCAGGTACGCGTGCGCGGCGGCGACGTCGGCGAAGGTTTCGTACTCGGCGGTCGGGATCGCGTGGCGCTTCATGAACGCCTTGGCAAAATCTTTCGAACTTTCGAGCTGCGCGGCTTCCTTGCTCGGCCCGAAAATCTTCAGGCCGCGCGAGCGGAACAGGTTGACGATACCCGCGGCGAGTGGCCCTTCCGGCCCGACCAGCGTGAACGCGATCTGTTCTTTCTCGACGAAATCGGCGAGTTCAGCCGGATCGGTGATGTCGATGTTGCGCAGACGCTCGTCCTGGGCGGTGCCGCCATTGCCGGGAGCAACGTAGACGAGCTGGACCCGTGGCGATTGCGCGAGCTTCCATGCGAGCGCATGTTCGCGACCGCCGGAACCGACGACGAGTAACTTCATGTGAATCCCCGAGACTTAAAAACCATAAACGGCTGAAGCAGCGCGCTCAGCCGTGAAATAACAGTGAGGTTTGCAATGAACCCGCAGCCAGCTAGCGGCGCAGGGCACATAGCGAACCCGAGTGGAGGCAGTGCGGAAGGGCCTAATCCAACGCTCAACCAACGCCCGCTCAACAGCAACGCGAGGGCCAACCGGCGGCGCGGGCGTGGTTCGATGGAACTCCACGCGCAAGGCGCCGCCGGAGCACGCTCATTCGTCGGCGATCGCGGCGTTTGTATAGACTTCCTGCACGTCGTCCAGATTTTCCAGCGCGTCGAGCAGCTTCTGCATTTTTACCGCGTCGTCGCCCGTGAATTCGACTTCTGTCTGAGGTTTCATCGTCACCTCGGCCAGTTCGGCCTTGAAGCCCGCGGCTTCCAGTGCGGTCTTCACCTTCGGGAAATCGTTCGGCGGGCACAGCACTTCGATACTGCCATCTTCGTTCGTGACGACGTCGTCGGCGCCCGCTTCGAGCGCGGCTTCCATCAATTTGTCTTCCGGCGTGCCGGGCGCGAACAGGAACTGGCCGACGTGATCGAACATGAACGACACCGAGCCGTCCGTGCCCATGTTGCCGCCGTTCTTCGAGAACGCGTGCCGCACGTCCGCCACCGTGCGGGTGCGGTTGTCGGTCATCGTGTCCACGATCACCGCTGCGCCGCCGATGCCGTAGCCTTCGTAGCGGATTTCTTCGTAGCTTGCGCCGTCGACGCCGCCCACGCCACGCTGGATCGCGCGGTTGACGTTATCTTTCGGCATGTTGGCGTCGTACGACTTTTCGACGGCGAGCCGCAGACGCGGATTCGAGTCGATGTCGCCGCCGCCCATGCGGGCCGCCACCTGAATTTCCTTGATGAGCCGCGTCCAGACCTTGCCGCGCTTGGCGTCGGCCGCTGCTTTTTTATGCTTGATGTTGGCCCATTTCGAATGACCCGCCATACTTTTCTCCGTCGCGCGCGCCAATGGGGCGCACGCATTGTGCAATTGTCGTTGCGATGTCGGGCGCGCGGCGCTGCTGATCGCGACCTTGCGCTCGATGTCAAAGCGCTCGGCGCCAGACCGCCTGGTGTCAGACTTGCCTCAGCTTGATCGTGTCCAGCAAGGCGTTGCCGGGGATCGAAAGTCGCCAGCGCGGGGGCCAAGGCAGTGCGGTTTGGGGCGGCACGGTGACGCCCCAAACCGCGCCGGTCCCTGCAGACCCCGCGTAAAGGCGCGATGCGCCTGGCGGCAGTGCAAGTTGAGCGGCGCTTTGAGCGGACTCGAATTTTATCACGCCACGAGGGTGCGGCAGGGCAGAGCGTAGCCGGAAACTGCGTGGAAATTGAGCGGCGGCGGCCTTTTGCGCGCGCCGCCACCGCCTTTTTTCAGTCCGCTGTCAGTTTTTCGTGCCGAACAGGCGGTCGCCGGCGTCGCCGAGACCCGGCACGATGTACGCGTGCTCGTTCAGGTGCGAATCGAGCGAAGCCACGTACAGCTTGACGTCCGGATGCGCGTCCTGGAACACCTGCACGCCTTCCGGGGCCGCCACCAGGGCGAGGAACATGATGTTCTCGCCGCTCACGTTGCGGCGCTTGAGCACGTCCACCGCGTGCACGGCGGAGTAACCGGTCGCGACCATCGGATCGCACAGAATGAACACGCGGTCTTCCAGATCCGGCAGGCGGACCAGATACTCGACCGGACGATGGTCCTCGGCGCGATACACGCCGATATGGCCCACGCGTGCAGACGGCACCAGCTCCAACAGGCCGTCCGACATGCCGATGCCGGCACGCAGCACCGGCACGATCGCCAGTTTCTTGCCGGCGATCACCGGCGCGTCGATTTCGACCAGCGGCGTGGTGAGGCGGCGCGTGGTCATCGGCAGGTTGCGGGTGATTTCGTAGCCCATCAGCAGCGTGATCTCGCGCAGCAGTTCGCGAAACGTACGGGTCGAGGTGTCCCGGTCGCGCATATGCGAAAGCTTGTGCTGGATCAGCGGGTGATCGAGGATGAAAAGATTGGGAAAACGGCTGTCCTGGGTCATGGCGGGGGCGCAAGCGGCGGCTAGAGGGATCGGTTTGACGGTCCGCACGGCCTGAAACCGGCGGGCGGACGCGCCACGGCGCAAGTTTACCGAAAGAGTGGCGCCGGAAGATACCGGAGATTGCAGTGGCCCGGCACAGTCCGGCACCGATTCTTCTAGAATCGGGGGAAACATTGCAACGATTGGGCAACCGCGGGGTCCCCCGCGCCACGACTACGCCAGAGGATACACACATGGACATGGGAATCGCAGGACGCACCGCGCTGGTTTGCGCGGCCAGCAAGGGTCTGGGGCGCGGCTGCGCGGAAGCGCTCGCCGCCGAAGGCGTCAACCTGACGATCGTCGCGCGCACGGCCGAGACGCTGGAGGCGACCGCCGCGGAGATTCGCAAGCAGAGCGGCGTGGACGTGAAGACGGTGGCGTGCGACATCACCACGCCCGAAGGACGCGCCGCGGCGCTCGCCGCCTGTCCGCAGCCGGACATTCTGGTCAATAACGCGGGCGGCCCGCCGCCGGGCGATTTTCGCAACTTCACGCACGAAGACTGGATCCGCGCGTTGGAGAGCAACATGCTGACGCCGATCGAGCTGATCCGCGCGACCATCGACGGGATGAGCGAGCGCGGCTATGGGCGCATCGTCAATATCACGAGCTCGGCGGTCAAGGCGCCGATCGACGTGCTCGGCCTGTCCAATGGGGCGCGCTCGGGGCTGACTGGCTTCGTGGCGGGGCTGGCGCGCAGCAAGGTGGCTTCCGTGGGCGTGACGATCAACAATCTGCTGCCTGGCCTGTTCGACACCGACCGCATCGCTACCACCTTCGCGGCGCAAGCCAAGGTGCAAGACATTTCCGTCGACGACGCGCGCAAGCAGCGCATGAAGACGATCCCCGCCGGCCGTTTCGGCAATCGTGATGAATTCGGCCGCGCCTGTGCATTTCTGTGCAGCGTGCATGCGGGCTACATCACCGGCCAGAACTGGCTGATCGACGGCGGCGCCTACCCCGGTACGTTCTGAGCGGCCACGCATTGAAACACGGGCAGAAGCACTGGCATCACCCTCACTACAACAACGACATTCACAACGGTTTCAGGAGTCTTACGTCATGAGCACCCGCATTGCGCTGATCGCGCACGATCACAAGAAAGACGACATCGTCAAACTGGCCGGCGAATACGTCGATACGCTCAGGCGCTGCGAGATCGTCGCGACCGGTACGACCGGCACGCGCATTGGTGACGCGCACGGTCTCACGGTCGAACGCATGTTGTCCGGCCCGCATGGCGGCGACTTGCAGATCGGCGCGCAACTCGCGGAAGGGCGGGTGGACATGGTGATCTTCCTGCGCGACCCGATGACGCCACAGCCGCACGAACCGGATATCAACGCGCTGGTGCGTGCCTGCGACGTTCATAACATTCCGTGCGCCACCAATATTTCGACCGCGCGAATGATTCTCGACGTGCTGACCTTGCGCCTCACGCAGCAGGTCTGAACGCGCGCATGCTGTGCGAGCGATCAACATCACAAACCAAGGAGACATGATGGTCAAAGCAATCCGATTCGACAAAACCGGCGGCCCTGAGGTGATGAAATGGGTGGACGTCGAAGTGGGCGAGCCGGGTGCGGGCGAGATTCGCATCAGGCAGACCGCGGTGGGCCTGAACTATATCGACGTGTATTTCCGCACGGGTTTGTATCCGCTGCCGTTGCCAGGCGGTCTCGGGATGGAAGCGGCGGGTGAAGTCACCGCGGTCGGCGCAGGCGTGACCGGTCTTAAAGCCGGTGATCGCGTGGCGTACGTGGCGCGTCCGCCTGGTGCATACACCCAGGAGCGTGTGCTGCCGGCTGCGCAAGTCGTCAAGGTGCCGGACGCGGTGAGCGATGAGCAGGCGGCCTCCGTCATGCTGCAAGGCTTGACCGCGCAATACCTGCTGCGCCGTACCTATCCGGTGAAAGCCGGCGACACGATTTTGATCCAGGCCGCGGCCGGCGGCGTCGGCCTGCTGGCTTGCCAATGGGCGAAAGCGTTGGGCGCGACGGTGATCGGCACGGTCGGCTCCGACGAGAAAGCCGAGATCGCCAAGGCACACGGTTGCGATCACGCCATCGTCTACACGCGCGAAAACTTCACCAAGCGTGTGCGCGAGATCACCAACGGCGCGGGTGTGCCGGTGGTGTACGACTCGATCGGTAAAGACACGTTTACGGGCTCGCTCGACTGCCTCGCGCCGCTCGGCATGTTCGTGAGTTTCGGTAACGCATCGGGACCCTTGCCGCCGATCGATTCATCGGAATTCGCCGGACGCGGTTCGCTGTTCTTTACGCGCCCCACGCTCTTTACCTATATCGCCAAACGCAGCGACTACGAGGCGATGTCGGCCGAACTGTTCGATGTGCTGGTGTCGGGCAAGGTGAAGGCGAGCATCAATCAACGCTACGCGCTGGCCGATGTCGGCAAGGCGCACGCCGATCTCGAAGGGCGTCGCACCACGGGCTCGACGATTCTGCTGCCGTAAGGCATTGCCGGCCGGTGGCTCGCACCGGCCGCGCGCAGTGCCGCCGCCGCGCTGCGCGTGCCTCGGCGGGCGTGCCGGCCGGTTAATTCGATGCTTCGCTGGCCGCGACGGGTGGCGTCGGCTTGAGCTTGGCCATGCGCCCCGCGACGATCGCGGTCATGAACGTTTTCGGGAAGTCGTCGGTCATTGTCCAGCCGGTGCTGCTCTTCACGAACACGAAATCGCTATGCAGTTGAATGACCGGCGATGCGCCGATTGCCGACAGCAGATCGTCCCGATAGTCGATGGTCACCGGGCACGATTGGCGTCCATCGGCAAGCTGCCGGCAGTTCGCGCTCGGGATGACGTTCAATATGCTGTCCGCGAGCGATGCCGGTTGGTCATCGTCAGTCGCGGGCTTGGGAGAGAGTGCGGCCGGTCCATGGATCTGCGCATCGAGATGGGTCAGTGCCGCCTTCATCGCCGTTTCCATGTTGTCCCTCCCGACCGGCGCGCCGAGCGTGTTGTTCAGCGTGGCCGCGTCGTAGCGCGACGTGATGTATTCGGGCGGGAAAGCCTGCACGGCGAACTTGTTCTTGTCGTCCGCAGTGCGCAGCACGGCATAGCCGATCTGCGTCTTGTCCTCGCCGATGGTCAGGTCGGCGACGCAGCCGCGCGAATGATCCTTGCTGTCATACCCGATTTCGCGATGATTCCGCGTGTTCGGCAGGCCATTTTTCTGCACCATCTGCAAGCCGGTCATGCTTTTCATTTCGCCGTCGTAGATGAGCGAATTGAGCGCCGTGGTGGTCGACGATGCGCCGCACATCGGCGTTGAATCGGGCATCAGCATATAAATGCCGAAGCCGATCAATACCACCAGCACGCCGCCGACCTGGAGCAGGAAGGACGTTTTCGCTTTTTTTCGTCGAAGCTCGAGTAAGGCCTGCAAGCGCGCATTCAATCGGGGATCGACGTTGCTGATATAAAGCAGCAATGCAATGCGCTGATCGAGCGGAACCGTCTCGCCTTCCGACCATTGAAGATTCTGCAGCGTGGCATTTTCTTCGTCGTCCCGATCCATATATTTTTCAGCGATCAGCCAATCCAGCAACTGTCTCGCGGTGCACGTCTCGAACTGGATATCCGGGTTGTCCAGCAAGCGCTGGCGTGCCTCATCGCAGCGATCGTCGGCGATGTAATGGGCGACGGACAGCACCGCGAGTACCGTTACCCGATCGTCGTCCATGAGTTCGGTTGTCGTTCCGCTTTCTGAATCAATTGGCATATTAAGAGCGCTATCGGAAGGTTGAATGGGCTATTTTTGTTAAATCCGGTGCGTGTTTAAGCGCATTGAATAATCACGGCCATCCAGATGGATATCGCGCGCCATTATGAGCGATGATTTCGTGTTCTGGCCAGGATTAAATGGCCGGCCGTTTATGGTTTATCTTTCTAATGGAGTGCGTGTCGTCCCGGTTTAATCGGTTTAATCGCCGTGCGTCTGGCCGTTGCCGCCGTTTACACGATTTTTACGCCCCATCTCAAATCTTTGACCTGCCCTTTACGCGCTTCGGCATACCGTTGCACCTATCCAAAGTCCGTGAATGGAGAACAAAAATGGATGTGCTGTATGTCGGGGGGCTGGTGCTGTTTTCCGCGCTGACCTTTGCATTGATTGCCGGCTGCGAGAAGTTGATGCAGTTCCGGCGCGGCCAGGGAGCGCGCTCATGAACTGGATTCTCTGGTTGTCGGGCGCGGCTACCGCGCTGCTGTTTGTGTACCTGGTCTATGCGCTGTTGCGCGCGGAGGACATTGAATGAACTCGAACAATGTCCTGCAAGCGGGCCTCTTCATCGTCGTGCTGCTGGCAGCCGCGGTGCCGATGTCCCGCTACCTGAGCAACGTGATGGACGGCACCTCGCGCGTGGTCCGCTTCGGCGGCCCGATCGAGCGCTTGCTGTATCGCATTGCGGGCGTCGATCCGTCGAAGGAAATGGGCTGGAAGCACTACGCCATCGCCACGATTGCGTTCAACGTGCTCGGCGCGCTGTTCCTTTACGTCTTGCTGCGCGTGCAAGGCTGGCTGCCGGGCAACCCGCAGCAGTTCGGTCCGATGACGGTCGACGGCGCGTTCAATACGGCGGTCAGTTTCGTGACCAACACGAACTGGCAGGATTACACGCCTGAGCAGACCGTTGGCTATCTGGCGCAGATGCTCGGCTTGACCGTCCAGAACTTCTTCTCGGCCGCCACCGGCATCGTGGTGGTGATCGCACTGATTCGCGGCTTCGCGCGTCACACCGCGCAAACCATTGGTAACTTCTGGGTGGACCTCACGCGTGTGACGCTTTACGTGTTGCTGCCGATGTCGGCGATCATCGCGGCAATCCTGATGAGCCAGGGCGTGATCCAGAACTTCAAGTCGTATCAGGATGTGCCCACGCTGCAAACCACCACGTACGCCGCACCGAAGCTCGATGCACAAGGCAATCCGGTGAAGGACGCGAAGGGTAATCCGGTTACGGTCGATACGCCGGTGAAGACGCAAACCCTCGCCATGGGCCCGGTTGCATCACAGGAAGCGATCAAGATGCTCGGCACCAACGGTGGTGGCTTCTTTAACGGCAACTCGGCGCATCCGTACGAAAACCCGACGCCGTTCTCGAACTTCCTGCAGATCTTCTCGATCCTGATTATTCCTGCAGCCCTGGCACTCGTGTTCGGCCGGATGATCATGGACCGCAAGCAGGGCGTGGCCGTGCTCGCGGCTATGACGATCGCATTTGGCGTGTGCGTGTTCGGCGAAATCAGCGCGGAACAGACGGGCAACCCAGCGTTCACCGCATTGCACGTCGATCAATCGGCGAATGCGTTGCAGTCGGGCGGTAACGCGGAAGGCAAGGAAACGCGCTTCGGTATCGCGCAGTCGGGCATCTTCACGGTCGCGACCACGGCAGCTTCGTGCGGCGCAGTCGCCAATACGCACGACTCGCTGACGCCGATTGGCGGCCTTTATCCGATGCTGTTGATGCAGCTTGGCGAAGTGATCTTCGGCGGTGTCGGTTCCGGTATGTACGGCATGCTCGTGTTCGCGCTGCTGGCTGTGTTCGTGGCGGGCCTGATGATCGGCCGCACGCCTGAATACGTCGGCAAGAAGATCGAAGCATACGAGATGAAGATGGTGTCGATCGTGGTGCTGCTTACGCCGCTGCTGGTGCTGGTGGGCACGTCGATCGCGGTGCTGACCGATGCGGGCAAAGCCGGTATCGCCAACCCCGGCGCGCACGGTTTCTCCGAAATCCTCTACGCGTTCAGTTCGGCCGCTAATAACAACGGCAGCGCGTTTGCGGGGCTGACGGTGGGCACGCCGTTCTATAACTGGCTCACGGCGATTGCGATGTGGTTCGGCCGCTTCGGCACGATCGTTCCGGTGCTGGCGATTGCTGGTTCGCTCGCATCGAAGAAACGCATCGGCGTGACTGGCGGCACGTTGCCGACTCACGGCCCGCTGTTCGTCGTGCTGCTGCTCGGCACGGTGCTGCTGGTTGGTGCGCTGACTTATGTGCCCGCGCTCGCGCTCGGACCGGGTGTCGAACATCTGATGATGATGGGCGCCCATTGAGGCGGCCCGTTGACATGACACCAGCGACCAACGAGTGAACAGGCGCAAACGGGAAATTCGAGGATTCAATGACTGAACATAATGCAACCAGGTCCATGTTCGACCCGGCGCTGGTGCGCCCGGCGATCGTGGACTCCTTCAAAAAGCTCACGCCGCGCACGCAGTTCCGTAATCCGGTGATGTTCTGCGTGTACGTCGGCAGTATTCTGACGACCATTTTGTGGATCGCCGCGCTCGGCGGCCAGGCCGAGGCGCCCGCGGGTTTTATTCTTGCGGTCACCTTGTGGCTGTGGTTCACCGTGCTGTTCGCGAACTTCGCGGAGGCGCTCGCCGAAGGCCGTTCCAAGGCCCAGGCCGCGTCGCTGCGCAGCGCGAAGAAAGACGTGATGGCCAAGAAGCTCAACGAGCCGCATCCGAAGTCGCCGATCCGTATTCTGACAGCGTCCGATCTGCGTAAAGGCGACGTCGTGCTGGTCGAAACGGGTGACGTGATTCCGGCCGACGGCGAAGTGATCGACGGTGTGGCGTCGGTCGACGAATCGGCGATCACGGGCGAATCGGCACCGGTGATCCGCGAGTCGGGCGGTGACTTCTCGTCGGTGACGGGCGGCACGCGCGTGCTGTCGGACTGGATCGTCGTGCGCGTCACGGCTAATCCTGGTGAAGCCTTCCTTGACCGCATGATCGCGATGGTCGAAGGTGCGAAGCGTCAAAAGACGCCGAACGAAATCGCGCTGACGATTCTGCTGGTCGCGCTGACGATCGTGATGTTGCTCGCAACAGCCACGCTGCTGCCGTTCTCGATGTTTTCCGTCGAGGCTGCAAAAGCCGGTCACGTCGTGACGATTACCGCGCTGGTTGCACTGCTGGTGTGTCTGATTCCGACCACCATCGGCGGCTTGTTGTCGGCGATCGGTGTGGCCGGGATGAGCCGGATGATGCAGGCGAACGTGATCGCCACCTCGGGCCGTGCGGTTGAAGCGGCTGGCGACGTCGACGTGCTGTTGCTCGACAAGACCGGCACGATCACGCTCGGTAATCGTCAGGCATCGCAGTTCGTGCCGGCACCCGGCTTGACTGAAGAAGCCCTCGCCGACGCGGCGCAGCTTTCGTCGCTCGCCGACGAAACGCCGGAAGGCCGCAGCATCGTCGTGCTGGCCAAGCAGCGTTTCAATATCCGTCAACGCGATATGGCTTCGCTGAAGGCGGAATTCCTCGCCTTCACGGCGCAAACGCGGATGAGCGGTGTCGATCTGCCTGGCCGAGAAATCCGCAAGGGCGCCTCCGACGCGGTGAAGAACTACGTCGAAGCGAATGGCGGCCGTTTCCCGAACGAAGTCAGCACCGCCGTCGCCGAAGTCGCACGTCGCGGCAGCACGCCGCTGGTGGTCGCCGAGAAAGGCGAGCAGGGCGCACGCGTGCTCGGCGTGATCGAACTGAAGGACGTGGTGAAGGGCGGCATCAAGGAACGCTTCGCCGAACTGCGCAAGATGGGTATCAAGACCATCATGGTGACCGGCGACAACCGGTTGACGGCAGCAGCGATTGCCGCAGAGGCAGGCGTCGACGATTTCCTCGCCGAAGCCACGCCGGAAGCGAAGCTCGCCACCATCCGCGCGCACCAGGCCGAAGGCAGGCTTGTGGCGATGACGGGCGACGGCACCAACGACGCCCCGGCGCTCGCGCAGGCCGACGTAGCGGTGGCAATGAACACCGGCACGCAGGCCGCGAAGGAAGCCGGCAACATGGTCGACCTCGATTCGAATCCGACCAAGCTGATCGAGATCGTCGAGATCGGCAAGCAGATGCTGATGACGCGCGGCTCGCTCACCACGTTTTCGATTGCTAACGACGTCGCCAAATACTTCGCGATTATCCCGGCTGCGTTCGCGACCACCTATCCGGCACTGAACGCGCTGAACGTAATGCATCTGGCTACGCCGGCCTCCGCCATTATGTCGGCGGTGATTTTCAATGCGCTGATCATCGTGATGCTGATCCCGCTGGCGCTCAAAGGCGTGAAGTACCGGGCGCTGGGCGCGGCGATCCTGCTGCGCCGCAATCTGCTGGTCTACGGTCTGGGCGGGATCATCGTGCCGTTCATTGGCATCAAGTTGATCGATATGGTGCTGGCCGCATTCGGCTGGGTTTGAGAAGCGGCAGCTTAAGAGGAGTTACTCATCATGAAAAATCTGTTCCGTCCGTTGATCGTGATTTTCGCGGTACTGACCGCCGTCACCGGACTTGCTTATCCCGCCGTGATGACCGCGGTCGGTCAGGCGGCCTTCAACAACCAGGCCAACGGCAGCCTGCTCCAGCAGGATGGCAAGGTAGTCGGCTCGAAACTGATCGGCCAGCAGTTCGATGCGCCGCAGTACTTCTGGGGCCGTCTGTCGGCTACCAGCCCGATGCCCTACAACCCGCAGAGCTCGGGCGGTTCGAACCTCGGGCCGACCAACCCGGCGCTGCTCGACGAAGTCAAAGGCCGTATCGATGCGTTGAAAGCGGCCGGCACGGATATGTCGCAGCCGGTGCCGGTCGATCTGGTGACGTCCTCCGGCAGCGGTCTCGATCCTGAGATCAGCCCGGCGGCCGCCGCGTATCAGATCGAACGCGTCGCCAAAGCGCGTAAGCTCGCTGCTAACGATGTGCAGGCGCTGATCGATCGCTATACGAGCGGCCGTCAGTTCGGCATTCTCGGTGAGCCGCGCGTGAACGTGCTGCAACTGAACCTGGCACTGGATGAGATGAAACACGGTTGAGCGTGGCTCGACGCCGATAAGCGTCGCTCAGCACCGTTGAGCACCGTGGTTTGAGGAGGCGGCGCCCATTCGGCGCCGCTTTCGCCATTTGTTCGCGGTCGTTATTACAGTGGGCCGCGCGGAGCACGCCATGCATCGCTGTGCAATCGACGCTCGGTGTAGCCGCCATTGCCATTTGCGGCGCGGCCACTGCCGTGCCACCATGCATGCACTATCGCTCGTCTTACTATGAAAACCATTGAGCATGAACCGCCCCGATCCTGACGAACTGCTCGACAAGCTGCAACGCGACGAAGAGAAAGGTCAGCGGGGCCGGCTGAAGATTTTCTTCGGCGCGTCGGCAGGCGTCGGCAAGACCTATGCGATGTTGCAGGCCGCGCGGCGCCGCGCCGATGACGGTGCTGACGTAGTGGTCGGCATCGCCGAAACGCATGGCCGCAGCGAGACCGCTGCGCTGCTCGACGGCCTCGACGTGCTGCCGCTCGCGCATATCGAGTATCGCGGCCGTAAGCTCGGCGAGTTCGATCTTGACGCCGCGCTCGCCCGCAAACCGCAACTGATTCTCGTCGACGAGCTCGCGCATTCGAACGTGCAGGGTGCGCGGCATCTGAAGCGCTGGCAGGACGTCTACGAACTGCTCGATGCGGGCATCGACGTCTACACCACGGTCAACGTTCAGCACCTCGAAAGCCTGAACGACGTGGTCGGCCAGATCACCGGCATCCGTGTCTGGGAGACGGTGCCCGACCGCGTGTTCGATCGTGCCGACGAAGTCACATTGGTCGATCTGCCCGCGGAGGAACTGCTTGATCGAATGCGCGACGGCAAGGTGTATTTGCCGCAGCAGGCCGAGCGCGCGGTGCGCAACTTCTTTCGCAAGGGCAACCTGATCGCGCTGCGCGAGCTGGCATTGCGCCGTACCGCGGACCGGGTCGACGCGCAGATGCGGGAATATCGCGCTGATCGTTCGATCCAGCGGATCTGGCAGGCGCGTGAGCGCTTGCTGGTGTGCGTGGGTCCCGGCCCGGAAGCGCCGATGCTGGTGCGCGCGGCGGCACGTCTCGCCGCCAGCCTGAAGGCCGACTGGATCGCCGTCTATGTGGAAACACCCGCGTTGCAGCGCCTGCCCGACGCGCGCCGCGAACGCACGCTGAATGCCTTGAAGCTCGCCGCCGAACTCGGCGCCGAAACCGCGACGCTCGCGGGCACCGATGCGGTCGCCGCACTGATCGGTTACGCGCAGGCTCGCAACGTCTCGAAGCTGGTAGCCGGTGCGTCGGCGCGCACCGGTCTCAAGCGCTGGTTGCGCCGGCCGCTCGGTGAGCGCATCGCCGAACGGGCGGGCGATCTCGATCTCACGCTGATTCGCGCGTCGTCGGAGCGTGATGGCGCTGAACATCGCCGCTTGCTGAACACCACCGCCAACGCGTGGCGCGAGGCGCTGAGCGCGGCGCGCGAACGCCGTTCGCCGCCGCGCGCCTACGGCATCGCATTGGCGATTTGCGCGGCCATTACGCTGCTGTCGAGCCAGTTGATCGATCATATCGACCTGACCAACCTCGTCATGCTGTACCTGCTCGGCGTGATCTTTACGGCCGTGAAGCTGGGGCGCGGACCGGGCGTCGTGCTGTCGTTCATGAGCGTGGCCGCGTTCGATTTCTTCTTCGTGCCGCCGCGCATGTCGCTGTCGGTGTCCGATACGCAGTATCTGCTGACCTTCATCGGCATGCTGCTGACTTCACTCGTCATCAGCCATCTCACGTCAAGCTTGCGCCGCGAGGCGAGCGTGGCGCGGCGTCGCGAACAGCGCACCGGCGCGATGTACGCGATGGCGCGTGAATTGGCGGCGGCGCTCACCACTGAGCAGATCGTCGGCATCGGCAGCCGGCATGTGAGCGAAGTGTTCGGCGCGCGTGTCGCGATTCTGTTGCCGGACAGCGCCGATCAGGTGAAGCAGAAGATAGAAGACCCCGATGCGGCGATCACGCTGGAAGGCGAGACGCTCGATATCGACGTCGGTCAGTGGGTCTACGATCAGCAGAAGCCGGCGGGGCAAGGCACCGATACGCTGCCGGCCGCCGCCGCGCTATACCTGCCGCTGAAGGCGCCGATGCGCACGCGCGGTGTGCTCGCGGTCGTGATGCGCGATGAGCGCGAACTGGATGTGCCCGAGCAGCAACGCATGCTCGACGCATTCGCCGCGCAAATCGCGCTGGCTCTCGAGCGGGTGCACTACGTCGACATCGCGCGCGATGCGCTCGTCAACATGGAATCGGAGCGTTTGCGCAATTCGCTGTTGTCCGCGATTTCGCACGACCTGCGTACGCCGTTGACCACGATCGTTGGTTTTTCGTCGATGCTGGCGCAATCGCGCGAGGCGCATCCCGGTGCGCAACCCGGTGACGATCTCGTCGAAGCGATTCACGAAGAAGCGCTGCGCATGACCGGCATCGTCACCAATCTGCTCGATATGGCGCGCTTGCAGGCAGGCAGCCTGCAACTGAACCAGCAGTGGACGCTGCTCGAAGAAACGGTGGGCGCCGCGCTGCGCGCATGCAAACGCGTGCTGGCGAATCATCCGGTGCAGGTGAAGCTGCCCGCGGATTTGCCGCTGCTGCACCTCGATGCGGTGCTGATGGAGCGGCTCTTTTCGAATCTGTTTGAGAACGCGGCCAAATACACCGCGCCGGACACGCCTTTGACGATCGGCGCGCAACGTCTCGACGCGGACGGCAAGTCGTTCGTACGCGTCGCTGTCGACGATAACGGCCCCGGTCTGCCGGCCGGCATGGAAGCGCGTGTGTTCGAGAAATTCACGCGCGGTGAGAAAGAGTCGGCCAAGCCTGGCATCGGCCTCGGCCTCGCGATCTGCCGCGCGATCGTGGAAGCGCACGGCGGTACAATCGGCGCGCTCAATCGTGTGTCCGCGGACGGCCGCGTCGAAGGCGCGCGGTTCTGGTTCACGCTCCCGGTGGAAACGCCGCCCGAAGCACCGGACGCGCTGGAAGACGAAGGCGCCGACGCGTTGCCCGACTTCGATTCAACTCCTAACCCGCTTTCCAAGCCCAGCCATGAGTGACCCGAGCATCACTGTCGTCCTGATTGAAGACGAAAAGCAGATTCGCCGCTTCGTGCGAGCCGCGCTGGAAGGCGAGGGCATCGTCGTGCACGACGCCGAGACCGGCAAGCAAGGTCTCGTCGAGGCCGCGACGCGCAAGCCCGATCTCGTCATCGTCGATCTCGGCCTGCCCGACACCGACGGTCTCGACGTGATTCGCGAGTTGCGTGGCTGGAGCGAATTGCCAGTCATCGTCCTGTCGGCCCGTACCCAGGAAACCGAGAAAGTCGCCGCGCTTGATGCCGGCGCGGACGACTACCTCACCAAGCCGTTCGGCGTCTCCGAATTGCTGGCGCGGATCCGCGCGCATATGCGGCGCCGCAATCAGGGCGGCGCGAATGAATCGCCGGTGGTGCGCTTTGGCGCGGTGACGGTCGATCTGGCGTTGCGGCAGGTGAGCCGCGACGGCGCCGCCATTCATCTCACACCGATCGAATACCGCCTGCTCGCGACGCTGGTGCGCCACGCCGGCCGCGTGCTGACGCACCGGCAATTGCTGCGTGACGTGTGGGGGCCGTCGCATGTCGAGAGCCATCACTATCTGCGTATCTATATGGCGCATCTGCGCGGCAAACTGGAGCGCGATCCGGCGCAACCGGAGCATATCGTCACGGAAACGGGCGTGGGATACCGGCTGGTGGGCGCGGTTTGAGCCTGCCCGAGGCGTCTGCCGTGCCCCTCCGACTGCTCGCCACAGCAAGGCGACGCCCTATTTTGGTATAATTACAGTTCGTAAGGACGACCTTGCGCATCTGTTACGAACGGGGACGGCCCCATCTGACCATGGAGTTGTCTCATGTCATGGATTCTTCTGTTGATTGCCGGTTTGCTCGAAGTCGCGTGGGCGGCCGGTCTCAAGACCTCCGAAGGTTTCACCCGGCTCTGGCCGTCCGTGTTCACGATCGTGACCGCGCTCGGCAGCTTCGTGCTGCTTGCAATGGCCATGCGCCAGTTGCCGCTCGGCACGGCCTACGCCGTGTGGACGGGGATCGGCGCGGTGGGCGCGTTTATCTTCGGCATCGTCATGATGGGCGAGGCTTTGACGGTCGCGCGGGTGGCGAGTGCGGCGCTGATTGTGATCGGATTGATCGGTTTGAAGCTGTCGTCAGGGCATTGAGCCCTTGCTGCCGGGCCCGAATATCGTGTCCGCGTACGCTCAAACAGTGCGCGAATACCCTGCCATTAGAGTCCGCCATTTGTTAGCCGCTCTGCGTTCTGCGAATTAACGTGGCTATAATGGGATTGAATCCAACCTGAAATTGCCCGCGTCCTATTTGGCGCGGCCGGCTTGGCGCGGGTCTGACGACTTCGGTGTGGCGGTTCCCTTTCCTTTGCCCGTCGAAGCGCCCGGCACGCACAGCGCGCCTGGAGGCGGCCATGCTTGAATCACTTTCGCTCGCTGCGGGCCTCTCATGGGGCAGCGGTCTGCGCCTCTATCTGACAGTCCTGCTGGCCGGCGTGTTTGCACGTCTCGGCTTCATCCATCTCCCCGATACGCTGTCCGCACTGTCTTCGCCATGGGTGATCGGCGTAGCCGGCGTGCTGACGGTCACTGAATTTCTCGCCGACAAAATCCCCGCGTTCGATTCCTTATGGGACGCGATCCATACCTTTATCCGCATTCCCGCCGGTGCAGTTCTGGCGGCCGGCGCGCTCGGCCATGCCGATCCTGCGCTGCTGACTGTCGCGGCACTCGCGGGCGGCACGTTGGCGGGCACAGCACATCTGGCGAAAGCGGGCACGCGCGCGCTGATCAACCTATCGCCGGAACCGGTGTCGAATGTCGTGACGTCGACCGCTGAAGACGGTCTCGTGTTCGGCGGCATGCTGCTCGCGTTGTTCGTGCCGGTTCTCTTTCTGGTATTGATGGTGGGTTTCCTGATGCTGGCCGGCTGGGCATTGCCGCGGCTGTGGCGCGGGGTGCAGGGCGGTTTTCGCGGGATGGCGACGCACATGGTGTCGCGCTTTGCGAGGAGCAGGCACGATTGAGCGATACGGCACGAGGTGTGACGGCGCGCGCCGATGCAGCGCGCCGGTTGGGCGGTATGGGTCTGCTGCGCCAGGCCATCCGCATGACGGCGCGCGACTGGCGCGCCGGCGAACTGACGATGCTGCTGCTGGCGCTGGTGCTGGCCGTCGCGGCATTGTCGAGTGTCGGCTTTCTGGCTGACCGCTTGCATCAGGGGCTCGAGCGTGACGCGCGGCGCATGATTGCCGCGGATTTCATCGTGCGCGCCGATCATCCTGTCGATCCGCAGTTCGCGCAGCAAGCCAGGGCACTCGGTCTGGATACCGCCAGCACGGCGATCTTCCCTAGCATGATCAACTCGACCGGCGCGCAGCCGGTCTCGCGGCTGGCGGCCATCAAGGCGGTGTCGCCGGGTTATCCGTTGCGCGGCGCGTTGCGGATTGCTTCAGCGCCGGGCACGGCGGACCATCCCACTCAATCGATTCCGGCGCCGGGCACGGTATGGGTCGACCAGGCACTGCTCGATGCATTGAAGCTGCATGTTGGCGACGCCGTGAAAGTGGGCAATCGCAGCTTTACGATCGGCGCGATCATTACCCGCGAGCTCGACCGCGGTTTTTCGTTCATCAATTTTTCGCCGCGTTTGATGCTGCGCGCCGACGACGTCCAGTCGACCGGCCTCATCACCTTCGGCAGCCGCGTGACTTACCGCTTGCTGGTGGCGGGCGCGGACGCATCGGTGGCGCGTTTCGCCCAATTCGCGCATGACAAGGTGGACGGCGGCAAGATGCGCGGCGTCGCGCTCGAATCGTTGCAGGACGGCCAGCCGCAAGTGCGTCAGACGCTCGACCGCGCGAGTCACTTCCTCACGCTGGTTTCACTGCTCACCGCCTTGCTCGCGGCGGTGGCGATCGCGATGGCCGCCCATCGGTATATGCGCCGGCATCTGGACGGCTGCGCGGCGATGCGCTGTCTTGGCGTCAGCCAGGTCACGCTGCGCACGTTGTTCACGCTTGAATTCGTAGGGCTGGGTTTGATCGGCGGCGCGCTCGGTGTGGCGCTCGGTTACCTGGGGCACCTCGCGTTGCTGACGTGGCTCGGCAGTCTGATCGACGTCGCGTTGCCGTATCCGACCGTGTGGCCCGCGCTCGAAGGGATTGCTGCCGGTCTCGTGCTGTTGCTCGGTTTCGCGTTGCCTCCGCTATTGCCGCTGACGCGCGTGCCGCCGGTGCGTGTGCTGCGTCGCGAATGGGGCGACGCGGGGCGTACAGCGTGGGCCGCCTACGCGCTCGGTATCGTGCTATTCGCTGCACTCCTGATCGTCGCAGCAGGCGAGTTGAAGCTCGGCGGCATCGTGGCGGGCGGCTTCGCCGGCGGACTGCTGGTGTTCGCGTGCATCGCGCGGCTGGCGTTGTGGGGCGCGTCGCGTCTCGTGCGCAGCGAGCGCGTCAATGCGGGCATCGGCTGGCGCTACGCGTTGGCGTCGCTGGAGCGGCGCAGCGGTGCGAGTGCGTTGCAAATCACCGCGCTCGGCATCGGCCTGATGTGCCTGCTGCTGATCGCGATGACGCGTAACGACCTGGTGGCCGGCTGGCGCAAATCGACGCCGCCCGATGCGCCGAACGAATTCATCATCGACATCCAGCCCGACCAGCGCGACGCCGTCACGCACTATCTGAACACGCACGGCGTGCCCGGCACGGTGCTCGCGCCGATGGTGCGCGGCCGGCTGATCGCCATCAACGGCAAACCGGTCAATCCGGATTCGTTCAAGGGTGACGACGCGAAGCGGCTCGTCGATCGCGAATTCAATCTCTCGTATACGACCGAGCTCCCCGACGACAACCGCCTTTCTGCCGGCACATGGTATGGCGACACGAAGACACCGCAGATTTCGATCGAGCAGGGGCTCGCGAAGCTGATCAACGTGAAGCCCGGTGATACGCTGCGCTTCGACGTGACGGGCTTGCAAATCGACGCGCCGGTGACGAGCGTGCGCAAGCTCGACTGGGGCTCGTTCAAGGTCAACTTTTTCGTGTTGATGCCGCCGGCCGCCTTGCAGGATTTCCCGGCGACGTTTATCACGAGCTTCCATTTACCATCGGAAAAACAGTCGACCATCGACGGACTGATCGCCGCCTATCCGAACCTCACGGCGATCGACACCGGTCCGATTCTCGCGCAGGTGCAGCGTGTGTTGCAGCAGGTGATCGGCGCGGTGCAATTCCTGTTCGCGTTCACGCTCGCGGCCGGCGTGCTGGTGCTCTATGCGGCGCTGGCCGGCACCCGCGATGAGCGTATGCGAGAATCCGCGCTGCTGCGTGCGCTGGGGGCCTCGCATCGGCAGGTGCGCGCGGTGCAGATTGCCGAATTCGTGGCGGTTGGCGCGTTGGCGGGTTTGATGGCGGCGCTCGGCGCGCAGGTGATCGGCTGGCAACTGGCGACGCGCGTGTTCGAGTTTTATCTGACGTTCGATCCGTGGTTGTTGCCGGCGGGCATCGCAGCCGGAATCGCCTGTGCGGGCGTGGGTGGCTGGCTAAGCTTGCGGCATGTGCTGGCGCGGCCGGCGCTGCAATCGCTGCGGGACGCGTGACTTTTTCTTTCCTGTTTGTGTGATTGGGTATGAGCGAACTTAACGACGAAGTGTCCGCCGCACAGCCGACGGCCTTCGAACTGGTGGGCGGCGAAGCGCGTGTGCGCGAACTGGTCGACCGGTTTTATGACTTGATGGATCTCGAAGCGGAATTCGCCGGGATTCGAGCCTTGCATCCGGAGTCGCTTGATGGCTCGCGCGATAAGTTTTTCTGGTTCTTGTGTGGATGGATGGGCGGGCCCGATCACTACATCAGCCGCTTCGGCCATCCCAGGCTGAGGGCCAGGCATATGCCGTTTCCGATCGCTTCCAGCGAGCGGGATCAGTGGCTTCGGTGCATGGCATGGGCCATGGAGGATGTCGGACTTGCCGAGCCGTTGAGAGAGCGCTTGCTGGCGTCGTTCTTCGAGACTGCGGATTGGATGCGCAATCGCAATGGTTGAGCGGGGAGCGGGGCTGGAGGGCTCAGAGGCGGGTGCGGTTCTGGACTGCTGGTTCGGTGCCCCGAAGACGCCCACCTTCGGTCAGGCGCGCAAGCTCTGGTTCTCGCGCGACAAAGTCTTCGATGCGACGCTGCTGGAGCGCTTCGGGACACTAATCGACGCGGCGCGCGAAGGTGCGCTCGACAGCTGGACGGCAACACCGCTCGGCGCGTTAGCGCTGGTCATCGTGCTGGACCAGTTTTCCCGCAATTGCTACCGCGATACACCGCGTGCTTTCGCTGCCGATCACAAAGCGCTGTGCGTCGCGCAACAGATGATCGCAAGCGGCGCCGATTTTCTATTGCCGACCGCGCATCACCGCGCGTTCGCGTATCTGCCGTTCGAGCACGATGAAACGCTTGCCAGCCAGCACGAATCGCTGCGGCTGTTCACGCAGCTGAAGGCCGAGCCGGGCGGCGCGTCGTACTACTCCTCCGCGGTCAGGCACGCCAGAGTCATCGAGCGTTTCGGACGCTTTCCCCATCGTAATGCACAGCTCGGGCGGCCTTCGACGGCTGAAGAAACCGCTTTCCTGAAAGGACCCGGCTCGTCGTTCTAGGTGCAAGGGAACCGCGTAGGCACTGACCAGGCACCGTCTGGCACGACGTTCTACTCGCCGCGATCAGGCACAGCCGGTGTTCGCACGAACACCCGCAGCAGTTCGTCGGTGTCGCCCGGACGCGCGCCGGACCAGAACAGTCGCCAATCGCCTGCCGGTGCGCGGGCATTGTCGCGGCGGCTTTCGTCGATCAGCCAGGTGCATTCGGTCGTCGCCGTATTCGCGGTCGGTTGATGCTCGATGCCGGTGTAGTAGTACAGCATCGGCGCTTCGGATTCGCCGAGCCCCGTGCTGGCCATGCAATCACCATCGTTCCATTCGATATTCATGCGGGCGCCGAGGTTTTCGAACACGGAGCGGTAACTCTTCGCATAGTCGAGCCATGGCAGCAGCAGCGTGCTGACCAGTCCCCATGTGAGAATCGCGCCCGCGCACCAGCTCAGGACGCCGCGCCATTTGCCGGTGTACTTGAATACCGGTAGCAGCCACAGCCAGCCGAGCGTCATCAGCAACGCGGCCGCGATCATTGCGGGCTTGACCGGCAGTACCCAGTCGAGCGGCAACCAGCGACCGAGCCGATGCAGCGACGCATGCATATTGGCCGGATCGCTCATGATCGACCAGATGATCCACGCAAGCGCGGCCGCGCTGCCAAACAGGACACGGCTCGTCATGTCCCAGCTCGCGTGCATTCGCCGCGGCAACTTTTCGATGCATTGCATCGCCACCAGAGCGAGCGGGGCGATGAACGGCAGGATGTACAGCTCGCGCACCGTTGCCGAGCTTTGCAGCACGGCGAACCCCGTCCCCGCGAAGATCACCGGCAGCGCCACGCGCGGATCGCGCCAACGGCGCCAACTGCCGCCGGCGAGTGCGGCCAGCGCCAGCGGTACGACTGGAAAACCGACGCTCAGCACGGTGCGCAGCACGAACAGACGGCTCTCGTTTTCAGAGCCGAGCTCCGCCACCGAAAACCCGAAGAAGCGGCCGATGTTGTTGTCCCACAGCCAGACCTTGAAGAGTGCTTCGGAGCGCAGATAGAAACAGATCGGCCAGATCAGCGCGAAAGGCGCGCAGACGAGCGCGGCGATCCCGAGCGCCCCAGCAAAGCTGCGAGTACGGCAGGCGGGATACAGCACCAGCACCGCGACGGTGGTCGCGCCGAACACGAGCGGCACGAAGAGGCCCTTCGCCAGCAACGACACGCCCACGCCCGCACCGAACATTGCCGCGGCACTCAGAATCGCGTGGCGCCGGCGGCGTGCGTCGACCGGCAGCAGGCGCGCTTCATCGCGCAGGTGCACCAGCACCAGTTCGAATAGTCCGCAGAAGCCGATCGCGGCGCCGGCCATCAGCGCGACGTCGGTCATCATGTCGTGCACGTGCTTGATGACGACGAGCGTGCTCGCGAATAACGCAAGCGTGCCGATCACGCGGATGTCCAGCCAGCTCGACGCGGCCACCGCGCGGCGGGCGATGCGAGCCGTGTAGTAGACGGTGAGTCCGGCGAAGAGCGCGCTCGCGAGGCGCGCGGCGTCATGCAAAGGCAGGTAGCGGCCGAACATCCACGCGAGGCCGGCGGCGACCCAATCGTAAATAGGCGGTTTTTCGACGAAGGGCTGGCCGGCATTGGTCGGCACGACCAGATCGCCGGTATCGAGCATGTGCTGGATGATGCCGAAGGTGTAGGTTTCGTCCTGCTTCCACGGTTCGTGGCCGAGGATGCCCGGCAAAAGCCAGGCACACAGGATCGCCAGCGCGACCAGCCATCGCATCGGACGGGCAGTCGTGAGCGCGCGCAAGCGCTGGACGCCGCGCGAGGCGGCAGGCGCAGCAGCGGTCCCCGCGGGACCGGCCGGAGCGGTGGGTCTTGCGGGCGCCGCGGCTGCGGCGGTGTGGCCGGAAGGCAAAGCCGTGCCGGATCCGGTAACGTGTGCCGAGTCGGGGCGCGTGTCCGGCGCGCCGTCGGCAGGACCGGCAAGTGCAGGCGCCGCAGCCGCGACGTTCCGCGCGCGCCAGGGCGCGGATGGGTTTTCGTACATGAGAATCTCTGGTCGCCGTACGCGGCGACGTGGGCCGCGGACTTATGCTCTGGCTGTGCGTCGCATGCGGTTGCATGCGAATGCTGCGATTGTAGTCCCAGTTTATTACTGTGGATTACAGATAATGTGGGGAATATCGCAGTTAATCAGATAGATTGTGCTGATTCCTCGCCATATCGACGGGAATTCGGAATCGGAAAGGGAGAGGTCGGCCGTCGGGAACCGTCGGCCGTGGGAACTGAAGAGGGGATTCAGCGTCCGCCGGCAACGTCGAGCAGCGCGCCCGTTACATATGAGGCGGCGTCGCTCAGCAACCAGACGATCGATTCGGCGACTTCGTCGGCCCTGCCAGGGCGCCCCAGTGGGGTTGTCGCGCCGAGCTGGGCGGCGCGCTCGGGCTTGCCGCCGCTGACGTGGATTTCGGTATCGATCAGGCCGGGCCGTACCGCGTTCACGCGCACGCCCTGTGGGCCGAGTTCCTTGGCGAGACCGATGGTCATGGTGTCGACAGCGCCCTTGGAGCCGGCATAGTCGACGTATTCGTTCGGCGAACCTAAACGCGCGGCCGCCGACGAGATATTCACGATTACGCCGCCCGCGCCGCCGCGGCTTGTCGACATCCGGCGCGCGCCTTCGCGTGCGCACAGATACGCGCCGAGCACGTTGACATCGAACATGCGTTTCAGCCGCGCGAGGTCCATATCCGCGAGCTGGCTCGACGGCCCGACGATCCCGGCATTGTTGACGAGCGCATCGAGCCGGCCGAACTTTTGCTGGACCGCGTCGAACATCGCGATCACATCGGTTTCGCTGGCCACGTCGCCGGCAATCGACAATGCACGGCCGCCGGCGCGTTCCACTTCAGCAACGGTGTCCTGCGCGGCCGCCAGGTTCTGCGCGTAATTTACGCCGACCGACCAGCCGCGTGCGCCCAGCAAACGTGCGGTTGCGCGGCCAATGCCGCGGCTGCCGCCGGTGATCAGAACGGTTTTCGTCATCGCAACCTCCTCGCTCGGGGGTGTTCCGCAGGGACAGCGCGGCGGGTGTTCAGAAGGCCGGAGAAGCGCAGCAAGCAGCGTTCAAACGGCGTCGCGTTTGACGGCCCATTTGTCGCTGGCAGGCGGTTGATAGCGTTGCAGCTTGTCGATCAGCGCGACGGGATCGGCGTCCCTTTGCAGGATGTCGAAGTAGGTTTGCCGCATGAAGCCTTCGTCTACCGTGTGCTTGAGCAGCGCGATCAGCGGATCGTAGAAGCCGTCGATATTCAGCAGCGCCACCGGCTTCTGGTGATAGCCGAGTTGCGCCCACGTGTAGACCTCGAACAGCTCTTCGAGCGTGCCCGCGCCGCCCGGCATCGCGACGAATGCGTCGGACAGATCGGCCATCATCTTCTTGCGATGATGCATGTCGGGCACCACATGCAGCTCGGTCAGGCCGTTATGGCCGACTTCCTTGTTGACCAGCAATTCGGGAATCACGCCGATTGCGCGGCCGCCTTCGGCCATCACCGTATCGGCGATCACACCCATCAGGCCGACCTTGCCGCCGCCATAGACCAGCGCGAGATCGGCCTGCACCAGCGCGCGGCCGAACGCGCGCGCGGCTTCGGCATATAACGGTCTGGCTCCGTCGGAGGAGCCGCAATACACACACACCGACTTCATACTCAAACGTCCTTCGGTTCGTTACGGGGCGCGGCACCTTCCTTCGGCGGCAGGTAGTCGTAGAACTCGCGCTTGGGCAGCTTGCCCGACACGAGGTCGTCGAAAATCTGCCGCGAGCGGCCGCGCAGATAAGGCGCCATCAGCGAAACGATCTGCACGCTCACCTGATGCAATTCGGCGCGAATGGTTTCCTGCTCGTTGTACTTGCGCGGGTTCATCACGAACTGATACGACAGCCAGTACGTCGCGATCACGCCGATGTTGGTCGCGATCACGTTCAGCTCTTCGGGCGTCGCGACCATTTCGCCGTCCGCCACGAGTTGCTCGCAGAACTGGCTCGCAAAGCGCACCTTGTGGCTGATGATCTGCTTGAAGTGTGTTTCGAGCGTGCGATTGCGCGCCAGCAGATCGTTCAGATCACGATACAGGAAACGATAGCGCCAGGTGAAATCGACCATGTACTGCAGGTACGACCACATCTCGTCGATAGTCGCGCGGTGATCGTCGGGAAAGCGCAGACGCTTTTCGATCTCCTGCTCGAACTGGCTGAAGATGCTGTTGATAATGTCGTCTTTGTTGCGGAAGTGGTAGTACAGATTGCCTGGACTGATTTCCATTTCCTCGGCGATCGTCGTCGTCGTGACGTTCGGTTCGCCGATCTCGTTGAACAGTTTCAACGAGAGCTCGAGGATCCGTTCGCGGGTGCGGCGGGGAGGTTTGGCTTCCATGTAGTCCGGCCCTGGTTACGCCGGGCTGGGCGCGTGGCGGCATGCCGCTGTTGCGTGATCCACCCGGACGCGGTTGGTATAGTCGAGCGCCCCCAAACCTGCCGCTGCGCGACAGGCCCCCCGTGGGGGCAGGAAAACTTGGGGCGGCCCAGCATTTTCCTGTGAGACTATCAGCCGATTATAAACCGACCGTTCTTATACCAAACGGATACTCAGGGTTTTCATTCACTGGAACGCCGGACAAGGCGCGGGGCCATGCTGCACGGCGGGTTTCATAGCCACGCTTGAACCCAGCGCACGACGAGCGGCCCGACGATCAGCCCCCACGTCATCAGACACATGCCGAGTGCGACCATGACCGCCGCGCTGCCGAGATCTTTGGCCCGGCGCGACAACTCGTGGCGTTCAAGCGAAATACGGTCGATGGCCGCCTCGACGCTCGAATTCAGCAACTCGACGATCAGCACCAGCAGCACCGAGCCGAGCAGCAACACGCGTGACACCGGATCCACCGGCACCAGCACGCCGCATGGAATCAGGATGGCGGCGAGCGTGAGTTCCTGGCGAAACGCGCTTTCCTCACGGATCGCCACGCGAAACCCGGCGAGCGAATTTTTCATCGCGTGCCATGCGCGGGTCAGCCCGCGATTGCCCTTGTACGGATTGAAGGGTAACGGTGCGAGCGGATCGTCGGGGCTGAGCGGTTCGTGATGGGAATCGCTCTCCGGGCTGTCGATCCTCGTGCTGTTCACGTCGTGGAAACCATTCGCGTGATTGGCATGATTCGGCGTGTCGTGCTCACTCACATCGTCGAACGGTTCGATGCCGGCGGCGTCGGTGCCGGCATCGACAGCGCGCAATGCGCCGTTCGATGCGCGTGCCGCGGTGGAGTTTCGGGTTGGCATAAACGGCTCGGCACGTCGCGTCATGCGGCGGCGCTTTCCTCGCTGTACGACGTGCGAGGCAGCGGCTTCAGATGCGCCGCGAACTGCTCGGACGCCGCGGCCCACGAGAAGCGTTCGGCCCACGCGCGGGCATGGCTGCGTTCGATCTTCAGCGCTTCGAGGCAAGCCTCACGCAAATCTTCGTGCATCGCACCCGCGCCACCGTCGCCGAGCACGTCGATCGGGCCGGTCACCGGATACGCCGCGACCGGCGTGCCGCAGGCCAGCGCTTCGAGCAGTACGAGTCCGAAGGTATCGGTGCGGCTCGGGAACACGAATACGTCGGCGGCCGCGTAGACCTTGGCCAGTTCGGCTTGCGTCAGCACGCCCAGGTAATTGGCTTGCGGATAGCGCGATTTCAGTTCGGCGAGCGCTGGGCCTTCGCCCGCCACCCACTTCGAGCCGGGCAGGTCGAGTTTCAGGAACGCCTCGACGTTTTTCTCGACCGCGACGCGCCCCACGTACAGAAAGATCGGCCGCGCGGTGTTGAGGACCTTCGAGTCCATCTGGTGAAAGATGTCGAGGTCGACGCCGCGGGTCCACAACACCACGTTGGTGAAGCCGAATTTTTCGAGGTCGGTCTTGACCACGGGTGTGGGCGCCATCACCGCCAGCGACGCCTTGTGGAACCAGTGCAGAAACTTGTAGGTGAGCGCGATCGGAATGCCGAAGCGCGCCTGCACGTATTCGGGAAAGCGCGTGTGATAAGCGGTCGTGAACGGCAGCTTATGCTGGATCGCATAGGCTCGCGCGGCTATGCCGAGCGGGCCTTCGGTGGCGATGTGCAGCGCATCGGGCGCGAATTCGTCGATACGCTGACGCAGCTTGCGGCGCGGCATCAGCGACAGGCGAATCTCGGGATAGGTCGGGCACGGAATCGTCTTGAATTCGAGCGGCGTCAGCAGATCGACGTTGTGGCCGAGTGCGGTGAGCTCGCGCGTGGTGTTTTTCAGCGTGCGCACGACGCCATTGACCTGCGGTTCCCATGCGTCGGTGACGATCATGATCTTCATCGGTTTTGGCCCAATAGAAGTGGAGAGGGACTACGCGGTCGCCCGGGCCGTTTGCACGCCGACTTCCGGTGCGCGCATCACGGTCCAGTAGATCACCTTGAGTTCGCCTTCATACGTCTCGACGAGTGCCGACAGGCTTTCGACCCAATCGCCGTCGTTGCAATACAGCACGCCATCGATCTCGCGGATCTCGGCTTTGTGAATGTGTCCGCAGACCACACCGTCGCAGCCGCGGCGGCGCGCTTCGTCCGTCATCACGCGCTCGAACGACGAGATGAAATTCACCGCGTTCTTTACCTGATGCTTCAGGTATTGCGACAGTGACCAGTAAGGGAAGCCGAGGCGGCTGCGGATCCGGTTGAACCAGCGGTTCAGGATCAGGATCATCGTGTAGAGCGTGTCGCCGAGATACGCGAGCCACTTGGCGTGCTGGATCACGCCGTCGAACAGATCGCCGTGCACGATCCAGAGGCGCTTGCCGGCGAGCGTCGTGTGGAATGCTTCGCCGCGCACGTGGATGTCACCGAAGGCGAGGTCGCAGAACTGGCGCGCGGCTTCGTCGTGATTGCCCGGGACATAGATGACCTGGGTGCCTTTGCGCGCTTTGCGCAGCACCTTTTGCACGACGTCGTTATGCGCCTGCGGCCAGTACCAGCCTTTTTTCAACTGCCAGCCGTCGATGATGTCGCCCACGAGGTACAGGTATTCCGACTCGTTGTGCCTCAGGAAGTCGAGCAGATACGGCGCCTGACAACCGCTCGAACCGAGGTGGATGTCGGACAGCCAGATGGTGCGATAGCGGTGCGGCTCGGCGTGGTCGTCGTCGTGATGAGCGGCGTGCGCGTCGAGTGGCTGCGACGGCGCAGGCAACGGCAGTCCGTGACTAGGGTTGGGTTCCGGGCGGAACGCGACAGGGTCGACGCTCGGGCCGGTCTGGCGGAACAGGGAAGTCGCGGACGTTTTGGGGTCCATGGCTCACGCGTCGAGTTGCGGTGCCCGTATTGCGCCAGCCGCGCGTGACCCTGCCGTGACAGTCACGAGAAGTTCTTATTACTGTGTGGGGAGAGGGAAGCGGCGGTAAGGGAACGGCGGGGCGCGGAGAAGGCTGCGGCGAGAGGCAACCCGCCATCAAGCGAACGCGAACCGCGGGCGCGGTGGCGTGAAGTGCAGGGAGGTCGGTTTGTTCAGTTCGCGACGCTGATGACGCGCGTGCCGGCGAGTCGGTCGTGCAGAAATTGACGCTGCGGATCGAAGCGGCCGGTTGCGGCCCACAGCACGAACCAGATCGCGGCGATCAGCAGCGTCTGCGGCACGGCGAGGCCCAGCAACGGATGCAGCGCGAGCGGCGGTAAAAACCATAGCCACGCCAGCACGTAACGTACGATCGCGCGACCTGTGGACAGCGGCGCGCCGTCAGCGGCGACGACGCGCAAGCGCCACGTTTTCATTGGCAGCGTCTGGCCGCTGTGGGTCCAGAACCAGACGAAATACAGACCGACCACGAAGCCGATCCACGCTGCGAGCAGGTTGTGATGGGTGAGACCGTTGCGCTGCTGCGTCAACGTGCTGAACAGATAGCCCGCGATGAACACGACGCCGAACAGGATCACGGCTTCGTAGAGCAGTGCCGCGAGGCGCCGGCGAACGGTAGGCACGATGCCGGATGAATCGGCGGGCAGTGTCGAGGTGGCGAGCGGTTGGGACACAGTTGGACCCGGATCAGGAGCCGTTGAAGATCGACGGCGCCTCGGCCGGCGAAACCGGCAGCGGCGTGGCGGGTACGAAGCTGCCCGCAGCGGGAATCGCCGGCGTGACGGCGGGGCTCGGCAATGGAGCGGCAGCCGCGGCACTCACCGCTGCGGCACCGCTGGCGCCATGCTCCCGGGCATTGACCAGACGGTCGAGGCCCTTGATCTCAGTTTTGCCGGAGGGCGGCGCGCTGACGACGCTCGGCCGCCGCTTACGCTCGCTCGCGGCGAGCCGCTCCTTCTGCTCTTCCGGCAATTGCTGATAAGCCTTCCATGCGTTCTGGCGGGTTTCGCGCGGCAATTCCTTCGATACCTGGTAGTTTTCGCGCGCAACGCGCCGCTGATCGGGGGTCATGCGCACCCATTCAGTCATTCGGTCGTGCAGGCGTTTTTGCGCATCGGGCGATAACTTCGGATAACGCGACGCGATTTTGATCCATTTCCGCTTGCGTTCGTCGCTAAAGGAATCCCATTGGCTGGCGAACGGCGCGAGCGCAACGTGCTCGGCGGCGCTCAGGCGCGCCCATGCCATCGGGCTATTGCTGTTGGACAGGGTGGGCAGATCGACGGCGAGGGTCGGCGCGGGCGCTTTTGCGGTCGCGTTGCCGCCAGCAGCGGGCGCACTGACGGTCGACGGGCTCG
Organism: Paraburkholderia sediminicola; assembly: GCF_046030555.1. GTDB lineage: Bacteria > Pseudomonadota > Gammaproteobacteria > Burkholderiales > Burkholderiaceae > Paraburkholderia > Paraburkholderia sediminicola_E. Next base: position 57,066 of record NZ_JAQQCH010000011.1, on the reverse strand, counting down.
GATAAAAGCGCGGATACGTCGCGGCAAACGACACCAAAGCCGCGATCGCGCATCCGAAAACAACGGCCAAGCCGCGCTTGTAACTCACCCGAAGAATCTCCCGCTCAGTGGGCGCGTGATAGGTACGCGTTGAAACCGTGGTCGAGATAGGCATTGAGCGGCAAGTCGTCGCTTAGCATGGCTGCATCGATATCGGCGAGTTCGGCGGTGCGCTGCTGGTCTTCCCAGTAGGCGATGCCCACGAGGCTGACGACCAGCGCGACGAGCGGCCAGGCGAGCGCAAAGCGGCGCAGCGGCGAACGGCGGCGCTGCGGCATGTCGAGTTGCGGCATACCGGCCGCCATGCCGGCACCGGCGAAGGCGGGTACGAACACTGGCACGCTCACGGTTTCGGGCTTCTTGCGAGCAAGCGCGGCGTGGCGCGCCACGGCGAGCCGGTCGACGGTGGCGACCGGCATGCTGGCGGTGGTTTCGTCGAGCGCGCGGCGCACCTGGCGGGCGAACTCGAGTTCTTTGGTTTCTAGGGAGCTCATAGCGTGATTCCTTTAGCCTTGAGCGCTTGCGCCAGCGTGTGGGTAGCCCGCGAGCAGTGCGTTTTCACACTGCCTTCGGAGCAGCCCATCGCGGCGGCAGTCTCGGCGACATCCATATCTTCCCAATAACGCATGAGAAACGCCTCCCGTTGACGTGCCGGTAACTTTTGGATCTCGTCGTCGATTAACTGCAAGACCTGTTCGCGCTCAAGTTTCTGCTCGTTGCTCTCTGAGCCCGCTGAACCTTGCTGTGCCTCGAATGTTTCGAGTGGGTCGAATTCGTCGTCGTCGGCGTTGCCGAGCGACGAAAACAGACTAACCCAAGTATTGCGCACTTTGGCACGACGGAAATAGTCGTGCATCGCATTCTGGAGAATACGCTGAAACAGGAGCGGAAGTTCGGCCGGAGGACGGTCGCCATATTTTTCGGCGAGGTTGATCATCGCGTCCTGCACGATATCGAGCGAGGCGTCGTCGTCCCGCACGGCGTAGACCGTCTGCTTGAATGCGCGCCTTTCGACGCCCGCCAGAAAATCGGCGAGTTCCTTGTCTGATGCCATCCGTTTGGGGTCGGCGCAGCGTGCGTGCGCGTAATCGGTCGAAAAATGTCGTAAAACTCGCGGATGCTAACAAACTTTCGCCCCGCTGGGGTGAAACCCGCCCAACCTTGCATCTCTATAACAAGGTTTCGGTCAATATTGGGATTTGAGGAAGGCCGCCAAGGCAATATTTGCTTGACCGCGCGGACATCTGCAGATATCGTCGCTGGTTCGCAACATAAGTGACTTGTCTCAATTGAGGTGTGGCCCAAGAAGCTCGCCTGTCAACTGGACGCGCCGCTTGAACCCGAGCCACAAGCCCGGCAGAGAGCACCCGATCAATTTTTTGCCGAAAATTCGAAAGGTGAATAAATGAATATGCCCAGCGCGGAATTCTCCACGTCGGATACGACCCCCCATCCCGAAGCTGAATCTATCGGCGCCACCGTGCTCATGCGCGCTTTGGCCGACGAAGACGTCGAGTTTGTGTGGGGATATCCCGGCGGCTCGGTGCTCTACATTTACGACGAGCTGTACAAGCAGGACAAATTCCAGCACATCCTCGTGCGCCACGAACAAGCCGCAGTCCACGCCGCTGACGCCTATGCGCGTTCCACCGGCAAAGTGGGTGTGTGCCTCGTGACCTCTGGTCCCGGCGTCACCAATGCGGTGACCGGCATTGCCACCGCTTACATGGATTCGATTCCGATGGTGGTGATCAGCGGCCAGGTGCCGACCGCCGCGATCGGTCAGGATGCATTCCAGGAGTGCGATACGGTCGGCATCACGCGTCCTTGCGTGAAGCACAACTTCCTCGTGAAGGACGTGCGCGACCTCGCCGCTACCGTCAAAAAAGCTTTCTATATCGCCCGTACCGGTCGTCCCGGCCCCGTGCTGATCGACATTCCGAAAGACGTGTCGAAGACGCCGTGCCAGTACGAACCGCTCAAGACCGTTTCGCTGCGATCGTACAACCCGGTGACGAAAGGGCACTCCGGCCAGATTCGCAAGGCTGTGGCCTTGCTGCTGTCGGCCAAGCGTCCTTACATCTACACCGGCGGCGGTATCATCCTCGCGGATGCATCGCGTGAGCTGAACCAGTTCGCCGATCTGCTCGGCTATCCCGTCACCAATACGTTGATGGGTCTGGGCGGCTACCGCGCGAGCGACAAGAAATTCCTCGGCATGCTCGGCATGCACGGCACGTACGAAGCCAACATGGCGATGCAGCACTGTGACGTGCTGATCGCGATCGGCGCGCGCTTTGACGACCGTGTGATCGGCGACCCGGCGCACTTCGCGTCGCGCCCGCGCAAGATCATTCATATCGACATCGATCCTTCTTCCATTTCCAAGCGCGTCAAGGTCGACATTCCGATCGTCGGCGACGTGAAGGAAGTGCTGAAAGAGTTGATCGAGCAGCTGCAAACCGCCGAACATGGCCCCGACACCGCGGCACTCGCCGACTGGTGGAAGGACATCGAAGCCTGGCGCGCCAAAGACTGCCTGAAGTTCGACCGCAAGAGCGACATCATCAAGCCGCAGTACGTGGTGGAAAAGGCGTGGGAACTGACCGACGGCAATGCCTTCGTGTGTTCGGACGTCGGTCAGCACCAGATGTGGGCGGCGCAGTTCTATCGCTTCAACAAGCCGCGCCGCTGGATCAATTCCGGTGGCCTCGGCACGATGGGCTTCGGCCTGCCGGCGGCGATGGGCGTGAAGATGGCGCACCCGGACGACGATGTGCTCTGTATCACGGGCGAAGGCTCGATCCAGATGTGTATTCAGGAACTCTCGACCTGCAAGCAGTACGAGACCCCGATCAAGATCATTTCGCTGAACAACCGCTATCTGGGCATGGTGCGCCAGTGGCAGCAGATCGAATACAGCAAGCGCTATTCGCATTCGTACATGGATGCGCTGCCGGATTTCGTGAAGCTCGCCGAAGCGTACGGTCACGTCGGCATGCGTATTGAACGCACGGCCGATGTCGAGCCGGCGCTGAAGGAAGCGCTGCGCCTGAAAGATCGCACCGTGTTTCTCGATTTCCAGACCGATCCGACCGAAAACGTCTGGCCGATGGTCCAGGCCGGCAAGGGCATCACTGAGATGCTCATGGGTTCGGAAGATCTATAACGACGGCTTTGCCGCCGGCTTCGTCATGCGCGCCTTCACAAAGGGTGAATGCGGACGAAGCGGCGCGAACCTGCTCGCATACATCGACAAAACATCTGGAAGAAGCGAAACATGAGACACATTATTTCTGTCCTGCTGGAAAACGAACCGGGCGCGTTATCACGCGTGGTGGGGCTGTTCTCCGCACGTGGCTACAACATTGAAACCTTGACGGTGGCTCCGACCGAAGACCGTTCGCTGTCGCGCATGACCATCGTCTCCATTGGCTCGGACGACGTGATCGAACAGATCACGAAGCATCTGAACCGCCTGATCGAGGTGGTGAAAGTGGTCGACCTTACCGAGGGCGCCCACATCGAGCGCGAGCTGATGTTGATCAAGGTGAGGGCGGTCGGCAAGGAGCGTGAGGAAATGAAACGGATGTCGGATATTTTCCGCGGCCGGATCATCGACGTCACCGAAAAGACCTACACGATCGAACTGACGGGCGCGAGCGACAAGCTCGATGCCTTCATCGAAGGGATCGACGCGACTGCGATTCTTGAAACCGTCCGTACGGGCAGTTCGGGCATCGGCCGCGGCGAGCGCATTCTGAAGGTTTGAGTCGCGCCTATCGACGATTCGCAACCGTCTCGATCGAAGCCGGGCAGTGTGTTTAAGAACCCGGTCAAGCAACACACCATTCGCAGTATTTGTATTTCACTGATTTCACCGAATTTAGCCAAGGAACCGACATGAAAGTTTTCTACGACAAGGACGCCGACCTCTCCCTTATCAAGGGCAAGCAAGTCACGATCATCGGCTATGGCTCGCAAGGCCATGCTCACGCGCTGAACCTGAAGGAAAGCGGCGTGAACATCACGGTCGGTCTGCGCAAGGGCGGCGCATCGTGGAGCAAGGCTGAGAACGCCGGCCTGCAAGTCAAGGAAGTGGCGGAAGCCGTGAAGGGCGCAGACGTCGTCATGATGCTGCTGCCGGACGAGCAGATCGCTGAAGTCTACGCAAAGGAAGTGCACGGTAACGCCAAGCAAGGCGCGGCGCTCGCCTTCGCGCACGGTTTCAACGTGCATTACGGTCAAGTGATCCCGCGTGCCGACCTCGACGTGATCATGATCGCGCCGAAGGCGCCGGGCCACACGGTTCGCGGTACGTACTCGCAAGGTGGCGGCGTGCCCCACCTCATCGCGGTTGCGCAAGACAAGTCGGGCGCAGCACGTGACATCGCGCTGTCGTACGCGGCAGCGAACGGCGGCGGCCGTGCCGGCATCATCGAAACGAACTTCCGCGAAGAAACGGAAACCGACCTGTTCGGCGAACAAGCCGTGCTGTGCGGCGGTACGGTCGACCTGATCAAGGCCGGCTTCGAAACGCTGGTGGAAGCGGGTTACGCGCCGGAAATGGCGTACTTCGAGTGCCTGCACGAACTGAAGCTGATCGTCGACCTGATCTACGAAGGCGGCATCGCGAACATGAACTACTCGATCTCGAACAACGCCGAATACGGCGAGTACGTGACGGGTCCGCGTATCGTGACGGCTGAAACGAAGAAGGCAATGAAGGCTGTGCTGACGGACATCCAGACCGGCGAGTACGCGAAGAGCTTCATCATCGAAAACAAGGCTGGCGCACCGACGCTGCAATCGCGCCGCCGTCTGACGGCTGAGCACCAGATCGAAACGGTTGGCGCGAAGCTGCGTTCGATGATGCCGTGGATCGCTGCGAACAAGCTGGTCGACCAGTCGAAGAACTAAGAAGCCAGCTTTATGGCATCTTGACCGGCGCGGCGCCTCGTCGCAGCGGCCGGTAATGCAAAAAGCCGTCCAAGGGTGCTGAACCCTGGGCGGCTTTTGCTATCCTACGGTTTTACAAAAATACAGAAGCCATCCATGAATTACCCTCATCCGATCATCGCGCGAGAAGGCTGGCCGTTTATCGCCATCGCGGCCGTCGTTGCATTACTGGTTCATGCCTTCGCGGGATTCGGCTTTGCATGGCTGTTCTGGCTGATCCTGATCTTCGTCGTGCAGTTCTTCCGCGATCCGGCACGCCCGATTCCGACTCAGGCAAACGCCGTACTGTGTCCGGCCGACGGCCGCATCGTCGCAGTCGAAACAGCGCATGATCCGTATGCCAACCGTGAAGCGCTGAAGATCAGCGTGTTCATGAACGTTTTCAACGTCCACTCGCAACGCTCGCCGGTGGACGGTGCGATCTCCAAGGTCGAATATTTCCCGGGTGCCTATCTGAATGCCGCCGTGGACAAGGCTTCGACCGAAAACGAACGCAATGCGGTGGTGATCGAAATGGCCGGGGGCCAGACGGTGACCTCGGTGCAGATCGCCGGTCTGATCGCGCGGCGCATTCTTTGCTACGTACGAGCCGGTGAGCCGCTCACGCGTGGGCAACGTTATGGATTTATCCGTTTTGGCTCACGCGTTGACGTGTATCTGCCGGTTGGCAGCCGCCCGCGTGTGTCGATCGGCGAGAAGGTTTCCGCGTCGTCCACGATCCTCGCTGAACTATAAAGCGGCACCAAGGAGGTTTTCCGAATGGCCGCATTCAAACCGCGTCGACCCCGCAACAGCGGACCGCTACCGCGTCCGTTCCGCCGTAACAAGCCGGTCGCGGCGGAGTCGCCAGTAGTCGAAAGCCGGCGCGCCCAGCGTCAGCAGTTCCTGAGGAAACGCGGTATTTACCTGCTGCCGAACGCGTTTACCACCGCCGCGCTCTTTTGCGGCTTCTTCGCCGTGGTGCAGGCAATGAACGTGCGCTTCGAAATCGCGGCGATCGCGATCTTCGTGGCGATGGTGCTGGACGGCATGGACGGCCGGGTCGCGCGTATGACCCATACGCAAAGCGCGTTTGGCGAGCAGTTCGATAGCCTCTCGGACATGGTGTCGTTCGGTGTTGCACCGGCGCTCGTCATGTACGAGTGGATTCTGAAAGATCTCGGCCGTTGGGGCTGGCTCGCGGCGTTCGTCTACTGTTCGGGTGCGGCATTGCGCCTCGCGCGCTTCAACACGAACATTGGCGTGGTCGACAAGCGCTTCTTCCAGGGTATGCCCAGTCCGGCGGCTGCCGCGCTGATCGCCGGTTTCGTGTGGCTCGCCACCGACAACCGTGTGCCGCTCAAGCTGGTGTGGCTGCCGTGGGTCGCTTTCGTGCTGACCATCTACGCCGGTGTGACGATGGTGTCGAACGCGCCGTTCTACAGCGGTAAGGCGCTCGACGTGCGGCACCGCGTGCCGTTCGGCGTGATTCTGCTGGTGGTGGTGGCGTTCGTGCTGGTGTCGTCCGATCCACCGTTGATGCTGTTCGGCCTGTTCGTGCTGTACGGTCTGTCGGGCTACGTGTTCTGGGGCTACCAGGCGCTGCGGGGCAGGGCGAATCCGGCCCGGTCGGTGGCGCGGGACAGGTAATTGCGCATTTCCTTTGCACGGGAGTGACACGAGAAAACGGCAGCCTTCCGAGGCTGCCGTTTTTCGTTTTCAGACCCGTCCGGTGGCGCGCGGCAGGCAGGTCGGACGCTAATTGCACGTTGACGGGAATGCCGCTATAGTCGTTCGATAAATGCGTTCATGTTCCCATTTGAGCTGCAACGCGAGCCTCAACAAGCCGGGGCACGCCTAAGCGCACTCGTGCTGGCGCGTCTAACGCGCTGATTGTTTCAGCCCTCCGTCTGCCTCGTCTGCGGTTGATAGCGTCGCCAGCGGTGGCGCAAACGCCCGAATTCCAATATCCGATCCCCACAATTGAACGACTCCTCAGGAGACCCGACATGGCCGACAAACTGATCATATTCGACACCACGTTGCGTGACGGCGAGCAATCGCCCGGCGCGTCGATGACGAAGGAAGAAAAAATCCGTATCGCGAAGCAGCTCGAGCGGATGAAGGTCGACGTGATCGAAGCGGGCTTCGCGGCCAGTTCGAATGGCGACTTCGATTCGATTCACACAATCGCGGGCCTGATCAAGGACAGCACGGTCTGCTCGCTGGCCCGTGCTAACGACAAAGACATTCAACGCGCTGCTGACGCGCTCAAGCCGGCCGATCACTTCCGTATCCACACGTTCATTGCAACGTCGCCGCTGCATATGGAAAAGAAGCTGCGCATGACGCCGGATCAGGTGTTCGAACAGGCAAAGCTGGCGGTCCGTTTTGCCCGCAAGTTCACGGACGACGTCGAGTTTTCGCCCGAAGACGGCAGCCGTTCAGACATGGATTTCCTGTGCCGTGTGCTGGAAGCCGTGATCGCGGAGGGCGCGACCACCATCAACATCGCGGACACGGTCGGCTATGGCGTGCCGGAACTGTACGGCCAGCTCGTGAAGACGCTGCGTGAGCGTATTCCGAACTCGCACAAGGCTGTGTTCTCGGTGCATTGCCATAACGACCTCGGCATGGCGGTGGCGAACTCGCTGGCCGGAGTGCAGATCGGCGGCGCGCGTCAGGTCGAGTGCACGATCAACGGTCTCGGCGAGCGCGCGGGTAATACCTCGCTCGAAGAAATCGTGATGGCGGTGAAGACGCGCAAGGATTACTTCGGCCTCGAAGTCGGTCTCGATACGACGCAGATCGTGCCCGCATCGAAGCTGGTATCGCAGATCACTGGTTTTGTCGTGCAGCCGAACAAGGCGGTGGTCGGCGCGAACGCCTTTGCGCACGCGTCCGGCATTCACCAGGACGGCGTGCTGAAAGCGCGTGACACGTACGAAATCATGCGAGCCGAAGATGTGGGCTGGAGCGCGAACAAGATCGTGCTCGGCAAGTTGTCGGGCCGGAATGCATTCAAGCAGCGTCTGCAGGAATTGGGTATCGCGCTCGATAGCGAAGGCGAGTTGAATACCGCGTTCGCACGCTTCAAGGAATTGGCCGACCGTAAGTCGGAAATCTTCGACGAAGACATCATCGCGATCGTCACGGAGGAATCGGCTGAAGCGCAGCAGAAGGAGCACTATAAGTTTCTGTCGCTGTCGCAGCATTCGGAAACCGGTGAGCAGCCGCACGCGAAGATCGTGTTCTCGGTTGAAGGCAAGGAAGTGACCGGCGAAGCGCGCGGCAACGGTCCGGTGGATGCCACGCTCAATGCGATCGAAACGGAAGTGGGTAGCGGTTCGGAACTGCTGCTGTATTCGGTAAACGCCATCACAACCGGTACGCAGGCGCAAGGTGAAGTAACTGTGCGGCTGTCGAAGAGCGGGCGCATCGTGAACGGCGTGGGCACCGATCCGGATATCGTCGCGGCTTCCGCGAAGGCGTATATTTCGGCGCTCAACAAGCTGTATTCGAACGTCAATAAGTTGAATCCGCAACGTTCGGAGTGACGGAGAAGCGGAGCGCTGACGGCGTGCCTGCTGAACCAGATTGACGAGAAGCCCCGCGCCCTGAAAAGCGCGGGGCTTCGCATTTTTGCGGTGCTTTCTTGCGTGCCCGGTGCCCACAATAGGCGCAGGCCTTCCCGCCTTCGCAGTGCGCTTTTACGCGCTACGTGAGTTAAAACTACTCCGCAGCAGCGCGCCGTATCGACCACCCGCGCGCCGCGCGTGCCTGCGCCTGCACCTGATGCCGCACTTCCACCGCGATCTCGCGGCGCGGCGCATCGGCGACAAACGCGTCGAGTAGTTCGCGCACATCGTGATCGACGAAGTCGGCACGCGTTGCGTCGACGATCAAGGTTGCGCCGTCGGGGATCTGCTGCAGATAGTGCTTGAGCGCCACCTTGCCAAGAAACGACACGTCCTTGCGAAACGACAGCAGATAGTGATCGCCGTGCTGTGCGAGGACGATCGGGCTGCGCAGGTTCGCATACAATGCGAGCAACACGCTGCACAGAATGCCGAGCACGATCCCGATGAGCAGGTCGGTGGCGAGTACGCCGACCAGCGTGACGATGAAGGGTGCAAAGGGCGCGAAACCTTGTTTGGCGACGGCGACGAACAACGACGGCTTGGCGAGCTTCACGCCGGTGAAAATCAGAATCGCTGCAAGACAGGCAAGCGGAATCAGGTTGATAACGCTGGTCAACGCGAACACGCTTACCAGTAACAACACACCATGAATAACCGCGGACAGCCGGCTCTGCGCGCCCGCATGCACATTGGCGGAACTACGCACGATAACCGAGGTGATCGGCAGGCCACCGATTGCGCCGGCGATCAGATTGCCCACGCCCTGCGCCTTCAATTCGCGATCGGGCGGCGCGGCGCGTCGGGCGGGGTCGATCTGCTCCACCGCTTCGAGGCTCAACAGCGTTTCGAGACTCGCGACGATCGCCAGTGTGATGGCCACGCGCCAGACGTCAGGATTGATCAGCTGCGTGAAGCGCGGTCCGAAGTCGGCCCATGCGAGGGCGAGTTGTAATTCGGCGAACGATTCGAGCGACGGCAGCGCGACACGATGCTCGGCAGGCGGCGCGAACGAGGGGCCGAGCAGACTGAGTAGCAGCGTCGCGCCGATACCCAGCAGCACCACCGCGAGCGGCGCCGGCACGAGCCGCACCAGCGCAAAGCGGCGCAGCGCGCGCGTTTCCCAACCCACCAGAATCGCTAGCGACAGCAACGTGATCACGCAGGCCGCGAGCGAAATCGTGCCGAACGGTGTCGTTACACTACCGGCCAGTTGGGCAGCAGCTTGCGATCCATTCGACGCATTCGAGCTGAACAGCCCGAGCGCAAGCGGGAATTGTTTGACGATCAGCAGCACGCCGATCGCCGCAAGCATGCCTTTGATTACCGGCGACGGCACATAGGCGGCAAATCTGCCGGCCTTCAGCATGCCGAAGCCGAACTGAATTGCACCGGACAGCAACACGGCAAGCAGGAACGCGGAGAAGCTGCCGAGTTGCGCGATTCCGTCGACGACGATCACGACGAGGCCCGCGGCCGGTCCGCTTACGCTCAACCGTGAGCCGCTCAGCACGGCAACCACCAGGCCGCCGACGATGCCCGACACAAGGCCGGCAAATGGCTCGACGCCCGACGCGTTAGCGATGCCCAGACAGAGCGGTAGCGCCACCAGAAAAACGACCGTGCCGGCAAACAGATCGCGCTGAAACGTGGAAAGGAAGGCTCGAAGGTTCATGGGGTCCGTGCGGTAGTGTTTGGAGTTGCGTGTGCGGCGAAGGCCAGGTCGAGGCCGGTTCGAGAGCAGCGATGCACTACGCGGCGCTATGGGCGGCCGTCGCGCAGGTCATCGCGTCGTCGGCTTCGTAGCCGGACGTGAGCACCTTGATGCGGCCGTCCTCGAGCGCGAAGATCCAGCCGTGAATGAGCGGTGCCGGGTCAGCGTCCCGCACGATTGGACTCGCGCGTAACTGGCGCACCTGTTCGAGCACGTTCAATTCCGCGAGACGGTCGATACGCTCACGCTCGCTTGCATGGCTTTCGAGCGCGTCGCCATGCGCTTTTGCCAGCGCGCACAAAGGTGCGATCCGGCGATTCACGTGCGGCAGCGTCGGTTCCGGCGGCAACAGGGCAGCGCGTACACCGCCGCAGCCGTAATGGCCGCAGACGATCACGTGCGCCACCTTTAGCACCCGCACCGCATATTCGAGGACGCTCGCGGAGTTGTCGTCGTCGGGATGAAAGAGGTTGGCGATGTTGCGGTGAACGAACAGATCGCCAGGCTCGCAATGCGTGATGGTTTCCGCGGGCACACGGCTGTCCGAGCAGCCGACCCACAGCACATGCGGATTCTGGCCCCGCACCAGATCACGAAAAAAAGCGGGGTTGCGCGCGGCGGTTTCGTGCGCCCATGCGACATTGGCGACCAGCAGGCGTTTGGGACGGTTCATGAATAGCGGCTCCGTAAGTGGGGTGCACAGACTTGCAGCCGAATCCCGGCTGTGCGCGGCAGCGCAATACGCACGGGCAACGCGAGTCAATGCTTACGAAAACCTTTCTATCAAAAAATAAATCTGCTGTGCGCGAAATAAAATTCGCCGGCATGCGCCATAAATAAAAAAAAGCCGCCTGAAGAGGCGGCTTCGCGGGCCATGCGCAATGGGTTCGAGCGGGTGCTCAGAACAGGCTGCGACGATCCGGATCGTGTAGCGGATCAGGGGTTTTCTGCGTGAGCCGCACAATGCCCTGACCGTCAAAATAAAAGCTGTACATCATGTACCAGACGTTGTCTTCCATATAGCGATACGTCCAGACCTCGCGCTTCATCAACGGGAAGTAAGATGTTTCGACCGGGCGGCCGAAGTTCACCAGCACGTCGCTCTTTGTCCACTTGCCGATTTCCGCCCGGTAGAACTCGTTGGGCTGAAGCACCTGGCGCACAGTGACGATCTTGCCGGATGCGTCGATGTCGGCGGCGGTGGTGGTCTCGCCCATCGGCTGGGTCGGCCACATCAGCCGCTTGCCGCCGTTGGGCAGGTCGTAGCTTTCACGCGGTGCGCCGAGGCGGGCGACGATGGTCGATTCGTCCGCGCCTTGGCTGTATTGCTGCCATGGCTGCACGCAGCCGGCGAGCGCCACCGTGAGCGCGCTCACGCAGATGAGCGCGGCGCGGCGCAGGCGCGCTGCGGATGGCGCGTCGATCGAGGCCGCCGTGGATGGGTGGCGGTTGAGCATGAATTCCTCCGATGGCATTTGAGTAGCGGTTTTTATCATCGAGACGCATTATTTTGACATGGGCGGCAGCAAAAGATTTGCGCTTCGCGCGAGGCGTCGCCGGAAGCAGAGTAACGGATTCGCCAGCTTGCTTATTCCGTCTGGAACGCCCTATGATCCGCGCTTCGACGAATCAAGCGGGGCAATGACGATGGCGAAGTGGCAACGGGCGGCAGCAGCGGCAGTTGTGGCGCTGGCGGCGATTTCGATAGCCGCGGCGGCTTGCGCCGCGGGCGACGCGGCGTCTGGTCCGGCAAGCAAACCGGTGAATAAGCCCACGGGTACGCCGATCCAGCTGGCGCTGATCGAAGGCATGTCCGGTCCGTTTGCGAACGCGGGCGCGGCGGTGGAGCGCAATCTGCGCTTCGGTGTCGAACAGGTGAACGCGCAAGGCGGCGTGAAGCTTGCCGACGGCGCGCATCCGCTCGAGCTGGTCGTGCTCGACAGCAAGGGCAGTACGGAAGAGGCGTTGGTGCAACTGCGCGCGGCCGCGGACCGGCACATCGGTTACATCATGCAGGGCAACAGTTCGGCCGTGGCGGCCGCGCTGATCGGCGCGATCGAGAAACAGAACAGCCGCGAGCCGGCTAATCGCGAACTGTTCCTCAATTACTCCGCTGACGATCCCGCCCTGACCAACGCCAATTGCAGTTTCTGGCACTTCCGCTTCGACGCGCACGCGGGCATGCGCATGGATGCGCTGGCTGACGTGATCCAGCGCGAAAAAGCGGTGAAGAAGGTTTATCTGCTGAACCAGGACTATAGCTTCGGCCACGACGTCAGCAGTCTTGCGCGTTCGACGCTGGCGACAAAGCGCCCGGATATTGCGGTCGTCGGCGACGAATTTCATCCGATCGGCCGCGTGAAGGATTTCGCGCCGTACATCGCGAAGATCCGCACGAGCGGCGCGGACGCGGTTATCACCGGTAACTGGGGCAACGACCTGACGCTTCTGGTCAAGGCGGCGCGAGAGCAGGGCCTGGACACCAGGTTCTACACGTTTTACGGCAACAGTCTCGGCGCGCCTGCGGCGCTAGGTGACGCCGGCGTCAAGCACGTGATCGCGGTAGCCGATTGGCACCCGAACGCCGGCGGTGCGGCCTCGGATGCGTGGTACGCAGCATTTCGCGCCCGTTTCCCGGCTGCCCAGGACGACTACCCGGTGCTCCGTATGCCGTTGATGATCGAAACCCTCGCCGCGGCGATGAACCGCGCCGGCAGTGCCGACCCGACAACTGTCGCCCGGGCGCTGGAGGGGATCAGGTTCGACAACGGCTTTCACGCCTCGTGGATGCGAGCGGAGGATCATCAACTGATCCAACCCCTTTACGTGATGGAAATGGACAAGGCCGGCGCGCCGGGTGTCAAGTTCGACAACGAAGGTTCCGGCTACGGTTTCCGCACGGTCCTCGCTTTGCCGCCCGAGCGCACGGTGCCGGCGACCGTGTGCAAGATGAAGCGGCCGTAAAGCGGGCCCGGGCAAACGCAAGCTGGCCAAGATCCCGCCCGGTACAGCGGGGTTCGCGGCCGGATTGGGCTGTGCTACAATACGGGTCCCGTTGTGAGGCATGTTGCATGGTTGTAATTTGCGAATGCGCATACGGAGTAATCCACGGCACGGCCTTTCTTCCGTGACCGCCTGTCTAGTTCTCAAGGAAATCGACATGTCCGCAGTTGAAACAAGCAAGAAGTCCGAAGTCGTTGCGCAATTCGCACGCGCAGCTAACGACACCGGCTCCCCCGAAGTTCAGGTCGCGCTGCTCACGACCCGCATCAACGAACTGACCGTTCACTTCAAGGCTCACACGAAAGATCACCACAGCCGCCGCGGTCTGCTGCGCATGGTGAGCCGCCGTCGCAAGCTGCTCGACTACCTGAAGGGTAAGGACGCGGATCGTTACCGCGCACTGATCGAGAAGCTGGGTCTGCGTAAGTAATCGGCCAGTCGTTCAGCAAGATGCCTGTGTCAGTTCCACTGATACAGGCATTTTGTTTTTGCACGGTGCGCTTCATGTGATGCGCACTGCCTGTTGGACGCGGTAGCGTGACGATTCATGCGGCGACTAGCAGGAAAACAGCAGTAAAAAAAGCAGCAAAAGAGCAGAAATACGGCCGGGCTTCAGGGCAGAGCTTTGTGTCATTCCAGCGGTTCGCGCGCGTAGAGCGTGGTTCTCTGGAATGGCATAACACTACTCTTTCCCTGCGGCGCCGGTCCTGGCGTTGCCGCGCCGCTTCTGGTCCGCGCGGCATTACGAAGAGGAAAAGCAATGACTATGTTCAATAAGATCGTCAAAGAATTTCAGTGGGGCCAACATAAGGTTCGCCTCGAAACGGGCGAAGTCGCCCGTCAGGCAGGCGGCGCGGTGATTGTGGACATCGAAGACACCGTCGTGCTGGCTACTGTGGTCGGCGCCAAGACCGCCAAGCCGGGCCAGGACTTCTTCCCGCTGACCGTCGATTACCTCGAAAAGACCTACGCTGCAGGCAAGATCCCCGGTGGTTTCTTCCGCCGTGAAGGCCGCCCGTCGGAAGGCGAAACGCTGACCTCGCGCCTGATCGACCGTCCGCTGCGTCCGCTGTTCCCGGAAGGCTTCTACAACGAAGTCCAGGTCGTGATTCACGTCCTGTCGCTGAACCCCGAAATCCCCGCTGACATCCCCGCGCTGATCGGCGCGTCGGCGGCGCTTGCTATTTCCGGTCTGCCGTTCAACGGCCCGGTCGGCGCAGCACGCGTGGCCTACATCAACAACGAATACGTGTTGAACCCGACGCGTCCGCAGATGAAGGAATCGGCACTCGACCTGATCGTCGCCGGTACGGAACGCGCGGTGCTGATGGTGGAATCGGAAGCGCAACAACTGTCCGAAGAAATCATGCTCGGCGCAGTGGTGTTTGGCCACGAACAAATGCAGGTCGCGATCGACGTGATCCATGAGATGGTTCGCGAAGGCGGCAAGCCGGAATGGGACTGGAAGCCGGCCGCCAAGAACGAGCCGCTGATCGCACGCGTGTCGGAACTGGCGCAAGCCGATCTGCTCGCCGCCTATCAGATTCGCGACAAGCAGGCGCGTTCGGCCAAGCTGAAGGAAGTCTACGCAGCGACGTCGGCCAAGCTGGAAGAAGAAGCCGCCGCAGCTGGCACCGTCGCAGCCGACAAGGCTAGCGTCGGCAATGTGCTGTTCGACATCGAGGCGAAGATCGTCCGTACCCAGATCCTGAACGGCGAGCCGCGTATCGACGGCCGCGACACGCGCACCGTGCGTCCGATCGAAATCCGTACCGGCGTGCTGCCGCGTACGCACGGCTCGGCCTTGTTCACGCGTGGCGAAACGCAGGCCATGGTGGTCGCAACGCTGGGCACGAAGGGCGATGAGCAGAACATCGACGCGCTCGAAGGCGAGTACCGCGAACGCTTCATGCTTCACTACAACATGCCTCCGTTCGCGACCGGCGAAACGGGCCGCGTCGGTTCGCCGAAGCGCCGTGAAATCGGTCACGGCCGTCTGGCCAAGCGCGCGCTGGCTGCGTGCCTGCCGAGCGCCGACGAATTCGGCTACTCGATTCGCGTGGTGTCGGAAATCACCGAGTCGAACGGTTCGTCGTCGATGGCTTCGGTGTGCGGCGGCTGCCTCGCACTGATGGATGCCGGCGTGCCGATGAAGGCGCACGTCGCCGGCATCGCGATGGGCCTGATCCTGGAAGGCAACAAGTTTGCTGTGCTGACCGACATCCTCGGCGACGAAGATCACCTCGGCGACATGGACTTCAAGGTGGCGGGTACTGAGCAAGGCGTGACCGCGCTGCAGATGGACATCAAGATCCAGGGCATCACCAAGGAAATCATGCAGGTCGCCCTCGCGCAAGCGAAGGAAGGCCGTATGCACATCCTCGGCAAGATGACCTCGGCTGTGTCGGGCGCGAATACAGTGCTGTCGGACTACGCACCGCGCATGATCACCATCAAGATCAATCCGGAAAAGATCCGCGACGTGATCGGCAAGGGTGGTTCGGTGATCCGCGCGCTGACCGAAGAAACCGGCACGACGATCGATATTTCGGACGACGGCGTCGTCACCATCGCCAGCACGAGCAGCGAAGGGATGGCCGAAGCGAAGAAGCGTATCGAGAACATCACGCTGGAAGTCGAAGTGGGCCAGGTGTACGAAGGTACTGTGCTCAAGCTGCTCGACTTCGGCGCGATCGTGAACATCCTGCCGGGCAAGGACGGTCTGTTGCACATCTCCGAAATCGCCAACGAGCGTATCAAGGACATCAACGACTACCTGAAGGACGGCCAGCAGGTGAAGGTCAAGGTCATCCAGACGGACGAAAAGGGCCGCGTGCGTTTGTCGGCCAAGGCGTTGTTGAACGACGCCTCGAATGGCGCGCCGCAAGGCGAACCGACACCGCAGTAATGCGGTAGAAGGGCGACGGCCGGCAGCGCGAATGCGCGCCGGCCGTTTTTCATGAAGGGTGCAGGGTGGATTGCGTTGCAAGCAGGTGCGAGCAGACGCAAGCAGATGCAAACCGGTATAAGCGGGTACTCTGTTTGCATGAAGCGCTTCGTCGCGGTTCAGGCGATTTTCGCCATTTCGTTCCAGTAGGCAACGCAATCCAATCTTGGAGTTGACGCAGATGAAAGCGATCGAAATCACCGAATTCGGCGCACCGGAAGTCCTCAAGCTGGCGGAGCGGCCCACGCCGCAGCCGAAAGCGGGCGAGGTGCTGATCAAGGTGGCGGCATCCGGCATCAACCGTCCGGACGTGTTCCAGCGCAAAGGCGGCTATGCGCCGCCGCCGGGTGCATCGGATCTGCCGGGGCTGGAGGTGGCGGGTGAGATCGTCGGCGGCACTATCGACGAGAAGAACAACCCGTTCGGCCTGAAAGTGGGCGACCGCGTGTGCGCATTGCTCGCAGGCGGTGGTTACGCGGAATATGCGACCGCGCCGCTGTTGCAGTGCTTGCCGGTGCCAGGTGGTTTGTCGGACGTCGAGGCGGCTTCGCTGCCGGAAACATTCTTCACGGTGTGGAGCAATGTGTTCGACCGTGCGCAGCTGGGCAAGGGCGAAGGCGCCCCGAACGAGACGCTGCTCGTGCAGGGCGGCTCGAGCGGCATCGGTGTGACGGCGATCCAGATCGCGCACGCGCTGGGTTTTCGCGTGTTCGCCACGGCCGGGTCGGACGAAAAGTGCCGCGCCTGCGAGGCGCTCGGCGCCGAACGTGCGATCAACTACAAGACTGAAGATTTCGTCGAAGTCATCAAATCGCTGACAAACGATCGCGGTGTCGACGTGATCCTCGACATGGTGGCGGGCAGTTATGTGCCGCGTGAGCTGACGGCATTGGCCGACGGCGGCCGTATCGTGCTGATCGCGTTGCTGGGCGGCGCGAAAGCGGAACTGAATCTGAACGAGGTGCTGCGCCGCCGTTTGACGGTGACGGGTTCGACGTTGCGCCCGCGGCCGATCGAGTTCAAGGCGAAGATCGCCGCGCAATTGAAAGAGCGCGTGTGGCCACACCTCGAAGATGGCGGCATCAAGCCGGTGGTGCACCGTGTGTTTCCTGCCGCGCAGGCCGCTGAGGCGCACGCGCTGATGGAAAGCAGCACGCACGTTGGCAAGATCGTGCTGACTTGGGGTCAGGACGCTTGACACAGTCGGTTTGACGCGGTCGGTTTGACCCGATCCACCCCACGCAGTAAAATTGCGCGTTTTGCGCACGCCGCATGAATCCGAAAGGCGGGCTATAGGCGCAAACCAGGTCCGCCGCCAAGACAAGACGAGACGATGTCGAAACAACGAGCCAAGCTGGTAGTCGGTAACTGGAAGATGCACGGGCGCCTTGCTGAGAACGCAACGCTGTTGCAGGCGGTGGCGCAAGGCGCGGGCGAATTGCCGGCCGATGTTCGCGTCGGTGTCTGTGTGCCGAGCCCTTATCTCGCGCAGACTCAATCGTTGCTGGAAGGCAGCAAGGTCGTGTGGGGCGTGCAGGATGTCTCCGCGTTCACGCATGGGGCTTATACCGGCGAAGTGGCAGCGCAGATGGTGGTGGATTTCGGCGCCACGCTTGCGATCGTTGGGCACTCGGAGCGCCGTGCCTACCATCGTGAAAGCGCAGAGTTGGTTGCGGTGAAGACACAACGTGTGCTGGAAGCGGGTTTGACCCCGATCGTGTGTGTCGGCGAAACGCTTGAAGAGCGTGAAGCCGGCTCGACCGAGCAGGTGGTCGGCACGCAACTGGATGAAGTGCTGGCGAAATTGTCGGCGGAAGAGGCGGCGCGCATTGTTGTCGCATACGAACCGGTTTGGGCGATCGGCACAGGTAAGAGTGCCACCTCGGACCAGGCGCAAGCGGTGCATGCGTTCCTGCGTTCGCGTCTTGCGGTGAAGGGCGCGGCGGTAGCGGATGTGCCGGTGTTGTATGGCGGCAGCGTGAAGCCGGAGAACGCGGAAGAATTGTTCCGCCAGCCGGATATCGACGGCGGCCTGATCGGCGGCGCGTCGTTGAAAGACCAGGATTTCCTGGCGATCTGCAAGGCGGCCGGCGCGATCAGCGTCGCCAGTTAAGCAGGGCGCCTCGGCGAGGATGACCCAATCCCGCGTGGCACACTTTGTGTGGCGCGGTTAAATAAAGACTCAGGTGAGTGTGATGCTGTATTTGAAAACATTGATTATCGTCGTTCAGCTATTGTCGGCACTCGGGGTCATCGGCCTTGTGTTGCTGCAACACGGCAAAGGCGCCGATATGGGCGCTGCTTTTGGTAGCGGCGCATCGGGCAGCCTGTTCGGCGCGACCGGTTCGGCAAACTTTTTGTCGCGTACCACGGCCGTCCTCGCAGCCGTGTTTTTTGTAACAACATTGACGCTCACATACCTCGGCGCGTATCGTGCAAAACCGTCCGCAGGCTTGCTGGGTGCGGCTGTAACTGCTCCGATTGCGGCTTCCGCTGCGTCCGCTCCGGCGGGCGGTTCGGCTGTCTTGCCAGCATCCGCAGCATCGGTCCCCGCGACGGATGTGCCGAAATAAATTTTTCGTTCAAAGTGCTTTTGTGCGTTGAACAAACTGTTTAGACCAGTTACAATCTTAGTCTTGAAGCGATTCGCGGGTTTTATAAGTTGTTTTCCCGGATTGCATACAGTGCCGACGTGGTGAAATTGGTAGACACGCTATCTTGAGGGGGTAGTGGCGAAAGCTGTGCGAGTTCGAGTCTCGCCGTCGGCACCAAATGTTATCTAAATGCCAGCCGCTTGCTTCGCTTCGGCTGGCATTTTCACTTCTGACGCGCGGCTTGCGGTATGTGCGTTGCCGAAGTGATTTCGCGTCAGGAGTGCTATGCTCTTGGCGGCATTCAGAACCAACCGATAGAGGATAGTCTTGAACCTCGCAGCCTATTTCCCCGTCTTGTTGTTCCTCATTGTGGGCACCGGTTTAGGCGTAGCACTGGTCAGCATTGGCAAGATCCTCGGTCCCAATAAGCCCGATACCGAGAAAAACGCACCATACGAGTGCGGCTTCGAAGCATTCGAAGATGCGCGTATGAAGTTCGATGTGCGCTACTACCTCGTCGCCATTCTCTTCATCATTTTCGACCTTGAAACCGCGTTCCTGTTCCCGTGGGGTGTGGCCCTGCGCGACATCGGCTGGCCTGGCTTCATGGCGATGATGATTTTCCTGCTCGAATTCCTGTTGGGCTTTGCCTATATCTGGAAGAAAGGCGGCCTCGACTGGGAATGATGGATTAATCGCCGGTTTGCGTGGGTGGCCAAGGCTTGCCGCCCCGTCTGGAGTGGAAAGCAAATGAGTATCGAAGGGGTCTTGAAGGAAGGGTTTGTCACCACTACGGCAGACAAACTGATCAACTGGACGCGCACCGGCTCCTTATGGCCGATGACGTTCGGTCTCGCGTGCTGTGCGGTTGAGATGATGCATGCGGGCGCTGCCCGTTATGACCTTGACCGTTTCGGCGTGGTGTTTCGTCCGAGTCCGCGTCAGTCGGACGTGATGATCGTCGCCGGCACGCTGTGCAACAAGATGGCACCGGCTCTGCGCAAGGTTTACGATCAGATGGCCGAGCCGCGCTGGGTGATCTCGATGGGTTCGTGCGCGAACGGCGGCGGTTACTACCACTATTCCTATTCGGTAGTGCGCGGCTGCGATCGGATTGTACCGGTCGACGTCTACGTGCCAGGTTGCCCGCCTACTGCGGAAGCGCTGGTGTATGGCGTGATCCAGTTGCAGGCCAAGATCCGCCGCACCAATACAATCGCCCGTCAATAAGGCAACGCCTCCCCACAATATGGCAAGCAAACTCGAGACCCTGAAAGCGAACCTCGAGGCGGCCTTTGGCGGCCTCCTGTTGAGCACCACCGAAGCAGTCGGTGAGTTGACGATCGTCGTGAAGGCGAGCGATTACATCCACGTTGCAACGCGTCTGCGCGACGATCGCTCGCTCGGCTTCGAGCAACTGATGGATCTGTGCGGCGTCGACTATCAGACTTACGCCGATGGCGCATACGACGGCCCGCGTTTCGCGGCCGTGCTGCATTTGTTGTCCGTGCAGAACAACTGGCGTCTGCGCTTGCGCGTGTTCGCACCGGACGACGAGGTGCCGATCGTTGCATCGGTCGTCGATATCTGGAGTTCGGCCAACTGGTACGAGCGCGAAGCATTCGACCTGTACGGCATCGTCTTCGAGGGTCACCCGGACCTGCGCCGCATCCTGACCGATTACGGTTTCATTGGTCACCCGTTCCGTAAAGATTTCCCTGTCTCCGGTTACGTCGAAATGCGTTACGACCCGGAAGAGAAGCGCGTCGTCTATCAGCCTGTGACGATCGAGCCGCGGGAAATTACGCCGCGCGTGATCCGCGAGGATCGCTATGGCGGTCTGAAACACTAAGAGAACGCCATGGCAGAGATCAAGAACTACACGCTCAACTTCGGCCCTCAGCATCCGGCAGCGCACGGTGTGCTGCGCCTCGTGCTCGAGCTCGACGGCGAAGTCATCCAGCGCGCCGATCCGCACATCGGTCTGCTGCATCGCGCGACCGAGAAACTCGCGGAAACCAAAACCTTCATCCAGTCCGTGCCGTATATGGACCGTCTCGACTACGTGTCGATGATGGTCAACGAGCACGGCTACGTGATGGCGATCGAAAAGCTGCTCGGTATCGAAGTGCCGATTCGCGCACAGTACATCCGAGTGATGTTCGACGAAGTGACGCGCGTGCTGAATCACCTGATGTGGATCGGCGCACACGCGCTGGACGTCGGCGCGATGGCGGTGTTTCTGTATGCGTTCCGCGAACGCGAAGACCTGATGGACGTGTACGAAGCAGTGTCCGGCGCACGGATGCACGCGGCTTACTATCGTCCGGGCGGTGTCTATCGCGATCTGCCTGACGCAATGCCGCAATACAAGGCGTCGAAGATTCGCAATGCGAAGGCCTTGTCGAGGATGAACGAGAACCGTCAAGGTTCGCTGCTCGACTTCATCGACGATTTCTTCACGCGTTTCCCGAAGTGCGTCGACGAATACGAAACGCTGCTCACCGACAACCGGATCTGGAAGCAACGTCTGGTCGGCATCGGCGTGGTCACCCCGGAGCGGGCGCTGAACCTCGGTATGACCGGCGCGATGTTGCGCGGCTCGGGTATCGAGTGGGATCTGCGCAAGAAGCAGCCGTACGAAGTCTACGACAAGATGGATTTCGACATTCCGGTCGGCGTTAATGGCGATTGTTATGACCGATATCTGGTTCGCGTCGAAGAAATGCGCCAGTCCACGCGGATTGTGAAACAGTGCATTGAGTGGTTGCGTAAGAATCCAGGTCCGGTGATGGTCGACAATCACAAGGTTGCGCCGCCGTCGCGTGTCGGCATGAAGTCGAACATGGAAGAGCTGATTCACCACTTCAAGCTCTTCACGGAAGGCTTCCACGTACCGGAAGGCGAAGCGTATGCGGCCGTCGAACATCCGAAGGGCGAGTTCGGTATCTACCTGATCTCGGACGGCGCGAACAAGCCGTATCGCCTGAAGATTCGCGCGCCGGGCTATGCGCACCTGTCCACGCTCGATGAAATGGCGCGCGGTCACATGATCGCCGACGCTGTGACGATCATCGGTACGCAGGACATCGTGTTCGGCGAAGTGGATCGCTAGGACGTATTCATCGGCGCGCGTCTTCAGCTTGCACCGAAGCACGCGTCAAGCACAGGAACGCCGGGTCTGTCGCAGCATGATGTAAGCGACGGGTTTTCGTTCGGTAGGAATTGAAAGAGTCGTGTCTGAAAATGATCTCAGCTGAAGGCCTGAAAGAAATCGATCGTGCGATCGCGAAGTATCCCGCCGATCAGAAACAGTCCGCCGTGATGTCGGCGCTGGCTACTGCTCAGGAAGAGCATGGCTGGCTGTCGCCCGAACTCATGCAGTTCGTCGCGGACTATCTCGGCATGCCGGCGGTCGCCGTGCAGGAGGTGGCTACCTTCTACACGATGTACGAGACCTCACCGGTCGGCAAGTACAAGATCACGCTCTGCACGAACCTGCCGTGCCAGCTCGGCCCGGACGGCGGTTCAGACAGTGCCGCTGAATATCTGAAGCAGAAGCTCGGCATCGACTTCGGCGAAACCACGGCTGACGGCAAGTTCACCTTGAAAGAAGGTGAGTGCATGGGTTCGTGCGGCGATGCGCCGGTGATGCTGGTGAACAACCATCGCATGTGCAGCTTCATGAGCCGCGCGAAGATCGACCAGCTGCTCGAGGAACTTTCGAAATGACGTCTTTACACGATCGTCACATCAAACCGCTGATTCTCGCCGGCCTGAACGGCGACAACTGGCGTCTCGAAGACTATGTGGCGCGCGGCGGTTACGCCCAGCTGCGCCGCATTCTGGAAGAAAAAATTCCGCCCGAGCAGGTGATCGCCGACGTCAAGGCGTCGGGTCTGCGCGGCCGCGGCGGTGCGGGCTTCCCGACCGGGCTGAAGTGGAGCTTCATGCCGCGTCAGTTCCCGGGGCAGAAGTACCTCGTCTGCAATTCGGACGAAGGCGAACCGGGCACGTTCAAAGACCGCGACATCCTGCGCTTCAATCCGCACTCGCTGATCGAAGGCATGGCCATTGGCGCGTACGCAATGGGCATCACGGTCGGCTACAACTATATCCACGGCGAAATCTGGGAAGTCTACAAGCGCTTTGAAGAAGCGTTGGACGAAGCCCGTCGCGCCGGGTTCCTCGGCGACAACATCATGGGTTCGGGCTTCTCGTTCGAACTGCATGCGCACCACGGTTACGGCGCCTACATTTGCGGCGAAGAAACCGCGCTGCTCGAATCGCTCGAAGGCAAGAAGGGTCAGCCGCGCTTCAAGCCGCCGTTCCCGGCGAGCTTCGGCGTGTATGGCAAGCCGACCACGATCAACAACACTGAGACGTTCGCCGCGGTGCCGTTCCTGCTCGCGATCGGTCCGCAGAATTACCTCGAAATCGGCAAGCCGAACAACGGCGGCACGAAGATTTTCTCGGTCGCAGGCGACGTCGAGCGTCCGGGCAATTATGAAGTTCCGCTCGGCACACCGTTCGCCACACTGATGGAACTGGCCGGCGGCATGCGCGGCGGCAAGAAGATCAAGGCCGTGATTCCTGGCGGCTCGTCGGCACCGGTGATTCCGGGCGACATCATGATGCAGACCGACATGGACTACGACTCGATCGCGAAGGCTGGTTCGATGCTCGGTTCCGGCGCGGTCATCGTGATGGACGAGACGCGTTGTATGGTCCGTTCGCTGCTGCGTCTGTCGTATTTCTATTACGAAGAGTCGTGCGGCCAGTGCACGCCGTGCCGCGAAGGCACGGGTTGGCTCTATCGCGTTGTGCATCGTATCGAACACGGGCTTGGCCGTCCGGAAGATCTGGATCTGCTGAACTCGGTTGCTGAGAACATCATGGGCCGCACGATTTGCGCGCTCGGCGATGCAGCGGCCATGCCGGTTCGCGGCATGCTCAAGCACTACTGGGACGAATTCGAATATCACGTCGCCCACAAGCATTGTCTCGTCGGCGGTCACGCGGGTGCGGCAGCGGCGTCGGAAACAGTGGCTGCCTAAGTACGCCAGATAGCGCACCAGAACACGTCATCCGCGGGATTCATCGCCTGAAACGGGCGATGAGAACGGCGAACGGTTGAGCGGTAACAGGTTAAGGAAGATTGACCATCATGGTTGAACTTGAAATAGACGGCAAGAAAGTAGAGGTGCCTGAAGGCAGCATGGTGATCCAGGCTGCGCATAAGGTCGACACGTACATTCCGCACTTCTGCTATCACAAGAAGCTGTCGATTGCGGCCAACTGCCGGATGTGTCTGGTCGATGTCGAAAAGATGCCGAAGGCCGTGCCCGCATGCGCCACGCCGGTGTCGGCCGGCATGATCGTGCGCACCAAGTCCGAGAAGGCGGTGAAGGGCCAGCAAGCTGTGATGGAATTCCTGCTGATCAACCACCCGCTGGATTGCCCGATCTGCGATCAGGGCGGTGAGTGTCAGTTGCAGGATCTGGCCGTGGGCTACGGCAAGTCGGCATCGCGCTATAGCGAAGAAAAGCGCGTGGTGTTCCACAAGAACGTCGGCCCGCTGATCTCGATGGAAGAAATGTCGCGCTGCATCCATTGCACGCGTTGCGTCCGTTTCGGCCAGGAAGTGGCCGGCGTGATGGAACTCGGCATGTTGGGCCGCGGTGAACATTCGGAAATCACGTCGTTCGTCGGCAAGACGGTCGACTCCGAACTGTCGGGCAACATGATCGATCTGTGCCCGGTCGGCGCGTTGACCAGCAAACCGTTCCGTTACAGTGCCCGGACGTGGGAATTGTCGCGCCGCAAATCGGTGAGCCCGCACGATTCCGTCGGCGCAAACCTCGTGGTGCAAGTGAAGAACAACCGCGTGATGCGTGTTCTGCCGTTCGAAAACGAGTCCATCAACGAATGCTGGATTTCGGACAAGGACCGCTTCTCGTATGAAGGCTTGAACAGCCCGGAACGTCTCACACAGCCGATGCTCAAGCAAGACGGCAAGTGGATCGAGACCGACTGGCAAACCGCGCTGGAATATGTGGTCAAGGGTTTGAAGGGCATCAAGGGCGACCACGGCGCGAACGCGCTGGCTGCGCTCGGCACCGCCCACAGCACCGTCGAAGAACTATTCCTGCTGAAGCAGCTCGCACAAGCGGTTGGTACGCCTAACGTCGACTTCCGTCTGCGCCAGTCGGATTTCTCCGCACCCGTCAACGGTGCACCATGGCTCGGCACGACGATCGCCGACCTCTCGAACGTCGACGCCGCACTGGTGATCGGTTCGGATCTGCGCCGCGACCATCCGCTGTTCGCCGCGCGTCTGCGCCAAGCCGCCAAGAGCGGTACGAAACTCACGCTCGTCCAGGCCACCAATGACGACGCGCTGATCCCGCAAGCGCAACGTGTCGTTGCCGCGCCGTCGGCATGGCTCGACGCACTGGCTGGTATCGCCGGCGCGGTATCGGAAGCAAACGGCGTTGCACTGCCGGAAGCGTTCACCGGCACGCAGCCGACGGATGCCAACAAACAAGTCGCGAAGTCGCTCGCCACGGGCGAACTCCGCGTGGTGCTGCTCGGCAACGGCGCGGTCCGTCATCCGGACTTCGCCGCGATTCACGCCGCGGCGCAATGGATCGCAGACGCGACCGGCGCAACGTTGGGCTTCCTCACCGAAGCCGCCAACACGGTCGGCGCGCATCTCGTGAACGCATTGCCGGGCGAGGGCGGTTTGAACGCTCGGGAAGTGTTCGAGCAACCGCGCAAGGGTTATGTGCTGCTGAACGTCGAACCTGAGTTCGACACGGCCAATCCGGCACAGGCTTTGGCCGCGCTGAAGCAGGCTGAAATGGTTGTTGTCATGTCGCCGTTCCAGACGGGCGCCGACTATGCAGACGTGCTGCTGCCGATCGCGCCGTTCACGGAAACGGCCGGCACGTTCGTCAACGCCGAAGGTACCGTGCAGACATTCAACGGCGTCGTGCGTCCGCTTGGCGATACGCGTCCGGCATGGAAAGTTTTGCGTGTATTGGGCAGCCTGCTGGGCGTGCCTGGCTTCGAATTCGACACGTCGGAAGAAGTGCGCACGGCAGCCCTTGGCGATGGCGATCTTGGCCCGCGTCTGTCGAATAGGACGGCCGCCACGGTTGCACGCGGCAAGGCAGCGAAGGCAGCGGAAGGCAAGTTCGAGCGTATCGCCAACGTGCCGATTTATCATGCCGACGCGCTGGTGCGTCGTGCTGAATCGCTGCATCTGACGGCAGCGGCGCGTGCAGCGAATTCGGTTGGTCTGCCGGCTGCGCTGTTCGACAAACTGGGTTTGAAGGAAGGCGACGCAGTGCGCGTGCGCCAGGGCGAGCAATCGGTGCAGTTGCCGGCCGTGCGCGACGCAAATCTTGCGGAGACGGTCGTCCGCGTATCGGCGGCTACGCCTGCCGGTGCAGCGCTGGGCAGCCTGTTCGGTGAACTGGTGGTGGAGAAGGCGTAAATGAGCTTGTTCGATACGATCAACTCGGGCGGCACACAGCTTCTCGGTGTGGCATGGCCCACGGTGTGGGCACTGGTGCGCATCCTGGTGGTGGCCGTCGTGATCCTGCTGTGCGTGGCTTACCTGATTCTGTGGGAGCGTAAGCTGATCGGCTGGATGCACGTGCGTCTCGGTCCTAATCGCGTTGGCCCCGCAGGTTTGCTGCAGCCAATCGCCGACGTGCTGAAACTGTTGCTGAAAGAAGTGATTCAGCCGGCGCAGGCTAGCCGCTGGATCTATATGATCGCGCCGATCATGGTGGTGGTGCCGGCCTTCGCGGTCTGGGCGGTGATTCCGTTCCAGGCTGGCGCGGTCCTCGGTGACATCAACGCGGGTCTGCTGTACGCAATGGCGATCTCGTCGATCGGCGTGTACGGCGTGATTCTGGCGGGCTGGGCGTCGAACTCGAAATACGCGTTCCTCGGCGCCATGCGCGCGGCCGCTCAAATGGTCTCGTACGAAATTTCGATGGGTTTCGCCCTCGTCGTCGTGCTGATGACCTCGGGCAGCCTGAATCTGTCGGACATCGTCGGTTCGCAAGAGCGCGGTATTTTCGCCAGCTACGGTCTGAATTTCCTGTCTTGGAACTGGCTGCCGCTGCTGCCCATGTTCGTTGTGTACTTCATCTCGGGCATCGCCGAAACGAACCGTCACCCGTTCGACGTGGTGGAAGGTGAGTCGGAAATCGTGGCGGGCCACATGATCGATTACTCGGGGATGGCGTTCGCGCTGTTCTTCCTCGCCGAGTACATCAACATGATCGTGATCTCGGCATTGGCTGCAACACTGTTCCTCGGCGGCTGGAGTGCACCGTTCGGTTTCCTGTCGTTTATCCCGGGCATCTTCTGGCTGGTGCTGAAGGTTTTCTTCCTGTTGTCGGTATTCATCTGGGCGCGTGCCACGTTCCCGCGCTATCGCTATGACCAGATCATGCGTCTGGGCTGGAAAATTTTCATTCCGGTTTGCGTGGTGTGGCTCATCGTGGTCGGCTTCTGGATCATGTCGCCGTTGAATATCTGGAAATAAAGGGCGGATGAACCTATGACCGCAATTCAAAACTTTTTCAAGACCTTCTTCCTGACGGAACTGCTCAAAGGCCTTGCATTGACTGGACGTTACACGTTCAAGCGCAAGGTGACGGTGCAGTTCCCGGAAGAGAAGACTCCGATTTCGCCGCGTTTCCGCGGCCTGCATGCGCTGCGCCGCTATGAAAACGGCGAAGAACGCTGCATCGCCTGCAAGCTGTGTGAGGCGGTGTGTCCGGCGCTGGCTATTACGATCGAATCGGAAACCCGCGCGGATAACACGCGCCGCACGACGCGTTACGACATCGACCTGACCAAGTGCATCTTCTGCGGTTTCTGCGAAGAGAGCTGCCCGGTCGATTCGATCGTCGAAACGCACATTCTCGAATATCACGGCGAAAAGCGCGGTGACCTGTATTTCACGAAGGACATGCTGCTGGCCGTGGGCGATCGCTACGAAGCGGAGATCGCTGCGAGTAAGGCAGCCGACGCGCCGTATCGTTGAAGCGCTTCAGTTAAAGCGGTAAATGCAGCAGTAACACGGCCTGTTGTCGGGCCGAGCGCCGCGGCCTGATTGCCGCGGCACGGCGCACCTGTGCGGTTGTTCTGGCGGTTTCGGCCGCTTTTGCCCGCTACACGTGCCAAAGAACAATGCCTGACGATGGCCTAACGATGAATCGGTAATCATGGAATTCACGACCGTACTGTTCTACATCTTCGCACTGCTCCTGGTGGTTTCAGGGCTGAAGGTGATCACCTCGCGCAACCCGGTTTCGTCCGCACTGTTTCTGGTGCTGGCGTTCTTCAACGCAGCCGCGATCTGGATGCTGCTGCAGGCCGAGTTTCTCGCGATCCTGCTGGTGCTGGTGTATGTCGGCGCGGTGATGGTGCTGTTCCTGTTCGTCGTGATGATGCTGGACATCAACATCGACGTGCTGCGCAAAGACTTCAAACGCTTTGTGCCAATGGCCACGCTGGTCGGCGCGATCATCGTGATCGAGACCGCGCTGATCCTGTGGCACGGCTACGGCGCGACCGCCACGGCGCTGCGAGACACCACGGCTGCCGCGAACGGTATGGCCGACTGGTCGAACACCCGCCTGATCGGCAAGGTCATCTACACCGACTACATTTTCGCGTTCGAAGTCGCCGGCCTTGTGCTGCTGGTGGCGATCATCGCGGCGATTGCGCTGACCACGAGTCACAAGAAAGATAGCAAGCGTCAGAACGTCAGCGAACAGGTCAAGGTGCGTGCTCAGGACCGCGTGCGTATCGTGAAGATGGCATCTGAAAAGACCGCGGCAACTGTCGCGGCGGAAGAAGCCGCCGCGACTGCGGCGGCAGCAGCGGCCGACTCGGCACCCGCTAAGAACAGCTGAGCGGACAGGAGATAGAAATCATGTTGACCCTTGCTCATTACCTTGTCCTCGGTGCGATCCTGTTTGCGATCAGCATCGTCGGCATTTTCCTGAACCGTCGCAACGTCATCATCATCCTGATGGCGATCGAACTGATGCTACTGGCGGTGAACACCAATTTCGTCGCGTTTTCGCATTACCTCGGCGACATCCATGGCCAGATCTTCGTCTTCTTCGTGCTGACGGTTGCAGCAGCGGAAGCGGCGATCGGCCTGGCGATTCTGGTGACCCTGTTCCGTAGCCTCGACACGATCAATGTCGAGGACCTCGATCAGCTCAAAGGTTAATTTCAGGTAAAGCGGTTATGTCAACGACACTCAATGAAAACCTGCTGCTGGCGATCCCGCTGGCACCGCTGGCCGGCTCCCTGATTGCGGGGCTGTTTGGGAAAGCGGTAGGGCGAGCCGGCGCGCACTCGGTTACGATCCTCGGCGTCGCGATCTCGTTCATCCTTTCGGCCATCGTCTTCTTCCAGGTGATGGACGGCGCGAGCTTCAACGCCACCGTATATAACTGGATGCAAATCGGCCAGACGAAGTTCGAGGTCGGCTTCCTGGTCGACTCGCTGACGGCGATGATGATGTGCGTGGTGACCTTCGTGTCGCTCATGGTGCACATCTACACGATCGGCTACATGGCCGACGACGACGGCTACCAGCGCTTCTTCTCGTACATCTCGCTGTTCACGTTCTCGATGTTGATGCTCGTGATGAGCAACAACTTCCTGCAACTGTTCTTCGGTTGGGAAGCGGTGGGCCTGGTGTCGTACCTGCTGATCGGCTTCTACTTCACGCGTCCGACGGCGATTTACGCGAACATGAAAGCGTTTATCGTGAACCGCATCGGAGACTTCGGTTTCCTGCTCGGTATCGGCCTGCTGTTTGCGTTCGCCGGTTCGATGAACTACGGCGATGTGTTCGCGAAGCGTACCGAACTCGCCGCATTGAGCTTCCCGGGCACGGACTGGGGTCTGCTGACGGTTGCCTGCATTTGCCTCTTCATCGGCGCGATGGGTAAGTCGGCGCAGTTCCCGCTGCACGTCTGGCTGCCGGATTCGATGGAAGGCCCGACGCCGATCTCCGCACTGATTCACGCGGCAACCATGGTGACGGCCGGTATCTTCATGGTGACGCGCATGTCGCCGCTGTTCGAACTGTCGGATACGGCGTTGTCGTTCGTGATGGTGATTGGTGCGATCACGGCGTTGTTCATGGGCTTCCTCGGGATTATCCAGAACGACATCAAGCGCGTGGTGGCTTACTCGACGCTGTCGCAGCTTGGTTACATGACGGTCGCACTCGGCGCATCGGCCTACTCGGTCGCTGTGTTCCACCTGATGACGCACGCGTTCTTCAAGGCGCTGCTGTTCCTCGGCGCGGGTTCCGTGATTATCGGCATGCACCACGATCAGGACATCCGCAACATGGGCGGCCTGCGCAAGTACATGCCGATCACCTGGATCACGTCGCTGGTCGGTTCGCTGGCGCTGATCGGTACGCCGTTCTTCTCTGGCTTCTACTCGAAAGACTCGATCATCGACGCAGTGAAGCTGTCGAATCTGCCGGGTTCAGGTTTCGCCTACTTCGCGGTGGTGGCGAGCGTGTTCGTCACTGCGCTGTACTCGTTCCGTATGTACTTCCTGGTGTTCCACGGCAAGGAGCGCTTCCGCGATCCGAAGCATCCGGAATCGCCGATGGGCATCGAAGCGGCCGCGCACGCGCATGACGGTCACGGCCATGACGCGCACGGCCACGGCCACGGTCACGACGACCACGCTCACGAGCCGCATGAAACGCCGTGGGTGGTGTGGTTGCCGCTGGTGCTGCTGGCGATTCCGTCGGTGGTGATCGGTGCGATCGGTGTCGGCCCGATGCTGTTCGGTGACTTCTTCCAGCATGGCGTGGCGTTCGACAAGGTGATCTTCATCGGCGCAAACCATCCGGCGCTGCAAGAGATGACTGAGGAATTCCACGGCTGGGCGTCAATGGGTCTGCATTCCGTCTCGGGTCTGCCGGTCTGGCTGGCGCTCGCGGGTGTGGTAGTCGCGTGGTTCCTGTACCTGGTTCGTCCTGATCTGCCGGCTGTCATCAAGCGCGCGTTCGGTCCGATCTACACGCTGCTCGACAACAAGTACTACATGGACAAGATCAACGAAGTCGTGTTCGCGCGGGGCGCCGTGGCAATTGGCCGTGGTCTCTGGAAGGAAGGCGACGTCGTGGTCATCGACGGTATCGTCAACGGTAGCGCGCGCTTTATCGCCTGGTTTGCCGGCGTGATCCGCTTCCTCCAATCCGGTTACATCTACCACTACGCGTTTGCCATGATTATCGGCATGTTGGGGCTCCTGACCCTGTTTGTAACGCTCGGCGGCAAATAAGGCGAGGGACACTAATGCACGCTTATCCGATTCTCAGTATTGCGATCTGGTTACCGATCCTCGTAGGTCTCCTGGTCCTGGCTATCGGTTCCGACCGGAACCCGGCTCCGGCGCGCTGGATTGCGCTGATCGGCTCGGTCGTCAGCTTCATCGTGACGATCCCGCTGATTACTGGTTTTGATTCGAGCACCGCCGATCTGCAGTTCGTCGAAAAGGCGAACTGGATCGAGCGCTTCAATATCACGTACCACCTGGGTGTCGACGGCATCTCGATGTGGTTCGTCGTGTTGACCGCATTGATTACGGTGATCGTCGTGATCGCCGGGTGGGAAGTGATCACGAAGAACGTGGCGCAGTACCTCGCTTCGTTCCTGATCCTGTCCGGCATCATGGTCGGTGTGTTCAGTGCAGCCGACGGCATGTTGTTCTACGTGTTCTTCGAAGCGACGCTGATTCCGATGTACATCATCATCGGGGTGTGGGGTGGGGCGAACCGCGTGTATGCGGCGTTCAAGTTCTTCCTGTACACGCTGATGGGCTCGCTGCTGATGCTGGTCGCGCTGCTTTACCTGTACATCCAGACCGGCACGTTCGATCTGGCTACATGGCAGAACGCGCAGATCGGCATGACGCCGCAGATATTGATATTTATAGCGTTCTTCATGGCCTTCGCCGTGAAGGTGCCGATGTGGCCGGTTCACACGTGGTTGCCTGACGCGCACGTGGAAGCGCCGACCGGCGGCTCGGTCGTGCTGGCCGCGATCATGCTGAAGCTGGGCGCCTATGGTTTCGTGCGCTTCTCGCTGCCGATCGCACCGGACGCGAGCCACTTCCTCGCGCCAGTCGTTATCACGCTGTCGCTGATCGCGGTGATCTACATCGGCCTGGTTGCGATGGTGCAGGCCGACATGAAGAAGCTGGTCGCGTATTCGTCGATCGCGCACATGGGTTTTGTGACGCTCGGCTTCTTCATCTTCAACCAGCTCGGCATGGAAGGCGCGATCGTGCAGATGATCTCGCACGGCTTCGTGTCGGGCGCGATGTTCCTGAGCATCGGCGTACTGTATGACCGCATGCACTCGCGTCAGATCGCCGATTACGGTGGCGTTGTCAACGTGATGCCGAAGTTCGCGGCATTCGTGATGCTGTTCTCCATGGCCAATTGCGGCTTGCCGGGTACCTCCGGTTTCGTCGGCGAGTTCATGGTGATTCTGGCTGCTGTCCAGTACAACTTCTGGATCGCAGGCGGTGCGGCTGTCACGCTGATTCTCGGTGCGGCCTACACGCTGTGGATGTACAAGCGGGTGTACTTCGGCGCGATCGCCAACGATCACGTGAAGGGCCTTATCGATATCAACCGTCGCGAGTTTTTCATGCTGGCAGTGCTTGCTGCACTGACGCTGTTCATGGGCCTGTATCCGAAGCCCTTTACCGATGTGATGCACGTATCCGTGGAAAACCTCCTCTCCCACGTCGCGCAGTCCAAACTGCCGTTGCCACAGTAATGCAGAGCGGAGGAATTTAAAGATCATGCAAAACGCCCCTATGACTGTTCTGTTACCCGACGCACTGGTGATGCTCGCCGTTGTGCTCGCGTGGCTCAACGACACGTTCGTCGGCCAGGCCGGTCGCCGCACCACGTATTTCATCGCGTTCTTCTCGACGCTGATTGCTGGCATCTGGTTCGCGGTGAACGCGTTCGACCCTCAGGTGCACTACTTCTTCGGTCACATGTATGTGGTGGATTCGTTCGCCAGCGTGATGAAAGCAGTGGTGACGCTCGGCTATGCCGTGTCGATCGTTTATTCGCGCCGGTACCTCGAGGATCGCGGGCTGTTTCGCGGCGAATTCTTCCTGTTGGGCATGTTCTCGTTGCTCGGCCAGCTCGTGATGATCTCGGGCAACAACTTCCTGACGCTGTACCTCGGTCTGGAGCTGATGTCGCTGTCGTTGTACGGCGCGATCGCACTGCGTCGCGACGCGGCGCCGTCGAACGAAGCGGCAATGAAGTACTACGTACTTGGCGCGCTGGCTTCCGGCTTCCTGCTGTACGGCATTTCGATGCTTTATGGCGCGACCGGTTCGCTCGACCTGAACGAAGTGTTCAAGGCGATCGGCACGAGCCACTACGATCCGAGCGTGCTGCTGTTCGGCGTGATCTTCATCGTGGCAGGCGTGGCGTTCAAGATGGGCGCGGTGCCGTTCCACATGTGGGTGCCAGACGTGTATCAGGGCGCTCCGACGGCCATGACGCTGATGGTCGGCGGCGGTCCGAAGGTGGCGGCATTCGCGTGGGGCCTGCGCTTCCTCGTGATGGGCCTGTTGCCGCTGGCGGTCGAATGGCAGGAAATGCTGGTGATTCTGGCGGCGTTGTCGCTGATCGTCGGTAACATCACCGGTATCGTGCAACGCAACGTCAAGCGGATGCTCGCGTATTCGGCGATCTCGAACATGGGCTTCGTGCTGCTGGGCCTGCTGGCCGGCGTGGTTGACCACAAGACCACGGGCGCAGCCAATGCGTACGGTTCGGCGATGTACTACAGCATCGTCTACCTGATTACGACGATGGGCACCTTCGGCATCATCATGCTGCTGGCACGCCGCGATTTTGAAGCCGATACGCTCGAAGACTTCAAGGGCCTGAATCAACGCAGCCCGGTGTTTGCGTTCGTCATGATGGTGATGATGTTCTCGCTCGCCGGCATCCCGCCTGCGGTCGGCTTCTACGCCAAACTCGCGGTGCTGCAGGCAACCATGAATGCCGGTTTGACCTGGCTGACTGTGCTGGCTGTGATTACGTCGCTGTTCGGTGCGTTCTACTACCTGCGTATCGTCAAGCTGATGTACTTCGACGAACCGCAAGACAAGTCGCCGATCCTTGCCGACACGAGCACGCGTGCCTTGCTGGCGCTCAATGGGGTTGCCGTGCTGGTGCTCGGTATCGTGCCGGATCCGCTGTTGAAGGCCTGCCTGCAGGCTATCCAGCACACGCTGCTGCTCTGATGTCGGCTGCGGGTTGGTTTATCGTGTTGTTGGCGCTGGTCGGCGCCAACCTGCCGTTCCTGAATCAGCGTCTCTTCGCCGCCGTGCCGTTGAAAGCGGCGAAGAAGAGCCTCTGGATCCGGATTGCCGAATTGATCATGCTGTACTTTGTGGTCGGCGCGCTCGGTTTTCTGCTGGAAGCACGGGCGGGTAATCGCTTCGAACAGGGGTGGCAGTTTTACGCGATCACATTCGCGTTGTTCATCGTGTTTTCATTCCCAGGCTTTACCTTCCAGTATCTCGTCAAACGTCGCTGACGGCGCCCCGCCGTCGCGCACCACGCTGTCCTGAGGTCGCATATGGCTGAACTTCCCGATCACGATGCCGCGCTCACCGAGACCTGTCTCGAGAGCAAAACGATCCATCAAGGGCCGTTCCTGACGCTCAAGTGCGATACCGTCCGCTTGCCCGACGGTAAGCAGGCCACTCGCGAGTATGTTCAGCATCCTGGCGCCGTGATGGTGATTCCGCTATTCGACGACGGCCGCGTGTTGCTGGAAAGCCAGTACCGCTATCCGATGGGTAAGGTCATGGTCGAGTATCCGGCGGGCAAGCTCGATCCGAACGAAGGCGCGCTGGCCTGCGCGAAACGTGAACTGCAGGAAGAGACCGGCTATACGGCGCGCGAATATGTTTATCTGACGCGCATCCATCCGATCATTTCCTATTCGACCGAATTCATCGATATTTACCTGGCGCGCGGGCTGACTGCCGGCGAGCGCAAACTCGACGACGGTGAGTTTCTCGAACTGTTCACCGCCAGCGTCGCCGATATGTTGGAATGGGTACGGTCGGGCAAGGTGACGGACGTGAAAACCATCATCGGCACGTTCTGGCTAGAGAAGGTGTTGTCGGGTGCCTGGCCAATGGCCGAGCCGCAATAGCGCATTCGGTTCAGAACGCAGAACGGGCGGGAGTCAGGCGCCGACTGCAAAATCTGACAAAGCCCCTGTCGGTCTATGACCGGCAGGGGCTTTGTCATGTGCGGTCATGATATCGACTCAAAACGTCACCCCTATGTCTGAAAAATGGGTTCCGTCCTATGCCATCTGACAGTCTCGCCCCACGGCCATTGCCGCTCTAGTATCGACGTCTGGCAGTCGGGTTTGTTATCCCACTTATTTTGGATAACGAAGGGTATGAGATGAATTCGATTGTGGTCGCAGGCGCACTTGGTTGTCACTTGACAACCAAGTGCGCCTGCCCTAAATTGGAGGCTATAGATGGTTCGTGGGATCCATTCCAAGAAAGAGGTCGAGGCCGCGCTGACTTACGCGAAAAGAAACGGCTGGCGTGTCCTGGGCGGCGCTAAAGGTCACGCTTGGGGAAAGATGTACTGTCCTTACAACGACGCGGAATGTCGTTGTGGCGAGTTCTGTATTTCGAGTGTGTGGAGTACGCCGAAAAATCCCGGCAATCACGCAAAGCACCTCAGGCGCATCGTCGACAACTGCACGACGCGTCGGCAGTAAAAGTGTTCGAAGGGCAAAAGCCCGAAGCTGAATGAAGGTAGGAGTAGCTTATGGAATATGTGTTCACCTTGAAGTACCGGCTCGTTGCGGAAGACTGCGATCTTGACGAGATCGTTGAGCGATTGGGCGCAGCCGGATGCGACGACGCGACTATCGGCGTGGGGCAACCGGGACGCATTGCGCTGGTTTTTGCTCGCGAAGGCGCGTCGGCGTTTGAAGCGCTTGTCAGCGCACTCAAAGATATCAAGCAGGCAGTGCCGTCTGCGTGTCTTGTCGAGGCGGGGCCGGATTTCGTCGGCCTCACTGATGTCGCAGAGGTAGCGGGCGTGTCGCGGCAAAACATGCGCAAGCTGATGCTGAGCCACGCAATCGACTTTCCGCCGCCGGTTCACGAGGGCAGTGCGTCGGTGTGGCATCTGTCGGACATTTTGGACTGGCTGACTGCGCGCGGCGGGTATGACATCAAGTCGGACATATTCGACGTCGCGAAATCGGCCAAGCAGATCAACCTCGCCAAAGAGGCGCTCAAACTCGAGCCGCGGCTTAACCGCCAACTCGAATTCCTTGTGGCATAAAAGGGGCGCAACGGCAAGCGCGCCAACCCATGAACTCCATCCAATCGGCCCACCCTTTCATCTGTGGGTTTGGTGTGCCGTTTGCCGGTTGAGCCACGTTCGGCAGTCCGTTGCGCAAAGCGTTAAAATCGCCCACCGCGTTTGATTTATCGGCGACGCTTGGCGTCAACGCGCCGTCCGTAAAAATTTACGAACGACCGTTCACAAATTTCCATTTTGCGCTAAACTGGCACGCAAGCCCTGATTCCACATGAAGGTCCTCGATTTACAGTGCCCGCATGGCCATCGGTTCGAAGGCTGGTTTGCTTCGGCTGATGACTTCGAGTCGCAGCAGTCCCGCAAGCTCGTCGAATGTCCGATCTGCGGTGCGAACGAAGTGAGCCGTCTGCCGTCGGCACCCCGACTGAATCTGTCGGGAGCGACTGACACGAAAGTCCCCGCAAGCTCGGGGGACATGCAGGCGCGTGTAATGCGTGCATTGCGCGAGGTACTTGAAAAGACCGAGAACGTGGGCGACCGCTTCGCTGAGGAAGCACGGCGCATTCACTACAACGAAGCGCCTGCACGCAATATTCGCGGTGTCACGACACCGGAAGACGCGAAAGCCTTGGTCGAAGAAGGCATCGAAGTGATGCCGCTGCCGGTCCCGGCTGCCTTGAAGGAACCGCTGCAATAGCGCAGTGGCTCACTGGCAGCGGGTGGTTGCGGCCAGGAGACACGACGCATGAATCTGGACTATTCCCCCGCTGACGACGCGTTCCGCGCCGACATCCGCGCTTGGCTCGAAGCGAATCTGCCTCGCGAGCTGAGCGACAAAGTACTCAACCACAAACGTCTGAACCGCGAAGACTTCGCGGGCTGGCATAAGCTGCTCGGCACGCGCGGCTGGTCGGTTATCGCGTGGCCGAAAGAATACGGTGGCCCAGGCTGGGACGCGACCCAACGGCACATCTGGGACGAAGAGTGCGCGCGTATCGGCGCGCCGTCCGTGTTGCCGTTCGGCGTCTCAATGGTGGCACCGGTGCTGATGAAGTACGGCAATGAGGCGCAGAAGCGCCACTATCTGCCGCGCATTCTCGACGGTACGGACTGGTGGTGTCAGGGCTATTCTGAACCGGGCTCCGGTTCAGATCTGGCCTCGCTGCGCACGCGTGCCGAGCGCGCTGGCGATCACTATGTGGTCAACGGTCAGAAGACCTGGACCACGTTGGGCCAGTACGCCGACATGATGTTCTGCCTCGTGCGCACCGACAGCGGCGCGAAAAAGCAGGAGGGCATCTCGTTCCTGCTGATCGATATGAAAACGCCGGGCATCACTGTGCGCCCAATCATCACGCTCGACGAAGACCACGAAGTCAACGAAGTGTTCTTCGAGGGCGTAAAGGTGCCGGTCGAAAATCTGGTCGGCGAAGAGAATCGTGGCTGGACGTATGCGAAGTACCTGCTCGGGCACGAGCGCACCGGTATTGCGCGTGTCGGGCAATCGAAGCGCGAACTCGTATTTCTGAAGCGCCTCGCGCTGGATCAGCGCAAGAACGGCAAGCCGTTGCTGCAAGATCCTGTGTTCGCCGCGAAAGTCGCGAGCCTTGAGATCGAACTGATGGCGCTCGAAGTCACCGTGCAACGCGTAGTCGCCAATGAAACGGGGGGACGTGGGCCGGGACCGGAAGCCTCGATGCTCAAGATTAAGGGCACGGAAGTGCAGCAAGCGCTGACCGAACTGATGTTCGAGGCAGTCGGGCCGCTCGCCGCACCGTTCGACGTGCCATTCCTTGAAGGCGAACGCGAACATAGCCTCGCCGGTGACGACGACGCCGCGCCGTTGGCCGCGTATTACTTCAACTTCCGGAAGACGTCGATTTACGGCGGCTCGAACGAAATTCAAAAGAACATCATCGCGCAGATGATTCTGGGACTCTGAGGAGCGGCGCATGGACTTCACTTTCAACGACGAACAACAGCAATTCGCTGACGCGCTGCGCCGTTATCTGGACAAGAGCTACGGGTTCGAAGCGCGGCAGGCGATCGTGCGTTCGGAATCCGGTGTGTCGGATACGCACTGGACAGCTTTCACCGAACTGGGGCTGACCGCGTTGCCGGTGCCGGAAGTGCAGGGTGGCTTCAACGGCAGCCCGATCGACATGCTGGTGGTCATGCAGGAACTCGGCCGTGCTTTGGTGGTCGAGCCGTATTGGGCGACCGCGGTGGGTATCGAAGCGCTACGGCTTGCGGGCACCGGGCAGGGCGAAGACGCATCGCTGCTTGAACGCGCGGCTCAGGGCGAAATCAAGCTGGCAGTGGCATTTCACGAACCCCACGCACGCTACGACCTGTTCGAGGTCGAAACAGCCGCGAGCGGGCAGGGCGAACAGCAGACATTGACGGGCACGAAATCGGTTGTGCTGCACGGCGCACAGGCGGATTACTGGATCGTGCCGGCCCGGCTGAATGGCGAGATTGCGCTTTTTGTCGTCGCCCGCGATGCGGTCGGCGTCAAAGTCACCGACTACCGCACAATCGATGGCCAGCGCGCCGCAACGCTCAATTTCGTTGGCACGCCGGCACGCCAGCTCACCGGCAAATACGCGGGTGCCGCCGCGCTCGAGCACATCGCAGACTACGGCACGGTATTGCTGTGTGCGGAAGCGGTCGGCGCGCTCGACGCACTGAACCACGCCACGGTTGAGTACACGAAGACGCGCCAGCAGTTCGGTCAACCGATCGCGCGTTTTCAGGCGTTGCAGCATCGCATGGTCGAAATGTTGATTCATGCCGAGCAGGCGCGTTCGGTCACCTATCTGGCGGCCATGCGCTACACCAGCGTGGACGCCGACGAACGTCGCCGCGCGGTCTCGGCGGCGAAGGCGCGCGTCGGTCAGGCCGCGCGTTTCGTCGGTCAGCAGGCGGTCCAATTGCACGGCGGCATGGGCGTCACGAACGAAGTCGCGGCGGCACATCTTTTCAAACGTCTTGCTATCATCGAAACCACATTGGGCGATGTCGATCACCATCTCGCGCGGTTCGCCGCGCTGCCCGGTTTTGTCTCTGCCGAAGCTTGATCAGCCGGTCGAATCGGATAAGAAAGAGGTGTGACGATGGGTCTGAGTTACGAGGACATGGTAGTTGGCACGACTACCGAAATCGGTAAGCATACTTTTGCGCGTGAAGAGATTGTCGAGTTCGCGGAGAAGTTTGATCCGCAGCCGTTTCACCTGGACGAAGCTGCAGCCGCTGAGTCGCCGTTTCGTGGACTGGTCGCGAGCGGCTGGCACACCTGTTCGGTCATGATGGGCATGCTGGTGCGCAATGCGATCGCGGGTTCCACGTCGATGGGCTCGCCCGGTATCGACGAGATCCGCTGGTTGAAGCCGGTGCGCGTTGGCGACACGATCACGATGATGAACGCCGTACTCGACAAGCGCGTTTCGGAGAGCAAACCGGATCGCGGCATCGTTTCGACGCAATGGGAAGGCATCAACCAGCACGGCGAAACGGTGATCACGGTGCGCTCCAAGGGCTTGTTCGGACTGCGCAATCCGGGAGTCGTGTCATGACGGGCAGCAGCGCGGTGCCTGTTACAACCTTTGGCGACGCAACGGCGCTGCGTGCGTTGGTTGGCGCTGAGCCGCTCGTTAGCGACTGGCTGACAATCGATCAGGCAAGCGTCGAACGTTTCGCCGAAGCCACCGGCGATCATCAATGGATTCACGTCGACCCCGAACGGGCACGGCGTGAGTCGCCGTTCGGTGGTCCGGTCGCGCATGGGTTCATGACGCTGTCGTTGATTCCGGCGCTGCTGGGCAAGACGGTGGCGCTCGAGCAGCGCATGGGCGTCAATTACGGATTGAATCGCGTGCGGTTCACGTCGCCGGTGCTGGTGGGCTCGCAGTTGCGTGCCCGGTTTGCAGTGAAATCCGTCACCGACGTCGAAAACGCCGGCGTGCAGGTTGAGTGGAATGTGACACTGGAGCGGCAGGGCAGTGAGCGGCCGGTATGTGTCGCGGAGTTCATCACGCGGCATTACTTCTAACCGTTCACAACCGGGCGGTTGGCAAAAAGCGCGAGTGGCAGTGATGCCGTCTCGCGCTTTTTCATGTCGGCATTTCTACGGATGGTAATGCTGCAGTTGCGGTCATTGTTAATGGAGGCGAGCGCCGATGCGATCGGCGGCACGATTACCGCTTGGCGTACTGCGTTGCACCGAACAGCATCTCTTTAGCCTTGTCGTCCATGAGCGGCTTGCGGGCTGACGCCAGCACCTCGACGCCGCGCACCACCGCCGGACGTGCGGCAATTTCCTCGTGCCAGCGCTTCACGTTCGGAAGCGTGTCGAGTTCGATCCCCTGGTTTTGCCACGAACGGGTCCACGGAAACGCGGCGATGTCGGCGATCGTATAGTCGTTGCCGGCCAGATACTGTGTCTTGCCGAGCTGCGTATCCATCACGCCATAGAGACGCCGTGTTTCATTCGTGTAGCGATTGATCGCGTATTCGATCGGCTCCGGCGCGTAGATGCGGAAGTGGTGCGTTTGCCCGAGCATCGGACCTAATCCGCCCATCTGGAACATCAGCCACTGCAGCGTGGCATAGCGTGCGGCCGGATCGGTCGGCAGGAACTTGCCGGTTTTCTCGGCGAGATAAATCAGAATCGCGCCTGACTCGAATAGCGCAAACGGCTTGCCGTCGGCCCCCGTGGGACCCTCGGAGTCGACGATCGCCGGAATCTTGTTGTTCGGACTGATAGCGAGGAATTCGGGTTTGAACTGATCCCCCGCGCCGATATCCACTGCATGCGCGGTGTACGCGAGGCCCGTCTCCTCGAGCATGATGTGAACCTTATGGCCGTTCGGGGTTGCCCAGCTGTAGAGGTCGATCATCCTGGCTCCTTCGTTTCGTGGAAGCGGCGCCACAAAGGGCGCCGCAGTTGACGAAAATTAGAGCACAGATCGGACGATGCTGCTGGCGCGCGGCGCCGCGGACTCGTTTCGACTTCGCGGCGCCGCCCACCGCCGTGCAAGCTAACCTGGAACACGCGTTCAGGCGAACAAACACTCAAACGCTCAAACCCGCGTAATCGGCGTCTCCACGCGAGCCGCAGCATCCGCATCCATATAGCGCGCCAGTTCGAGCTTGGCGATCGCGTTGCGGTGCACTTCGTCGGGACCATCGGCGAAGCGTAAGGTCCGCGCGGATGCGTACGCATACGCCAGCGGGAAATCGTCACTGACGCCGCCGCCGCCGTGCGCCTGGATCGCCCAGTCGATCACCTGGCATGCCATATTCGGCGCAACCACCTTGATCATGGCAATCTCGCCGCGTGCGCCTTTGTTGCCGACGGTGTCCATCATGTACGCGGTCTTCAGCGTCAGCAGACGCGCCTGTTCAATCATGCAACGTGCTTCGGCCATGCGCTCCTGTGTGACGCCTTGCGCGGCAATTGGCTTACCGAAAGCGACGCGCTGCATGGAGCGTTTAGCCATGAGTTCGAGTGCGCGCTCGGCAAGGCCGATCAAGCGCATGCAGTGGTGGATGCGTCCCGGTCCGAGGCGGCCTTGGGCGATTTCGAAGCCGCGTCCTTCGCCGAGCAGCATGTTGGTGGCCGGCACGCGCACGTTTTCGAGCGTGATTTCCATGTGACCATGCGGCGCGTCGTCGTAGCCGAATAC
Source organism: Paraburkholderia sediminicola (assembly GCF_046030555.1). Taxonomy (GTDB): domain Bacteria; phylum Pseudomonadota; class Gammaproteobacteria; order Burkholderiales; family Burkholderiaceae; genus Paraburkholderia; species Paraburkholderia sediminicola_E. Next base: position 15,078 of record NZ_JAQQCH010000011.1, on the reverse strand, counting down.
GGTGAGAGGGCGGTGCACGGTGATGCCGGTGGCATCGGCCGGGATCAGGATCATCGACTGCTGCGCATGGCGTGGCGCCTCAGGGTCGGTCTTGCCCATCACGATGTAGATCTTGCAGCGCGGATCCCCCGCACCGGACGACCACCACTTGTGGCCATTGATCACGTAGTAGTCGCCGTCGCGCACGATGCTCGTCTGGATGTTGGTCGCGTCCGACGACGCCACTTCCGGCTCGGTCATCAGAAACGCCGAACGGATGTGTCCCTGCAGTAGCGGTTCAAGCCATTCGCGCTTGTTCTCGTCGCTACCGTAGCGCTCGATCGTCTCCATGTTGCCGGTGTCGGGCGCGTTGCAGTTGAACACCTCCGGCGCCCAGGGCACGCGGCCCATGATCTCGCACAGCGGCGCGTATTCGAGGTTCGTCAGCCCGGCGCCGCGTACCGATTCAGGCAGGAACAGGTTCCACAGGCCGGCGTCGCGGGCCTTCTGTTTCAGTTGTTCGATCAGTTCGGTCGGGAGCCACGCGTTGCCGTTCTGGCGATTGCGCGCGATTTCGGCGTAGAACGCATGCTCGTTCGGATAGATTTGCTCGTCGAAGAAGGCGAGCAGTTTCTCGCGCAGCGCCTGAACCTTCGGGGTGTAATCGAAATTCATGTATGACCTCGCGGATGACGAATGACGTTTGTTCGGGGGCGCAACTGGAAGTGACGATCTGCTTAGCGCACCTTCTGTGCGTAACGCCAGGCAAGTTCGGCCATTGGCTTCGCGCGACGGCCGGCATCGAGCGCCTGAGCGCTGGCCGCGGTACCGTCGACCACGCGTTTCATGATCCCCTGCAGGATCGCGGCGATGCGGAACATGTTGTACGCCAGATAGAAATTCCAGTCGCCGTGGATCTCGAAGCCGGTGCGCTTGCAATAGCGCTCGACGTACTGCGCTTCGTCGGGAATGCCGAGGGCCGCCCAGTCCAGACCCGCAATGCCACGGAATTGCGCCGGATCGACGTGCCACGCCATGCAGTGATAGGCGAAGTCGGCGAGCGGATCGCCGAGCGTGGACAACTCCCAGTCGAGCACGGCAAGTACGCGAGGCTCGGTGGGATGGAAGATCAGATTGTCGAGCCGGTAGTCGCCATGCACGACCGAGGCGCGTTCGCTCGTTTCCGCCGGCATATGTTGCGGCAGCCATTCGATCAGGCGCTGCATCGCGTCGATCGATTCGGTTTCGGACGCGATGTACTGCTTGCTCCAGCGGCCGATCTGGCGCGCAAAGTAGTTACCCGGTTTGCCGTAGTCGGCAAGACCGACTGCCGTGACGTCGACGCTATGGAGTGCGGCGATCACGCGATTCATTTCGTCGTAAACCGCCGTGCGCTCCGCAGGCGTCATGCCGGGCAAAGACTGGTCCCACAGCACGCGACCTTCGACGAACTCCATCACGTAGAACGCCCGGCCGATCACGTTTTCGTCTTCGCATAGGGCGAGCATGTTCGCGACCGGCACGTCGGTGTCAGCCAGCGCGTGCATCACGCGGTATTCGCGTTCCACAGCGTGCGCGGAGGGCAGCAGCTTCGCGGCCGGTCCGGGCTTTGCTCGCATCACATACGAGCGCGACGGTGTGACCAGTTTGAAGGTGGGATTGGACTGGCCGCCGGCGAATTGCTCCAACGTGAGCGGTCCGGAGAATCCGTCGACATGCTGGACTAGCCACGCGGCGAGCGCGTCACTGTCGAAGCGTTGCCGCTCGTTGACCGGACGCGTGCCCTCAAAGGCCGAATAATCCGGTTTGTGTTCTGGTTCGCCGGTCTGTGTGGCTTGCACCATGTGTCTCCTCCAGTTTGGGGTCAGCTACGCTTGTATTGAATGAATTGTGCGTAGAGCATTTCCATCGTGGTATTGCGAACGTCGCGATGGAGCGGCGACGGCGGTGAATAGTTGATCGTGCGCAGCACCCAGTCGCGCGGCTCGGCGCCGACGTCGAGCGCGTTGATGCAACCGGTGGCCTGCGCCAGATGGCCGAAGAAAGTGCGGCCGCCGGCGGTAAGCGCGTGCGACAGAATCGCGCGATTCACGCCGCCGTGCAGCACCAGCAGCACGGTGTCCCACGAGGTGTCCTCGCGCAACGCCGCCACTGCGGGCAACACGCGGTCGAACAACGCGCCGATGGTTTCGCCGTCGAGAAAGCGCGTGCTTTCCGGCACGATGCCGTCGAATACGCCGAGAAATGCCGCTTCGATATCCTGCAGCGGAATGTTGCTGAGTTTGCCGCCGCGAATTTCCTGCCATGCGGGTTCGATTTCCAGCTCGACCTGTTGGCCGGTTTCGGCCAATACGCGCCGCGCGGTTTCGACCGTGCGCGGCAAACCGCTCACGATCACCCGATCGAACCGGACTTGCTGTTCGGCAAACACACGGCCTGCCGCGCTTGCCTGCTCGCGGCCGTTAGCGTTCAACGGCACGGTCTCAGGATCGATCGCACGGCCGCTGTCGTCGAAGTAGGTCACGTCGCCGTGACGCATCAGGAAGATGCGGCGGCGCTTGGGGAGTTGGTATTCAGGCATCGTCCCTTGGTTCGCTTATGTTCATTTGTAGACTGGAGCGCGTTTTTCGAGGAACGCGGAAATCCCTTCGAGACCGTCGCGATGATGCAGGGATGCGACGAAGCCGTCGCGTTCGGCAACCAGATGTTCAGCGAGCGGTTGCGTGCCGGCCGCGCTGATGAGCCCTTTGATGCGTGCGACCGAATTCGGCGAAATCTTGCCGAGCTCGTCAGCCCAGGCGACAGCGGTGTCGCGCACTGCGCCCGTCTTCGCCAGTTTATTGACGACACCGAGATCATGCAGACGCGCGGCGCCGATTGGTTTGCCTTCAATCAGCACTTCGGTCGCCAATTGACGTGGCAACGCTTGCGCGAGAAACCACGAACCACCGCCATCGGGCGTGAGACCAACACGCGCATACGACATCACGAACTTGGCGTCTTCCGCGGCGACGATCAGATCGCACGCGAGCGCGAGTGAAAACCCCGCACCGGCTGCGGCACCGTCAACGGCTGCGATCACCGGTTTCGATGACAGACGCAGCGCCGAAATCCATTCGCCGAGCAGATCGATGCTCTCCGCCTGCACCGACGGATCTTTCGCGCGGTTCTCCAGCAGGCGATTCAGATTGCCGCCGGCACAAAAGAAGTTGTCCGCGCCGGCAATCACGACGGCGCGTATAGAAGGATCGCGCTCCACCGATTCGAGCGCTTCGATGCCCGCGGCATACATGTCCGGATGCAGCGCATTGCGCGCGCCGGGGTTCGACAGCGTGAGGACTAGCGTTGATTCGCTTTCGGTCGGGCGCGAGGTCAGCAGTTCGGCGCTCATTGTTGCGTCTCCGTTTGAATGTCGGCAGCGTCGCGTTGTGTCAGCGACAGACCAAGTTGCGCTCGCCTTGCAAGCCAGGGTGACGGACGGTAGCGCGGATCGCCGAGCACGCTGAAGATATTGCGCAAGATCGTGAGGATCGTTTTCGCGCCGAGCGCGTCGCCGAGTGCAAGCGGCCCGCGTGGGTAGCCGAGGCCTAGCGTCACGGCGAGGTCGATATCGTCCGGCGTCGCGATCTGCTTTTGTGCGATGTCGCAGCCAATATTGACGATGGTCGCCACGACGCGTTGTGCGACGAAGCCGGTCGAGTCGCGGATCACCGTGACGGGAACGCCGTCGGCGGCAAACAGTGCGTGCGCGGTCTCGCGTGCGGCGGGGCGGGTGGCGGGTGTCGTCATCAGCGTGCGACGCGGCACGACGGCTAGCGGGAACAGGGTATCGATAGCGACAACGCGAGTTGCATCGAGTGCTTCGTCGACGGCAGCGGTGGTCGCGTCATGACCGAACGGTGTCACGATGATCAGCGAGTCCGCTGCGGGTGTGGCACCCTCGTCAAGCTTTACACCGGCCTTGGAGATGAGTTGCACGACGGCTTCATGCGCTTGCGGATAGCGCTTGCTGACCCACACGCTTTGGGGCAGTTCAGTCGGCGCGGGCGCTTCTGCGGGCACCTGCTGCTTACCGTCTTCGTAGCGGTAAAAACCTTCGCCCGTTTTGCGGCCGATCAATCCGCCCGCGAGCCGCGTGCCCGTGATTGGCGACGGCGTGAAGCGCGGCTCTTCGTAGAACTGATGATAGATCGACTCCATCACTGGATGCGATACGTCGAGCGCCGTCAGATCGAGCAGTTCGAATGGCCCGAGGCGAAAGCCCGCCTGCTCGCGCATGATTCGGTCGATGTCAGCAAAGCTCGCAACGCCTTCGCCAGCGACGCGCAGGCCTTCTGTATTCATGCCGCGGCCGGCGTGATTGACGATGAAGCCGGGCATGTCTTTCGCGCGCACCGGCGTGTGGCCCATGCGGCGCGCGAGTTCCATCAGCGCGTCGCCGACGGCGGGATCGCTGCGCAGGCCGTCGATCACTTCGACGACCTTCATCAACGGAACCGGATTGAAGAAGTGATAACCGGCCACCCGCGACGGATTCGTGCAGCCCGCTGCAATCGCCGTAATCGACAACGATGACGTGTTCGACGCCAGCACGCAACGGCCGCTCACTACCGTTTCGAGTTCGCGAAAGAGCGCCTGCTTCACATCGAGCTTTTCGACGATCGCTTCAAGGACCAGATCACAATCGGCCAGATCGCCGATGACCTGCGCACCGCTCACGTTCGCCAAGGCGGCGAGCGAGCGGGCCTGATCGAGCTTGCCTTTGGCGGTCAATTTGGCGAAAGTCTCGGCAAGGTAGTCGCGCGCGGCGCCGATCGCGGCGGGATTCGTGTCGTAAAGACGCACCGTGAGACCCGCCAGCGCCGCAATCTGGGCGATGCCACGGCCCATTGCACCGGTTCCGACAATGCCGATAGTCTCGATACTGAAATTGCGAGAGGTCATTGTGATGCTCGACTCCATGGTTATTTTAGAATAGCACGATCGTGCAATTTAATGGATGATTGATCGAAGGCCGCTGCGTTGATTTTAACGAGCGGTCTCAAACAACCCGAAGAAAGGAGACACCCGATGATCAAGCTGTGCGGTTTCGCGCTCTCTAACTATTACAACAAGGTGAAGTTCGTGCTTCTCGAACACGGCATTCCGTTTGAGGAAGTCTTCGTGATGCCGAACCAGGAAGAGACCATGCTCGAGCATTCTCCGCTCGGCAAGGTGCCCTATATCCAGACCGAACACGGCGATCTGTGCGAATCGCAGAGCATTGTCGAGTATCTGGCCGCGCGCTTTCCCGACAAGGCCATTTTTTCCGCCGACCCGTGGGAAGCGGCCAAGGAGCGCGAGTTGATCACATTCGTGGATGTGCACCTCGAACTCACCGCCCGCAATCTCTACAAGGAAGCGTTCTTCGGCGGCACCGTGACTGACGCGACCAAGGGGCGCGTCGAGAAGCTGCTTGCGCATCACATTGCCGGCTTCAAGCGGATCGCGAAGTTCGGACCGTATTTGCGCGGTGAGCGTTTCAGTGTCGCCGACGCAGCAGGTTTTGTGAGCTTGCCGCTGGTGGGCATGGCGACGCAGACCATCTACGGCCGCGATTTGCTGCTCGACGCCGGCGTGGACTGGAAAAGCTATGTGAAGGCAATCAACGCCCGGCCAGCCGCGCAGCGCGTGACCGACGATCGCAAGGCGTATATCGCGGCCTCGCGTCCGGCCTGAAGTGCAGCAGGTTTGCGGGTGAAGGGAACTCGGGCGTGCGACGCACGCGTGGGCCGCTACGCGCGATGGCGAGGAACGTGGGTTCGTTCGCGGCATCGCGCGGGGCGCCCTAGAGCCGCGCCAGCCGGTCGAGCGCGGTGGCGAGGGTGGTTTCCTGCTTGGCGAAGCAGAAGCGCACCACGCCCGATTCATGGGCCTCGTGATAGAAGGCCGACACCGGAATCGCCGCCACGCCGATCTCACCGGTCAGCCATTGCGCGAATTCGGCTTCGGGCAGATCGCTGATCGCCGAATAGTCGACGCACTGAAAGTACGTGCCCGTGCACGGCAGCAGCTTGAAGCGTGAATTCGCGAGGCCGGCGCGGAAGAAATCGCGTTTCTTCTGATAAAACGCGGGCAGATCCAGATACGGTGCCGGATCCTTCATGTAGTCCGCGAGACCGATTTGCATCGGTGTGTTGACCGTGAATACGTTGAACTGGTGCACTTTTCGGAATTCCGCCGTGAGCGCTGCGGGTGCGGCTACGTAGCCGATTTTCCAGCCGGTGACGTGATAGGTCTTGCCGAAGCTCGACACCACGAAACTGCGCTGCGCCAGTTCCGGATAGCGCGCCACGCTTTCGTGCGGTGCGCCGTCGTACACCATGTGTTCGTAGACTTCGTCCGACAGAATCAGCACATTGGTGCCGCGCACGATTTCTTCGAGCTTGCGCATGTCTTCCGCGCGCCAGACCGTACCGGTCGGATTGTGCGGTGTATTGATCAGCAGAAGCCGCGTTTTCGGCGTGATCGCGGCAGCGAGCTTGTCGAACGGGATTGCGTAGTCGGGCGCGTCGAGCGTGACGAATACCGGCTTGCCGCCGGCCAGCTCGATCGACGGCAGGTAGCTGTCGTAGGTCGGCTCGACCACGATCACTTCGTCGCCCGGATGCACCGTGCAGAGAATCGCGGTCAGCAGCGCCTGCGTGGCGCCGGCCGTCACGGTGATCTCGCTGGTGGCGTCGTAGCGGCGGCCGTACAGGTTCGCGATCTTGTCCGAGATTGCCTGACGCAGCGGCGCGGCGCCGGCCATCGGCGGGTATTGATTGTGGCCGTCGCGCATTGCGTTCGCGACCGCGTCGACAATGCGGGGATCACAGCCGAAGTCGGGAAAGCCCTGGCCGAGGTTCACCGCGCCTTTTTCGGCAGCGAGCGCACTCATTACAGTGAAAATCGTGGTGCCGACGTCCGGCAGGCGGGACGGGAACGAGGGACTCATGGGTGTGTCGTGCGGTGCATTCATGGCGCTGTCCGGAGCGTGGTCGAGCGAGTTGGCGAAATTGACAGGGGGCGTCGTTCGAAAAGGACGAAGCCCGATTGTAGGGAATCGCGGCGCTGCGTGCGCGGAGTCGCCCCGACGTTGGCCATCCGGCCAGGGTTCATACCGGTGCGGGCTCGTCCGCGATTGTCATGCAGGCGCTGACGAACGGAGCCGGCTGTGCAATCTGGAAACCGAAATCACGCGCAATCCGTTTGGCGAGTTTCAATACCGCGCGATCTTTCGACACCAGCCAGTCGGCCTGCGCGGCGTGCGCGAGCTCGAGGAATTTCTGGTCGTCGCGGTCTTTGCATTTGGGCAACGGCCGGACATCTTCCGCGGGGGCCGCGGGCTCGATCAACTGCGCAAGACGTGCGACGACGGCAAGCGCCGCCGCCTTGTCGACATTGCGATGCACGAATTGCGGGTAGTCGAGCACGTAGGTGAGTTCGGCGAGGCAGCGCGCGTCGATCAGCGCGGCGAGCGCGCCACTTTCGAGCGCGGCGCGAATAGGCCGCGTGTGCGGATCGTCGAACACGAGAATATCGATCCAGACATTGGAATCGAGGACGACGCGCAAAGCGCCGTGTGAGGCATGGGAACCGGGCATTCGTTACAATCTGGCTTTCGTCTTTGACCGCCAGGCACGGCGTGCCTGCAAGCCTCTATGATAATCGTTCTGTCGCCGGCGAAATCGCTCGACTACGAAACCCCCCCGCATGTCAAAAAGCACACGATCCCCGATTTCGTCGACGATGCGGCCGAATTGATCGGCGGATTGCGTCTTTTGTCGCCGCAGCAGATCGGCTCGTTGATGAGCATTTCCGATCAGCTTGCGCATCTCAACTTCCAGCGTTACGCAGATTGGTCGCCCAGCTTCGGCACGCACAACGCCAAGCAGGCGGTGTTCGCGTTCAACGGCGACGTGTACGAAGGTTTCGGCGCCAGAACGTTGTCCTCGGCCGATCTGGATTACGCGCAGAATCACGTGCGCGTGCTTTCCGGCCTGTACGGATTGCTGCGCCCGCTCGATCTGCTGCAACCGTACCGGCTCGAAATGGGTACGCGCTTCGCCAATACGCGCGGCAAGGATCTGTACGCGTTCTGGGGCGAACGGATCACACAGGCTTTGAACGCGCAATTGAAGAAGCGCGCTGCCGCCTCGCGCGTGCTGGTCAACTGTGCTTCGGGTGAGTACTTCAAGTCGGTCAGGCCCAAGCTGCTCGACGCGCCGATCGTCACGCCGGTGTTCCAAGACTGGAAGGGCGGCCGCTACAAGATCATCAGTTTCCACGCAAAACGCGCGCGCGGTCTGATGGCGCGCTACGCGGTCGAAAACCGTCTCGACAAGCCCGAGCAGTTGAGAGACTTCAACTCTGAAGGCTACGCATTCGACGCCGAAGCCTCGAACGATTCCACTTACGTATTCCGCCGCCGCATTGCTGACTAAGCAATTGCCGCGCACACAGGCAGGGGAAAACATCATGACGTTATCGATTACGAGCAACTTCGACGCAGGCGCGATCGAAGTGCTGGCTTGCGAAGACGCCGGCAACATCCGTCTGCGCGTGCGGCCCGACAGCCACGCCGAGTTCGCGCAGTGGTTCTATTTCAGGCTGTCCGGTGCGGCCGGCGAGCGCTGTGTGATGACATTCGAAAATGCCGCGGCGTGCGCGTTTGCCGAAGGCTGGCGCGACTATCTGGCGGTGGCAAGCTATGACCGGGTGAACTGGTTCCGCGTGCCGACTTCTTACGACGGCCGCGTGCTGACGATCGACCACACGCCGGATTTCGACCGCATTTACTACGCGTATTTCGAACCGTATAGCGAGGAGCGTCACTCGGAGTTTCTCGGTGCGGTCCAGCAGATGCCGCAGGCCACGCTCACGGAGTTGGGCAAGACGGTCGAAGGCCGGCCGATGTCGCTACTGACGCTGGGCACGCCGCAAACCGGCGACACACCCAAGAAAAAGATCTGGCTGATCGCGCGCCAGCATCCTGGCGAGACGATGGCCGAATGGTTTATCGAAGGTCTGGTAAAGCGTCTCGCGGGTTGGGGCGATTGGGCGGGCGATCCCGTGGCGCGCAAGCTCTACGATCACGCAGTCTTCTACATCGTGCCGAACATGAATCCGGACGGCAGCGTGCACGGCAATCTTCGCACCAACGCGACGGGCGCGAACCTGAACCGCGAATGGATGGAGCCGGACGCCGCGCGTAGTCCTGAGGTGCTGGTGGTGCGCGACGCAATTCACGCGACCGGTTGTGATCTCTTTTTCGATATCCATGGCGACGAAGCGCTGCCGTACGTGTTCGTGGCCGGCTCCGAAATGTTGCCGGGTTTCACCGAGCGGCAGGGAGAGGAGCAGAAAGCGTTCATCGAAGCGTTCAAGCATGCGAGTCCGGACTTCCAGGACAAGTACGGCTACGCAGCGAGCAAGTATCGCGAGGACGCGCTCAAGCTGGCTTCGAAGTACATCGGCAACGAATTCGGCTGTTTGTCGTTGACGCTGGAGATGCCGTTCAAGGACAACGCCAATCTGCCGGACGAGCGGGTGGGGTGGAACGGCGAACGTAGCGCGTCGCTGGGCGCCGCCATGCTGCAGGCGATTTGGCGGCACGTGGAGACGTTCGCGTAACCGGATACTGTATAAAAAACGGGGCACACACTTTGAAAGTGTGTGCCCCGTTTCTTTAGTGCCGGCATGGCGCCATGGCGCGGATCAGTTAAAACGGCCGCGGCTCTTGCCCGTTATTGAGTCTTTTTCGCCGGGGATTTTTTCGCGGTCGATTTGCCCGAAGACTTGCTGGAGGTCGTTCGCGATGATTTCCCCGAACTTGCCTTTGAGGACTTGCCGGTCGCTTTCTTCGTGGTTTTACCGCTGGCGGAGTGCTTGCCCTTCACACTCTTATGCTTGCCTGAGGAGGCGCGCGATCCGGTAGATCCGGAACTATGTGCGCGGGCTGGCGGCACCGGATCGTTCCAGCTGAATGCCAGCATCTGGGCGCCCACATAGCCGCAGCGGAACTTGAGATCGGCTGGATCTCCGTCGCCGCTCTGGCGGATACCGAGACCCTCGACGGTGACGATGTTGTCCACTTTGACGCGCTGCTTGCCCTCGTCGAACGAATCGTTCCAGGGGGTGACCGACGCATGCGCGCTGTCGAAAGAGCTGGGTGGAAATTCGACATGGTCGAAGGCGGTCGATGTGCTTGCAACAAAATTGCCGTGCGCAGCGCAGTCCGCGACTAGCGGGTCTGCATGCATGTCATTGACAAATTTGTTGACGAGATCGTTGTGCTGTTCGAGTTGATCGGCGTATGCGGGAGCAGTGCAAATGAGCGAGAGACCCGCTGCAAATGTTGCTAACCGGCCGACCAACCGCAGCAATCGGCGCGGTACGTTGGTGCTATCCATCTAGTTCGTTAGACGCTAATGAGACGTGAGGCACGTAAGATGCACGGCGGGAGGGAGGAGTTCAATCCTGACACAAATATTTTGTCCTGTCGTGGTGCGTGGACTCGGGCGCTTGATGTGCCGAGACGGCCGATTGCCGCAGATACGTGCTTGGTGCCGCGCCCGTGTCAGGTACGTGGCCCGCCCAATCGATACCGACGCACATCATAAGTGGTGACCCACGCCGGACGATAGACCGCGATCAATGCCGTCGACATGCCCGTGAACCAGGACTCGCCGGTGGCAAGCAGAAGCACGCTGAACGCGTAGCCAACAGGCACCACGGTCATCGAACCGTCGGCGAGCGCAATGTGAACGCCGAGCGCCGCGGCCGCCGTGAGCGACACGGCGATGGCGGGTGAGACAAAACCCTGGCCGAAGATAAACATAAAGAGATTACGCGGCAACCAGGCGATGCTGGCGCGCTGGATCAAGGCAGAGATGCCGACGGGCAGTGCACCGAACACGATGAACGTCAGCGCAATGCCCTGCCAGGGGGCGTCGAAGACGACAGCGGCGAGACCGGTAACGATCGCCATGGCGATCAGCGCCAGCGCCCAATCGAATAATGTGAGGACCAGCGTGGCGCCGAGCAGATGCATAACGGTGCCGTCGTCGAGCCACGCGTTGCTCGCCCACAGGACCGACACCGCGACGATGAGCGCGAGCCAGACATGCTGGAGTGTGCCGTCCTGAAGTCGTTTGAAAGGATTTTTCCACAGCGCGAGCGCGACCACTATCGCAGTGGCGATCCAGCCACCGACAGCGACCCAGAACGGAAGCGGTGTGTAGAGGAAACCCATGTATCTCATATTACTCGTTGGACGAGAAAAGGTGTGAGCGGATTCCATGCCAGCCGGCGCGAACGCTGCCAGAAAATGCGCGTTCCGATTCTGGCGCGCGCGCCGGCTGACGTTATGCCGAACCTTGCGTGACCTGCTCCGTCGCCGGCCCGGCGGCCGTATCGCCGTAAGTCGTGTTCGGTTCGGCAGCCATTGGCAGCGTGTCGGCCGTGTCGTTCGCGGGCAACGGATACTGGAAGCGCTGCGGCATGCGGCGCCGCAACGGCACCACGCCGGCTTGTCCCATTACCGGACGAACCTGTCGCTCGGCATCGTTGCGCAGTACTTGCAAATGAGCCGACAGCCAGCCGTTGTAGAGCGCGACAGCCGCGGCGCGGTTGGGCGCTCCGAGTTGCTGGAATATGCTGGTCAGATGGATCTTGACGGTGCCTTCACTGATGCCGAGCGTGCGCGCGATCATCTTGTTAGTGCTGCCCATGTGAACGCAGCGCATGATCTGCTCCTGGCGGGGCGACAGGCCGTTGGACAGTTTGGTCCGGCGCGGCGGTGGGCTCTTTTCATCGAACGGCCGGATGGTGGCATCCGGCGGTAGCGGAGGATTGAGCGCCAGTGCGCCGGCCGGCACGTAGTGACCACCGAGCAGGACCATTTCGAAAGCGCGCACGATCAGGCACGGATCGGTTTCGCGGGGGACCACGCCGAGCACGCCTTCGTCCATGAGGTTCCGCACGGCAGTTGGCGAGACCTCGTCGGTCAGCACTGCGATGCGCAAGTCCGGGTAATGGCTGAGCAGATGACGAGTATCGTCCACCGACATCCAGTCCTGCCAATCGATCACAAGCAGGTCGGGCCGCAGGCGCTTGAGCGTACGTTCAACCTGACGCCAATCCTGTGCTTCGTTAAAGCGCGCCAGGCGGTCGATTTGCCGCAGCAGTGCTTTGAGTCCATCGCGACGTTCCCGTCTGAGTTGAGTATTGAGAATCGCATGCCATGTCTCCAGATGAATCGGGCGTGGTGGCGCGATGCATGCGGGCCGGCGAAAGTGCCGGGCGCGTTACGATGCACCACCGGCACTATCATGACAAATTCCTTCCGTTTTGACGGCCTGTCCAAAAGGCATAGGAGGAATGACATAAAAAAACCCCGCGCGCGGCGGGGTTTCCTGAGGTCGGCCGGTGCGGCGCAATGACGCCGACGCCGATGCGTCAGTGGAAATGCGGTTGCGCGGGCTCCGCGTCCTCCGGCATTTCGGCGTGGACGATTTCGCCGAGCGGGTCCGCATAAAGCGGGACACCGCAGTCATCACAATATTCCGGCTCGAAGCGGCCTGAGTGGCGGCGCACGTCTGTCACGCCGGTTTCCTTGAGTAATGCGACGATTTCTTCGAGGGGGTCGTCTGACGCAGCGGTTTCTTGCGGTTCTTCATCAATGCCGGGTTCGCCGTTCTCGCGGCCGTAAAGTGGCCACACGACGCCGTAGATCACGTCGTTGCTGCCCCGACGTGTAAAGCCGACCCGGTATTCGTCGATACGGCGCTCGCCGAAGCCCGCGACAACCGCGCGCAACTCCTGGGGCGCCGCGCCGATTGTGTCGAACAGATAGCGCACGGCGGTACGTACCGTGTGAGGGCGCACGCGTTCGTCGGCGTCGCGGCAGGCTGAATAATAGGCATCCGGCAGCAGACATTCGAATTCACATCCGGGCAGTGCCAGCGACAGGTTGGCGCCGCCTTGCGTTGCCCATTGTTCGAGACATTGGCCACGCTCGATCCGAGTGCCGTTTTCTTCTTCCTGCCAGCGAAACGCCGGCTCACCCACCGGCGCCGCGACCACAGCCAGTAGAAAGCGTGGGTCGGCCAGGATTGGCGAGGTTTCCGGCAATTCGCCGAAATTGAGCTTGGCGTGGGCGCCAGCCATCGCTGCTTGAGCGAGTTGCTGGGCAATGCGCCAGGTTTCGACGTGGTGACGCGGCAGTTGATCGATGCTGTACAGGAACGGCACCATAGCGACACGCGTATTGGCCGCGAGCACATGCGCCTGCAGGTGCGCGCGCAGCGCGTCGGCTGCATCCGGTTTGAGCGGGCCGGAAGGAATCATGTAGCGAGTCCAGGCCAGCACGGGTGCGGCAATCAGCAGCGCTTCATAAGGAACGCCTTCATGTTCAACGATGAACGACTCACTGTGCGTTTCCGCCATGTCGGCGAGCGCGCCGTAAGCATCAGGATGATTCTGCTGCAGATGATCGAGCGCGGCGTCCAGCGTAGTCTGGTTGGCGTTGCGGACGATCTTGGCCAGCAACGCATCGAGCTTCGCTTCCCAGAAGCGGTCTTCGGTGCGGCTGCCCGACGCGAAAAGCGCGAGCGAGAGACCGACGAGCTTGTCGGCATCGGGAGGGAGACGTTTGGCGATTCGCGAGCGCATAAATCCAGAAATTTGGGGGCACAGAACCTTATATTCTAGTCTTTTCTATGCCGCCATATTATTTGGCTGACTATGCCGGATGGATCGGGACGTTTCCGCATTAAAAATAAGCCTGCTGCGGGCGCTGCCAGATGCGTTGCGCGGTGTCCTGGCCGGATGATATAAGACAGGCCCGGGGGCGTGGCTCGCTTCTATACTGACTGCCTTCAGTGGGCGCCTCGCAAGCGTATGTCTATTCGTCGCTGTGGTCTGGCACAACAGGAGATTCATAGTGAAATCGGACCAACTGATTGAACGTCTCGCCGCAGTGTTCGCGTTGATCATATTGGTGGGCGGGTCTCTGCTGGTGCTTGCGCCTTTTACGACCGCGCTGTTGTGGGGTGCCATTCTCAGTTATAGCTCGTGGGGCTTGTACCGGCGGCTTACTACGGCAGTTGGTGGGCGGCGGAAGCTGGCTGCGACGCTGATCGTGTTCATCATTCTGGTCGTGGTGCTTGGCCCGTTCGTCTATGCGGGCTTTGCTTTCGGTGCGCACGTTCACGACATCGTCGCGTTGGTACAAAGGCTCTTCGAGGCTGGCTTGCCGGATTTGCCGCCGTGGGTTGGGCGAATTCCGCTAGTTGGCTCGAACATCGAGGCATTTTGGGCGAATGTAACGAGCAGCAACTCTGAACTGATCGCGCAAATGCGTGCGCTTGCGGCGCCGGCCGGCAAGTGGATTCTGGCTGCTGCGATTGCTGTTACGCACGGTTTGGGTTTGTTGGCGCTGAGTATCGTGCTTGCATTCTTCTTTTATACCGGAGGGGAGGGCGCGGCAGCCTGGCTGAGGGCGGGCATGCGGCGCATTGCCGGCGAGCGCGCCGATTATTTGCTGGCGCTGGCGGGCAGCACGGTGAAGGGCGTGGTCTACGGGATTCTCGGCACGGCGCTTGTACAAGGCATTCTCGCTGGCTTCGGTTGCTGGATTGCAGGCGTCCCGGCGCCGGCGCTGCTTGGGCTGGCGACATTCTTCCTGTCGGTGATACCGGGCGGCCCGGTTGTCGTCTGGTTGCCCGCGGCGATCTGGCTGTATCACGGCGGTGCAACGGGTTGGGCAATCTTTCTGGTCGTGTGGGGCGTGTTGGTCGTGGGGATGTCCGACAATGTCATCAAGCCGATCCTGATCGGCAAAAGTAGTGACATGCCGCTAATCCTTGTGATGCTGGGTATCCTGGGCGGCGCCTTCGCTTTTGGCTTCCTTGGTGTTTTCATCGGCCCAACGTTGCTGGCGGTTGCCTATACCGTGTTACACGACTGGACGATCGGTGCCCCGGCTGCGCGCGCTTCGGCCCCCGACGTGCAAGCATCGGTTGTTGATGAACCGAGCCGCGTAGAAAAGGCGCCTTAAAATAAATTCCAGATACT